>CAYHIS010000001.1:0-316764 GCA_964356785.1 uncultured Rickettsiales bacterium
CTCAAGAAAAGCAAATTCTTGAAATTGCTAAGGAAGCGATTGGCATTTCTAAACCAATTATTAAAGATGAGCATTTTGTCGCTCATTTAGAAAAATTTGAGCAGCAGCAATCTAACCTAAAAATGAATGATCAACAGAAAAAAGTACTGCAGCATATTCTTACCTCAACAGATAAAATTATTACGGTTGAAGGCTTGCCAGGCGTTGGTAAATCAACTGTGCTTGATGCAGTGCGTAGCATATCTGGGCAGAAGATCCTTAAATTTGAAGGACTCGCTCCGACAGCGTCAGCTGCCAAAACCCTTAAGGAGTCAGCTAATTTAGAAGCTTCAACTACTATCCATCGTTTCTTAGGTCAAAACAGCGGTTATCTTGAAGGTAGAGGTACAAAACAATCTCTACAAGAGCAAAGAAAGATCTTTAAAGATGTGGTGATTTTTGTTGATGAATGTTCTTTAATTCCAACTCATATCATGCATAAGTTGCTTACTCTACAAAAGAAGTTTGATTATAGATTAGTGCTCACTGGTGATACTAAGCAATTAAGCTCAGTAGAAGCTGGTAAACCATTCGAGCAAATCCTCAAAATAATTAAACCTATAATTATGAACTTAATCGTTAGGCAAAAAAGCCATCAGCACAAGCAAGCTGTAATCGCTGCTAGCCAAGGCAAGATTGAAAAAACTTTTGCTATCCATAAAGAAAATATTAAAGAACTAGCAATGCTTCCCAAGCTGGCTAAGGAAGCTGCAAATTTATACGTTAAGAAATCTCCTGATCAAAGAGAGCAAACTCTACTTATCGCTCCAACTCGAAACTTACGTGATCAGATTAATCTTGATATTAAAGATAAGCTGAATTTACCAGGCGAAAAAATTCAATTCTCTGCTTTAAGACAACGGGATATGACTATCGCTGATTATCAATTCGCGCCTTCATTTAAGGAGAAATCCGATATCTTAAGATTCCATCGCCCATATAAAAAGTTAGGGATAGAAAAAGATGAATATTTGACTGTCGAAAAGGTGAATCATCTTAGCAATAGCTTGAGCTTAAAAAAGGAAAATGGCAAAGAGGTGCTATTTCAGTTACGCAAGGAAGTGGATTATAAAAGTAAATTTGAGGTATTTAATAAGCTTGGCCTTGAACTGCAACAGGGTTTAAAAATCATCTTCACCAAAAATAATAACGATTTAGGGCTAATCAACTCTGAGACTGCTATAATCAAATCTATCAATAAGGATACTGCTACACTTCAATTTGAAAATAAAATGATCAAAGATATACCGATGAGCCAACTAAAGCACATAGATTATGGCTATTGCGTTACGGTGCATACTTCACAAGGTAAAACCTTTGATAATACAATTGCTGCAATTGGTAAAAATATTTCCCTTAATAATCAGCAATCATGGTTAGTTTCATTATCCCGCCATCGAGTAGAATTATCAATTTTAGCTGAGGATATGAAGTCACTTAAAACTTACCTAAGCAAAAATACTGGCAAAGAAATGTCAGCACTAGAACTGGTGTCTAAAACTGAACTAAAAACTACCGCTCAGGTAGAGAAGATCTGCAAAGCCACCAAATTACAGATAGTTGGCTCCATTTGATTCGTTAGTAATCATAGCTCAATTTCTTTCAATTGTTCAATTCGTTCCAGCGTAAGCCAAGTCTTCCATAAGTCTAGAGAGCGATCAGGATATCTAGCTGCAATAAATTTGACCCAGGAATCCCTATATTTAAGCCATTCCTTTTGGGTGGATTTAATTCCTTCTTTTGTGATAGCTCCATTATAATAATCTGTATCGCTTTTGTTTTTATTCATTATTTGCTTATAAACTATGTTTAAATCTGCATCTGCTCTTACAAAATCTACATCTTTAGGAAAATTACCAGCTTCTAAATCTTTTATATCATTTAGCATCTTGTTTTTAAGTCTGTTTTCTTCATTTATAGCAAACATATTTCTAGCACTTCCTGACATATCTTGTTCTGATGTTGCATGCTCTGAGAAAAAATTACTAGCCGCATTCTGTAAGATATAAAATGCATTTTTTTGTGCCTCAGTCCATTGAGACATAAGCTTAGTGAGCTCTTTGTCTCTTCTTTTTACTGCGATTTCTTCTGCACGAGCGGCGCAAGACCCTGAGCTCATGCCGCTAGTAGCGTGATCGCAAAAGTAAAATTCTGCTTGTAAATGCTGCTGATTTCTTGTTGAGTAAAGCGTTTCAACCATGACTTCAAGCTCTACAGGGACTATACTGCCATGACAAACCAGCGCAATGGCTAACTGAGGATTTCGTTTTACTCCCCAACCATTGGCGTATATTTCAGCAAGGTCATTATTATTTATATATTCTTGAGATAAGAGGCATTTACGATACTGATTCCAGTCCTGAGGCGCTTCAACGCCAACTTGAAAATACCAGCAATCAACACTTGAGTTCTTAAAAGCAGTTTTTTCTTCTGTGCTTGGCAAGTCAGATGCAGGAATTACAGGTGAGCCAGCTTCATAACAACGATCAGCCGTTTCAAACGCCTCTGTAGAATTGAAATACTCGATATTAAATTTTCGAGCAAGATCCGCATATTTTTTAGCTTCTTTAACATTTGCAGCGCTTTCCGCGCGGAATAATAACTTGTCTAGTAAATAGCGAAATGCGTCTGGATGCCCTACATCTGCGGCTTTTTTATAATAGAAAACTTCTTGCTCTTTCCCTAGTCCTGCATAGCCCAACCAAAACCAAGCCTCACTTAATCCTTGATCTGCTGCTTTTTGAACCCATATAGCTGCTTCTGCCTTAGATTTATCACGGATAGCCTTCCCGTATTCCAATTGAGACCGCGCGTCTCCTTTTTCTGCGGCGATATGCAGGGCAGTAATATCCTGCGTAGTATCTATAGCATGTGTTTGTAAAGACAAACCAAACACGATAATTATAACGTAGGATAAAAGCTTTATTTTCATAATATTTGCCTTAAGGATTAATAAAACTATTCTTTTCTTTCTACCTGAATATCAAGCATATTTTGATAGTTCTGATTTTTAAGAGTAATAAATATCTTTTCTTTTTTTCGTTTCTTTGGATCTACATCACAGCTCAGTTCTTTTCTAATTTTTTTGAGCGCTTTAAAATCGAGTTCATTATTTCTTTTATCTGATTGATGTTTAATATACTCACTAAACTTATCTAAAGACGGCACAAAATCACAAGGTCTTTTAGCTATTTCAATTACTTTATTGAGCATATTTAGATGATTTAAATAATATTCCCCATTTATCCTAATGCTTATACAATCGTCACTATAATCACATTGTCTCGCCTCAATATTTTGCTCATCTACTTGCAAACATTCTTTCAGAGAGGCTAACTTTTTCTTTCCTGAAACTATACCGATGCAGGACTTTTTTTCTAGCTCTTCTGGCTTAAAATGCATAACATCCATTATTTCATATAACTTTCCTGTTAAAAAGTGATGCTCGATTCCAAAAGAGTTGGTAATAACTTGTGACATTGCGCGACTTTTATCGCTATTGCCACCGTTATATTTAGTCATCATATTGGTATTATGATTCCAATAAAATAACAGAAGCGCTAGAGGAATAACTATGAAAGATTTGCGTATTTTGCAGTGTAAATTAATCTGAAGATCGCTCTTAAATGACTTATATATAATAATGCATGCAGTCAGCAGGATTGCAATCCATGCAAAAATACCAGTAAAATATAGTATAGGCTGTAATGCATAGTATATTTTTTGAGAAAACCAAATATAAATTATCAGCAATAATAGATAACAAATAATAGGTAGTTGGCGTATTTTTAATTTCCAACTCATATCTTTGGTTGCATTAAAGGCATTATATAATTTTAAGCTTAATAAAGTAAATCCTAGTCCTATCAAGATAATGGCCATAGCGTGATAACCAAGCATAATATATTCCAGAATATTCCAAATTCTATCGTTGTTCATAAGCGTTTAATCCTTAATAGATTTATAAATAAAGTTATCTCTAATTTCTATCCTCTTTTTATGCCATTCAGTATCATCAATATACTGAGGAATTATTTTATCAGTAGGTACAATTATTGTCTTACCCATCTCAGTTTCTTGTTCTGCACAGTTATTACAATTAGGATCTGTTTCAAAATACCTTGTCATGGATTCAGCGCTGCGCTGACAAATCCATGCCTCAGGTTTTCTACCTTTTAATTTTTCTTCTATTTCTAGAGCATTATTAATAATTTTATTTTTTTCATTATCTGAAAGAGATTTCCAATAATTATTTATTTCTCCTTTTATACCATCTTCCAATTCATAAAATATTGTAGGATACGCAATATTTTTATCTTTGCATCTTTCTCCATCGATAAGAATCATTAATTTTCCTAGAAAAAACATCGTTGTTGCCGTCTCTTTAAAAGCTTTCTGATTCTCTTCGGGAGTATTAGGTGCAAAAGCCATTCTCAATAAAGAAGAAGCATAGTAATAATTATATCTTGCATCGCCACTAAAGCTTTTTAGCTGTAACCATTCTGATGCAATTAATAGAGAAAAATGATCCTTGATTGAAAGAATTTCGGAGAATATTTTGTTATCATCATTATTATCATATAGCTGATCTAATTTATCTGTTAATTGTTGAGCTAATGCCCTTTCTTTACTATCTTTTGGAAAAAATTTCTGATAAGGGTAATCTATTGCATATATTTCTGTTGCTAGAAATAACATTAGAACCCAAAAGAAAATAAATTTAACGTTACTTAGGGTTTTCAGAATCTTATTCATTTCTTATACCTTGTTCTGTAGTTTTATTTCATTTGCTATGATACAAATTTCATCTAGAATTAGAGTTTCTTTATAATTGAATCCTGCTAAATCTTGTATTTTACTACTTGAAGATAATATTTCATTAGCTATTGAGAATATTGTTTGATTAGTAGCAGAAGTGCTAATGCTTTTTTGATAAAAATTAAAATAATATTCTCCAGTTTTGTTGCTTCTTGCTAATAGACTATCAGACAAAAGCTTTAACTTATTGGATAGTTCAGCTTGATTATATTTTATTTGGTTGTTCATTTTTAATTTATAATTAGTTTAATTAAGTAAAGCAAAATAACCTTTATCATCTACAATTGCTACTTTGCATTCTTTTGAAGTTTTGACTAAGTCAGCATTTTTTTTAAGTCTAGATTTCAGTTGCTCTTCAACAATTTTTACATTTATTCCTTGCGAATTTTTATAATATAGCCTTAGATACCCAGTACCGCGCCAACCTTGATCTAAGATCCCGGCAAGAGATGCTGTTCCTGTATTTGTAGACCAGATTAATGACTGAGCTTCATCAAAAGTGCATTTATCTCCATATTTTACAGCAATTATATATGCTTCACTAGAATCAGCAGGCTCATTCCATAAGCTTAATTTTCTATCAGCATCGAAAATAAAGTAATAATATGCTGAAGCTACTGTACCTGACGATACCAACATAAATAACAATATATGTTTGATATTAGTTAATTTTAATTTTAGAAAAAGAATTAGGGTAGCAAAAATTATTGTTAAACTTATTATGCTTAATAATATTGCACTTATTCCCAATGAGTCTAAATTAAAAATCCAACAAGCTTCTATGATCAAGCTAATAATAAATATTTCAACATAACAGACTATATTACTGATTTTTCTATCAAGCTTAAATAATCGTGAAAATATAATATTAAAAATAACTGGTATTGAATAAGGAATGCCCCAAACTGGCCAGTATAATAGCCAACCTGATTTGCCAAATTTTGGATCTCCTAAATGAAGAAAAACTGTGTTAATGAACATCAATATTCCAATGATTATTGCATAATATAGGATGATCTTAATTGAATCTTTAAAAGTGATTCTTGTAGAAAGAAAGTTTTCTATCATAAAGCATTCCTTGTTTTTTAAGTTAATATAGCTTAATTATAATTCAGTATTCAGAGATCCAATTAGTTCTAATCCATGATAGCAGCTATCTCTTGTGCCTTCAGTGAACTGATCGGTTAATTCTGCTCCCGTACATTTTTCAAAATAATGTTTAGCTTTATTATATTGTTTAGTAGCGAAATATGAGCTTGCTAAGTTATGTAGATAATATCCATTATCTGGATCTAATTTATGAGCTATCTTAGAAAAAGAAAGCGCTTGCTTAAATGCTTTGCTCTCTAGTGCTATTAGGCTAAGTACACCTGCGCAGTTTGCTTTTTCAGTTTTTGGAAAATCTTCTGTTATTTCTGTACCTAAGCATTCTTCATACAAAGTAGCAGCTTCTTTAATTTCTCCTAATTTATAATGAACCGCAGCTAAATTTCCTCCATGAGTAACCTTTAGGTATGTTTCTGAATCATAAGCAATTTTGAAGAATTTTTTAGCTGTCTCTAAATCATCTTTTGTCTGTGCATTTTTATAATAGAATTTTCCTAGATTACTTGCTGCGCCTGCAATCAGAAACTCTTTTCCGAAATCTTTCACTGGCTTGAACCAAGGAAATACATAATCTGCACATTTAGCCATAAGATCAAAATTAGATAATAAGAAATTTGCTTCCTTTTTAGAAGATACAGCAATAGTTGAATATTTAATTATTGAAGTAAAGGTATGTAAGCATGCATTATCTGCATATGTAGCATTATTTGGTGCAAGCTTGTAAGCTATATGAAAATACTGAATTGACTGAGTTTTGGAGTTAAGATCATCATCGATAAAATTATAGATAATACCTAACTTATCTGCACAATAAGCCTTTTCTTTTGAATCTGCGCTAGAAGAACTTAAACAAGCTTTAAGCTTTGGTATTTCCTGATCCTTATTTTCACGTATATTATTTATGACGGCTTGTTCTATTTCATCTGGAGTCATGATTATTTCCTATTTAAGTTGTTTTATTAAATTTATTTTACTTTAGCTTGCGTTTTACGAATCCATTTTTGCATCTATACCGCAAAGCTCATTAAGATTCTCATAACTTTGCGATAGTTCTAATTTAGACAAACAATCACTGGTAGCATCAAGCTCATCGTTTAAATTAAGATGAAACTGACCGTCCATTCTGGCTGTTGCTCTGACCGCATTTTCCACTTTTAAAGCATTATCTAAGTGAGAAATCTGCGTTCTATAGAGATATTTATAAATTATTTCATGCAGTTAAAATAGTTAATATTTTTATATCACAGGTTAGTCAGTATGTCAATTCATGTTAACTAATTTCGAAAATGAACTAAACATCTTTCTCAATTGAAAATTACATTTCCTAATTCACCGAAATTATGCTATATTTAGATATCTAATAAAATCATGTAGGTAGTTTTATGATCCATTTTGTTGCTCATTTAATCTTCATTTTAGTGGCTCTGATTATAATTGTTTATAAATGCTATGAAATCAGATGCATTAAAAATAAAAATGGATGCTCTGCTTTCGAAGCAATGAAAATTTACGATAAACAAGAAAAAGCCTCTATGCAATTGCGTTATTCTTCTAATGGCTATGATAGTCATTATAAACCTAGCTATTCTAATTACCAGGGCAGTAGCTATAATGATGATCATCGTCATTCACCGAGCTACAGTTATTTACCTCATAATATTCATCATAAGTTTTAATTTTCTTACAAGATGCTAAATCTGTAACACGCTGTGTGACGCTACAGAGTCTTATTTTTAGCCATTTCCTATTATGTTGTCACACGAAGTGTTACAGATCGTTTTTCTTGTGTTACAATGTGTTACGGCCTACAAGCCTTGATTTGCTTGAAATTTTGAAACCGCACGCCTCCGTGCATATGGTGTGAGCTTAATCCCAGCTCTGCTGTAAGTTATTCTTGTCTAAATTACTCTCATTATTCTATATTATAAAAGTTTATTACGCTACCAAATAGCCAATATGGCGATTGAATCCAAATTAGATTTAGCTGCAAGCTTTAGCTTTGCTAAATTCTATAGATTCTACGGTAAACTCTTTCGGATCAAATTCTTCTCCTATCCATTCTATTCGTTCTTGATATTCTGGATGCTTTGGATCTTGCATAATTTCCACTAATTCTCTATATCCCCAGACTCCGCCACAATCTTCAGGTGGGCAAGCATTTTTACCGGTAATACATTTTGGGTATTTCACGCCATCTTCTGCAGGTAATATTTTTTCAAGTAGAACCTGATGCTCCCAACCATCGCCAAAATCATATTCATATTGGGATTCTGGATTATCAATTGAAAAATATTTGGATATTTTTATTTTCTTTTCATCTAGTAGGTCTTCGTCCTGATCCCAATCATCATCTAGCATGCCAATACTGGTTGGTAATCCTGTGTTTGGAGAAATGATAGAGAATTGATGTAGATGAGAATTTTCCCATCCCATAGCGTTTTGAATGGCTTCGTGCAAATCAGAGAATTTATAACTTTCTGGAACTTGGATTCTACGCCATATTTTTGGACTAATGCCAAGAAGCGTGATTTTAAATTGGTAAATATTTATTTTTTTAGATTTTGACATAAAATTCCTAAGATTAAAAATTGATCTGACTTTATTGCTTCTTCACCAGTAGCTCTAAAATCTCATTACTTCTTGGATGCATTTCACCAAATTTATCTTTATGCATTTTTTGATAATATTCCGCTTGGTAATTATCGTTGAGATTAGCTCCATTAATTGCCAGTCTCAAATATAAATAACTAACGTCATCAGTTTTCGCATCAGAAAATAATGTTTTAAAAATTTCTTCAGCTTTAAGGTAGCTCTTATTAGCGCCTAAATAATCTTTTTCATATGCTTGTACATCACCAAGAACAATCAGAGCATTAGCCATATCAACATCAGGAGCGCTAGCTTTTACTTGAGTATATGAAGTATCTAGAATTTTGATCGCTTTAGTGATGTTAACTTTAGCAAGTTTTACATCTCCCTGTCTTGTGGCGGCGCCTGCTAATATAATCATGATTCTTGAGGATAACTCATGCTCTTCATCTTTATAAAAATTTTGAACTGTAGTAAGCATAATCTTAGTTTTATCTAATGCTTCTTGATATTTACCTTGTTTCAATAGGATCTCAGCTTCAAGAATATAAAATGCCATCTCACCAGGAGAGTCTTCGCTAAAATTTAGAGATTGCTCAAATTCTACTGCCATTCGGATTCCTTGCAATGCAGGCACAAAATCACCTTGATTCATTTGGTATAATGATTTTACTCCATAGAATAAACCAGTCTTTATTGATTTCTCACTTCCATTATTGATTATTTGCTCTGCAGCAATAATATGTGGCGCTGCCCCATCAATGTCGCACTTGTAAATATGAGACTGAGCAAGTTGTAAGTGGATATTGAGCAAATCTTCTTTACGCCCTGGAAAGGACTCTAATAATTGCAGAGCTTGTTTAGCTTCCATAATTGCTAAATTTTTATCGCATAAATACCAACTAGAATAGATGCTTTTGATATGATAAAACTGCGCTAATAACAAATCGTTCATCTTAGTCGTTTTGGTTTTATCAGTTATGTCTCCTATCACAGCTTGCGCTGCGTTATAATCAAGGGGCACCAGAATATAATACTCAAGTAAACGTACTAATATTGTTAAATTATCTTCGTTAATCTGCTCCAGTTTAGTTGCATGCGAGTTGATTTTCTTAATATGCACCGCTAAGGATGGATTCTCTTCAATTAATGGAGCAAGGGACTCTATTTGATCAGGTAGATATTTTGCCATAATATGCTGTAATTTAGCTAAATAGCTTTTTTGCTCATTTTCATTTAATAAATCTAGTACAGCTATTTGGATTAATCTATGCATCGCATAAGTTTTTTCTAATTGCTTTTCTTTGCTAGTATGATTGCGCTTCAAAAGTGAGTAGTGACTAAGCTGAGTTAAATAATGGTTAAGACTTAGTTGATCTTGCTGATCTTCTTTTGATATAAAAGACAGAAGATTTGCCGGAATTTTTTCATTATCAAGAAAAGAACATAGAACTAATAAATCAAAGGCTTTAGGGGATTTTAGCTTAATTTCATTAATTGATAAAGCTAGGGCAGTAAAGATACTAGCTTTATAATGATCAAATTCAGCTAAATTATTATGCTCATCTTTAAATTCCTTTTCTTTCTCCCATAAAGCCATTCTTTGCGTTTCGAATAATGTGGTATACTCAGTAACGCTTATCCCTGTATTATTCATATAAGCAATTGCTTGTGATAAAGCGAGTGGGTAATTATCTAGTAAATCTGCAAGCTTCTCTAATGCTTTATCATCGCTTAGCTTATATGCTCTAAAAGACCTTTTAAAATAAGCCATTGACTCATCTTTATTGAATTTTTCTAGTTTCATCATGTTTTCCCATGTAGTTGAACTTTTCGAAGTAATCAAAATATTACCGCGAGATTTATTATGTTTTGTTGGTATATATTGTGCTATGCTGCTTTCATTGGGGCTATTATCAAATATCAACAACCAATGATTATTGGTGCGCCTTAGATAATTCTTTAGCTGTTCTACTAAAATAGCTTCAGATGCATAAATTGGCAATTTATTTTTTGTATTATCAGCCTGATTTATCGCGGTAGCTAGGGCTTTATACTGCTCAATTATATTATTGTCACCATCCATCCACCAGACAATATCATATTTATGTTTACTTAATTCAGCATATCTTTTAGCCACTTGAGTTTTGCCAATACCTGGAGGGCCAACTATCGCCAATATGGAGTCATTGCTGGTGCTAAGTGCTTGTGTTAACCCATCTAGAACCTCATTCCTGCCAGTAAAGCTTCGGTTATGGCTAGGCACGTTCCATATTTGGGGATATTCATCGCCAAAAGAAAAATTACTTACTCCCAAAAAAGCCAGAACATAAAGCAATTTTAGAAAAATCTTCATCTTTGTTGCTTCCAATTTGGCATCTTAAGCGTAATCACTTTAGGATTATCGCTATAATATTCTTGTTGATCAATCGGCAACGATAAAGTCGTCTTTTTCCCAATCTCGAGAATGCCTCCCATACCTGTCACTAGCCTTTTGAGCATTTCTAAATCGATATAAAAATTTGCGATGGGTAAATTATTTTTGCCGTTGGTCAGCATAGCTTTAAGTAATTGCTCGTCAACACCAAGACCTTGATCGACAATATGAATTAGTATTCTCTCATCAATCTTTTCAATAGTAATAACAATCATAGAATCGTCCATACTAGAATGGATTGATCTACCGATCAAATTCAGTATGATTTGCTGTAGCATTAGTTTACTGGTCTTGATATAACCATTACTCGGTAGTTTTTTGATATTCTTTTTAATGCTAATCGCGCGAAGACTGGTTGTTGGCAAAAACAAAGTGATGATTTCATCTATCGCTTCATTAACAGTAACTTTACTCCATTCAAGATTCTTACCATAGATATTATTGGCTAAATCTTTGGTGATCCTCCTGGTTGTTGTTAAAATATCTTCGATAACCTCTAAGTCTATTTCTTTGCCAGCGTCAGAGTGGCTAGCCAGTGTTTCATTGGAGTCACTGATGATTGCAAGGCCTGAGTTAATTTGCTTATTTGCTTGGATTTGCATCATGCCAATAATTCTCACTGAATTGCTATAAGCTTCTAATTGCAATTCCAAACTCTGTATTCTTTTCTTCTCTTCCATTAAATTGTCATGTCTTTCTTGAAGTAGCGCAAATTCTTTAGCAAAGGTCTTTTTATAAAGCTTAGTTAAGTTTTTGCTTTCCGATAAATTATAAAGCAAGATCATCGCGCTACCTAGTAGCAAGAGCAGGCCACAGCGCTGATATATCACGTTCATATTTTTAGAGATTAGATCAGTATTGCTAATGCCTATAGAAAATTGATATGGCGTCATAGATAATTTGAGGTTATCTGAAAATTTGTAAAGTACTGGAGCAATAGTCTCTGTTAACTGAAATGACTTATCACCTTTCTTGAAATATAAAGAGTTACCTCCATCAATCCTAATAACCTCATCGCTTGATAATCGATCATATATTGTATCTAATAATGAAGTAAGCTGCAGCGGCAGTGATAGGTAGCCTTTATCTTTTACCTTCAATAGCATTAATAAAATTAGCTGGTTATTATGGTCAGTATATTTTTCTACGCTAAAAGATTTGGGTGGGCTATGCAATAAATCATTTTTAAATAGCTCATGAAATATCAATCGATTCTGTACTTCTCCAGAGATGCCAAAGGCTTTAGTTGGCTGTTCTTTTGGGTGCCATATAACGTTAACAAGACGATTATTTTTAGAGAGCTTAATGATTTTAGAGATCTCTTCGCTTGAAAGGTCTGGTTTCTCCCATAATTTATTGGCTCCTAAAGATTCTAATGATTCTCTATAATACTCAATGATTTTATTTAAAGAAGATGATGTAGATATTGTATGGTTAAGTAATTGTTTGTTTTGCTGATCGTTCTGTTCATAAAAGCTTGTAATAGCCACAAGCAAACAAGAGCTAATTATTAAAATTATAAAGTATTTATTCAGTCTAAAAGTATGATGCTTGAGAACTTTATCAAGTCGTGAGGACTTAGCTTTATTATATTTAGAAGTGAATCCTACTATGGCTTTTTTGCAGCTAAATAGTTTTTGGGTAAAACTTTTAAAGGGGATATGAAAATTTATCTTGCTAAGCATACATACTTATGATATTAGTATAAGTACCTACATAGGTAGTACATAAAATGGAATGCTCGGATCAATTTTCAATTCAGAGCTTCAGTATTCACTGAACTATATAGTTTTATAAGTTTAATGCAAGATAAATATCTTCATGAATGTAACTAAAGAATTTTAAGATAAGTTATTATTAATTATGTTAGATAAGATTTATTCTAATTATCAATTTCAAATATTCGCTTATGATGGCGATAAGATTCGTGCAGTAATAGATGATAGAGGTGAACCATGGTTTGTCGCCAATGATATTTCATCCCTGCTTGGTTATCGTATGACAAGCGATGCAACTAGGCTTCTAGACAAAGAAGAAAAGGGGACGCAGATTCTGCCAACTGCAGGCGGGCTACAAAAATTCACCATTGTTAGCGAATCTGGATTATATTCTCTCATTTTTGCCAGTCGTAAACCTGGGGCTAGAACTTTCAAAAAATGGGTAACCTCCGAGGTGCTGCCATCAATTCGCAAGACCGGCAGTTATAACAAGCAAGCTGATTTAAATGATCCTAAGCAATTACGTCTATTATTATTAGACTATGCTGACAAAATTGCAAAAGATCAGCCTAAAGTTCAATTCTATGATGAGTTTATTAATAGTGAAGGTCTATATAATTTGCAAAACGCTGCCAGGGCGCTAAATCATAGTCCAACTTTATTTATCCGTTCTTTAAAAGATACTTATTTATTTTATCAAGGCAGTGCTTTGGTGCCATATCAACGTTATCGAGAACAAGGGTTATTCGAGGTTAAATCTACAATAGTAGATAATAAAGCGCGTTACCAAACTTACGTCACACCTAAAGGACTTGAGTACTTTGCTAAGCATGATCATGTTTTTATAAATATAGTGGAGGATTTGTGATGATAGCTAAATGTTTCAACATGGTATTTTCGCCATTAATTAAATTATACGGCCTAGCAAATTCTTTGGACGCTCCTGTAGAAAAACCTCAATCTATTTTAAAAAATACCACAGAGAGCGACGAGTTCAGAGCTAAAGTTTTAGAAAGAATTATGCTAGCTCAATCAAGAAATAAAGATTTAATGTTGAGTAGAGAAGAAGCTGCTGCGTTTTTAAGTATAAAGATTGGTACGTTGGCCATGTGGAAGTCTAATAAACGTTATGCGCTTCCATACATTAAAGTTGGTCGACATATTCGTTATCGCTCTTCTGATTTAATAAATTTTCTTGAAAGCAAAGTGAATGCCTAAAATAAAAATAACATCTGTTATTTGATCTTCTATTTATCAATTCAATAACATCAACTTCAAAATTATTTGGGCTTATTAACTGAGAAAGCTTGTTTTTAAGGTATAATTATTTTGCTGGAACTTATACCAAATTGCATCAAAATTGTAGAACATGTGTAGAACGTAAATCTTTGAGAGATTCTGGCTACCTGCTGTAGCCCTTGGTTTTCTTGGCGCGCCCTAAGAGATTCGAACTCCTGACCCACAGATTAGAAATCTGTTGCTCTATCCAGCTGAGCTAAGGACGCATATAAGAATGGTATAGTAGAATCTAATAAAAATCTCATAAAATTCAAGTGATTTTTATAAAATATCAAAAGTTTTTTTAATTAGTGTTAGCGAAATAGGCTTTTTAGAGATTTTACACATCCTATCAAGATCTTCTATAAATTTTTTTAATTTTGCAAAAGATCTTTCAATGCGCATAATTATATAATCCATAATGGCTGGATTTATCTTAAGTTGAAGATCAGTTAAATGCTTTAACAATACGGCTTTTAATAACTCCTCATCCGGTGGATAAATAGAAACATCCGGTATAGCAAGTATTCTAGATCTTAAATCCTGTAATTTAAAATCTAGTTTTGTGGGCGCTAGATCTGAAGTCAACAATAAATATTGTGAATTTTCGTGACTAAAATTAATTAGATGCAATAAAGATTCTTCTTCAATTTCATGAATATCCTCTAAAATTAAAGCTTTATGATTAATAAGATAATGTAAATTATAAAAATCTAGATTATTTATAATCTTTGCATTTGTAAGCTTCTGCCAAATATGAGCAAGATGAGTTTTTCCGCTGCCCTTTTCTCCATGTAAAAGAATTATTCTAGAATATATGCCATTATGCCATTCTGGCCACTGATTTAAATATGTAAAAGCGTTTTTATTTGCTGGACTTATAAAGAAATCCTCCGCTAAATATACAGGCTGAACTGGAAATTTAAAATATAATTGTTGCAAATTTCTAACCTTAAATAAAATCGATTCTCTTATTAGTTCCAATACCAGTGCCTTGGGTTTTTAGAGGTAACCCAAGTTCCACAACCTAAATCAGCTCCAATAACTTCAAAATCTTTTCGATATTTTGTATCATAATAGATATTTTGTTCATCTGGGTCTTTTTGATCAGAATTTCTAATTTTATAAAATTCTTCAATATCTTTCATTTGGAACTTTTCTATAAAATCATTAAGCAGTTTTTCTAAATTATTGGTTCTTTTAACGAAATCTTCCCTAGTGATTTTACTATAATCGCAATATTGATTTTTATGTCTTGCAAAATATAAGTTAAAAATCATCCAACTTGGTAAGATTACATCATTATTTCCGTCAATATTATTCTTAGCGAAATAAGCTAAAGTTATTAGAGGAGGGCCATTAAAATATAATCTATCATTTTCTGTGCAAGGGTATTTTATATAATTACAGGTAGATTTATGAAAATAATTTTTTATAAGCCTAGTCACAGCTTCTTTTATTATTGGGTGATTAGATTTAGCAGCCATAAATGAATTTCCATAATAACTATAGCTATTTACTTTTTCTCTACCACCAATAAAATCAAACCTCTTCATGTAATTCACAAGAGGAGAGGCGTTATAAATTTCATAATCCATGTCATTATAAACTCCACCAAATCTTTCTAAAGCAAGAAGGCGGAATAAATCTGAGCTTTCAGCAAAATAGGCTGGTAAATCTTTTCCTTTGTCTATGGTCTCTATAAGAATCTTATATAGAACATGTTCTTTAAATTCATCAATTGATTTAATTTCCACACCAGTAATATTTCTAATTTCATCAGTAAAAATCTCTGGATTATTAGTCCAGATATAATGTTGCCAGTTTTTATCTGTTGCATTCAGTTTATTGAAATTTACTTTTAATTTCTCAATATAAAAATCCTTTAACGGCTTTTTGCTATGTGCAGGAGTAAAATATACCTGATGAGTAATGGAGGGTATTTTAAAAGGACCCTCAACAATCTCTTTCTTAGGAATTTTGGCTAAACTATCTAATACAACTTTTCTGTTATTTTCCTGATAATTAAGATTTTCTTGTGTAAAAATATTAGCTAAATCTTTATATGGATTATAACAGCGCTTGGTTATCCCTAATTTTACAAGAAGTGAATAATATCTTTCTTCTAAAAAATAGCGTTTTATTTTAGGGCCTTTAAAAATACCAACGACTAAAATAATGATTAATAAAAATAATATAGTATGTTTAGTTTTCATCCGTTTTAAACCATTTATCAAAAGGTGAATTCCAATAATAGAATTTTGGATTTTTTAAACGATGACTCCAAGTTCCGCAGAACATATCTGCTCCTATTATAGGATATTGCTCTTTATTCTCTATACTATAATAAATATCACTCTTAAACAAGCTAGAACCTGTTTCTTCATTAAATTCAGAAGCATACTTAGCAAGCAATTCATTTAGAATTTTATTTTTATCAAGGAACTCTTCTTTGCTTATAAATTTTCTACATTGGCCATTTTTAAGCCGAGCAAATTCCATATTATAAACCATCCAAGATGGTAGAATAATATCATTATTTCCATCTATATTACTCTTTAGAAAATAAGATAGCGTAAGCAATGGCGGTGAATTGAAATATAATTTTTCAAAAAAGGAACAAGGATATTTTATATAATACGGAACCAAAGAATTATTAGGATCTAAGTTATAAAGCTCAAGTCTTCTCACCGCCTCATTGATAATAGGATGATTTTGTTTAGCTAATATAAATGCATTACCATAATAACTATTTTCTATTCTACGAAACTCTCTTCCACCTATAAAGTCAAATTTCTTCATAAATTCTAGTAATTTTACTGCATCATATATTTCATAATCTATATCAGTATAAATTCCACCGAATTTCTGAAGAGCCATCAAACGCACCATATCTGATCCTTCCATAAAATATGCCCTTCTCTTGTTTCCTTTGTCTATTCTGCTTTGAAGGTAATTATATAATGGATGATCTTTAAAACTTGAAATATCTTTAATCACAACATTTTTAAAGTTTTTTACATCATCTGGAAAAAGATTAGGATTATTGGTCCAAATAAAATGCTGCCAACTAGTATCTAGTTCATTTAACTTAGCAAAATTTACTTTCATTTTTTCATAATAAATATCTGGCAGAACTGATGGATTTTCCTTTGGAGTAAAGTAAACATGATGGCTTATTAGAGCTATTGAAAATTTATTTTCTATATTCTCAAGATTATCTAATTTATTTAAGCTTGATGAAGTGACTTCCTGATCAGCTTTTTCATAATTCAATCCACTAGATGAGAAAAAATTAGCAAAATCATCTGAATTATATGGCCCATAGCATTTAGATCTAACTACTCCTAAATCAACCAATATAGAATGAAATTCTTCATCTCTAAAAAATTTCTTTATAGGCTTAATATTTACTAAAAATGCTAAAAAGAATATAAAAAGTAAAATAGTCTTTTTATTTTTCATCTAAAAATCTCCAATAATATTTACGAGATGCTTTTTTCTCCACCCAAGTAGCGCAAAACATATCAGCTCCTATTATTTCAAAACCATCACGATGCTTATAACTATAATATATATTATCTTTTCCCTCTGACGATCCATCTTTCATTTCAACTTTAGAAGGATATTCTTTCATTAATTGAAAGAGTTTCTTATCATTCTCTTCAAATCCTTCTTTATTAATTTTGACATAAGTACAATCGCCATTCTTATACCTTGCAAAATCAACATTCAGCACCATCCACGCTGGTAGAATCATATCATTATTTCCGTCTATATTATTTTTTGCAAAATATGAAATCGTAAGTAATGGCGGAGAGTTAAAATATAATTTATCATACATATTGCAAGGATATTTCATATAGTTAAGTAAATCTGTTCTCTCCAGCCTTGAAATAGCATCGTTAATGATGGGGTGATTTGGCTTTGAGACTAAAAATGAATTACCATAATAACTAAGTTTCCTTGGCAGCTCTCTTCCAGCAATAAAATCAAATCTTTTCATGAATTCCATCAAAGAATGAGTTTGATAAAGCTCATAATCCATATCTGTGTATATACCACCAAATTTTTGTAACAGCATTAACCGAAAAATATCTGATGCTTCCATAAAATATCCCGTATTTTCATTTCCTTTTTTTATTGAGTCAGATAATTTAGAAAATAGAGGATGATCTTTTAATTCAGATATATTTTTTAGCTTCACTCCTTTAATTTGTTTAATATGTTCTGGGAAAATAGAATGATCATTAGACCATAAGAAATGTTGCCAATTATCACTTTCAGCATTTAACTTATCAAAATTAGCCTGCATTTTTTTAATATAAAAATCTAGTAAGGCTTTGGTATTATTATCTTTAACAAAATATATGTGATGAGTAATAGGAGGAATCTTTGAATCTTGGTCGGTTATATCAACTTTGGTTAATAGTTTCTTGAGAGCTTTTTCTACTATCTCCTTATCCATTTTTTCGTAATCAAACCCCTGTTGTTTAAAAATATCTACCAAATCATTATTTGGTTTATAGCAAGGATGTATTAAATTTAAACCTACCATCACTTGATAGGCACTAGCATTAAATTTTGCTATAAAAACATATGCTGCACATAAAATTATAAATATAATTATTATTATTTTTTTCATGGTATATTCCAAATAAAGTCTAGTTTTTTATTGTTTTTATTATCATACCAGTTACCGCAAAACATATCAGCACCGATAATATCATTTGAATCATCTAAATTATTATTACTTAATATAAAATCCTCTTTGGTAATTTCATTATAGTGACATGTATTATTTTTTAGCCTTGCAAACTCAGTATTAAAAATCATCCGTGAGGGTAAAATAACATCATTATTTCCATCAATGTTATTTTGTTTAAAATAAGCAATTGTTAATAACGGAGGACCATTAAAATAGATCATATCATTGGTATAACATGGATACATTATATAGTCTGGAGATTGTTGATTATCAATATTTCTAAGTCTTATCATTTCTTGTAAAATAGGATGGTTAGACTTTGCGGCAAAAAATGAATTACCATAAAAGCTTTTCCTTTGAGAAGTTTCTCTTCCACCTATAAAATCAAAGTTCTTTATTAATTCAAAGAGCCTGGCAGCATTATATATTTCATAATCCATATCATTATATATACCACCAAATTTCTCCAATGCCATTATACGGAGCAGATCGGAGCCTTCTGCGTAATAAGATTTTGATTGCACGCCATTTGCTATAGATTTAATTAACGTTTCATATAAGATATGATCCTGCAATTCATCTACTAAAGCTACCTTAACGCCCTTCATATTTTTAACTTCATCAGAAAAGATTTCTGGTTTGTTTGTCCAGATAAAATGTTGCCATTCTAGGGATAGAGCATTCAGCCTATCATAATTAGCTTTCATTTTTTCTAAATAAAAATCATTAAGTTGTTTTGAATTATCAGAAAAATATATGTGATGAGTAATGGGTGGTATTTTTAGAGCGCTATTTTGAGAAAGATTATTTAGTTTATTAAAACTATTTTCAGTAGCTTCTTTATCAGCTAATTCATAATTAATGTTTTCTTGAGCAAATATTTCATCGAAATCTTGAAGTGGTTGGTAGCAACGTTTGATTAAATGAGCTTTTTGTAAAACTTTATAATATTCTCTTTCAATGAAATATTTTTCAATCCGGTCATATTTCTTAAAAGTAATACCTACGCATATAATAAACAGAATAAAAAATAATTTTCTTTTCATATTAATAAGCTAATGGGTAAGAGAGACCCATTTCAGACTCCTGCATTAAAATATATTCATGCATTTTTGCTATTCTTTCTAAATCATTATCTAATGAGAATTTTTCTTTAAATATTTGTTGCGCTCTTGCAGCCTTTTGCTTAGCTTCTTCAGGATTTGCTTTAATCCAATCAAAATGCGCTTTAACTTGATTATACATTTCCTCAGCTGATAATGTTTGATCATAATATAAAACATTATCACCAAAATTTTCTATTATAAAAGGATGCTTGTCAGATATAACAACGCTACCTGCGGCGATCGCTTCAAAACTTCTTAGTGTTGGGGTTGCAGATTCTGTATGTATTGCTGAATGAGTTAATAAATAAATGCCATTTTTTCTTATGGCGCCAAATAGCCCCATTGCATCTGGAACATATCCATCATAAATATGTGGAGGCAAATATGCTGAAAAACGATAGCGTCCATAAATTCTCATCGGAATATTCTCAGATAATAATTGAATAAAATATTTAAATTTTCCTGAAGAACGAAATTTATCAATTCCTCCTCCCATCCAAGCGAGATATTCTGGTTCAGTTATTTCATAATTCATATCAGGAACTAAAGGAAGGATCCTTAATCCATTAAAAGGCTTGTCCATTTTATCAAAAAGATTTTGATAGTAATATATCTGTTTAGCGGAAGTTAATACACCATCAGCTAGCCCTAGAAACTCATTAAATTTATCAACAACTTTCGAAGGATGCTTCTTATTAATAAAATCATTTGAATATAAAAACTCTAAAGGCGATAGTTCCAAAATATACTTTTTAGACCTATGCGATGCTATTTCCATAGACATTTTAGGATCTATATGAATAGTCATCATTATGAAATCTGGATCAAATTCTATAATTTCTTTTTCATAGCCTAACATCTGATGAAAATAAATTTTTACTTCCCATCCTTTTTTTTCTGCGACATATTTAAAATACTCGATGTAACTATATTCTCCACCATTATTGCTGATAAAAACAACTTTATATTTATCTTTGATTTTAATATTCTGATATTTTTCATCCCAAATTGCAGGATCGACCTTAGAAGCTGCTTGGAGAGTTTTTTCAAATTTATATTCAAGAAGCTTCTTGTAACCATATTTATAGGAGAAAAATATAATTAACAGAGAAAGCGAAAGAACTATAAAAGATTTTATTTTCATTAAATATTTTTAATTTGCAGTAAGAACTCATCAACATCTTTACGTAATTCTGTCGTTTGGTCAACTAATTTATTTGAAGTTTCTACTATTTGATCTACAACTTTTTCTGTATTACTGGATGTAGAAAATATAGTATTTATGCTTGTATTCATATCCTTAACGCTATTAGTTACGGATTCTACATTGCTTTCAACATTCTGAGTGGAATTTTGTTGTTTATCTACAGAGGAAGAAATCTCAACTGATATTTTATTTATATTATCTATTGAAGAAGATATGGTTTTTATTACCTTTACCACATCGTCTGTAGCTTTCTGGATAGAAGTTACTGAATCAGTAATCTCTTCCGTGGCCTTTGCAGATTGAGAAGCTAGGCCTTTAACTTCAAGAGCAACCACAGCAAAGCCTTTTCCAGCTTCTCCAGCTCTTTCGGCTTCTATTGTGGCATTAAGTGCTAATAAATTTATTTGCCTGCTAATTCTTTTGATAAAATCTACTATATCGTTAATATGTTGAGCAGCGTTTACTAAGCTTTTTATGGTGTCACTTGCTTGCTGAGATTCAGTAACAGCTTCTTTTGTAGAATTATTAGAGGAGGATATTTGGTTATTAATATCTTTGATTGCAAGCGATGTCTCATTTATAGATTCTGCAACATTATTAGTATTTTTTACAACAGCTTCAGAAAAACCCACTAAATGATGGGCTTGATCAGTATTATTTTTTGCTGCGCTTGAAAGAGTTTTTGCTATTTTTTCATTATCATTAGCTATATTTGAAATTATATCGATTATATTATTGATCGTTGTGTCAAATTTTCTAGCAAAATCTAGCATATGATCGCGCTTAGTTATAGCTTCTTCTTTTTCTTGAGCCTCAAGCTTTGTTTTTATTAACATTTGTTCTTTAAATTTTTGAATAGATCTAGCCATTTCTCCTATTTCGTCCACTCGATCGATACCAGTAATATCTGTTTCAATTTTTCCAGAAGCTAGATTCTGTAATAATAGTGTAAAATCTTTCAAAGGATTGCTTACAATTTTTCTTATAAAAAAATGTAATAGCAAAGATAAAGAAACTAAAATTATCAATGAAAATAGGCTAGTTTTAAATAGAGATTCTTTAACTTTGGCATTTATATCATGAGTGCTCCAAGCTATTCCTAAAGCTCCTATGTTTTGTTTGTCTTTGCCGAATATAACAGGAGTAATTACAATATATTTGTTTTCTTTAAGTCTCTTTATTTGCTTAAGTGACTCTGTGTATTCTTTAATATTTTCTGTGAAGTCATGAGATGTTAGTTTTTTAGATGAATAAGAACTTACCACCTCTCCATTGCTATCAAAAGCTACTATCGAGGCAACTAGTGAATTATCTTGGGATACTAAATCATTGTAAGCATTCTGGATGCCTCCAGATTTGCGCCATCTTAAAGAAGAGGAGACTCTGATAGCCATTTCTTCGGTTAATTGGGTTACATTAGAGAAAAATCCATCTTCTAAATTATTTCGTTGATCTTTAATTGCTGATATAACAAAAATACCTAAGAAAAATACTAAGCTTATATTTAAATATAAGCTTAGCTTTGTGCTAATATTTAGTTTGTCAAATCTAATCATAAAACTACTCAGTCATTTGATCATTTTGTCCTTTAATCCATTCCCATTTATCTGGTAAGTAAGGTGACCAGTTCTTCGGTTCAACTAAACCTTTTGATTTCCAGACAATAGAAAATTGTCCATCAGCTTGAATTTCTCCTATGAATACTGGTTTATGTAAGTGATGATTTATTCTATCCATCTCAATAGTAAACCCGGTTAGTCCTTTAGTTTTCATCCCACTTAACGCTTGAGTGACAGAAGTAACGTCTGTAGATCCAGCTTTTTTTACAGCATCTACCCACATATTAAATCCTATGTAAGTTGCTTCCATCGGATCATTTGTTACGCGTTGATCATTTTTTGTAAAAGCTTGAAAATCTTGGATAAATTTTTGGTTCTCAGGTGTATCAATAGACATAAAATAATTCCATGAAGCTAAATGCCCAACTAAGTTACTCACGTCAATTCCAGCTAACTCTTCTTCACTTACAGAAAAAGCCATTACAGGCACGTTATCTGAAGTAATTCCTTGAGCGGCTAGTTCGTTATAAAAAGGAATATTAGCATCACCATTAATAGTAGAGATAACAGCTGTTTTTAGGCCGCTATCTGCAAAATCTTTTATTTCAGTAACTATTTTAGACCAATTTTTCTCACCAAAAGGAGTATAAACTATTTTTATATCTTTATCTGCAACATTTTTGCTTTTTAAGAATGATTTTAATATAGCGTTGGTTGTACGTGGATACACATAATCTGTAGCAACTAAATAAAATCTTTTTACGCTTCCACCATCTGGACTCATAAGATATTCAACGGCTGGGATTGCTTGCTGATTCGGCGTTGCACCAGTATACATTATATTTGAAGATTGTTCCTGTCCTTCAAACTGCACAGGATAAAATAATAAACCATTATATTTTTCTACAACTGGAAGTACGAATTTTCTTGAAACAGAGGTCCAGCAACCAAATACTACTGCAACCTTATCCTCAACAAGTAACTTCTCCATCATTGCTGCATATGTTGACCAATCTGAGTGAGGATCTGCAACTATTGCTTCAACTTTTTTGCCTAGTAGTCCGCCTTTTTTATTTAGATTATCTACCATCATTAAAACAGTATCTTTTAGGGTTGTTTCACTTATAGCCATAGTGCCGGTTAAAGAATGCAATACTCCAATTTTTATAGTATCTGCAGCGAAGGAGGAGCTTGCAATAGAATATAATATAATACCTAAAAAGATCCTTACAAATTGCTTCATCATTTTCTTAAATCCCATAAAAAATTTACTATTATAATATTGCAAATATTGATTAATAAAATGTTAAGCCAGACGTAGAGATTTGATATTATACAGAGCAGCTAAAAGAATTTGCAATTATTAGTATTATCTTTTATACTATTGTGAGTTTGTTATAAATATGATGCATTATGCACAAAGATTATAATAATAAGTTGAGATTATTGGATGCTTAAATATATAATAAAATTTTGTTGTTTTCTTTTCTTGCCATTTATATCTTTTGCAGTAGAAAAAGCATCTGAGATACCAATATTTAAGCCTTACAACTTCGTAAAACTTGAAGCTGGCAGCGCTATTCCAACTCCATTAGGCAACAATACAGGACTAAGCGCTGGTAAGACTACATATACTTTTGGGATTGCTGGTGGCAGAAAATTAGATGAGTTTATTTCCTTAAATCTTGAATATATGTTTCGTGGTAATAGCACTGCTGAATATTACGTACCTGGACAAACTAACGATAATAATACATCCTGGACAACAAAAAGTCATACATTTATGATGAATCTCTCTTTAGATCTAATGCCTTCATCTAGAGTAACTCCTTATATAATTGCAGGTGGAGGAATTTCTATAAACAAACCATCTACTTATAATCAATTCGATGATAAAAGCTCTAAATTTGCTTACTCCCCTGGTAAAACTACTAAAAATTTTGCTTGGCAACTGGGCTTGGGTATTAATTTTAATGCGAGTGAAACATTTTCAACTGAAATAGAATATAGATTTATTGATAAAGGAACAGTAGAAACACAACCCTATCAAACGATATCAGGGAAAAAACCGACAGCTATTTCTCCTATAAAAGGCAACTTTAGAGACAATGTTATAATGATTGGATTAAAGATTAAATTTTAATTATGGATATTGATTACTAAATTTTATGGCCATTACTAATGAACAAGTACAATATTTTAACGACGCAATACAAGCGGTATTTGAAAAAAGAGTTTTTCGTAATACTGCTCTTGATTATATCGTAACTAATGCAGACTTAAATACAGTATTAGCAGAATTAAATGATTTATTAGGTCAAGACTTTATTGCTACTGCGTCCGCATTAGGCATTCACACACCTCAAAGTATTATTAACAAAAGTAATTCAGATGTTTCTAGAATCCATGCTTATACAGGTTATACATCCCCTACGTATGGCGAAACTAGCGTTACTCAAAAAATTGCAGAGGATGTTGGAGCTTCTGTAAAAACAATTCAAACCCAAATCGGTGACACTACGTACCTAGGCCTATTCCAAACTCCTACCATAATGGGCGGCTTAAAAGAGCTTAGTGAGGGTGTAAATGAAATAGCATCTATTACTGGTATAGATATAGCAATAGAAACTAAAAATCTTTTAAGTAATTATGGCATTGCTGAATACGAAGTTACTAGCACTCCAAAAACAATTACGAGATGTATCCCTACAGGTAATAATCAATTTACATTAGGCAGCGTTGTAGCCACTGGAGACAAGAAACTTTTAGGTATAATTAAAGCAATGTTTGATTGTTCTGCTTGGGCAAATGAAATAAATGATCATTACTTTACAACTGGAACAGCAGAACAATGTAGCGTTCTTATACCAGAAAGTCGCGTTTTTACTATGTGTTTAAGTGGGCTTAATATAAATGTCGAAAAACTACTACCATCTTAATATTCTAGTTTTATAAATATACTGATCATGCTTCAAGATTTGGTATGTTGCTTCGTCACTCATGTACTGCTTTGTACTACTATGGTTCCTAGCGTCTTTCAACTTTTGAAGTATGATCAGTATACATCTCATCAAAGACCAGGGCAATCTCATGGTGCGCCACGAAGCGCAAGTAAACTAGCTGCTGAAAGTGCAGCCCCAGAAGTGTTTAGCTGATTCTTGCACTTGCGCTAAAGATAAAGATTCTTTCTTTAGAGCAGTTTTATGATGAGCGCTTTGAGTGCAATAACTACAATTCTCAGGACAACCACCTGTTTTTACACTTAAAATTTTACTTAGTTCAATTTCATTAGCAGGAAAATTCTGTCTTAAAATTGTTTGCGCTCGATAGATTAAATCTAAAAATGGCAGTTCAAAAAATTCAGCAATAGCTTTTTTGGTATAAGTTTGCATATCAACCTCTTTAAAGAGTGATAATATACAAACATCACACTCAACAGTCAACCATTTTTTAAATAATGGGTGACTGCTCTTATATGGAGGTTCAGAATTTATGCGGTTACTTTACCTCATAAAGCTTATCATCCGCTCTCTTTATTAGACTCTCAACTGAATCACCATCTTCTAAAGAAGATAGGCCTATGCTTACGGTCAACGGATGTTTTACTTTAATGTTTTTAGATATTCTGTCAGCTATCAACCGGGCGGTTGTAAGGTTAGTTTTTAAAGCAAGAATGAATTCTTCCCCTCCAAAACGAGCCAATAAATCATCTTCTCTAATATTTTCTGAAATCGTTTGCGCTACTTGCTGTAACACTTTATCACCCTCTAGATGACCAAAATTATCATTTATATTTTTAAAATTATCTATATCTATAATAGCCAAAGAAAGATCGCTTTTATCAGCTAAGGAATTGCTAATTAAATGTGAAATCTGTGAATCGAAATAATTGCGGTTATATATTTGTGTAAGATTATCATAATTTGCTTTATCTAAGTCATTTACAAATTTCTTAGTTCTTAACGCTATTCTAATTCGGGCTTTTATATCTTCCTTATTGGTTGGAAGATTTATATAATCATCCACTCCTAAATCAAGAGCTTCTTGTAAGTGATGCGATTCATTTTCATTAATTAAAAGGATAATGGTTGATTCTTTGTCTTTATCTAAAAGGTCTTTATAATAATTTCGTTCTGCAAGAATAACGCTACTCGTGTTTTCAATTGAATGCCCCAAATCTTCTATGGCCTCTCTAACTAAAGCCTTAAGTTCAATATTGTCTACTAGTAACTCTATTTTCACTCTATTTCCGTTGGTCTTATAGATCTTGCTAAAGTATCTATTACTTTATTTACAAATCCCGCTTCGCTATTTTCATAAAAGGTTTTTGTAAGGCTTACATATTCATCAATTATAATTTTAGCAGGTATATCTGCGCAATATAACAATTCTATAGTGGCTAGTTCTAAAATGGAACCAATAACTTTATCTAACTTTGCTAAACTATATTTCTCAATTAAATTATTTTTAATAGTTTGATGAATATCTTTAATATTATTTGTATATAGCAAAATAAGCTGCTCTAGAAGCCTCTCATCTACCTTGTGTAGCTCTAGTATATCATCGACTTTAACCCCTAGATCAAAAATATCTTTATTATTATAAGCTTCTTTAATGTTTGAACTTATAGATTTTATAGTTTTAAGATCTTGCATCTTATAAGAATAAAGTGACAAAATTGCTAAAAACCTAGCAACATGTTTATTTATAGGGTTTGTATTTTCTAACACTCGAATTTTCCATTATACATTAATAAAACTGGAACTAATACCATCCCAGATACTTCCACCATATACCACCAATACCGGCCCAAATCAATATATTTACTAAGCTTAATGCAAATCCTATAGTCCACCATTCTCTAATAGAAACGGATTTTGTTTCAAAATAAACTGGCGCAGAAGCTATTCCATAATGAGTAAGCCCACCACATAAAGTGGAAAAATACGCAAGTAGCATCGCCGCAAGCATAGGTGGAACATTGAAGCTAAATAATAAAAGTAAAAAGGTTGTGAATAAAACGGTTACATGAGCGGTGACGCTAGCAAATAAATAATGTAAATAAAAATAGATTCCTATTAAAATAGGTACAGCGAAAATGGCTTGATAACCACTCAATGACTGACCAATTTTCATTCCAATCCATTTTATTGTACCAAACTCAGCTAAATAGCCTGATAACATTACCATTATGGCAAACCAAACAAAACTATCCCAAGCATTTTTCTCGTTTACTGCATCTTGCCAAGTTAGCACTCCTGTAGTTAAAAGAGCAACAACCCCTAACATAGAAACGCCCGTTGCATCTAATCCTATTTTTTTGTCCAGAATCCATCCTGTAATTAAAGAGACAAAAACAATCATCATTATTATTTCTTGAATTGTTAATCTTCCCATATGCTTTAGCGCTTCAACAGCATGTTTTGGGGCATCAGGAGAATGTTTAATTGCTGGCGGATGCATGAGATACACTAATATTGGCATTACTAATAAAGCAATAATACCAGGAACAATGGCTCCCAGCGCCCATGAACCCCAAGTAATTTCCACCCCCTCCTTTGAAGCTAAGCTCTGAATTAAGGGATTTGCTGCCATCGCAGTTAAAAACATAGCGCTTGTAATCACATTCGCTTGCAAGCATACCTGGCTTAAAAAGCCCATATTTCTTTTCTTTTCATTTGGAGTTAGATTTTCTCCATAGGTATTTACCAAAGATTCAACAATAGGATAGATAATTCCACCTCCACGAGCCGTAACGCTAGGAATAAGGGGAGAAAGTAAGAATTCTGCAGAAACAAGACCATAAGATAAACCTAAAGTAGTTTTACCCAATTTGGAAATAAAATAATATGCGATGCGTTTACCAAGCCCTGTTTTGATAATTCCTCTAGCAATAAAAAAAGCAAAAACTAATAACCAAACTACATTCTCACTAAACCCTCGAAGTATCTGCTTAGTAGATAAAACTCCAAGAGCGAGACATGCCCCAGCTCCAAGCAAAGCCACCGCGCTTATAGGAAGTGGATTTAATACTATTCCTAACATAGTACAAATAAAAATCACTAATAGATGCCAACTCTGGAGAGAAAGCTCATCTGAAATAGAATTATGCCAAGCAATTGTTCCTACTAGAAAAAGAAGCAATAATTTTATGATATTTATATATTTCAAATTTGCCATTTAAACCCTCTAAAAATATAATATTATTTAGTGAAGGAGGAGTATATACCAAATTTAATAATTTGCATATTTTGTTTTTTTATATAAAATATTTTTTTAAAACTATATTTAAGAATTTTCTAGGAAATAATGGATTTTTTTGAGATTACCACTTTACTAAACTTACTAACTTTAACAGGATTAGAAATTGTACTTGGCATTGATAATGTAATTTTTATTGCATTATTAGTGCAGCATCTGCGTGGAAAAAGAAGAACGCATGCACGGGTTTTGGGCCTAAGCCTAGCTCTCATTTTCCGTATATTAATGCTTTTTGGTGCAAGCTGGATAATGACGCTTACAACTCCATTATTTACATTAGCAAAATTCCCAATAACCGGAAGAAGCTTACTTCTTATAATAGGTGGATTATTTTTAGTAGTAAAATCTGCTATCGAGCTTAAAGAAATGTTTTATGAACATAAAGAATCTCAATCACCTAAAGCCGTTGAAACAAGGTTTTTTAAAATTATTGCTCAGATAATTTTTATAGATATAATTCTTTCATTTGATTCAATAATTACCGCCGTAGGAATTAGTAATCAATTACCGGTAATGGTTACTGCGGTAGTTATAGCTATAATAGTGATGCTACTTGCTGCAAATCCCATTGGCAACTTTATATATGAAAATCCTTCGATAAAACTAATGGCCTTAGCCTTTATATTTTTAGTAGGGGTATTCTTAACACTAAGCGGAATTGACATCGAAATAGAAAAAGGATATTTATACTTCGCCATGTTCTTCAGTAGTATGGTGGAATGGATGAATATAAAGCTGAAGAGAAAAAATCTATAGCTCATGAAACAATTACTTATTTATATTAGAAATTTCTTTTTTTTGCTAATGATTTTTATCATCAGCGTACTAATTTATATTCGCATTTTTTTGCCATTTCCTAATAATTCTGTAATAGTTCCTCGTGATGGAGGTACTGGAAACCAAATGTTTATCTATGCAGCTGGATATTCATTAGCTAAAAAAACTAATAGTAAACTCTTCGTGCTGATTGACGAAAAGGATATGCAAAATAACCCTTATAATTCACAAAGAAGAAATTTCGTCTTTCATAAATTAAATATCCCTCAAGAATCTGTTATATATCAGAGTAAATTAAATAAATTATTTACTAAACTATACATAAAACTTAAGTTAAAAGGTGCGCAACGCAATAAAGAGTTAGATATATTAAGAGACTTACTTAAAATAGTTTTTAATGTTAAGTTAGTTGACGATCAAAATTTTTTTGATGTTGTAAAACAAAAAAATAATCAAGTTTTATTGATGAATGACTATTTGGAGTCCTATCTTTATTTTGAAGACTATAAAGATGATTTAATAAAATTATTTACTCCATCAGATCTTAACATTAAGAATTTGGAAAACATAGTTTCGCAGGTTTCTAATAAAACTTCTATATGTGTTCATGTTAGAAGAACTGACAAAATAGATTCAAAGCATTACTTACCTATAGATTATCAAAAACAAGCTATAAATTTAGCCAAAGAATCTATCAGCAACCCAACTTTTTTTATATTTTCTGATGACATTGATATGACTAAAAAAGAATTGGGCAATATAACAAATAGCATTTATGTAAGTGGGCATTCATCGATAGAGGACTTTTATATACTAAATAACTGTCATAATATTATAGTCGCAAATAGCTCGTTTAGTTGGTGGGCAGCTTATTTAAATAAACAAAAAGATAGACTAGTAATAGCCCCTTATCCAAAATATAGCCCAGAGTTTTTTCTAGAGGCTTATGATGATGGTATAAGACGTCAAAAACAAAAACTATCACAAATAGGTTATTGCCCAAAAGAATGGATATTACTTGACTACCAAAAAAATCAAATTACTTTTAACTCCAAAGAAAAAGAAAATTAATTATGAAAATACGTAACTTATTAATAATTTTATCAATTCTTGCAACAATAATATCTTTATATTATCTTCAACATAATCGTATAAAATATAAAATAAAAATATTTGCATTAGAGAAAACTGTTGCAGAAACTGGAAGAGAACTTTTTCCTAGATATAAATTCGCCACTCAAGATTTAATCAAAACATATGAGAATGATTTATCTACTATAACCAAAGAAGATTTCTTATTAGCTAAAGAAACCGCCTCACAAGAAGAAAAAGTAAAATTTTGCGTTGTAATACCTTCTTATAATAATGTAAATTATGCCACCCAAAATATTAACTCTGTTTTTCGTCAAAATTATCATAATTGGAGAGCAATTATTATTGATGATAATTCAAATGATGGAATGAGTGAGTTGCTAGTTAAAATAAAGCAAGAAAGCAATTTGCCTGATGAAAAATTAACTATACTAAGACATGAAACAAGAATGCGCTCAGCATTATATAGCACACATTACGCTGCTAATAATTTTTGTAAAGATAATGAAGTATTAGTAATGCTTGATGGAGATGATATGCTTGCCACTTCAAGTGCTTTAAAACAGTTAGCTGAAGTCTATCAAGATGGCTCAATCTGGGTTACATATGGGCAGCAGTTGGATAATAACGGAACCCCTTGTAATTGTAGCCGCGAAATATCTAAAGAAAAATGGCAAGAGATAAGAAATTCACCCTTTGATACTTCTCACCTAAAAACATGTTATACATGGTTATTTAGAAAAATAAAACTAGAGGATTTAAAATATCAAGGTAGATTTATTACTTCAGCTTGCGATATACCAATCATGTTTCCTGTTTTAGAAATGGCAGGGAAAGAAAGAGTAAAAGCTATGGATCATATATTATATATTTGGAGAACTCATCAAAATAATGAAAATAAAATATATTCTAAGGAACAAAAGAAAGTAGCAGAATATGTAAGCAAATTACCAAAGTATAAAAAACTAGATTTATAAAAAATATTATTAATCTAGCCAAGTAACATGTAAGGAAAATCAATCATGAGAATCCGCAATTTAATTTTAATTATATCATTAATAATAACAATTATTTCTCTTTATTATCTTCAACATAATCGTATAAAGCATAAAAGAAAAATACTTGCATTGAAGGAAATAGTTGCAGAGCCGGGAAGAGCGCTTCTTCCTAGGTATAAATTCGCAACTCAAGATCTAATCAAAACATATGAGAATGATTTATCTACTATAACAAAGGAAGATTTCTTATTAGCTAAAGAAATCGCCTCACAAGAAGAAAAAGTAAAATTTTGTGTTGTAATACCTTCTTATAATAACGTAAATTATGCCACGCAAAATATTAATTCTGTTTTTCGTCAAAATTATCATAATTGGAGAGCAATTATTATTGATGATGGATCCAATGATGGAATGAGTGAATTACTAGTTAAAATAAAACAAGACAGCAATTTGCCTGATGAAAAGTTAACTATCCTAAGACATGAAACAAGGATACGTTCAGCGTTATATAGTTTTTATGAAGCTACACATAATTTTTGTAAAGATGATGAAGTGTTAGTGATGCTTGATGGAGATGATATGTTGGCTACCTCAAGCACTTTAAAGCAATTAGCTTCGGTTTACGAAGATAGCTCAATTTGGGTAACATATGGGCAGCAGCTAGATACAAATGGCACCCCATGCAATTGTAGCGATGAAATACCTAAAGAAAAATGGCCATATATAAGAAAATTACCCTTTACTACCTCTCACTTAAGAACTTGCTATACATGGTTGTTTAATCAAATAGCATTAAAAGACCTGCAATATCAAGGAGAGTTTCTTAACTCTGGTTGGGATTTAGCGATAATGTATCCTATTTTAGAAATGGCAGGAAAAGCAAGAGTAAAAGCCATGGATCATATATTGTATATATGGAGAACACATGAAAATAATGATGGAAAAATATATTCTCAAGAACAAAAGGAACTCACAAAATATATTAGCAGTCTACCAAAATATAAACAGTTAGATTAAGGGCTACATCATTTAAAGAATAAATTTCAATTGCTTCTATAGAAATAAAAAGTTAAAAACATGGTTCATAAAGTTGATTTCTTAACAACCATTCACTGATTTTCTTACTTTTAGAAAAAAACTTAAGCTCTTTATTAAAAGTTTGAGAAGTTAAACTTCTTTCATCGTGACGTCTAGTAACGCAAAAAGCCTTTGCATGCGCTGGAAATTCTTTGTAAACAGTAAAATTTTCTGGGTTTTGATAATATAATGCCGTTAAAATAGCTTGATCATGGCGATGATCTTTAAAATCAGGATACTCATTTTTGCTTGCAATATCTGTTAACAACTCCGGATCTTCACAATAATGCAGCCAATTTTTCACAAGTTTTCTTGTTTTTGCATTATTCTTAATAAGCAGGAAACCACCTTGGAATTGAATTTTATCTCTAACTAACTCATTACTATTAAGCATCTTATCAATTATAGTTCTTTTCATATATATTCTATTTGTATGGCTATTAGGAAATAAAGTGAAATCATTGTTTTTAGTTTCTTCTAATAATTTATAAATTCCCTCTTTAATTAAAGCAGATCTATCTAGATAAAGCAAAACATCACCTTCATTCATCATATTTAATGTTTTGAGTATAATATATGGTTTCCATAACCAATATCCAGCACCTCTTGTTTGAGACAGAATAAATTTATTTTTCTTATAAAATTCTGGGTCAATATGATGGGGTTGATAAGGTAATATTACATCAAAAACTCCAGCCATAGATGCACTCATATTTAAGTTGTTCTGATTCTGAATATATATTCCATGACTAGCATATGAAATTAACCAAAGCTTCTCCTTTTTATAAACTTTATAAGCATTTTTTATCGGATATGTAGATATATCCGTTGAATCTCGAAAGTCCTTTAAAGATAATATGCATAAATATAAGAATATTGATAAGAAAACTAATACTATTACAATAATATATAAAATATTTATTTTAAAATTTCTCATCTATTTTCCTTTTTAATATTGGTGCTAATTTCTGTCTTAGTTTATTTTTCATATTTTCATAATCCATTTTATGATCGGTAATTATAATCTGCTCCCAAATTTCGCAATATTTCTTATCATTCTTATCTACTTCTATAATATAGTTAACTAAATCTTCTTCTGTTTCAAAGTCTTGTGCTGAAATAATAGCTTTTTTATTAATATCTTCTTGAGCTTTAATATCAGCATAATAAATAGGAACTGAGCCTGAGAAATAAGCATTAAAAACTTTTTCTGTTGTATAGCCAGGATATGTTTGATTTTCATAAGCAATTACAAATTTACATTTTGATAAAAATTCCAACGTATCTTCAGAAGAAACGGTTTTACCTATGTTATTAAGATGCCCCCCACCACTTACTACGGGTTTATATAAAGAAAGTCTATGAAACAAACGATCACGAGCTGAAACTCCATCATAATATCGCTCTTTAGACCCATTCCCAACTAAAAAACAAGCAAAATGAGGATGGTCATTTTTACATTTCCCTCTTTTGAAAGAAGGTTCTAGGTTTTTATTTATATTATTATAAAAATAATATAAAGGAATTCTTATATAATTAGACCATTCTTCATCGATAGGTGCAAAGCCTATAGACAAATCATAATTTTCTAATTTTGCAGGGTAAGCCTCGCCTATAAAGAAAATTTTAATTGCGTTATTATTATTGATCGGATCGTTTCCGAATACACTATTAATTATTAAATCATAATCGTCTTTGTTTGTAATTTTAATTACATATTTTTCCTCTAATATTTCTTTTATCATAGAAAAATCAGTAATTTTTGCGTTTTGATGTAAATTTTGTAACTTTACTTTAATAACTGGTCTAGAATGAGTTGAGTAAATAAAAACACTAGAGCATATTATTACAAATACTGTAAAAATCTTAAAAATCACCTAACTCTCCACATATAGATAAAATTAAAGCAGAAGTGCAACGCTTTTAAAAAGGCAATACACCAATGACAGAGTATCACCAAATCGCTCTTGAAGAAAGAAAAAATATATCTTTACGAAAACTAGGATAATGCCCACAGCTTGGTATAACAAATTACATTATTACTTCATGCAATAATTGGCTTAGCATAAAAATTTCAACAAATTTATTGACAATAGACAAATACAGGTTATATTTCTTTCTTAATCTAAAATTCATGTAGAAAGGTAAACATGTTTGCAGTATTTAAAAATGGTGGAAAGCAATATAGAGCCTGCGAGAACCAAATTCTTCGATTAGAAAGGCTGGAAGCTGCTGTTGGTGAAGAAATTGAAGTAAGCGAAGTTATGCTTCTAGAAAATGATAAATCCAAAATTTCAGTTGGAGCTCCATATGTTGCAGGCGCTTCAATAAAATTACAAGTTATTGGCCATGATCAAGACGAAAAAGTTATTATTTTCAAAAAAAGAAGAAGAAAAAATTATCGTCGTAAAACAGGTCATAGACAGCCTAATTCATTAGTAAAAATTATTTCAATTACAACTGGAAAATAGTTAGTTTAAGGAGATTGTAAAATGGCCACGAAAAAAGCTGGTGGTAGTTCTAAGAACGGAAGAGACTCAGAAGGACGTAGATTAGGTCCTAAAGTTGGTGATGGTCAAAAAGTTGCTCCAGGCAATATTCTTGTTCGTCAGAGAGGAACAAAATTCCATCCTGGTAAAAATGTTCATATGGGAAAAGATCATACATTGCATGCATTAGTTGATGGATCTGTGTCTTTCGATAAAAGAAGCCATCGCACCCTTATTCATGTGGTTGCATAAATATTTAAAATTTAACCCGCATGCTCTCATGAAATTGCTGGTTATATAATTGGGTATTTAGGATGGACTTGGCATCATCTCCAGCTGATAAGCATCTGGTCTATAACTTTACTAACTCCTGGAACTGACCAAGCAACAAGCCTAGCCTCTTTATCTTCATCAAAATCTCTAACTTGACCTTTAAGAGTAACTATGCCTCCTTCTACTTCAACATTAACAGAATTTTCATCAATCTTAGCATTTCTATTAAACTCTTCTATAATTCTTTCTTTAATATTCTTAGCTTGGGCATCAGGCAGCACAGTAATTTCATTATTGACTCCAATAACACCAATAAGATTTTGCACAGCTTTTTCTGCACTAAGCTTTTGGTAATATTTCTGTACCGTTCCAGAGATCGTTATAAAACCGCTAGTAACAACAACTTTAATTTGATTGTTAGGAACAAAGAAATCCCATTTTAGCGCATCTAAAGCTGCCTTCAAAATATCTGCATCGCTTCTAACATAGTCCATAGCTAGATTTATTTTTAGCTCATCAGCAATTCCATTTACACCATGAATCTTCTTTATTGCTTCTTCTGCTAAAAACTTTTCTGCATAACTTTTTACCTCGCCAGCAATCACTATAACTCCACCATCTTTTATAGCGATAGTGATATTATCAGCATCTAAGCCAGGCTCAAATCTTAATTTTTCCATTATATTAGAATATAATTTGCCAATCTTCCCACTCATAATACCTCTCTATATCGTTGATTAATATACCATCCTAAAGGTTGAGTTACACTCAGTATATAATAAACTTGTACGATAGTCTTCTGAATTTTGCAAATTATTTTTTACGGTTATCCATTAAAATCAGCATGTAAACCAAGTAACTCTATTATTTCCATTCCTTGAGGATATAAAGAATATTTTCCACAAACGTCTTCTGCATTATCAGAATCATGTTGATGTTGTTCAATACATTTTTCTACTTGAGTAAAATCTACTCCTGATCGATAAAATTCTTTGACATGTTCTTTAGCTTCTTCTAGATCATTATATTTTCTTAATAGAGCTCTTATAGGATCATGTAATTTCAACTTGTTTTCACTCATTGTTTTTAAACGTTCTGAATTAAATTCATTTACAAACCCTAGAAATCCATTATTTTTATTTATAAAATACTCTCTTAGAAATTTATCTATATATTCTTCAAGTTTATTAGTAGATTCAATATTTGCTTTATTATTTAAGAGTTCGTTATAAGCATTTCTATTTTCTTCTGTACTAACCACTTCATAAGCAGATTCAAGCTTATCTGAGACGAAATTCTTTGCTTTTAGCTTATCGTTATCATTGCTGTCTGGAATTTTACTTTTTATTACTTCGTAAAAATCCTTTATATTCTGATCTGTAGCAGAATTTTTATCTACACCAAAAATATTATAGTAATCAATTTTACAATCTATCTTTTTTCCTGCAACTTCTTTATCTTTCCAACATTTAAATTTATTCTTCAATTCAATATTGTTATTTTCTTTGAAAGTATCTGGTTTTGTAAGCAAGTCTATAATCTCTTGCCCCTCAGGAATTGAAGAATATCTTCCACAAACATCTAGAGACTTTTTACTAGGAGAAAATTTATAATATTGCAAACACTTCATTACAGAAGTAAAATCCACCCCTTCCCTAAAGAACTTTGGAGCTTCAGCAAGAGCTTCAGAAGGCTTTGGATAAGTTTTTAGAACATATCTTATTGGGTCAATTCTTAGTAATTTTTTATCATTCCATTTTTCAGAAGAAGTTGTTGTTGCTTGCACTACAAAACCGTTAATACCATTATTTTGCTCAATATAAAATTTTCTTAGGAAGAGATCAGGATCATCATTTTTTTTGCTAAGGCCACAAATATATTTAGAGACAATTAATGCTTCATATGCTTCATTTAACTTCGGAATTAAAAAATCTGAGACTGGCTTATTAAGGTTAGAAAATTTAGACACTAGATTATCATATCCAGTTTTCATATCCTCTTCACTTGCATTATCATTTAAAGAAAAAACATCATAATAATTAATAGAACAATCAACTTTTACATTAGCTATTAAGGCATTTAGTTTTTTAGGATCATTCTCAATATCGCTTTCTAATTTCTTTAGACCATCAGAAGAAGAAGAATATTCTATAAAAAATCTATCGCTCGTATCTTCTATGAGAATTCCCTTTCCTAACTTCTCATTTGCATTACCAATTTTTACAAATAATGCATTAGAGATGTCTAGCTTATTTTTATCTGGATGAAATTTTAGACTAAGCTCACGATATGCTTTTTTATAATCCTGACTACATTTGTCAGTGAGACCTAAAAGATAACAATAATTAATTTGCACCATATTTCACTCTTTTAACAATTATTAATATTGTAATAATTATATAACACAACTATTAATAATTGTCAATAAGTTTAATCTCTTTATATTTTTATAAAGAGATTAAAAAAACCTTTTAGTTAGCTTCAGGCAAAGCTTCTGTGACTGGTTGATTTACAGTTTCCTGTGTATCATTCATTTCATTATTATTTCTAGAAGAAGCTTTTTTAGAATATTTCTTAGATCTTTTTTTCTTTTTCTTCTTAGCCTTGCTTTCCTTAGAGTCAGAGGTCATTTCCTGGCCATTATTCTTAGGAGCTTGCATTTCCGTTTGATTATTATTTTCTGTGGATTGTTGCGTGGTAACTTCAGCGTTTGAATCAGTCACTTCCATAGTTTCAGCTGCCAAAACAAAAGAACTTGCAAGTAACAGCCCCGACGCTAAAGCGCAAGATTTTAAGAATTTACTCATAGTTATATAACTCCAGGTTAATTGTGAATTTATACAGATAAAATATCTACTTATATCTGCAATTATTAAGTAATAAATTAGCTTGAGATTAAATTCAAGAACTAAATCAGAACCAAATGTAAATACTTATACCAATTTCCACAATTAAATTTACAAATCCAATTCATCGAAGATTCGCGTGCTCATGTACTAAAATGTACACTGCGCGCGCTCACATCTTGAATCGAATCTGTAATCTTTAATTCTGAAAATGGTATTATACATCAGGATTATTGATTCCTGGATTTACCCATGGAAGCACTCTAGGGGCTTGACTGGTTTTACAAAAACATTTAAAAAGACAGCCAATTAATATTAGAGCCCCCACTCCTATAATTATACCGGTAGATAACGCGTCATCATTATGATAATCACTATCAGTTGTTGAATTAAAATGCCCTTGAGTAAACGGTTCAGCTTCTATATCCATTCTATCCTAACTAACGCTCAGAATAAGCATTAGTATGAGTCCAAACAGTTAAGCAATTATTAATGGAATTATTTTTTATTTGTATTCAATATCTGTCCACCAGTGATTATAGCATCTCTTATTTGCTGTTGAAGATCACTCAAGCTAGATGGAGAATGAGGAATCATAATGCTATTTGTGTTACCATGTTTAGTCATTTCTTTTAATGTATCGAAATATTGAGCAATAAGTATAAGACTCATAACATCTCTGGTATCTACGTCATGAACGTCTTTTTGAAATTCAGTTAAAGAATCGCGCAGGCCATGGATAATCGCTTTACGTTGACCAGCTATCCCCTCACCCTGTAAAATATGACTTTGCGCCTCAGCTTCGGCTGCCTTAATTTTTATAATTTTTTCAGCCTCACCTCTTTCTGTAGCTGCAATTCTCAATCTTTGCGCTTCATTGATCTCATTCATAGCAGTTTTTACTTTTGAATCAGGATTAATATCGGTTACTAGAGCCTTAATTATATCATAACCAAACTCACTCATTACTTCGTGTAACTCTTCTCTAACTGCATTAGCGATTTCATCTTTCTTAGAAAACACATCATCAAGTTTAATTGAAGGAATCCTCGCTCTAACTACATCAAAAATAAAAGCTTGGATTTGGTTTCTTGGATTATCTAACGCATAATAAGCTTGATAAATTTTTTCTGGAATAATTTTAAATTGCACTGAGGTTGTAATATGAATAAAAACATTATCTAAAGTTTTTGTTTCTACTTCCACATCAAGCTGCATTAGTTTTAAACTAACTCTACCTCTAATAGTATCAATAAAAGGAATTTTTATATTTAAACCGGGGTAAGCTATTCTTAAGAATTTACCAAATCTTTCTACAAGATAAGCGGATTGTTGTTCTACTGTAAATAGTGATAAAAATAAAATAAAACCTACTACGAGTAATAAAATTGGTATTAAGCTCATTTTTTCTCCTTAATTTTCTTTTAATAGTTTGACAATAGAATATATATATATTTTATTAAATTAACAAGACTATATAATTTTGAGAAAAGATTTATAATGCCTAAACTTACCATTGATGGACAAGAAGTTACAGTTGAAGAAGGCGCTACAGTTATTCAAGCCTGTGAGCGGCTTGGTATTGAAATTCCAAGATTTTGCTATCACTCAAGACTTGCAATTGCTGGAAACTGTAGAATGTGTCTTGTTGAAATGGAAAAATCTTCTAAACCTATCGCATCATGCGCTCAGCCTGCTGTAGATAATATGGTAATCCATACTAATACGCCTATGGTCAAAAAAGCTAGAGAAGGAGTGATGGAATTTTTGCTTATCAATCATCCTTTAGATTGCCCAATTTGTGATCAAGCAGGTGAATGCGATTTACAAGATCAAGCAATGGCATATGGAAGAGGAAAAAGTAGCTATAAAGAAGAAAAAAGAGCCGTAGAAGAAAAAGATTTTGGTCCATTAGTTAAAACTGAAATGACTCGTTGCATTCACTGCACAAGATGCGTGAGATTTATAACGGAAGTTGCAGGAATTCCTGAAATTGGCGCTATATACCGTGGTGAAGACATGGAAATTGTAACTTATGTTGAAAAAGCAATTTCATCCGAACTTTCTGGAAATATTATTGATCTTTGCCCTGTTGGAGCGTTAACTTCTAAACCATATGCATTTAAAGCTAGAAGCTGGGAGCTTGAAAAAACCGAATCGATTGATGTACTTGATGCGGTGGGAAGTAATATTAGAATTGACTCTAGAGGGCTAGAGGTAATGCGGATTCTACCTAGAATTAATGAAGATATAAATGAAGAATGGATTTCAGATAAAACCCGTTTTGCCTGTGACGGTCTTACTAAACAAAGGCTAGATTCACCTTATATTAAAAGAAATGGGAAATTAGAAAAAGCCTCTTGGGAAGAAGCTTATGAAGTTATATCTCAAAAAATTAAAAAACTAAAATCTCAAGAAATAGCTGCTTTAGCTGGTGATTTAGCTGATGTGGAATCTATGTACGCACTTAAAGCTCTATTTAATAAATTAGGATCAGAAAATATTGATTGCCGTCAATATAATGAAAAATATGAAAATAAAAATAGATCTGATTATTTATTTAACACTACAATAGCTGGAATTGAAGAAGCTGATTTTTGTTTAATAATTGGCGCAAATCCTCGCAAAGAAGCAGCAATCTTAAATGCTAGAATTAGAAAATCTTATCTTAAAGGATTGGAAATAGCGTTGGTCGGTAGTAAAGTTGATCTAACTTATGAATATAATTACTTAGGGAATAATCTAGATATATTAAATGATATTTTAAAAGGTAAGCATGATATAAGCAAAAAACTTACCGATGCTAAAAAACCTATGATGATTTTAGGAAATCAATTAGTTTCGTTAGAAGACGGAGCTGAAATCATTACTTTATGTAAATTAATTGCAGAAAAATATAACTTCATATCAGATGATTGGAATGGATATAATATTTTACATACTGCTGCTAACAGAGTTGGTGGACTTGATATAGGATTTATATCCGATAAGTTTAATATCCAAGAGGCTAAATTAGTATATCTTTTAGGAGCTGATGAAATAGATCTAACTCAACTTAAAAATTCCTTCGTTATATATCAAGGTCATCATGGTGATAAGGGTGCTCATATTGCGGATGTAATCTTACCTGGATGTGCATATACTGAAAAAAATGCAACTTATGTAAATCTAGAAGGAAGAGTCCAAAGAACTTATAGAGCAGTTTGCGCCCCAGGATCCGCCAAAGAAGATTGGCAAATAATTAATGATTTGGCTAAAACTCTAAATATAAAATTAGACTTTGATGATTTAACTTCGCTAAGAGAAAATATTGTAAAAGCCTTTCCTCATTTTGCTAATTTAGATTCTATTTCTAAATCTCCATTTATTATTGATAATAGAGACTTTAAATGCACAACAGAAATTATTGAGTATAATGATTTTAATTATTATTTGACTGATCCAATCTGCAGATCATCAGTTACAATGGCAAAATCTGCGGCGGCATTTGGAAAGAGGGCTTGCTCATGCAAACATTAATAGATCTTTTCTTTGAATATTTTCCTACAATATTTTTTATAGTATTAAAGATTCTAAGCATTACTATTCCATTAATATTAAGCGTTGCTTATCTTACATATGCAGAAAGAAAAATTATAGCCGCAATGCAGCTTAGAAGAGGTCCCAACGTTGTTGGGCCATTTGGTTTATTGCAACCAATTGCTGATGGCATTAAATTAATGTTTAAGGAAATCATACTTCCTTCCAAAGCCAATAAAATCTTGTTTATTCTAGCACCAATGATAACTTTTGTTTTAAGTCTTGTCGCGTGGGCTGTTATACCCGTTTCGTATGGCTATCAAATCGCCAATATAAATGTTGGAGCACTTTATCTTTTAGCAATTTCTTCATTAGGCGTTTATGGAATAATAATAGCTGGTTGGGCAAGTAATTCAAATTATGCTTTTTTAGGCGCTATTCGTTCAGCCGCGCAAATGATTTCTTATGAGGTTTCTATTGGTCTTGTAATCATTACCGTGTTACTTTGTGTAGGCTCTTTGAACTTAACGGATATAGTTATAAAACAGCAGGCAATGCCTTGGTATATTCAATTGCTAATGCTTCCTATGGCGGTAATATTCTTTATTTCAATACTCGCCGAAACAAATAGACTTCCATTTGATTTACCAGAAGCAGAGGCAGAGCTTGTAGCGGGATATAATGTTGAATATTCCTCAATGCCATTTGCCTTATTTTTTCTTGGTGAATATGCAAATATGATTCTTACAAGCGCAATGATGACTATATTATTCTTAGGTGGGTGGCTTCCACCATTCGGATTAGAGTTTCTAAACTTCATACCAGGTGTTATATGGTTTATAGCTAAAGTATGTTTTATATTATTTTGTTTTATATGGGTGCGTGCAAGCTTCCCTCGTTACAGATATGATCAACTAATGAGACTGGGTTGGAAGGTATTTCTACCAATTAGTTTAATATGGGTTATACTTATATCGTCTATATTATTTTTTAATAATTTATTGCCGAGCTGATTAATGTTTAGGTTTTTAAAATCATTATTTTTAATAGAGTTGGCTTCAGGAATGTTTCTGACTCTTAAATATATGTTCAAATCCAAAGTAACAATTAACTATCCTTATGAAAAATCCCCTTTAAGCCCTAGATTTAGGGGAGAACATGCTTTAAGACGTTATCCAAATGGAGAAGAGCGTTGTATTGCATGTAAATTATGTGAAGCAATTTGCCCAGCGCAAGCAATTACCATAGAAGCGGAAACTAGAGATGATGGTAGCAGAAGGACAACAGTTTACGATATTGACATGACTAAGTGTATTTATTGCGGCATGTGCCAAGAATCTTGTCCTGTTGATGCGATAGTTGAAACTCCAAGTTTTGAGTTTGCAACAGAAACTCATGAAGAGCTTTTATATAATAAAGAAAGACTTCTTAAAAATGGTGGAATTTGGGAGAAAGAGCAAGCGGCCAGAATCTCTCAAGATAGCGCTTATAGATAGGAATTTAATATGATTATTTATAGTTTGTTTTTTTATATTTTTGCATCCCTTTTATGCATATCATCTTTAATTGTGATATCTGTTAAGAACCCCGTTCATTCTGTGTTATGGTTGATTTTTTCATTTTTTAATGCTGCTGGTCTTTTTATCTTGGTGGGTGCTGAGTTTTTAGCAATGACTTTGGTTATTGTATACGTTGGGGCGGTGGCTGTATTATTTCTTTTTGTAGTTATGATGCTAAACATTAATTTTACTAAGATAAAAGAGGCTTTTCATAAAAATTTGCCAATTTGTATTTTAATTGGATTAGTCTTATTAGTAGATTTATTTTTAATAATTTCAAAATCTTCTAGTTTTGTACAAGAAAATTCTAAGTCTTTACCATTCTCAAATTTTGGTGATTTAACCAATACTCATGCAATAGGCTCAGTTTTATATACTAATTTTATGCCTATATTTTTAATTGCAGGCCTCATTTTATTAGTCGCTATGATTAGCGCGATTATTCTCACTCATAGAAAAAGAGAGAATGTAAAAAGGCAAAATGCATCAAAACAATTTTCTAGAAGCGTTCAAGATTCTATTGAAATTGTTAAAGTTGAAGTTGGTAAGGGAGTAAAATAATGGAGTATTTTGAAATAGGAATAAATCATTTTTTAATATTATCTTCTATAATCTTTGTAATTGGCATTTGTGGAATATTTTTAAATAGAAAAAGTATAATCATTATTTTAATGTCGATTGAATTGATGTTACTTGCTGTAAATATAAATATGGTAGCTTTCTCAAGTCATTTAAATGACTTAATGGGGCAGGTTTTTACAATGTTTATCTTAACAGTAGCTGCAGCGGAAGCCGCAATAGGTCTTGCTATTTTAGTGGTATTTTATAGAAAGAAAAATTCAATTGAAGTTGATGATATAAGTGAGTTGAACGGATGATCATGGACCATATGATTTTTAATATAGTTTTTATGCCATTGCTCGGAGCTATAGCTGCATTCTTTGGAGGAAAATTTTTAAATAGACTTCTTTCCAAACTCGCTTTTGGTAAGGAATTTGAAGAAGGATCGGAGCGCAGAACCGGAATGTACACAGAAGTACATGAGGATTCGAGCACCGAACCAACGTACAAATTACCAGCAAAAGTAGAGTTTCGAAAGAAGTCTAATGATCGCTTTGCACAAATCATCTCTAGTACATTAATGATAAGCAGCGCTGTATTTGCTATTATAATATTTCAAGATATTATTTTTAATAAAAATATTTATCAAATCCATTTGTTTGATTGGATAAATATAGCTTCGTTTAAAAGCGAATGGAATTTATATATAGATTCAGTTACTGCTGTAATGCTGCTTGTAGTAACTTCTGTTTCAGCTGTCGTTCATTTATATTCTATTGGCTATATGAAAGAAGATAAATCTATACCAAGGTTTATGTCTTACCTTTCTCTTTTTACATTTTTTATGTTGCTACTAGTTACCTCAAATAATATTTTACAATTATTTGTAGGCTGGGAAGGAGTCGGGCTCTGTTCTTATCTTTTAATTGGATTTTGGCATCACAAGCCTTCCGCAAATGCTGCTGCTATGAAAGCTTTTATAGTTAATAGAGTTGGTGATTTTGCTTTTATGCTTGGGATAGGAGCGTTGTTTTTTACTTTTGATAGCATTAATTTCCAAGAAATTTTTGCTAGTAGTGAAGCTTTAAAAGACAAAATGATTCTTTTTTTAGGCCATGAATATAGAGCTATGGATTTAATCTGTGCGCTTCTTTTTATTGGGGCCATGGGTAAATCTGCGCAATTAGGCCTTCATACATGGTTGCCAGATGCAATGGAAGGCCCTACGCCTGTTTCTGCATTAATTCATGCAGCGACAATGGTAACAGCTGGTGTATTCTTAGTAATTAGATTTTCACCAATTTTCGAATTAGCACCATCTGTTCTAGATTTAGTTACATATATTGGCGCATTTACAGCAATTTTCGCTGCTTCAATTGCCCTTGTACAAAATGACATAAAAAAGATTATCGCTTATTCAACTTGCAGTCAATTAGGTTATATGTTTTTTGCTTGCGGAGTCGGCGCATATCCAGTCGCATTATTTCATTTAATGACTCATGCTTTTTTTAAGGCTTTATTATTTTTAGGAGCTGGAAATGTAATCCACAGCATGCATCACGAGCAAGATATAAATAAAATGGGAGGTTTGTGGCAAAAAATACCATTTACCTATAGCTTAATGTTGATAGGCTCGTTAGCTTTGGCTGGGATTTATCCATTTGCTGGATATTTCTCAAAAGATCTTATATTAGAAACATCATTTGCTAAAGCTACAAACGCTGGAATTATGGCTTATATTTTAGGAACAATAGGAGCATTCTTTACGGCTTTTTATTCATGGAGATTGCTGTTCATAGCATTTCATGGTAAAGCAAAAAACCACCATGAAGTGTATGAAGCCCCAAAAATTATGACTATGCCTCTAATAGTTTTAGCCTTAGGCGCTATTTTTTCAGGAATGCTAGCCGTATCACTAGGTATTTTAGCTCCTGATTTTTGGAATAATTCTTTAATATTCTCAGATATAATTGAAAAAGCTCATCATGTCTCTGATCACGTTAAATTATTGCCTTTGTTTGCAAGTGCTTTAGGAATATTCTTAGCTTATCTTTTTTATATAAAACTGCCTGAACTTCCGCAGATTTTTGCTCATTCTTTTTATGGATTTTATTTATTACTTGCTAATAAATATTATATAGATGAAATTTATGATTCTATTTTTGTAAAACCATTTAAGTTTATAGCAAATATATTATGGCAAATAGGTGATATGAAATTTATAGATGGTTTAGGTCCAAATGGTGCGGCTTACGTTTCACAAAAACTATCTGGTATAATCAGCAAAATACAATCAGGTTATATTTACAACTATATTTTAGTGATGGTTATAGCATTAATTGGGATTATTAGTTGGTATATATTGATATTATAGGTTTAAAATATGACAGCAGCATTTCCATTATTATCTAGCATTATTCTTTGTCCATTTATAGGGGCTTTGTTTATATTATTTGCTATTAAAGATGCTAAAACTTCTAAGATAATTGCTTTGCTTAGCAGCTTATTTTCATTAATTTTGAGTATTTTAATCTATCTATCATTTGATAAGAATTCTTCAGGTTTTCAATTACAAGAAATTCATCCATTAATTAAAACAATAAACTGCAATTATCACTTAGGGATCGATGGCATCTCCATTTTCTTTATTATTTTGACAAGCATTCTTACACCAATTTGTATTTTAGCAAGTTGGCATTCCATTACAGAAAGAGTGAAGGAATATATGATTGCCTTCCTTCTTCTTGAAACACTTGTATTAGCAGTATTTTGTGCACTTGATTTTGTTTTATTTTATATTTTCTTTGAAGCAATGCTGATACCAATGTTCTTAATTATTGGAATATGGGGGGGAGAAAATAGAGTTTATGCAGCAATTAAATTTTTCTTATACACTCTTTTAGGGTCTTTATTTTTGCTCATTGCTATTATTTATATTTATCAACAAACAAATAGCTTGGATATTATAAACCTGCAAAAACTAGCACCACAATTTTCACTGCAGGTGCAAAATCTATTATGGCTTGCTTTTTTTGCCTCATTTGCAGTAAAAATACCAATGTGGCCAGTGCATACATGGCTTCCCGATGCTCACGTGGAGGCGCCGACCGCTGGCTCAGTAATATTAGCTGGAATCTTACTTAAAATGGGCGCTTACGGTTTCTTAAGATTTTCATTGCCTATGTTACCAGATGCTAGTCATTATTTTGCTGATTTAGTATTTATTTTGAGTAGCATAGCAATTATTTATACATCTTTTGTTGCATTTGCTCAAACCAATATGAAAAAGCTTATAGCTTATTCTTCTATAGCTCATATGGGTTTCGTAAGTATGGGGATTTTTACATTTAATCAGATTGCTATTGAAGGAGCGTTGATGCAAATGATTAGCCATGGAATTATATCAGCGGCTTTATTCTTAATTGTTGGTTCTTTATATGAGCGTACGCATACAAAAGAAATAAGTGATTTTGGTGGTGTAGTTTATAAAATGCCTAATTTCGCATTAATATTTATGATTTTCACTATGGCTTCGATTGGCCTTCCCTCAACTAGTGGATTTGTTGGAGAAATGCTTGTTATTGTTGGTACATTTAAAGTAAATAAATTATACGCTATGCTTGCTGCAACTAGTTTAGTTTTAGGTGCTGCATATATGTTATTATTATACAAAAGAGTAATGTTTGGTGAAATTACAAATAAGAAAGTTGATAAATTACAAGATATAACCTACCTAGAATGGATAATTTATATACCGTTAGTTTTCTTAACTTTTTTATTAGGTATTTACCCGAATATAATTACAGAGATTTTGCATTCACCTGTATTAGAATTAATTGGAAAATAACTAAAGATGAAAAAAGAAATAAAATTAATTTTCTGCAAACCAACAGCACATGAAAAAATAGCATTAACCCAATTTATTGTAGATATATTTGCAAAAATTGGAATAATTATTGGAGCAACAAGAGGAGCGGATTTTGTAGAAAAATTAATTGAAGATCAAGTAATACCTCAATTTGGCAAAGGCGGCTTTACTATTGGCTCTATAATAACAGCCTATCATGCTATGACTTATGGAGCCTTAGGATATTTATTTGCTAACTCAATTATTTATTTAGGTGATGATTTCATAGATAGTATAAATCATTATCTATGTAGAAATGAAATAGAACCTTCAGGAGAAATTTATCAATATGATTGAGATGATGATTCTTTTACCAGAAATAATATTAGCTTTAACAGCTTGCACTATACTTATGCTCGGCAGCTTTACTAAAAAACATTGTTTTAAAGGGCTTAATTTTATAGTTGCTATATTTTTAACAGTGGCTCTTTATATCTTGTTATATAAAACTCCTTATAAAGAAGAATTGCTTATTTTTGGATCGCTCTTTAAAAGCAATATGCTTATTATAAATCTAAAATCTTTAATCTTAGCTACAACAATTTTATATATATTTATCTATAAAGATTCTAGATTTCTTGAAAACTCAATGCTCAAAACATATGAATTTTCTGTAATTTTTCTTTTGAGTATTGTTGGCATGATGCTGATGCTTTCAGCTAATAACTTCTTAAGTTTTTATATATCTTTAGAGCTTCAAAGTTTATGCTTATATGTTTTAGCAGCTTTTGAAAGAGAAGATAGTAAATCTTCTGAAGCAGGACTTAAATATTTTATTCTAGGGTCTTTCGCTTCAGGCCTATTATTGTTTGGTATATCTTTTGTTTATGGTTTCACAGGTAATGTAGATTTTGACTCTTTAGAAATTTTCTTGAATCAAACCGCAAGCACCACAGAATCAATAGGAATAATAATTGGTCTTATAATGATTCTGATTGGATTATTCTTTAAAGTATCTGCTGCTCCTTTTCACATGTGGACCCCTGATGTATATCAGGGCTCTCCAACAATAGTAACTACTATGTTTGCAACCATTGGAAAGATTGCTTCAGTAGGATTTTTATATAGATTAACTTCAGAAAGTTTATCTGGATGGGGGCAAGATCTTCAGCCAATTTTACTATTGATTACTTGCGCATCTTTAATGATTGGCGCTTTGGGGGCTTTAAAACAAAATAACTTAAAAAGATTATTAGCTTATAGCTCGATAGGTCATGTTGGTTTTATGTTACTTGCAATCTCCAGCTTCTTTATAGACTCAACAATTTTATTATATTTATTGATATATACCACGATGACTCTTGGAACTTTTATAATAATAATGAGTCTTAATGCATCTGAAATTAAAGACTTAGCTGGACTTTCTAGAAAAAATCCAATTCTTGCATTATCACTAGCTATCTTTATGTTATCATTGGCTGGAATCCCACCTTTCGCCGGTTTCTTTGCTAAATTCTATGTTTTTCAAGTGGCTATCAAAGCTGAATTTTTTATAACCTCAATTATTGCTATAATTGCAGCAGTTATTTCAGCTTATTATTATTTAAAGATTGTAAAAACTATGTATTTTGATGCTTCGTTAACTGAAAATATCGATGTAAATCTTTCATATTCTACCAAAGTTATTTTAGCATTATTAGTTTTATTTAATATTTTTTATGTCTTCTTCTAATATTGCTATCTACATTCATTGGCCATATTGCAAGTCAAAATGTCCTTATTGTGATTTTAATAGCCATGTGAGAGATGCAATTGATGTGAGTGCCTGGAATGAAGGTTATTTAAAAGAAATAGATAATTATTCCGCATTACTACAAAATAAAAAAATTATTTCAATTTTTTTTGGCGGCGGCACCCCTTCTCTAATGCCTAGTTTTATTGTAAAAAATATTATAAATAAACTAAAAGAACTTGGTAAATTTGATCAAAATATTGAAATAACTTTAGAAGCAAATCCTACTTCCGTAGAAGCGGAAAAATTTAAAGAATTTGCTGAAGCTGGAATTAATCGTGTTTCTTTAGGTATTCAATCTTTAAACCAAAATAATTTAAAATTTTTAGGAAGAGAGCATAATGTTGAAGAAGCCATTGCAGCTATAAAAATTGCTAAAGATAATTTTAAACGCTATTCATTTGATTTAATTTATGCCTTGCCGAATCAGACACTTAACAGTTGGAGAGATGAGTTAGTGCAGGCTCTAGATTTAGCAGGTGAACATCTTTCTCTTTATCAATTAACCATAGAAAAAGGTACGCCATTTTATAGCATGTATCAAAAGAAGAAATTTGACCTTCCAGGTGAAGATCTTGCAAAAGATTTTTATATGTTAACTCAAGAGATAATGGAGGCAAAAGGGTTTCCAGCTTACGAGATTTCTAACCATGCAAGATTAGGTGAAGAATGTAAGCATAATATGGTATATTGGCAATATGATGATTTTTTAGGTATAGGGCCTGGAGCTCATAGTAGAATTAATAATAAAGCTATGCATAGTATTTATCACCCAGAAAATTGGCTTAAAGCTGCGTTAGAAGGTAAAACTACTATTCAGGACTCTATAGATCTAAAGCTAGATGATCGAGTAAATGAAATTTTATTGATGGGATTGAGGCTAACAAAAGGAATAAATCAACAAGCTTTTATAAGTAAAACAGGATATAGTTTTTTTGATTATTTAAATAATAAAAAACTTACATTTCTTTTAGAAAATGATTTTTTAGGGTTTGAAAATGATAATCTATTTGCGACCAATAAAGGAAGATTAGTGTTAAATAATATTATCAATCAGTTAGTGGAAAGGGGATGATTATGAGTTTTAAAGTGGAATTTGAAGTAAGAGATAATGAAATTGATATTCAAGGAGTCGTAAATAATGCGAATTATTTTATATATTTCGCTCATACTAGGCATAAATTCCTAGAAAAAATATTAAAAATCAATTTCATTGAAATGGCGAAAGCAAACCATAATCTATTTCTTATAAGTTCAAATATTGAGTTTAAAAAAGCCCTTCTTCCAAATCAAAAATTCTATGTTACATGCAGCATTGCTCCAGAAGGAAAAATCCGTTTTGCTTTTGAGCAGGAAATTAGACTATGCTCTGATGATTCTTTAATTGCTAAAGGCCTCAATATTGGTGTTTGCATGGACGGGAATAGAAATCGTCCAATTATACCGGAAGCAATAGCAAGCTATATCAAACCTCACTAATAATTTTACAATTAGTGGTTCTAGCAATTAAAGTACAAGAATTTTTTTTATTATCTTTAAAAATTGTTTGACTAAATTGCTTATTTGATATATCTACAATAATTCAATTAATTTTAAAAATATAGGTTATATAAGATGTCTCGTAAATGTGAACTTACTGGAAAGGCAGTTTTAACAGGTAATAATGTATCTCACTCTAATCGTAAAACACGTAGAAGATATTTACCTAATTTACATCGCGTCACCTTACTTAGTGAAGTTCTAGGGGAAGTGAAGTTAAGAATTACTACTAATGCATTGCGTAGTATTGACATACATGGTGGTATTGATTCATTCCTTTTATCACAGTCAGATGAATCATTGTCATTAAAAGCTAGCCAAATGAAGAAAAAAATAAAATTGGCACAAAAAAGCGTCGCTTAAATGTAAATAGGTAAAAATTATGAAAAAAGATATACATCCAAAATATAAAGAATTGAGAATAATAATGACAGATGGTGGTGAGTTCAAAACCAAATCTACTTACCATGGAGAAAGCGTTTTACTTGATGTTGATTTCCGTAAACATCCTGCATGGAGAGGCGGAGGAGTTGCTAGTATAAATGCTAATGCTAACCAAGTCGCTTCATTTAATAAAAAATTTGGTGGTATCTTCGCAGCCCCAAAACAAGCTTAATGGGAAATTGGTATTATTCCCGTTCTCACGGGAATCTTCAAATACTCAAAATTTTATAGTTTTCTTGCCTTTAAATTGGTTTGACTCATGAAGATTCTTGCTGTAATGCTCTCTATAAGTTCGATATACTTTACTTCCTTTTTCCTCTTTTAGGCGTTCTAAGCAAATTTCAAAAGTATAAATACATATTTCATTTTTACCAAATTGATGAACACGATCTTCAAAAAAGTCTAAAGTATCTAACAAGCACCAATCCCTACCGTCATAGATTTTAGCCTTAAAATATCCTTTATGACCTTTACTTTGATAATTATTTAAAATAATAGGATATAGTTTTTCTTCATCATTTAAATAAAGATAAATATCGCCTTCTTTAGATTTAGAAATTTCTTCATCATGGCAGTTTTTAAGATAAACATTGCCGCTAATAATGATTGATTTGATAGTTTTAGACTGTCCACGCACTATGTATTATTCGATCTTTAATAAATTTCTTTGCATTATAGTAAAGAATTTGTTATTTTGTAAAGCTTTATTGAATCTATAAATTAAGATATGTCTATACAAATTGGGAATATAAAAATTAGCTCTCCTGTGATTTTAGCTCCTATGTCTGGCGTTACAGACATGCCATTTAGAAGATTGGTTAAAAAATTTGGAGCTGGTCTAGTTGTTTCAGAAATGATTGCCAGCAGAGCCATGATTATTCAAACAAGACAATCTCTACAAAAATGCGCTAGATCTGAGTTTGAAGACCTTACTTCTGTACAGCTTGCAGGCTGTGAGCCTGAAGTCATGGCTGAAGCTGCAAAATTAAACGAAGACTTAGGGGCTCCAATTATTGATATAAATTTTGGTTGCCCTGTTAAAAAAGTGGTTGGTGGTAATGCAGGATCTGCTTTAATGAGAGATGAGAAGTTAGCAGCCCAGATACTAGAGGCTACGGTTAAATCGGTAAAAGTTCCAGTCACTTTAAAAATGAGAAAAGGATGGGATGAAAATAGTTTAAATGCGCCAAGGCTTGCTAAAATTGCAGAAGATACAGGCATCCAAATGATCACCATTCATGGCAGAACCAGATGCCAATTATATAATGGTATAGCTGATTGGAAGTTTATTAAGAAAGTTAAAGAAGCTGTGTCAATACCAGTTATTGCCAATGGGGATATCAATTCGCTAGAAGATGCTATAAGATGCAAGGAAGAATCTGGAGCAGATGGTATAATGATTGGTAGAGGGGCATATGGAAAACCATGGTTTATCAATCAAGCAATGCATTTCCTAGAAACTGGAGAAAAACTTCAAGATCCAGCAAATTCTATTAAGCTTTCTGCCATATTAGAGCATTATGATCACATGATAGACCATTATGGAGAGGAATCTGGAGTTAGAATGGCTAGAAAACATATAGGTTGGTACAGTAGTGGCATGCCGTCTTCTGCTGAATTTAGATTTAAAGTAAATCAATTAAGTAATGCCGTAGAAGTTAAAAAAAGAATCGAAGAGTTTTTCAACTAGGCGCAAATGAATATTGACTTGTAATTGGGCATTAAATGGATATAATTGGATATAAATGGATATTTTATTATGCTTAATATAGAAAACATTATTATAACTCCCGATATTTTAAAAAAAATTGCAGAACTTGATGAGTTCAAAGGTCGTTGGAAAGCTATTGAAAATCTAGCTCCAGAACGCTTATACATTCTAAAACGCGTCGCCAGCATTGAAAGCGTTGGCTCTTCCACTCGCATTGAGGGTTCAAAACTTACCGATAAAGAAGTAGAAAGGCTTCTTTCTAATTTAGATAGAAAATCATTTGCTACTAGAGATGAACAAGAAGTAGCTGGCTATGCTGACGCTATGGATATAGTATTTAATGAACATAGCTCCATTACTATTACTGAAAATCATATTAAACAGTTACATGGAATTTTATTAAAGTATAGCGTTAAAGATCAAGATCATAGTGGAGAATATAAGAAAATCACTAATCATGTAGAAGCCTTTGATTTAGACGGAAAAAGCATAGGTGTTGTTTTCCAAACAGCTACTCCATTTGAGACCCCTATAATGATGAAAAAATTGCTTGAATGGTATAACCAACAGATAAATGAAGAAAAGCAACATCCATTGCTTTTGATCTCTATATTCATTGTTGTATTTCTAGCAATACATCCATTTAAAGATGGTAATGGTAGATTATCACGAATCCTTACAACTTTGCTTTTATTACATGCTGGCTACACGTACGTTCCTTATAGTTCAATGGAAAGCGTTATTGAGGTAAATAAAGATGGCTATTATTTAGCCTTAAGACATACACAAAAAACTATTCGCACCAAAAAGCAAGATTGGGAGCCCTGGATTTTATATTTTCTGAGGACCATGTTGAAGCAAAAAGATAATTTGGCCACAAAAATAAAGGAAGAACAGTCTCTTCGTACATCTCTACCTGCGCTTTCTAGACAAATTTTAGAGTTAGTAAATGCGCGCGGAGATATCAGCATAAAGGAAATTGAGAAAACTACTGCCGCTAATCGCAGTACCATTAAAGTACATTTAAAAAAATTAACAGAACAAGGTTATTTGATGTCTATTGGCGGAGGGCGTGGGGCTCACTATATCAAAAAATAGCTATTCATTGACATACTATACCAATTCCAGCTGCTTAAGATTAGTCTCATATGTTATGAACTTATACACACACATAAATACATTTGCACATAAACACATTTTATGCTATAATCAATTCACATAATAATATAAAGGTTATATAATGAGTAGAATTAGCATAGAAGTCACAGATGAACAACATACCCAAATTAAAGTAATGGCTTCTTTACAGAAGAAAACTATAAAAGATTTGATTATTGAAAATATTTTTAACGCACCTCAAACTAGAGAGTTAAATCAGACTACTTTGGAAGCCATTAAAGATATTAGCAAGGATAATGATCTTAATATTTATGAATCAGTAGGGACTTTATTTGCACGGTTTAACAAATAAATGCTAATAAAAACAACCAAAGCATTTGAGAAAGATCTAACGAGAATGCAAAAACGTGGCAAAGATCTTTCTAAATTAGAGTATCTCATCAAGTTATTGGCTAATAACAATGTTTTGCAGGCAAAATACAGGGAGCATAAATTATCAGGTAACTATCAAAATTTAAGAGAATGTCATATTGAGCCAGATTGGTTATTAATATACGAGAATCAGAACAATATACTGTATCTCGCAAGAACCGGCACTCATTCAGATTTATTCAAATAGTTGATTTACCTATTTTGCTTACTCTCTGTATAAATAAAGATTCCATTTACATAAAAATTATGTTATACTACCTCCTATGTTAATAGAACAGGGTATAAATCATGGCAAGAAACTTCTATCAGGTTGAAAGTCTTTCTCAAGAAAATATTTTACAAAGTAGAATGGAAGAAATAGAAAAATTAGAAAAATTGATAGATGATTCTTTAGCTGAGATTGAAAGCTTAAGAGTAGAGTTAAAAGATCTAGAGCAGGATTTAAATTCTTTTCTTGATAATTATTATGGATCAGGATCCATATTTTTTAAAAACACAGATCCTTCAAGTTGCCAAGCTGATAATGATAACGGTCATAATTTAGAGCAAGCCAAGAAAAATCTTTATGCAAAAATTGCCAAAGTTTGTTCGCAAGATAGTTTCAGCAATAATAGCAATTTATCTCATGACAATCTTCTTAAAATCGAAGGATATCTTACAGAGGGCTCAGATCAATCTAAATCTCCGCATGATTTGCTTTCTAACTTAATTTTTGAGTATTATGGTTTAATGCAGCAAATGCGTGAACTAAAAACTAGAAAACAATCTTTACTTGAAAGCCCAGCTTATGAACTAAAGCAAGAAATTATGTGGGCAAATATTAAAACTACCGAAACAATTTCAAAAATCAGAGATAATCTCGTTAATCACGCGAATAGATTGCATTAATTTTTATCATTCTCTTAGAAAGCTATGACAAAATAAAACCAATAATCTTTAAATAGGTAATCTATCTATGCCTATTTCAAATATTTTTTCATTGGCAATTAATAGACAATCATATAACCCACAATTTTTAGCAAAATCAACAAAATGGTTAGGCCATTAAAATTAATGAACATTCTCATTTTCTTTACTTTGGCTTTTGTTCATGCCTGTAGTAGGTGAATCATCATTACTCTTAGATACACCACTCATACGATTCATGAATGATTTTTTCATTTTATTAACAAACCTTTTTGTTGCATTATATGCTTTAGTTGCTCCAATAGCCTTATCCACTTCAACTGCAGCTGATCTTATTGGAAAGTGTTTGGCATTATAATCACCAAGCTTCATAAGTCCTTGTTTGACTTTATCCTCATCTCCATAAAGAGCTTCTCTATGTGTAAAGTCCTCTTCTTCACTCATTTAATTCTCCTTTATATTTAATCCTTCCCATCGTTTTAGTAACTTACTATCTAAGTCAAATAAATCTAAAACTCTGCATATAGTATGATTTATTATATCATCAATATTTTCTGGATTGCAATAAAAAGCTGGAACTGGTGGATAAATTATTCCTCCATTTTCTGCTATAGCTACCATATTCTTCAAATGCGTTAAGTGAAGAGGAGTCTCTCTTAACAAGAGTATTAGCCTCTTTTTTTCTTTCAAAATAACATCTGCAGATCTAGTGATTAAATTATCGCAGTAAGAATGAGCAATGGCAGACATTGTCTTTATGGAACAAGGAGCAATTATCATTCCATCCATCTTAAATGATCCACTTGCTAAACAAGCGCTGATATCTTCTACATTATAAGAAAAACTAGCTAATTTTTTAATATCAGAAATTTTATATTTTGTTTCACTTGCAATGGTTAGATTAGCTGATTTACTAATTATGAGATGCGTTTCAACATTAGAAAATTCTTTTAGAATTTCTAATAATCTAATTCCATAAATCGCTCCTGAAGCGCCAGTAATTGCTATAATTAATTTCATTTCCTCTTGCACTCTATTTCTTTTTTGTTACCCTACTACTACTTTTGTCATTCCCGCTACTACTTTTGTCATTCCCGCGAAGGCGGGAATCCACTATATTAACTGGATTCCCGCCTTCGCGGGAATGACATAGAGGACACTGGAATGACATAGAGGACACTGGAATGACGTAAGAGACGCGGGAATTACATAGAAATCCTATTAAACATCTCAATAAAAGCATCGCCACGTTCTTCAAAATTTCTCCATTGATCGAAAGATGCACATGCAGGTGATAATAAAATTATATCACCAGGCTTTGCAATTTTACAAGCCTCGGCAAAAGCATTTTCTAGATTATCACATTTTTTCCATAAAACTTCATGCCCGCATGTGGCGGCAAACTCATCTTGCGCATCTCCTATAAGTAAAGCAACTTTAATTTTAGGAAAATATTTCTTTAAAGATTCAATGCCACCAGCCTTAGCCACCCCACCTGCTATCCAAATAATATTATCAAAACTTGCCAAGGCTTTCTCTGTAGAATCAGCATTGGTTGCCTTGCTATCATTAATAAATTTGATTTGGTTATGCTCACCTAGATATTGCATTCTATGCTTTAATCCAACAAAACTTGGTAAAGCCTCAATAATTTTTTCTTTTTGCAATCCAAATTTAAGGCAGCAAGCAATCGCAGCCGCTAGATTTTGTTTGTTATGCTGCCCTAGTAAAGAATTATTATCAATTATAATATCTTTTACATCTTCTTCTGAGAATATCGTTGTATTTTTTACTTTTTTTAAGGAAGAATGAATAATAGCGTGGTCGTCATCACTTTGATTTTGGAAAATTTTATATTTGGAATTTGTATAATTTTCCATATTGCCATGACGGTCTAGATGATCTGGTGTAATATTTAAAAACACAGCAATATTAAATTTAGTTTTGTCTAACAGATCTAACTGAAAAGAAGAAACTTCTAGAACAAAAACAGTATCTCTCTTTTCGTCATTCTGAGGCACCTGCCGAAGAATCCAGTCTGTGTAATTATTTCTGGATGTTTCGCTATCACTCAACATGACGAATTTCCTCTCTCCTTCATCATGCTCACTTTCGGATATATCATCAAAACTTAAAACTGGAATACCAATATTTCCACCTAAAACTACATTAACATTATTATATTTTAAAATATGAGCAATAAGAGAGGTAGTTGTAGATTTCCCATTAGTTCCAGTAATACCAATGAAAAATGCATCTTTATTATTAAGATATAAAACTTCAATATCACAAATAATCTTTATGTTTCTTTGTTTGACTAATTTTACTATTTTATGAGGTTCAGGATGAGTTAGAGAGATTCCAGGACTTAAGATAAGATAATCAATTGCCCCCCATGCTTCATCAGCTAAATCTTTTAAATATTTAGAAAATTCAGGATGATCTTTAATGATTTTTTTTATAGTCTCTTCTTTATCATCAAAAGCAATAAAATCAACCTCTTTTTTACTTAGATATTTTAATGTTGCAATACCTGACAGGCCAAGTCCGAAAACTCCAATTTTTTTATTTTCAAACATTCTTTATATTTATTTAAACTTGTATATAATTCATTATACGATATAACTTATATTAATATATACAAAAGAAAAAATTATGAAAATTGCTATCTTAAAAGAAAGAGCTCTAAACGAAAAAAGAGTTGCTATAACTCCAGATATAGTAAAAAAACTTGTTGCTCATAACGTGGAAATTTGTATTGAACAAGGAGCGGGATTAACAGCGAATATTACTGATGAAGAATATAAAAATGCTGGCGCTAAAATATCTAACGTTCTTTTAGAAATTGTTGCTGATGCTGACATAGTATTTAAAGTACAACCATCTCCTGCAGATAATCATAATGAGTTGAACTTTATCAAAGAGAATGCATTATTATTAGGATTATTATCGCCTTATTCTAATAAAGATAACTTAAAAAAATATGTAGATAAAAAAGTTACCGCAATGGCAATAGAGCTGCTTCCTAGAATAACTAAAGCTCAAGGTATGGATGTGCTTTCTTCACAAAGTAATTTAGCTGGTTATATCTCAGTAATTAAAGCTGCTAATGAATATGGTGGAGCATTTCCTATGATGATGACGGCAGCTGGAACTGTGTCACCAGCTAAGCTATTAGTAATGGGAGCTGGAGTTGCTGGATTACAAGTTATTGCCACAGCAAAAAGATTGGGAGCTATTGTTTCGGCTTTTGATGTTAGAAGCGTGGCTAAAGAACAAGTGCAAAGTTTGGGTGCAAGCTTCATTGAGGTTCCGGTTCAAGAAGATGGTAGCACTGGCGCTGGATATGCAAAAGAAATGAGTGAAGAATATAAAGCAAAACAAAAGCAATTAATTCACGAAACTCTTAAGAAGAGCGATATTGTTATTACAACTGCTCTTATTCCTGGCCGCTCTGCGCCGATTCTGATTACCGCTGAAATGATAAAAGATATGAAACCTGGGTCTGTCATTATAGACATCGCAGCAGGAAGCGGAGGAAATTGCGAGGGCACTATAGCTGATGAAATTGTAATGAGTGACAATTGCGTCAAAATAGTTGGCTTCAGTAATTTAGCTGCACATATTCCTAAAGAAGCTAGTAAGCTATATTCGAAAAACTTATATAATTTATTAGAATATTTAACTAATAAAGAATTTAAACAAGTAAATCTAGATTTTGAAGATGAAATAACTAAGTCTTGCGTTTTAACTCATAATGGACAAATTATACATCCAAATTTTAAAGAAATTTGATACTGGAGATAAAAAATGACAAATAACATTCATAATATTGTTAAGAATGCTAATGAAATTTCAGATACTGCAAATAAGTTATCTGAGCAAGCAAATAATTTAGTTAGCAAATTAAATACAGTAGCTATTGAGAAAATTACTCAAACAGCGACAATTGGAGTGGATCCCTTTATTTTTGCTATTACAATCTTTGTTTTAGCATGTTTTGTAGGATATTACGTAGTATGGAAAGTAACCCCTGCGCTGCACACACCTTTAATGGCGGTGACTAATGCTATTTCTGGAATCATAATTGTAGGAGCAATTATCGCTCTGGGTCCTAAAGAATTTGGAATTGCGCAAGTAGCTGGTTTTTTTGCTGTAATGCTTGCTGCAGTAAATATTTTTGGTGGATTTGTGGTTACACAAAGAATGTTAGCAATGTTTAAGAAGAAGTAAATATTATGATTATATCAACTCACACCTCATCATTACTTTATTTAATCTCTTCAATATGCTTTATTTTAGCGCTAAAAGGGCTTTCTTCACCTAATAGCGCAAGATCCGGAAACTTCATTGGAATATTCGGTATGATACTAGCTGTTTTTACAGCTTTTTATCATCCAGCTATAGAGAGTAATATATTAATTATTACAGCTATAGCTATTGGTGGAATAATTGGCATTGTAATTGCTAAAAAAATTCAAATGACAGCTATGCCTCAATTAGTAGCCGCTTTTCACTCCCTTGTGGGTTTGGCTGCGGTATTAATTGCAATCGCTGTTTATGTCACCCCTGAGAGCTATAATTTGGGCATTAGTGGAAACTTGCCTCTTGCTAATTTAATTGAATTAGGCTTAGGAAGTGCAATTGGCGCGATTACATTTACAGGATCTATCGTAGCCTTCTTGAAATTGCAAGGTATAATGAAAGGGGCTCCTGTTAGATTTATAGGACAACATTTATTAAATTTAGGGATTGCTATAGCAATTTTAACTTCTCTTTATTTATTCTGCGCAAATCAATCTTCTATAGCATTTGCATTTCTGATTTGCTTATCATTACTATTAGGATGGTTATTAATCATTCCTATTGGTGGCGCGGACATGCCAGTTATAGTTTCAATGCTTAATTCATATTCTGGTTGGGCAGCCGCTGGTATTGGCTTCACCTTATCGAATAGTTTATTGATCATTACTGGAGCTTTAGTTGGAGCGAGCGGCGCTATACTTAGCTATATTATGTGTAAAGCCATGAATAGATCGTTATTTAACGTAATATTTGGAGGTTTTGCATCATCTAATATAACAACTTCTGCTGGCGCTAAGGAAGAAAGAACTGTAAAATCTGTAGCCGCAGAAGATGCTGCATTTATCTTAAAAAATTCTCAAGATGTTATTATTATTCCTGGTTATGGCATGGCAGTGGCGCAAGCGCAGCATGCTGTTAAAGAAATGGCTGAATTTTTAAAGAAGCATGGAATTAAAGTTAGGTTCGCAATTCATCCTGTTGCGGGAAGAATGCCAGGTCATATGAATGTGCTTCTTGCAGAAGCTGGTGTTAGTTATGAAGATGTATTTGAACTTGAGGATATCAATCGTGATTTTGCATCCTCAGATGTTGCTTTCGTAATTGGCGCAAATGATATTACAAACCCAGCAGCTAAGACTGATCCGCAAAGCCCAATTTATGGAATGCCCATTTTAGAAGTTGGCGCTGCTAAAACAGTATTCTTTATAAAGCGCGGCATGGCGGCTGGTTACGCAGGCGTAGAAAATGAATTATTTTATCAGAATAATACCATGATGTTATTTGGTGATGCAAAGAAAGTAACTGAATCGATACTAAAAGCCTTTGAGGAATAATGATAGATTATCTAGAGATCTTAAAAGCGACTCAAGAAGCTGCAATCGCTTGTTATGATTTTATAGGAAAAAATGATGAAAAATCATCTGATAAAGCTGCAGTTGATGCAATGCGTAGAGTGCTTAACACTTTAGATTTTAAAGCAAGAATTGTTATTGGAGAAGGTGAACGCGATAAAGCCCCTATGCTATATATTGGCGAAGAGCTTGGCGCGTCTAGTGGAAGAGTTCAGTACGATATTGCAGTTGACCCATTAGAGGGAACTACTATTTGTGCCAAAGCAATGCCTGGATCTTTATCAGTCCTCGCTATAACTGAGCATCAAGGAATGCTTCATGCACCTGATGTATATATGGATAAAATAGCTTCAAAATATCCAGTTGTTGATTTAGATGACTCAGTTGCTAATAATCTTAAAAACATTGCTAATTTTAAAAAATGTCCTGTTAATGAGTTAACTGTTATAATTTTAAACCGCCAGAGACATCAAGAAAAAATCGCTAAGACCAGAGAAACTGGTGCTAAGCTTAAGCTTATTTCTGATGGTGATATTGCAGCTATCATTGAGGTTGCTTTAGGAGACGCTGATCTTTATCTTGGAATTGGTGGGGCTCCTGAAGGCGTACTTGCTGCTGCTGCGCTCAAAACTTTAGGCGGTCAGATAATGGGTAGACTTATTTTTGCTGATGAAAATGAAAAAAATAGGGCTGCTAAAATTGGAATTACTGATTTTAATAAAAAATATCTTTTAAATGATTTAGTTTCGAAAGATGTTATTTTTTGCGCAACTGGCGTTACTTCCGGTCCATTACTTGAAGGAGTTATGAGGCAAGATAATAAGTTTAAAACTCAATCTATTATGTTGTCTTCTATAGACAAGCAAGTTCTTAAAATAGACGCTTACGCTCCTCATAATTATACCAATTCTCACCTATAATTGAACGTTTAGGATTGGTATACCTATCACACTTCAAAAGTTGGCAGGAGCTAGGAGCGATGTGTACAACTAGTTACATGAGCGACGAAGTGACGCACCAAATCTTGAAGTGTGATAGGTATATTAGTATAACTTTTTCATAACTAAGCTTCTTATGATCACTCCTACAATTGCTGCTATCGGAACAGCAAAAAACATTCCCCAGAATCCAAATAACGCTCCGCCAGCCATTATAGAGAAAATCACCCAGACCGGATTAAGACCCACTTTTTCTCCTACAAGTTTAGGTGTAATTATATAGCTTTCGATCAGATGACCGAATAAGAAAATTACTAAGGTTATATACATATGTTTTAAATCTGAAAATTGTATCAGAGCAACTAGAGCGCAAATTAATCCACCAATTATAAGGCCCAAATAAGGTATTATAGCAAGAAATCCAGCTATAATTCCAACAAGTAATGCGTAATCTAAACCGACTAGACTAAGGCTTACAATATAAAATAATGCTAGAAGCAAACAAACGCTCATTTGCCCGCGCACATAAGAAGAGAGAACTTTATCTATTTGACTAAATAAATCTAAAATTACTTTCTTCTGGTTTATTGGAAGTATGTCTTTTATATTTTTTGTAAAACTTGGCCAGTCTCTTAATAAGTAAAATACAAGAATCGGAGTGAATAAAATTAATCCTACAAGATTAAATATGGCCATTCCAGAATCAAAAATACTTTGAATTGCTGACATTATATATTTAAAAAACTCACTAGAAAGATTAGTAAATTGCTGCCTTATAGTTTCTGCAAAATCAGGAGCAACCTTAATGAGAATACCATCTAACTTCTTTGAGGCAAATTCAGCAAAATATTTTTCGTAATCTGGTATATGCAATATAAAAGCTTTTACTTGGTGAATCAGACTTGGAACTAAACGAATAAAGCTTAGTACTAAAATAAGAAAAAATACCCCAACTATTATACTAACTGTTAAGCCTCTTTTTACCTTTAATTTCTCTAGACGGATGGTTAATGGGTCTAAGAAGTAAGCTATAATTAAACTTGCTATGAACGGAGTGAGTATAGACCTTACTTCATTTAAGAAGAGTATTATTATACCAAATATTATGAACCAGAAAATTAATTTAGAAACTTGCATATTGTTCATCTTTATTTAAATTTTTTGTTATTGTAAATTTATTATTTGTTAGGTCTTGTAAATCAAAATTATGATTTTTAAATATAGTTTGAAGATCTGAAAATGAAACATGATAGGTAAATGAAATTAAATATTTCTCAAAACTTATTTTTTTTAATAAAAAATTACTGATATATTTAGAGCTTAAAATAGCTTTTTCTATCTCAAGCCAATCAGAATAATCTTTAACCACCACCTCAGCTTCGATATTAAATGGATCAGTTATAGTAAAATCAGGATGTAATTTTTTATTATAAATAGAAGCAAAGTCAAAGTTCTTTACTTCCTTAGCAGAGTTTTTAAATAACTGGTTAAGATCTGCGCCTTCAAGATCGGAAAAATTATGTTTTTGCCAAATGAAACTATTTTTGTTGATAAAACTTGCTTGCAAAGCAAAGTGATTTGTTGGAGAACTCTCTAAAACTTCTAATTTTATTAATGCTATATTATTAACATTATATCTTTCATATAATGAAGATAAATCCACGATATCTCTATTAAAGATATTTTGATTTATAATTGCTATGTCCTCTAAGTCTCCTAATGGCAAGACGTAATGAGCTTTAAAATCATCGCTGGAAATTATATTGTTCCAGAATTGAAGCCAGCTATTATCATCATCTAACCAAGCTGTTTTTCCTTGAGATTTATAAATTGGAATAAGTAGAGTAGTTGTTGGTTCTGCAGGAGTTTTGAAACTTTGATGATTTTCGGCTATTTCGGTTATTTGTTCTTTTTCTTTAAAATCCGCTCCTATTGAATTCATAATATCATCAATTTGTTTTTTATTAAATTTTACATTAATTTTTGCAAAATAATTAGTTGCTGAGCGTTTTTCATCAGAAAGCTCAAAACCAGATACCGTATTGAGTATTTTATCATCAGAAATAGTTCCCATAGAGGCTGAAGGAAAATGCTTCTTCACTAAAATAGTAAATGCTTTAATTTGCCCCTCTTCAATAGCCGCGTTTCTTGCAATATTAGCGTTTTTATTGATAGCAGAAATCTTGATTGATTTTACGATATATACTTCTTCAGCAAATGATATGGATGAAAATACCAAGAATATTAAAGTACAAAATAATTTATTTAACATATTATAATTTTGATTAACAATTATGACTTGAATTATAAAGCAAGCTATTTTCTATAGCAAGTACCATTTTTTAGAACTAAAGTTTACAGATTCGAGATGTGAGCACACGAATCTTCAATAATTTGGATTTATAAATTTAATTATAGAAATTGGTATAACATATTTTATTGAATGATAACAAGTATTTTGTTACAATACTTGGAGATTTTTATTTCTTAAATTATTATTAAACTTATGGTTTGTTCAAAAATAGAAACAGCAAAAACAGTCATTGGCTCAGCAATTGAAGGCTTAGAGGCTTTATCAATTAGCTTAAATGAAAATTTCACTCGTTTGATAGATGAGATTCTAGAGCATAAAGGTAGAGTTATTTTAAGTGGCATGGGGAAAAGTGGCCATATTGCGAAGAAAATTGCTGCTACTTTAGCTTCTACCGGCACTCCATCTTTTTTCATTCACCCTAGTGAAGCTAGTCATGGTGATTTAGGCATGATCCAGCATAATGATCTAGTTATTTTACTTTCTAACTCTGGAGAAACAGAGGAGCTAAAAGATATAATCAATTATTGCAAACGCTTTCATATTTTTTTAGTTGCTATGGTAAGAAGATCCGATTCTACATTGGGTAATGCAGCTGATTTATGTCTATCTATTCCAGCAATAGCTGAAGCTTTAGAGTTTGACGCACCCACAACCTCAACCACAACGATGTTAGTGTTGGGAGATGCCATAGCTCTAACCTTGCTTGATAAAAAAGGCTTTAGCCGCAAAGATTTTCAGCTTTACCATCCAGGAGGGCGTTTAGGAGCTACTTTTTACAGAGTGCAGGATATTATGCATGTTGATTACGCATTACCTATCGCTCATATTGACGATAGCGTAAAAGATACTTTAAATATCATAACTCAAAAGAAATTTGGTTGCGCCGCTATTTTAGATCATAAACAGAAGTTAGTTGGAGTATTTACGGACGGCGAACTGAGAAGAAACATACATCATAATAATTTATTAGATAAGAAAATTTCTGAAGTAATGACAGCTAATCCAGTTACCATTAATGCTTCTAGCTTAGTTGTTGAAGCATTAGATCTAATGAATAGAAAATTAATTACAACAGTTTTTGTAGTGGATGATAATAATTATTTAAGGGGAATCGTGCATATGCATGATTGCCTTAAGGCAGGAGCTACGCCAGAGTTAAAATAGTGCTTAAATTTAAAAATCGTTCAAACATAGTTAAACTTACTAAATATACACTTGTATTTATAGTGTTGCTGACAACTACCATAGTTTTCTACTATATTTTCTTGAACCAAAATAATAATATCAGTCATAAAACTACTCATGTAGAGAGTGAGAAACAAGTAAATGAAGTTGAATTTAGAGCTAATAACCCAGATCTTATTGGCGTTAGTGTGGATCATGGGCCATATTATATACAAGCAAATGAAATGGAAGAAATTTCAGGTAGGGTATATTTTATAGACCCAAAAGTAAGATTAATGCTTAAACATCTTGATTGGTTAAGTTTACGCGCAAATAAAGCATATTTGACTACAAAAAATAATCATCTAGAATTATTTGATGATATAAATTCTGACTTAAATAAAGAATATTTCTTTAAAGGCAATTATGCAGAAATTTTTGCACAAGATTACGTAATTAAATCTGATCAAGATTCATTATTTTTTACTAAAGAATATAATCTCTCATCTGCAAAAGGTTTTATTGTAAATTATAATGAACAAAAAGCTTTTTTCCATGGGGATATAATAGCAAATATTCAAAGAGAAAAGGATAAATCTAGAATAAATATAGAATCAGAAAAATTAGATGTATTTTTCCAAAATAAAGAAGCTCATTTCATTGGTAAAGTTGTTTTAGATAAAGATGGCACAAAAGTATATGCTGATAAAATGGTAGCCTTTGTTAACCCTAAAACAGATCAGATAGAAAAAATTTATGCGTATGATAATGTAAAAATAATTAATGATAAACAAACAGCAACAGGTGATTTTGGGGAATATATAGTAGCTACTTCTATTTTAACTTTAAAAAATAATGTGAAATTAAAAAAACAGAGGGATGTTGCAGAAGGTGAGTTATTGCATTATAACTTCAAAACAAAAAAAGCTGATTTAGTTGGAACAAATACCAATAAAAGAGTTCGTGTAATTCTTAAACCAAAACAATAAAATGAAAAAATTTAAACTGCCAATAAATTTTAAATTTGATGACTTATACGAAACGTCAAAATTAAAGCTACTAGATTTTTATTTTTTAGAATATTTAAAAGATCAGAGCCTAGAACTATATAAAAATTTAATTGATTATAGAGAGAATTCTAATGGCTGGAATATAGAATATTCTAAATTAGTGATTGCTATAGCGCCATTCTTAGAAAATTTTATAGCTAATTTTTTCTCTATTGAAAATGAACTAAATACAACAAAAGAAAAATATAGTCCTTTAGCTAAGGTATATGAATGCAAGAGATTATTTGTTCAGCGTTATGCTCTTAAAAGCAATAGGTTTGGCGCAAATAACATAGCGCAAATCATGCCTGTTGCCAAAATGATAGAAAGATTTGAACAAGAATTTGCAAAAAATGCTCTTTTTTGGCTAAATAATAAAATTCAAGACAAGCTTGATGTGGCCACAGATTATGCAATCTGGGCATGCTTGAGCGAAGAGGGAAAAGAAAAACATAAATCTGGCACTTTATTTAAACTTCCTCAAAAAATAGATTTTGAGCAACTAATTGATTTAAAAACACAACAGCAAGCAGGTATTAAATCATTATATTTAGAAAAATGTCATGAAAGAAATGGTTTTGGATTAACTGACCCTGGTTGCGGACTCGAATTTGCTGTTGATCAAACTAATTATTGTATAAATTGCCATAATCAAAGCAAAGACTCATGCTCTAAAGGTTTAAACGAAAACTTGAAAGGCTGCCCATTAAAAGAAAAAATCTCAGAAATGAATATCTTAAAGTCTAAGGGAAATATTATAGGAGCTTTGGCTGTGGCCATTATAGATAATCCTATGATTGCTGCCACAGGACATCGAATTTGTAATGATTGCATGAAGGCCTGTATTTACCAAAAACAACAGCCCGTGGATATTCCGCAAATAGAAACTAGAACTTTAAAAGATGTTTTAGATTTGCCATGGGGTTTTGAAATTTATAGTTTACTTACTCGCTGGAATCCTCTGTCTTTTTCGAATCCTTATCCAAAAGAAGACACGGGCTCTAAAGTTTTAGTAGCTGGAATGGGCCCTGCAGGCTTTACTCTTTCTCATTATTTACTTAATGAAGGACATATAGTGGTTGGGATAGATGGACTAAAAATAGAAGCTATTTCTGAGAAACTTCTCAATGAACCAATTAGAGATATTAATGAATTTTTTGAAAATCTTGATGAGCGGATTGTAGCAGGTTTCGGTGGAGTAATGGAATATGGAATAACCAATAGGTGGAATAAGAATTTTTTATTACTAATAAGACTCTTGCTTGAAAGACGTAAAAATTTTAAACTTTTTGGATCGGTTAGGCTTGGCAGCAATATAACACCAAAACAAGCGTTTGATACAGGATTTAAGCATATAGCTTTGGCTCTTGGCGCAGGAAGTCCCAAGCTTCTTGATATGAAGGATACTGTGGCTAAGGGGGTAAGAACGGCATCTGATTTCCTTATGTCTCTGCAGCTTGGTACGGCTCATAAAAAAGATTCTCTCACTAATTTGCAAATTAGAATGCCTGTTGTTGTAATTGGAGGCGGCCTTACCGCCCTAGACGCCGCCACTGAAAGCTTGGCATATTATCCAAAATTGGTTAAGAAATTTGCTCTTTTCTATAAAGATACAAAATTAAACGAGGAAGAGCAGCAGATTGCAGATGAATTCTTTGCTCATGATGAATTATTTAAAAATTCAGAATCATTACTTAAGAGTTTAAAATCTCTTGGTGGAGCTAAAATAATATATAGAAATAGATTGCAGAACGCTCCAAGTTATAGGTTAAATCATGAAGAGCTTAAGTTAGGTCTTAGTGAAGGAGTCGAGTTTGTTGAGAATGCCACACCTACAAAAATCTTGTTAGATAAATATGGTTATGTTTCTGGATTAGAAATATGGCAAGATGGTAAAAAATCTACTATTCCCGCAAAAACTATTCTAATTGCCGCTGGAACGGTTCCTAACGTGATTCTTTCTCAAGAATTCCCAGAATATCTTCAAAAAGAAGGAAAATATTTCAAAATATTAGAAGATAAATTTATTGCATATAATAATGGTAAAAATTCTATTAGTTTTTTTGGAGACCTACATCCAGACTATGCTGGTAATGTTGTTAAAGCTATGGCCAGTGCAAAAGCCGGATATCCAGTGATATCTAAGTTATTAAAAAATGATATTGAATTTGTAAAAGAAGAATTCTTTAAATTATTATATAATCAACTGACTTCCACCTTAACTCAAGTAAATAGACTTACTCCCAATATTGTTGAGTTAGTGATTAAATCTCCATTAGCTGCAAGTAACTTTAAGCCAGGTCAATTTTTTAAGCTACAAAATTATGCTAATAATAATCTTCCATTAATGGAAGGAATAGCATTAACTGGGGCTAAAGTAGAGAATGATAATATATCAACTATTGTTCTTGAAATGGGTAACTCAAGTAATTTATGTTCTAAACTACAAGTGGGTGAAAAACTAGCATTAATGGGCCCCACTGGAAGCCCTACTGAAATTACCTCAAATGAAAATATTATGCTAATTGGAGGTGGTCTTGGAAACGCTGTTTTATTTTCCATTGGACAAGCTTTTAGGCAAAATAATTCACAAATATTATATTTTGCAGGCTATAGAAAATTAGAGGATCGTTATAAAATTGAAGAAATTGAAAATGCAGCAGATAAAATTATCTGGTCCTGTGATGAAGCCATTCTAAAAACAACCAGAAAACAAGATCTTTCTTTTCATGGCAATATTGTTGAATCTATACTTTGGTTTACTAAAGCAAACCCTGAAAGCCTAAAGAAAATCGATCGCGTCATTGTAATTGGATCAGATAAAATGATGCATGCGGTAAAGAAACATTGCCTTTCTTACTTTAAGCCTGGAATCAAAGCTATTGCGAGTATCAACTCGCCCATGCAATGCATGATGAAGGAAATCTGTGGACAATGTTTACAAAAACATGTAGATATAAATACAGGGATTGAAACTTATGTATTTAGTTGCGCAAACCAAGATCAAGATATTAGACGAGTTGATTTTCTTCATCTTGAAGCAAGATTGTCCCAAAATAGTCTTTTAGAAAAAACTCTATAATGAAAACAGAAATAGAAAACTTAATTACCCAAATAAAGCAAACTTTAGAATTGCTAAGGGGGTCTCTTTGACTATGAATCATCAATCTTAAAAATTCAGAAACTTGAAGAACAAGCTAATGATCAAGCCCTTTGGGAAGATCCACAAAAAGCGCAAAGAATATTACAAGAAAAAAACCATCTTACAGAGTCAATCAATCAATATGACAGTCTAACTCAAAAATTCAAAGATTTAACAGAGCTAATAAACTTAGCTGAAGAAGAAAAGGATCTTGCATTATTAGAAGAAGCAGAAAAAGATATATTTACTCTTTCTAAAACTGTACAAAAGCTTGAGATTGAGTGTCTTTTTTCATCTGAAGCAGATCAAAAAGATTGTTTTCTTGAAATTCATGCTGGTGCAGGTGGAACAGAGAGTCATGACTGGGCACAAATGCTTTTACGAATGTATTTAAGATGGGCTGAAAAACATAAATTTAAAATTGAATATATTGATCAAATCTCAGGTGAAGAAGCTGGAGTTAAATCTGTGACTATTAAAATCCACGGATATAATGCTTATGGTTTCTGTAAATGTGAAAATGGAGTTCACCGCCTAGTCCGTCTATCACCCTTTAATGCAGCCGGAAAAAGGCAAACAAGCTTTGCTAGTGTTTTTTCTTATCCTGTGCTCACAGATAATATAAATGTTGAAATAAATGAAAAGGATTTAAGAATTGATACTTATCGCTCTTCAGGCGCTGGTGGACAGCATGTAAATACCACTGATAGCGCTGTAAGAATTACCCATATTCCTACCTCTATTGTTGTGCAATGTCAAAGCGATCGCTCACAACATAAGAATAAAGCAGAAGCTATGTCTATGCTTAAAGCTAAACTTTATGATCTTGAGTTACAGACTAGACAAGAAAAAATAGATAACTTAAATAAATCTAAAACTGAAATAGGTTGGGGGCATCAAATCCGCTCATATGTTCTTCATCCATATAGAATGGTTAAAGATTTACGTACAGACTTTGAGACTAGTGATACTGATGCTATTCTAGATGGCGATCTAGATGAGTTTATGCTTTCCTATCTTAAGTTTTTAGCTGTAAAGAAACCTTGACATTTAGTAAAAATTTTGTATTAATATTTTAAAATTTTATATACATGTTTTATGAAAAATTCCTATGATGTAATTATAGTTGGCGCTGGCCACGCTGGAGTCGAGGCGGCATCAAGCGCTGCAAGGCTCGGTGCCAATACTTTATTAATTACACTAAAACAAGAAAATTTGGGAGAAATGTCTTGTAACCCTTCAATTGGAGGGGTTGCTAAAGGTATAATAGTGAAAGAGGTGGACGCTTTTGGTGGTGTTATGGCCAGAGCTATTGATATGGCTAGTATCCATTCAAAAATCCTGAACGAAAGTAAAGGGCCTGCAGTTCATGGTCCTAGAGCTCAAGCAGATAGAAAATTGTATAAATCAGCTGTTAAATCTATTCTAGAGAAAATACCTAACTTAGATATTTTATATGCATCTGTTGAAGATGTTATAGTTGAAAATAATAAAGTATCAGGAGTGGTATTAGGTGATGGAAAAATTATATCTGCGCCATCTGTTGTCCTTACAACCGGAACTTTCTTAAATGGTCTTATTCACATTGGAAGAACGCAAATTCAAGCAGGTAGAGTTGATGAAAAGCCTTCTATAGGTCTAGCCAGCACTTTAAAAAGATTGGATCTTAAATTAGGTAGGTTAAAAACAGGAACTCCAGCTCGTTTAGATGCTGATACTATAAATTGGAATTTACTATCTGCACAGCCGGGAGACAATCCTCCCAAGCCTTTCTCGGTTTTGACTGATAAAATAAATGTCCGTCAGATTGATTGCTATATCACTCATACCAACGAACTAACGCATCAAATAATTAAAGATAATGCTAATGAATCTCCTATGTTTATGGGAGTTTTTGAAGGAAAAGGCCCTAGATACTGCCCTTCCATAGAGGATAAAATTACTCGATTTTCCCATAAATCTTCTCATCAGATTTTTCTTGAACCTGAGGGACTTGATACAAACGTAATTTATCCAAATGGCATTTCTACTTCGTTACCTGAAGATATTCAGTTAAATTTCCTTCGCACAATCCTAGGTCTTGAAAAAGTTTTGATTCTAAAACCTGGATATGCAATTGAATATGATTATGTTCATCCACAAGAGATTAAACCAACTCTTGAAACGAAAAAAATTAAAGGCCTCTATCTAGCAGGTCAAATTAATGGCACTACGGGTTACGAAGAAGCTGCAGGCCAAGGTTTAGTGGCCGGAATCAATGCCGCCTCTAATGAAGACTTCATACTAGACCGCTCTGAAAGTTACATAGGGGTCATGATTGACGATCTTATAACTTTTGGTGTAAGTGAGCCTTATCGCGTTCTAACCTCAAGGTCTGAATATAGGTTGTCATTGCGAGCTGATAATGCTGATTTAAGATTATCTTCTTATGCAATCGCCAAGGGATTGCTTTCATCCGATCAAGAGGCGATGTACAATAATAAATTATCCTTACTTGAAGATAGCCGTAAACTGCTGGATCAATTATCAATTACGCCAAGCAAACTATCAGCTTATAATATTAATATCGCTCAAGATGGAATTCATAAAACAGCCTTTAAACTACTTGCTTACCCAAACCTTACATTCAACGATCTTTTAAGAATCTGGCCCGAACTTAAAAATATACCTACAAACATTCAAGATTTATTATCTACGGAAGCCAAGTATCGATTCTATTTAACTCGCCAAACAGATGACATAAAATTATTTAAAGAATATGAATCTTTTAAATTGCCTGATACCATTAGTTATAAAACGATTGATAGCTTATCTAATGAAGTAAAAGAGAAGTTGGAATTATATCGCCCAATAAACATCGGCGCTGCAAGCAGAATAGCCGGAGTCACACCAGCAGCAATCGTGTCATTAATCGTCTATTTAAAGAAAGCAAATGGATTATAGAGAGTATGATGTTCCATGTGGAACGATCGAGAAATATATAAAGTTACTAAAGCAATGGAATAAAAAAATAAATTTAATTTCTGCGAATGATTTACAAGAGTTAAAAGAAAGGCATGTAATGGATTCGCTGCAACTATTAAAATATATAAATAAAGATCAAGTATTATATGATATTGGGTCCGGCGCTGGATTCCCAGGATTAATGCTGTCATATGCCGGCGTAAAAGAAGTTCATTTAGTTGAAAGAATTACAAAGAAGGCTAATTTTCTAACGCTTGCAGCCGCTTTTTCAAAAGATCAGCTACGTATTCATAATTTATCAGCAGAAGATATAAGATGTGATAAATGCGATGTTATAACAGCAAGAGGATTATCCTCATTAGAAAATATATTTGAAGCAACGCAAAATATTGTTAAAGAAAATACTAGATACATTTTGTTAAAAGGAAGAAATACAGAAGAAGAAATAAAAAAAGCTCTAGAAAATTGGCAATTTAAGTATATAATACATCAGAGCGTGACATCACCAGATGGATATGTATTAGAAGCGGAGCGACTAGAAAAGAAATGAGTAAAATTATTGCTGTAGTAAATCAAAAAGGTGGAGTAGGAAAGACTACGACGGCAATAAACCTAGCTTCTGCTATTTCTTCAGCAAGAAACAGAGTGCTGCTAATTGATTTGGACCCTCAAGGAAATACTAGCACAGGAATGGGTGTGGCTCAGAAAAATAGATGGTTAAATTCATATAATCTACTTTTAGATGATATCCACCCCAGTAAGGTAATAAAAAAAACAAATATACCTAATTTAGATTTAATCGCGGCAAATGTTGATTTATCAGGCGCCGAACTGGAGTTAATAAACCAAATTAGCAGAGAGTCGGTATTAAAAAATAAAATCGACATGGTGACGAATGATTATGATTATATTTTCATAGACTGCCCACCTTCCCTAAGCATTCTTACAATTAACGCCCTAACCGCGGCAAGTTCTGTTTTAGTTCCGCTGCAATGCGAGTTTTTTGCTTTAGAAGGACTGACGCATTTGCTGAAGACTATTAATTTAGTACAGAAAAAACTTAATCCTAAACTAGCTATAGAAGGCGTATTGCTAACAATGTACGATAGGCGATATAATTTAACTGCCCAAGTTGAAGCTGATGTTAGGGCGCATTTAGGTGATCTCGTTTTTAAAGTCGTAATACCTAGAAATGTAAGAATGTCAGAAGCACCTTCACATGGTAAGCCCGCTATAATTTATGATTATAAATGTATAGGATCGTTAGCTTATATAGAACTTGCAAAAGAACTTTTAGAAAGGAACAAATAATGAAAACAAAAGGATTAGGGAGAGGACTCTCAGCTTTAATTGGTGAGAATTTAGATAACAGCGAAGATGGGCAAATTTTACATCTGGAAACTTTTAAAATAATTCCTAATCCAAATCAACCAAGGAGTATTTTTAATAAGGACTCATTAGACGAACTTACTAGCTCTATAGCCAAGAACGGGGTTTTACAACCCATATTGGTTAGGGAGGTTGAAGATAAGAAATATCAAATTATTGCTGGAGAAAGAAGATGGAGGGCCACTATGAGCCTTGGTCTCGCTCATATCCCAGCCATTGTTAAAGATCTTTCCAATAATGAGGTACTTGAGATTGCTTTAATTGAGAATATTCAAAGAGAAAATCTAACCCCTATAGAGGAAGCAGAGAGCTATAAAAAACTAATTGATCAACATAGATATACGCAAGATAAGTTAGCTGAAATAGTTAGCAAAAGTAGAAGCCATATTGCAAATTTATTACGGCTGCTTCATTTGCCTAATAGTGTAAAAAAACTCTTAAATGATGGCTTGATTAGTGTAGGCCATGCAAAATTACTTGTTAATAAAAATAATGCAGAGGAGCTAGCTTCCATCATTGCTAAGAATAATTTAAACGTTAGAGAAACAGAAGATTTGATCCGCCAGAATAATGGCTTTCCTCCATCTAATAAAGGGGGCTCGCAATATGTTGAGTATAAAAAGAACGAAGATATTAAAGCTTTAGAAGATTATATGAGTCAAGCATTAGGAATGATGGTTAGAATAGATCCTATATCAAATGAAGGAAATAAAATTACTATTATTTGTCGTAATTTAACAGAATTGGATAATGTATCACAAAAACTAAGTGGCGCAATAATATAATAGCGTTTTTTACTTTGACCTAATTGTAAAATTCATTATTCTTGAGGTGAATTTAATATAAGAAGAGAAAATGGGAATCTTATCAACTGTTTTAATATTTTTAATAGTATTAACAATATTAGTTTTTGTCCATGAATATGGACATTTCTGGGTAGCAAGACGATTTGGAGTTAAAGTTGAAACATTTTCCATAGGCTTTGGAAAAGAGCTATTTGGTTTTAATGATAAGTATGAAACAAGGTGGAAATTTTGCGCTATTCCTCTTGGTGGATATGTAAAAATGTTTGGCGATAAAGATGCATCAAGCAAGGTAGACAACAGATTAACCGCTAGCTTCACTGAAGACGAAAAAAAACAAGCCTTTCATTTTAAACCCCTTCATAAAAAAGCCGCTATAGTAGCCGCCGGCCCATTAGCAAATTATATTTTTGCAGCAATAATTTTTACAGGATTCTTTAATTTTTATGGAACTCCATTAATAGAGCCTATAATCACTAAAATATTAGAAAATAGCCCAGCGGATAAAGCCGGCATTGAGATTGGTGATGAAATAATAAAAATCGATAATAATAATATCCAAAGCTTTAGTGATATTGTAAAAATAATGAGCCTCAATACTGGAGACGGCGTTGAGATAACAGTAAAAAGACGAGAGCAAGTGGTTACAAAGCAGGTTCATCCTAATGTATTTATATCTAAAGATATTTTGGGCAATGAAATAAAAAGCTATAAACTTGGAATAATGACTGAACAAGTTAGTATGGCTAAGCTCAGTTTTTTTGAGTCCATCAAACACTCAGTAGTAGAATGTTATAATTTATCTTATATGTCATTAAAAGCAGTTGGGCAAATAATTACAGGAAAAAGAAGCGTAAAAGAATTAGGTGGACCTATTAAAATTGCTCAATATACTGCAAAATCAGCAGAGTCTGGAGTTGCGTCTCTTTTATGGTTTATTGCTTTGCTTTCTGTTAATTTAGGATTTATGAACTTGCTTCCCATACCTGTTTTAGATGGTGGACATTTACTCATTTATTTTGCAGAATTTTGTTTTGGAAAGAGAATAGCAAATAAAATTCAGGATTATGGATTCCAAATAGGGTTAATTCTATTGCTAATATTAACATTGTTTGTTACATATAATGATATCTCAAGCCTAAACATTTTTAAAAATAAAGGGTAATTATGTTTCTTCGTTCTATTTTTCTTGTATTTATTTTAATGATATCCTTTTCTGTTAATGCTCAGGTAGTTAGCAAAATAATTATCAAAGGCAACGAAAGAATTGAAGATGATACGATTAAATCTTATTTAGACATTAGTCCAAGGGTAAATTTTGATAATGAGAATATAGATCAATCAGTAAAAAAACTCTTTGGAAGTAATCTTTTCCAGAAAATAGACATATCTGTTAAAGATTCTATCCTTTATGTTTCTGTAGTAGAAAACCCAAAAATTAACTTAGTAGTGTTTGAAGGAAATGCAAAAATAAAAGATAAAGACTTGGAAGCTGAAATTTCCTTGAAGCCGCGCGCTATTTATACTAAAGCTAAAGTTCAAGATGACGTAAATAGAATTATAGATCTTTATAACAAAAATGGTCGTTTTTCAGCGAAGGTGACTCCACAAATAATTACTCTGCCACAAAATAGAGTAAATTTGATATATAAAATTCAAGAAGGACCAGTCGCTAAAATTGGTAAGATTGTATTTGTAGGTAATAATGCTTTTAGCGATGCTAGGCTGCAATCTGAAATATCCAGTAAAGAAACCCGTTGGTACTATTTTTTATCAAGCAGTGATCAGTTTAATCCATCTAGACTAGAATATGATAGAGAGCTTTTAAATCGCTTCTATAATTCTAGAGGCTACGCAGATTTTAAAATTATTTCTATCATTACAAATATTTCAGATAATAGAGAAAGATTCTATATAACTATAACAATTGATGAAGGCGTAAAATATAAATTTGGAGAAATTAATCTTGAATCACAACTGCAAAGTACAAATTTATCTTTAAAAGAATTAAGAAGCTTAATTACTACAAAATCAAATGATGTTTATGATGTAAGAAAAGTTGAGAAATCTATTGATTTAATGATCAAGCAGATTAATGATTTAGGCTTTGCATTTGTTGATATAAGCCCAAGAGCTGTCTTAAATAGTGAAAAGAAACAAGTGGATATTACTTATTTTATTGGTGAAAGCAGTAGAGTATACATTAATCATATTAATATCAAAGGAAACTTAAGAACAAAAGATAAAGTAATTAGAAGAGAGTTTCGCTTAGATGAGGGCGATCCATATAATGCCACTAAAATTACTAGATCAGAAAAACGTATTAATGATTTGGATTATTTTGAACCCACCTCAATTGAGACCGTTAGAACCGATCAAACTAATAAAGTGGATCTAAATGTTAATGTCCAAGAAAAATCTACTTCCAGCTTGAATTTCGCCGGAGGCTATTCTACATCTGATGGACCACTAGGAAGAATTGGATTTAATGAAACAAACTTACTTGGAAATGGGCAATATCTATCACTTTCACTTGCAAAAGCTAAAAAAAGCTTAGATGTAAATTTAGGATTTACGGAGCCATACATGTTTGGAAGACCATTATCTGGTGGATTTGATCTTTTTTCTAATAGAATGGATGGAAGTCAAAATCAATATAGACCATATGATCAGAAAAGTCATGGATCTATTTTACGTGCGGGTTATAATTTAACAGAAGATTTAATTCATAGTTTTTATTATAAATTAGCTAGAGTTGATATTAGCAATATAGGTTCAAATGCCAGCGTTTACATAAAAGATCAAGAAGGAAAAAAAACCACTTCAATGATAGGTCATGCCTTATCTTATGATAGACGTGATAAGGTAGTTAATCCTACAGAAGGATATATTATTACTGTTAATCAAGAATTTGCAGGAGTTGGAGGATCAACAAAATTTCTAAGACATTCTGCAGTGGCCAGGAATTATTACCCTATTATTAATGACGATGTTGTTTTAATGATGGGGGTTGACACAGGTATCATTCAAGGAATAGATGGTAAAAAAGTAAATATTTCAGATAGATTTAATCTTGGTGGAGCTGAAAGTCTAAGAGGATTTGACTCGGGAGGCGTTGGGCCTAGAGCTAAAGATCAGGATGCAGCGCTTGGGGGAGATATTCTTTACTCTGGGGTTGCGGAGTTAAAATTTCCATTGGGATTTGGTAAAGAAATAGGTCTTTTTGGATCTGCATTTGCAGATGCTGGTAGTTTATATAAACTTGATGTTGCAGATCAGAGTGGAATATGGGATAGTAATAAGCTACGCTCAGCTTATGGATTAGGTATAGGATTCACAACCCCTATGGGGCCAATTAGAGTTCACTATGCCATACCAATGAGCAAAGCTAGCTTTGATAAAACAAAGAATTTCGACATTACATTTAGAACAGACTTTTAAAAGGAGAATATTATGTTAAAAAAGTTTCTTATAATCATTTCATTATTTATAAATACAGTAGCTTTGGCTGCAGATAATAACGTTGCAGTTTTAAATACTGATAGATTAAAAAATGATACTAAAGCAGGGCAATCAATTGCTAAGCAAGTGGAAGACCTACAAGCTAAATTTAGAGATAAAGTCTCAAAATTAACACAAGAATTTGATACTAAAAAGATTGAGTTAGATAAAAACAAACCTATCTTAAGTAAAGAGGCTTTTGCAAAAAAAGAAGCTGAATTTAATAATAAAATGACTGAAGTTAGAAAAGATTTACAACAAGAGGCCAGTAAGATCGATCAGATGCAACAAATGGCTGTAGCTGATTTCAATACAATTGCACGCTCAGTTATTGATGATGTAGTAAAACAAGGTAAATATTCACATGTTTTTCCAGCTGAAGTTGTAATTTATGCAGATCCTAAATCAGATATTACGAGCCAAGTTATTGCTGGCGTTGATAAAAAGACAGACAGAATAGAGCTAAAAGAACCTGCTAAAGACAAAAAATAAGCTTAGATCCTTTGTTAGGATTGGTATGAGATATGAAAAACTGGTACTATTTAAAGCAAGGTGACATTATAGATATAGTAGCCACAACCCCTGGGGTTAAAGTGGCTACTTTAAAACGAGATTTGACTCATTTATCTTCTTTTGTAAGAAATTTAGGTTTAGAACCTAGAATAAATTTCGAATCTATTTTAAAAGGAGCTAATTTTTTTGAAGAAGCCGCTCAAGCAGTAAGACAAGAAGAATTAATTAAAGCTCTAAAAGCTAAAGATTCAAAAGCCATATGGTTTATTCGTGGCGGTTATGGAACAGCGCAATTATTAAATCAGCTTAGTTCAGTTTCTCCTCCAGAAAATCCTAAATTATTAATAGGCTATAGCGATATAAATTCTTTGCATCTTTGGGTACAAAAATTCTGGAAATGGACTGGTTTGCATGCAAGAGTGCTTTACGAATATCTGGAGACCCAAGACATAAATGATATAGAATCTTTAAAAAATATTATTTTTGGAAAACAAGAATCTATATCATTTGATAATTTGGTTCCTTTAAACAAACATGCTCAAGTTAATCAAGTTATAGATTCTTTTATTATTGGTGGAACAATGCAAGTTCTGCAATCAGGTATAGGACTTTCTTGGCAGTTCGATGCAAAGGATAAAATATTATTTTTTGAAGAGATTTTTGATAGAGGTGTAAGACTTGAAAGAACTTTAAATCATTTTAAAGAATTAGGTTTGTTAAAAGATGCGCGAGCTATAATTTTTGGTGATATTATTTGCGGCAAGGAGATAGATGGAAGCGAAACTTGCAACCAAGCCATTAAGCATTTTGCAAGTAAGATAGATATTCCAGCTCTGCATATTCCGGGAATTGGACATGGCGCTTTAAATCATCCACTTCCATTAAATACCCCTTCAAAACTAATCTTAAAGCAAAATTCTGCTAAGCTTATTTGCTCAAATGGAGGGAAAAATGTTTAAAATAAAATGGATCTATGTATCGTTAGTTCTTTTAGTCTGTTTATTGATACTAAAAATATATTATCATAACACAGATGTTTCCTTATATAAGGTAAAAAATTCTAATAGAACTTATAGTGACCAAAAGATTTGGCTAATCTCTTTTGCAAGCGAAGGAATACATATACAAAATCAAAATAATTTAATGATGTCCGCTTCTATATATCAAGCTTTTGATGTGATTATACCTTATCAACCTCACCATATTGAACCTGAATATTATAAAAAACATAAGGAAATTCTCTCACAAAAAAGAGGAGCTGGCTATTGGCTCTGGAAACCATATTTTATCCTAAAAACTTTAAATCTAATGGCCGAGAATGATATTTTATTATATTTAGACAGTTCATCAGTTTTAAGAGATGGTATATATGGATTGCTTGAGCTTGGAAAAAAGCATGATATTACAGTTTTCCCGAATTTTCATAATAATAGAGGCTATGTAAAAAGAACTATTATTAAAAAAATAACTAATGATGATTCTTCGATCCTTGATAAAGTACAAATAGAAGGAAATATTCTTTTACTCAAGAATACAAAATCTACTAGAGAAATAGTTAAAGAGTGGCTTGAATATAGTGAAGATCCAGCACTGCTTACAGATGTTTCGAGTGAAGAAGAGTTTTTAGACTTTAAAGATAATAGACATGATCAAGCAATTCTCAGTGTTATGTACCATAAGAATCCTAAAGGATTCAACCTTTATGAGGCGTACCCCGCGAGAATGGAGTCAGTTATTGTAACTAGAAGAAAAAATCAATGCAGCATGATTCCAGTTACATTTAATAATAAAACAAAATTTACTTGGTGGGACAACTTAAAATATCGTTCGATTATTTGGCTCATTGGTTGCCAAAGATTCAAAGGACATTGATTTTTTTAGGATAAAGAGAAATTAAAAATACTGCCTAAAGATTTTTGCTTTTCTATAACTTTTCTATCATATATAATAAAAAAAAATTATTAGGAGAATATTATGAGCAATGCCCAAGAGTTAGAAGAAGTTTTGAACCAAATAAATCCTACTAAAAGAGCGGTTTCATTAGGTATTGAAGAAATCTTGTATAAACCTATACCAGTTCTAGACCATGGTTTTGTTAGAGTTGTAGATTATATGGGTGATGATAGCGCCATTGTACAAGCAGCTCGCGTTTCTTATGGGAAGGGTACTAAACAAACCAATCAAGATCGTGGGTTAATTCAATATTTGATGCGTCATAGACATACAACTCCTTTTGAAATGTGTGATATTAAATTCCATATAAAATTACCAATTTTTGTTGCTCGCCAATGGATTCGTCATAGAACTGCAAGCGTTAATGAATATTCTGCTCGATATTCTATTTTAGCAAATGAATTTTATATACCAAAGCCTGATCAAATGGCAATGCAATCTAAAACCAATATGCAAGGAAGAGAGGCTGTATTATCCGCAAAAGATTCTCAAAAAATAATTGATTTACTTACACAAGATTCTTTGAGTTGTTATAGTCACTATCAAGAAATGCTAAATGAAGATGAGAAAGGTAATGTATTAAATGAGGATAATCCTTCACTTGCCCGTGAACTTGCGAGAATGGATCTTACTTTAAATTTTTATACTGAATGGTATTGGAAAATTAATTTACATAATCTATTCCACTTCTTAGCTTTAAGAGCTGATTCTCATGCTCAATATGAAATACGTGTATATGCTGAAGCTATGTTGGATATAGTAAAAAAATGGGTTCCTCTTGCTTATGAAGCCTTTATGGAATATAGAGTGAACTCTGTGGCTTTTTCTGGAAATGGGGTTAAAGCTATAAAAGCGATGCTTAAAGGAGAGAAAGTTACGGCTGAAACTAGCGGAATGTCTAAGCGTGAATGGCTTGAGTTCGCACAAAGCTTAGAAATAAAATAGAGGATTAGTTATGTCTGTAATGCAGGATAGTTGGATAAGAAAAATGGCTTTAGAGCATAAGATGATTGAGCCATTTACTGATCGTCAAATCAAGGAAGATGGAGACAAGAAGCTTATTTCTTATGGCGTAACTTCTTATGGTTATGATGCAAGAGTATCTGATGAATTTAAAATTTTTACCAATGTAAATTCGGCAATTGTCGATCCTAAAAACTTTGTTGATGAAAGCTTTGTTAATCGTAAAACTGATGTATGCACAATACCTCCTAACAGCTTTGCATTAGCAAGAACGGTTGAATATTTTCGTATACCACGAGATGTTTTAGTTATATGTGTGGGCAAATCCACCTATGCACGTTGTGGAATTATTGTTAACGTAACTCCGCTAGAACCTGAATGGGAAGGACATGTTACTTTAGAATTTTCTAACACCACACCATTACCAGCTAATATTTATGCTGGAGAAGGGGCCTGTCAATTTATCTTCTTAAAAGCAAATGAATTATGTGAAGTCTCATATGCAGATAGAAAAGGAAAATATATGGGGCAAACTGGAGTAACACTTCCTAGAACTTAAAATGAACTTACTTCGCATTATCCAAGGGCCTTATTTAAGATTTCAGGATAAGTCTTCTTATCAGGACTTATTGAAAGCATTAGCTTTGCTTACTATGATAATAGATCATATAGGTTTATTTTTCTTTCCTGATAAAATCATACTAAGAGTGATTGGAAGAATTTCTGTAGTTATATGGTTGTTTTTTGTGGGCTATAATTATAGAAAAAGCAAGAGTATATTGGACTCTATACTTTTTCTAGCAGTCATAGTTTTAACTACAAAATTCTTACTTTCTAGCAAAATACTAACCTTAAACATCCTATTTACAATAACAATCTCTAAAATAATATTGCATCATTATATTAAGTATATTGAAAAGACATTCAACATATATGAGTGGTTTTTTATAGCAATCATTTGTTGTTGGATGACACCCTTAACAAATGCGATGTTTGAATATGGAACATTAGCTTTTTTAATAACTATCTGGGGATATAATTTAAGCCGTAATATCGGCAATAAAATTATACAAAGCATTACCCTAGTTGCAATATATACTCTTTCCCAAATAGAAGCATTTGAGTTTAATATTTACTATTCTTTTTTATGTTTTTTGTTGATAAGTCTAATAGGTTTTTGTTTACATAATTTTAAACCAATTATATTTGAGTTTAAAGCATGGTTTAAATATTTGGTAAATATAAGCGCTAGATACTCTCTGTATTTATATAGTTTTCATGTTATTTTATTTATGTTTATTAGTAGGTTCTTATGATAGATATTAAACGAGGTTTTAGTAATTTAGCAAAATATATAGCTCTTTTAGTAATTATATATATAGTCTTTTCTTTTATTTTTGTTCTCATTACTGTTTATGATGATTTAAAAATCTCACCTGAGCTTTGGAATTTTAGTAAGCGATCAGATAATCAATATGTTTTTGCAATTATATCTCCCACTAGATATGGCGAAAACCAACAAGCAAAGATGATTAAAGAAACCGCAGAAAAGCAAGGCTATTTAGCATATATTTACACTTTAAATGATAAAGACATGGATATGTTTCTTCCTGCAAAATATATGAATGAATTGCTTTTATATGTATTAAATATAATGTTTAAACCGGATTTGCATTTAGCCATTTCATTTCATGTGAATCTTGATTTACCTTCTCCTAAGGCAATGTATATTTCTGTTCCACCACAATATTATATTGAAAGAGTAGAGGGCATCTATCCTTATGTTAATGATTATAACAAGTTTTTAGATATAAATTTAGTTAATAAAACAGATGATTGGCTAAGTCCTATTTTAAAGAAAGAAATAGAAAGATATTATGGTATTGTTGGCGTCCCAGCCAACGATTATAAAGCTTCTGATAGAAAAAGACTGCTTTTATTTGGTTCATTATGGGGAAGAAAGACCAGTAATCTTTATGCTTCTATAAGAGAATTAGCTAAAAATGATTATATGTATTTTATAAGGCATAAATTTCTTCTTTTGGGACTAAAAGATAAGCAGCAATTTTCTGAACCAGCTGTAGGACCAAATCAGCTGCAAGAAAGACTAAACCAATACGGGATTGGGCTATGTATACATTCTAAATATCATAATAAGGAAGCTGTTCCAAGCAGTCGTATATTTGAGATTATTTCCTCAGGTGCTATTGCTATTTCTGATAAGAATCCCTTTGTTATTAAGTTCTTTGGTGATAATGTTTTGTATTTTGATCAGAATGGATCTGCAGAAGAGATATATAAACAAATAGACGAGCATGTTCGCTGGGTTCAAGAAAACCCTATAGAAGCTGAAATAAAAGCAAAAAACGCTCATAAAATATTACAAGAAAAATTTACCACAGAAAAATTTATTCATGATATGATAAAAGTTATTAAGGAGTAAAAAAAATGAGTCAGATTAAAAAATTAAAGGAAAGATTGGCACAAGTTGAAACAAAGGCTAATGAATTAGCTGATGAAGTTACCAATGCTATGAAACAATTGCCTAGAAGCAATGAAAAAGCAGGGCTTTTTGAGGGTAAACTTAAAAAAGAACAAAAAGATTTATCTAAGCATAAGCAGCGCTTGTAATATTCCTTGAGATTTCTCATTCCATATTTTCAAACAAGTGGGATTAAAATGCTCATTAAATGCTCGCATTACATCCTCCGTTGATTGATCAAGTATACCTGTAATTTCAATTTTATAGCCATAACTAGAGAGCATTTCTTGTGTTATAGTTATATCCGGCATCTTAACTTCTTCTGTTTCTTTAAGAAAAACACCTATTCCATTTTCTGCTAAAATTTGCCAATTAAATAGTCTTCCTGGATCAAATTTACGACTTGGTATAATGTCTGAATGACCAACAATATTGAATTTATCTATTGGATGCTCTTCCATTAACTCATGGCATAATTTAATTAAGGAGTTCATTAGGGCTGCAGAGAAGGGCTCTCTGCCATTATTATCAAGTTCTATGCCAATAGAATAATTATTCACATTTTCTTTTCCACGCCAACAGCTAGGGCCAGCATGCCACGCTCTTAAATGATCGGGTACCAAACAAAATATTTCTCCTTTTTTACTCACAAGATAATGAGAACTTACTTCTGCTTCTACATCGCATAATCGATTAATTGCTGAAATATCATCTAACATTTCTGTATAATGAATAACTATAGTATCAATAATCGTATTTTCTGGTCTATTACCATAATTAGGAGATATATATTTATTAGATTTTTTTAGCATCTTTCTTCCTAATTTCTAAAATAATTAAACCTGTTAAGATTAAACCACCACCTATTATAATATTCAATTTTAATGGTTCTTTTAATAATACGCTGGTCGTTAAGCAACCAAAAACTGGAGATAGCAAAGCAGTAAAAGGCATTACTTCACTCATATTATTCCTCTTAAGCAAATAAAGCCAAGTATATGAACTAAGAAGCGAGCCAACAGTAACTATATAAAATAAACCTATCAGTGATTTCACTTCTATGTTTGTAGGCCAAGGCTCCACTACAAAAGATAGGCAAAAAAACTGAGGAAACATAAATAAACTTAACGCACTTAAGACAGACATCAAATTATATTCAGATAACTCCTTCGCAATTAAATTATAACCAGAAAAAAACACAGCAGAACAGAACGCAAAAACAATCGCTAGTAAACTAACTTCCGCAGTTGGCCTTAAATGAATAACTATAGCCACACCAAAAAATGCGATCATAATTCCTAGAAAATCTTTTAGAAGAAATCTTTCTTTAAAGTAATAAATTCCTATAATAGCAGAAATAGGAACAGATAATTGATTTACCAAAATTATAGAAGATATATTAGAACTTATATTGATCGCATAATTTAAAAATGACATATTCATTACGGCAGCTATACTTAAAAAAAATACTTTTGAATATGGGAGCTTGGCCTTAATAAAAAAAGGCATAGTTAGCAAAAATAATAGAAAGAATCTAATAGACGCAAAAAGAAACGGAGGCATTGAAGAAAAAATTATTTTAGTAACTGAAAAATAACTTCCCCATGCAAATGCCACGAATACTGCTAGAAATATATCTTTTTGTTTCATTACTTCTTTAAGATATTTTATATCTCTGCAGTATAGGCTAAAAACATATCTATTTCAAATTAATAAAGCTATTATAACTTATGCTGATAATAAAGAGTTTATAATTAATGACAAAATTTAAAATTTTTTCAGATTTTTTGCCTTCCGAAGCTCAAAAGAAAGCAAGCGATACGTTAATAACAGGTGTAAATTCTAACCAAAAGAATCAAATTCTCCTTGGTGTAACAGGATCTGGTAAAACTTTTACTATGGCGAATATAATAGAATCCTTGCAAAAACCCACGCTAATCATGGCTCATAATAAAACTTTAGCCGCTCAGCTTTATGAGGAAATGAAAAGTTTTTTTCCTAATAATGCAGTTGAATATTTTGTGTCATATTATGATTATTATCAACCAGAGGCTTATATTCCAAGAACTGATACTTATATAGAAAAAGACGCTTCAATAAATGAGCAGATCGACCAATTCCGCCACAGCGCAACAAGAGCCCTTTTTGAAAGAACAGATGTTATTATAATTGCATCAGTTTCTTGTATATATGGCCTTGGATCTCCTGAGAGCTACTCAACCTCTAGATTTCAAATTAATGTAGGAGATGTTATATCAACTACTGAATTAGCCAAAGAGCTAATTTTTCTGCTTTATGAACGTAATGATTATGAATTTAGTAGAGGAAAATTTAGAGTCAAGGGAGATATTTTAGATATATTTCCATCTCACTATGCGGATAAAGCTTGGAGAGTCTCATTTTTTGGCAATGAAATAGACTCAATAACTGAAATCGATGCTTTAACGGGAGAGAAAAAAAATAAACTAAATAAAGTAACGGTCTTTCCAAATAGTCATTTTATTTCTTCAAAAGAAATTCTAGATAACGCAGTAATTCAAATAATGAATGATTTAGAGATAAGACTAGATGAATTGAATGCTAGAGGTTTAAATTTAGAGGCACATAGATTAAAGCAAAGAGTTTTATATGATATTGAAATGATTCAAGCTTCTGGTACATGTAAGGGAATAGAAAATTACTCTAGATATATGACCGGCAGAGGAGCTGGAGCCCCTCCTCCAACATTATTTGAATTTTTTCCTAAAGACTCAATTTTATTTATTGATGAAAGCCATGTATCCGTTCCTCAAATAGGCGCTATGTATAATGGCGACAGAGCACGTAAATCTTCTCTAATCGAACATGGATTTAGATTGCCTTCTGCCTTTGATAATAGACCTCTTAAGTTTGAAGAATGGGAGCAAATGAGGCCGGAAACTATTTTTGTTTCAGCAACTCCAGGCAAATTTGAATTAGGTCTTACTAAAAATGAATGTACAGAATTGCTAACTCGTCCTACAGGACTTGTTGATCCTGTATGCATTATTAGACCTATAATAAATCAAGTAGAAGACCTATTATTTGAAATAAAAGCTTTAACCAAAGTTAATTTAAGATGTTTAGTTACCACTTTAACCAAAAAGATGGCTGAACATCTTCAACAATATTTGCTTGAACATGATATTAAAGCAGCTTACTTACATTCAGATATAAAAACTTTAGAAAGAATAGAAATCATTCAAAATTTAAGGAAAGGAGAAGTAGATGTACTAGTAGGCATCAATCTACTCAGAGAAGGCTTAGACATACCAGAATGTGGATTAGTTGCCATTTTAGATGCTGATAAAGAAGGTTTTTTACGTTCTGAAACATCTTTAATTCAAACCATAGGAAGAGCCGCAAGAAATGTTGAGGGCAAGGTTATTTTATACGCAGATAAAATGACCAATTCAATGCAAAAAGCTTTAAGTGAGAATGAGAGAAGAAGAGAAATTCAATTACAATATAATTTAGAAAATAATATCACGCCGCAAACTATTACTAAATCTATCAAAGATGATTTCTATAAAATAAACCAGTCAAAAATTATTGAACCTATAGCGATGAAATCTACTCCAGAAAAAATAAATAAAAAAATAGATGAGCTTACCAAAAAAATGTTTAAAGCAGCTTCAGATTTAGATTTTGAAACTGCAGCAAAATTACGTGATGAAATAAAAGAATTAGAAAGAATTCTACAATTTGGTTAAAATTTCCTTGTGTTTAAATAGGTTGAACATATACTAAGCTTAATCAAAAGCTGGGAATAGGAATTATAGGTAATGCAGTTTTTTACATTTGAAGGTGGGGAAGGATCAGGCAAATCGACACAAGCGAAAATGTTGTACCAAGCATTTCTTAATGCAAAACTAGATACAATTTTAACCAGAGAACCTGGTGGAAGTGAATCTGCTGAAATCATAAGAAATCTGCTTTTAAATGAAGATACAAACTTTTACCCTATTACTGAACTTCTATTGCATAATGCAAGCAGGTACCAGCATGCAAGAGATAAAATTTTCCCTGCACTAAAAGAAAAGAAAGTAGTTATTTGCGATAGATTTGTAGATTCAACAATGGCTTATCAAGGCTACGGCCATAGAATTGGCAAAAAAATGCCTGCATTGCTTCATAATTTATTTATGGAAGGATTAGCACCAGATTTAACTTTTATTCTTGATATAGACCCTAGCGAAGGTTTACGTAGAGCAAATTTAAATAACCCTAATAGATATGAGAAATTAGGCTTAGAGTTTCATACAAGAGTTAGAGAAGGATTTCTAGAAATAGCAAATATGGCTAAGAATCGTTGTGTCTTGATGCAGGCAAATGATTCTATAGAAAATATTCATAGATTAATTGTAGATACTGTTAACATGTACGCTAATCTAGATTTAAAACCGATAAAATAAATATGAGTTGGCTTAATAAATTAAAAATAGGATTAAAAAAAACATCTACCCAGATTGCCTCTGGAATTGATAATCTGTTTAATAAACGCAAACTTGATGAAGAAACTGCTGAGAACCTAGAAGATCTTTTGATAAGTAACGATCTAGGGGTTGATACCTCAAAGTTTTTAGTTGAAGAATTAGTAAAAAAATACCGTTTTGAAAAAGAAATAACCGAAATAGAAATCAAACAAACTCTAGCTGACTTAATCTGCGAAATTCTAAGACCATTAACCAACAAAGAAATAGATTTTAGTAATAAGCCTAAAATACTAATTATGTGCGGGGTAAATGGCAACGGTAAAACCACTAGTATTGCTAAACTTGCAAATTTCTATCAGCAGCAAGGAAAAACTGTTATGTTTGCAGCTTGCGATACCTTCAGAGCTGCAGCAGTAGATCAATTATCTGTATGGGCACAAAGGCTTAAAATTCACCTTATTACAGGAGCTGAAAATGCAGATCCAGCAAGCGTAGCATTCAAAGCTGCTCAAGAGGCTACCGATAAAAACATTGATTTACTTATTATAGATACAGCGGGGAGATTACATAATAAGGAATATCTAATGGCAGAGCTTGCTAAAATTATTAAAATAGTACAAAGATTTGTAGAACCTGAAATTATCTTAACTTTAGATGCCACAACTGGACAGAATGCTATTATACAATTAGAAAAATTCCAAGAGATAAGCAAATTAGATGGAGTGATCGTCACCAAACTAGATGGAACAGCCAAGGCTGGAATCATTGTAGCAATTGCCCGTAAATATAACATCCCTATTCTTGGTATAGGTGTTGGTGAGAAAATAGATGATTTACGCCCATTCTCAGCACAAAGCTTTGCCAATTCATTACTTGGTATTAATTTCAATAAGCTCTAGCAAATGTAGTTAATGGAGCATTTTCCTTCCCAGTAAAAATACATTTTCCTGTTTTTGTTTTTGTAGATAATGCAATACATCTTGCTGTTACTTTAAGCTCTTGTTTCAGCTCCTCTTCCGTTTTATTATCGCCAATCCAATAAGCCGAAACAAAGCCAGATTTTTCTTCATTTTTAAAGAGTTCAAAAAATTCTTCTTTAGAATTTGCTATATAACTATTTTCATTTAAGAATTTCTTAGCTTTTTCAAAAATATTTTTCTGAATATCTTCTAAGAAATTTGCAAGCTTAGCAATAAACTCCTTCACATCTAATGACGTTTTTTCTTTTGGATCAAGATCTCTACGACCCATAAATACAGCATTATTTTCCACCTCTTTTTGTCCAATTTCTAATCTAATAGGAACACCTTTTTTGATCCATCCCCAAATTTTTTCTCCTGATGTTTTTTCCTGTAAATCTATATCTACCCGAATATCACTACCTAATTGTTCTTTTAATTTATTGCAATATTCTAGAATTGCTTCTCGATTTTCTTGCTTGTGAATTAAAGGAATTATGATTACTTGAATAGGAGCAATTTTTGGTGGCAGAATTAAACCATTATCATCGCTATGAGTCATAATAAGTCCACCAATTAATCTTGTTGAAACTCCCCATGATGTTGTCCAAACAAATTCCTCAACGCCAAGCTTAGAGAGGAATTTTATATTAAAGGCTTTAGAGAAATGCTGACCTAGAAAATGCGAAGTTCCTGCTTGCAAGGCTTTCGTATCTTGCATCATTGCCTCCAAGCAATATGTTACATCAGCTCCTGGGAATTTTTCATTTTCTGTTTTTGTTCCTAAAATAACGGGCATAGCAAGAAAGTCTTCCACTAACTCCCTATATACTTCTAGCATTTTTTCAGCTTCTATTATAGCTTCGTCACTTGTTGCATGGGCTGTGTGCCCCTCTTGCCATAAAAATTCACTTGTGCGCAAGAAAATTCTTGGACGCATTTCCCAGCGTACAACATTAGCCCATTGGTTTCCAAGCAAAGGAAGATCACGATAGGAATTTATCCATCTGGAGTAAGCCTCCCCAATCACCGCTTCTGAAGTTGGTCTAATAATTAATGGTTCTTCTAATTTACCACCAGGGACTAGTTCATGATTCTCATTTTGCTCTAAGCGATGATGCGTAACTACAGCGCATTCTTTTGCAAATCCATCAATATGCTCAGCTTCTTTAGCTAAATAACTTAACGGTACGAACATCGGAAAGTAAAAATTCTGATGGCCTGTATCCTTAATCTTTTTATCTAATTCACGTTGAATATTTTCCCAAACACCGCATCCCCATGGTTTTATTACCATACAACCACGAACTACCGAGTTTTCAGCTAAGTCAGCAGCTTTAATAACTTCTTGATACCATTTAGGATAATCTTGTTCTCTAGTAGGGTTTATGGCTGTTTTGTTGTTTTTCATAGCTGATGCTCTTTATAAAGTTTTTATATATTTTTTGCGTTTTATGATTATACTAATTTCAAAGTAATATATAAATATTTTCTAATGATTTTTCCTGATTCTTTTATTGATGAACTTAAATCACGCCTGCCAATATCTAAAATAATTGGTAAATGGGTTAAGTTAAAACGTAATGGTATAGTATATAAAGGATTATGTCCTTTCCATCAAGAGAAAACACCATCGTTCACGGTTCAAGATAATAAAGCAATGTATTATTGTTTTGGTTGTCATGCAAGTGGAGATATTATCAAATTCGTTAGTGAGATTGAAAAAAATTCTTTTGCGGATTCAGTTAAATATTTAGCTGATGTTGCAGGCCTTGTCTTGCCAAAATTGGACAAGAAAGAGCAGAAAAAAATTGAGCAGAAGCTGGATCTAGTAGAGGTTACTACAAAAGCTGCCAAATGGTTTAATCATCAATTAAAATTATCAAGTAATCATCATGCGTATGAATATCTTATCAAAAGAGGTATTGGAGATGATGATATAAAAGTTTTTTCTTTAGGTTTTGCTCCAGAAAAAGGTTTATTGTCATTTTTGCAAAAGGAAAAGATTTCTCCAGAGCTTGCGGTGGAAGTTGGCCTAGCTATAAAATCTGATAATGGATCTTATATTGAGAGATTTAGAAATAGGGTTATTTTTCCAATAAAAAATCAGAAAAATCAAATAGTAGGATTTGGCGGCAGAGCTCTAAGTAGTGAAATTATGCCAAAATACTTGAATTCACCTGAGACAATTCTATTTAAGAAAAATTACTTATTATATTGTGGAGAAATCGCTCATAAAGCCGCTTTAAAATCTGAAAGAGTAATTGTGGTTGAGGGTTATATGGATGCAATCTTTATGCAAAAGATTGGCCTTAAAGAAACCGTCGCATCTCTCGGAACTGCTTTTAATCACAATCACTTACAGCTTTTATGGAATATGGCCAATGATATTATCTTATGTTTTGATGGAGATGCAGCTGGTAAGAAAGCTATGATTAAAGCTGCACACACAGCTTTACCGATTATTAAACCAGGATTGACGCTTAGATTTTGTATGTTGCCAAAAGATCTTGATCCAGATGATGCGATAAGACAGCTTGGTAAAGATTATATTTATAAATCAATAGAAAATAGCATCAATCTTTCAGAATTTATTTGGGAATCTGAATTGCAGAAAAGTAAGCTTAATACCCCAGAAGCTAAGGCCTCATTTGAACATAAACTTAATGATCTAATAAAGCAAATTGAAGATAATATAGTTCGCAATTATTATTTAAAGTTTATTAAAGAGAAGATTTGGAAGGAGTTTAACCATTTTACGCCTAAGACAAAAGAACCGCCAGTAATTAAGGCTAGAAAGCTTTCAAATAATACATATCATAATATTTCTGAAATGGAGAGATTGCAATTTTCACTATTTGCTCAAGTTATTAACCACACAGATTTACTAGATGAAAAAGAGATTTTTGACGACTTTGTAGCGCTGGAGATTAATAACCCAGAGCTTGAGCTTGTAAGATCAACTATTTTAGATTATTATGAAAATCAAGAAATTTTATTAAAAGATTTGCTTATCAGAAATAATTTAGGTAAATTAACTGAATTTATCTGTGGAGATAATTCTAGTTTTATTAATAATATTTCTTTAATTGATGTTGAAGTTGCGAAGGAAATTTGGATTATTACCTATAAAAAATATATCTTAGAATCGCTAAAGAATGAATATAATCAAACAATGATTAAGGTTTATGAGGATAATAAAGCTTTCGGTATAGCTATGGAATTAAGAGATAATATAGAAAATTTAAAAAAAGAAATTTTAACAAGAGAACAAAATATAACTTAAAAGCTAAGGTGACGTACATGTCTGATATAGAAAATTTTGAGACACAAGGTGAAGGATCAAATGATAATAATAAGAAGCAGCTTGCAGTTTTAATAAAGAAACTGATTGCTAGAGCTAAAGCGCAAGGATTTCTAACTTATGATGAGGTAAATGGCCTCATCCCAAAGGAAAGCGCTATTGCAGATAGTTTTGATTATATTATTTCATCACTTAATGATGCTGGGGTGAATTTGGTTGAAAATATTGAAGATGTTATTGAATCTAGTGATGATTTTGATGTAGAGGCAATAGATGACCAAGACGAGTCCATTGAAGAGACGAGTTTTGAGGAATATAGCAGAACTGATGATCCAGTCAAGATGTACCTAAGGGATATGGGAGGCGTTGAGCTACTATCTCGTGAGGGAGAAATTGAAATAGCGAAGAGGATTGAAGAAGGTCGTGAGACGATGATAAAATCTCTTTGCGAAACTACCGTTACTTTAAAGCAATTAAAAGCTTGGTATGAAGATCTTATTAATGAAAAAATTCTTTTGCGTGAGATTATTGAGCTTGAAACAAGTTACGAAGAAGATTCTGTTACAGATGATGATTCTGCTGATTTAGATGATGAAGACTCTTTTGCAGATAGTGAAGAGAGTAGTAATGATAATGACCCTGATGAAAATCAAGCTGATGAAGAGTCAAATGAGGCAATATCAGTAAGTAGCTTAGAAGCGGCGTTAATGCCAGGAATTTTAGATATTTATATTAAGATTGTAAAAATATCTGATCAATTATTAGATATGCATCGAGACAAAGTGAATGCCTTGTTAAAAGGCGAAAAACCAGGTTTTAATGAGAAATTATATAATGAATTGAGTGGCGAATTAATAAACTTAGTTAAGTCAATTAGGTTCAATAGCAAAGCGATTGATAATTTGCTTAATCAATTGAATATGGTTAATAAAAAACTTGTTAGCATCGAAGCTAAATTAATGCATTTAGCAGAAAAGAGAAAAATTAGTCGTAAAAGCTTCTTGACTCACTATCTTAATTCCGAAATGGATCAAGATTGGCTAAAGAAAATGGCCAATACTAAAGAAAAAGGATGGAAAGAATTTATAAGTCTAGACGTAGAAGAGATAAATAAAATTAGACAAGAATTATGGGATCTTGCGGTTGAGTTTGGTATTTCTATTGTAGATCTAAAAAGCCTAATTAATAAAGTCCATAGAGGGGATCGTAGCGCTAATAAAGCTAAAAAAGAAATGATTGAGGCGAATTTGCGTTTAGTAATTTCTATAGCCAAAAAATATTCAAATAGAGGCTTACAATTCCTAGATCTTATTCAAGAAGGAAATATCGGCCTTATGAAAGCGGTTGATAAATTTGAGTATCGCAGGGGGTATAAGTTTTCTACTTATGCCACATGGTGGATTAGGCAAGCTATAACTCGTTCAATTGCAGATCAAGCCAGAACTATTCGTATACCAGTACATATGATTGAAACAATTAATAAAATTATACGTACTTCACGTCAAATGCTGCATGAGCTTGGTTATGAACCTACACCAAATGAGTTGGCCGATCGCTTGTCAATGTCTGTAGATAAGGTCCGTAAAGTTCTTAAGATTACAAGAGAACCTGTGAGTTTAGATAATCCAATAGGCGATGAAGACGGCGGTTCTTTAGGAGATTTTATTGAAGATAAAAATGCTATGGCACCACTTGAGGCTTCTATTTTAACGAATCTTCGTGAAACCACCACCAGGATCCTAGCAAGTCTTACCCCAAGAGAAGAAAGGGTGTTAAGAATGCGTTTTGGTATTGGTATGAGCACAGACCATACTTTAGAGGAAGTAGGACAACAATTTTTTGTAACCAGAGAACGTATTCGTCAGATTGAAGCAAAAGCTCTTCGTAAGTTAAAGCATCCGAGCCGTTCTAAAAAGTTACGGGGATTTTTAAATAGTTAGGAAATGAAATTAACAGAATATTTTATTAAGCATCCTGTTAGCGCAATTATATTAAACTGTGTATTAGTTCTTGTTGGCATATTATGTCTAAATAATTTAGGTATTAGAGAATATCCTGACATTAGATTCCCTGTAATTTATGTGCAAACTGCATATCCAAATGCTAGCGCTGAAGTTGTTGAATCTTCTATTACAAATATTTTAGAGGATGAGTTGGCCGGTAGCGAAGGCCTAGAAGAGATCAAATCTTGGTCTAATGATAATAATAGCAGAATCATGCTAAAGTTTTTATCTACCATATCAATGGACACAGCACTAATGTCCGTTAAGGACGCAGTAGGAAGAGCAAAAGCAAGATTACCAGAGCAAATTAAAGAGCCTATAGTGGAAAGAGGCGCTAAAACAGGCCCGCCTTTCATGGCAGCTTGCTTAGAATCAAGCTCAATGAGCTTTGCTGAGCTTACACATTTTACTAACGTAAATTTAAAGAATGTTTTCAGAAGTATTAAGGGAGTAGCTGGAACTGAAGTTTGGGGGAGGCCTTATACTTATAAGATCACTCTAGATCATAATAAAATGTACGGTTTTGGCGTTAATGCAGATGAAATATATAATGCCATTGCAAAAGCTGATGTTTCTTTACCCGCTGGTAAATTTCAAAATAAAATATCAGTTACTATAAAATCTGATTTAAAAACTACCAAGGATTTTGAAAATATTCTTATTAAATCCAGTCCTTATCCGATATTCTTAAAATCCGTAGCCAACATCCAACTAAGTGAAGATGATAAGAAACTCAGGCTGAAAATAAATGGCAAACCTGGTCTATGTATAGGAATCAATAAAACAAGCGAAGATAATCCACTGGAAGTTTCAAGGCTGGTTCATTCTAAAATAGAGGAAATTAAACTCTCTTTACCTGAAGATGTAAAAATAGATGTCGGCTTAGACCAAGCGGCTTTCATTAGGTCTTCTTTGAAGAATATTCAAACTTCAATAATTGAAGCAATAATTTTTGTTTTAGCTATTGTATTTTTATTTTTAAGAAATATTAGATCTACTTTGATCCCTATAATAACGATACCTATTTCATTGATTGGATCTTTGCTATTTTTAAAAATATTTGGTTTTTCTATAAATGTGATGACTCTGCTTGCAATGGTGCTGGCCGTTGGATTGGTTGTTGATGATGCTATTGTAATTTTAGAAAATATTACTCGGCATTTAGAAGAAGGAAAGAAACCATTAGAAGCTGCCATTTCTGGAGCCAAAGAGATTGGGTTTGCTGTCGTGGCTATGACACTTACTTTAATGAGTGTATATATACCATTAGCCTTTGTTCAAGGGATGATAGGTCAATTATTCATTGAATTTGCAGTAGCACTTGCTGGCAGTGTTATAATTTCAGGAATTTGCGCTTTAACTTTGTCGCCACTAATGTGCTCAAAGATTCTTAAAGATAAAGAGACTAATTTATTCCCTAGAATTGATATATTTTTTGATAAGTTAAATAAAAACTATTCTAATTTACTTCGGAAGCTGATGCTGCATAGTAAGTATTTAGTTATATTTTTGATATTGTCTTTTATAGCAAGCTTAGTTTGTTTTAAATTTTTGCGCGCTGAATTAATCCCAAGTGAGGACCGTAGTTTAGTTGCAGTGTGGGTGCCAAAAATATCTGGTGATAATATAGATAAAACAGAAGAAAATGTTAATAAAGTGGAAGCTGCTCTAAAAGATGTATCTGAAACAAGAGGATTGCTTACATTCACACAAGATCAGGGTGGGTACGTAATTCTACCTTTAAAACCAATTGAAGAAAGGAAGCTTTCAGCTGATGAAATAGTGAATTCGATAAGGGGACGATTGGTATCCTTCCCTTCATTTGACGCATGGCCATGGAGCTTTTCAAGCGGTCTACCAAGTATAGATGATGATGCATCTGACTCATCAACCCTTAACCTACAGATTTCAACAGTTGATACTTATCAGAATTTATTTAATGAGATAAGTAAAACACGTGATATTGGAGAAAAAAATAAATTATTTAAATCACTTTATCATAACCTAAAGCTTGATAGCGTGGGTTATAGTATAGAACTTGATAAAAATGTAATGGCTGATCTTAATATTAATAAGGAACAAGTTGCGAAAACACTTTCAATTTTCTTTAGTGGTATTGATACTTTAGAGTTTAAGAAAGATGGTATTTTATATCCTATTACTATTGAAGGAGATAAATCTCCATGGAATTTAGAAGAATTATTTATTACAAATTCTAAGGGAGATAAAATATCCTTAGGTAGTTTTGCAAAAATTTATTCTAAATCCGAACCAAAAACTTTAGAGCATTATAATCAGATGCGATCTGTGAAACTTAGTTCTGATTTAACTAGCTACTCTAACTTAAAGGAATCAATGAATGTTTTATATAAGTTAGCTGATGATAATTTACCAAAATCATATAAGAAGTCTTGGGTCGGGTCTGCAAAAACTTTTACAGAATCATCTAATATAATGTCTATCTTATTTATTTTGGCTTTATTGTTTATCTACGCCATTTTAGCTGTACAGTTTGAAAGCTTTATTGATCCTCTAATAATTTTATTTACAGTACCTCTTGCTTGTTCTGGCGCTTTAATTATTATGTATCTTCTTGGAAACACACTTAATATTTATTCTCAAGTCGGCCTTATTACTCTAATAGGCTTAATTACAAAACATGGTATTTTAATCGTAGAATTTGCCAATCAGTTGCAAAAACAAGGGGTAAATGTTTTAGACTCTGTACAGAAAGCGGCCAGCTTACGTCTAAGACCTATATTAATGACTACAGGCGCGATGATTTGTGGTTCAATACCATTGATTCTCTCTATTTCCGCTGGATACGAAGCTCGCCAAGCTATAGGAGTAGTTTTAGTTTCCGGCCTATCTTTGGGCACGTTTTTCGTGCTATTCGTTCTCCCTAGCGTATATTATCTGGTATATATGTGGAGAGAAAAATGAAGTGTGTAATACCAAGTCCCGTTGCTCAAATATTCATCCCTAAATGTATAATTAGCAACGGGACTTGGTATTACCATTTTCTTTCGAATTTTTTCCTAATATATATTGCTACTAAATTTAATAATATCAAAATAAATAACAAAACTAATATTGCCGCAGAGGTTTTGGCTTGAAACCCAGCTTCTGGGCTGTCTGCCCATAAAAATATTTGCACCGGAAGAGCTGTTGCTGGGCTAAATATATTATTAGGAATATCCACAATAAAAGCTAACATTCCGATAAGAATTAACGGAGCTGTTTCACCGATGGCCCTAGCCATACTTAAAATAACTCCTGTCATTATACCTGGTAAGGCTAACGGCAGGGCATGATGCATAATTATTTGCATCTTAGTGGCGCCTAACGCTAAAGCGGCATTTTTTATGGCTATAGGTATTGTTCTAAGAGATTGTCTTGTAATGATAATCATGCTAGGCAAAACCATCATTGACAAAGTTATACCAGCTGCAATAGAAGAGGATCTAGGAAGATCAAAAAAATTTATTAAAACTGCCAATCCAACTAAACCAAAAACTATTGAGGGAACAGCAGCTAGATTATTAATATTAATCTCTATTATACTTGTAAGTATATTCTTTGGAGCAAATTCTTCCAAATAAACAGCTGCACATATTGAAAGCGGTAAAACAATCATAAAACATATAACCAAAGTATATAAAGACCCTATAAAAGCAGTTAGAATCCCTGCTAATTCAGGTTCTCTCGATTCTTTGGAAAAAAAGAAACTTAAATTATATGTTTTTTTAATTAGGTTATTTGATAATAATTTTTTTATTATCATTTGCTCGTTTGAATTGAAATTATCATAATTATCTTCATTTAAAGCCATTTTTAGTTTTGAAGATGCTAATACCCAACCTAATTTCTTATTTTCTGATGCAAGTTCTATGATTTTATCATACGCAGAAATGCTAAAAATTTCTAACTCATTTTCAATCGGAGAAACTATTGATTTTAAGAATTTTCTAGCCTCTATTTCATTACTCATTGTTTGATCGCTAATATCAATCTTTATTTCATAGTCAAAAAATGCCGGAATTGATTTTATTGTTATTGATATAAATAACGTAAGTAAAAACAAACACGAAACCAGAATTGCTATAATACCTGCATATTTAAGCAATTTATTTTTTCTATATCGTTTTTGAATTAACAGATCATCATTCATATATTTTGGTTTTTTTCTTAATTATTATCATAGCGCATATATTCAAGATTAGCGTAATAACAAATAATGCTAACGCTAAAGCAAATGCTGATAAGGTTTTTGGACTATCAAATTCCTGATCTCCAACTAATAGGGCTACAATTTGTGCTGTGAACGTACTAACTGAATCTAAAGGATTAAAGGTAAGCTTGGCATTGATGCCAGCAGCCATTGTTACAATCATTGTTTCTCCAACAGCTCTTGAAATAGCGAGCAATATACCGCTCAATATTCCGGGAGACGCAGCGGGGACTATTACTTTGATAATCATCTCTGCTTTTGTTGAACCAAGTGCGAGCGCTCCTTCACGTAAGTTTTGTGGCACAGAGGCTATGGCATCATCACTCAAAGATAATACAAATGGAATTATCATCATACCCATCACTATTCCAGCAGCTAAGGCACTTTCTGTGGATACTTCCAACCCAAAACTCTCTCCAATTATCCTAATAAGAGGACCAACAACTAAAACTGCAAAATATCCATATACTATAGTTGGAACGCCAGCTAATATTTCTAATAAAGGCTTTATAATATTTCTCAAGTTTTTATCAGTATATTCAACCAGATATATAGCAGATAAAATTCCAAGAGGAATAGCAATAATCATTGCAATTAATACTATAAGCAAAGTTCCAGTTAGAATGGGAACTACTCCAAAAATAGTCTCATCTATAGTTCCAGATGATTGAGGGGACCATTTTAATCCTAAAATAAAATTTTCTATTGGTATGATATTAAAAAATTTAATTGCTTCAAAAAATATTGTAATAAAGATAGTAATTGTTATTACTATTGAAAAGAATGTGGCTATATTTAAAGTCCAGCTAAATAGCTTCTCGCAATGTTCTTGCGCCCTGTACCGAACCTTTAGCTTTGCAAAAATATAGATTATCATATTTGATGATATAGCTATAACTATTAAATAACCGTAGGTATAATTTATTATATATCCAAGATGTTTTAGAAGCCATAAAACAAAAATCACAATTGTTGAAATAATAAAATTCCAAGAAGCAATGTTTATTCCGTAATATTCTGGTAATGATCTAGACTTTACCCCATAATAGGACGTTAAAAAAACAATCCTTTTTTTTGCCAGATGATATAATAAAACACTAAATGCAATGACTATAATAAATAGCATTAAATTCTCTTGCCCGAAGATTATTTTTCTGTGATATAATTCTATTATATATGATATAATCCTTAAAGATAGTTCAAAAATGCTAGATAAAAAATTATTCATCGCTATAGATGGTCCCGCAGCGTCAGGGAAGGGCACAATAGCCTCTCTTCTTGCAAAAGATTTAAACCTTCCTGTATTACATACTGGGAATATTTATAGAGCCATTGCTTATAAAATTTGGCAATCAAAGCAGGACCCTAATGATCTTAAGCATAATCTTATTTATGCCAATTCACTTAAAGCTAGCGATCTAGATAATCAGAATTTACAAAATGAAGAGATAGGTAAATACGCTTCTATAATCAGCGTGGATCCAAGTCTTAGAAGCGCAACTTATAAATTTCAAAGAGATTTTATAGAAAATTCAGACGGAGCTGTTATTGAAGGTAGGGATATTGGAACAGTAATTTGTCCAGAAGCAAAGTTCAAATTTTATATCACTGCTGACGTTGAAGTAAGGGCTAAAAGAAGATGCATGCAGCAAAAACATATCTCTTATGAGGCTATTTTAGCTGATTTAAAACAAAGAGATGAAAGAGACCTAAATCGTGCGGTGGCTCCGTTAAAACCAGCTGCAGATGCTGTAATAATAGATAGCTCTAGAATGTCTGTTGATCAGACCCTAAAAGAAATACAAAATATTATTAAAGATAATCAAGAATAATGCCTTATACCAAGTCCATCCTATAATTGATAAATGTTCAATTATAGGATGGACTTGGTATTATTATCTAATTCTAATCTTTTATTTTACCAATAATTTCTAATAATTCTATTTTTACTTGTCTGATTAGCTCTTGATCATCCCCTCTGAGCACAAGGTTAGTTTTCCATTTTTTATCCTGCTGTTTAAATGGGTAACTTCCCATTTCTATTGTTGGATATTTATTCTGCAAATCAGCAAAAGGCTTAGCTATTAATCCTTCTGATAAATTAATCTCTATTGCTTCTGAAAGAATAGGTTTCCCTTGTTTTAAGAGTTTTTTTGCCTCCATAAAAATTGACTGCATTATATAAGGCACTCCAGCCATTACAAAAACATTCTCAATTCTAAAACCAGGCGCGCCTGTTTCTAGGTTTAGCAAAAGATTGGCAGATTTTGGCATATAAGCCATTCTTATATGATCTTCTCTAATAACTTTATCACATTCTCTTACATGTTTTTCTATAATAGATTTGGCATCTTCATTAAGAAGTAATTCTTCATTGAAAGCATCTGCTATTGCTTTTGCTGTTATATCATCATGTGTTGGGCCAATACCACCTGTTGTAAAAACATAGGTATATTTCTTACGTAATTTATTTACTGTATTTATTATATCTTCTGATATATCAGGAATGATTCTAACTTCATTTAGTCTTATTCCCAAGTCAGCTAATTGTAAGGCTAAAAACTGTACATTTAAGTCTTGCGTTTTACCTGATAAAATTTCATTTCCAATAATAATGATGGCTGCATTAAGTGTTTCTGGTTGCATTTTTTTCTAACCATGATAGATTTTTAAAAATTATCGATAATCCAATTTAATATAAAATGGCCAACATCACAATACATAAGCCTGAAGATTTTATAAAAATGCGTGCAAGTGGAAAGCTTGCGGCGCAAGTTCTGGATTATATCACGGATTTTGTGAGGCCAGGGGTAACAACTCTTGAGTTAAACAATTTATGTCATGAAATGATAATCAAGAATGGAGCAATACCAGCGCCTTTAAATTATAGAGGCTTCCCAAAATCTATCTGCACTTCCATTAACCATGTTGTTTGCCATGGAATTCCTGACGAGAAAAAATTAAAAGAAGGTGATATAATTAATATAGATATCACTGTGATTCTAGATGGTTGGCACGGGGACACGAGCCGTATGTATTTTGTAGGTAAGCCATCAATAAAAGCTAAAAGATTAGTAGATATAACATATGATGCTATGATGCTTGGCATAGACCAAGTAAAACCCGGTGTTCATCTTGGTAATATCGGTAATGCTATAGAAACTTATGTTAAGAAGTTTGGCTATTCTTCAGTGCGGGATTATTGCGGGCATGGAATTGGCAGAATATTTCATACGGAGCCAAGCGTGTTGCATTTTGGTGAGAAAAATACAGGAGTAATTCTTGAATCTGGAATGTTTTTTACTGTTGAACCCATGATTAATGTTGGTACATATCAAACAAGACTGAATCCTAGTGATGGCTGGACGGTTACAACAAGAGATAGAGAATTATCTGCTCAATTTGAACATACAATTGCAGTAACGGATACAGGTTATGAAATTTTTACTCTTTCGCCAAAAGGATATAATAAACCGCCATATAATTTATAAATAAGGGAAATAAAATGAATGATGTAATAGATAATAGTTCAAAAGAATATTTAAATCAATTTATGGCTCGGATTGAGCGCTTAGAAGTAGACAAGAAAGCTATTCTGGAGGATATTACGGAAGTATATGCAGAAGCAAAAGCACAAGGCTTTGATACAAAAGTATTGCGTCAAATAGTTAAAATTCGTAAAATAGATAGAGCTAAGCTTGAAGAGCATGAAGAGTTGCTTGATTTATATAAACATGCTTTAGGAATGATTTAACCTTTAAAAAGAGAGTTGCTATGGGTACTGATGAGAAATTTGCAAGAAAAGAAATGCAACTTAAATCATTTGGTGAGTTATTACGAAACGTCGCGAATGATTCTTCTATTTCTAAAGATATTGATAAAATAGCAAGCACTTTGCATAAACATAAAGTATCTGATAAAGAGGATACAAAATTCCAAGAAAAAATCATGCCTCAGAAGCATAAAGATCATATTCATGAGCATTAAAAATAGTCCTTGGCCATTCTTAAAAAAAGGAGATATAGTAGATATTATAGCCCCATCTTCAGGCGTGCCTACTAATGATTTACATAAATATTACAGACAAGTTAAAGAAGTTTTTGAGAAAATAGGGCTAATCGCTCGTATTCCAGATGATCTAATTGAAATTGGGCAGGATTTATTTTCTGCAAATAGTCTTGATTATAGAGCTAATCATTTAATTTATGCTCTTACTAATGATGAAAGTAAGGCGGTATGGGCAATTAGAGGTGGATATGGCGCTGCAAAAATTATCCCTTATTTAGAGAAAATATCTAACCTTCCGCAATCTAAAATAGTTTTAGGGTTCAGTGATATTACAGCTCTGCATTTATTTCTAAATAACAAATGGAACTGGAATAGTATACATTCTGCAGTATTAAATCAAATCATTCAAAATGAAAATTTTATTGCTGAACTCGAGCCAATTTTATTTGGTAAACAAGAGAAAATAATATATGACCAATTAATACCTTTAAATAAAGCTGCTTCACAAGTAAATGAGATTTCAGCTCCTATAACTGGAGGAAATCTTGCTATAGTGCAAACAAGTATTGGTACTTCTTGGGAAATGCAATCAAAAGAAAAAATAGTTTTTTTAGAGGATGTTGGTGAAGAAGGATATAGAATTGATAGAATGCTAAATCATCTAGAGCAAGCAAGTTTATTTGAAGGGGTAAAAGCTATAATATTTGGAGAAATTACTCCCCCTAAAAATATATTCCCAGAAACATGTGAGAGTGCTATTAATAATTTTGCTTCTAAAATAGATATACCAGTATTTTCCCTGCCAATAATTGGGCATAATATTAAACATAATTCTCCACTGCCATTAGGGACAGCTTGCAAACTCTCTGCTCTAGGTGATAATAAATTTATTTTAGAATGTGAAACAGGAGGATACGATGCTGACAGCTGATCAGATTGAACAAAGACTTGAGAAATTTAATCCTTTATTTATAAAAATTACCGATGATAGCCATGCGCACGCAGAACATATAGAAAATCCAACGGGTGGGTTAACTCACGCTACAATTACCATAGTTTCAGAGCAATTTGAAGGCCTACCACAAGTTCAGAGGCATAAGCTAATTTACTCGTCACTTAAAGATGCTCTAGCAAGTTCTTTACATGCTCTTTGTTTAAAAACATTTACTCCTAGTGAATACACTAAGTTATAGTGAAATTTGATATACTCCTAATCCTTCAATATGCCGGAATTTAGAGGAGTAAATTTGATGAAGAAACAAGAATCAAAAACCGCGCATAGCTAGCTCTATATAAGGCTTTTTGATTTGTAGTTAATGCATTAAATTTCAAACTATAAAAACGGTATATTGAAGGATTAGGAGTATATACTAGGCCAGATTTATCAAATCACTTCTATTAAAACCAAAAACATTCAATAAATCTCTATATTTCTGATTTTTAGGGCTATTTAAATACGGATCATCTTTTAAAATATTTTTAGCTTGTTTATTGGCATCTATAATCAAATGATGATGAGCTATAAAATCTACTGCTTTAAAATCTGGTAACCCACTTTGCTTTGTGCCTATAAGATCTCCGCTACCTCTAAGCTTTAGATCTTCCTCTGCTAAAATAAACCCATCCTCTGATTCGCGTATAATCTTAAGTCTTTGCCAAGAGGTCTTACTTATAGGAGCTTGATAAAGCAAAATACAGTGAGATGCTTTATTCCCCCTACCTACTCTTCCTCTTAACTGATGCAACTGAGAAAGACCAAAGCTTTCAGCATTCTCTATTATCATTACTGTTGCTTCCGGCACATCAACACCAACTTCAATTACAGTGGTGGCAACAAGAATTTTATGCTTCCCTTGAATAAAATTATCCAATGCTTTTTGCTTATTATGAGGTTCTAATTGTCCATGAATTATTTCAACTAAACCAGGGTAATATTTAGACAACTCTTCTTTTCTCGATTCAGCAGGCATTTTCTGAAGATCTGTATTATCTTCATCTTTACTAATTAATGGACATACCCAATAAATCCTACCCTGATCTTTTAAAATATTATTGAGCGATAAAATAACTTCAGAAACTTTTGCCTGAGGAAGAATAGAGGTTTTTATCCCTATCCGTGATTTTGGCTTTTCTGAAATTCTTGTAATATCCATATCGCCATATAACGCAAGGCTTAAAGATCTAGGAATTGGTGTAGCTGACATTATTAAAAGGTCAGCTTTATTTCCTTTATTTACTAATGAGAGCCGCTGCTCCACCCCGAAACGATGCTGCTCATCTATAACTACTAAAGCTAAATCGTTAAAAGAAACTTTTTCTTGAAATACTGCGTGAGTGCCAATTAAAATATGTATTTCACCTGATTGCAACCCCTCCATTATCTCTCTTCGCTCTTTAGCTTTTGTTTTACCAGTGAGTAAAGCAAATTTTACAGGAAGATTTGAACAAAATTTTTCTAAAGTTTGATAATGTTGGTTGGCTAATACATCGGTTGGCGCCATTAATACTGCTTGCGCTCCAGATTGGGTAGTATTAAGCATAGCGGCTATTGATACAACAGTTTTTCCGCTACCAACATCTCCTTGCAGGAGCCTTGACATTTGCTTATTCGAAGCTTGATCTTCTATTATTTCATCTATTGCATCTTTTTGTCCATTAGTTAACTCAAAAGGTAAGTTTTTAATAAATTCATTTGTTAAAGAACCCAATGTGGTGATTGATCTGCCTTGATTTTTATCTTTATATTGGCGGAGCAAATTTACCATAAGCTGAGTTGCAAGAAGTTCATCATAAGCTATTCTTTGTCTTTCAAGTGAATATGGAGAAATATCTGATTTATTCTTAGGATTATGAATTTTTTTCAAAGCTTCTTTGAAACCTAGCCAATTGTTTTTTTGTAAAGTTTCTTGTGCGATCCATTCTTCATCAATTTTTAAAAGATCTAATATGAAGCTGATATATTTATGTAATTGATTACTTACAATCCCATAAGTAAGAGGATAAATGATCTCTTTATCTATCATTTTTATATTAGCTTTCAAGGGGTTTAAAATTTCAGGATGCGCTATTTGAGTCAATTTATTATGTATATCAATTTTACCGATAGCGATTATTTCACTACCAATTTTTGCCCAATTTAAGAGATATTGCGGGTAAAATCCAAAATAAGTTAGATTTATCATTCCCGTTTCGTTACTACAAAAAATAGTAAATGGCTTTCTTGGGGTTCTAGGTGAAATATTAGGTTGAGAAATATCTATGATTTTTAACCTTAAAACTACTTGATCTCCTTGCCTTAATGAATATAAGGCTGGATACATGCGTTTAGATGTTACATGTTTTGGAAAATGAAATAATAAATCAAATGTAGAATTGATATTAAGGCGTTTTAAAGCTGCTTCAGCTTTTTCACCTAGATAAGGGATATTTTTAAGATCTTTGCTGCAAAATTGCATTTAGTCTATTTTTAGCTTGGGTTAGTCTTGTTTTTACTTTTAATAAAATATGAGATTTGGGTAAAGCTCTTTTTTTCTTAAAATGCATTATAACATCTTTTATTGTAAGCTTTTGTATATATAATAATTCTTTTATTTCTTTTAAAATATTTATATTCTCAGTTGAGTAATAGCGCCTATTATTATATTTTACTGGCCTTATAACAGAGAGTTTTGTTTCCCAGAATCTTATTACATGCACAGGGATAGATAAAATTTCTGCCGTTTCACTTATTGTTCTAAGAGCGTTATCAGTTTTTCTTTTCATTTACCATCCTTTTAAGCTCAGCAGATGGATAAAAACTTACTACTTTCCGCGCAGAAACCTTAACACTTGTGTTAGTATTAATATTACGCCCAACTCTCTCCTTTTTCTCGCGCACACAAAAACTACCAAACTTAGGTATTTTTATATTACCATCTTTAGATGCAGAATTAATGAAGGCTTCAAACATTTTATCTAAAATTTCTTCAGCCAAAGTGATGGGTAACCCCGTTTCATAATGAATTTCTTTTGCTAAAATATTTTTAGTAATGGTCTCGCTCATAGTAAATAACCTAACCTTTTATATAATTATAGCTAAAAAAATATCTTAAGAAAGTTTTAAATAGATTTTTATAAAATTACCTTGTAAAATTGGAATCTGATTCCAATTTTACAAGGATAAATTATAATGTTAAGAAAATTATTTTTAGAAAAAATTTGTGAAAGTTTTGAAGTAAATCCTGTTTGCGCTCTACTAGGACCAAGGCAATGTGGGAAAACTACAATTTCTCAGCAATATGCAGAAACATTAAAAGAAAAAGTGCATGTCTTTGATTTAGAAGACCCTCTGGACCTTGCTAAACTAGAAAATGCAAGACTCGCTTTTGAAGCATTAGATGGATTAATTATCATAGATGAAATTCAAAGAATACCTGATCTATTCCCTATAATTAGAGTAATGGTAGATAGATATAAAAAGAAATTTTTAATATTAGGAAGCGCTTCTCGTGATTTAATCAATCAGTCATCTGAAAGTCTTGCCGGTAGAATCAGCTATATTGAAGTTACTCCATTTTCTTTAACTGAAGTGAGTGATCTGAATAGATTATGGTTATGCGGAGGCTTTCCAAAGTCATTTCTAGCCAATAGCTTAAAACAGAGTCAGGACTGGCGTAAGGCATATATTAAAACTTTTCTAGAACAAGATTTAAGAAGCCTAGGATTTAATGTTACCTCTGATATGATGAGGAGGTTTTGGATGATGATAGCTCATTATCATGGACAAATTTTTAATGCTAGTGAGATTGCTCGTTCTCTTCAAATAACTAGTAAAACAGCTGATAGATATCTCGATATATTAACTGGCACATTTATGGTTAGAAAACTTACTCCATGGTATGAGAATTTAAAAAAACGACAAATAAAATCTGCAAAACTTTATTTGCGTGATACGGGTATATTTCATTCATTGTTGGGAATAGAAAATAATTTGCACTCACATCCAAAGCTTGGCGCTTCTTGGGAAGGATTTGCCATCGAAGAAATAATCAGATTTTTAAGAATGGATAATGAATCATGCTATTTTTGGGGGAGTCAATCTGGAGCGGAACTAGATTTATTGATTCTAGATGGAGATAAAAGAATAGGATTCGAATTTAAATATACTAATTCACCTAAAATCACCAAATCAATGCATATAGCAATGGAGGATTTAAAACTAGATCAGCTCAATATTATAATTCCTCTTAAAACACAATTCGCACTTGCAAGCAACATTAATGTATTTGGGTTAGAAAATTTTATTTTAAGAAATAAAGACTGAAATGAAAATAAGAAATTTACTTGAAACCGCTATCAAACAATTATCATTGAAGAAACTCCCAACTCCAGAGTTGGACGCCCGTATCTTACTTCAACACGTGACGAATCTTTCTCCTGAGGTAATTATTCTTTACCCAGATGAAGAAGTTTCTTCTGAAATTATAGAAAAATTCCAGCAATTAATTCAAAGGAGATTAAATAATGAGCCTGTCGCTAAAATTATTGGAAAAAAATCTTTCTGGAAAAGTGATTTTTTAGTTAATAATTTTGTTTTAGATCCAAGACCAGATACCGAAATAATTATAGAAGCCGCGCTCACAGCTTTCCCAGATAAAGATACTCCTCTTGAGTTTCTCGACTTAGGTACTGGAAGCGGTTGTATAATTCTTTCACTCCTGCAGGAATTTCCTAATGCAATAGCCGTTGCCATAGATATATCAGAAGATGCATTAAATATTGCTAAAGCTAATGCAAAATCTCATTTATTAGAAAATAGAGTAAGTTTCTTGAAGCAAAATTGGGCAGATTCTTTAAATAAAAAATTTGATCTTATAGTTAGCAACCCTCCTTATATTCCATCTAAAGATATAGAAAACCTCTCTGATGATGTGAAGAATTATGATCCAATGCTGGCACTTGATGGAGGCATTGATGGACTTGAACCTTATCATTATCTAGCTAAACAACTGGTGAATCTTTTAAAAAAAGATTCATTTGCTATTCTTGAATTCGGACAAGGACAGGCGCCATATATCAAATATATATTTGAGCAAAATGGTTATAAAACTCATAAAATACTCAAAGATTTAAATAATATAGAAAGAGCTATTATAATTAAAAAAAGAGAATGATGATTTTTTTAGGTTAATGATTTTTTAATCGATATGACTTATTATGGTAGGTAGTGATAAAGAATAAATTAAAATGCCAGAAAATGAACAAACCTATAGTACATAACTTCGACTCAGAGGAAGAAGCTAAGCAAACAACGGAAGATACGCGTAAGTTTGTGCGAGATTATACACGTAGTTATAAAGAATATAAAGATAAACATAATGGTGAAAAAATGAATCATTATGATATCTTGATGGTAGATGAAAACGCTTCTCCAGAAGAGATAAAGGATATGAAACAAAAATTAATGGTAATGTTTAATCAGACACCTAAAGACAAGATGACGGAAGCGCATTATGAAATTATAGGAGCCATAAAAGAAGCCGATCTTATATTATCTGATGAAAAAAAACGGCAACAATATAATAATTCCCTTCATGAATCAAAAGAACCAAAACGCCTCTCAGTTAAGGAGGCTGCAGCAAAGTTTGAAAATATATCTGGCGGAAAGCCCTCTACCAATATAAGCAACAAACAAACATCTGCTGTCATAACCCATTAATAATGGTTTATATTTTAATAAATCACAATTATTTTAGAAATGGAATAGATTCAAGATATTTGCTTGTTTTATATATATCTAAAACATCACTATCCATATTTCCTCCTGAAAGAAGAATGAGAATTCTTTGTTTAGTTTTTTGTGTTTTAAGCCAATTTACAGCGGCAACCATAGTAATTGCAGCAGTGGGTTCACACGGTATTTCCAATAATTGATTTAACCAAACAGACCAATATAATATATCTTCCTCTGCTGCTTCATAAAAGCCATCAAGTTTTTGTAAATATTTGAAGGTTCTTTCAGAGACTCTTAAAGTTCTTAAACCATCTGCTATTGTGAGGGGAGATTCTTCAAATCCAACAATTTTGCCCAGTTTATATGAGCGAGAAGCATCATTAGCAATCGCAGGCTCTCCTGCAAAAATTTTAGATTTCATTCCGGCAGCTTTTGCTCCTAAATAAGCACCAGATGATAAGGCCCCACCGCCACAGGCTGCAAAAATTGCATCTGGCGAATATTTTAGATCAAGTAAAGCTTCGTAAGTTAAGGTAGCAGCTCCTGCTATAACTAAATCATTATCTGAAGGATGCAAGAAATACGCGCCTGGTTCCTCTCCTGCAGATCTAGCTAAAACTTCAGCCTCTTTTCTAGTGTCTGTTAAAATTAATTTAGCACCAAGAGCTTTTACAGCCCCCCTTTTAGAAGCCGAAGCTGATTTATGCATATATATTTCAGTTGGAATATGAGCGATATTTATACCAGCCCAAGCGACGGCTCTAGCGTGATTGCCAGAGCTATATGCAACCAGTTTCTTTGGGAGCTTGTCTTGCTCTATTAAAGAAAGCACCGTGTTTAGTACACCACGAATTTTAAAAGCTCCAGTAATTTGCAAACTTTCAGCTTTAAAAATAATTTCATGCCCTAAAAGCTCGTTCAATCTTCCGCTGGTAATTAAAGGAGTGCGATTAATGATTGGCATTATCCTTTTATGAGCTTGTATAACATCTTCTTTAGCTATCATAATGACAGGCCTGTTTAATATTGTTTCTGGATTAAGCTTGCAGTACGTATTACGGTACGTTCTTGAGACTTATTAAAGCAGTTATCAAGCAGTTTTATCATTAATTTATCTCGAGCACTAGCGGTTTTTTCTCCCATAACAACCCCAACTAAATGTTTACCATTTTTACTTGCAGTAGTAGCAACATTGAAACCCGATGGATTTGTGAACCCTGTTTTTAGCCCATTGGCCCAAGCATAATTTTTTACAACATGGTTATGGCTATGATAGGTAACATTATTAAAAGTAAATTTGGTTACCGAGAACCAAGGAAAGTATTTAGGAAAATCTTTTTTAAGAGCAATTGCTAATTTTGCTAAATCATAAGCTGTAGATTTTTGATACTTATTATGCCACCCAGATGCGTTATAAAAAATGGTTTTTTTCATCCCAAGCTTTTTAGCCTGATTATTCATCATGATAACAAAATTCTTCTCACTACCACCAATGGCTTCAGCCAAAACCACAGAAGCATCATTGCTTGAATGAACAATAAGTCCCAAAATTGCTTTTCTAACAGATATAGTGGTTCCAGCTTTCAGGTTCATATTTGTACGTGGCATTGCTGCAGCTTTTTTAGAAACCAATAGTTTTTGGTCTAAGGTTAATGTACCTGAAGAAAGCTTTTTAAAAGTAATATATAAGGTCATCATTTTTACAAGTGAGGCCGGGTACCTTGCGGAATGTTCGTTAACAGCATGAAGAACTTTTCCACTATTTAAGTCAACCACCAGGCTAGATCTTTTTAAATGTGAAGCATAGGCGAGATTATTTAAGAAAAGCAGAATCAAAAAATAACATAAAAATTTTTTCATTTATTTATAACTACTTGTAAATATTTAATAATCTCACTTCCTTTTCCAGTTATACAGATAGTTTTACTCTGATCCGTTAAACCTTTAATAATAGAAAAATTGCTTTTACTAATTTTTAAGGAACTTGACAACAATTCTATTACAGCTTTATTAGCTTGTCCAGCATTTGCAGTAGCCGTAACGTAAATTTTTAAAGAATTATTAAAAATATTACCAATTTTGTTACTTGAAGCTTTAGGAGTTACCTTTATATTGAGCAAAACCCTGTCTTCAAATGTCTTTACTGGTAATTCTTCAACAAATAGCATTATTGCGCCGTCCACCCTCCATCAATAGAAAGTGCTGATCCTTTTATTTGAGAAGCGGCATCAGAGCATAAAAACACAACCATTTCACCAATATGATTTGGTGAAACAAACTGTAAGGAAGGCTGTTTCTCAGCTAATAAATCATGATTTGCTTGATCAATGCTGATTTTTTCAAGTAAAGCTCGGTCATTAATTTGCTTTTGCACTAAAGGAGTTAGCACCCAGCCAGGACAAATTGCATTACAAGTTATATCTTCTTTTGCAGTTTCTAGCGCTATCACTTTGGTTAATCCAATCAACCCATGCTTCGCGGCAACGTAAGCTGCTTTATTAATTGAGGCAACTAATCCATGAGCTGAAGCAATATTAATAATTCTACCCCATTTTTGTTTACGCATTGATGGCAAAGCATGTTTAATTGTGTGGAAACTTGCAGTAAGATTTGCTGCTAAAACATTATCCCAATCACTATCTGGAAAGCTTTCTATAGGGTGAACTCTCTGAATGCCAGCGTTATTTACTAAAATATCAACAGACCCAAGCTCTCTCTCTGTTTGTTCAATCATCTTCTGGATTTGCTTATGGTTTGTTATGTCAGCATTTGAATAACTAACTTGATTACCAAAAATCTCTAGTTCTTTTTTAATTTTGGAAAGATTTTCTTCATCTATAAAGCCATTCAGCATAATCTTACAACCAGCTCTTGCCAAAGCTGTGGCAATACCATAACCAATACCACTAGTAGATCCTGTAATTATTGCGGTTTTATTATCCAACATTTTATGTTCCTTAGAAATTTAACTCCAAGATAGATCTTAAAATAGTTTATAGCAAAAATCATTAGAATTATAATTTATCCTCAGCAATTTGTTGCAAAAATATAATAATTTAGCTATTCTTAACCTTTTAAAAATATTTATAGAAATTTTATGACTGTAAAAACTCGTTTTGCTCCAAGTCCCACTGGAATGCTGCATGTAGGCAATGTCCGCGCCGCTTTAATTAATTGGCTTTTTGCAAAAAAGAATAATGGCATTTTTATGCTTAGAATGGATGATACTGATGCTCTTCGTTCAAAGCCAGAATTTGAAGAAGGCATAAAGCAAGATTTGCAATGGCTTGGCCTAAATTGGGATGAGTTCGCCAAGCAATCTGAAAGAATTTGGCGCTATGAAGAGGTGAAAAATCAATTGATAGCTAATGGGAGATTATATCCATGCTATGAAACTCAAGATGAACTTGATATGAAGCGTAAGCTTTTACTTAGTCGTGGTTTGCCTCCAATTTATGATAGATCCGGTTTAAAACTCACTAAGGAGCAGCATCAGGAATTTTTAAACAAAGGAATAAAACCTCATTATCGATTTTTACTAGAAGATGGCGATATAGAATGGGATGATCTTGTGAAGGGAAATATTCATTTTCAAGCTAAAAATATTGGAGATCCTATAGTAATAAGAGAAGATGGGTCTATGACCTATATTTTATGCTCAGCAATAGATGATGTGGATTTTGGAATAACTCATGTTATAAGAGGGGAAGATCACGTAACAAATACCGCTATTGGAATTCAGATTACAAAGGCAATTGGTGGTAAGCCACCTATCTTAGGGCATTTATCCTTACTTAAAAGCAAGCTAGAGAAAATATCTAAAAGAGTTGGTGGATTCGATATAGCAAGCATAAGAGAGCAATTTATTGAGCCTCTTGCAATTGAATCATTACTTGCTAAAATGGGAACCTCCGATGCTATTGAGCCTATCTTAAATATTCAGAATTTAATTGCAGAATTCGATATAAGCAAATTTAGCTCTTCTCCAGTAAATTATGATTTTAATGAATTGCTTCAATTAAATCATAAACTGATTAATCAAATGAGCTATGCCGATATAAAAACTAGCTTAGATAAATTAGAAGTAGAGATTGATGAAAAATTCTGGCTTTCTACTCGTGGAAATTTAAATAGCATCAATGAAATAATTGACTGGTGGACGGTCTGTAACTCAGAAATCACTCCTAATATCTTAGAAGAAGATAGAGAATTTATTTATCTAGCCAAAGATCAGCTACCACAAGGAGAATGGGATTTATCAACTTGGGATGTTTGGATTAACAATTTAAAAAAAGTTACAGAACGAACCGGAAAAAAACTATTCATGCCTATAAGACTTGCTTTAACAGGTAAAGAGTCTGGCCCTGAATTAAAAACATTATTACCTCTAATAGGGAGAGGAAAAGTATTTAATAGGCTTAGCGGGAAAAATGCTTAAAGCCCTTTTTTATTTTTTTATATTTTGCTATTCAACTTGCTGCGCCGCGAAGGAGAATAAATCTCAGGATATAATGGTTCCGATGGCTCAAGAAAAATATCATGGAGACACAGAACATTTAACCATTGAGAAAAAATTTAAAAATGAGTTAGAAGAACTTGATAATTATATGAATAGCTTTAGCTCTATGTCAGCTCACTTTAGGCAATCAAATGTTAGGGGAGAAATCTCTTATGGCGTATTATATATTAGCAAGCCTGGAAAGATTCGTTGTGAATACACTAGCCCATCACCGATATTATTAATTATGAATAATAATAAAGTAACTTATTATGATAAGGAACTAGATGAAGTTAGTTATGCTAGCACAGATATTAACGCCCTAAGATTCTTAGCTCAAGATAATGTTAAATTTGCCAAGTTAAAAATTAGAGAATATGAAAGAGATAAGCATTTCTTAAATATAAAATTTGAAGAATATAGCAGTGAATTAAAACAAAACATTATTATAAGCGTTAAGTTTTCATATCCAGGAGCCCAGTTAAAGCAAATTGCTGTTTTAACTGAAGATAATGAAGTATACATAATTCTTGATAAGATTGCCTATAATAAGCATTTTGGAAAAGAGCTTTTTTACTTCAATAAAGATCTACTAAGAAACAGAAGATAAACCCCAGGTATCATATATCTCACCTATATAATTTTGATCAATAACAAATTCTTCTATAGTTTGTGCAAGTAATTTTGTTGTATAATGGCAAATAACTATAGAATTTAGAATCACAAAGCCTTGTCTTACATAAAACATTTTAGTAATTAAATTCGGATTATGATTATTATTTATATTTAATCCATTAACTATATGATATCCAAGCATCACAGCATCAGCCACATATGGAGCTATTTGTGAAAATATTGAGTTAGTCTTTTTAGCAGCCTCGGTATTTAATACTCGATAACACTCAATAGCATTTACTGCAGCATGAATAGTTATGGCCGGTATAGATAATTGTAAAGCTGGTAACGTTGTTTTAGTGATGATTTCTTTAAGAATATCACCTGCAACTTCAGCAGTAACTATATTTAAACAAATAGGTAAAATTTCTTTATTTGAAACTTTTGATTCAAGCGCTCTTGTGAGTAAATCACTCCTTAAGTCTTGGAGATGCCAATCAAAGGCCAGTCTAACCGCATAAAAGATACTAGCAAGATGATGCGCATATTTATATTCTCCTTCTAAAAACGGTTGAAGCCCTATGGCACAAGTTGCATAATACAAAGCGGTTTTTGCGAATATACTTGGAACAAAACTTATATTTTGAGCCCATGTAGGCAAAACATAATCAATATGTAATATTTCAGTAAAAAAATATGATACTGAATAACTTAACTCAAGCGCTTCTTTTAAGGAAAAAGCGATTAAAGTTGTAATCTGTGTGAAATCACTAACTTCATATTCTATAGATATTTGAGTAACAATTTTTGTTGAATCTTGTGGTCTAAGAATTTTGGGAGTAATAGCTTTAATGGCTAATTCAATTCTAGGAATAACATTCCAGTCACTTGGAAGCACGCTTGCTTTGTTTTTAGCCAGAGTTAGGCTAGTGATATCTCCTTTTGTTATTAAATCTTCAACTTGAGACAAAATCTCTTTATTAAGCAAATCATCATCTTTGCTGACGCTCTTAAGAGGCATTACTAAATTATCATTTTTCTGTTTTTTCTTGCGCTTCTTTTGTTTTGTTACTAATGACGTAGTTTTTTTGTGCTCTACATATTCACCAAAATCAATATAGCATTGCTCTAGATTTGTTCTTGTGATAACTAAGCTGCGCTCATTCCAACCGCTGTAAATTTGATTCTTTATAAATAAGCTTTCTTCATAATAGAAAAAAGCTTTATCAAAATCATTCTTTAATTTATATATTAAACCTAGATTATTATATATATCAGATTTTATATATAGATCGAACTCCAGAAAGTCACTAAGTTTTAGGGCATTCATTAATTGAAGCTCAGCTGAGTCTAAGGCGTTTGCTTTAAAAGATGTTTCTGCATCTTTAATAAGATGTTTTATTTGAGTGCTAATTGTCATTTGTGATTAATATTTGAGATACAATAATTACTTTTCGTTAATAAATCCGAGGAATCTACCAATACATATCTTGAAAGTCAAGAAAAAATATAAATGCGCTTGATACTAGCAAAAGGTTATTAAATTAACTATATCTTAAACCTTCTTTGATATATTTATAATGAATAGGAAGGGAATTATGCGGTCTTCTTTTTACATAACCATAGATACTACAGTTAGCAAAACCTTAAAAACTTACTTCACAAGTGAGCATATCATGTCTAATGTTCCAACAGATATACAGTTTCCGGGATTTAGAAGAGACGCTTATATTCATCAAAGAATAGAAATAATTCCGGCTCAGTCTCCACAATTAGCAAGAGAAGATTCTGATTCATCTGATTTACGTCAACATTTTCATAGACAAAGCTCTGTTAGAGTAATCCAAGATATTGAACCAAAATTTGACCTTAAGAAATTATTTGCTACTTCAAACGCTAATAATCAACCTTTGCATCATATATTAATTGGAAAATATAGCGATACAAATTTATGGTTGCAAGACATTACCTATCAATGGGCTAAAGGTGATTTATGGAAAGAATTTGATAATATTGTGAGAGTAGATCTAGGAAGGCTAGCAACTAGTGACTGGATGAATAAACAGCCCTATAATTTTGAGCATGAGAATAATTTATCTGCAAAGTTATTGGCTCTATTCCTTCATTCATTTTTATCTGAACTTAATATTAGCTTAGATAAGGTTGAAGATATTTTAAGTCAAAAACAAACTAAAGTTTTGCTAATTCTCAAAGGATATGAAAAGATTATTAATCTTATTGAAGATGATAGATATTCTCATATAAAAATCATTCTTAAAGAAGCTGCAAAATATAATATTCTTATATCTTCTGAAGAAATGCCAACTGTTCAGATTAATGAATTAAAATTTAATACTATATTGGCAGATAAGGGATATGCTTACCAAGATATTCAAAAATATATAGAAATTAATTTTGGCCAGCATCCTCATTACAACAATCTCGTAGAATTTATTAATAACAATAATAATATACAAGTGATTTGTAGCAGCCCAAGTATGTTACAAATGGTGAGTTATATTGTTCTAACTGATCCACATAGCAAAACTCAAGACATAACATTAAGCAGTTTATATTTCGATATTCTTACATTAATAGGCAGAAAAAATATAGGAGCTCAATATAATATCTTAGAAGATCCGATAATCAAGTTTATGCAGAAATTAGCTTATGTATCTTTGCTAAATGGTAAGGTAATTAAGGATTTCTCTAAAATATTACTTGAGTTTAGGGAGGCTATTGCAAAGATTAACCCTAATAGCGATCCAATGTCTATAGTTAGAAGTTTTGGTTTAATCTTATTAGATAAAACTTCTACGCCGATAGATCAAAAATATAGCTTTATAGACTTTACTTTTCATGAGTTTTTAGCTGCAAGTTATGTAAGTAATTTATTATTAAGCAATGACGCAGCTAAACAGCGAGAAGCTCTGGTTTTTATTTCAGATCATTGCTCAATTGATAAATATCTTCAAACTTTAAAGTTTGTAATTGGAATAGTTTCTTTATATCCTGATCAGAATCAAAAAGCGCACGTTATACACCTCTTTCTAGATGCCATAATTGCTAATGATCATAATAATTTGCGAATAGGTGGAGATAATAAAATATTATTATTAATGCATCTATTATCTCAAACTATTAAAAATGGAAAAATTGATCCAATAATATCAAATGAACTTACAGATTATATAGATGATATTATCATTTCAAATATAGATAAATGGTCTCTTAGCTTATCATATAGCCTATATACTTCTCCAAAGCTAATTACAAATTTAAAAGATAAATTAAATGGTGACAAGGTTGAATTTATCCAATATGCAAAGTTAATAGAATTTCTAAATCTTGGGTCATTAAAGAATAAAAAAGATATAGCGAAAATACTTGTCAACAATATTGACAATCCTAACCAAGAAATTGCTGAAGTAGCTATAAAATCTTTACAATATCTAATAGATGTTCCTGGAGTAAAAGATCGCCTAATACAAATTCTACAAAGCGATAACTCTCATAATATTTTGGTTGTTATTGATGTATTGTCATCAAAAATAGATCAGAATACTTTCAATGAATTTATAAAATTGCTTGATAGTAAGTATATATGGATAGTTTATAGTGTCTTAAATGTTATAGAAAATCTCTTATCATCCACCCATTATAAAGAGGAGATAAAACAAGCTTTATTTGCGTTAATTGCAAAACCTAATCTTTCTAATACGATATTTGAGAAGGCTTTTTCTATTCTTCAAGATTTGGGTTTTACTTATGAAAATATTATTGCAGACTACTTAAATAAGAATCTTATTAGCAATGATTCACAAGAGATAAGGAAATTTGCTGCATTTTTAGAAAATTTCTCTTCTGAGAGAATTAAAGTAGATCAAGCTGACTCGATAATATCTATGCTAGATAGCAAAGTTCAATCAACCAGAGTCGTTTCTCCAGACAAAGCCAAAGATTATGAAACTAGGGCAATTCTTATTAAGGTAATTGCGGACCTATATCAATTTGCTTCAGCAGAAAAAAAGAAAACTATATACAAACTTCTTATCATTCAATTTAAAAGTAATAGTTTACTAGTAAATCAGGCTACAATAATTGCAGCAAGTAAGATATTTAATCAAGCTGAAGAAGGTCAAAGAAATGAATTATATAATTTGATTCTAATTCAATTTAAATATCAATACGAAATAACAACAAGCCTTTTTGGTTTTCTCTCAATTCATTTATCAAAAGATGAATTAGTTAGAAAAGCCACCGTTAAAGCTATTAGTATAATTTATACTAATTTGAGTGTTCTCAAAAAACAAGAATTCATCAGTGTTTTAAAACAAGCATTGGTAAAAGAAAGCAATGAAGAAATTTTATCTATTTTATTTGAGATAATAAGAAGTGATAATAACCTTATCAATGGCGCATTTGGAAGTGAGATTAAAGATCTAATTGCTTTTATTAATAATCATAATAACCCTGAATTAACTCTGCAGACTTTAGATATTTTAAAGATAAGATATAAACAAAATCAAGATAAACAAATAATTGATTTTCTTAAGTTTCAATTTAATAATCCATCTTCTGACAAGATACGAGAAAAAATTGCTGAGATATGGTTAGAATTATTTGATTCGATGTCACCTTCAACGAAAATTGGCATTCATAATATTTTAACTGAAAATGGTAGAATTTATAGTGATAAAACTAAAATTATTTTAGTAAAGTTTCTTATTAAACTTAAAGAAAATAGTAGTGATACATCAGCTACCATAAAAGATGATTTTATTAAATTAATTACAGAAGAGAGATCATCTATCAAAGATTATTATTTAAGCAATTTTATTAAATTATACCAGGAAGATATAGGCACAATGATTGCTGCCTCTAATCATTTTATTAATATAATTAAAACCTCAAATAATTTCTCTAATGAAAAGAAATCTTCTGCAATATTAACGCTAGGAACGTTAGCTTCTTTCTTTAAGATAGATCAAAAAGAAAAACTACTAGAGATAGTAAATCTTCTTCTAGACGAAATAAAAAGTTCAGAAGATATAATAAAAAAATCAGCTATAAATTCTCTAACAAAAATAATTTATAACATTTCTCCAGATACTCATGAATTAACACCAAAGCAACAAAATGAAATAAAACAGCTAGCTATAATATCTATTGAAGAGCAAGCGTCATCGAATTTAATCATTGAGCAAATAAATACATTAGCAAAGAAATATATTGATAATAATATCGTCGCAACTGTAGAAGAGCAGAGCTTTATAAATAAGAATTTTGCTGTAATGCTTTTTTTATTATTTGGATCTGGTAACAATATAATTCATATAAAGCTTTTAAAGCTAATAGAAAAAGCAGAACATTACAATACTCAACAAGTGTTAGATATTATAAATCATAAACTTAATTACTATATAAATTTAGAAGATAAATATAGAATTATAGATATAGCAAAAAAAGCGTTTGGAGATAATTATAATATCCAGATTATCCTAACTTCTATGCTTGGAAAATTAAAGCTTTTATATCAAAATAGTAATGAAGCAAAATATGATGATATTTTGAGTATATTAAACAATCTAGAAGCATTTGTTAAATATATAAAAGATAATAATATTGATGTTAAAATAACCCGAGATTCTATCATTTTTGGCGGAAATGATGTTGCGTTAGGTTCTGGTCAAAATATTGAAGAACGTCTAGAAAATGCTGAAAAAATATTTAACGCATTAACAATAAATTCGAATAATAAGTTGGTTTTCAAAAAACAAATTATTCTACAAAGTATTTTTTCAGAATTATCTTCAACTCATATGGATATTAATCCTGGCCAGGTCTTTTTATCTATTGTTCATGAGTCTACAAACCAGAATAGTATATATAATGCATTTATTATTGTAGAAATAGTGACTGTCTTTGGAGATGTATTAATCAAAAAAATATCAATAAGTAGTGAATCTAATGTTGAATATGATTTATATAGTAATAGTGAACAGAATGTTAGGCAGCTGGTTTTCGGAGAACCAACGGAAAACAAAAAATATTATGTAAAAACCATACAATTAACTAAAGAAAACTTAGATAATTTTTTATCATTATTAAACGAAGAAGAATTTATTTTCGACGAAGCAAAAATCTTCGAGCCAGCTGTAAAGTGGGATTTCTCTAATTTAATTTCATATACGAGAAGCCAATTTGTTAATCTAAAAGATTATAATCCACAAATAGATGGTACAGAAATAAGTCATAATAGCCTAATTAAATATCAAGGTTTAGAAGAGAGAATGGCAAATCTTGAGAATAATTTTAGAAATTTAAAAACTCAGCTCGATTCTGATATGCAGAAGCTTAATTTGAATGTAGGAAGCATTGATAAACTAGTTTCTTCTCTGCAGGTGAAATATAATATTGAACAGCCTCAGCAGAATTTTAATGAATATCAGAAAGCATTTTATATTACTTTTGTTCATGAGTTAGTAGAGCTTCATATGGCTGCAATGGTTGTTCAAACAAATTTAGTAGCAAATAGTCAAAGTGGAATTGTAGGATCTATTGGGTCTGTTTTTAGTAGTGTAAGTAAACATGTTCCAATAGCTGGTATAGCTGTAGATTTCTTAGGTATATTACTTTCAGCAATAGATAGTAATATGCAAGCAAAAGTTTCAGAGAATATTGCTAATGTAGTGATGGATTCAAATGAAATGTCTAGTCTAGCAAAAGAACTAGCGCTATTTATTCTTGTAGGGAAAATAAATAAAGAGCAATTAAAAACAGGTAATTATATAGAAAAATTACAAGAAGTTATAGATTCAGCGCAAGAAATAAAAGCTACTATATTTAGGAAAGTCGCTGAGTTAATTGTTAATGGTTTAGATAATAGCGGAATATCAGAAAAATCTAAGGGAGAAGAAGATGCTAGAACTATAATTAAAATTATAACTGGATTTATGGCCACTGGCAAATGTGAGTTAGGTCTAGACTGGCATGATAATCTTGAAAAATTAAAATTTTTCACGCAAGATAGTGGTATTGTTACAGTTGACGTCGGGAACACAGCTTCAGCTATTAAGAATTCAGAACAAGATCAGCTTCAGGCAATCGTTAATTTTGATTCTCCAAAACTTACTAGGGATATGACTAAATATTCTGGTCAGATTGTTGAAGAGGTTTTAGAGAATGTAAAAACGCTACTAGATGCTAAAAATGCTATTTTTAATAATCTAAAAGAAAACTTTAAAACAAGCTTTATGAACGCGCTCACTTATGAAAATGGTTACGCATCTAATCAACATATTCTTTATCTATCCAAACATAATAATGATCTTAAAAAAGGATTAATTATACAACTAGCTTATCTTATAAAAACTCAATTAATTGAGTTTGACTCAAATAATAATATTATTGTAATAAAAGATATTTTTATGGGAGACGGAAGTATTCTTCCAGTCATTCTTCAAAAAGCAAGAAAAAATCTAACAGCCCAAAAATTCTTAGATCTTTCATCTAACAGCCCCAATTCCAATGAGTTTCAAGTAGAATATAAAAGTCTTAAATATTGTCAGTCAGGCGGGTTCTCTCCTGAGAAGAAAGCTAAACCAGAACCTCTTGCCTCTATAGCAGAAGATGACAAACAGTCTTTTACAATAACCAAAAGTGACATAGCCTATACTGGCGCTTCTTTAATAACTTCAATGAATAGTTTAAGCAGCCTTAATTATCTTTCTAAACATTATATTCCTATTCTTCCTCTAATAGAAAAATTTCATGTTTATAAAGCGGTGACTAAGTATTCTAATGAGATTTCAACTTTTATTCATTTAACGGGTGGAGCATTACTAAGCTATGCTGCTTCTATAAATCCCATATACCCAATCACATCTAGCGGAATATTTTACGCTAAGCCATATATTTATGCATATAGAGATAACTTAATATATCCTATTGAGAATGAATGGATTAAATTCGGTAGTTATATCATTACAGATACTGTTATATACTCTGCTATAAGCTTGCCTTTTATGACATCTGTAACACCAGTAGCAATTGGATATTTAGTTCTACAAGGAACTTCTGCAGGGGCAATTAATTATTTTAATACAAAACAATATCATGAAGTTAATAAATTTAGTGACCTTCTCGCTTTTGCCTCTACTACTGGAACATTAGGTGTTTGTGCAAAATCGATAATAAACCAACCAAATGCTGGAATGGCAATAATTGTTGGGGGGAGCTGTATAAACGCTGCTGCCAATACTCATTATATTACTAAAACAGCGACTGATGCTGTTATTGATATCGGTAAATATTTATTTTCTGGAGAGATAACAAATATAACTGATATTACGAGTTAGAATGCTATTTAAGCGATATTTTTAGGGCGATATTTATAAACAAAAACGCTCATCATAAGTTTTGTTAAAGTTATAGCTGAGAACATTGAAGTCGCTATGCCAATCATAAGGGTAACCGAGAAGCCTTTTACAGCGCCTGAGCCGAAGCTATAAAGAAAAACAGCAACTAAAATAGTAGTTAGGTTAGAATCAACTATTGTATTGAAAGCTTGATTAAAACCTCTGTCTAGAGCCGCAAGGGATGAAAGTCCATTCTTGCATTCTTCACGAATTCTCTCAAATATCAATACATTTGCATCCACAGACATACCCATTGTAAGAACTATTCCAGCTATGCCAGGTAATGTTAAAGTAGCCTGCAGAAGCGATAATATAGCCACTAATAATGTTAAATTAAAGCATAAGGCGATATTTGCGAAAATTCCAAATAAACCATAAATCATAACCATAAATATAACTACAGCCAATACACTAATAATAGATGCCATTTTTCCTTCAGCAATTGAAACGGCTCCAAGACTTGGTCCTACAGTGCGTTCTTCAATAACCTTTAATGGCGCAGGTAAAGCGCCTGCTCTTAGAAGAAGGGCTAAATCATTTGCGGATTGAACCGTATAATTTCCAGATATATTTCCAGACCCACCAATAATTGCTTCTGTAACCGTAGGCGCGCAGATAACTTTATCATCTAAAACAATAGCAAGGCGCCTGCCAATATTTTGTTTAGTGATTTCCGCAAATTGTCTAGACCCCATATGGTTGAATTCAAATGCCACAACAGGACGTGAAAATTGATTATAACTCACCATTGCGTTGGTTAATAAATCTCCAGTAAGCATAACTTTCTTAAAGACTGGAATCTTCATTTGCTGACCATTTCTTTCTTCTTCATAATCAAGCATAATAGTATCAAAAGGAATGGTTCCAGTTGTAGAAACATTCTCATTTACTAAATGAAAAGTCATTTTAGCCGTTTTTCCTAAGAGATTCTTAAGATGCTCAGGATCTTCCAGTCCTGGAACTTGCAGGAGTATTTTATCATCTCCATGGCTTTGAATAATAGGTTCTTTAGTTCCGGTTTCATCAACTCTACGTCTAATAATTTCTCTAGATTGATCTAGTAGTTTTTTCTTAATCTCTTGCATATATTCAGCTGTGAAACTAATTGAAAAGACATTATTTTCAATGGAAATATTGGTATCTTGATTTCTTTTAAGTAATTTCTGAGTTTTAATCAATAAATCTTGATCGCGCAGACCAAAAACTATCTTATCATTTATTACTTTAAGATTAGTATATCCGATTCTTTCTTTACGAAGATCTTTACGTAAATTTTCTCGTAAATTTTCTACTTGTTCACGAAGATAATACGGAAAATCCACCTCTAGGAGCAAATGCGAACCTCCTCTTAAATCAAGCCCTAAATTCATGGTTTGCTTTGGAAACCAATTTGGCATTTTTTTAAGACTGTTACTAGATAAAAAATTAGGCAAAGAAATGACAACCCCACCTAAACAAATCAATGCAATTAAAATGATTTTCCATCGAGGGAACTGAGACATTTATAACCCTATTTTTTTACTTTTGTAGTTTTAGTAACTTTAGTAGTTGATTTCTTAGCTTCAACAGGTTTTTCTTCTTGTTTGTTTTCTTTTGAAAGAACTTCTGTTATAGAGCCTTTGGAAGCTTTTATCTTTATATTTTCAGCGATTTCAATGGTAACTATATTATCTTCTATTTTAGTGATAACTCCATGAATTCCACCAGCTGCTACAACTTTATCGCCTTTTTTAACTTCAGCAATCATTTGCTCAACTTGTTTTTGTCTTCTTAATTGTGGACGAATTAAAAAGAAATAAAATATAGCAAAAATTATCACCATTGGAAGCAAGGACATAAGACTTGATCCTGTTGTTGGAATAACTGATGCAGCTGCATCACTCATAGTTTCGACTGACATAAAACCTCTTTGTTAAATTATTGTTCTTCCAAATATATCAATCTCCAAAAATAAAGCAAGTTCAAACTAAAGCCAGATTATTCTTCGTCAAGACGAATATATTCGTATAACTTTCGTAACACTTGCGTAATACCTTGTTTAGCGGCTGAGGAAATTGTAAAAACCTCTTTCTTGGTATATTTCTCAAGTAATTTCTTTTTCTTCTTTATTTCAGCTTCACTTAGTGAGTCACATTTGCTTAAAGCTATTACTTCGATTTTATCTTCAAGACCATATTCATTTAACTCATGTCTAATTGTTTCATATGAGCCTATTATATCTTCCGATGTAATATCTATTAAATGAAGAAGTACCCCAGCTCTTTCCACATGCTTTAAAAATCTATCCCCAAGCCCAATTCCATCATGCGCTCCTTTAATTAAACCTGGTAAATCTGCTATTACAAATTCGCTTTCATCCACATATACCACACCTAATTGAGGTTTAAGGGTGGTAAAAGGATAATCAGCTATTTTAGGTTTTGCAGCAGAAACAATACTTAAGAATGTTGATTTACCTGCATTGGGAAGTCCCACAAGCCCTGCATCAGAGATTAATTTAAGCCTTAACCATACCCACAGCTCTTCTCCTGGCCACCCAGCTGTTTTCTTAGTTGGAGCTTGGTTTATTGAAGATTTAAAATGTGCATTACCTAAACCTCCATCGCCCCCTTTAGCTATTAGGAGCTTTTGTCCTACTTCTGTAAAATCTGCAATCACATGTTCTTTATCATCAGTCATTACCTCTGTGCCAACTGGAACTTTTATGATTAAATCTTCAGCATTGGCTCCATGACAATCTTGCCCTTTCCCTGCTTGACCTACATTGGCTTTAAAATGCTGTTGATAGCGAAAATCTATTAAAGTATTTAAATTATCTGCGCATTCCATATAAATAGAACCGCCTTTTCCACCGTCTCCACCATTTGGACCTCCATGAGAAATAAACTTCTCGCGCCTAAAACTTGCGCAGCCTGAGCCGCCATCTCCACTCTTTATAAATATTTTTGCTTCATCAAGAAATTGCATCAAATAACCTTTTTGTAAAACTATTCTTAATATAAACTTAATAAGCATAATTGCAATAACATTAAGATAAAATTAATGATTTAAAAATAGAATAATGGCTAGTTTAAAAAGGATATAATTATGTCAAAAATGTCAAAAACAAAAGATCGATTAAGAACTCAGACTCGAGCTTTACTTGATAGCTTGCCAGATGGAGATAATCCTCAAGCATATAAAAACTTATTTAAAATTATTGAGAAACCTTCTATATCACTTGAAACTACAGCAGCTTTATACGATTTTGGACCAGCAGCTTACAATATTGCCTTAATGGTTAAAGAAAGTGGGTCAGTTACAAAACTTTTAGAAGATCTTGCTAATAATAACCTATTTGAAGAGTTAAGTGGGTCTGAAGGCTATAGAGCAAAAATGGTTAATCTAATCAAGAGTTATATACATGTAAATTTTGAAACAGTTAGTGATAAGAGAGAAAGGGACGTTAGAATTCTTGCAATAGAGAAAGATATAAAAAATAGAAACGAATCTATTAAAAAACAAAATGAATTAATAAACACTCTCACGCCCGGTACAGCTGAATGTCTTACAGCTTATCAAAAACTTGATGCACTTGAGAAAGCTAAATTAATTGTTATTAAAAAGAAATCTGAACTAACTAAAAACTTAGGTAACTTGTCTAGTGCATTTGAGCCATATGCAGATCTTACTCTTCATTTAGGTAAATCCGAATTTCTAGAAGCAGCTCTTTCTAATCCTGAACATTTAAAAGCTGGTTATTTAAATCTAATGAAATTTATAAATTTAGACGCCAAAGATGCTAGTAGAAATCAAACATTTAAAGACATGATTGTGGAGTTCACAAACTTAGCGCTAGAAAAGCCAGTTAGAGATCAATTAAAACCTTTAGCTGATCAAGCGCTTATTGATCAAATATTCAATCTTCCAACAATAACTCCGGCCGTAAAACAATATCATACATTAGTTAGAGATTTAGCAACTGATAAAGATAAGTTTCAAAATTTATTTGGAGCACTCACAGAACAACCAGAAAAATTATCTACCTATATCGGAGATTTAATGGAATATATAAATTCCCCTAAAATTCTTGATATGAATAATAAAGAGTCTGAAGAATATAAACAAGCAACAGAAAAATTTAATCAATCTATGGTATCATTGATAGACACAATACAACCAGATGTCATCGCTGCCGCTATACCTCTTGTTGATGATAAACTTTTAGAGAATATTTTTGCCCTTCCAGCTTTCCAAACACAAGAAGTAAATAAACAAGCTACGACAGAAAAAACTGAAGAAATCCAAGCTGAACTTAAAGAAGCAGTAGGGAAACTTGATCCAGAACAGGCTAAGAATATACCAGAACCTAAAAAAACGTCAAAAAAAGAACCAGAATCATCTACAGCTAAAAAACCCTCTCCTGTATTTGATAAAATAATTAAAACCATTGAAGCGCTGGCTGTGAATCCTAATGGTTGCGATTCTGTTAGAAAAGCAATGGAAGCAAATCCTGAAAGTCTAACTAAAGCATTAAAAGTTTTAATAGGCCCACCATCTAAAACTGCTGTCGGTCAGATTCTTGATAATTTCTGCATGAGTGGAAAAGAGGTTGCAGAATTTTTACCGAAAGTTATAAACGAAAAAGGGTTAAAGGCTGTTTCCGCTTATATAAAAGACCCAACTACTCTAAATTTAGTAAATATATTTTATCAAACTAATACGTTAGGGTTTGCAATAGATCATTATGTTCAGTCTCTTACAAAATCATTACGGAAAGGTAAATTTACTGAAAAAGTTATAAATGAAAGACAAGTAAGTCAGGGTTTCAATCAAGTAAAAGGTAATTAATGAAAGGTTTTTTGGGTTCTAAAAAAAATAAAACCAGAGAAAGAAGTGATTCTGTAACCTCAACAGGCTCTAGTATAGTTAGTTCAGATTCTACAAAATCTAATGATGATCCTGGTTGGAAAGAGAAATATATAAAAAAGATCATAAATACTTTAGCTAAGCGCCCTGAAGCCTTTACTGCAATACTTAATGCAGCAAACAAAGGAGAGGAATATTGGAAAGCATTTGCGAGTCTTGAAGGAATTCGCGTTGAAGCGGGTCTTTTGGTTGCCAGATTTGGTGAAAAAGCTATGATTACTGGATTGCTTAATAATGGGCTGCTTGAGGCATTAGCTTCAGTAAATCAAAATCAAGCCCAAGCAATAATGAATGTAGTTCTAAATTATAAATATAAAGCACAGGATGCATCTAAGAGCGCTACGAAGTCAGCCTCAGAAGATCCTAAAGTAGTTATAAAAACAGTTCTAGATGCTTTAAAACAACCATTACAAAGAGAAGCCACCAAACAAATAATAAGAAATTTTGCGTCCAGCTTTGCGAATCTAGTTGATTCAGGTCAAGTCCCAGCTAATATTAAAGCTATTCTTGACCTAACTCCTGAAGGTAAATTTGCTAACGTGGTAGAAGCTGGCACACCTGTGATTGATGCAATCTTAGATCATCCAAATCAATTACAAGAACTTGTAAGTTATACAGAATCACCTGATAATCTTAAGGCTTTAGCAGCTTCAGCATTAAGACTGATTAGTCACAATGATGTATTTGCAGCCATAAGCACTAAAGAAGTTATGGATGCAATTGATAATGATTTAACTTCAGATTTAGAAAGATTTGCTGGTATATTCATAGATATTTTCACTCAAAATCCTACACTAATTAATATTATGATGGGACAGGGTGGGTGGTTAGAACAATTATTACCAAGAGCTTTAGACCTTCCACACGTACAAGAGAAATTAGGAATTAATGAAGCTCAAGCAAAAGCTCTTAAACCCTTAGCCCCTGAACTCTCTAAACTTGCTAAAGACTTAGCTACAATAGCAATGGTGAATCCTGACCTTATCAAAGATGCAGCAAAAGCGCTTAAAGAATTTAAGGCAGCTAATCAAGAAACAAAAGCGGATAAATTAAACGCATTAGTTCAAGCAGGCTTAGCGCTAGTTCAAAATTCAGCTTTCTCAAACATCCTTTTTAATAAAGAATTATTAAAGAAAATTGCAAAACCTTTCGTTGATCTTCCTGAAGGCACTATAGATTTTCTTTGTGATAATAAAGAGCAAATTCTAAATATATTATCAGTTGCAAGTAACCAAAAAGAGTTTAAACCATTACTAGCATCATTCTTAAAATATCAAGAGACCAAAGCACCTGAAGATCTATTAAATTTAGCATCTTCCGCATCAGCTTTAATAGGGTCACCTGAAATGGCAGGCGTTCTTACTAATAAAGAGCTAATTACTAAAGCTTTAGCACTCCCCATTATAAAAGAGAACTTAACGTTATTTAAAGGAGCTGATTTGATACAAACTGCTTTATCTGCTTCTTTTACCACTTTTATGAACGGCATTCAATCTAGTTTTAGTATAGAAGGAATGAAAAATATATATACAAAAGCCATAGAATTAGCAAAAAATTCTAAACAAGATCTTTCTGAAATAAAAAAAATGGCTATTGGAGTAATAGATGTCTTAAGCAAAGAAGATATATCCAAGCATAAAGATAAACTTACTGCAATAATAGACTCATCTCTAAGCGCCTTAAAAAAAGACTCGATATACCTAAAACTATTAAAACCCTTAGGAATTAACGGTGAGTTTATTGCTGGTCTATTTCAGGAAATGAATAATAAAGAAGGCATTGTCGCTATAAAAAAATACATAGAAGACCCAAGTAAATCTAATGCTATTGGAGCACTGTTTGCATCCACCAAAACTACCGCTTATATTCTAGGTCATGTAGCGAAATCTTTAATTCTTTATCTTGGAGGGCAGACAAAAGAAAAAACCACTCAAATAACTAGTTGGGTAGCTAAAGTTCAAAAATCACCTACGAATAATATTTCTGGTTCTAGAAATCCTGCTTAATAGATTGTCTGTAGGTAATTTTAAAATAGTAGATAAATATCTACTTAGCTCTTTTTTTACAGCATAATTTTGATAAAGCCCCTGATTACCACGGATCTGAACCATTGTAGCTTCAAAATTGTTTAAATCATTTATATTATTATAATTGCTGAAGCAATTACTACATTTACACAGACTCATATTAACTATTTATTAACTTATTAATAGTTACTTAATATAACATAATAGTTAATAAATAGTTAATATAAATAATTTTCTTTTTATTTTTTTGTAGCTATAGTATAAATAAAAAAACTGGTTATACTGAGATCCTTTTGCTCGTCATCCTGAATGAAATGAAGGATCCAGATTATTAGTTTATTCTGGATCCTTCGGTTAATACCTCAGGATGACGATAAATTTTAATGAGTACTAAAAATGGTAAAAATTGGAGTAGTTGGATATTCAGGTAGAGTAAATAATATCGTTATTGAAGAAATTGAAAAAAATAATCAAACGAGCCTATCTGGTATTTATGTAAAATCTGAGAAGTTAAATGAGGCTTATAAATTTCCGCTTTATGACAATATAAAAGAATTAGCAAAAATCTCTGATGCAATTATAGATTTTAGTAACCCTAAAAACACCTTAAATATAGCTAAACAACTAGTTGGAAGCGATATTATATTAGTTTCCGGCACCACAGGATTCTCAGTAAATGAATTTGAAGAATTTAAAAGCTACTCTAAATATTTAACTATTATATGGTCCGCCAACATGAGCATTGGCATCAATTTATTACATCGCTTACTAAAGCTTACATCCAGCAGGTTAGGTGATGAATTTGATTCAGCTATAATTGATATTCATCATCAACATAAAAAAGATAGCCCATCTGGAACAGCTCTTAGTCTCGCTCAAACAATTATAGATAATTCTCAAAAAAATCCTCAAATATCTTCCTTAAGACTAGGTGAAGAATTAGGCAGTCATGAAGTGATATTTAGTGGGCCAGATGATTCAATAATACTTACTCATAAAACATATAGCCGAAAAAGCTATGCTAAAGGAGCAATTGCTGCTTCTCTTTGGGGACTAGACAAAGAGAAAGGCTTTTATTCCATGTTAGATGTTCTTGATTCTTAATAGGTATTACTTCTTTCCTAATAGCCTAGCGATACCAGAGCGAGCCATTGATTTCTGGTCCATTTTACCAAATTTTTTCATCATATTGCTCATTTCTTGAAATTGATTCAAAAGGCGGTTCACTTCAGAAACTTGTACTCCAGCACCTAATGCTATTCTCTTTCTTCTTGATCCATTCATGAGCTTAAAGTTATGTCTTTCTTTTTCTGTCATAGATAAAATTATAGCTTCTTGATGTTTTAATCCATCCTCATTAATATTTGCACCAGCAAGCTGTGTTTTTAACTTTCCAAGTCCAGGAATCATTCCTAGCATGGATCCAATGCCCCCCATTTTTTTTAAGTTACGCAATTGAGATAATAAATCATTTAAATCAAAACCACCTTTTTGTAGTTTGGCAGCCATTTTTTCTGCTTCATCTTGGTCAATAGTTGCTGTCGCTTGCTCAACTAAAGACACAATATCTCCCATGCCTAGAATTCTAGAAGCTATCCTATCTGGATGAAACTCCTGAAACTCACTCATCTTTTCGCCGACACCAATATATTTTATTGGGCAGCCCGTAGTGTGCGCAATACTGAGTGCTGCGCCGCCTCTGCTATCGCCATCAATTCTAGTTAGGATTACGCTGGTAAGAGATAAATCTTCATTATATTTTTTGGCTATATTTACAGCATCTTGACCTGTTAATGAATCCGCAACTAAAATAGTTTCAATAGGGTTTGAAAGCTTTTTAATTTCCAAAAGTTCTTGCATTAATTCTTCGTCGATATGAAGTCTGCCAGCCGTATCAAGAATCACAACATCATATATAGATTCTTTAGCACTTACTAATGCTCTTTTTGCTATATCTAAAGCTGATTCATTGTCAATAATGGGAAGGGAAGCAATGTTGACTTGTTTTGCTAAAGTTTCTAGCTGTTCCTTTGCTGCTGGTCTCATAGTATCCAATGATGCAAGAAAAACATTTTTATGCATTTTCTGCTTAAGCCATAATGCAAGTTTTGCAGAACTAGTGGTTTTACCAGAACCTTGCAACCCCACCATCATTATTACAGCAGGTGGCGTTGTAGATAAATTTATAGGCGCAAGTTTATTACCTAAGATTTTCACCAACTCATCATGAACTATCTTAACTACCATTTGGCCAGGAGAAATACTTTTGATTACTTTTTCGCCTTTAGCTTCTTCTTTTATTCTGGTAATTATTTCTTTAACCACTCCTAAAGACACATCAGCTTCAAGTAATGCTACTCGAATTTCTCGCATTGCTTGATCTATATCAGCTTCACTAAGAAGACCTCGTGAGGTGATTTTATCAATAATTTTATTTAGATTATTGGATAATGATTCAAACATATAATATAGCTCCAATTCATTTATTTAAGAGTTGATAATATATGTTATTTTGGAAGATTTTTGAAGAGAAGTTTTAAGAACTGACTTAAAAAGCCAGCTCTTAAAAAACATAGTGCCGAAAATTAGCAGCTACTTGTACCTGTATCAGATAACCAGTTGATGATTTTACCAGCACTAAATATGAAAGTAATACCAAGAGCTATTGAAAGAGCCAATTGCCATTGCACTTTACCCATAAATACTGTAATACCAAGCACTACTAAAGCAATCATACCAATTGCTTTACCAATTGGGCCTGTTAATTTAGTAACGATTAAGCATAGTACGGTACTGATACCATCATCAGTAGTAGTAGTAGAAAATGATAGTTCTGGAGCTAACATAATTGCCGCTACTAAGCAAAACATTAGGCAAAGCTGCCAAGCATTATCAGAAGAAAGTTTGAAATTTAACATTAAAGTTACTCCTCATTTTAATTATTAAAGTTATTTATACCTATGTTAAAATTACACAGTATCACCAAAGTAGTCCCAAGTATAGGCGCTAAATCAATTCTAAATATACTGAATAAAAATTAACAAAAAGTTAAGCTTATTTTTTACTTTAAAAATCAAATCACTTATAACAAAAGTTATAGCAATAATCATATATAAACTATTGACGTCTTAGATAGTAAAGTCAATATTATACTAGTTATATAGGTAATTATTAGCTATAAGAACGTGATAATATCGCAACTCATAATTTAAATTTCTAATCTTAGACTAGATTTATCATTAGCTGAGGGATTTTTAGTCTTCTTAGAAGTTGTTTTTTTCTTTTCTGATAACTCAGCCTTTACAAGGATGGCTAACTGATCAATTTTTTTCATTTGGAATTTATGAGTTTCAACAAGCTCATTTAATTGATGATTAATTAATATATCAAGTTTCTGATTCATCATCCTATTTTCAAGTTCTGCTTTTAGATTAATCAAATATTCATCTTGAGCACGCTTATTTTCTTTATTTGCTTTTCTATTTTGGCTCATCAAAATAATTGGCGCTTGTACGGCAGCTATACAAGATAAGATTAAATTTAATAAAATATAAGGATATGGATCAAATCCTTCCTTTTCTATTGCGGTATTATAAATCATCCAACTAAAAATAAATGTAAAGAAAATTAGAATAAATATCCAACTACCTCCAAATGAAGCAATTGTATCTGATATTTTTTCAGCTAGGGTTGATTTAATGGTTTTTTCATCTTGATAAAGATTATTTACTAAACCTTCTTCTTCTGTGATTGACTCAACTACAATACGGTTCATAGCTTTCTGGTGTTTATTACGCACTTCAAGCAGTTTTTTTAGATATTTTTTGTGTTCGGAACTTATATGCTTGCTCATATAAATATTTGTCTAGATATATTATAATTACCCTGAAGGGCCTAGATTTAATCTAGACCCTTCAGTTAAACCCGAGATAACTAAAACTTAAAGTATTAGTTTTTTACAGCGATTGTAACTGCTCTACGGTTTAAAGCCCATGAATATTCATCATTACCCATAACTGCTGGTCTTTCTTTACCATAAGAAATAGTTTCGATTTTTTCAGCAGGAATACCAAGTGCAATTAGCTCTTTTTTAGCTGCATAAGCTCTTCTTTCGCCAAGGGCTAAGTTATACTCTACAGTTCCTCTTTCATCGCAATGACCTTCTACAAGTAGCGCAGGTTTATTGCTTGAAGTGTTCCACATTTCAACTTGTTTTACTAATTTTGCTTTTGCTTCAGCATCAATTTTTGAGCTGTCAAAAGCGAAGAAAACAACGTTTACTGCATTTGTTTGGTCACCAGTTGTTGAAGATCTATCTCCATCTAACCAACTTCCATTCATGCCTTGCCCCATGTTTTTACAAGCAGATAATGCTACTAACGCAAAAACAATAGCAAATAATTTTTTCATCATAGTTTTTTACTCCGAGAATGTTAATTAATAACTTAAGTAAAGTTATTATAATTTCAGAAAATTATTTTCTTAAAATACAAGCCGATTATACACCATAAAGCTATAAGTCAATATATTTATTATCTTTAAATTATAGGCTGCTTTTTTATTATTAGATTTTCAGACATTTTTGCAACTATTTTATTTAATATTACGCTCGTCTTGTTGATCTTATAGCTTTACCAAGTGCTTTTTGTTTTTCTCTAAGTTTATCTCTTTTATTAGGTGCTGCTTGTTTCTTGCCTGAGGAATTAAAGAGAGTTGATAAAGTATCTTTAATTCTTTTTAATCGATCGTCTATTATTTCTTTTCCTAAATCAGATTGAACGCTTCTAAGGACTGATCTTAGCTCCTTTGAGGATAGCTCTTTGTTATTTATTATCTGCAATAAAGAATTGATGTTTTCTTCTTTAATAAGTAGTTCGACAACCGGCTTCAAAAGATCTTTATTTTTTCCTTTGTCATTTTTTACTGCTTCAAGCAAAGCTTTCAATCTTATGGCTTTTTCTTCCTTAGTATCTTCTTTTGTCTGCTTATTTTTATTGTCCAAACCTTTGCTAGAATTATTAATATTTGCAGTGTTTTTTATAACAGTTGCAAAATCATCTCTTGCCTTTTTTAGGGCTTCGTTTATCCCTCCATCTTCTGGATAATGTTTTTTTAATTCCTCTAAAATTCTAATATTACTACTCTTTATTGCAAGTGACTTTCCATCCTCTTGAAGCTCAATAACAAGACTCATGATTTCTTTTAACAGACTTTTTCTGTTTTCGTCTTTCATAACCTTAGTTTGAACAAATAAATCTATTAATTTTTTTAATTCCTCAGTTTTTATATCGCCAAGATCATAATAGCTATCTAGCTTTTCAAGGTTATCAACCTCTTGTTCATTAGTATTTGTTACTTGCTTAGCTGAGTCCAGAGCCTCTATAAGAGTTAGTATCTTGAGGTTATTTGCATCGCTTGCGGCTGAAAAAGCAGATATACCATTTACCTCGTGACGTGGGTCTAATTGATCTATAACAAGAAGTTTCTTAATTTCCTCGAAAAGCGTCTCTTCGGCGGTGTCATCGCTGGCAACAACAGCTGCTAAAGCTATTAATCTTTGATATTTTTCTTCTTCCAAATCTGTAGATTTTTTCATAATGTTACTTGAGATAAATATGTTTAATTATTAATGATAATAGTTTAAAGTTAATAGAATATTAATGCTGCTTAAGAGGTTCATATGAGTAATTATAATTTAACTATTCGTCCTAGAAGACTAAGATATAATCCAGTGGTAAGGGATTTGGTAAGAGAGACCATAGTGTCTGTAGATGATTTGGTTGCAGCGATTTTTGTAAGATATGGAAATAACAAAAAAACTCCAATAGCATCAATGCCTGGGTTTTTTCAGTTTAGCGTAGATAGATTACATGAAGAAGTAAAAGAAATAGTTGATCTTGGGATAAAAGCGGTGATTATTTTTGGCATTCCTGAGCATAAAGATCATGAAGGAAGCGATGCCTATAATGATAATGGAATAGCCCAACAAGCAATTAGAGAGATCAAAAAAATAGCCCCAAAGCTTTTGGTTATTTCAGATATTTGTTTTTGTCAATATACTACTCTCGGGCATTGTGGAGTTGTTCATGAACATAATAATATAGTAACTGTTGCTAATGATATGAGTCTTGAATTATTGGCAAACCAAGCAATAAGTCACGCTAAAGCTGGAGCTGATATGTTAGCTCCATCAGGAATGCTTGATGGAATGGTTGGCGCCATAAGAAAAGCTTTAGATGGCGAAGGCTATTATAAAATTCCTATTTTAAGTTATGCAGTTAAATATAGATCTGCTATGTATGGTCCATTCGGTGAAGCTGCAGGAGGCGCTGCAAAAACTGGAGATAGACAGACCTATCAAATGGATCCGGCAAATAGCGGTGAGGCAATAAAAGAAGCTAGCTTAGATATAGAAGAAGGGGCTGATATTCTCATGGTTAAACCTGCGCATACTTATCTAGATATAATTTATAGGTTAAAACAGACTTATCCCTTCATGCCAATAGCAGCTTACCATCCAAGTGGTGAATATATGATGCTACAAGCAGCGATTGAAAAAGGGGCTATTGAAGAAAAGCGAGGTGTTATGGAAGTAATAATTTCTATAAAAAGAGCCGGAGCTAGTTTTATAATCACATATTTTGCAAAAGATATTGCGAAGTGGCTTTGCAGTTAAGTTATTGTTAACTTTATTAAAGTAAATTATAAAGATTAAAAATATACAAAGGAGAGTCTTATGGTTGACATGAATATTAATATTCTGATCGTTGATGATTACAAAACAATGCTTAGGATCATTCATAGCTTACTAACTCAAGTAGGCTTCAATAATGTTGACGAGGCATTGGATGGAAGCTCAGCTTTAGCTAAATTAAAAGAGAAGAAATATGAATTAATCATTTCTGATTGGAATATGGAACCAATGTCCGGGTTAGAGTTATTAAAAAATGTAAGGGCTGATGAGCAATTAAAAAATATTCCCTTTATTATGGTTACCGCTGAAAGCAGGACCGATAACGTGATTGCGGCCAAGGAAGCTGGTGTAAGTAATTATATTGTTAAACCATTTAATGTGGAAACATTGAAGGCAAAACTCGCTACTGTTCTTGGTCCACTTTAATTTAAGTGAAGATAAAAAATATGTCTGACAAAGTTATTTTTGACAAATTATTCAGTGAATTAAAAAAAACTCAAGAGATAAGTAATGGCAGCATTACTATGAATAATTTTGATAACTTAATTAGACAATTAATAGATATGCTTTCTACGCATCTTGTAAATGATGAAAGAAAAGAAATTTTGTATCAACTTGAAATGCTGCTAGCTCAGTTCACTTCTTTAAAAAGAGAAACAGCAGCATTGAGTTATGAGATCTTACGAGATAATTTTTTATCTGATGTTATAATGGATTTACGATCAATTATTGCTCAAACTGAGAAATCAGTTACTAAAATACTAGATGAGGCTGATGCAATAGCTAGTCTATCTCAAAAAGTTACTGACACAAAAATCCGTGAAGAATTGATGATTAAATATACAAACATCTTAGAATTATGCAATTTTCAGGATCTAACTGGACAAAGAACGCAAAAGGTGATAAATCTCCTAAACGAAGCAGAGTCTGTGATTTACAAAATGCTTCATATTTTAAGCCCTGAGGCAGATTTGATTTCAGCCCCTAAACAAGATCTTATGAATGGGCCACAAGATGAAAATAATAGACCATCACAGGATGAGATAGATAATCTATTCAATAATATATAAGTGACAATAAATAACCAATCTTTAAGCCCCGAAGAGCGCTCTCCCCCGTGTAAGTATTTTTTTACTTGTGGTGGTTGTAGTTTGCAGCATTTAAAGCATTACTCAGAATATAAATATAATCTTGTTAAGAATAGCCTAGAAAACATAGAGTTTGAGGGTGAATTACATGATCTATTTCAAGTATCACATAACACAAGGAGAAGAGTTAGTTTTAGAGTCAAGAATAAGTTGGGTTTTAGTAAGTTTCAAAGTAATGAAATTATTGAAATAGATAATTGCTTGTTATTAGAAAATGAAATTAATAATCTTATTACCCCAATAAATCAATTGATTAACAGAATCAATATTAAATTAGAAAGAATAAGTATAACAAGTAGCGATACTGGTATTGAAATAGTTCTTGTAGCTAAGAAAAAAACAAATTTAGAATGCGATATATTAATCTCTGAATTCGCTAACAAATATAATATAGCTAAAATAGCATTGCAGATTAATGATCAATTGCCTTTTTCATTAATTGAAAGAAAACCGGTGCAGTTATTATTTGATGGAGTTCAAGTTGATTTACCAATAAATAGCTTCCTGCAAGTTAGTAAAGAGTCCTTAAGTAAGATGACTAAAATAATTTTGCAACATGTAGAGATGGATAAAAAAATATTAGAATTTTATTGTGGCGTAGGAAGCTTTACAATCCCTCTGTCTCAAAAAACTAGTGTATATGCTTTCGAAGGGAGTATAGAAGCTATTGAAGCATTAAATAAGGCGTCTAAAATTTATAAATTGCCAATTTACGCTGAGACAAGAGATTTATACCAGAACCCTGTTCAAGTATCAAGAATCAATGATTTTTCTCAAGTTTTAATAAATCCCCCTAGAAATGGCGCCACCCCTCAAATAAAGCAATTATCTCAAAGTAGTTCTATTAAAACTTTAATCCTTGTTTCTTGCAGCTTAAGTAATTTTATTAGAGATGCCAAAATTCTAATCAATACAGGAATGAAGTTAACAGATTTATATCCAATAGATCATTTTTTATATACTGAGCATATAGAAATTATTGGTGTTTTCAAAAGATAAAATTAATTCTTTAATTAATCGCCCTTATATTATATACTTCTCCAAATTCTTGTGCATAAATAATCTTTAATATAAATGATATTAGACATCCCTGAAGAAAAACAAATAATTATTAATGCTATCAGAGCTAAGAATAATGTTTGTATTACAGGAGCGGCTGGTACAGGGAAATCTTTCCTTCTTTCAATGATTAAAGAGCATTTTCCTTTTGTGCATTTAACAGCTAGTACTGGTGTTGCTGCCGTAAATATAAGCGGTATTACTATTCATTCATGGGCTGGAATTGGGCAAGGCATATTACCAGCAGAAGAAATTGTTAACTTTATTAACTCAGGCCCTGGCACAAAAATAAGAAGACAAATAAAAAAGGCTAAGCTTTTAGCGATAGATGAAATTTCAATGATTTCAGCCTCTGTTTTCAATCTTCTAAATCAAGTTTTCCAAGCAATAAGACAAAATGAGAAGCCTTTCGGAGGGATCCAAATGGCTGTGTTAGGTGATTTTTTTCAACTGCCGCCCGTAAGCAAAGACAAGGAAGTAGATTTTTGTTTCAACTCAAGTACTTGGGATGAAGCGGATTTTAAATTATTTGAATTAACTGAGGTTTTTCGTCAATCTGATTTAAGATTCATTCAATTACTAAATAACATAAGATATGCAGCCTTAAATGATGAAGACCTTGAGCTGCTAAATAGTAGGCAAGTCCCTCCATCCGAAGAACTTTCTCCCACAATGTTGATGACTCATAATTATCAAGTTGATAAAATAAATACTCAGATGCTTGAAAGCTTGATAGGCGTTGAAACATATACTTATAAAATGCAAGAATCCGGAAAGGAATCCGGCATTTCTTTTCTTAAAAAAAATTGTTTAGCTCAGGCCGATCTAACTTTAAAACTTGGTGCTCAAGTAATGATGCTAAAAAATAGCTTACAAAAGCAAGGAATTATTAATGGTTCTATAGGTGTGGTCACTGGATTCACAAAAAATAAAATTCCTATTGTAAAATTCCGTAATAATATTGTATGCTTAATAACACCAGAAGAATGGAGCGTTGAAAGTTTTAACGAGCAAACTAGTAAAATAGAGGTTGTAGCGTCTATTCAGCAAGTTCCATTAGCTCTCGCTTGGGCTATTACAATTCATAAATCTCAGGGCATGACCTTGGATTGCGTTTATTGTGATTTATCTCAAGTATTTGCTGAAGGGCAAGCTTATGTGGCTTTATCTAGAGTTAGGGCTTTAGATGGGTTGTATTTAAAGGGTTTTAGACCAGATCTGCTTAAGGTAAATTCTAAAGTAAGACAATTTTATATAAATTAAATCAATAAAATAAGGAAAAAATATGCAAAATCCAAATAAAAATAACGTAGATCCAATAATTCGTAATATGGAGATGAATGTTTTTATGTTTCTTTTTCTCTTTTTTAGAGAGGTATTGTTAGATTTATTTAATCATATAATGGGCGTAGTTAATGGCGCCATACATCCTACACAAGCAGCATTACCTGGGGATCCAGTCAATAATAATGCAAATGATAATATTGAAGAGAAACAAGATGAGATCCCTGATGACGATAAGATTGACAAAGTAGACGGCGAAGACGGCAATAATAATAATGCGAATGGTAATGTTGTAGAAGAGCAGGATGATATAAACAATAACAATAATAACAATAATAACAATGCAAATGATAATGTTGAAGAGAAGCAAGATGAGATCCAGCCTAATGATAATGACCTTGACAAAGTAGATGGCGAAGACAACAACAATGCAAATAATAGAGTGCCTAACAATTCACCTGACAGTGCATCACATAAAAAAGTAACATTTGCAGATCAAGAAGAGGCAAACGATGATGATAGCGTGGTAAGTACAATTTCTACTTTAATATTAGAAGAAGAAAATCAGGATAGTGATATTGAAGAAGAGCAAGATGATGTAACCGACAATAATAACAATGTTGAAGTTGCCGCTTCTAATCCTGATATTAGTTTAGTAATCGGCGATAATGCTCCTTTCAATGTGTAGAGCTTTAGTAAAAATTAAACCCAGAAATTGGTATAATTGCTTGCAAGGAAGCTGTATTTGTTGTAAATATTTTTGTTAAAGTTTTTTCTGGATCCTTCACGTGCGTTCAGGATAACGAAAATGCACCAAGAATAACAAAAAGGCAATTTGATAGAGGAAATAAAAGTGACTAAAAAATTTGATCAAGATAGTTTTTTATTTGCAGGAAACGGAGCTTTCATAGAAGATTTATATCTCAAATATCTTGAAAGCCCTCAAAATGTAGATGAATATTGGCAAAATTTCTTTTCAAATCTTGCTGAAGATCAACGCGCTGCATTGCATTCTATCATCGGAGCTTCTTGGCTTCCACGTAAAAATAAAATCATTCTTCCTCCAGAGGCTGCGCCAGCACCTAAAAGCCAAAAAACATCCGTTCAAAGCAATAAAACGGCTAATATTAATTTGTTAATAGCTGATTATAGAGCGCATGGACATTTACTTACAAGTTTAGATCCATTGGGTTTAGAAAAGCTTCCAAATAATATTAAATTGGATCCTTCTCATTATGGCTTAAGTGAGAGCGATCTTGATACAGAAATTGAGTTAAATCATCTAAGTCTAGGTTTAGATAAATGTACAATCAGGCAGTTGATAGATAGGCTAAAAATTATTTATTGTTCAAGTATAGGATATGAAATTAATCATTTAGTTTCTGATGAAGAAAAGGAATGGTTCTATCAACATATTGAACAAATGAAGCTTTATTATTCATTATCTAAGAATGAAAAAATAGAAGCCTTAAAAGATTTAATAGATGTTGAAGGGTTTGAGCAATTTATCCATACTCGTTTTCCAGGTACTAAGCGTTTTTCTGTTGAGGGCGGCGAAACTTCTATATTAGCGGTGAAAGAAATCATAAAAATAGCGACTTCTAGAAGTAAAGTAGAAGAAGTTTTAATTGGCATGGCCCATAGAGGCAGGCTAAATATGCTTACTAAAATTATTGGTAAGGATTATGCAGCCATGCTTTCTGAGTTCCAAGGTAATTTAGCTCATATGGAGGAGTTAAATATTTCAGGAGATGTAAAATATCACCTTGGTAAATCTATAGATTATGTAACAAAAGATGGTAGAAAAGTTCATATTTCCTTAACTGCAAATCCATCTCATTTAGAAGCTGTGAATCCAGTGGTTTTAGGTAAAGTAAGAGCAAAACAAGATTCTCTATCTGATTCTTCTCGTGAAAAAATAATGGGGATTTTATTGCATGGAGATGCAGCCTTTTCAGGGCAAGGCATCGTTGCTGAAAGCTTGTCATTGGCTAATTTGGAGGCTTATACAACCGGCGGGACAACCCATATAGTTGTAAATAATCAAATTGGTTTTACAACATTGCCTAAAGATGCAAAAACGGGAAGATATTCTACAGAATTTGCTAAAATCATTCAAGCGCCGGTAATTCACGTTAATGGAGATGATACTGAAAGTGTAATAATGGTAGCTAATATGGCAGAAAGCTACCGTGAAAGATTTAAAAAAGATATAATATTAGACATAGTTTGTTATAGAAAATATGGTCATAACGAAGGTGATGAGCCAATGTTTACTCAGCCAATAATGTATAATGCCATCAAATCAAAAAAATCTAGTCCAGAAATTTATGGTGAAGTTTTAAGTAAAGCAGGAATTATGTCTGCTAGTGAAATCGAAGCTTATAAAAAAGAAAAAATGGCGTTTTTTGATTCTAAACTTGAAGCTGCAAAAACATATAAACCTAAAGAAGAAGATTGGCTAAAGGGTAAATGGTCTGATCTTAATAAACAAGATAGGGTAAAGACAAAAGAAGTAATTACCGGCGTTGCTCTGGATAAATTAAAATTAATTGGTTATGCTTTGGTTAACTATCCAAGTGATATGAGTGTAAATAGCAAAGTTTTACGTCTTTTAGAGCAGAAGAAAAAAATGTTAGAATCAGGTCAAGGAATTGACTGGGCAACTGCAGAAGGCTTAGCTTATGGCTCTTTATTGCTGGAAGGTTCAAATGTTAGAATGTCTGGTCAAGATTGTAAAAGGGGAACTTTTTCACATCGACATGCAGTTTTATTCGATCAAAATAGTGAGAAAGAATATACATCTTTAAATCATATCAATGAAAAACAAGGCAAGCTTGAAGTATATAATAGTAACTTATCTGAATATGCGGTGCTTGGTTTCGAATATGGATATAGTCTTATTGATCCAAATAATTTAACTATTTGGGAAGCTCAATTTGGTGATTTTGCTAACGGCGCTCAAATAATGATAGATCAATTTATTGCTTCAGCAGAAGTTAAGTGGCTAAGAATGAGTGGGCTCGTAATGTTACTGCCGCATGGATATGAAGGGCAAGGACCTGAACATAGCTCTGCAAAACTTGAGCGCTTCTTACAATTATGTGCTGAAGATAACATGCAAGTGATTAATTGCTCTAGTCCTGCAAATTTTTTCCATGCTATTAGAAGGCAACTTCATAGTAAGTTCCGTAAGCCTTTAATCGTGATGTCACCTAAGTCTCTTCTTAGACATAAAATGATGATTTCAGATATATCAGAATTTACAGACGGGACCAAATTTAGACCAGTGATCGGCGAAAATATATCAACTGCAGCAAAAAAAGTAGTAATTTGTAGCGGAAAAGTATATTTTGATCTCTATGAAGCGCGTGAAAAAAATGATATTAAGAATATAGCTTTAGTAAGGTTGGATCAATATTATCCATTCCCAAAAGAAGAGCTTGCGCTTGAGTTAAATAAATATAAAAATGCTGAAGTGATTTGGTGTCAGGAAGAGCCTAAAAATATGGGGGCGTGGCGTTTTGTTGAAGAAAGAATAGAAGAAACCTTAGTTTCAATTTCTCATAAAGCTTTGCGTCCTAAATATATAGGCAGAAGAGAGGCTGCATCTCCTTCTGCTGGTTATCAAAAAATACATAATATTGAACAAGAAAAAATAATCGAACAAGTAATGACAGGGGTTTAACATATGGTAGAATTATTCGTGCCGGTATTAGGCGAATCAGTATCTGAAGCAACTATTGCTAAATGGTATAAAAAAGAAGGTGAAGCTGTAAAGCTTGATGAGTTACTTGTTGAGTTAGAAACTGATAAAGTAACCTTAGAAGTGAATGCAACTTCAGCTGGTGTTATAGGAAAAATAAACTTTGCAGAAGGTGATACCGTTCAAAGAGGCGATCTTTTAACAATAATCAATGAAGGAGTGACTATTCAAGCTTCTGCTCCCGCTAAAGGACCTGAAGTTAAAACTCCTGTGGCCGCGGCTCCTGCTTTGCGCGGAGCTGTTATGTCTCCTGCTGCTAGTAAAATTGCTGCTGAAAATAATTTATCATCAAACCAAATAAATGCCTCTGGTAAGGATGGAAGAATTACAAAAGGTGATGTGTTAAGTGCTATGGAAAATAAGACTTCTGAAGTTGTTATTTCTGATCGTAGTGAAGAAAGAGTAAAAATGAGTCGTTTGCGTAAAAAGATTGCAGAAAGACTAAAAGCCTCACAAAATACTGCGGCTATTCTTACTACCTTCAATGAAGTTGATATGAGCAATATATTAGCCTTGCGTAACAATTACAAAGATGCTTTTGAGAAGAAACATGGTGTGAAATTAGGTTTTATGTCATTTTTCTTAAAAGCTTCTATTGCAGCTTTGAAAGAAATTCCAGCGGTTAATGCGGAAATTGATGGTGAAGATATAGTTTACAAAAACTATTGCGATATTGGTGTTGCAGTTGGAACAGAGCAAGGATTAGTTGTTCCAGTGTTACGCAATGCAGAAAAAATGAGTTTTGCTGAAATTGAGAAATCAATAGCAAATTTTGGTAAAAAAGCGCGCGAAGGCAAGCTTACTATGTCTGATTTAACAGGTGGAACTTTCTCGGTTTCAAATGGTGGGGTTTACGGATCCTTACTTTCAACGCCAATTATTAATCCACCACAATCAGGTATCTTAGGAATGCATAAAACACAAGAAAGACCAGTGGCTATAAATGGTAAAGTTGAAATTAGGCCTATGATGTATCTAGCTCTTTCATACGACCATAGAATTGTTGATGGAAAAGAAGCGGTAACTTTCTTAGTTAGAATTAAAGAATCTATTGAAAATCCAGAAAGATTATTATTTGATTTATAGGAGAGCATAAATGACAGGGAGTTTTGATGTAGCAATTATTGGTGGTGGTCCAGGTGGTTATGTGGCAGCGATTCGTGCAGCTCAATTAGGTATGAAAGTAGCATGTATTGAGAAGCGTGGTGCATTGGGTGGTACATGTTTAAACGTAGGATGTATTCCTTCAAAAGCTTTATTATACTCTTCTGAACTTTATGAAAAAACAAATCATGAACTTGCAGATCATGGAATCAAAATTTCAAAAGCTGAATTAGATTTAAGCATAATGATGAAACGCAAAGAAGATGTGGTCTCTAGCTTGAACAAAGGTATTGAAGGCTTGTTTAAGAAAAATAAAGTGGCATATTTTAAAGGCTTGGGTTCATTTGTAAATAATACGACTATTAAAATTACAGGTGATGAAGGTGAAAAGCAAATAAGCGCTAAGAATATTATTATAGCTACCGGTTCCGAAGTAATGAGTTTACCTGGTATTGAAATTGATGAAGAAAAAATTATTTCATCAACCGGCGCTTTAGCTTTAAAGTCAGTTCCTAAAAAAATGATTGTTATTGGTGGTGGTATAATTGGTTTAGAGTTAGGATCAGTATGGCGTCGCTTGGGAGCTGAAATAATTATTGTTGAGTATTTAGATAGAATCGCTCCAGGAATAGATGGTGAAATTGCTAAACAATTCCAAAAAATACTAGAGAAGCAAGGCTTTAAATTTATGTTAAACCAAAAAGTTTTGTCTGCAAAGCGTGATGGTAAGGGAGTAAAAGTCACTTTAGAATCAGTAGCGGATCAAACAAAACAAGAAATAGATGCAGATGTGGTTCTTGTTTCTATTGGAAGAAGGCCATATACAGATAATTTAAATCTTGAAAATGCTGGGCTTAAAGTAGACGAAAGAGGAAAAATACCTGTAAATAATCATCTTCAAACCTTTATCAGCAATATTTATGCTATTGGCGATGTTATAGCCGGTCCTATGCTTGCTCATAAAGCGGAAGAAGAAGGTGTAGCTGCTGTAGAAATAATAGCAGGGCAAAAACCTCATGTTAACTATGATGTAATCCCTGGAGTGGTTTATACCCATCCAGAGGTGGCAACCGTTGGAAAAACAGAAGAAGAGTTGAAAAAATTAGGTATAGAATATAAAGTTGGAAAATTCCCATTCATGGCGAATAGTAGAGCTCGCGCTATCGGTATAAGCGAAGGTATGGTTAAAGTTATTGCTCGTAGCGATAATGATGAAATACTTGGTTGTCATATAATAGCCCCTGAAGCAGGAACTATGATAGAGCAAATGGTTGTTGCAATGGAATATAAAGCAGCATCAGAAGATATTGCAAGAACAGTGCATGCTCATCCAACGCTTAATGAAGCTGTAAAAGAAGCCGCTTTAGCAGTGCTTGGAAGAGCTATACATATTTAATATATTAATAAATTAAAATTTTTCTTGCAATTTTAAATTTTAATTTTATTATAGCTCAACTACTTTTTTATAATTTCATTTGAGCATTTTATGCGAAGTAAAAAGACTAATCAGATTCTTTTATCATTTATAGAAGCCAGCTTTGCTGGCTTTTTTTCATATCCATTCAAAGGAGCATTTTAATGATCGATCGCCCTACTGCATTACGTGGCATATTATTTATGTTAATAAATATGCTTGCTATGACTTGCATTGATGGTACAAGTAAATTGCTAAGAGAAACAATGAGCTCAGCTCATATAGTATTGTTATATAAATTTTCATTACTTCTTGGGATGTTGCCTTGGGTTTTAAGTAAAGGAATTAGCGCATTAAAAACTCAAAAAATTCATATCCATATAATTAGAAGCTTTATGAGTGTTCTAGGGCTTTTATTCTTTGTTCAAGGGTTATATTATGTTGATATGGCGGATGCAGCAGTGCTTGAAAATATTCAATCAATATTACTTGTTTTTATAGGAATAATATTTTTTGATGAGAAAAAAACCTTTACTAAAATCTTATCAGTATTTTTAGGTTTCATAGGCGCGATAATTATAGTGAATCCTGATATAATCAATTTAGTTTTTAAAATTGATAGTAATCTTATTAAAGATAAATATTATGGCTTTACTTTGATAGGAATAGGCTTCTGGACCTTAAATTCAGTAGTAGTAAAAATTCTTGGAAAAACAGAGAGAAACAAAACGCAAATGTTTTACTTGGTTTTCTTTTCATGCATTTGGGCAGCGCCGATTGCTTTAATTAAGTGGGATAGCATAAATATATTAGGAATGAATCTTAATTTGATTCCACAAGGAATAATCAGTCTTTCAGAATTTGAGATAAACAATGAACAAATAAAATATATTATATTTATGGCCTTCTGTCATTTCATCCATGGAGTTGCTTATTTTAGAGCATTACAGACAGATATTTCAGTAGTCGAACCATTTAGATATAGTAAGTTTATTTTCAGTGCAATCTTCGGTTATTTTATTTTTGGTAATATACCTAGCACCGCTTCATATATAGGGTTCGCGCTGATAATTTTTTCTGGATTAATTTTATTATGGAAAGAAGTTCGCAAATCTTGGAAAAAAATAGAAGCAGTAAGAGCTTGGTAGACCATATAAAGATGGTTGGGGCGGAAGGATTCGAACCTTCGCATGACGGTATCAAAAACCGTTGCCTTACCGCTTGGCTACGCCCCATTCAGAATAGAGATATTATTTATAGCAGTATTTTATTTTAATACAATAAAATATTTTATATTGTTAGCGCAATTTAGAAATACCTGGTTTTTAAATTGCGCTAACAGGTTAATGGGATTGCTATAACATGGTTGATGGTATCGCTTGACGAAAAGCAAATATACTATAGAATCTTTTGGAATTAATCGAGAGGAAATTTTGCGCAATATTTTCAGGATACTCTTCTGGACTGGGTTTAATTTGGCAATTATCGCAGCAATAGCTGTAGCCTATTTGTTTTTTTTGAATTCTAAAGACTTACCAAGCTATAAGCAATTAGAAGAATATCATCCTCCTATAGTTACTAGATTCTATTCAGCAAATGGAAAGCTGCTTGAGGAATATGCAAAAGAGCATCGTTTATTTTTACCCATAACTGATATTCCGGAGTTAGTGAAAAATGCTTTCATTGCAGCAGAAGATAAAAATTTTTATGAACATCCAGGTATAGATTTCACAGGAATTCTTCGTGCAGCAATTAAAAATATTATATCTAGCAGCCAAGGTAAAAAATCCTTAGTTGGTGGATCCACCATTACCCAACAAGTTGTAAAAAACTTCCTTTTAAGCAATGAAAAATCTATAAATAGAAAAGTTAAAGAAGCGATATTATCTTTTAAAATTTCTAAAACATTATCTAAAGATAAAATACTAGAATTATACTTAAATGAAATATATTTGGGGGCTAGGAGTTATGGCGTTGCGTCTGCGGCCCTAAATTATTTCAATAAGTCACTCAATGAATTAAACCTTGAAGAAGCGGCGTTCTTAGCGGCTCTCCCACAAGCCCCTAGTTATTATAATCCTTATAAAAAAAATGATCGCGCTCTTCATCGCCGTAATTGGGTTATAGAAAGGATGTATGATGAGGAATTTGTAACAAAAGAAGCTGCACTAGCAGCAATTGCGGAGCCTATTAAATTACAAAGAAGGGATAGAGAAGAAGTAGCTGAAGCAGATTTTTTTGCTGAAACTGTAAGACAAAATATTACTGAACTTTATGGTGACAAGGCTTTGTATGAATCTGGCCTGATGGTGCGTACAAGCTTAGATCCGAAGCTTCAAACTATTGGTAAAACAGCTCTGAGGAATGCTATTATCAATTACGATCATCGTCACGGATATAGAGGATCAGTTGCTAAAACCAACTTAAAAGACTGGCAAAATAAACTTAAAGAATTAAGTAGTAATGGATTTGATATTAATCCTTGGCAATATGCTGCTGTTGTAAATATTAATAATAGCGTAGTTAAGCTAGGGTTTAACAGTGAAAAATTTGCAAATCTGAATCTGGAATGTAGTAAATGGACTGGAAAGAATTTGCTCAAAACTTTATCGCCTGGAGATATTATTGTTGTAAATAACCAAAATTGTTTAGAGCAAATCCCTAAAATTAACGGAGCTTTAGTTGCTATGGATCCGCACACTGGCAGAGTGCTAACTTTAGTTGGGGGTTATAGTTTTGATAATAGTAAATTTAATCGCGCAACTCAAGCTTACCGCCAACCTGGTTCTTCATTTAAACCTTTTGTATATTTAGCTGCATTAGAAAATAATTTAACACCTTCTTCTATTTTTGATGACAGTCCTATAGAAATGGAACAGGGGCCTGGTCTCCCCGTATGGAAACCTAAGAATTTTTATAATGATTTCTTAGGACCTATCACCTTAAGAAGAGGGCTTGAACTATCACGTAACCCTATAACCGTTAGAATAGCACAAGATATAGGAATTCAGAAAGTTGTTGAAATTGCAAAGCGTTTTGGTATTAACCATAATCCACAACCATATTATTCAATGGTTCTGGGTGCTATGGAAACCACCCTTCTTCGCCTTACAAATGCATATTCAATTATAGCTAATGGTGGACATAAAATTACCCCAAGCTTTATAGATAAGATTCAAGATAGAAATGGTAAATTGATTTATAGTGGAGATAAAAGATCTTGTATAAATTGTTCATCAGAAATTCTAGTTCCGTTTATTCAAAATAATAATCAATTTGTTACAGATCCTAGATCAGCATATCAGCTAACATCCATACTTGAAGGAGTTGTCGCTCATACCAAAACCGCAGCTTCTATTAGAGCATTAGGTCGCACTATGGCTGGTAAAACAGGAACTAGTAATGAAGCGAAAGATGTTTGGTTTGTAGGATATACACCAGATTTAGTTGTGGGTGTATTTTTAGGTTTTGATGAACCTAAATCTTTAGGTAAGCATGAATCCGGAGCAAGAGTTGCGATGCCGGCTTTTGTTGAATTTATGAAAAATGCATTAGTAGATCAACAAGATAAACCATTTAAAATGCCGGGTGGGCTAAAATTAGTTAAAATTAACTATCTTACTGGTGAGCCAACAACAAGTAGAACTGATTCTATTTATGAAGCATTCAAAAAATCAAACTATAAAGAAGCTGAGGATTTTGAGAAAGTTGCAATTGATACAATTCCAGAACCAAAAGAAAACGAAGCAGAAGATCTTAACCAATATGATCTAGAGGAAATTCAAGATGAAGGAATTTACTAATTACACCTTTAATATTTCAAAAGTTGGAAGGAGCTAGGAACAAAGTGTATAAATTAATACATGAGCGACGAAGTGACGCTCCAAATCTTAAAATATTAAAGGTATACATCAAGAAAGTTGCAATTTTTGGATCAACAGGGTCTATTGGCAATAATACAATCAATATAATAAAAAAATTTCCTGAGAAATATAAAGTTGAAATTCTAGTTGCTCATAATAATGTTGAAAGTTTAGCAAAGCAGGTTAAAGAACTTAGACCAAGTTACGCCTGCATTATAGATGAAACAAAACTAGAAACTTTAAAGATTTTACTAAAAGATGAAAATATAAAAATCTTTTCTGGAGTTAATGGTCTTTTAGAACTCGCTCAAATAAAACTAGATATAGTAATGATGGCGATTATGGGAGCAGCTGCTATATTACCAACAATCAGAGTAATTGAAGCTGGCAACAATATCGCTTTAGCTAACAAAGAATGCTTGGTTTGCGCCGGTAATATAATTACGAAGTTAGCTAAAAAGAATAATGTACAAATAATACCTGTTGACTCAGAGCATAATGCTTTATTCCAGATTTTTGATTTTAAAAATCCAGAACTTATTAAAAATGTAACATTAACAGCTTCTGGTGGTCCGTTCAGAGATTTCTCACTAGAGCAAATGAAATCTGTAACTAAAGCACAGGCCTTAAAACACCCTAATTGGTCAATGGGCGCAAAAATTACTATAGATAGCGCAAGTCTTGTAAATAAATGTTTAGAGGTTATTGAAGCTTATCATCTTTTTCCGATAACTACTAACCAAATCAAGATAGTAATTCATCCAGAGTCTATTGTTCATGCTATGGCAACTTACAAAGATGGATCAGTTTTAGCAGCCTTAAGCAAACCCAATATGCAAATACCGATTTCTTTTGCATTATCTTACCCTGACAGAAATTATTTAGCAGAGTTTAATGAATTTGATTTAACAGAAATAAGTAAACTGCATTTTTATACTCCTGATAAAGAAAAATTTGGATCATTAAAATTATTAGACTCTGTACTTGCATCTATTGAGAGCAATTCTTCTTTAATTTTTAATGTTGCAAATGAGATAGCTGTTGAAGCTTTTTTAAATGATAAAATAAATTTTTCTCAAATTATTCAGGTAATTGATCATCTGCTTAATAAAATACCACTTAAAAAACTAGACAGTCTTGAAGAGACATTAGCTGAAATAGAAAAAGTTAGAATTGAAACACAAAAATATATTAACCATCATTCATCAAGCTAACAGCCGCCGCAAGAGCTGAATCACTAATATTTATACCAGCTAACATTCTAGCAATTTCTTTGATTCTTTCTTCTTTATTTAGGTCCTTTATTATTGACTGAGATATTGTATCATGAGATTTTTCAACCAGTAAATGTTGATCAGCTTTAGATGCAACCTGAGGCTGATGCGATATGGAAATAATCTGATTACTTTGCGCTAGTTTTTTCATTCTATTGCCAATAGTTTCAGCTACAGCTCCACCGGTTCCTGAATCAATTTCATCAAAAATAATTGTAGTTTTTTGATTTTTCTCCGCCAAAGCAACTTTGAATGCTAGCATGATTCTCGACAATTCTCCGCCAGAAGCTATCTCATTTATTGGTGCAAATTCAAATCCCTTATTAGTTTTAATTAAGAAACTTGCTTGATCTATTCCCTTAGAAGATATTGGTCTTAGATTATTTGAAGTAATTTCTATATTTAATTCAATATGCTCTAATTTTAGCTGCTTTAATTCCTTTACAATATTATTTTCTAGTATCTTAGCTGCAGCTTTTCGTACATTGGATAAAGAGTCTGCGAAAGTAAAATAATCTTTAAGCAACAAATTTTTTTCTTTAATTTCTTTTGCTATTTCAAAATCTATAGTTTCTAATTTTTTTAATTTTTCTTCTGCATTATGTGCAATATCAACTAATTGATCTGAAGTACAGCGATATTTTCTTGAAAGTTCTTTTAACTTAGAAAGTCTTTCTTCTATATTATCTATACTATCTCTTGAATCAAAATCTTTTAGTTTATTTTCTGCCTGAAAATTAAGCTCATTTAAACTCATAATCGCATTATCTATTAATTCGTTAAGACCTAAATCATTTTCTAATCTTTCTATATTTCTTTGTACTCTTATGAGTTTATTTACAAGATTCTCATCCCTAGAAAATAATGCTAATATTTCTTCAATTGAATGAATTACTTTTACCTTATCATTAAATAATTTTTTTTGCTCAATTAAATCCAACTCCTCTCCTGATTTAGGATTTAGTGATTTAATCTCTTTGAAACTATATTCTAGATGATCCTTATCTAAATCAAGGGTTTGTTTTTGCTTTTGTAGAGTTTCAATATTATGAGATATTTCAGTTATTTTTTGATATAAATCATAAACCTTACTTAATAAATCTTTTTCATTAATAAACTGATCTATTATTTTCAAGCTATTAGCTGAGCTGAATGCATCCAATTGCTTATGTTGAGAATGGAACTCAACTAATTCCTCGCTTATTTTTTTTAGTAATTTTAACGTAACCGGAACATCATTAATAAAAATTTTTTTGTTTTGGATTCTTCGAATGAGCAAAACATTATTTTCTACTTCAATATCATTTTCATCCAAAATCTCTAATAATTGATTATTTGCATTAGATATCTTGAATTCGGCAATAACAGTATAATCTCCATCTGGTAGATCTTGTTTTTCTCCTAAAACAAAACGTAATGCCTTAATAAACATAGATTTACCAGAACCAGTTTCTCCAGTTATCACGGTAAAGTTTCCATCTAAAGAAATTTCTAAGGACTTGAATAGTAGAAAATTATTTACTTTTAAAAATTGTAACATAATCAAATTCTTACCGACCCAAATATCTCTTTTATAGAGTTTTTAAAATATTCTGGTAAATCTGCAGTTAATTTAAAATATCTTCCTTGATATGGAAAAATAATTTCTGCTGCATGAAGATGAAGTTTTGCTGTTTTATCATTTAGGATCGTTGGGTCATATTTGACGTCGCCCAATATAGGAAAACCCAATTCTAATGAATGTAATCTCAATTGATGCTTCTTACCTGTTACTGGTTTGAATTCAACTAGAGTAGCATCTCTTTTTCTAGCTAGAACCCGATAATTAGTTATTGCATCCCCATCTATAGAACTTGATACCCTACCATTATTAATGGTAAGTTTTCCTGTTAAAATTGCTAAATATTTCTTTTCAATATCATGATTCTTAAATGCAGAGGCTAGATCTTGAGCTGTACGATTATTTAGAGCAATTAATAATAAACCACTCGTTTCTTTGTCCAAACGATGCACTAATTTATGCTTTAAATTATCCCAGGTCTCTAAAGTTTCTAAATAAACAGGCATAATATTGTCTACTGATTTTCTAATCTTGCTTCCACCCTGGACTGCAAGACCTGCAGGTTTATTTATTACCAGTAAATCTGCATCCCTATAAATAATATTATTCTTGATTAAATTTACATCTGAATCAGTAATTTCTGTACTTGCCTTGTTTTGAGGTATTAAATTATCCACCAAAAAATTTGTGATTTGAATAATATCATTCTCTATAAGACGATAATTAGAAGAAGATTTTTTCTGATTTACTTGAATCAATTTGCTTCTTAAAGCTTTTTCTATTTCTGCTTGTTTAAATAAAGGATAGGATTTTCTAATAACTCTATCTAGCCTAGACCCTTCTTCATCTGAGGTAATAATTATATATTGGGAATCTTTAATCATTTCGTATTATTTAAGTAAGTAACTAATTCAGGTAGCCTTATTAAGGTTGCTTCTATTACGGTTTCCATTCTATTAGCTATCATTTTATTTACAATAGGGTTAACTTTTTCCTGGAATCTTTGATATCTTATGTTTAAATAAGAATTACGAAACCATTCGACTATTTGTTGATCTTTACTTTTTGCCTTGAGTAATTCCATGTTTATCTCATCAATAGTAATTTCCTTGTTTTTTAGTTGAGAATTTATTACTAGCTGCATTACCGGAGTATTATAATATTGAATTAAGCTTTCTAACTCATCCATTGTGAAAGATTTATTATATTGTTCAATCATATATACTTTATAAGTATCTTTATCTTTCATCATTTGATCAAGAATGGTTTTACGTATAGTAATAAGCAATGATTTTTTCTGAGCGTCATTAAGATTTTGCACGGATGGTCCATCAATATTACCCAATATATATTCTAAATCTTTAACCCGGTTAACTTCATATCTTTGATCCCAATGCAATACTTCTAACAAATTTCTTGAAGAATTATTGATATTGCCATTAACGGCAAAACTAGAGCAGCTAACTAATAATAAATATAAGATAGTAAAAAACTTTTTATTCAACATTCTTTTTTAAACTCAAAACTTGATTAGTTAAGATACTACTTATATAAAGAAAATGCAATTTCCTTATCCACCTCTGCCAGTATGTTGATGCAAACTCTGAATGTTGGCAGCCGAGCGCATGACCATTTCTGGTGCATGCATATATTGTTCTTGATGGTTGTTTATCATATTATTATGCGAGTGGGCCCGCGCTTTAGCTGTATTCGCCGCTAATTCTCTATCATTTTGCCTTATTTCCGCTCCGTATGTTTGTTGCTCTATAATTTGTTGATTTCTCATATAAATAGCAGAATCTGAGAGATAAGAGGAAGTTTTTATATCTCCATAACTGGTTCTTTCACCAAATAATTCAGTTCCCAAGCAAGTGCCAATTTTTTGCAAATTTACCCCCCACCCATTTCCATAAAAATGATCATGACGAATTTTAAATTTTTTAGCAATTCTAGAGAAAAAACCTTTCTCTGCTTCTATCTCTCTTTTTGCTTCTTTTTTATATTGCTCCATCTTTTCCTTAAGCTCCTGAACTTCTGGGGAGTTTTCAGGTTTGTTTCTAGCTTTCTCAAATATTTCTACAAATTCCTTGTCATTCTTTGCTTTTTGGTTTGCCCTTACTTCAATTTGCGCTTCCTTTCCCCATTCTTGCTCAGCTTGTTTTTTACATCTTTCAAAATGCTCTTGTAATTTTACTTCATCTCCAATCCCAAGCGCCTCCATAAATGGAGCATCATTATGCGCTATCTCTAAAGCTTTAGCTTCAATTATTGCTCTTCTTGCGTTAGCCTTTAAATCTTTATTACTTCCATCTGGAGCTATTTCTTCAAGTCTATTTATAGATTGTCTTATTGAGTGCCTAATATCATCTTCTTTTATTTTATTAATTGCGGATGACACTGAATCTGAAGTTGTTGTTACAGCTTTAGTAGCTAAACCTATCATGTTCCCAGAAACGGCATCAGCAGCTAAAGCGGCCCCTTGAGCTAAAGCATGTGAAATAGCTTGACGTTCTGCGCCCAGTCCTGTTTCAGTTACTTTATAATTTATGTTTTTGGGTTTAGCGGTTGTTCTAAGATTGCTATTTGAAAGATTTAGTATTTTCTCTAAATCAATTGCTTTAGGATTTTTTTGTTGTAATTTGCTCAATACTTGTTGTTTTACATGAGAATGAGCAATTAAATCATTTAAATGACGATGTTTTGACTCTAATCTCATTCTTCTTACTTCTGCAATTGTTCCAGATATTGTAAGCCCTGTCATGGCGGCAGCACCAACAGCTAAAATAGTTCCTCCAGTTGCTATAGTAGCTGCCCCAACTCCAGCTAAAATTGCAGCAAATCCTATAAATCTACTAAAAGCTCTGCTATTTGTAACTCCATGTATACCAGAAAATAACCCATCAACAGCTTGAAAAGGTAGGCCTATATATTTATTATCTTTAACTTGTTTCCAAGTTTTGTTGATTAACTCTCCAGCTGAGTTGATATATTTTCCTAAGTAACTATCCTTAGGAAAAGGGATGTTTCTCTTACTGCCAAATGCAGCAGTAATAACTAAGTTTGCTCCAAATACAACAGTTGGAATTGCAATTTGTTTAAAGAAAATTGATGGAGCGCCAAACAAGGCCTTATCTGCAGTTGAAGCGAAATTGCTTATATTGTCCGAGATATATTTTGTATTATCTATTGCCGCTTGACGATATGTTCTTTTAACTAAATTATTCTTCTCAGCTGCTATAAAGATTGTCTCAATATCTCTAACATCTTCTTGTTTGCTTCCTAATGGTTCATGTTCAGCGTGAGCCAGATTACCCATACGAGTTTTTATACGATTTATCGTATCAGTATCAAGAAAGATATTAATTTCTTTTGGTAGGTCATTATTTTCTTTGGTATCAACAAAAAGCTTACCATTCTCATCTTTATATACATATAAAGTATAAGGCTCCATTTCTTGCTTTGAAGGAAAAGGCTCACCTTCTAGAAGAATGCAAAGATTATTTCCACGGCTTATCCTTGAAACTTCTACTTTTGCTTCCATTCCTTCAGAAATTTCTCCCATAGCGAGAATCTTTTCTATGGCATCTACATTTGGTAACAAGATAAACTCCTAAATTCTTTTTAAATAAATATAGTTATTATATCTTAAGAAATTATAAATGTTTTTAGGCAGATTTTTCCATAGATTCAAAAACCTCTTCCCATGTACCTGTTGTTGCAGCTTTTGTGTATTCAGTAACTCTATTTTCAAAGAAATTAGCATGCTCTACGCCATTAAGAATTTCATCAAGCCAAGGTAGAGGATTTTGATCAACCATATAAATTTCTTTTAAGCCTAATTGCATTAACCTACGATCAGCGATATATCTTATATATTGCTTCACTTGTCTTGCTGTTAGACCCTCAATATCTCCCACCTCAAATGCTAATTCAATAAATGCATCTTCAAAATGAACTATTGTAGCGCATGCTCTATATAAAGTGCTTCTCATATCCTCAGTCCAAACTTCTGGGTTTTCTTGAATAAAAGTTTTAAAAAGTCTTATAATTGAGTTTGTGTGTAATGTTTCATCTCTAACAGACCAAGTGACAATCTGCCCCATTCCCTTCATTTTGTTAAAACGTTGGAAATTTAGCAAAATTGCAAAAGAAGAAAAAAGCTGTAATCCTTCTGTGAAGGCTCCAAATACTGCTAAAGTAATTGCAATATCTTGCTTACTATTGGTATTGAATTGGTGCATGTAATCATATTTATCTTTCATCTCTTTATATTTTAGAAATGCTTGATATTCAGTTTCAGGCATTCCAATCGTATCCAATAAATAAGAATATGCTGCTATATGAACTGTTTCCATATTTGAAAAAGCTGAGAGCATCATCTGCACTTCAGTAGGCTGAAATACTTTTGCATAATGCTTCATGTAGCAATTATTTACTTCTATATCTGCTTGAGTAAAAAAACGAAAAATCTGAGTTAGTAGATGCTTCTCTCCCGCTGTTAAATTCTTTTTCCAATCTTTAACATCGTCTGATAATTGAACTTCTTCAGGCAGCCAATGAATTTTTTGTTGAATATGCCATGCTTCATAAGCCCAAGGATAGTCAAAAGGTTTATATATTGGTTTTGCATCTAATAATGACATAAATTCCTCTCAAGATTTAGTAATCTTTTGAGTATAAATTTATTTAAATAGCTTGTCTAGAAAATAATATATATTGTATTATTTTTTTTCGTAACTACTATATATGGTAGATTCTACCATTTTTTTAGTAATATTAGACTTTTTAAAATATCTATGCTTCTGGCCAATTGATAATCTTGCTCATATAATTTGGCCCAAAATTCTGCTTTACTATTTTCTTTGATATTCTCGCTATCATTTCGTGTTTTATTCTCTAAATGATTTCTCAAACTAGATTCAGAATATTGATATTTCTTATTATCTTTTGGGAACTCAACCCTTCCTTGATCAACTATTACGTCTGGAACAATACCCTCAGCCTGTATAGAGCGCCCAGAGGGGGTGTAGTAAAGCGCTGTTGTTATTTTTATAGCGCCATATCCAGGTAAAGATATAACTGTTTGAACCGAACCCTTACCGAAAGATTTTGTACCAACAATCAAAGCTCTTTTATGGTCTTGTAGAGCTCCAGCTACAATTTCAGAAGCGGACGCGCTGCCATTATTAATCAATACAACTAAAGGAACATCTTTAACCGTTGCATTAGATGACGCCCTAAAAACCATTTGCTCATTTCCGTCTCTGTCTTTTGTGCTAACAATCACTCCTTCATTTAAAAATATATCTGTAACATACGCGGCCTGCTTTAATACTCCGCCCGGATTATTTCTTAAATCCAAAACATAGCCTTGTATTTCTTTTTTACCTATTTCCTTCTTTAATGAGAAAATAGCTTTTTTTACTCCATCTGCTGTTTGTTCGGAGAAAGACGCTACTCTAATATAAGCATAGTCTCCATAAAGATGATATTTTACAGGATTGGCTTTAATGATATCCCGAGAAATAGCTAACTCTATTGGCTCAGATTTTCCTTCCCTAAAGATACTAATTTTTACCTTGGTGTTTTTAGCTCCGCGCATTTTTGAGATTGCTTCATTAGCAGTCATATTCGCTATTAACTCATCATTGATAGCAAATATTAAATCGCCAGGTTTTACACCGGCTTTGAAAGCAGGAGTGTCATCAATTGGAGTTATGACTTTAAGACCAGGAGACTCAACCATTATCTCAACTCCGATACCACCAAATTCTCCTTTCGTAGAGGATTGTATCTCCTCAAATTCTTTCTCATTTAAAAATGAGCTATGAGGATCAAGAGATGTTAGCATTCCAGAGATGGCTGCTTCAACTAACTGCTTATCTCCAACATCTTTAACATAAATTTTCTTAATTAATTCAATAACAGAGTTCAATACCAATCTATCATTGGCATTTCCTGCAAATAACCACCATCCAGGCAATAACAAAATTACTATAGTAAGAATAGAATATTTTACTTTATTTCTCATATTTACACTATTTGCTTTTAATTATAAGAGTGAAGAGCTATTTTATTTCCTTCTGAATCTAAAATAATTGCTCTAAAACCATAGGGGCCTATTTCCGTTTTTGGCTCTATTATTTTTCCACCAAAATTCTTTACTTGTTCTAGAGCGGTTTTCATCCGACCATTAACATTCAAATAAACTAATGGATAGATATGATTTAAGCTTTTTTCCTTAAAACTTGGATCTACAACTAAGCAAAAGGCCGCCTCATTATCAGAATGTGGACACATAGCGAACTTCATATCTCCATGCATTTCTACAGAGAACTCAAGTTTCATTACTTTGCTATAAAATTTTGCTGCTCTTTCTAAATTTTCTACCGGAATATCCATCCATACTATTTTATTTTCTATCTTCATGGCAAATCCCTCTTAATAAATCATTTCTACTTAAGTTAAAGAATAGCTTATTATAGCTTTAAAGTAAATATTTGATTTGCTTTCGCTTGTAAATTGCTATAATCACAACAAATAAATATAGAAGAGAAAAAATTGAATATTTCGATTAAGGGCTTTAATTGGGAACCTGTTTCCGCCGAAACTAATGATATAAATCAAATTATAAATAAATTTGGTATAAGCGAAATTTTAGCGAGATTATTATCCACAAGAGACATTGGTATAGAGAGAATAGATAATTTTCTTAACCCAACTTTACGTCAAAATCTACCTGATCCATTTCATATTTTAGACATGGAGAAAGCAGCAGATATTATTTCTGATGCAATAATAAATAATGAGAAAATAGTGATCTTTGGAGATTATGATGTTGATGGAGCAACCTCTTCGGCTTTACTTAAGCGCTTCTTTACAATGCTTAAAATAGAAGCCGAGATTTATATTCCGGATAGAATAGAGGAAGGTTATGGACCGAATATAAATGCATTTGCCTCTCTTAAGCAGAATGGAGCAAATTTGATAATTACAGTAGATTGCGGAACCTCTTCTTTTGAAGCTATCAATTATGGGATTGAAAGTGATTTAAAGATTATAATTATTGATCACCATTTATCTGGAGATATTTTGCCCTCAGCTCATGCAATCGTGAACCCAAACAGAAAAGATGAAACAACAATATATAAATCTTTAGCGGCTGTGGGTGTAGCGTTTCTAGCAGCAATAGCTACTACAACAAAACTAAGGCAGAAAGCTTTCTTTCAAGATAAGCCTGAACCAGAATTAATTAAGTTACTGGATATTGTTGCGATAGGTACAATTTGTGATGTAGTTCCCTTAGATGAATTAAATAGAACTTTTGTGTACCAAGGGCTTAAGATCCTTAACAAAAAAGAAAATAATGCTGTTAAAGCTTTCTGTAATTTATTAAATATTGAAAATTGTCTAACCGTATACCACTTGGGCTATGTAATAGGACCCCGTATCAATGCAGGCGGAAGAGTAGGCGAGTCCTCACTGGGAGCAAGGCTTCTTTCTACAGAAGATTTGGATGAAGCTATAGAAATAGCAAAAAAATTAGATCATTATAATGAAGAACGTAAAGCTATTGAATTTATCGTATATGAACAAGCGCTAGAGCAAGCAAGAAATCAACATAACGAAGATTCATTAATTTTAGTTGGCGGAGAAAATTGGCATCCTGGAGTTGTAGGAATTGTCGCTGGAAGATTGAAAGATATAATGCAAAAGCCAGTAGCTGTTTTAAGCTTGAACGAAACTTATGGCAAAGCCTCTTGCCGCTCAATTCATGGAATTGATTTTGGGTCAGCAGTTGTTGCTGCAAAAGATGCTGGTATTTTATTAAGCGGTGGCGGTCATAAAATGGCTGCTGGCTTTACCGTGGAGCATAATAAAATAGATCATCTTAAAAAATTTTTACATGACAGATTTGTTGAGGAACTTAAAATTATTGAAAATAAAAATACTCGCTACTTTGATGCATGTCTTTCTGTGAATAGCATTAATCTTGCGCTTGCAAAAGAAATAGAGCAAATCGGCCCTTTCGGCGTTAGTAATCATGAACCTAGATTTATTATAAAGAATGCATTTATTGCAAAAGTAAATATTTTTGGAGAAAGTCATATAACCTGTTTTATTGGATGCTCTGAGAGCAAAAATCTCTCCTCTTTATTAAAAGTTAATGCTTTTAGAGCCATTGATACAGATCTTGGAAATCATTTACTTAAAACAGGTAACGTTCTTGATATAATAGGGTATTTAAGGATAAATCGTTGGAAGGGTCGTGAAACTCCTGAGTTTATAATAGAGGATGTTATACCAACTTAAGTTTCATCATCTTGGAGAAAAGCTTCAAGATGACGAAAAATAACTAACTGTTAGGCCCTTTTTGAAGGAGGAGTTAAAAACTCTTTTTGAATGTCATTTGCTTCACTGGCCGTTCTTGCAACTGCAACATAAATAGTCGCATGTAGGTCTGAGTGAAGAGCAATATTAACTTCATGAACTCCAATATATTTAATTGGCGCGCTTAGCATAATGTCTGAATGAGATATTGCTTGATTAAATGTTTTAGAAACAAGATCAGATATATCTCTTGGAGATACAGAGCCAAAAAGTTTTCCATCTTCTCCGGCTTGAAGAATTATGGTTATAAAATTTTTATCAATTATTGCGTAAACACCTTGAGCTTCTTCAAGTTTAGCGGCGCTCTTTGCTTCAATCTCAGCTTTTTTAGCAGCAAATAAATCTTTATTTGCTCCTGTAGCTCTTAAAGCTTTTTTTGTAGGGATTAAAAAGTTACGAGCATAACCAGGTTTCACTGACACAACAGCTCCCATTTCCCCTAGGCTTTTAACTCTCTCTAATAAAATAATATCCATTTTCTTTTCCTTCTTAAATACAATAATTTGAATTACATATCAGAGAAAGGTAGTAAAGCTAAAACTCTTGCAGTCTTAATAGCTTGAACTAACTTACGATGTTTGCTTGCGCATACGCCTGTAATTCTACGTGGTAAAATTCTTCCACGCGCTGAAATAAAACGTGATAATAATTTAATATCCTTGTAATCTATTTCAGGTGCAGCGCTACCACTTAAAGGACAGCCTTTAGTATAGCGACGGAAAAATACCTTTTTTTGTCTTGGATCGTTTGTACTTGCTTTCATAATTAATCCTCTTGTCTTTGATTCGCTTCAGCAGCTTCTTCGTTATAAGAATTATTTTTTGCTAAAGGAGCAGATGGATTTTTGCTGAGTTTCTTAACTCTAACTGACATAAAACGAAGAATATCTTCACTTAATCCCAATCTGCGCTCAAGTTCTTTTACAGCAGTATACGGAGAGTCTATTCCTAATAAAGTATAATAAGCTCTATTGCTTTTTTTAATAGGGTAAGCTAAATCTCTTAAGCCCCATTGCTCTGTTTTTACTATAGTACCGCCATTATCAACTAAAGTTTTTGAAAAATTTGCAGTAATTTTTTCAAGATCATGTGAGGAAATCTCTTGTCTTGTAATAAAAATTGTCTCATAAAGAGGCATAAAACGCTCCTGAACTAAAATTCTAAAAAAATAAACAATACATTTTTTCAAGATATTTGCAAGAGAAGATTTATTAAGTTAGATTATTTTTTTAAATAATTTATCTTTTTAGTTAAATTAATAAACAAATAAATAACCGTAATAAGAAGTACGCCGCCTATTATAAGCGTTGCCAATGCATTAATTACTGGGCTTATTCCAAATCTAATTCTTGAATAAATTAACATAGGAAGCGTAGTTACCCCTGGTCCAGACGTGAAGCTTGCAATGATTAAATCATCAAATGATATAGTAAAGCAAAGTAACCAACCAGAAATTAATGCTGGAGCAATTAATGGAGCGGTAACTAAGAAAAATACTTTAATAGGAGTAGCTCCTAAATCTAAAGCCGCCTCCTCATAAGATGGATCTAATTCAGCTAATTTTGCTTGTACCATAAGAGCAACATAAGTAACCCCAATAACCATATGAGCAAGTACCACAGTCTCGGTACCAAATCTTTCTGGAATTCCAATTATTTTATTTATAGTTAAAAAAACTAATGAAATAGAAAAACCAGCTACAATTTCAGGAACCACTAGTGGAATGGGTAATAAAATTGAAAAAATGGATCTTCCTTTAAAATAACTGATTCTTTGAAGAGCAAGAGCAGCTAGGGTTCCAATAATTACTGATCCAGTAGCAGAAATTGAAGCTATCTTAATACTGGAAAATAAAGCTAAAATTATTTCTTCATCTTGCCAAAGTTTTTCATACCAAATAAAGGAGAAACCTTGCCAATTAGTTATAATACTTGAGCTATTAAAGGAAAAGATAATCAAAATAATTATCGGTATATATAAAAACGCGAATCCTAAAGAGCTAGCTATATTAGTAAAACTTATTCTCATTGATATACCTCTTATGTAACTATACCTATCACACTTCAAAAGTTGGCAGGAACTAGGAGCGATGTGTACAACTAGTTACATGAGCGACGGAGTGACGCACCAAATCTTGAAGTATGATAGGTATGCATGCCAACCTATTTGCTATATTCTATATAAACTCTTTTTCTTAGTTCAATTAAATATTTCTGGGCTTCAGCATTAATTTTTCTATTAGATATTATTTGTTTTATCAACAATAAATCATTAGGATCATTAATAATATTTTTATAACACACCATGATCACTTGTTTCTGACCATTCAGGCTAATAATATCACTGAGTCTGTTTTCAGGAATCGATCTTATAATTGTTTGCAGTTCAGGATTTAATTCTTCTAGCATTATAGTATTCTTATAGATATTTTTAAATCCATATTGCTTAGCGAGCGTATCCAAACTATTGCAATCTTGCGCCTCTACTTGCAATCTACCTAATTCCACTACATCTACCATATTGAAAATAATTTGCTTAAAAGTAACTTCCCGAATATGTCCTTTTCTAACTTTTTGCTCTTCTCTAATTTCTGCATCAGATACTTTAATTTTATTGTATAATACTAATCCAATTAACTTATTCCATAGAACTTGACTCTCAACTTGTTGATAAAAAGATTTATTCTGCATCAATTTATTCAGAAGTTGTGTAGGTATATTATGATCTTTCTGCATAGAAATGAACTGGTCCCTTACTTCTTCTTCGCTGACCACCACCTTTAATCTTTTTGCCTCATTTTGGAATAAAGACTCACTAATTAAATTTTCTAAAATACGTTTACGCATAAAAGAATCAAGTTCAAGTTCTGGATTTGCAATTTTTAAAGCCTCAATCCTTTTATCTACATCCATAGATGTAATAGCTTTTTGATCTACTACAACAAGTATATGAGATGCAAAAGCAAGATTGTGAACAATTATAAATAAGAATATTAAAAACCGCATATATACTACATCCTCTAGCTAATATTTTTAAGGGCAACAGAAAACCAATAAATAGTGTCACCTTTTTTACTATAATTTTTAGTAAAATCTCTGTTAACATTGGCAGAATATGTAATGCAATCATTTACATATTTTACTTTTCCGCCCATTGAAATGAAACCATTTGGATCCATTTGTAACCCGGGATTATCATTTTTACTGCTAAAATTCTTACGTGCATTAACAGATGCGCTAATTCCCTTATAATCATTTATACCAGTTTCTAAATAAATTTCACGTCTGTTTTTAATTTGATTCGTAATTTGATCATCACGATAATATATCATACTTGTTGTAACATAAACTATTTCATATTTTAAAGTGGTTTCAAGTTCATTCTTTTTATTAGAAAAATTTTCTTTATCAATTGTATATTGATAAGAAGTAACAGCTGTATCATTAAAATCTAATTTAAAACGACCTACATAATCTGATAAATGCTCGTTAGAGCTTCCAGAAATTTCTTCAGATGGTTTTAGTCTATATAATTGACCAAAAAGCGCATTAGCATTTAAATAGTCTTTGTAATAAACCATAGCTTTAACACCATAACTTACTCTTGGTGTATTTTCTATTAAATCAATACCTGTATATTGCGATGGTGAGAATAAATTTCCATCTGTAAGCTCACTTATATTGCCGCTATCTTCACTAAAGACTTTATTGTTATAATGTGAGTAAGGGGTGGCAACAGCACCAACTAAAGGAGATACGACAACGTTAGTAGAATCGAATCTTCTTAATAATGGATAAGACCAATCAAGCCCAGCTTCAGGAATGGTTCTAGAAGTTGTTCCAGTATAATGGCTTTTATTATTTACTGGAGCATTTTGATAATAATAAATATCATTTCTTAAAGAGGTAAAAAATTTAAACTCGTGTCCAGCGTCTAATAAGGACTTTTTCTCCCATTTATTTTTAATAGAGAATCTATTTGAATCAGGGCCATTATAACGATGAATTTTTAATAGATTAGAATCAAAATTCCAAGATGATCCATCACTAAATCTATGAAGCTTATGTTTTGATTCAAATAATGGCATAACAATCGGAGTTTGATACATTGGATTATTGTCTGGACGAAGATTCTGGAAAGTCTGAGCTTGTACCTCATAATATCCATTTTCTTGAAATGAATTATTATAAACTCTACTCATTAAAAAATCTTCCTCTCCATAACGATAATCTCGGAGATAGTTTTTATCTGAAGTATTATTAATATTCCAACCTATATTTTTGTTATCAGCAATAGCTAGATTTGCTTTAGAATTATAGTGATAGCGAATACCATGATTAGGATTGGATTGCCCGACCGGAGGAGTGTATTTCTCTGTTGAAGCCATGCTTCCTTTAGTATCTATTTGGCCCTGAAGCGTTAATAATCTATATTCCCCCTCTAAAGCTTGCTTTCTCTTACTAGTGGTAATTAATTTTAATGTAGCGTCTTGATTAGGCGCGATATTAAAATAATAAGGAATCTTTACCGCAGTCCCTAAATATCCGCTTCCTCCATATTCTGGAACCAAGAATCCTGATCTTCTTTTAGCTTTGTTCGTATAATGTGAAAATCTTGGGGTATAAAATACCGGCACTCCATAATAATTGAGCACCGCATTCTTGTAAGTTACATGTTTTTCTTCATCATTATATTCCGTTGAAGTAGCCGTAATATTCCAAATAGGTGATTTTCCTTGGCAAATTTCACATGAAGTATAATAGCCTTTATCTATTTTAGAAAAACTCTCGCTTGATTTCTGGGCAAAATTTCCTTTCAATGTGGATTTATCAGGAAATAAAACTGTAAAATTATATATCGAACCTAATCTTAATTTATCTGTTAGAATTACTTTATCAGCCTCAATAATATATCCCTGTTGTTCAAGAATTTTTACTTTATCTTTTGCTAAAAGTATATCTTTCTTAAAATCATATTCCATAAATTCAGCAAAAACTTTTTGTGTTTCTTGAGAGGCCTCAACATGCCCTGTAGCAATTACTTTTCCGTTTTCAGCGCCCCCAAAATACTCAAATTTATCGGCATCAATAACTATTTGGCTTTCATTAATAGAAGCAGCATTTGCAAAATTTGCAAAAAGAAATAAAAACAAAAAAATATATATTCTTTGATATAATAAATTCATATAATGCTAAAAACTTTATTGAGTAAATATTTTAAATATGCCATGTCCGCTAAATATTACAATTGTTCAAGCTAACTTCATTGTTGGTGATATTAAAAATAATGTTGATAAAATTATTAGCATATATCAACAAATAACACAAACAACGAATAAAATAATTCCAGATTTAATTGTTTTTTCTGAATTAGCCATTACAGGCTATCCAGCTGAAGATCTTTATTTACAGCCATATTTCCAGGAGATTGCCTTTTTAGAATTAGAAAGACTTAAAACTGCAATTACGAAAACTGCAATTATTGTTGGTAATATTGCCCCTACTAATAGTAAACCTGTAAACAAAGCTTATCTTATTAAAGACAGTAAAATAATTGACATTGCTTCAAAATATCACCTGCCAAATTACGGTGTCTTTGATGAACAAAGATATTTTACTCCTGAGATATATAATCAAGTATTTCAGCTGAAAGGCCATAATGTTGGTGTACTTATTTGTGAAGATATGTGGTTTTTAAGTAGAGTTGATTCACTTATAAAACAAGGTGCCAAGCTGGTTATTGTAATTAATGCCTCTCCTTTTAATATAGAAAAAGATAAAAAACGCAAGGCATTAGCTAAAAATATTTGTCAAAAATATGAGATAGATTTTATCTATGCAAATCAAATTGGTGGACAAGATGAATTAGTGTTTGATGGTGGAAGCTTTGCTTTCAACTCTAAAGCAGAACAAATTGCTAATTTAAGCTATTTTAAAGAAGAAATTGCTAATATTAAATGGAATGAATCAAATAGAAGATTCAATAGCTTATCTCAAACAGAGGCAATTTATCAGGCCTTAACTTTAGGTCTTAAGGATTATGTACATAAAAATAAATTTAAGAAAGTTTTGCTAGGATTATCTGGTGGAATTGATTCAGCTTTAACTGCTGCAATTGCTGTTGATGCTCTTGGACCTGATAATGTAGTCGCTATAATGCTACCTTCTAAATATACTAGCAAAGAAAGTTTAATAGACGCAGAAAAATTAGCCCAAACTTTAAATATAGAACTTAAGAATATTCCTATAGAAGAAATTACCAATTCAATAAGAAAAACATTGAGTAACTCTATAGATTTAGAACAGGGCAGTATCACAGATCAAAATATTCAAGCAAGAACACGTGGATTGTTATTAATGTCATTAAGTAACCAATTAGGGTTTTTACTTCTATCTACTGGTAATAAATCTGAAAATGCAGTTGGCTACTCAACTCTTTATGGAGATATGTGCGGAGGATTTAATCCCCTTAAAGATATATATAAAACACAAGTTTTTGAGTTAGCTAAATATCGTAAATTGCCAAAAGAAATTATAGAAAAAGCCCCATCAGCTGAGTTATGTTATGATCAAAAAGACCAAGATAGCCTACCAGAATATATTTTACTCGATAAAATTTTATTTCATCTAATAGAAGAAAATTTAAGTAAAAAAGAAATAATAGCAAAAGGATATGATTCTGTAATTGTAGAAAAAATTTCATATCTTCTAAAACGAGCTGAATATAAAAGGAGGCAATCGGCTCCAGGGCCAATTATTTCAACGCGTAGCTTGAATTTGGAGAGAAGATATCCAATCACAAATTCCTATAAAAATTAAGCAATGATGAATTTTTTAATATTTATTTAAATTATTGGTTGACAAGTTGCAATTTCTATGTTAACTTATAATTAACAATTAAGAATACCAGATGGCCCGTAAGCATCCTCAGCAATTGGTTATAATCTGTGGCAGGGTTCTGTATAAGAGCGTCTTTTTCAAGGCGCTCTTTCTTTTTTCGTCATCCTGAATGAAATGAAGGATCCAGGAAGATATTATCTCTGGATCCTTCGCCTTCGGCTCAGGATGACAAAATTATCATTTCATTTAAAAAATATACCTTAATCCTCACCTATAATTGAACGTTTAGGATTTGAGGTTTGAGTATTAGTTTATGCAAGAAAATAAACGTCTGCTGCAAGCAATAATGCGTAATAATCTTACAATTTTTACCGCTAAATCCTTCTCAACCGTCTCTCCTGGAGGGCAATATCTTCATAACTGGCATGTAGAGGCTATTTGCTCTAAGCTTATGCAAGTTATTAATGGAGACATTACAAGGTTAATAATCAATATTCCTCCTAGATATCTTAAGTCTATTTGCGTGAGTGTTGCTTGGCCTGCTTGGATGTTGGGTCATGATCCATCAAAGAAAATTATCGCTAGCAGTTACTCTCAAGCATTAAGCAATAAACATTCACAAGATTGTCGTGTTTTAATGACAAGTGATTGGTATCAAGAGTTATTCCCTTGGTTAAAAATTTCTAAAGGTGAAAACCAGAAGTCAAAATTCGTAACAACAGATAGAGGCTTTCGTTTTGCAACTTCCACTGGTGGAACGGTAACTGGTGAAGGTGGAGATATATTAATTGTAGATGATCCTCAAAATCCAAATAAGATTAATTCAAAAAAATATCGTGAAAATACTATAGAATGGTTTGAGCAAACTTTTATTTCAAGGCTCAATAATAAGAAAAAAGGCGCCATTGTTATTGTGATGCAACGTCTTCATGAAGATGATTTATGCGGATATCTACTAAAAAATAAACCAAAACAGTGGGAATTGCTGAAAATACCAGCGATAACAGATGAAGAATGGCAAATTGCACTGCATCCCGAGAGAGAAGATATAGAGTCTCTTAAAAAATTACAAACAGAGCTAGGTGAATATAATTTTGCTGCTCAATATTTGCAAGAACCAGTTCCAAGCAAAGGAACTATGATACAAAAAACTTGGCTAAAATATTTCATTAAAGAAGAAAAAATAGAGTTTTCTCAAATTATCCAATCCTGGGATACAGCTATTAAAGCAAAAGATGAAAATGATTATAGCGTTGGCATCACAATAGGGGTAAATAATGAGCATTTCTATATTCTGGATATATGCAGAGCAAAAGTTGAGTTCCCAGACTTGCTTGCTTTAGTGCAGGATTTTGCAAAAAAATGGAAACCTAGAGCCATTTTAGTGGAAGACAAAGCAAGTGGTCAATCTCTTATCCAAAGTTTAGCAATTAGAATACCTATTATAGCTATAAAACCAAAATTTGATAAAATCACAAGATTTGCAAGCCATAGTCCGTTTTTTGAAAGTGGAAAGATTTTTATTGCAGAAGACGCTAATTGGCGAATAAATTTTGAGAAAGAGATTTTATCATTTCCTAAATCTACTAATGATGATCAGGTGGATGCGTTATCTCAAGCTCTTACCTATTTGCAGCAAAATAAACCTATACAATTAAGATCGTTATAACAGAAATTCATTAGTAGTTTTATACAAGTCTATCCTATAATTGGGTATAGAAAGATTTAGTAAGTGCGTTGAAATGCTTAGATTAACTCTGGTTATGTTCTTTAATAAGAATATTGCATATAGCGTCTATCTATTATAAACACTCCCAAATAATTAAGTGGATAGCTTAATCAATCTATTGACAGGCAAGAAAAACTACTTTAAATATGTTTTGCGCAAACTTTATTCAACCTAAATTATGGAGATTTTATGACAATTAACACAGAAAATAATAATGAGTCAATACAAGTACAACAAGTGGATCTTAAAGAAGAGCATTTTTTAAATGAAGAGTTGATTATGAATAATGATAGTATAAAATTACCACCTCTTCTTGGAAAATGCTCTGCTAATATAGATGACTTTATACCAAACTGATTTATTCTAGTGATTGCGCCTCTCCGATCACACTTACATCTATAGTGCTAGGGTTATCGTCATATTCACATATAATTTTATTATTAAGCTGTAAATGTTTATTATTGTTAAGTAAGGTTTCTATCATATTACAGTTTTCTCTTACTTTATACTCTTGGTTTATCTCGTAATTATTTAGAGAGGCTTCATTTAAATATTTATTACAGTATTTCAGGCTTTGTACTAGATCATTTAATTTAAAATAAACTCTAAATATATTATTGTAATATTCTATTGATTTGGGATGCTCTTGATATGCATTTTTTAACTCTCTGAGCGCAGTACAATAACTTTCTACACTATCTTCATATAGCTTCTGTTTCTTTATAGCTTCGTTTTCTTGATATAAATCAGCTAAAAACTGTTGAGCTATTCCTTTACCAACATAATATTCTATTTGATCAAGATTACCACTTTGATTATAAACTTGATTACTATTCCTAATAAGTAATGCTATATTATAATCATTTATACTGTTCTCATAATATTTAATTTGTTGGTTAATATCATTTTCTTTCGAGGCGAGGCGCGCATATGCCAGTCCATTATTATGATGAGCATTAGCTGCAATATTAGTGTTATTTTGACCTATATTTGTTAATAATTCTATAGCCTTAGTTGAGAATTCTTGGCATGATAGATCATGTCCTAATTGATAGTGACAATAACCTAGATTATATAACGAATTGGCCAATCTAGCTATATCATGCTCTGGAATCAATTGATAAATTTCTATCGCTTTATTATAATATTCGGTTGAGATTGAATATTTACCTTGTTCTTGATAACAGCGCGCTATGATGTCTAATGTATCCGCAAGCTCAAGACTTTTTCCATCTGGGTGTTGTTTTCTAAGTTCCTTTTCTGCCTCGATAAGTAAATCTATGCCTCTGGAATATTCTCCTACATTAAAACTGCTTATTCCTTGTCTTAGTAACTTACTTTTCTCTGCGCTAGAGTTTGAAGGATGATCTGCCTTAGTGTTATCTGAATCGTCAGAATGGTAAATTTGAGTTTCTAAATCTTGTTTTTTTTGTTCATAAATCATTTTATTCATCTCCTTTGGAAATAAGTCTATAAGTTTTTTAATAGAAACCCTAAGAGTTTCAACTGTGAGGTTTTCAGTCTTAACGAACCTCATAACTATATTGTTACTTTTATTAGCGCTAACTTCAAAATATGGAAGTATTTCTTGGATACGTTGATCTAAATCTACTGAAAAGCCATATTTTTTGTTATCGTAACGTGCTAACTCATAAATTATGACGTCCTCCATTTTATAACTACTTAATTTTGCTTCATCAGGATTATAGGAACCTTGTTTACATTCATTGTGGTTATTGGTTCTGATAGAATCATAGTTTGAGGTATCTTTTAATGATATAGCTCCATTAAAATAGCTAAAAAGAATTTCTATACCACTTTGAAGAGTGCTGCCTCCAATAATATAATTAGTAATTGTATTAGCTACAGATGTGACTCCATAATAAATTCCATAGTTAATAACAGGAATAGCAATAATAATCGCTCCACGTAACAGAAAAGACGCTTTCTCTGGCATCATATGTATTGCGCTATATGATGTTGCACATAATGCTATAGGAGCTACAATATACGTAGCTGACCAACTAATGACATTTTTAGTGCTTACTAATTTACATTCATAGATGGTGATATTAAGTGAATGCTCTACTGTGTTATAATTTCTAGGTTTTCTTGTAATTAGATCGAATTCCTGTAACATTAAATCAACTGAATGTCCTCCATCAAATAATGAATAAAATGGAGTAAATATTTTCTCTAATGCATAAAACTCATTGCTCCATGACTCTTGTTTTGCATCAAGCCAGTCCCCTTTGTATACTAATGTCAGTCCCCAATTTATCCAATCCCAGAGATATTTCCCGCTGTTTTTTATAAATTTTTCTGTTTCGCCATCTAATGATATAGGTAATATAAATATATTACCGATATGGTTATGGAGCGTATTTACAATATTTGGTAGTGATAAGTATGAGGTTATATCTAACGTATGAGTGTTGCATGTTCTACTGTCTTCATGACCTGTACGTATATTATAACTTACGTTACTATTCATGCTATCAAACATTTTTGAGTTACCTGGATTATCAAATCCAACTGTATGAATTATTTTTCCGGTTTTAAGATAAATATAGCACGCACTTCTATGCGCTAACCATCCACCCAAAGAGTGACCAGTAATTGAAAGTTTGTAACCATTATTATCGGCTCTATTTAGTGCATCTAAGGTTGCTTTATCTGCTTCTGGAACATCAATGTTATTTAGTATAATAGATTTTATGTTTGTTTGAAGCGGTGACTTACTCTTAAAAAAATCAAGAATGTCTATTGTTGTCCCTAAGTGAACTAAGACCATATGATGCCCATTAGTATATAGCATTCCAAAATAACCTTTGTCTATATAGTCAAGTGGTTCTGATTTCCAACTTTGTAAATTTGTAATTTCATTTATTCTTTGATTATCAGTAGACTGAGTAAAGTATTGAGCTAAAGTGTTTTGTAAGCTCTCCATAACCCATTCAGTATAGCTCTTAACCTTATTATTTTTGAGTTCCAGTTTTTTTTGATATGCATCAGATGAAAGCGCAACAAAAGTAAGATCATCAGGATAATAATAATATTGTTTATTGTATAAAAGCTTTATTTCTATGCTTTCAATTAAATTGTCTATAATTTTCTGATTCTCTATATCATCGTCCACTTTTGATATATCCCAACTAATTTTTGTGAGCTCCATATTATTATGTTTATATATAGTGCGGTTCAGCGAAATTAACTGATCTACAGACATTGGTCCATATTTCCAATGCCAAAAATACGGAGAGTTTTTTTCTACCTTTTTTAATAGATAATAAAATTCATTATTCATATTGTCTTTAGTCATTTTTTAACTCCTTATTTAAATGATATTGAAAAATTGAATGCGCTAAATATTCGGCTAATGAATGAGCTTTATGCTTGTCTGAACTATAGGGAGTATGAAGATTTGATGCGCAGGTGAAGGTTGAAGTATAGTTGTAGTCATTTAGGAGTTGTTCGCTGTGGATATTAAGACACGAAGGCGCATCGACCTGTATTAAAGGATCTATATCAGATGAATCATTTTGCTTTATTAACATTCATACCTCACAACCTATGCGAGAATAAAATCAAATAATAACTCAACTTTACGCTTTAATTTTTATAAAAACAATAATAAAAAATAACTTTTTACAATTATTTTTGTTAATAAGTTAATATTCTGCGTTATTAGTGAAATTAGTTCATGAAAATTCTCCGCTCATGCGACTCATATCTTTTGCTAACTCCTCTGTACCTCAGGTATTCTGTGGCGATTGCTGGATTATTTTAGCAATACCTGAAACGGAGATTGGAGATAAATTTGGAGATGAAATTGAGCGGATTACATCAGTCTCTACCAAAGGCGTTTTTGAGCAAAAGCTCGCCCAGAATGAGATTTAGTTGAGAAGGCAAGGTAAGTTTGTAGAGCCCAAGGTTTATATTTAGCAGTTGAATAGAGCCGCCAGAATTATGAGTTTTAGTCGTTCTTTAAGATCGGTTATAAATCCAACATATGTTTCTTCAGGAAAGTTAATTGATTTGATAAGATAAATATAGTACATATATTTAATTCAAAAAAGATTAATTAGTAACGTTTATTCGCCAGTCCCTCTTCGTTTATCTATCCTAACGGATATCTAAACTTCGCCGGACAGGATTCGCTATCTAAATACTCATGGCGTTGCCTAAGCGTAGCTCGTTAGAGCGAAGCCTGGTGGGCGATGACAGATTCGAACTGCCGACCACCTCGGTGTAAACGAGACGCTCTACCAGCTGAGCTAATCGCCCTCAATAAAATCAGGTTTTTATTATATATACTATTTATTTTAAGCAAGCAAGAACTTATTTTATTTGTAAAAGATAATTAGTTTTTTATCAATAAGCTAAGGGGTAATTTAAGGCCATTTCTTTTTCTTGCTTCAAAATATATTCATGCATTTTGGCAATTCTTATTAAATCATTTTCTAGGGTAAATTTCTCTAAAAATATCTGGTGAGCTCTTGCTGCTTTTTCTTTCGCTTCTTCTGGATTCTTCTTGATCCAATCATAATGCGCTTTAACTTGTTTATACATTTCTTCGGGCGCTGCCTCTTGATCGAAATATAAGAAGCTATCGCCAAAATTTTCAATGGCAAATGGATGCTTATCTGAGATAATTACAGCACCTGCAGCAGTAGCTTCAAAAATTCTAAGCCCAGGTTCTCCTGTTTTAAAATGCCATTTACTATTAGTAAGTAAATAAATTCCATTTTTATGGATAGCTTCAATGTTTTCAATTCCAGGAGCAATGAATCCATCATATATCCCTTTAGGTAAAAAACTTAAGTTATTATGCTTCCCATATATTTTCATTTCAGTATTTTGGGCAAGTAAAGTAATGAATTTTATAAAATCTTTTGAATTTCTATAATCATCCCATCCAGTTCCAACCCACATAATTTTGTTCGGCATTGCGGGTTCTTTATCTATTTTAGGAGCTAAAGATAGCATTCTAAAGCCATTAAAAGTTTTTTTCTGCTTTTCAAACATCGTTTGATACATTGCAAGGTCTTTTGCTGAAGTAAGAACAGCATGTGATAACGAAAGTAAGGTGGAAAAATCTTTTAATGGAAAAAAAGGAGGTTTATTAGAAATAACATCTTTACCATAATATTTAAAAGTATTGAGAGAAGAAAAAAGAACTAGATATTTTCTAGAACGATGCGCTAAAACTTCCATATCTAGATTTCCATCAACTTCACGTGAAAATAAAATAAAATCAGGGTCAAATTTTAAATCTTCTCTGGTGATTTTATCTCTGTATATTTTTACTTCCCAGCCCAACTTAGAAGCAGCATATTGGAAATATTTTCCATAGGTATATTCACCACCATTATTAACCACATAAATAACTTTATATTTATCTTTGATTTGCATATCAGAATATTTTTCATCCCAATAAGTGTCAGGAATTTTTTCAGCTTCTTGCATAGCTTTAGAAAATTTATATTCATTTATTTTAGGCTTAATAACAAATTTATTTGCTAATAAAGCTACAATTAATAGTGAGATAGAAATAAGAATTTTTTTCATGATTTTAACGATAAGATTCTAGATATTAAACTTTTTTTCTTCTTTGGCTTGGGCTGTTCTCTTAGCCTGATTTTCTCCATCACTTCTTCTTCCGAAGGTAAAGTAATTTTAATTTGTGAATCTTTTTGGATTCCTGCATATTCATTTAAAATAATAGCTAAATGAACGTCTATATGTTCTGGCATTAATTCAGATTTAATAAAATTTGTAGCATTATTTGAGATTTGCTCTGCTTCATTATCATGCGTTTTTAGCCAATCAATTTGCTCAAACAAACTAGTAAGATTTTTATTTATTGGCACATAATGAACCATCGGTTTTAATGCTGAATAAAACCATTCTATATTTTCCGTCTCTTGTTTTAAAAGGATAGAATTAGACAACATAATCCAAGGCACTCTCATCCAAGGACAAGTGTTGCCATCAATAGAAATGAGATATTTATATTTTAAATGATCTTCCTCATTTACTCTAGCTTGAGATTTAATAGATAATAAATCCATAATTATTTTAAGATTCTCACCATCTTCATCTTTAGAAAATTCTGTATAAGAAGTAAGCCTAGCATCAATAAGCTGCGGATAAAGCTTAGAAAATATTACAAGACTTAGACGAGGGAGCTTATCAAAATTACTTATATTATAATAATATTTCTCTTTCGCTCCATGAGCGCCACCTCGCCAGAATACTTTATTTTCCTTGGATTCCCATGGATATATATTACTAGCTTGGGATAGTTTAGGAACTAAGCTTCTAAAGCTTTCATCGCCTTCTCTAATCATCCAGGCATCTGGAATTAGAAGCTTATCCTTTTCATATTTAGAATTTATGTTTTTTGACATCATAAAGCCAAGAACATCAAGAGTTTTTTCTTGCAGAGCATTTTCTACTATTTCATCACGCCCATAAATAATGAAATCCACATCTTTTACTTTATATTTTTTTAAGAAATTCTGCAGATATCTAAAATATGGTTTAAAGTAAAATTGATTTATATCATAACTATCTGCATATAATTTTTGATTCACTATTTGAAATCTCATTAAATGATATGTATTTCTTGCTTCCATATCATTCCATAAGCCCTCTAGCTGAGCCTGAGTAACTCCAATATCTCTCTTATCATTAAATTGATGGGTTATAAAATCTACAATTGCTTTGCGCTCTAAGGAAGGATTTTGTTTAAGAAACTCTTCTGCGGATATTATTTTCAATTCTTGAGCAAATGATAAAGTTTGAAAGAATAAAGCTATAAAAATTATTATACGCATTCCAATACCAATCCTCACCTATAATTGAACGTTTATTAATTCGATTTTTGGTATTCTCCAAAAATAAAAAAGCATTTAATATAACCAATATTCGCAGCTTTTTTCTTATTTGTATAATACTCAAACCTCAAATCCTAAACGCTCAATATAGGTGAGGATTGGTATTATTTACAAATCTGGTTTATTTATTTACAAAATTATACAGAATTATATACTGTCTGCAACTCGAAACTATTATGAACTTTTATGAAAAGAAGCCTTTCTATCTCAGTAATAACTATTTTATTATTTATAATTTTATATTCTCTCTCACATTTCTATTTAAAAGGAGTCGTTATTCTTGATACAAAAGGAAGAGGAAGAATTGGTAATCAATTATTTCAATATGCTGCCAGCTATGCATTAGCAAAAGAAACAAATAGTAAATTATATATTTTGGTAGAAGATGAAAAAGTTAAACATGGCTATGCAAAGCCTAATAATGGTGCATATGCTCTAGAAGAGGTTAATATTCCAAAGATAAATATTATTTATAAAACTAGATATAATAAAATATTTTTTTCACTTTTAAGAAAAAAGAATTTTTTTATCAAAACAGAATATGTTAATGAAGGAAATTTTTTTAGAATTATTACAAAGACAAAAAATAACAAGACTTTAATAATGGACGATTGGTTTGAGTCTCCTATATTTTTCGAAAAATATAAATCTGATATTCTTAATCAGTTTCAATTCACCAAAATTGATACAAAAAGATTTGAACCACTTGTTAGAGAGTTAAGCAAAAAAGAAAGCGTATGTATACATATAAGAAGAGGTGATACGCATGTTTCAAATAGAGTGGTTCCTATTTCATTCCAGAAAGAAGCTATGAACCTATCAAGAAAATTAATTGATGCTCCGGAGTTTTTTATTTTTTCTGATGAAATTTCAAAAGTAAAAGAGGAATTACAAGATTTTTCTAATCTTCATTTTATAGAAGGCAATGATCCCATTGAAGATCTATATTTATTGAGTAATTGTGGAAATAATATTATTACCAATAGCAGCTTCAGCTGGTGGGCCGCTTATTTAAACAAAAACAATGGATTTGTCGTAGCCCCATTTAGGGCTTACAATGAACGCCATTTTACATCATTAAATGATATAAAATTAGGATATGTAAGAAGATCAGTGGCTGCAATAACTTATCCAAAAAATTGGATATTACTAGAAAATGACTCATCTGATATATACACAGGCAATAGAAGACAGCTTGAATTATGTAATGATACTGGAGATTTTCGCTCTAGATTATGCGCATTAGAATCTAATAAACCTACCGTTATTACAGCTTATTATGGCAATCCACTTGATCACTTAAAATATTTGGAATGGGCTCAGTATTTTTTTTCTATCCCTTTTAATTTAGTAATATTTACTGATAAAGAAAATAGTAGCTGGATAAAAAAACTAAGAAGCAGCCTGCCCATAAGAGTAATTGAAGGAAATACGCAAGAAATAAACGTTTCAAAACTAGTAAATGAAGCTATCAGATTAAATCCATATAATTCAAAGTTTTTTGCTTGGTGTGATATTGGCGCTTTTAAGGATAAATATATTATCAGCAATAATTTTCTCGATGATGAATTTATGCTAGAAGATAAAATTACCGTTTTTATGATCAAAGATTTTAAAGACCAAAAAGAGAAGACTTCTCCTATTAAGGCTGGGGGCATAAAGGCCTGGCAGCACGAAACACTAGATGTTTTGAATCCTATCTACCAAGATCCTAGATATGAAGGAGATCCATATTATTATCCATTATTTTATTTCTCAGATAAGAATTTTAGTCGCTAGATTTTTGTTCTAACTTTTTTTTAAGTTCTTTTTGTTCTTTACGAATTTCAACTAGCATAGATTTTACTACTTCAAATTCCTCTCTTTTTACTAAATCCAATTTAGCTAGATAACTCTCTATTTTGCTGTTAAATTGAGATTTGAAATCACCTACCATACCTGTAATTCCAGTTATAGCAGTATTAAACATTTTTCCTACATCAGTTTCGGGTTGTTTTTTAATACTCATTTTTTTCCTTTTTTATCTAAAAAATTAATAATTATATTATAAGAGTTGGAGCGATATTAGCCAAGAAAAAAATATGAAACTATAGTTTAATAATTTTATTGGCAGCTCCAATCCTTAGTTATTATTAATATATTGAGGGCGAATATATTGCGTTATATTATTAAATCTGATAAAAATAGGTTATGAAATTAACTTGTATCAAAATTAAGGTGGTTCGTATTAAAATCTAATAATTCAGCATTATTCAAATTTTACAGTTAATAACTATAGGGAGAATATTGTTATGATAAAAGTAAATGAACAAGAGTTAGACACTCTATTAAGCAATAGCGGTCTGTTGTCATCAACGCCAGAATCTGTAGGGCGTTATAACAGTGTTGAATTTAAAATTTTAGATGCCCTGGTGAGCGCAATTGGAAATCATAGTAATGTCTCTTTCAATAAAATTCTTGAGTTTTTATTTAAAAATAAAGAAGATACGATTTTTAAAGATAATCTTGTAATGAAATCTTTATTTGATTTCTTAATATCGGTATTTCATTTTTATAAAGAAGATAAATTAGAAACAATCTGGTCCTTTAACGATTTTATTTCTATACTTAGAAAATATGGATTTGATCCTTCTTCTATCAATGTTGATGAGCAGGATAGTATACAATTTCTTGCAAAATATGTAGCGCATAATGACAGAATAGAAAAAATCAACTTTTTTGTTGAAAATGGCGCTGATTTAAATATTAAAGACAAGCATAATAATAATTTATTGCATCTACATGCCTCAAGTAATAATGATAATACAACTCTGACTAAATATTTAATAGAACATAAATTAGATATAGAATCTAAAAACTTGTGGGGCTACTCTCCATTTCACGTGGCTATACAAAATAACAAAATAAACATTGTTAGATATTATATAGAGCATCATTTAGATAAACTTAGCTTCAAGGATATAGGTCCCTTTTCATTATCAATTTATCATCTTATTGCGCTTTCTAAAAACAAGGATATTTTATTATTACTTAATGATTTAAATGTAAATATACAGACTTCTATAAATGATCTTGCGGAGTTTAAGGTTCATCCAATACATTTTGCAGCTATGTCTGAAAATATAGATTTTATAGATTATGCTTTTAAGTATTATAATGTTCCTTTGAATATAAGAGATACTCATGGAAGCATCCCTCTACATTATGCTGCAAGATATCAAAAAATTAACGCCATTTCTCACTTAGAGAAGTTATCACCAAATATAAATACAACTAATTTATATGGTTTTACAGCGTTACATAGTGCAATTCTGCATAATAATCTTTTATCTTTAATCTATTTGTTTGAACATAGCGCTATCATACCTAAAGATGTCTATGGAAATGATGCATATACGATTGCTAAACTTGTCAATAATGTAGAAATTGATAGGGCGCTATTTTACTATAATACAAAATCTTCAGCTTCTTTTTTTCCTGATCCAGGTCCATTACTATATACAAAATTAACTTATGATACTCGTAAAGCTATATGCGCTGAACAGATCATAAATGGTATAAAATCAGCTATTGATAATAAGGATTCAGGAGTGTTAAGTATAATAAAATCACAAAACAATAACTCATCAGTAATTGAGTCAATAATCTCAGAGCTACGTGAAAAAGCAATTAAATCAGCAGTCTCTAGTACTTCTTCAGCTTTATATAATATTGTTTGTAAAAATATAAATGAGATCTCTCTATATAATCACCCTCTATACATGAGCTACTACACCATAAGTAATGTCACAGATAAAATCTCTTGTAAATATAATTATTCTATAGTAAAAGAAACCAATAGTAGCGATGCGATTTGTATTCGCGAGGTCATCGGGCTTGAAGCTTATTATGAATTGTTAAGGACTCACTGGGGGAATGCATGTCTCATGTTGATTTAAAAAAAATATCTGAAGTTTTAGCTACTATAGTAACTAATAAAATAGCTGTTTTCTTAATTGGAGCTGGAGGGGTTGCAGGGGTATATTTACATGGAAATGCCGCCTCTCTTTTAGTAAGAGATATCGTCCTTACAGTATTTAAAACTACTTTGTCTGGAGTGATTCCGGCGTACATTGGTAGCAAAATTAATCTCAAGGGCTACACAGGAAGGAAAGAAATAGAGGATTTAGAGAAATTAGTTGTATATAAACAAAAAGAAGCAATGGATGCTATTGTTGAGTTTCATAAGCATTATCCTATAAAGTGGCTGTATATGGTGCAATCACCGGCTAGATGTCTAGATCATGAAGAAAATGGAGATAAGCTGCCTGGACAAAAAGAAGAGGTAAGAACATATAGCGACAATAATAGTACTTGGTATATTTGTTTTAGAGCTGAGCCTACTCCTAAGGAGATTATCGATGGATTTACTGGGGTTAATCTAGAAAAATCGCTTGTTATTACAGCCACTAGCACATTACTTGGCGCCGCAGCTTACGCACTTATAACAAATTATTTTCCTACTATTTCTGTTGCAATAAAAATTGGTTTAAGTTTAGGAACTCTTTATGGATCTTGGGATTTTATTGAAAATTCATGGCCAATGCATCATGTTATAGATTTTGAGCAGCTTTACGCTAATAAATATATAGAAGAACATAAGCATGAAAAGGATTTATACTTAGCCCAAGCACCAGGATCATGCAGTAAAAAAGATTTAGCTGCTGAATATTTTAATGATGACAATCATATATTAAAATGGACTGTTTGTGAGATAGTTGGAAGCTCTGCTAATGTTTGTGATAATACTGAGATTTGTAACTAAAATAATTGGTAGAGTTAACTTTTTATGGCCCTCTCATTTCCTGATATAAATCCTGTTTTATTACAATTTGGAGAAACCCCTTTTAAAATAACTTGGTATTCTTTGTCCTATGTAGTTGGAATTATACTTGGTTGGATATATGTGAAGCATATAAATAAAATTGGCTCTGTTCAGCCTCCAATTAAAGATAAATCAATAGACGATCTTATTACCGCATTAATTCTAGGTATTATATTAGGAGGAAGACTAGGATATGTATTATTCTATGATCTCGATTATAATTTATCAAATCCAGCTAATATAATTAAAACTTGGGAAGGCGGGATGTCTTTCCATGGAGGATTGCTAGGAGTAATCATAGCTATATTTATTTATTGCAAAATTAATAAGCTCAAGTTTTTTAAAATCATGGATCTCTTAGCCTGCGCAACACCAATAGGTTTATGTTTTGGCAGAATCGCTAATTTTATAAATGCTGAATTATATGGAAGATACACCAATAGCTCTTTAGGAGTGATTTTTCCAGGGGACGTAACAGCAAGACATGCTAGTCAATTATATGAATCTGCGCTAGAAGGTGTTTTATTATTTATAATATTATACTTACTCTATACTAGAACAAAGATTCAGCAATATTGTGGCATGCTATCAGGCTTCTTTTTACTATTTTACGCAATGTTTCGAACTATATTAGAAAATTTTCGTGAACCAGATGCTCATATTGGGTTTGTTTTTTTTGAATATACTATGGGACAATTGCTTTCCCTTCCAATGATAATTGCTGGACTAATAATAATATTTTATAGTTTAAAGACTCATAAAAAATGAAACATATTAGGCAAATAATCGAAGAGAAAGGTTCCATCACTATAGCGCAATTTATGGAACTTGCAATGTATGACTTACATAATGGTTATTATATAACATCTGATCCAATTGGAAAAAATGGAGATTTTATTACCGCGCCAGAGATAAGCCAATTATTTGGAGAAATGATTGGTGTATATTGCGCTAGCGTTTGGGAGAAACTTAGAAAACCAAAAGAATTTAATTTAGTGGAACTGGGACCTGGCAGGGCCACTTTAATGCTAGACTTAATTAGAGCTACAAAAAATTTAAAAGAATTTACTAATGGAATGAATATTCATTTAGTTGAAACAAATGAGAAATTAATTCATCTACAAAAGGAAAAATTAGCAAATTACCCAGTAACTTGGCATAAAGATGTTATGAGCTTGCCAGATGATCTTCCATTAATTATAGTTGCTAATGAATTTTTCGATTGCTTACCAATAAATCAATATATAAAAGATCAAAATATTTGGCATGAACAAGCAGTTTCAATTATTCCTAAAAGCGAAGAATTTTGTTTGATTAAAACTCCTATTTTATCCCATTTTGGTGCAAGCTTAAATCGCGAACATCCAAATTCTAAGCAAGGCGCCATTTTAGAAGTAAGTTACCCTGCTATAAATATAATTCAAACTATTTCTAATATCCTTTGTAAAGTTCCAGGATATTTATTAGCCATAGATTATGGATATGATATAGATCCTTTATCCAGAAACAGCTATAATTCTAGCTTACAAGCTGTTAAAGATCATAAATTTCATCCAATGTTTAGCGATATTGGAAGAGCTGATCTCACTTCTCATGTTGATTTTCTTGCTTTAAGACAAACAGCAAAGGCTCATTTTTGTAAAGCTTCTGAAACCATCTCCCAAAGAGAGTTTTTAAATTATCAAGGAATAAACTTAAGAGCGGATATACTAAAGAAAAAAGCAACCATTCAGCAAGCCATAGAAATTGATGAGGGATTAGATAGACTAATAAACCCTAAATATATGGGCAATCTTTTTAAAGTGGTAGAAATTAGTAACTTAAATAGTTAATTAAATACACTCATAATTGTGTTTTTAATTTTATGATAATAGTTTGCTAATACTGTATTAATAGTTTCTAATTTTGTTTCTCTATCATATTTAGTTAGTTTGGATATAGCTGTAGGACCGCTTTCTTCAATGGGAAGAATAACCGGAGGAGGAGGTGGTGTAATGTTATTTACCACAACAGGCTCCACAGGAGCTGGAGCGGCCACCGGCTCTGGTATGTTCGGAGCTATAGGTTGAGCAGGCGTATTAGCTACATTATTTTGCACTGGAGATATAACGCTAGGGTTGACAGCTGTGAAATCTTTTACTTGATTCTCTTCTAATTTTTGTTGAATAATTTTTGTTTCCTTAGCGACTTCAACAGGAGTTACAGTTTTTGGAGCAGTCTTTGCAATTTTTTGGGCGGGATCTTTTTGCTTAGGCGCGTTTTTAACAACTTTCTTTTGAGTTTTAGCTTTATTATATTTTATGACTTCTTTTAAATCGCAATTCTCATCTTCACAAGTCACTTTTTCTATATTCTGAGGTTTTTTATCTTTACGCGTTTTCTTAGCATACTGATTATCCATTATATCATTTAATTCTTGGATATTTAAAACTGGACGACGTCTTACTTGTTTTAAATCAGATAATCTTACTGGAGCATCATTAGATTCATATTCTTGATAAGCGTCAAAATCACTATTATATTTTTTAGGAGGAGTAGAAAATCTATTAGAAGAAACAGTGTTATTTTGATCATTTTCTCCAGGATTTTGACTAGGAGCTCTACGTGTAACAGCAGAAGTATCATTGCTGTAGCACCCTTGAAGAGCAAACGCAAATGTAATGATCAATATTTTAGAGCAAATACTGAGAGTGATTTTATTCATAGTTCCTAGCTAAAAAAGCTTAATTTCTAAGGATAAGAGTAAAAGAATAAAGTTAATAAAATATTAAAACTCAAACTCTTTCCTCTTCTGATCTTAAAAATGGAGCTAGCAAATTTGATATTAATTATTTCTTAAGCTAGATAAAAATTTATTCACTTCATCTTGCAATGCACTTACCTGTTTAAGAAGATCATCGGTTGCAATAGCCATTTGTTCTGTAGCAGTTCCAGAATGAATTGTTGACTGCCCAACTTTCTCAATATTTTTATTGATAGAATTTGAAAAGGATGCAACTTGCGCCATACTTTCGGCAATATAAGCAGAAGTAGCATTTTGCTCTTCTACGGCAGAAGCTATGGAGGCAGTAGTTTGATGAATTGTCTTAACCGATTCAGTAATGCCTTGAATCGATGATACAGCTTGCTCTGTTGAGGACTGAATACCAGAGATTTGAATATTTATTTGTTCTGTAGCTTTAGAGGTTTGTGTTGCCAGAGCTTTAACCTCATTTGCAACAACAGCGAATCCCTTACCCATCTCACCTGCTCTTGCGGCTTCAATCGTGGCATTAAGCGCTAATAAATCTATTTGAGATGTGATATTATTAATAATATCAATAATTCCTGTAATAGCTTTAGCTTTGCTTTCTAACTCTAATACTACTGAGTTAACTTTCTCTGTCTGCTCGGACGCTTTTCTAACATGCTCTCTTGAATTAGTTATTTGTGTAGTAATTTCACCTATTGCACCAGAAAACTCGTTTGTGGCCTTTGAAACACCTTGCAGATTATTATTACCTTGAATAAATGTAGTAGAAAGCTGTTGAATTTCCTCTGAAGCTTTTGAAGAATCTACTTCCAACTCTTTAGCGGTAGCTTCCATCTCAGCTGTGGCAGCTGCTACCATATCAACAATCATTTTCACTGTTTTTTCAAAGTTATCAGCAAAACCTAATATTTCCTTGCGCTTCTCTTCCGCAGATATAGCAGCTTGCTTTTGCGCCTGTTCTTCAAGTTCTTTATTTTTTATAAGACTCTTCCTGAATATGTCTAACGATCTGGCCATTATTCCAATTTCATCAGATCTATTCTCACCTTCAATTACAGTACTGAGATCCCCTGAACTCACCTGTTCCATATTAGTAGATAAAGATAATAGAGCTTTGATAACATTTTTTTCAAGCAAAACTAATAGAGTTATACAAATCATTAGTATAATAATTAACATTGGCTTCATATTGTTAATGGTACTTGCAATATATCCGGCTAAATCATTATTAGCAATTTTTTCTAAATACCGAATATCTTCAGATACTTTTTCTAAATCTTTCATTAATTTAGTGAATTCATTAGCACTTTGATTATTATAGATTGCGCTAGATTTATTAATTGATCCAATATTTTCAGAAGAATTATACTGTTTTGAAGCTGAAAGCAATTGCTGATTTATTAAGAAATATTCTTTTATATCTTCTTGAATTTCCTCCATATCCTCCATCACTTTATCAGATAATTTCATAGAAGTTAGTTTATTGACCTCATCAAACAATTTATCTTTTACACGCAACATATCTTGCTCTTTAGAGTTCATAGCGTCAGATGAGGTGGACAATAAGTGAGAGGACTCAAGTAGCCTAAACTCTGTCATATTTTTATTAATTTGGGTTATGGCTTCCGATGCTGGAATATAAAGAGTGTCAAGAAGAACGTTATCTTTATCTATTTTGTGTAAATTATACTTAGTATATAAAGATATTCCCACTATTATTAGGATAAACCCTAAGAATAACAAACGTAATTTATGTTTTATAGTCATATGGACTCACCCCTTAAAAAATCTCTTAAGAGAAATTATATAAGACAAAAGTTTATAATTTATTAATTCGCCAAGAACTTGTTCCATCCGGTTTATCTTCAAGAAGAATAGCTTGCGCTCTTAACTCATCACGAATTTTATCAGCTAAAGCCCAATCTTTTTCTTGCTTAGCCTTGATACGCTGTTTAATTTTAGAATCTATTAACTCAATATCCATTTGCTCATTTATAAACCATTCTTTAGAAGATTTATTTAAAAAACCTATTAGATTTGCACAAGTTTTTAATTTTTTAGCAAACTCAGGATCCTTTGTTTTATTATATTGATGAGCGTAATCATGAAGAATCGCAAAACTTTGCGGTGTATTTAGATCATCTAATAAACTATTCATAAATTCTTCCGTAGGCCTTGGATTTACTCCATCCGCTTCTTGGATGATTCTATAAAAACTATTTAGCGCCTTAGTTGCGTCACTTAAAGCTTTTTCATTCCAGTCTAAAGGTTTTCTATAGTGGGATGCAAGCAGAACGTATCTTATGGCTTCTCCATCAATGCCTTTTTTTAAGAGTTCATCAATAGTAACAAAATTACCTAAAGACTTACTCATTTTTTCACCATTAACTGTTAAGAATCCATTATGCACCCAAAATTTGGCATATTTACTACCAGGATTTGCACAGCAGCTTTGTGCAATTTCATTTGTATGATGAGGAAAGATTAAATCCACCCCTCCACCATGAATGTCAAAATCATCACCTAAATATTTACTACTCATTGCAGAACATTCAATATGCCAACCTGGTCTTCCTTCGCCATAAGGACTAGGAAAGCTCCCAACTTCCCCAGGCGCCGGCTTCCAAAGAACAAAATCTTCTGGATTTTCTTTTTCTTCTGCCACCTCTACTCTGGCACCAGCGACTAACTCATCTAAATGACGACCAGATAAATTAGAATATTCAGCAAATTTACGCACTCTAAAATAAATATGATTATTTTTCTCATACGCAAAATCATTTGCTATTAATTTTTGAATAATTATTAGCATTTCTTCTATATGTTCAGTAGCTTTAGGTTCAAAATTAGGATTTAAACAATTAAGCTTAAACATATTATCATGAAATATTTCAGTGATTTTTTTTGTTAATTCATCAATAGTAATATTTTGCTCTTTAGCAGCGTGAATAATTTTATCATCAACATCAGTAATATTTCTGGCGTAGGTAACCTTCTCACCTCCATATACAAACTTTAATAATCTATATAGCACGTCATAAATAACTACAGCCAATGCATTTCCAAGATGCGGATAATCATATACTGTGGGACCGCATACATACATTCTTATATTATTTGGATCGATTGGTATAAAAGTTTCTTTACGTTTTGCAAGACTATTGTATAGTTGTAGTTGTTTCATAAGATTAATAATTTTTGGCTAGAATATAATTATTATTAAAAAGTAAATCAATAATAAAAGACTAAAAGCATGGAATATTCAATTTTTACAAAACTGGCTTCAGAAGAAATTAGAACTATTTACGATATAGTAGAAAAGTCTTTATTAAATGGTGATTGCGACTTAATCAATGAAGTATTGTATATTTATACAGATAAAGGAGACTATGTAATAAACCAACATGGGCCAACTTCTCAAATCTGGCTTTCCTCTCCTATAAGCAACGCAGGTTATTTTAACTATGATCCTAAGACCAAAGAATGGTTGGATAAAAACAATAAGTCATTAAGAAAAAGATTAGAAGAGGATTTAATACCAAATCTATCCTATAACTGGGCATTTAGAATTTGAGATTTGAGCATTATACGGAAATATAAAAAGCTGAGAATATCGGTTATATTTAATGCTTTTTTATTTTTGTAGAATGCCAAAAATCGAATTAGTAAATGCCCAGTTATAAGATAGATTTGGTATAAGTAGTATATCAATTACTAATCAAAGATGATAGATCTAGCATTTTAAGAAGAGGTTTTTTACTTAAGGCTACAAGCTCTTTGGGTAAATGGATTGATGGCGATTTATTGATCATTGATAAATATAATTTCTCTAGTGTATTTAGCTTCATATATGGACAGCTATTACACAAAGAACAGCCCGATTCATTAATACCCGGAACATCATAGAATTTAGCATTAGGAGCTACCTTTCTCATTTCATGAAATATTCCTGGTTCTGTTAAAACTATAAATTCATCATTTGGTTTTTTACCCACATAATTTATTAAAGATGAAGTGGAGCCTATATGCTCTGCGTAATTTAATATAACTTCAGGACATTCAGGATGCGCAATAATATGCGCTTTAGGATGAAGAAGTCTAAGTTTCAGTAATTCTTTTTCAGAGAAGTTTTCATGGACCTGACACGTGCCATCCCATAATACCATATCCCTTCCTGTTATTTTATTTAGATATCTTCCTAAATGCTTATCTGGAGCAAAAATAATTTTTTGATTCAATGGAAGCTGATTTATAATAGTTGCGGCATTAGTAGAGGTTACTATTATATCAGACAAAGCTTTAATCTCTGCTGAGCAGTTAATATAAGTAAGCGCTATATGATCTGGATAAAGCCTTCTAAAATCTGCAAATTCTTTTGGTTGACAGGAGGTTTCTAATGAACAGCCCGCTTCTAAGTCAGGTAGTAAAACTAATTTATCGGGATTTAAAATAAAAGCTGTTTCTGCCATAAATTTTACACCACAAAATACAATTACGTCTGCATCAGTTGCAGCAGCTTTACGCGATAGGTCTAAAGAATCACCAACAAAATCAGCAATTTCTTGAATTTCATCATCTTGATAATAATGACTTAAGATTACGGCATTCAATTCTTTCCGTAATTTATTAATTTCATTTACAAGATCCAGATTAGGATCAATATCTTTAGTCGTTAAATATTTCATAATATATTTTATTTAGGTATGTTTTCTACAATTTCAAGCTCTGTATCAATCTCAAGAATTAAGGCTTCCTTCGCAGGTAATTTAACATCAGATGGAAAAAAACTTACTCTTTTATTATAAAGTAAACTACTTGGCAATAATATTGTTCTTTTACTATCAGATTTCATATTCTCAAATGCTTTATTTATAGCCGGCGGCACTTCAGCGCTACCTAAAATAAAACTAACAGGCCCTTTGCTTTTAGCTATTATTTTCTCATGAGTATTAGATAATTTATAATGAAAAAATATTTCATTGCTACATAATAATCTTTTACTATCATTTCTAATTTGAGTCTGATAAATACTCATTTTATTTTTCCAATCAGAAAGAGCAAATTTTATATCTAGCAACTCAACGTCAATTGTAATAAATTCATTATTCCCAACTAAACCTTTTGAAAACTCATTGTTAATATAACCAAGTCTTGGAGGAACGATCAATCTTCTAATGCCCCCTTTTTTCATTCCAATTAATGCATATTCTATACCTTTTATTACTTTTCTATTACCAATCTGAAAGGTCTTTGGCTTATTATTTAAGCGACTATTTTCAATTTCTTGCCCATTTACTAAGCGAGTAATGTAATGAATTGTTACGATGTCTCCACATTCTGCTGACTCTCCCTCACCATCTAAAATATTCAAAATAGAATTATTGCTATAAGGATTTGGTTCAATTTTATTACCATTTTTATCCTCTTCTTTGGGACTTGTTAGAATAGTATCCAAAATCTCACTGCCTTTGGAGGTATGGATTATATTATATATAGCATTATAAATTTTATTTTGAATAATATTCCATTTTTTATCACTGTCATCTTTATCTATGATAATAATTTTATTATCCTTATCCCCAGGTTCTTGATCTTTTATAATAGGAGTACGCTTATCTATAAGATGCTCTGGATCAGCTGTAATAGATTCAACAGCAGCTTTTATCTTCTCTATTGTTTCAAACTTTTTTTCTAGAGCTGAATCAGTTGTAACAGCAATACCATGCTGCTTTTGAGTAACATATGCATATATCAGAAAACATATTATTAATATGGTAAACCATTTGCTTTTAAACATAAAACTCTAAAATATTGTCAATTTATAGAAACAGTATATACTTTTGCGTGTGTTTAGTAAAATGGGAAAATAATAATGAGCAATTTTGATGTAGCAGTAATAGGCGCCGGTCCTGGTGGTTATGTGGCGGCAATAAGAGCGGCGCAGTTGGGGTTAAAAGCAATAGTCATTGAAAAACAACATCTAGGCGGCATTTGTTTGAATTGGGGATGCATCCCAACGAAAGCTTTGCTTAAATGCTCAGAAGTTCATCATCTTCTGCATAATTTAGACAATTACGGATTTAGTGCTGATAATATAAAATTTGATTTTAAAAAAATCATTGAACGCTCAAGAAACGTGGCTAAACAATTAAATAATGGTATTTCTCATTTGCTTAAAAAGAATAAAGTTGAAGTAATAATGGGCGAAGGAAAGCTTATAAATAAAAATACTATTTCTGTTTCTCAAGAAGGAAAAATCACCAAAATCACAGCAAAAAATATAATATTAGCGACGGGCGCGAGAGCACGTATAATACCAGGGTTTGAATCAGATAATAAATTTATTTGGACTTATAAAGAAGCAATGACGCCTGATTCCATGCCAAAATCAGTAATTATAGTCGGCTCAGGCGCAATTGGCGTAGAATTTTCTAGCTTTTACCATAGTATGGGCGCGGAAGTTACCTTAGTTGAAATGTTTGATAGAATTTTACCAAGTGAAGATGAAGAGATAGCAGCTCTTGCACATAAATCCTTTGCTAAGCAAGGAATACAAATATACACTTCGGCGCAAATAACTAAGTTCGCAAAAAACGCAAATAATGTTACAGCAACTATTACTACAAATGGCAAAGAGACTTTCGTTACTGCAGATAAAATAATTATGGCTGTAGGCATTGTTGCTAATGTAGAAAATATAGGCCTTGAAAATACAAAGGTAAAACTTGAAAATGGACGAATTAAAGTAAATGAATATTGCCTAACAGATGAAGCTAATATATATGCAATTGGTGACATTATCAACGGACCATGGCTTGCTCATAAAGCCAGCCATGAAGCAATTTTGGTTGCTGAGAAAATATCTGGAAAGAAAAAAACTCATCCTATAAAAAGAGAAAATATTCCTGGTTGCACTTATTCTTATCCACAAATTGCTAGCATTGGTATCACTGAAAAGCAGGCTAAAGAAAAGAAACTTGATGTTAAAGTAGGTAGATTTCCATTTATGGCCAATGGAAAAGCAATTGCTTTAGGTGAAACAGATGGTTTAATTAAAACTATTTTTGATAGTAAAACTGGCGAGTTGTTGGGCGCCCACATGATAGGAGCTGAAGTTACAGAAATGATTCAAGGCTTTGCAATCCATAAAACTATGGAAGGAACTGAAGAAGATTTAATCAATTGTATTTTTGCTCATCCAACACTTTCTGAAATGATGCATGAATCGGTGTTAAGCGCTTACGACAGAGCCATACATATATAAGACTGTTTAATAATGATAATAAGCCTTAATGATATTAGAAGCAAATTACCTAAACTTCCTTTTACTATTATTTTGCTTATTATTTTTATTTCTTGCCTCGGTTTTGTGTTAATGTATTCTGCAGCTAAAGGCAATATCCACCCTTGGGCTTTTAAACAGATTTTACATTTTACAATCTTTTTTCCATTAATGATTTTTATTAGTATTACTGATATAAAATTCTGGTATAAATCTTCTTATCTATTTTATTATTTAGTTCTTTTATTGCTTGTTTTAGTGCATTCACTCGGTTACACAGCAATGGGCGCAACCAGATGGATAAATTTGAGTATAATAAAAATTCAACCTTCTGAACTTATGAAAATAGCAATAATACTTGCTCTAGCGCGTTATTTTCATGATTGTGGCAAAGAAAAACTAACTTTCTTTAATATCGTTATTTCTGGGGTTATGCTGATGCTGCCTGCAGCCCTTATTATTAAACAACCAGATCTTGGCACCGGTCTTATACTTTTACTTCTAGGCATTATAATATTTTTTATAGCAGGAATAAATAGATGGTATTTTATTATTGGCTTTATTGGTGTAAGCGTAGCTTTACCCATAGCCTGGCGCTTTTTATATGATTATCAGAAAAATAGAATCCTAACTTTCCTAAATCCAGAGTTAGATCCTTTGGGCAGCAGCTATAATATTATACAATCTAAAATAGCTATTGGGTCTGGTGGATTCTTTGGCAAAGGAATGACTAAAGGAAGCCAAAGTCAATTACAATTTTTACCAGAACATCAGACAGACTTTATCTTTACCATGCTTTGCGAAGAATTAGGCATGCTTGGTGGTGGAGTATTGTTATTAATTTATTCAATTCTAATTTTTTATAGCTATCTAATCGCTGCGCGTTCACACTCTATTTATGGAAAACTACTTGCTTTGGGAGTGGCTAGTATGTTCTTCCTGCATGTATTTATTAACATCGGTATGGTTATGGGAGTCATACCAGCTGTTGGCGTTCCACTACCCATTTTATCATATGGCGGCACTAGCATGATGACTATATTAATCGGCTTTGGACTTATTATGAACGTTCATGTACATAATCGAAGTAATATTAATAGCAATCTTAGCAATTTTTTTTAAAAGAAGTACCGCTTGAGATTAAACAGTTCTTCTTGCTTTACTGATATATTTGGTTATTATAGAATGTACTAAATTTTTTTATAAAGGATTTAAAATGGATTTTTTACCATCTATACATAAAGAAGGTTATATTTTTATACTTATATTTTTGGCAGTAACTATTTTGTTTTCTGTATTTTCGGACAAACTAGCCATTATTGGGATTATTCTAACTTTATGGTGTATATATTTCTTTAGAAATCCTGAAAGAATAGTTCCTATAGGTGATAATTTAATCATAAGCCCAGCAGATGGTGTAGTGCAAAAAATAGAAGCTGTAGAGCCACCTGTGAATTTGGATATGGGGAAAAATCTAAGAGTTAGAGTAAGTATTTTTTTAAATGTCTTTAATGTCCATGTTAACCGCATTCCTGCAACTGGTACTATAAAAAAATTATACTATCATCCAGGAAAGTTCTTTAATGCATCTTTAGATAAAGCAAGCATTTATAATGAGCGCCAAGAAGCTTCCATGATAATGAAGGGCGGAGAGGAAATAGCTTTTTCTCAAATAGCTGGCCTTATAGCAAGAAGAATAGTATGTGACTTAGAAGAAAAGCAAAAAGTTGAATCAGGAGAGAGATTCGGGATTATAAGATTTGGTAGTCGTATGGATGTTTATTTGCCTGAGAATGTGCAGCCTCTGGTTACTGTTGGGCAAACAATGATAGGTGGAGAAACTGTTATTGCTGATCTTGATAACAAAGAAGGACGCAAAGGAGAGGTTCGTTAATGGATAATAATCTAGAACAAGCTCAAAAAACTAGGTTGCCTATAGGGAAATTATTTCCAAGTATAATAACAATTATGGCAATTTGCTTTGGTTTAACAGCAGTGCGTTATGCCTTGAGTGAGAAATGGGAAATAGCCGTGGCATTTATAATTATAGCTGGTTTCTTAGACGTTCTAGATGGTAGATTAGCTAGGTTCCTAAAAGCTACAAGTAATTTCGGTGCTCAGTTAGATTCGTTAGCTGATTTTGTTAATTTCGGAGTGTCGCCAGCAATTGTATTGTATTTATGGACCCTTAACACAATACCAATCAAAGGGCTTGGCTGGGCTTTTGCTTTGCTATATGCCATATGCTCAGCTATTAGGCTTGCAAGATTTAATTCTGATTTAGCAGATCCAGATAGACCAGCGTGGAAAGAAGGATTTTTTACAGGAGTTCCAGCTCCTATGGGGGCTTATTTAGCATTGCTACCTATGATAATTAGTTTTGAGACTGATATTATTACTTATATTAATCCATTTTTTTGGGGAGTATATTTAGTCATAGCTGGTTTATTAATGGCTAGCAGATTGCCAACTTTTGCAACAAAGAAATTAGTAATTCATAAAGAATATATTTCTTTTATTTTAGTATTTGTTGGATTGTTAGTTGGTGTTTTAATCATGGCCCCATGGATTACATTAACTATACTTGGTTTAGTATATATAATTACTATTCCTTTTAGCTTTAAAGCTTATAAAAAATTATCTAAAAAGAAGTAAAAAAGGAGATATTATGATTAGGAAGAAAATTATATTGCTCGGTAGCGGCAATATTGGTGGCACTCTTGCACATATGATAGCTAATAAAGAATTAGCTGACGTTATAATGTTCGATATAGCTGAGGGTGTACCTCAAGGAAAAGCTTTAGATATTTTGCAGAGTAACTCTGTGAGCGGTTCTTCAGTAAAATTATCTGGAAGCAATGATTATTCTTGCTTAAAAGATGCAGATGTGGTGATAGTTACCGCAGGAATTCCAAGAAAACCTGGAATGAGTAGAGACGATCTTATAGCTGTTAACACAGAGGTGATGAAGGCTGCGGGTAAAGGAATCAAAGAATATGCTCCAAATGCTTTTGTAATTGTTATTACAAATCCTTTAGATGCTATGGTCTGGGTTATGCGTGAGGTCACAGGATTTAACCCTAAGAAAGTAGTAGGAATGGCTGGAGTACTAGATTCGGCAAGATTTAGCTGCTTTTTAGCTGAAGAATTTAATGTAGCCGTAAAAGACGTTAATTCTTTTGTATTAGGTGGTCACGGAGATACTATGGTTCCACTGGTTAGATACTCTACAGTAGCAGGTATTCCAATACCGGATCTTATAAAAATGGGATGGTCTACTAAAGATCGGATAGATGCTATTGTGCAAAGAACACGTGATGGTGGAGCTGAAATAGTATCTCTATTAAAAACAGGGTCAGCATTTTATGCCCCAGCAGCTGCAGCTGTATCAATGGCCGAGAGCTATTTAAAAGACCAGAGAAGAGTTTTGCCATGCGCTGCTAATTTAAATGGTGAATATGGCGTAAAAAATCTTTATGTGGGTGTGCCAGTAATTATTGGCGCAAATGGGGTTGAAAAAATTGTTGAAATCGAGTTAAATGCAGAAGAGAAAGCTGCATTTAAAAAATCTGTTGAAGCAGTAAAAAATTTAGTAACTAATATAAAATTATAATCTGGGGAAATTAATGAATATCCATGAATATCAAGCAAAATCTATACTTTCGTCATATATTCCTGTGCCGAAAGGAAAGGTCGCTTTAAACAAAGAAGAAATTAAAGCAGCAGTAGCTGAGATTTCTACTCCTATTATTGTTGTAAAAGCACAAATTCACGCAGGCGGAAGAGGAAAGGCTGGTGGAGTTAAACTTGCAAAATCAAAAGAAGAAGCCGAAAAAATTGGTGAATCAATGTTCGGCATGACTTTAATAACTCCTCAAACAAGCGCAGAAGGACAAGAAGTTAGAAGAGTATATTTCGAAGAAGGTTCAAATATTGAGAAAGAATATTATCTTGGCGCTATTATTGATCGTAGTAGCAATACAGTCACCTTTATGGCTTCATGCGAAGGTGGAGTAGAAATAGAAGAAGTTGCTCATCATAGCCCAGAAAAAATTATTAAAGTAAATATTGACCCTGTTATGGGTATGCAAGCATTCCATGGTAGAAAAATGGCATTTATGCTTGGTCTTTCAAGTGATAAAGTTGGTAAATTCACTAAAATGGCGTTAGGGCTTTACAAGGCATTCATGGATCATGATGCAAGTCAATTAGAGGTTAATCCTTTAGTTCTAACTAAAGAAGGAGATTTTATTGCATTAGATGCGAAATTCAACTTCGATGATAATGCATTATTTAGACAAGCTAAAGTTGTTGCAATGCGTGACGAAGCGGAAGAAAATCCATTTGAACTTCGTGCTGCTAAATCTGAAATCAGCTATGTAAAGATGGATGGAACAATTGGATGTATGGTTAATGGTGCTGGTCTTGCAATGGCAACCATGGATATTATTAAACTTTATGGTGGTGAACCTGCTAATTTCTTAGATGTTGGCGGAGGGGCAAATAAAGAAAAGGTAACCGAAGCTTTCAGAATTATTTTCTCAGATCCTGAAGTTAAAGGCGTGCTTATCAATATTTTTGGTGGAATTACTCGTTGCGATGTAATTGCCGAAGGAATAATCGCTGCAGCAAAAGAAGTTGATTTAAAAGTTCCTTTAGTTGTAAGGCTTGCTGGTACCAATTTTGAATTAGGTAAGAAATTACTAGATAATTCAGATTTAGAAATTACAGCAGCTAATGATCTCGCAGATGCAGCAGAAAAAATAGTTAAAGCAGGGTGTTAATATGTCAATTATAATAAATAGAGATACAAAAGTAATTTGTCAGGGCTTCACAGGAGCTCAAGGCACATTCCATTCAACGCAAGCTATTGAGTATGGAACTAAGATGGTTGGAGGGGTAACCCCTGGTAAAGGCGGAACTACCCATCTTGAACTTCCTGTTTTTAATACTGTTGAAGAAGCAATTGCAAGAACGGGTGCTACTGCATCTGTTATATATGTTCCACCAGCTTTTGCAGCTGATTCTATATTGGAAGCGATTGATGCAAAAATGCCTTTAGTAGTATGTATTACTGAAGGAATTCCAGTGTTAGATATGATTAGAGTTAAGAGGGCATTACAAGGCTCAGAAACTAGACTAATCGGTCCAAATTGCCCTGGTATTATTACTCCTGATGAATGTAAAATCGGAATTATGCCTGGCCATATCCATAAAAAAGGTAGAATTGGCATAGTTTCAAAATCTGGAACCTTAACTTACGAAGCGGTTGCTCAAGTAACAAGCGAAGGTTATGGACAGAGCACCTGTGTTGGTATTGGTGGAGACCCTATAGCTGGAACAAGCTTTATTGATATATTAGAGCTTTTCTTAAAAGATGATGGAACAGATGCTATTATAATGATTGGTGAAATAGGCGGCTCCGCTGAAGAGGAAGCGGCCGATTTCGTTAAGCATAGCAGACATAAAAAACCAATGGTAGGATTCATTGCTGGACGCACAGCGCCTCCAGGAAAAAGAATGGGGCATGCTGGTGCTGTTATTCTTGGTGGAAAAGGAACTGCCGAAGGTAAATTCGAAGCGATGAGAAGCGCAGGATTTGCAGTAGCTGATTCTCCTGCTTTGATTGGCTCTACAATGGCTAAATTGCTGAAAAAATAAGTCTAGATTTTAGCTACCTCTGATTCTATCCCATTAGGATCAGAGGTCTATTTTAAAATTTTATAGAAATACCTGTAATATAAGCCTCTACTATATATTCTTTCCTTTTTGTTATGTTGGTTGAATAACCCGTTTGCCAGGATATTTTATCATTAAATTTCCAAATGGTAGAAATCTCACCCTTATCAATATCTTGATTTCTATTTATCCCAATGTTTTTATAGCCGTAATATTGCAATAAAAAGGATAATTTTGAAGTTATAGAAATTCCTAAACTAGTTTCTAACTTTGAACTTATGGTATTTGAATTATCTTTGATCTCATATTCTATATTTATATAGCTATACTCCTTTCCAAGTAAAAAAGAATATCCATAAAGAAGAGATAGATTCAAAGCTTTGTCGATATCATTATTATAAATCTCTGGACCGAATTTTACCGAAAAAATAGAATTGTCATTTTTCCAAATAGGTGTTTTTAAATATAATTTTGTTTCATATGGCTTGTTTTCAAATTTCTTGAAATGACTATCTAAGTATAATTCATTAGATTCAAAATTATTATAGGATTCGCTATTGTCTGTATAATTTTCTTCGTAAGACTTATAATTAAACCACTTCTCTTCTATACCAAAAGTTACCTTATCAGTTATTCCATATTCATAAAAACTGCTATAGAAATCCGATATAAATATTTTAGAAATTTTATTCTCATAAAAATCACTTAAAATATTTTTCTCGAATTTAAAAATAAACTCAGATTCTCCCTTGTTCTTTACCCAAGCACCGGCATAGGAGTTATTAGAGAAAATAAAGATAAATAATATTATAGCTCTATATTTCATTTAACAGTAATAAGTTCACCGTTTTCAATAGCTATTATTTTATCCATTTTTAAAGCCAGATGCTCATTGTGGGTGGCAACTATAGCGGAAAGATTCAATGATCTTACTAAAGAAAGAAATAGCTCAAAAACTATTTCTGAATTATGTGGATCCAGATTTCCTGTTGGTTCATCCGCTAAAATAATAGTTGGTTTTTTTACTAAAGCTCTTGCAATAGCAACTCTTTGTTGCTCTCCTCCAGACAACTGAGAAGGAAAATGATTTATTCTGGATTCTAAATTTAACATTTTTAATAGAGTTTCAGCCCTCTTTAGAGCGGTCTTTTTATCTATTCCAATAATAAGCTCCTGAAGCGCCACATTTTCAAGAGCTGTGAACTCAGGCAATAAATGATGGAATTGATAAATAAAACCAATATGTCTTCCTCTAATTTTTGTTAACATCTCTTCATTGGCTTTTTTTACGTTCACAGCTTTGATTATAATATCGCCAGAACTCGGCTTGTCTAATAAACCTATAATTTTTAATAAAGTACTTTTTCCAGATCCTGAAGGCCCTACTAACCCTGTTATCGTTCCAGATTCAAGTTTATAATTTACATTTTTAAGAACCTCTATTGATTCACCGCCTTGAACGAAGTTTTTGGAGAGGTTTTTTATTTCTAAAGATGTATTTTCATCCATAATCATTTAAGAATCCTAGCTGGATTAAGTTTAGCCGCTCTATATGCCGGATAAATCGTCGCTACAACAGACAATCCTGTAGACATGCTGGTTATTACCATAATATCATTTATATATAGCTTAGAGGGCAAAAAAGACAAGAAATATATCAATGGGTCAAATATGGTGGTACCGGTAATATTTTGTAAAAACTGACGAATGGTTTCAATATTTTCTGCAAAACTTATTCCTAAAATTAACCCTAGAATTGTTCCAGATATCCCGATAGATGAACCACATATAAGAAAAATTCTTACGATAGATGCTCTAGTAATTCCCATTGTTCTTAAGATAGCAATATTTGATGTTTTATCTTTAACAAGCATTATTAGCCCAGAAATAATGTTAAATGCTGCAACGACCATTATCAAAGTTAAAATCATAAACATAGCCATTTTTTCAATCTGCAAAGCATTCATTAATGATTCATTTCTTTGTTTCCAATTAACAATTCTATACTCATATTCCAAGTCTTTACTTAATTTTTCTGTATAATAATCAAGATTAGCATTTTTATCGAGAGTTACTTCTATTAGATTTACTCCTTTGGGTATTTTAAAATATACTTGAGCTAAACTTAAAGGCATAAAAACTACTAAGCTATCTATTTCTTGGGTTCCAGAATCAAATATTCCAACTATATTACAAGTTTTTATTCTAGGTATATTCCCAATTACAGTTGAGTTTGTTTGAGGAGACATTATTCTAATTTTATCCCCAATATGTACCCCCATTTGATTAGCTAAAGATAAGCCTATCAATATACCATTATCTTTAAAATTATTTATATTCCCATGGATTATTTTATTGAATATCAAAGACTTTTTTTCTATATCAGAAGGACTAATACCTCGGACTTGAACACCTATATTACTTGAATTTGTAGCAAGAAGAGCTTGCTTTTCTATTACTGGAATAGCATCTATTACCTCTTCTTTTTTTATTTTTTTTATCAACTCTTCATAATTTTCAATATTCCGGTCAGCTCTACTGTATATATTAATATCTCCAACTGCACCTATCATTAAGTTCGTCCATTCTTCTCTCACTCCAGCCATCATTGCCATAACCACAATTAAAGCAGCAACTCCTAGAGCCGTTCCTATTAACGAAAATAAAGATACGACAGAAATAAATCCTTCTTCTTTTTTAGATTTTAAATATCGCCAAGCAATAAGGGCTTCAAGTTTTAGATTCATATTTCCTACTGAAATGGTTTTACAATAACTAGTATTACAGTAATTACCATTAAAATTGTAGGTATTTCATTTACTATTTTATAAAATTTTGCAGTATGCTTATTTTGCCCCCTTTCAAAATCCTTTCTTATTTTACCTAAAAAATGATGAAATCCCATAAGGATTACTACACACGTCATTTTAATATGAAACCAAATTCCTAAATTCTTAAAACCATAAATATAAGCTAACCATAACCCCAAAACTAAACTTAATATCATGGAAGGATTCATTATTATTCTCAACAATCTTCTCTCCATTGTTTGAAATAAAAAATCCTCTTTTGTTCCTTTTTTAACTTCACAATGATATACAAATAACCTAGGAAGATAAAATAGTCCAACCATCCAACTTATTACAAATATTAAATGAAAAGCTTTAATCCATTCATAATATTCAGCCATATTTTCTCCTATATAATTTGATCAACTAAGCTTAATATAAAATTCTTATTTTCATTTAAAGCTGGCACCCTAACATATAAATTATTTGAAGCTTTTTTAAATAATTCCTTATATTCAATATCCAGTTCCACTAAGGTTTCTGAATGATCAGAAACAAAAGTTATCGGCACTACTAAAACAGATTTCTCTTTCGCAGCTTTAACAATCTCATCTTCCGTAGAAGGAGATAACCATTTTAAGTTCCCAACTTTACTCTGATAACAAATAATATAATCAGTGTTCTTTTTTAAATTATTTACTATTTCTTCAACGCATTCCTCAACTTGTTTTTGGTATGGATCTCCGTTTTTTATAATATATTCTGGTAAACTATGAGCAGAAAATAATATTCTATACTCCCCCGAAATTTTTTTTAAAGAAGCTTTTATTAAATCTACATGTGCCTTTATAAAGTTTTTATTTAAATGATAATTATATATAAATTTTAGCTTGATGTCTTTTATTTTTGATTTTTTTATTAATTTTGTAAATTCATCAAAAGAAGATTTGGTTGTGGTAGTTGAATATTGTGGATAAAGAGGTATCAAAATTAACTCATCTGGTTGATATTCTTCAATGTTTTTTAAAGTTTCAGAAGCAAAAGGATTAGAGTAACGCATTGATATAAAGACTTTATATTCTTTTTCTTTTCTTTTATTTAATTCCTCTTGTAAGAAAGCGGCTTGTTTTTGAGTAATTGATAAAATAGGAGAAGATCCACCTATTTTTTGATAAATTTCTTTAGCTATTTTTTCTCTTTTTGTAGCAATAAATTTAGCTAATATCCATCTGAATGGATTAGGAAGACGAATAATTGCTGGATCATAAAATAAATTAAAAAGAAATTCTTTTACTGAAGATAAACTATCTGGTCCTCCCAGATTAAATAATACTATAGCTGTTTTCATCTATAATTTTTTACATAATTAACTAAAAATTCTACATTTTCTGGAGGAGTATTTGGAACAACACCATGTCCTAGATTAAAAATGAAGTTAATATCTTTCATATTAACCAATATATCATCAACTCTTCTTTTGATAAAATCTTTTGAATTACTAAGAAGAACTAATGGATCTAAATTTCCTTGAACTAATTTTTCATTAGAAATTAAATTTAACGATGAATATTGATCTACACTTACAGCATCACAATCAACTAGCTTAACAAATTTTTGTATATTTAAGCCACTCATTCTTGGAAAAGAAATTATAGGGATATGCGGATATATATTTCTAACTTTTTTTATAATTTCTTGAGTTGGCTTTATAATTAACTCTTCGTAATCATTTCCTGTTAAAACTCCAGCCCAACTATCAAAGATTTGTAATATATCAACACCTGCTTTTATTTGATTTATTAGATGTTTAGATATATTTTCTACTAGATTATCAATTAAATATTTTATAAATTCTGGATTGTTATAATATAGAGGTTTTATTATAGAAAAATCCTTTGTTAACTTGCCTTCTACTATATATGAAGCAAGAGTCCATGCTCCTCCAGAAAAACCAATTAAAGGAATGTTTTTAGGTAATTTTTCTTTTGTTTTTTCTATAGCTGTATAAATAGGGTCTAATTTGGATAATTGTTTTTTCTCTAAACATAAATCTAAATCTTTTATAGACCTAATTGGCTCAAGCATTGGACCATGAGATTCCTCAAAAGCAACATTTACTCCTATACTATCTGGTATTACTAAAATATCTGAAAATATAATTGCTGCATCTAGATCAAACCTTCTAATAGGTTGTAGTGTAGCTTCCATAGCAAGATTTGGATTATAACAGAAGCTTAAAAAATTATTAGCTTCTTTCCTTAATAGCTTATATTCTGGCAAATATCTTCCTGCTTGTCTCATTAACCAAATAGGTATTTTAACAATTTCTTTTTTCCCAGATAATATATTTATTAGATTATTCATTAAAATAATTTTTTATATATAAAGATATAGTAGTTTATAGTAGTAATGTGTATAAAGTGGATTAAATTTTATCCACATAGTTATTAACAATATTGATAATGTTTTTTTTATTAAAAATCTACAAAAAACTTGGTTTTTTAAAAAATTATCAACAACATCCACATATAGATAAAATATAATATCCACATGTTAATTGAATTTGTAGTACCATATTGATGAAAAAGTGGGTAGAATTATCAAAAAATAATATAGATAGTTATACTTAAGTTATCCACATAGTTATTAAATGAAAGAAATTTTAAGATTATATTTAGTATCAGATTCTACAGGAGAAACTGTAACAAACGTTGCAAGATCAGCGCTTGCGCATTTTGATGATTTAAAAACAGAAGAACATTTATGGGCTTTGGTGAGGACTAAGGGGCAGATAGATAAATTAGCGGGTGAATTGCAGAAAAATAACGGAGTAGTGATGTATACTCTTGTAAATGATGAATTAGAGGAATATTTAAGAGAAACTTGTGTAAGGTTGAAGATTTTGGCAATTCCAGTTCTAAAAGAGACAGTTACTACATTATCTAGTTACTTAGGAATAAAAACTATAAATAAACCTGGAAGACAGCATGTTATGAATGAAGAGTATTTTTCTCGTATTAATGCTATAAATTATGCTTTATCTCATGATGATGGGCAGGCTAATTTTGATATAAAAGACGCTGATATAATTTTAGTAGGTCCATCAAGAACTTCTAAATCTCCAACTGCAATGTATCTAGCTTATAAAGGATATAAAGCGGCAAATATTCCTTTTGTTGTAGGGCAGAAATTTCCTGAAATAAATGAAGGACCAATGGTTATTGGTTTAATAATTAATCCTGATGTTTTAATAGAAATAAGAAAAAATAGAATATTAAATTTAAATGATATAAATAACTCAAATTATATAGATTTTGAAAAAGTTCAGTTTGAAATTAGAGAGGCTAAAAAATTCTTTCAAAATAAAAATTGGCCGATTATAGATGTTACAAGGAAATCTGTAGAAGAAACAGTTGCTAATATTATTAAGTTATATGATCAAAGAAAGTTAAAAGTATGAAAATTTTAGGATTAACTGGTTCAATAGCTACAGGAAAAAGCTTTATCGCAAGTATATTTAAACAGCATAATATAGAAGTTTTTTCATCAGATAAAGAAGTTTCAAAGCTGTTAAATGAGCAAAGAGTGGTAGATCTTCTAAGAAAAAACAAACATTTATCTGAGGTGATAATAGGTGATTTTGTCGATAAGACCTCTCTTTCTAAGCTTGTTTTTAATAATGATGAAGCATTGAAAGAATTGGAAGAAATTTTATATCCTCTAATCAAAGAGAGAAGAGAGGAATTTGTTAAAAAAAACAAAGAAAAGCAAATAGTTTTATTTGAAATTCCGTTGTTATTTGAAAAAAATTATCAGCATTTATGTGATAAAATAATAACAAGTTTTTGCACCGATAAAACACAAATTGAAAGAGCTTTAAGAAGAAAAAATATAGACGAGAAAAGACTTGAATTTATTTTAGATAAACAAATGCATAGCAAAATTAAAGCAACGCTTGCAGACTATATTGTTTACACAGATATATCTTATGAATATACTAAGGATCAATTGAAGCAGATTTTTAATGCAGAAGGTATTAGATGAAGAGAGAAATTATACTTGATACCGAAACAACAGGGCTAAAGCCAGAACAAGGGCATAGAATAATAGAAATTTGTGGAATGGAAGTTATAAATGGAATAAAAACAGGGAATTTTTTTCATACATTTATCAATCCACAAAGAGAAGTTCCTTACGAAGCTTTTTCAATTCATGGAATATCCACAGAATTTTTACTTGATAAAAAGATTTTTTCTGAAATAGCTCATGAATTTTTAGAATTCATAAAAGGATCTACACTAGTTATACATAATGCAAGATTCGATGTTAATTTTCTTAATCATGAACTAAAAACATTATCTCATCCATTAATTAGTTTTGATACTGTAATAGATACCTTAGCAGTGGCAAGAAAGAAATTTCCAGGATCTCCTGCAAGTCTTGATGCTTTATGTAAAAGATTTAAAATAAATCTATCTAAAAGAGATAAACATGGAGCGATGATAGATGTGGAGCTGCTTTATGAAGTGTATAAAAATCTAGTAGAAGATAGATTGTTAATTAAAACAAATGAAAAAACAGAAAAAAATTTAGAAAGTCTGAATTTGAAAGAAAAAAAATATAAAGAACCTAGAAAATATGAATGTTCAGCTGAGGAATTATTTGCTCATACTGAATTATTAAAAAAAATAAAAGAACCTATTTGGAATAATTAAAGAGATAAAAAATGAAGTTATTTATAAAAAAAACATTCTTAAGTTTAATAATTGTCTTAAGTATAGTTTCATGCGCAAAGAAAAAAGAAGTAGATAAACTTGAAGGACTTACACCTGAGCAATTATACAGTGATGGGATGAAAAATATGAATTCTTCTCAATATGGTGAGGCAATAAATTATTTTGATAGAATAAATCAAGAATATCCATATTCTTCGCTTGCAAGTAAATCTCAATTAATGGAAGGATATGCTTATTATAAATTAGCAAAATTTGAATATGCTATAGCAGCTTTGGATGATTATATCAGTCTATATCCAGGAGAGAAAGATATTGAATATGCATATTATTTAAAGGCCTTATGTTATTATGATCAAATTTTAAATGTGAATTTAGACCAAGAAATTACAGAAAAAGCAAAAGATTCACTTAATGAGTTAATCAATAGATTTCCTGATAGTAAATATTCTAGAGATGGAAGATTTAAACTTAATCTTGTCTTGGATCATCTAGCTGGAAAAGAAATGGAAATTGGAAGATTTTATTTGAAAGATAGAGACATTATAGGAGCAATAAACAGATTTAACGTGGTTGTAGAGAAATATCAAACAACCAGTCAGATAGAAGAGGCTTTATATAGGCTTGTAGAATGCTACCATATTTTGGGTGTAGACAAGGAAGCTAGAAAATATGCTGCAGTCCTTGGAGACAATTATCCTGAAGGAAAATGGTATAGATATGCTTATAAATTAATGAAACAACAAAAAGAAAATAAATAAATGAATGAGTTTATTAAACCGGAAGTAATTATAAAAATAGAAAATATTGTTAAGCAATTTAAAACAAATGATTACAAGACAGTTGATAATATTAGCTTAGATATAACAAGAGGAGAATCCTTTTCCTTGCTTGGTCCATCAGGCTGTGGAAAAACAACTTTAATGAGAATGATTGCGGGGTTTGAAAAGCCAGATTCTGGCCGGATATTTATAGATGGGGTTGATATGACTGATATTCCCCCTTACCAAAGGCCGGTAAATATGATGTTTCAATCATATGCTCTTTTTCCTCATATGGATATTTGGCAAAATGTTGCTTTTGGATTAAAGCAAGAAAAATTACCTAAATCGGAGATAGAAAAACGCGTGACAGAAACCCTTGAAATGGTGGGGATGATTCATTTTGCACATCGCAAGCCCTGGCAAATATCTGGAGGACAGCAGCAGAGGATAGCTTTAGCAAGAAGCATAATAAAAAGACCAAAAGTCTTACTTTTAGATGAGCCATTAGGAGCTTTAGATAGGCAGACAAGTGAGAGAACTCAGGTAGAGCTTACCAATATTCAAAGGTTATTAGATATTACATTTCTTGTGGTAACTCATGATCAAGAGGAGGCTATGTCTATGTCAGACAGGATGGCGGTAATGAAAGATGGTAAATTACAACAAATAGGAACCCCTAAAGATATTTATGAATATCCAAACTCAAGATTTGTTGCCAAATTTGTTGGTTCAATAAATATTTTTCATGGTTATGTTATGGATAATAGTAAAAAACATAAGTTAACTATATCCAGCGACGAGATAGAGGCTCCTATGCTTGTAAATTCATATGAAAGCTTGGATCAAGGAACAGAAGTGTGGGTGGCAGTAAGGCCTGAAGAAATGGGGATTTACAGCGAAGAAGATGATGATACTCATAATCATGCAGAGGGAGTGATAGTTGATATAGCATTTTTAGGAAATCAAATCATTTATCATGTGGAATTAAATAGTAAAAAAATAGTTCACGTGAGTTTGCCAACATCAGCTAGAGCTAAAAATCCTTTATTGGATTATGGTAATAAAGTTTATGTTTCTTGGGATAAAACAGATGGGGTTTTATTAAAATCATGAGTATTAATACATTAGAAAGATATAAAAAATTAATTATAACTATACCTTTTTTATGGATATCTGTTTTTATTATATTAGCTGTTATACTTCTTAGCTTGATAAGCCTAAGTTCACTAGAATTTGGAGTAACTCCTTATAAATTATTATTTCAGTTTAAAGATGATGGTTTAGAAATCAAGCCAGATTTTGGTAGTTACTTAATGATATTTAAGGATAATTTTTATTTAAAAGCTTTTATAAATTCCTTAAAATTAGCTTTTATTGCTACTTTTTTTACGTTAATTATTGCTTATCCTATGGCTTATAGTATTTCTAAGGCCAATGAAAATCTTCGTATTTTCTTTTTAATTTTAATTATCACTCCTTTCTGGACCTCTCTTTTAATAAGGGTTTATGGTTGGATTTCTATATTAAAAAATAACGGTTTATTAAACCAATTTCTTTTAATGAGTGGGATAATAGATGAGCCGTTGCATTTACTTAACACCCAGTTCGCTATTATTATAGGAATTGTATACACATATCTTCCTTTCATGGTATTGCCTATATATTCTTCTCTTCTAAAAATTAAACCTAATATTATAGAAGCGGCAGCTGATCTTGGAGCAAAACCCTTTTCTATTTTTTGGCAAATTATTTTTCCTTTATCTTTACCGGGGGTAATAATGGGATTATTTTTGGTTTTTATCCCTTCTATCGGTGAGTTTGTTGTTCCAGACTTATTGGGGGGAGCCAAAATAATTACAATAGGAAAATTATTATGGACTGAGTTTTTTATGAATAGAGATTGGCCAATGGCCTCTGCTATAACTATTTTAATAATATTTATAGTGGTTATTCCTATTAAGTTATTGCACAGATTTATCAATAACAATGGTTAAATTATGTGGAAAAGAATGAAAAATTAGTGTATAAGAAGTAAAAGATCATTAAGAAATATAATGTTTATTAATAAATCATCGTTAGCTAAAGATTTTAAGATTTTTTCTATAATTATTTTATTGTCTGTATTAATTATTTCGGTTTGTGTTGGGTTATTAGTTCATCGTTCTTACTATAATAAACAAGAGTTAGAAATTATAGAAAGAGCGGATATGCTTGATAGAGCTCTTTCAGAAGATTTCAATCTTGTTGCAAATTATGCAAATTTTCTTGGTAAAAAAATTACCTTACAGAATGACAATTTAGAATCAATAAAAAATATATTGGCTAATGATGCTTATTATGATCCTAATCATGAAAGTATATGGACGAAATTTGGTTGGATAAAGCCAAATAATAAAATGCTTACTGTTAACTCTAATAAAATAGAAGAAATTGATGTTTCTGTCCGCACTTTTTTAAGCAAAACACCTTTTTTTCTTGGGAAGCTTCAGTTTTCTAGTCCAACCATTGGAATTTTAAGTAAACAATGGATTTTACCTGTGGGAGTTGGAATTGCTAATAAAGAAGAGAAATTTCTTGGCACTATAAATACAGGGTTTAATCTAGAGAAACTAACAAATAAACTTGAATTGATTTTTACTAATAAAGATTTAATTTTTATGCTTATCAGTGAAGATATGAAATTTATTTTGGCTTCAGATAATGTAGGTTTTTCTTATTTTAATAATTTACCACCAGAAAATTTTATTCATAGGTTAAAAGATTCTATAGATTATACTAATAAAGTTTCTGGAGCGCTTCACACCCCTATAGATCTCAATCATCTGCATTTTTCTTATTTTAAGCATTCAGAACATTATCCATTCTATTTTATAGTAGGAGAGGATATTAGAAAAGCTAATGAAGAATATTGGCAGATAACTTTTCCTAGAATTGCTGAACTATCTCTTATGGGGTTATTATTCATAATTTTACTTTTTTATTTTCGACAATTGATCGTAAAGCCTATAATTTTATTGTCGAATTCGGCTAGAAGCATAGCTCAAGGAGATCCAAATCCAACTATTTATTATGGGCAATATCAAGAGGTGAATTTACTTGCAGACCAATTAAAAGAAATACAAGATACTAAAGTTGAACTTATTAAGGCCAAAGATACGGTAGATTTGGCTAATAAAAACTTAGAGCATAAAGTAAAAGAGAGAACTTCAGAGCTAGAAAAGGCTTTGGCAATAAAGGATGAATTTTTAAATAGTATTAGTCATGAAGTTAGAACTCCTGTTCAAGGTATAACTTCAATTTCTCAAGGATTGATAGAGGGCTGGGATAATCACACAGAGAAGCAAAAATTTGCTCTTGCAACTGCTGTGGCCAATAATAGCCAAAGACTATTCTCTCTGGTTTCTAATTTACTAGATCTTACAATATTTAACGATAATAAAATGTTTTTTAATATGCAAAAAACAGATTTGGTTTCTCTAATAAAGGATATTATTAAAGAATGTGAAGCTCTTTATTTAATAAATAAAAAAATAAAAATAAGACTAACCTCCCAACTTGAAGAGGCTATGCTTGAAGTTGATGCTGAAAAAATAGTTCAAGTGTTTCGCAATCTATTAACTAATTCCATAAAATTTATGAAGAATGGGAGTATATCAATAGATATCGAAAAAACGGATGGATTCTTCAAAATTAGCATAGCAGATGAAGGCGTGGGTATACCAGAAGAAGATATAGAGAAAATCTTCAAACCCTTTATTCAAAGCGATAGAACAAAGGAAAAATTTTCAGGAGCCGGCCTAGGTCTCGCTATATGTAAAAAAATAATAGAAGGTCACAAAGGGATTATTTGGGCTAAGAATAATAAAGATAAAGGAGTTACCGTAAGCTTTTCTTTACCAATAAATTATAATAAGTCGCATGTTATTAAAAATAACTTACCCCCTAACAAAGGAGTCACTATTTTAATGATTGATGACGAAACAACTTGTCAAATGAGTATGGATATATTGCTTAGTAATACAAGTCACAAATTAGCAGCAGCTTACAGTGGAACAGATGGTTTAAATTATTTACTAGAGAATCCTTCAGAAGTAGACTTGATCTTCCTTGATTTAATGATGCCAGACATACATGGATTAGAAGTTCTTTCAGAAATTAAAGCTAACCCTATTACTAGTCATATACCTGTCATTCTACAAAGCGGTACTAATGACTCAAATGAAATAGAAAAAGGCCTGAGAATGGGGGCCAAAGCCTATATCCGCAAACCATATCATAAACAACAAATAATCATGGCAATAAAGGATGCTTTAGAGGGGTAGTAATTTATTTTCAACCCCTGTATTCATCATGATTATTATCATGAGACAAAATTCTTAATTGTAATATTGCTGGCAAAGTCTCTGTTTTTCCATAAGTCATATTGTTGTTGCATATTTAACCAACTTTCTGGACTAGTATTAAAAGCTTTTGAAAGTCTCATAGACATTTCTACGCTAACTCTATAATGTCCATTTATAACTTCAGATAATGATTTTCTTGTAATGCCAAGACCCTTCGCAGCAGCAGTAATGGATAATCCTAGAGGGTCTAAATATAACTCTTTAAGAATTTCTCCTGGATGAGCTGGATTATACATATATACCTCGTATCTGGTAAGGGCTGGTTCTCTTTCAGATTTATTTAAATAAATCTTTCTTTATTAGAAGTAGGAGATGCTATAGGTGTTACAGGCGGTGTAGGCGGAGCAGATTTGCTATCAACATCAATCATTAAAGGTTCTTTAGTTTTAAATGCGGCGAGATTTTTATTTTTTTTCCAAGCGTTCTTTATTTCTTGGCCTTTTTTTATTAACTTATCTGCTGGTAAATCTTTTAAAGTTTCATAATTTTCTTTTACATATTTACCGACGGTTATTATCAAATCAGGAGATATTCGTCCATACTTATCTACAATATTAGAGCTTAAAGAGCTGCCAAACATAGAGTTGCTTTTAACTAGTCCTGAAATTATATTTGCTGTTATTTCATGAAATTTTTCTTGGTCTTGAATAGGTGAATCTGTAGTTAATGTTGCAAGCTGTGTTGCAATCCCAGCAGCGGTTGCTGAGTTAGTTTTTAATAATGGATTTTGGTTTAATTTTTCTATTAAGATTTCGGTATTAAATAAACTGCTAGATAAAGAATATTTGGATTTATCAAGGTTTTTAAAGTTATCTAAAGCGTCGTTTATGTTATCTGGCTTGAAGCTATTTTGTAATCTCTTCATGCTGTTAATAAATTGATTAACTCCTTCGAGTTCTTTTCCGTTAATTATTATTTTTCCTGTTTGATTTTGATCAAGTTGATTTATAAAAGCTTGTTGCATATCTTCACTAAGCATATTCCAGCATTCAGTGATTAGTTCTTGTTTTTGATCAGATGAATAACCATTTTCTTCTTGAACTTGGTTTAAAAGTTTTTCAGGTAAATCCATTTATAATTACTCCTTTTTATAAACGTTATAAACTCGATATTTTTGCTATTATATCATCCACTATTAACATATGCGGTCCATCTCCACTATTAACACAAATATCGGCTTCTTGATAAACGGGATAGCGCTCCAAAATTAACTGCTCAACCAAATCAGCTTTGTTATCTGCATTAAGAGTTGGTCTAGTGTTGCGCCGTGAAACTCTTTCTAAAATGGTAGTGTAATCAGCCTTAAGCCAGATAGAGATAGATTTTTCTTTTATTAGCTTTCTATTGACCTCGTCAATAAACACTCCGCCACCTGTTGAGATTACACAATTGGTAAGATTTAGTAGTTCATCTACTACTTGGCGTTCCTTTTCGCGAAAAAAATCTTCTCCGGCATATTTAAAAATATCTTCCATTGAGCATCCAGCGACTTCTTGAACTAGATTATCAGTGTCATAGAATGAAACGCGCAGCTTTCTGGCGAGCCTAGTCCCTACCGTGGACTTGCCGGCGCCCATCATACCAACCAGCACGATAGGTTTATTTATTGGAATAAGATTAGCATATGCCATAAAAATTATTAATTTAACTATAAAATTACTTTCAAACCAGTATACTCAAGTTTGACGGAAAAACAATTTAAAAAATATTTTAATGAAAATATTATCTTTTGATACAAGCAACAATCTAGCTTCGGTTTCTATCTCTTTAGATGCTCAAATAATAGCTTATGAATCAACAAAACAAGATTCACAACAAGCAGAGCAATTATTCAACTTAATTAATGAAAGTTTAAAACAAGCTAAAATTTCTCTTAATGATATAGATTTAGTTAGTATAACAAATGGCCCTGGAAGTTTTACAGGAGTTAGAATCGCTTTAGCGGCCGCACTTGGAATGGAGTTAACTTTAAAAGCAAAATTTATAGCAATAACAAATTTTCAAGCATTAGCTTATTACGTGAGGGAGCAAAGTCAAACCAAGAAAATAGCTACTATTTTAGATGCTAGACGTAACCAAGTTTACTTTCAACTATTTAATTCGGATCTTAAAGAGGTTTCAGAGCCTAAGTTATTAGATATCGAAAATCTATTGAATTATATGCCAAAAAATTGTATCGCTATCGGAGATGGGATAAAATTTCTGCCAGAATTTGAAGAGAAATTTAATTTTAATGTTAATGCTAAAATTTTAGTGCAAGCAAGCAATTTTTATTTTAAAAATAAATTATATCATGAATTAGAACCTTTATATATTCGTGAACCTGAAGTTTCTATGCCAAAAAAGTAATTTTTATGACTTTACCATTGTTTTATATAAAAGATCTTTCCTTAACAATTGTCGATAAGCCTTTGTTTACAAATATATCTGCGAAAATTCATGCTAAAGATAGAATCTGTTTAGTTGGAAAAAATGGCAGTGGAAAATCAACGCTTCTAAAAATAATGGCAGGAGAAATAGAAGCAGATAAGGGAGAAATATATCATCATCCAGGAATAAAAATAGGCCTACTTGCGCAGCAGCCTTTGTTTAAAGAGGATATGAAAGTATATGATTATGTTCTGCAAAATATTACTACCGAAGTAACTAGACAAGAAAAATCTTATCTTGCTGATATAATTTTAGAAAAACTTCAACTTTCTGGGGATAAATATTTAAGTAAATTATCAGGGGGAAAATTAAGACGAGCTGATTTAGCTAGAGTATTAATAACAGAGCCTGATCTTTTATTTTTAGATGAGCCAACAAATCATCTAGACATCAGCTCCATTGAATGGTTAGAGGATTATTTAAATAATTTTTCTGGTGGAGTAATTTTAGTAAGCCATGATAGAGCTTTTTTGCGTAATATTTCTAATAAAACTATTTGGCTTGATCGAGGTAACCTTATTGCCAATAACAAAGGATACAGTGATTTTGATAGATGGAGTGAGGAAATATTTGAAAAAGAAACAAAAATGCTCTCAAAGTTAGGTAAAGAACTTGATAAAGAAAATTTATGGCTTGCGCAAGGTGTTACAGCAAGAAGAAAAAGAAATCAACAAAGATTATCTAAATTATATGAATTAAGATCAAAATTAAAAAACGAAAAGTCTAGATTTAATAAAATAGATTCTAATATAAAATTAGATCTTCTTTCTCCGCTCAATAAATCTAAGCTACTGCTTGAAATAGAAAATGTAGCCTTTAAATTTACAGATATGGATCCTCCAAAAGAAGTTTTTAAACCTTTCTCTTTGCATGTCATGAAGGGAGAGACAATAGGCGTAATGGGGCGTAATGGAGCTGGTAAGTCAACTTTAGTAAAACTAATTACAGGCAAACTTAATCCAACGGAAGGAAGTATAAAATTTGGAGCAAATTTGGAATATAGTTATTTAGATCAGTCTAGAAGTGAAATAGATCATGAAAAAACTTTATGGGAGACCCTATGCCCTAATGGAGGAGATACGGTCTTTATTGGTGATAAGCCTAAGCATGTAGTGGCTTATTTGAAAGACTTCCTTTTTGATAGTAAACAAGCAAATAGTAAAACCTCTACTCTTTCTGGAGGAGAGCAAAATCGATTGCTTTTAGCAAAGTTATTATTAAATCCTGGGAATTTTCTGATATTGGATGAGCCAACAAATGATTTAGACATAGACACTCTAGATATGTTAGTAGAAATTCTAAGTGAGTATAAAGGAAGCTTGCTTATAGTAAGTCATGATAGAGATTTTATAGATAGGTTAGCTACTCGCATTATAATAATAGACCAGCCTAATGTTTATGATCATGTTGGTGGATATTATGATTATATTTCAGCAGAAAAGCCTATGAAATCTAAGATCCAGAAGAGTGACGTAGTTAGAGAAGCTTCAAAAGAGATAAAGAAATTATCATATAAAGAAGAATATGAGTTATCTCTACTTCCTGAAAAAATTGATAATCTAACTAGTTTAATAAATAAATTAGAAGCTGAATTAAACAATAGCAATCTTTATAATGAAGATATATATAAATTTCATGAGATTAGCAATAATTTAAACAAGAAACATAAAGAATTAAATCAAGCTGAAACGAGGTGGCTTGAGTTGGAAGCAAAGAAAATAGCCTTATTAACTTAAACTCAGTTATTAGCTTAGAAGATTTATTTCTTTAAAGAGATTTTACTCTTATAAAGAGTCTATCTTTGTTGAAAGCAAATATCCATCTCCATATATAGATAATTGACTCGGGATTTGAAAAAATTATTTCCTCTGCTTTACCAATTAATTTTTTATATGGAACAAAACCTATAGGATATTCACCAAATCTACTGTCAGTAGAATGATCGCGATTATCGCCTAAGAAAAAATAATGCCCTTCTGGAACTTTATAAACTTGAGTGTTACTCCAGGAGCCATATGTATTTTCTTGCGCTATATAATATGAAACTCCATTAGGTAAAGTTTCTTTATATCTTTGGAGAACCGATCCATCCGTGTCAGTGAAGGTTCCCTCTTCCTTCCTATCCGCAGGAGTTCCATTAATATAAACAACTCCATTGATTAATTGAATTTCATCACCAGGCATTCCAATAAGCCTTTTAATATAATTCGTCCAACGTTCATGAGGAGACTTAAAAACAATAACATCTCCTCTTTGAGGCTTATCCAGAACCAATATTCTTCCATCTATTAAAGGAGGGTCTAGTGGAAAGGATGAGTTGCTAATCCCATATTTATATTTAGATACAAATAAATAATCTCCTACTAAAAAATTTGGTTTCATTGATCCAGTGGGAATACTATATGGTTCAAAAACTATAGTTCTTATAAGCAGCGCAATTAATACCGCATAGAAGAAAGATAGAAAAGTCTTGAATTTACTTTTTGTCATAGTTTATCCTTTATTAATGCATTACCCGTCATTTCTTTTGGCTTATCTATATTCATTAACTTTAAAACTAAAGGAGCTATATCACTTAAAGTTCCTTTATCTAATTTTATTTTGCTTTTATATAAGTCATTTGCTACAAGCACTAATGGCACTGGGTTTAATGTGTGAGATGTGTGGGGTGTGTTGTTTGCTTCATCAAACATATATTCCACATTTCCATGGTCAGCTGTAATAATCAAAAAACCATTTTCATCATTTACTGCTTTAGAAATTCTTTCTATAGCTATATCTAATGTTTTTACCGCCTCAATGGCAGCTTTCATATTACCAGAGTGACCGACCATATCCCCATTAGCGTAATTTACAACAATGAAATCATACTTTTTAGACTTAATGGCATCTATAAGCCTATCTGTAACCTCATTTGTAGACATTTCTGGTTTCAAATCATAAGTATCAACATCAGGAGAGGGGATTAGAACTCTCTCCTCTCCAAGATATAAATCTTCGGCTCCACCATTAAAAAAGAAAGTTACATGGGCATATTTTTCTGTTTCTGCTATTCTAAGCTGAGTTTTATTATTATTGCTTAATATTTCTCCTAAAGAATTTTGTATGGTTTGTTTAGGAAATAAACAAATAAGTTCTTCATTCAACTCTTCTGAATATCCAGTCATGCCAATTTTGAAGGCTAATTTGGGTTTAAATTTCAAGATTTTTTTAGCTATTTGAATAATCCTATCAGAACGGAAATTTGTAAAAATAATCGAATCATTTTCATTAATTCCAGCATAATCTCTAAACACTCTGGGAGGAATAAATTCATCAGAAATTTCTAAAGCATATTGATCATTTAAGAATTCTTGCCAATTATTGATCTTCTCTCCATCTCCAAAACAAATAGCATTTTTAGATGCTTCAGTGCGCTGCAATCTATTGTCTCTATCCATTGCATAAAATCTTCCAGCAATAGTGGCTATTTTTATATTAGGATATTTAGATGTTAATTCATCTATCATGGATAAATATTTTTTGGCAGACTTTGGAGGAGTATCCCTGCCATCAAGAAATAAATGCAATTTAACAGCGATTTCGGCTTTAGCTAATAATTCGCTTAAAAAAATAAGATGATTAATATGCGCATGAACGCCACCATCTGAACATAGTCCCAATAAATGTACTGACTTTTTTGATTTTATATGAGTGGCTATTAGGTTCTTAATTTCTGAATTATTAGCAAGACTTCCATCTTCAATAGCTTGAGAAATTCTTACAAAATCCTGAAATATTATCCTACCACTTCCTATGGTCATATGACCGACTTCGGAATTTCCCATCTGTCCTTCTGGTAAGCCCACTGCTATGCCAGACGTTTTTAATTCTGTATTAGGATAGTTTTCTAATAAATATTTCCAGAATTTTGGATTGGCCTGTGAAATGGCATCATATTTAGAATTTTTAGGTTCACTGATTCCAAAACCATCTAAAATACACAATATTATTGGGTGATAATTATTTCCAATGCTCATAAGATTTTTTCTAAAGATTAAATCATTGCCATGCCACCATTGACATGGATGGTTTGTCCGGTAATATATTCTGCTTCACTGCTTGCAAGAAACACTACAGCATTAGCAATATCATCAGGGTTACCCAATCTACCTGTAGGAATTTTTTTTAGCAATTCTTCTTGTAGCTCAGGCTTAAGCTTATCTGTCATTGGAGTTGCTACAAACCCAGGAGCAACGCAATTCACGGTAACACCTCTGGTTGCCACTTCTAAAGCTAGGCTTTTAGACATAGCCACCATACCAGCCTTTGCAGCTGTATAATTTGCTTGCCCTAAGTTACCAGTAAAACCAACAATAGAAGAAATATTTATTATTCTACCATATTTATGTTTAATCATTTTTTTAATAACAGCTTTATTTAAAACAAAAGTAGATCTTAAATTGATGCGCATTACAGCATCAAAATCCTCTACATTCATTCTAAGAGATAGATTGTCTCTAGTAACGCCGGCATTGCAAACCAATATATCTAAGCGATCATGCAATTCATGAGCCTGATCAATTAGACCGTTTACTGAATCATCATCATTTAAATTACAAGTGATAATTTTTACTCTCTCACTCAGCTCTAAAGCTAATCCTTCTAGAACTTGTTCATTGGTTCCAGAAATTATTACAAAAGCCCCTTGGCTATGTAATTTTCTTGCAATCGCTCCACCAATTCCACCTGAAGCACCAGTTACTAAAGCAACTTTCCCTGTTAAATCTAACATAAATACTCCTTTTCTAATCTATATTATTATGATCAGCTTCAGTCATTGCTTCTGCAATGAAGCCACCATCTACAGTTTCAGATAATGTGCGTAATTTCTTTTCAATGTCATCAGCAATGTTAGGATTGGTTTTTAAAAATAGCTTCGCATTCTCTCTTCCTTGACCAATTCTTTCATTATTATACGAATACCAAGAGCCTGATTTTTCAACGATCTCAGCCTTTACACCTAAATCAATAAGTTCACCAGTTTTAGAAATACCATCTCCATACATAATATCAAAATCTGCTGTTTTAAATGGAGGTGAAACTTTATTTTTGACAACTTTAACTTTAGTTTGATTGCCAACCACTTCTTCTTTATCTTTAATTGATCCAGTCCTTCTAATATCTAATCTTACAGAAGCATAAAACTTGAGAGCATTTCCGCCTGTTGTAGTTTCAGGGCTTCCAAACATTACACCAATTTTCATTCTTATTTGATTAATAAAAATAATCATACAATTTGTTTTAGAAATTGACCCTGTTAATTTACGTAATGCTTGACTCATTAGTCTTGCTTGCAGGCCCATGTGTGAATCACCCATTTCACCTTCAATTTCAGCTTTAGGAACTAATGCGGCCACGCTATCTATAACTAAAACATCAATAGCACCTGATCTTACCAATGTATCTGCGATTTCTAGAGCCTGCTCACCTGTATCTGGTTGAGAAAGAATTAATTCATCAATATTAACACCAAGTTTTCTAGCATATATTGGATCTAACGCATGTTCAGCATCAACGAAAGCGCAAGTGCCGCCTTTTTTTTGGGCTTCTGCTATTACTTGAAGCGTAAGTGTGGTTTTACCAGAGCTTTCAGGGCCAAATATCTCGATTATTCTTCCTTTTGGTAAACCGCCAATTCCAAGCGCTAAATCTAAGCCTATTGAACCAGTGGAGATGGATTCAATTTCTATATTAGGACGTTGACCTAATTTCCAAATAGAACCTTTTCCATAGGCTTTTTCAATTTGACTTAGCGCAGTATCAAGAGCTTTTGTTCTATCTAACATTTTATTTTCCTATTAATTAATTTAAGACAGATTAAAGGTAAGCAAGAAATATGTCAACAACTACTAGAGTATTTCAACTTTTCCTGTTCTAAGCTCAAGAAGAGCTCCGAAGACCTTGATTTTTCCTTGCTGGACCAGTGATTCAATCAATCTACTGGAATGCGATAATTGATCCACAGATGCTAGGATATTTGCCTTAACGGCTAGCAGCATTTTCTCTTCCTCAGAAAGAGTTTTAACTTGAGTGATAGAAAAAACATGTGGTTTGATTCTACTCACAATGTCATGAATGTTTTCAGAGTCAATTACTTGAGATTTTTCAATATGATTAAGCGTAGCTTTTATTGCTCCGCATTCTGTGTGCCCCATAACTAAAACTAGATTAGTTCCAAATGTGTTCACTGCAAATTCTACACTTCCAACCAAAGAAGGCGCAACAATATTTCCTGCTACTCTAATTACGAATAAATCACCTATATCTTGATCAAAGACCATTTCTGCAGGAGCCCTAGAATCTGAACAACATAAAAGAATAGCTTTTGGAAACTGTCCTTCATTTGCAAAGTTTTTTATTTTTGCTAAAGAAGAGTGGGCACATTTTATAGATTCTCCACTCAAAAAACGATTATTTCCCGCTATAAGATCTTCTAAAACTTGATTATAATTAGGTTTGATTTCCATAAAATTTTTAATGATTATTTGAAAGATTAAATAATGGATCCTTCGTTTTACTCAGGATGACGGCCCTCGTCATGTTGAACGCAACATCCAGGAATATATAACATCTGGATCCTTCGGCTAAAGCCTCAGGATGACAGCAGACTCCAATTCAATATATTTATACATATAAATTGCTAAACATTCAATCAATAAAAGAATTTACTATATATCTTGAGAAGAGCCAGAAGAGGAGCTTCCCCCTACAAAATGATTTTGATTATTTCCGTTATCAACAATATATGCTGGATTTATTACATTAGCTACAGTAGTGCAACAGAAAAACGGATTTAAAAAATCTGTCCAAGAAGTTGCCTCTGTATCATTATTATGTACTATATCATCTGCGTTGTTATTATTATGCACTAGATCAGCTTGAGCTACAATTGAATTATTATCAGGCTCTATTAATACATTTTGGAAAAAATCTATTAGTTCAAGAGCAGTATAAAGATCCTCAGAAGCCCCATTCATAAACAACGTATTACTTTGTGGATATAATAAAATAGTCCGCGCAAGTTCGTTTAATCTATGCATAATCATAAGAAATGGATCATTCTCTAATAAATCTTGTATATGCTTTTTTAATAATTCATTATGAAAAATTTCAAGTATTACAGCCATCAAAATTTGATTATGTATATATAATTGACCATCTTCTTCAAAAATAGAGTCTGTAATTTTTTTGTGTATCTCCTGAATATTCATATCAAATTACTCCTATATTTTTTCTATGTTGCTGCATCGGTTTTAGCGTAGTTTCTTGCATATTTATAATATACTTCTGAAATATAACGCCTACTCTTACCAATCCACTACGAATATTTAGAAAAAGCAGAAGATGGGCCTCCACCTACAAAATGATCTTGATTATTTACATTATCGGTAGTATATGCTATATATGCTGGGTTTACTACGTTAGCTACAGTAGTGCAACAAAAAAATGGATTTAAAAAATCTGTCCAAGAAGTTGCCTCTGTATCATTATTATGCACTAGATCAGCTTGAGCTACAATTGAATTATTATCCTGCGCTTGTTGGTCATTAAGCCTATTATTAAAAAAATTAATTGTATCAATAACGGATGCAATATTACTTAGAAGTTCTGCGGTAAATAATGTACTATCTTGTGGATTTTTTAAAAGAGTGCTACTCAACCCCATTAAATTACCTATAGCTAGATTGAATGAATTAAACGTCGGTAAGTCCTCTCTATGTTCACTCAGCCTTGATAAATCGTTAGAAATTTCAAGTATTACAGCCATCAAAATTTGATTAGCTATATATGTCTTATCATCTAGCACAAAAGTAGAATCTATAATTTCCTGAATATTCATATCAAATTACTCTTATATTTTTTCTATGTTGCTGCGTCAGCTTTAGCATAGTTTCTTGCATCTTTATAATAAATTTCAGAAATATAACGCCTGCCTTTCCCTGCTCTTTTTAACTGCACAACTATATCTACTACTGATAATATATAATTACGAATTTCATGAGGTGGAAGACCAAGACCCGCTTGCATCACCATAAGTTTAAGCTGTTCTAATGCCATGGCTGGAGTGTCAGCATGGAGTGTAGCAATGGACCCTGGGTGACCAGTATTGATAGCTCTTAAAAAACTAAAGGCTTCAGCTCCTCTTAGCTCTCCAACTATGATACGGTCAGGTCTTAATCGCAAACATGCTTCTATCAGGTCCTGTGTTGTAACATGCGCTCTACCTTGTCCACCTTTTGAAGCTAATAAATGAACCCTGTTCTTATGAAAGGGCAATTGAACTTCTCGAGCATCTTCTACGGTAATCAATCTTTCATCAGTAGGAATTTCAAGTAAAGCAGCATTAGTAAAAGTTGTTTTACCTGTTGAAGTACCGCCGCTTATTATAATATTTTTTTTGCATTTAATTGCTTTACTTAAAAAAGGCCTTATTTCTTTTTTTTGTAGATGATCTAATAAAATAGGGGTATTAACATCTTCTATATCATCTGTTGAAGTTTGATCAAAAGCGCCAAATTTTTCATAAGTATCGAATGTAAATAATTCTGAGGCGCCTTTACGAATAGACATACAAACGCTGCCAGGTTCACAAGCGGGTGGAAACACCACCTGAATACGATAACCATTAGGTAACGTAGCAGAAAGTAGAGGCTTTTCTTCAGAAACCATTTGTTCTGTTGATTGGGCAATTAATCTTCCTAAGGATTTTAAATGATCAATGTCTAGGGCCGGAAGAGGCTCGCATCGCATATCTCCTCTTTTTTCCACCCAAGCTTCGCCTGGTACATTTACTGAAATTTCTGAAACACCATCTTCATTAAATAAATCGCTAAAAGGTTCTAGAAAAGTCTCTAAAGCTGCGTGTGTTGTCATTCTATCACTCTAGTTAAATTAGCAGACCTTCCAGGGAAGAATATATCTTTTTGTACATATACTTTTAAAGAAGTTCCTTGATTTACAGTAATAGTTGGTGGCATAGCCAAAGTTTTCGCCACAAGTTGTTTACCCACATCTTGAACCATTTCTAATGTAGAAGACGCTGCTTCTTGTTGGTTTGTAGGCGTAGTGCCGGTTGTAGTTGTTGGAGTCACAACATAACCAGTTTCAGAAGAGCTTCCTGTTGTTGAAACGCCCCCTGCAACTGTAGTTGTAGTCGTGCTATTAGAAGAAGTATTTTTATCTAAATATGTTGCTAAAGAAATATCCAACGCACTTACCATTAATGCAGTACTTAGATTTCGTAAAGTATGATCATCTACTTTACCTTCAGTGCCAGTTCTTCCTAAGTTATCAATACTTGGTGAGGCAATTTTTATATCAATTCCATCCGGTCTAATCACTCTACTCCAGGCAATTTGCACTCGAGTTATTCCAAAGGTAACATTAGATGCATAAGTCCCAACTAGTCTGGATCCTCTAGGAATAAGCACATTTTTACCTGACTCAGAAAACACGTCATTAGAAACAACGGCCCTAAGAGTTCCAGGCAAATCTGTATTGATTGCGGTTTCTAAAACTGCATCAATTACTTTGCCTTGAGCTATGACTCTCTGCATATCACCAATATATGTTGCTGATATTGATGGAGGGTTTTGAGTTAAAATAGTGCTAGATCCCGCATTAGCTGAAGATGGGCCTGCGCCACTTCTCACCATAATTGATGAGTTCATTTTTGCTTTTTTTCTGGCATCAGCTGCAATATCAACGTTATTTAAAGACGCTGTAGCCGCAGGAGATATGTCAACTGCAGGAACTTCAGGAGGTTTTGGAGCTACTGGTGGTGGTGGCGCTGGTATATCCAAGGTTAAAACCGGCGGAGATGGCGGCGTTGGCGCAGGTGGTGGTGGAGGTGGTGCCAACTCCGGTACAGAGGGTATTTTCGGAATCTCAGGAACCACAATATTTTGACCCGCATCAGATATTGGTTTAGCTGTAGGAGTATTTTCATTGATCTGAGCTTTATTTTTATTAATTAACTCGTCATCAGAAGGCTGTAGCATTTTATATACTACAAAAATCAGTATAACACCCATGCCCACCATCATGGCCAGGCTGCTACCTTTACTTATGGCTACTTTAGAAATCCCTTGATCTATTTCTGGAGAAATGCTCTTTTGTGCTTCACTAGGTTCTTTAGGTTGATTTATCTCATCATCGTCTTCATTATCACTAACTGCTTCTATTTCTAGATCTTTATCTTCGTCATCATCAAGGTCGTATTTATATTTTTCACGTTCTGAATCTTGATCGGGATTGGCCTCATCTACTTGATCTTCATTTAAGCCATGATTATCTTCAAGCTCGTCATTTTCTATTTCATTTTCATTATTCTCTTCATCTTTAGAAGATTTAATAGTTTCATATTCTTCAGCTAGTTCTTTTTTTATCTGTAGAAATTCTTCTTCATTAAGACCTTTATTATCATCAGTTGGAATTGGATCTTCTTCTTTTAAGGAGCTTAAATTATTTTGCTGTACTTCTTTTAAATCATTTTTTCCAAGCTTTTCTTGAATTTTATATGCATCTAAAAGCTTTTGTTTCAAATTCTCATATTCTTCATCGTTAAAATTACTGTAATCATTTTCTAAAGCTTCTTCATTCTTAGAATTTGACGATCCGGTAACTTTAGAATCTTCTATATCTTCACTTTTTTTATTAGTATCTTTGCTTTTTCTAGCCATTACAGTTTACCATTTTTTAGTTACTTGATTCATCATCTTCTATAATTTGTTTTTGATCAGGATAATAAAAACGCATTACATATACTATTTCATTATCAAAATTTGGTTCAACTTTTTTAGAAAAAAGATCAAACTGATATGCTCTTCTATTTGTAATAATAGTCATGTTAGTGTGCATATTTTCTTCAAGAGGTTTTACAAAAAGTCTGTGACCTATAGGGTTTATTTGCCAAGCATATGAATCCCCCATCGAAATGGTGGCGATTTCTTCGCCTTTAGCAAATTCTATACTTGTCTGATATCCATAAAAAATTACTAAAGGATAAATTTCATTTTCATTATAGACATATGTTTTAATGCGGTTATCAGTTGTGATTGGTTCATCAGCATTAGAAACAATACTAATAAAACTAAATAAGAATATTAGCGCTATTTTCAGTCCTGCCTTACATTTTTTAGTTATTTCATGCTCTAACATAAATTTCATTGTCCTTTTACTACTACTGGTGGAGAATCATTTTCAACATCTGCTCTATATGAGGTTATGAAAAAACCAAGAGGATTAACACTTTGATCTTCTTCTGTCATTTCAGTCTGTTGATATTTATAGGTTAAAGTAAGAATTTTATGGATCCTATTACCTGTAACCCCTCTTAAATTATCTCCATTTTCTGGAAATATAGTGAATCTTATTACAGCCTGTAAATCATTTGGTACACCATTCTGGCCAAAATTTGGTGGAAAAAATTGAATTGATCTAAAAGCAACTGTGGTTGAGATGTTATTTCCATACATGGCTAAAGGACTGTCTGCGTTACTATTTATAAATCTTTTAAAATCTCCAAATACTCTAGGAGTAGAAAAAAGCCGAACAAGAGTTAAATAATTATATTTCCATGTTTGAAAATTATAACCTTCTCTAGCTTTAATATATTGCATTAAGAAGAATTTTGTTAAAACTTCATTTGATGTAAGCTCAGGCGCAGAAAGGGGGTTAACTACGTCTGTTAAGCCAGTTTTGTCTTCAACCTCAATTACAAATGGTTGAATTTTAAAAGTTGAGGAAATATTGCCAACAATGAAACTACTAGCAATCACCATGAAAACAGATGCTATTAATAATAATAATAATAAGTTTCTTTGAATTACAACAGAGTTATATCTATCAGAATACCAATTACTAATTGTAGAAACGACTTTATCACTATTTGCATGAGGTAAATTTTCAGTAACGCTAGTTTTCTTTTTTGATAAAAGCTCTTTAAAGTTAAGCATTATTTGACCTAATAGATTATTCTTCAAGCGATAATATCATTTTATTTATTAAGAAATGATTAATTCACCCTAAATATTTATTTGTTTTTCAGGGTCTTAACCCATAATTAACTCTTAGAAAATAAGATTCCTGTAAATAACAGGAGGGTAATATTATGACTGGTGAAAATAATAATAAAGAATTTAAACGAAATATACAATATTTCTGGCCCACAATGGCAGTAGGAGGCTTGCTAGCTTATACTTATTTAACCAGTCCAATCTATAGAAATAATGAAGAAAGTAATAAATTATCATATGCTAAATTCACTTTAAGTTTCTTATATAGTAGCTTTATAGAGGCTCTATTCTTAACAACTTTGGTTACCAGCATAGTTCTAAAATTCAATCCTAATAGAACTAATTTTCATGAAACTAGAGACAGACAAGCCATTGATCTTTTAGGTAAGCTCACACCTGGATTGATTGCAGGCCTCACAACAGGAATAAAATTTTTTGCAAAAACTATCGGTGGAGATAGAGCAGAAGGGTTTAATTCATTGTTCACTACAGGAGCGGCTATAGCAGAGCAAGCAGCAAGAATTGGAGTGATTAAAAGCAGATTATATGGGCATCTTTTAGCAAGAGCTAATGAAGATGGATCCATGCGGTTAATTCGAAGAAAAACTCAGGCGACTGATGAGGCTATAACATATTCTGTTGAACTTATAGCAGAAGCTTTATATAGAGTAGCTCTCTCCGGGGTCGCTTCTCATTATGTTCCCATGATAAATGATGGTAATAAATTACTTTACTTAGCCTATATCCATGGCTGTGCTGATCTTATAGAATCTGCTGCAATGAGGCCTATAAGTAATGCCGCACTGGCGCTAGAGGTAATTGCAGATAATGAAGTAATTTCTAAATTTTTGCATAAATTAGGAATGGCAAGTGATACGCCAGTGATTGTTGTTCAGCAAGATCGAAATATAAAAGCTATATCTGAACCTAAGAAATTAGCTTATGATGTCGCGAGATCTGCTGAAACAATAGAAGAGAAGATAAAAGTTTTAGGAAAGTATGCTGAAGATTTGGCGGTAAATTTACAGTATAAATTTCGTCGCTTTCTAAAAAATAAACCAGCGCCAACTAATGTTATATCAGCTAAAGATTCGGATGATGATAGTGATGATAAAATAGTGCCTATTTTAACTGATAATAAAGCTAATAATAGCAATGTTGCTGTGGTAACTATTATTCATTCTCAAGATCAAGTGCCTATAAAAAAACCTGGTTTTTTTAAGCGTCTTTTTGGAAACCACAAAAATACAAGTGAAGCACATAAAACAAATTTTGGGTTTAGCTTTTTTGGAAATCATAAAAATACCTCTTCGGCTTCAACTAGTTCTTCAAATGATAAACAAGAAGAACATAAAGAAGAGAAGAAGAACGATAAAAAAGCTAATGGCGGAGCGAATGATTCATTAGCTTCAGAAGCTCAAGAAAATAAACCTAACGAAAAACAACAGGATGTATTTAAAGAGCAAAAATCCCATGAAATAAATTTTTCTATGAAAAAGCTTTATACTATAGATCCAGAAAATACTGAGCAGGAACTATATAGTCAGTCAATTCAGGAAATTAAAAAGAAGTTAGAAGAGCAAAAAGTTACAATCAAAACCACAGATACTGAGTTATCTGAATTCCATCCAGAATTACCAGAATCCAAAGAAGATATTATTCAACTGCCTACAGGCTATAATTCCATAGGATTGATTGCCTTTATAGGGATAACTTCAGTTATAAACCCCTTCGAAGGAGTTGTGGAAGCTTTTTTATAATGTTCTATGCAGACCCTTTTTATGCAAAGCGGCGGTCAGGTAGCTTCTGAGATATTGCAAGGCAGATTGAAAGGGCCAGAAGGAATCTATGATTTGTTTTTCTTTTTATTAGGAAAAAATTCATCCCTGGCTTTGCTGCTAGGATATGCAGTTTTTAAAAATATAGAATTTTCACCTTCTTCAATAAATGGAACCTTATAAACTATATCTAAAATAAATACATACGCTATTTGCTGGTTAGGATATCTCTCTTTATTAAAATGATCTGTAACAGCTAATACTTTGCCTTCAAGCATGGCTGCTGCAATTTCATCGAAGCCAATTTGACGCTCCGTCAGTAACTTACTATTCTTTTCAGGATCATACCTGAATTGTGCGTTAGAAAACTGACGCATCTTTATGAATCACCATATTTATGTATGTTTGGTAAGGAATGCCTAGTTTAGAGGCTTTCAATCGCATTACCTCTAGATCGCGAGGAGCAACTCTAAGAGTAACTGATTTTTTGACTGTAAAATGATTTTTAGCTGCAGCAACCAACTTATCGATCATAATTTTTTCTTTAGCTGGTTCCAATCTTTGGCAAAGCTCAAAATTATCTTCTAGCTCTTGTTCGTATTCATCCAGCTCAACATCATATGGATCGTATGCTTGAATTTGTTTTTTCATAATATTTAATCTCCAATTTGTTGTGAGTATAAACAAATGTATTAACAATGTCAATATTATTATTTACAAAATTATAAAGATATTAGTTGCCTTTATAGGGTTGGCTTGAATTAACTTGCCTTAGCAACCGGTTTATCTAGCATATTATTTAAATCGTATAATCTAAGAGCTTTGTTAATTTCTGGAATTACATGTTTCTTTTGATAAGGTTTTCTTATGAAGCATACTATCCCTAAATTAAATGCTTTTATTATTTCTTCTTCATCTAAACTTGCAGTTTGAAGAATTACAGGAATTTTTGCAAGCTCCGGATCATTTTTAATGTCGGCAAGTAAATTTAGTCCATAAATATCTGGCATCATTAAGTCTAATAATATCAATGAAATATCATTAGGATGTTTCTTTAAATACTTAAGGCCCATGTTTCCTGAGTTACATTTAATCAAATTATAATTTGTTTTATTTAATAAGAGCTCCATTGCACTTAAACATATTTCCTCATCATCTATAATTAGGATATTTGGTTTATCATGCGCTGGTTCATTTAATAAGGAAGCAGAGTTTCTATTTTCAGTGGAGTATGCGGAAATTGGAATAATAAAATTAAACGTCGCTCCTCCGTCTTTGTTATTAAATGCCCAGATTCTTCCATGATGCGCTTTAATTACTTCGTAGCACACTCTCAGTCCAAGCCATTGGTGACTTGCTTGTTTTTCTGACATTGAAGGTGAAAGTATCGTGGCTACTTCAGCCTCTTTAATACCTTCTCCTTTATCATGAAGGATAAAGTGAATAGCTTCTTGAGAAGGATTATTTGAATGAGAAAGTTCTGTGCGTGAAATTTGCACCGCTAGAAAACTTAGGTTAGAGCTATTATTAATGGCATTTACAAATAAATTCCTTAAAACTTGAGTCATTCGCTCTTTATCAGCATTTATGAAAATAGGTTCTTCTTGGAAAAAATTTATGTTTATATTTTTCTTATGCATATAAAGCAATTTACTTTCCTCAATAATTTCATTCACTAGATTCACGATATTAAAACTCTCTATATTTAGTTTATCTTGGCCATCTGAAAAATTAGAAAAATCTAATAAATTATTTGTAAGTGAGAGTAACTTAGAGCTACCTAAAGCTATCTGATGAGTAAATTCTATTCTCATAGGTTCAGTGAGTTCGTTCCAGAAAGATACTAAGTTTTCCACTATCGTGACCATGCCTTGAAGAGGTATTTTAATCTCATGACCTAATTGATTAATAAAATCAGTTTTCGTCTGTACTAATTTCTTTAATTCTTTAGTGCGTTCATTAACTTGATTTTCTAGTCTCAAATTAGATAGGGCTAAATTATTATTCACTTGAGATAATTCTAAGGTTAATTCTCTTTCTGTGTTTATTGAGCTTCTAATCTTTTCTAAAGCATTAGCAATAAGTTCTGCCTCTTTAGTATTAATATCAAGAGGCATTGAGGCTAACATATCTCCATTTGATAACTCGGACGCTACTTTAGATAAAAGAAGAAAGGGGGATAATATGGATTTATAAAATATTAAACTAAGCACAGAAATTACTAATACAAGCAGTAATAATTCATATTTATAAGATAATATATTATGTATAAAATCCTCATTTGTAGGATTTGATTTGGATTCAATTATAAGAGAAAAAGGCGCGGTTAGCTTATTTATATAAAAACTTCTGTCTTTTGAAGCTAGTACCTGTTGGTTGGTTATTTCATTTGACGTATTGTAAAAATTATTTTGTTGTTTTGGATGTTTGTTAGAGCGCTTGCTTGATATTTTTTTATGCTCAGAATAAACAGAATTTTCCTTTAATTTTAGAAACTCTGTAAGATTAAAATTTTTAGATTTAAAAACAATCTCATTATCCTTTGTGTGGATCAAAGCATATGAGAATCTTTCCTCATAAATATTTTTAGATATGTAATCAACCACGTATTTTAAGTCTAATGTTGTTAATATACTACCTAAATAATCACCTTTTTTGTTAGCTATGCCCATTACTATAGATAAAATATTTTCCTTATCATTAAAATTAAAAAATAATTTAAATGGCATATTCTTAGAAGCTTTTAGATTGTCAATATAATTTAGGTCTTTTGGAGCTTTGTAGATTTCCTTATTACTAACTATCGCTTTATTATTTTCATTAATCCATGTTAGAGATTGTATAAAAATAAGATGTTTATAATGGTCTTCGCATAATGATGAAAAATATTTTTGCATAAGCTGATAATTTTCATAATGTTTTTCCTGGATAATATATTGCCCTATCAATTCTAACTTTTCTTCGCTATGGATGAATGCATCATTTAAAGTTTGCTGAATATTATAAGTAAATAGATCTAAATTATTTTTAAATAAGTTTATTTTTGTTCGATGTATTGTGAAAATGGTTATCATTATAATCGCTAAAGACAGAATAACAACCAAGCTAACGAACCTATTAAAAACAGAGTAGTTTTTGTCTTTTATGGTAATCACTGCGCGTCCCCTTTTCAACTGATGCTAGAGTTATACCGTAATATTATTATACCTATTAGATATATTTGTAAATAAGAAAATAGCGCTATAGTTGAAGATATTTGGGATAGATTAGCGTATGATCGCGTACAAGTTGAGTTATATAGTTGTAACAATTAGTAATATTTGTTGTATTGCTTTGGTTGGAGAGGAGTTTTATCATGAAAGATGAATATTAGTGTATATTTTAATTCCAAGGATAAAAATGTTTGTAAAAAATCAGCGTACTATTAAAAATAGAGTAAATTGCTTTGGAATAGGTTTACACAGCGGTTCTTTTGTTAATTTGAGCTTATTACCGGCTCCAGTGGATGCGGGGATAGTTTTTAAGAGAGTAAATGCTGATAAGAGCCATATTGGAGAAGTGAAAGCGGAATATGATCTTGTTTCCACGACCTTCCTTGGTACAAACCTTGTTAGCAAAGATCAAAAAATAAAAATAGCCACAGTTGAGCATTTAATGGCAGCTCTTTGGGGATGTGGAATTGATAATGTTTTTGTTGAAGTGGATGCAGATGAGCTTCCAATAATGGATGGTAGTTCTGATCATTTTGTTTTTATGATAGAGTCCGCTGGAATAGTTGAACAAAATGTTGGCAGACGATTTATAGAGGTGCTTCGTAAGGTTGAGGTTTCAGATGGTGAAGCAAAAGCCTTCATTGCTCCAAGTTCAGATTTTTCTGTGCAGATGGACATAGCATTTAATGACAATATTATTGCTAAGCAATCTTGTAGTTTTTTTGCAAATACCAGTTCATTTAAAATTGAATTGGCTAGAGCAAGAACTTTTGGATTCTTAAAAGATGTTGAGAAATTAAAAGAAATGGGGCTTATTAAAGGTGGATCATTGGATAATGCTATTGTTGTTGATGAAGATAAGGTATTAAACGACAATGGTTTGAGATATGAAAATGAATTTGTTCGCCATAAAATATTAGATTCAATAGGAGATCTATACTTAGCCGGCGCTAGAATCATGGGAAGTTTCCATGGAATTAAATCAGGTCACTCTCTGAATAATCAATTATTAAGGACTCTTTTTGCTGATAAATCAGCATGGAGAATTATGCAGTTGAATCCGGACAATTCATTCATTCATGAATTATAATCTCATACCAATCCTCACCCATAATTGAACGTTTAGAATTTGAGGTTTGAGTATTATACAAATAAGAAAAAAGCTGAGAATATTGGTTATATTCAATGGTTTTTTATTTTTGGAGAATACCAAAAATCGAATTAATAAATGTTCAATTATGGGTGAGGATTGGTATTAAAGTCTCGTCTCGGAATAATCTTGCTTCTGCCTTACTAATATGCTAAATGTATTACACTAATGTTTAGAAAACTAAAAGAAAATGCAGACCAAAATAAATGAAATCTTAGAAGAAAAAAGACAAATGGCAAGACTTGGCGGGGGTATAAAGAGAATAGATACTCAACATGCCAAGGGCAAGCTTACAGCAAGAGAAAGAATTGAGATTTTATTAGATACCGATTCTTTTGAAGAATTTGGAATGTTTGTTGAGCAGCGTTGTACAAATTTCGAAATGGAGAAAAACAATTATCCAGGAGATGGTGTAGTTACCGGTAGCGGAACTATCAATGGAAGATTAGTTTATATTTATAGTCAAGATTTTACCGTGTTAGGCGGGTCTTTAAGCGAGACTAATGCTAAAAAAATATGTCAAATCATGGATATGGCCGTGAAGATGGGGGTTCCAGTCATTGGAATTAATGATTCAGGAGGAGCAAGGATCCAAGAGGGTGTTGATTCTCTTGGTGGATATGGTGAGATTTTTCAACGTAATGTAGATGCTTCTGGTGTTGTTCCGCAGATTTCACTAATCATGGGACCATGTGCTGGTGGTGCTGTATATTCTCCTGCTTTAACAGATTTTACTTTTATGGTTAAAGGCTCCTCTTATATGTTTGTTACGGGGCCTGATGTTGTAAAAACAGTTACTCATGAAGATGTGAGTCAAGAAGTGCTTGGTGGCGCTTCTACGCATGCTACAAAAACAGGAGTAGCAGATAAAGCATTTAACAATGATGTGGAGGCTTTAATCCAGATTCGTCGTTTGTTTGATTTTCTTCCGCTTTCTAATAAAGCGCCCTTGCCAGAGAAAATAACTCAAGATCCAGCTGACAGAGTAGAGATGTCATTAAACACTTTGGTTCCTAGCAATCCAAATAAACCTTATGATATGAAGGAATTAATATTAAGAATTGTTGATGAAGGAGACTTTTTTGAGCTTCAACCAGATTATGCAAAAAATATAATTATTGGATTTGGGTATATGCAAGGTCGTTCTGTTGGCTTTGTTGCAAACCAACCAATGCACTTGGCTGGATGTTTAGACATAAACGCTTCTGTAAAGGCTGCTCGTTTTATTAGATTTTGTGATGCTTTTAATATACCCATCGTAACTTTAATCGATGTTCCAGGGTTTTTGCCAGGAGTTAGCCAAGAACATAATGGTATAATAAAGCATGGAGCTAAATTGCTATATGCTTATGCAGAAGCTACAGTACCTAAGGTTAGCGTTATTACTCGTAAGGCTTATGGTGGGGCTTATATAGTTATGAACTCTAAACATCTTCAAGGTGACCTTAACTACGCTTGGGGCAATGCTGAAATTGCAGTGATGGGAGCAAAGGGAGCTATTGAAATTTTATATCGTGATAAATTATCTGATAAGGAATTTATTGAAGAAAAAATAAATGAATATCAAAATAAATTTACCAATCCATACGTGGCTGCTTCACGAGGTTTTATAGATGATGTAATACGTCCTCAAAACACCAGATGGCGAATTTGCAGAGCATTATCAATGCTTACTAACAAGCAAGTTACAAAACCATGGAAGAAACATGATAATCTTCCTCTCTAAGAGAGGAATGACTGCAATTTTCTATTATTATACCAATTCTCACTGTGATAGAAGACGGACATTTATACTATTTCTAACAATTTTTAACTTTTTACTTGCAAAGAAGGTTAATTTATGCAATAATTAATACTTATTCTTGTGCTTGCTTAATGTATAATTTAAATAGCCAAGATGGCTCAGTTAAAATTTTAACCTCTCTTAGGATTTAAGAAAAAACTACAGAGAGTAGGTTATTTATACTCTTTTATATATAATAACTTCTATTAAACAAGGTATTTGCAATGTTGAATGACGAAAGCTTTAGAGTTGGCGATATGGTGGTGTACCCATCACATGGTGTTGGTGAAATAATTGGTGAAGAAATCCAAATTATAGCTGATCAAGAATTAAAAGTTTTCATAATTTCACTTTTAAAAGAAAAAATGCTGTTAAGAGTTCCTGTAAAGCGTGCCGTTCTTGGTGGATTGCGTCCATTATGCAGCAATGAAACAATTTCCGGTATCTTTAATACTTTACAAAAAAAATCAAGAGCTACAAAAGGCATGTGGAGCAAAAGAGCTCAAGAATATGAAGTTAAAATCAATTCGGGAGATGTTAATCTTTTAGCAGAAGTTGTAAGAGATTTATATAAAAACTCAGATGATCCTGGTCGTTCATATAGCGAAAGAGTGATATATGAATCAGCGTTAAATAGACTTGCTGGTGAATTTGCGGTAGTGAAGGGTATTGAACTTGAAAATGCAAAAGATCAACTACTTACCTCTCTTGAAGAAAGAGAATATGCAGCTTAAGCCCGGGCTTTTATGTGAATTAAAACTTGACAGCATAAAATACTAACTATACTCTTTTAAGAACATCAATATATTTGTTATGGTTACTATCATGTATATTTCATTCAATAATTTAGGTCTTTTTATAAAAGAGCCGTCCTGCTTGTCCTTCTAATCTAGGCCTTATGCTTAATCCTAAGGTTCACTCAATTATTTAGATCATAAAATTTAAGGACAAATCATGTATATAAAAATCATTAAAAGCCAGCCGATGAGGCTTGTTATTACCATATTATTGGCAATATTTCTTAACCAATATATTCCTCTAACTTTAAAGGAATTATTTTTAGCTTTAAGCTTATCTTTAAAAGAAATTCTTATTTTCATGTTACCATTTTTAATTTTTAGCTCAGTATATAATGCTTTTGCTAAAATTAGGGGGCATGCGGTGATGTTTACATCTCTGCTTTTAACATGTGTAATTTTATCAAATTTCTTTAGTGTGAATCTAGCTGGAGTTTTTAGTTATTCATTTGTTTTTAATGGCGCTTCAAATCTGCATAGCCCAAAGGAAACTAACGAATTGTTAGCTTTATGGGAATTCGGATTACCTAAGTTAGTTTCTAATAATATTGTATTATTGATATCTTTAGTTTTGGCTTATATTAATAAACCAATTATTACAAAAAATGTTGGGATGGCCGCCAAGATATGTCAAAAAATAGTAGATAAATTTTTAAAGAAATTTTTTATTCCTCTTCTCCCTCTATTCGTTTTTGGATTTATGTTAAAGCTTTTAACAGAAGATATATTAAGTGATGTAATAGCGGTTAATCCAAAAGCTTTCATCTATATGATTACATTACTAATATTTTATTTATCATTTTTATTATTACTATGTAGAGTTTTATACAAGAAAAAGCCTCTAGATATTCTGCGTAATATAGTAGCTCCAACTCTAACTGCTTTCTCTAGTATGTCTAGCGCTGCGGCCTTACCTTTTTCTATTGCTGCTGCAGAGAAAAATACTGGAAATAAAAGCATAGCTGATGTTGTAATGCCAGCCACAGTAAATATTCATATGATTGGTGATTCTATATGTATACCAATTCTAGCAATGATTCTAATAAGTGCTTTCGGGCTTCCTGAGCCAAGTTTTCATGCTTATATTATTTTTGCCTTAACCTTTACTATAACAAAATTCTCAGGCGCTGGGGTGCCTGGTGGCAGTATTTTAGTTATGATTCCTGTGCTAGAGAATTGTTTAGGATTTACCCAAGAAATGTCTGCGCTCATAACGATTTGCTATATGTTGATAGATCCAATTACCACAAGCGGTAACGTTCTTGGAAACAATATTTTTGTTATTCACTTTAATAAGCTTTATCATTATATAAATAGAAAATTAATGGTATAAATCGCTATGTTTTCTAAAATACAAAGAAACTCAAATATATATCTTGCGCTTTTATTAGTTTTTTTAACTCAATGTACCAGCTTCAAATCCTTAGATAATAAATATAAGAATGCTAAGGTTGCTTTAGTTCTAGGTGGTGGTGGATCCAAGGGATATGCGCATCTTGGCGCTATTGAAGTTTTAGAAGAAAATAATATTCCTATAGATTTTATTGTTGGAACGAGTATTGGTAGCGCAGTAGGTGCAATATATGCCGATACTAGGGATATAAAAAAGACTAAAGAAATATTTTTTAAAGCCAAAAGCTATGAATTGCTAGATTTTTCTCTAAATGGTTCTCTTAATTTTTTTAGCAGCTTATCATCTCCTATTAGAGGGAACTCTTATGAGAAGTTTATAGAATCAAACCTAAGTGTAAAAAGTTTTAACGATCTAAAAATACCTTTATTAGTAGTAGCTGTCGACTCAATCTCTGGACAGAAATATGTAATAAAAGAAGGCTCTATAGCTAAAGCTGTTAGGGCTTCATCTGCTATTCCACCGATATTTAAACCTGTAGAGATAGATGGTAAAATATTAATAGATGGTGGAGTATTAGAGCCAGTTCCTGTTCAAACAGCGTTAAAGTATAAGCCCGATATCATTATTGCCATTGATATAAATAATCTACCGAATAAAAACAAACCTAAAAATATGTTAGAGCTTTCATATAAGGCTCTATGGCTTGCTTATTACCAACTATCAAGATCTCAGGCTGCTTTAGCAGATATTGATATTCACCCAGACCTAACCGGGCATGGGACTTTTGAGGATAATAATAAAGAAGAATTATATAGATTGGGGAGGGAAGCGGCTCTAAAAGAATTACCTAAAATAAAAGATAAGTTGATACCAGTTCTTTAACCTAGAACACAATGAATTTATTCTCATAATATTCTAGCAAGCCCGGTTTTCCGCCTTCTCTTCCAAGGCCTGATTCATTAAACCCGCCATGGATAGTTTTATCAGCGCTAGTTGAAGTTTCATTGATACCAATAACTCCGAAGTTAAGCTCTTGCGATATGGATAATGCTTTTTTAAGGTTTGAGGTAAATAGATAAGCTGCAAGTCCATAATTTGTATTATTAGCGCGATCAATTACTTCTTCTAAATCAGAAAAAGTCAGGATAGAAAAAATTGGAGAGAATGCTTCCTCCTTAGCTATTTTCATTTCATCATTTAAGTTTCCAATTACTGTTGGTGGAAAATAAAATGCAGATTTTTGTTGCTGAGGTGCCAAAGCTTGGTATAAAATTTTAGCGCCATTTTGAAGAGCGTTTTCTAATAATTCTATAGTTTTATTTTTAGCGTTCTGATTAATAAGAGGGCCAATCTCAATTTCTGCTTCAGATAATTCTTTAATTAATTTATTGGTGAATTCATCCTTAATTGACTTATCTACAAAAATTCTATTTGGAGCAGTGCAAGCTTGTCCACTATTTCTGAACTTGCCAAGCATTATTTTTTTAACTGTTAAGTCAAGATCTGCATCTTTTAATATTATACAAGGAGCATTTCCACCTAATTCAAGGACAAGCTTTTTTACTGTTTTAGCAGATTCTTGCATTAAATATTTACCAACGCCTATTGATCCAGTAAAAGAAATCATTTTAATCTGCTTACTTTCTAAAATAGCTCTTCCTATTTCTTTATAATCTCCATATACAATGCCAAATACGTCTTCTGGAACTCCTGCAGTAATTGCAAGTTCTCTAAGTTTAATAGCGGTTAATGGAGTTTCTTCGGAAGGTTTTAATACTATACTACAACCGCTAGCCAATGCCGGAGCAATCTTTTTTGTAATCATAGCGCAAGGAAAATTCCATGGGGTAATGGCGCCAACTACGCCAATGGGTTCCGATATGTTTATGCAGTATTGATTTTTTCTAAAATGAGGAGAGATTTCCCCATAAATTCTTAAGACCTCTTCAGCATAATATTTTATAAAGCTATTTCCATAGTCAACTTCTACTAGAGCCTCCTTAAAGGGCTTGCCTTGCTCAGAATGCATTATTTGAGCAATCTCTTCTCTTTGGCTGTTAATTAAATAATACCATTTGAGTAATATATCTGATCTTTCTTGAGGCAAGAGAGATTTCCAACTTTCCAAAGCAAGTGATGCTTTGTTAATTACTTTGATAGTTTCATCAAATCCCATTAATTCAAGATCACAAATTATGCTATTAGTATTTGGATTATATATTGGAAATCTATTCATATTCATACCATTTATTTAGCTAATAAAACTCCAAGCTTCTTAAGACTTAAGTCTATCATAGCATATTCAATATTATTATTTGATTTAACTTCTAAAATAAAGCGATCAAATAATTTTATATGCTTATCATTTTGTTTGTACCATTTTTCTAAGCCATCTTCAGATCTTTCAGATAGTTCTACTGCAGAAGCTGTTATTCTACGATGTATATCATATAATTCGTCTTTAAATCCACGAATCGCAAGGTCTTGCCAGTTATTTTCTGCAACTAAATTATTTGCACAATGACGCAACCAATCTAAACTAAATCTATGTCCAATTTCAAAATAGATAATGGCAACTTTTTGTGTAGCAACTTTATATTTGTTAGAAACTTCAACAATGTTATAAGCTGAAGATAATAAATTCAAAATAGCAATTTTTTTAGCAAGTTCAGAAGGTACTGACATAGTTATGAAATTACTCAAATCACTATTATAATTTTCCTTAAACTTTCCAATAGCGCAACCACCAATTATTGCATATAATTCTTTAATTTTATCGCCATATTCTGATATTACCGAAGCTATATTAAGTTTTCCTTTGTAATTTCTTAATAGCCAGCTAGTTGACCTCATTACAAATTTTTTAATTACAATATAAAGTTTTGATTGATTCTCAACAGGAATTAGTCCATCTAGAGTATTTATTTCTTTCCATAAATTTCTTAAGTCAAAAACATCTCTTGTGATAGTATAAGCTCTTGCAATATCACAAAATTTATGCCCTGTTGATTCAACAGTTAAATGCAAATAAAATGTATCAATTCTATTTACCATGCTGTTCGTAATAGCTGTTGTAATTATCTCTCTTCTTAATGGATGAGAGGCAATTATTTCAGCAAATTTTTCACGCATTGATTCTGGAAAATATGCAGATAATTCGCTATTAAAATATTCTTCATCTGGAATAGTTGTTTCTATTAAATTATTATAGATTGCATTTTTACTATATGCGAGCAACACAGAGAGCTCAGGGCGAGTTAATCCAATTTTACTAGAATGAAGTTGCGCAAATTGTTGCGGTGAAGGTAATCCTTCAAGTTTTCTATCTAGAATCTCTGATTCTTCTAGTAAATTAATAAAATGCTCTTGGCTTCCAAGAATTTCATGTCCTTCTTGCTCTGCTATTGTTAATGCTCTAGTTTGAGTGCGGTTATCTTTTAAAACAAGCTCCGCTACATCTTCTGTCATATGACGTAGAAGTTCTACCCTTTCTTCTTCAGTAATCATAGATTTTCCGAGGGCTTGATGAAGGGCTATTTTTATATTTACTTCATGATCAGAACAATCAACGCCCGCTGAATTATCAATAGCGTCAGTATTTAGTCTGCCGCCTTTTCTAGCATATTCTATTCTTCCATATTGAGTTAAACCTAAATTTCCACCTTCACCAATAATTTTGCATTTTAAATCTGAACCATTGCAGCGTAAATTATCGTTTGTTTTGTCTCCAACTTGTTCATTAGTTTCAAAACTTGCTTTAACATAAGTTCCAATTCCACCATTCCAAAGCAGATCCACCTCTGCTGTAAGCAAAACTTTAATCATTTCATTAGGTGTAATTTTATCAACAGGAAGTTTAAATCTTTCCTTAATTTCAGGAGTTAGCTCAAGTAATTTTGCTTTACGATCATATATTTTGGCTCCTTTGGATAAAATTTCTGGATTATAATCAAGCCAAGTAGATCTCGGCAAGTTAAAGAGTCTTTTTCTTTCTTCAAAACTTTTCTTACTATCTGGGTTAGGATCAATAAATATATGAATATGATTAAAGGCTCCAACCAATCTAATATGTTCAGAAAGAAGCATCCCATTGCCAAATACATCTCCTGACATATCACCAATTCCAACTACAGTAAAATCTGTTTTATTAATATTTATGCCCATTTCTTGGAAATGACGCATTACAGATATCCAACCACCTTTTGCAGTGATTCCCATTTTCTTATGATCATAACCATTTGATCCACCTGAAGCGAAAGCGTCACCTAGCCAGAAATTATATTCAGCAGATATTTGATTTGCTATATCAGAAAAAGTTGCTGTGCCTTTATCTGCCGCAACAACTAAATATGGATCCTTATCATCGTAATGAACTATATGCTTTGGATGATGAGTTTTTCCTTCAATAATATTATCTGTAATATCTAAAATACCTCTTAAAAAGTTTTGGTAGCAATGAACAGCTTTAGCATATAATGCTTCTCTATCTAAACCAGTAATGTTCTTTAGAATAAAGCCGCCCTTAGAACCGGTTGGTACTATAACAGAATTTTTTACAATTTGAGTTTTCATTAACCCTAAAACTTCGGTACGATAATCCTCTGCTCTATCAGACCAACGAAGACCGCCTCTGGCCACTTTTCCACCACGAAGATGAATAGCTTCAAAATTTGCTGAATAAACAAATATTTCTCTGAATGGACGAGGAAGTGGAATTGAAGCAATCTTACAAGAATCTATTTTTAAAGAAATATAGTCTTTATACTGACCATCAGCATCATGCAGAAAATAATTGGTTCTTAAGACATTATCTACTAAGTCAATAAATCTTCTAATAATTTGATCTTCAATATTATCATGAATTAAACTTAAGTCTTTTTCTATAGCGTTTTTTAAGTGTTCTGATTGTGTTTTGCGTTCATCAATTGTAAGTTTATTATTAAACTTTGCATAAAATAGCTCTATAATTTGTTTTACAACATCAAAATGTTTATTTAAAACCTGACCAATATATTCTTTACTATAACCGATTTTTACTTGATATAAATATTCTGCAAATGATCTTAAAAGAGTAATTTGTCGATGTGTTAGATTAGCTTTAAGAATTAATTGATTATAAACGTCATTTTGACATGTATGATTCCAAATAGCTGCTAAAGCATCTTCAAGATTCAATTTTGCATCATTTATCATTTTTGCTTCATTATCATCAATTTTTAGAGTGAATTGGTGCAACCAAATATCTTTCTCATTTTCAGGGCTTATGATATAAATTTGTTCAGCAATAATATTAAAGTTCAGATTCTGTAATATAGGCATAATTAAAGATAGATTTAATTCTTCATTATAATATATCTTCAATTGCGCAGTGTTCTTCTTACCTTCTGCTGAAGAATTTACTTTAAATAAAATATTGCCGTCATTCATGTTTTTAAAAATATTTTCTATATCTTCTAATATTTCATTATGGTAAAAAATACTTTCTTTATAGGCGCTTGGGAATGCTTGTTTAAATTTATTAAAATATTCACGCCCTTTATGTTTTCCATATTCATTAAATATTAGGTTTCTTAGAAGAGTTTCCCAAGGTTTAGTAAGATTCCTTAAGTTTGTCTCGACTTCTTTTAAGTTATTAATTTGCCCCGCAGCGTTCTTAGTATCAATAATAAAATGATAATAACAAAGTTTAGATGCATATACTTGAGCAAAATGGTGATTTATAATAGGACCATATTCAAAAGATAAAGCTAATTTTAATCTCTTTATATTCTGAGAGTTTGCTAAGTCCATAGGTAAAAATAATATACAACTTAATGTATCTCCTTGTTTTCGCATAAATAGTCTTAATTCAGGAGAGAAGAGTAAGGCATAAATTTCCATTAACAATGGGTACATCTCTTCAGCAGAAATTTGAAATAACTCATCTCTTGGCAGGGCCTCTATAATAGTAACCAACTCTTTGCCTGCATAGCTGGTAGGTAAGAAATTAGCTTTCTCTAATACATAACGTAATTTCCCCCTAATAATTGGTATTAAAGTAGCGCTTTGGTAATATAAGATTGATGTAAATAATCCTATAAATACTGAAATCTTCTTTACTTCACCTTTGCTATCTGTGATCTTCAGGCAAAGATAATCAATATTTGCATCTCTATGAATGACAGAAGGTTTGTTTAATTTTCCAATAGATAGAAGTTCATTAGTCTCAAAAATTGTTGATTTAATTAAATCATTAAATATATTCAATTCAGGTTTTAAAATTCCTAAAATAGAATCTTGTATAATTTCTGGGTTACCCTTACTAAATTCATACTCAATGCTTCCAAAATATACAAAATATTTACTCTTCATTTTTTCAAGAAATTCTTTTTGCTCTTGATATAGATCGCTAGATTTATCTGAGTAATTAAAGAATTCTTTTGTAGAGTTTTCTATTTGTAAAACAATCTTTTTCCAGTCATTCACTGCATAATCTACAAGATTTAGAATGTTTTTTAATTCAGTTTCAACTTGTTTTAATAAATCTTGATCTAAAGAATGTGAAGTAACAATTTGAATAATAATCTCTTGACTACAGTCTTTTTCCTGCTGGTTTTCTATGGATATTAAGTTCCCTTGCTTATCTCTTTTTACAAAAATATTGGGATGAGCCACTCTGTCTACATCAATCTGCAACCTGTTAAGTAAGCACATAGCAGAATCAAACAGAAATGGTTTTTCATCAGAAAGAATCTCTATAATTGTATGATTAGACTCTGCAGTTTTTGATTTTCCATTATATATAGTGATTTTTGGCTCGGGTGATTTGTAATTTTCTAAGAATTTAAAAGCGTTTCTAGCTAATTCTACATATAAAGCATAATCATCTTCTTTTGGATTTAACATCGGGATTGTAGCATAAAATTTGCGTACAAAAATTTCTTCCATGTTACTTGCTTGAAGAATATTGAGAATTTTTGTAATATGTTGATGACTCTCTCCGTAGAGATGTTGCATTGTAAAATCGTATTCCTTCATGATAAATGCTCTTTAAAACTTATTTGGTTATATTATGCTTAATGATAAAAAAACTATTTTTGCTCTTGCTACAGCGCCAGGAAAATCTGGAGTTGCCGTTATTAGAATTTCAGGACCAGATGCAGTTAACTCTATAAAATCATTAACTAAAGGATCTGCCTTAAAACCCCGTCAGGCTACTCTCAGAAACCTTATTAATCCTAAAACACAAGAATTAATAGACAAGGCAATTATTATATACTTCCCTGGCCCAAATAGTTTCACAGGAGAAGATATTATAGAATTACATATACACGGTAGTAGAGCAGTTATCAATATTCTAATTAAGCTTCTATCTGATTTTAACAATTTTCGTATAGCTAATCCAGGTGAATTTGCAAAAAGATCATTTTTAAATGGAAGAATGGATCTAACAGAAGCCGAAGGATTAAGTGATTTAATTGAAGCAGAAACATTAATTCAACAACAGCAAGCCGCACGTCAAATGCAAGGAGAATTAAGCGAGTTATATGATAATTGGAAGATGAAATTGATAAAGATGTTAGCTTTAATTGAAGCATACTTAGATTTTCCAGATGACGATATTCCAGATGAAGTAATCTCTGAGGTTAATAATGAAGTTGAGTATTTAAAAAATGAACTTGCTTTGCATTTAAATGATCACCGCAGAGGAGAGATTTTAAGAAATGGAATTTATGTGGCTATACTTGGTTCACCTAATGTAGGAAAATCAAGTTTATTAAATTATTTAGCTAAAAAAGATGTGGCTATAGTTTCAAATATAGCTGGAACTACTCGAGATGTTATAGAAGTGAATTTAGATTTGGCAGGATATCCTGTTACAATAGCAGATACTGCAGGAATCAGAGAAAGCCAGGATCTAATAGAGAAAGAGGGTATAACAAGGGCTCTAAGAAAAGCAGAAGATGCAGATATTAAAATTATTATGTTAGCAGCAGATGATGACTCCTCCTACAAAATTAAAGCAATGATGGATGATAATACAATTATAATAATGAATAAAATCGACCTTCGTCATGTTGAAACGATAGCCGAAACATCCAGAGATAACCATACTGGATCCTTCGGTTGCACTCAGGATGACGTTTTAGCAGTATCTGTAAACCAAAATATAGGATTAGATTTATTCTTAGAAAAACTTACAATGCTAATTTCTGAGAAATTTTCTCCATCCAGTGATCCGGTGATTACACGAGAAAGGCATAGATATCATATAAAAGAATGCTATGAAGCTTTATCTTTCTTTGATCTTAATAAGCCGTTAGAACTAGCTAGCGAAGATTTAAGAATTGCAACAAGAGCTTTAGGAAAAATAGTTGGAGTTATTGATGTAGAAACTATTTTAGATGAAATATTCTTGAAATTTTGTATAGGTAAATAATGCAAAATTATATAAATTCATGGGCTGATTTTTTAAGTAATGAGAAATCTTTTTCTAAGCACACAGTTTCCAGTTATTTAATAGATCTGGATTATTTTTTCAAATTTATAAAAGATCATTATCAAGAATCTATCTCCTTAGAACTGCTTGATAAATTACTGCTCCAAGATTTTAGAGCCTGGCTTTCCTTTAGAAAACAGCAAAATTTTGCTTTTACTTCAACTGTTAGGGCAATCTCTTCAGTAAAGAATTTCTTTAAATTCATGATAAGATCACGTAATTTAAGTAATAAAGCGATTTTTAATTTAAAAAATCCTAAGCTACCATCTTCACTTCCTAAGGCGCTTAAAGAAGAGCAAACTTTTTTAGCTATTGAAACTCTACAAGAACTCTCGAATGAGCCTTGGATAGCTTTGCGAGATCAAGCGTTATTATACCTGCTTTATGGATGTGGGTTGCGTATATCTGAAGCCCTTTCATTGAGGCTCAAAGATTTATCCCGAGACTATTTTGTAATAAGAGGAAAGGGAAATAAAGAAAGAATAGTGCCGGTTCTAAAAACAATAATAGATCATATAAATGAATATTTGAAGTTATGCCCATACTCCAGAGAAGAAAATGATTTTGTTTTTATAGGAAAACAAGGAAAGCCTTTAAATGCTGGAGTCTTTCAAAGACAAATTCGTTATTTAAGAAATATTTTAAATCTTCCAGAAACCGCAACTCCGCACGCATTTAGACATAGCTTTGCTACTCATATTCTAGCGCATGGAGGGGATTTAAAATCTATCCAAGAACTTTTGGGACATCAAAACTTAACAACTACGCAGAAATATACAAAAGTTGAAAGTAATCACTTACTTAATGTGTATAATAAAGCACATCCATATACTAACAATCAGTAGGAATATAAGAAATATCTATTTATCACCCCAAATCATTATTTTTCCATTACTTCCAATAAAATATATCTTCTCATTCAAAATAAGAGGCATTCTATTCGTAGAAAAGCCGCTTTTATAATGTGATATTATTTTTCCATCTGAAGGTGAAACAAGTAAGAAATCTCCAGTATTTGAAGCAAGAACTATTTTTCCTCCTCCAATTATGGGGCCAAAATATTTCTCGTCCTTTTTTGTACTTGGAAGGTCTATCATCCAAACCAATTTACCATTCTCATTTTCAACAGCAATTAATTGGTTGTTATTATTTAAAAGGAAAATCAAATTTCCAGAAACCCAGAAAGATTTGGCATTAGGAAAATTTTGTCTCCATGAAATCTCATATGCTGCAAGATTTATCTTCATGAGCTCACTTTCTCCTGTTAATACATACAGGTTTTCTTTATCCATAACTGGAGAGACTATTGGGCCTTTCTCTAGGCTTCCATCGCCAATAATAGAGGACATCGCTAAGTTAACCTGAGTTATCTCTTCGCCATCATAACGATTTAGAACTAACAAGTCACCAGCGGTAGTTATGCTAACTAATTTATTATCATACTCAATATTAGGTTGATAGAGATGACTAGAAGTTAAAGTATAAACAGGTGCATCATAACTCCATAAAAGCTTTCCTGAAAAATTTATACAAAATAAAGTGTTATCTATAGAGTTAATATAAATCTGCTTATTTTGAATTAGTGGAATATAGCGAATTACATTTGGAGCTCTATAACGCCATTGTTCTTTTCCACTCTCGGCATTATAAGCTACAAAGTCTCGAGTGCCAGATGATACATAAACAACTCCATTATCATATGCTATGCTGCCACCAATATTATCTTTTACTTCATTTTTTGCTGGCACTATAGCAGACCATAGTCTTTTTTCTAAAGAAATATTATAAGCAGACAAAGTAGATTTAGTATAAGTATAGATAATGTCATTTATAATTATTATAGCTGAATCATTAGTAGATGGATTAAAATCGCTAGGTGAAATTTTTTGGAGCATCTGTAATTTCGGTGATAATTTTAGATTGCTAGGTATATTCGTAAACTGATTATCATCACTAATTTTCCAAGTATGCAAATTAGTGGCCTTAGGAAGATTAGCTTTTACTTTTGAAGTTTTTCTTGATAATTCATAATGTAATACATTCATGCGATCTCCTTTTAAAGGAGGTCCTTTCTTGTCTGTACAAGAGGTCAAAAAAAGTAAAACAATAATTAGTGATATTTTTTTCATAAAATTATTTTGTTTTTGGAATTGAAGCTAAAGTACTAGAAGCAATATCATAAGTGAATTTACTTGCATTTTTTGATGACATGATTTCATTAAGACTTGCCTTAGCGCTATCATAATTTTTACCCTTGATATTGTACATTGCTTTTAGCTGCAAAGCCAACAAATACCAAGGTTTATTTTCTTTACTTAAATCATTTAAACTATTATGAATTTCTGTAGAAACTTCTTCATTTTTTTCTAACTTGTTTCCTAAATATGTCGCTTTAGCTAGATCTCTAAATGCAATATCGAAATCTTTCGTATTTACTATATTCAATAGAGTTTTCTGCCCCTCTTCAAATTGATTAAGTTTAAATTGAATGGATGCTTTCATAAAATAAGCTAACGCTGCATATTGATGATGAGAAGAATTAATAACTTGATTAAAATAATCAACAGCTTCACTATCTTTATTATTTTCCATACTAATTATGGCTTTATTATATAGATCACCTAGTTTTTCTTGAAGCTTGAGATTATCGTTCTTACGCCAAACATAGCTAGCAACAGCGATAATAATTGATATGGCCACTATTATAAAAATTCTAACTAATCTGCTAATCAACAGAGCGCGCTTCTCTTCCTTTATATCTGCATCAATTTCTTCGATTAAATCTACCATTACTTATCCAATATCGGAATATTTAAAAATACTATAATACCAGCACGGTAAATTTGCAACATTATAGATTTACGCTTCAGTTTTTTAGCATCATCAATTGCTCTGGTAAAATCTTCTGTTTTATTTACAGGCTGTTGATTAACCGCATTGATGATATCTCCTCTTCTAATACCATGACGTGCAGCTACGCTCTTTTTTTCTATATTTGAAACCATCAAGCCATTTATATTAGATTTTATGCCATATTTCTGCTTGATGTCATCACTCATAGGAGAGAGATTCATACCATAAATTGTAGTTTTAATGTTATTTGCTAAATCATTAGCTGCTGCTTTAGGCTCAATCTCACTAACTATAAGGCTAATTGTTTTTATTTTACCTTTACTTAAAATCTCAACATTTACTTTTTTGCCAATAGGAGTCTCAGCAACAATTCTAGGTAATCTTCTGTTTGCTGTAATTTCTTTGCCATCAAATTTTAGAATCACATCACCCACTTGGATACCAGCTTTTTCAGCAGGACCTCCTTTTGTAACATTGCTAACTAAAGCGCCGGAATCATCAGATAGTCCTAAGCCTTCTGCCATATCTGCAGTAGATTGAATCATTACTCCAAGCCAGCCATGCTGAACTTTTCCATTAGTCATTAATTGGTGAATAATTGGCTTTGCTACAGATGATGGTACAGCAAAACCTACTCCAACACTCCCTCCAGATGGAGACGCTATCATAACATTAACTCCTATTACTTCTCCATTTAGATTAAACATAGGGCCACCTGAATTCCCTTTGTTTATAGAAGCATCAGTTTGGATATAATTATCAATAATATTTGTCGAATGAGTGTTTAGAGCTCTGGCTTTTGCTGAAATTATTCCCGAAGTAACAGTGTTTCCTAAACCAAAAGGATTGCCTATAGTTAATATAATGTCACCCACTCTGCTTACATCTGAATCTCCAAACTTAACAAAAGGTAAAGCAGCTTTAGAAGTAATCTTTATTAAAGCTAGATCTGTTCTGTTATCAGACCCAATAAGTTTTGCCTCAAGCTTTTTATCATTGCTTAGAATAACCATAATTTTTTCAGCATTTTCAACAACATGTTGGTTTGTTACTATATATCCTTCTGGAGATATAATAAACCCAGTCCCCGCTGCGTCAGGTTTATTACTTTCATTGCCATCTTCTTCTTCCATTCCTGGAATTTGTCCGAATCTCTCAAAGAATTTATATGATTCTTCTGACTGAAAACCCTCAGGCATATCCATTTTATCTCGAAAACTTGTAGGTTTTTGGACAATAGAAATATTTACTACAGCTGGTATAAGCTGCTCTACTATATCTGCATAACCATCTTTATTGGAGATATTTGCAAATGCATTATTAACGATGGTTAGCGCAACAAGAACAAAAACAGATATTTTTTTTAACATATTTTAATTACCCTCTAAATATTTAAATAACTTACTATTGGGTGATAATACCAACCTTGTATCATTTTTATTTATAGTCTTTTTATATAATTGCATTGTTTTATAAAATTCAAAAAATTCAGGGTCTTTTGAGTATGTTTCAGCAGAAATCTTAGAGGCCTCAGCGTCGCCTTTGCCTCGAGTAATGTTAGCTATATTTTGAGCTTCTGCTATGGTTATTCTTTGATCTTTCTCAGCGTTAGATTTAATTCTTTGCGCTTCTTCTGCTCCCTCAGCTCTAAATTCTCTGGCTTGCTTTTCGTAATAAGCTTGTAGCCTTTCGTTAATCGCTTGACTATTGGTTTTAGGAAGATCGGCTCTTAAAATCCGAACATCAACTATTTTAATACCGAATCTTTGCGCTTCTTTAGAAAAATCATTATATATGTCTTTCATTATCTGAGTACGTTCTTCAGATAATAAAGCGAGCAAAGGATACATACCAACAACCTGACGCATTGATGATTCTAAAATTGCATTTAATTTTGATCTTGCGCCGTATTCATTCTGAACTGCTTTATAAAATTCTAAAGGATCGTCAATTTTATATTTGGCAAAAGCACTAACTATCAATCGTTTTTGGTCTGAAGCTACTACTTCTTTTTCTTCAGCAATAAAATTCAATAGTCTGAGATCAAAAAAATCTACTGACTGAATAAATGGAATCTTAAAAGAAAGCCCAGGTTCTTTAACAACTTTAACAACTTCTCCAAATTGGAAAACCAACGCTTGTTGACGTTGCTGGACAATAAAAAACGAATTTGCTATAAGAAAAAGGCCTAAAACAAAAGCTATTATTATAATTGCAAAATTATGTCTCATGTTATTTCTCCTTACCTAATTGATTTAGTGGAAGATAAGGTACAACCCCACTATCTTTCTTACTATCAATAATAATTTTATCCATGCCTTGCAGGATAGCTTCCATTGTTTCTAAATAAATTCTTTTCTTGGTAATATCTTTGGCAATTTTATACTCACTATATACAAGATCAAATCTTCCTGCATCCCCCTTTGCTTTTTCTACCACCTCTCTTTTATAAGCTTCACTTTCAGAGGTAATTTGAGCTGCGTCACCTCGAGCTTTTGGTATTATTTCATTGTGAAAAGCTAAAGCTCTATTTATCTCTCTTTCTTTATCCGTTCTTGCTGTTTGAACATCACGGAATGCATCAATAACTTCCGCAGGTGGGTCCGCTCTAAGCAATTTCAAAGTGGTAATTTCTACTCCTGAATTATAAGAGTCTAAAATTCTTTGAAGCAAGGTTTTTGCCTCCATCTCAATGCTAGATCTTCCTTCGGCTATTGCATTATCGATTGTAGTATTGCTAACCACTTCTCTCATCGCACTCTCAGCTACGCTTCTAACAGTTTCACGAGTATTATAAATATTAAAAACGAAATCTTTTAAATTTGAAATTTTCCATTGAACAATGAAATTTATATCAACAATGTTTTCATCGCCAGTTAGCATTAAGCTTTCTTGCATCACATTATTGGAAGGATTAAAATCTGCACTACTTAAATCTTTTTTTGCACTTCTGAATCCTATTTCTTCTTTACGTAAAGTTGCAACTTTTTCTTTTATAATACTTTCAATAGGTGAGGGTAAATGGTAATTAAGACCTGTATTAGCAGTGCGCTCATATTTACCAAACCTAATGACTAAAGCTTGCTCTCCTTCGTCTACTACATAAAACCCCGTAGACAGCCAAAGCAATAAGAGCGCAGTTCCTATTATTCCAAAAAACTTCTTATTTATTCCTGGCTCATCGTTTTTTTTAAACTTTTTATATGCATCATTAAATGAATTATGACTACGTTTAAATATTTCATCTAAATGCATATGGCTACCAGCTTCTTTTGAATTTTTCTGAGAATCATCATCCCAAGGTGACTTGTCACGATTATTTTCATTGCCCCATTTCATAAGATTACCTATATTATACAAATTAATAACAATATATATAGTACATTAAAATTAAGTTTGCAATAATGACTAAAGAAACTCTTGAGCTAAAAGAAATAAAAAAATATCTAGAATCAATGGATATTGGTAATTTGCTTTCCAATATTATCTTGGAAGATAAGATACTTAATATAATTATTGATCAGCCCAACGGAGTAAATATTGATCAGGAAAAAATCACTAAAGAAATAAAGCATATTGTTTCTAAGAATTACAAAGAAATAAAAGATACTCGCGTTATTTTTAGTGGTGATAAAGAGATTAAACCAATTAGCAATAAGAGAAAAATACCTAATGTTAAAAAAATCATTTTGTTTGCAGCCGCAAAAGGTGGTGTTGGAAAGTCAACTACAGCAGCTAATGCAGCAATTGCTCTTGCAAAATTAGGATATAAAATAGGCTTAGTTGACGCCGATATATATGGACCAACTATACCAAGGCTATTAGGAATTCAACAGAAGCCAGATATTTCTGATGGTAAAATGTTACCAATAAAGAAACATGGGATTTATTCCATATCTATTGGATATATAGTAGATGAAGCTCAGGCGGCAATTTGGCGCGGTCCTATGATAAGCAAAACATTATATCAATTACTTATAGGAGTAAACTGGCCTGAGCTTGACTATCTAATTATCGATATGCCTCCAGGAACTGGAGATATATATTTAAGTTTAGCTGAAAATTTTATTATAGATGGAGCAATTTTAGTTACTACTCCTCAAAATATTGCTTCTAGTATGTTAAAAAAATCAATAAGTTTCTTCAATAAAACTAATATCAAGATATTAGGTGTAATAGAAAATATGAGCTATTTCGTGGATGAGCAGGGGCAAAAACATTTTATTTTTGGCAAAAGCAATGCCGAAGATATAACAAAAAAATTAGAAATAAAATTACTAGAAACGATTCCTCTTATGCAAAAGATAAGTAGTTTTAGCGATCAGGGATTAAGTCTTGTGAATGAAAAAGAATTTTATATTTACGAAAATATTGCTAAGATTATTCTTCAATAACTTTATATTTTCTAAATAACATAAAACAAGCTGCAATACTTATGGCTAAAGTAATACATATTGTTGTGCCAATTACAAGGAAGCTACCATCATAAAAATAGCTTGCTATCCCAATTGATATAGCTGAAAGTATTAATCGTCCTGATGCAAGTAACGCTCCTATTCTTCCCTTAGCATTCTCTACTGATTCTATTGCTAAAGGCCATAAAATGTTAATTGGATAAACCATGCCTACAGCCTGAAATAACATTGCTAGAGTTATGAGTAATGGGTCTTTTACATTAAATACAACTAATAAGAAAATTAGAGAGAAGAAAATCAAAACTATAAAACTTGCTGTTAGGAAGCAGTTATATATGCCATAACGTTTTAAGAAGTGGTTGCTGCTTAAGCTTCCCAAAGAAAATGTTGCAGCAATGGCTCCTTGATATAATCCAAACTCTTCTAAACTAACTCCTAAATCTTTCATGTAAAGAATTGGCGACATTCCGATGAATACCCAGTATGACTGCATTGCAAAGCATAGTAAAATTAAGTAAAGAACCGCTTTTTCAGATTTAAATACAGGAATATATTCTTTTAAGGAAATGCTTATATGACCTTGATATTGTGAAGATTGGCTTTTAGGTACATATAAAAATATAAGAATTAGAGAGACAATACCCATTATGAGTAATACCACAAAATTTCCGCGCCAGTTAAAGAATAAATTTACATAACTACCTACAACCGGAGCAAAGGCCATTGCAATTGTTACAGATGCATTAACCATCCCCATTAAATGCTGCATTCTATTTGTTGAATAAAAATCAGAGACTAACGCGCAAGTTAGAACGGAAGGTCCAGAAATTCCAATGCCTTGTAGAATTCTTCCTAAAATTAGAACAGTAAAGCTATTTGCAAAAACACATGCTACACTACCAATTATAAAAATAATCACTCCACCAATAATAACTGGTCTACGGCCAAATTTATCACCTAAAGTTCCAGCAAAAAAAGCTGATATGCAATGAGCTATAAGATTAACCGTTAAAGTAAGTCCAACCATAAAAGAAGATAGATCAAAGATTTTTTGCAACTCAGGAAAACTAGGTACAAATAAATCAACTTCTGCGCCAGTTAAGATCATTAGAAAAATGGTTGTAAATAAAAACATGTTTTTAGGTTAAGTATGCCAATACCTGTAAATATAATCATATTCTAAATAAAAAACCATCTATCTTATTTGCAAATATAAAAAAAACTAATATCTTACTTATTAGTGTAAATTATAACTATTTAAATATCATGATATGGAGCGCTAAAGAAGCTGCAATAGCTACAGATGGTAAAATTTTTTCTAACTGGAGAGGTGGAAAAATTGTATTTGATAGTCGTCTGATTGAAAAAGATGATATTTTTATTGCTCTGCCTGGAGCAAAAATTGATAGTCATGAATTTGTTGCAGATGCATTAAGACAAGGCGCTGCAGCTGCCATTGTTTCAAAAATTCCTGATAATCTTGAAAATAAAGACAAGCTTTTATTAGTAAATAATTGTTTGCAAGCTTTAAACTCTATGGCTTTATATAAAAGAAATAGGTCTCAAGCTAAATTCATTGCTGTTACTGGAAGTGTTGGTAAGACTAGCACTAAAGAGCAGTTGAAATTAGCTTTTGAAGCGCATGGTAAAACATTTGTAAGCAGAGGTAATTATAATAATTTCTTAGGCGTTCCAATAAATTTGGCCTCGATGCCAGATGATACGGAATTTGCTATTTTTGAAATAGGCATGGATCATGCTGGGGAAATAGAGCCTTTAAGCAAAATGGTTAAACCCTATGTAGCAATTATTACTGCGATAGATAACATCCATATAGCTAATTTTAACTCGTTAGAAGCCTTAGCTAAAGCCAAAGCTGAAATTTTTTCTGGTTTAGACAAACAAGGGATAGTAATAATAAACTCTCTCAGCAATTGCTATGATTTTTTATGTAATAGTGCTAGTAAATATAAGAAATTACTGAGAGCAGGAATAGATAGTGAAGTTTTAAGCTATGAAGTAAAAAATAATCAAACTTTTGTTAATTTGAGAATATTAGATAGGAAAATTCCTTTAAGTTTTAAATTCATTATCGGACAGCATCAAGTGCAAAATATGTTAATAACTCTTTCTTGCGTTGAAAGTTTAGGATTGGATTTATATAAATCAGCTAAAGCATTGGAGGCATTTGAGTTGCCAAGAGGAAGAGGGTTAGTTTTAGAAATAAAGATTGCAGGAAAGAAAATTACCTTAATTGATGAAAGCTATAATGCAGGCCCCGTTTCGATGAAGGCCGCTTTGAGAAATATGGCTAATTATAATGGTAGAAAACTGGCTATACTTGGTGGCATGGTGGACTTGGGAGAGAAAAGCAGAGAGTTACATATAGCTTTAAAAGATGATGTAGCTTTAATAGATAAAGTAATTTGCTATGGAGCTCAGATGGAAGATTTATTTAATGAATTGCCTGAAGAAAAACGCTTAGGCATTTATTATGATCATAAAAGCTTGGCTAAAGGAGTATCAGATAAGCTTCTTGAAAATGATATTTTACTTATAAAAGGGTCATTCTATCTTACAAGACTTTTTGAATTCACTAGATATCTTATAGAAGATAAACTTGAAGAAATAAAATAAGGGACTATTTATGTTTTATCATATTTTTTATCAATTTGCTGAGCATTTCCAAATTTTTAATTTGTTACGCTATATAACTTTTAGAAGCGCGGGTGCGATTTTAACATCTCTTTTGATAACTTTTTTACTTATGCCGCAACTCATTAAATTCTTAAGAAAGAAATTTAATAAAGGACAGCCTATTAGAAATGATGGCCCAGAGCAGCATTTATCAAAGCAAGGTACACCTACTATGGGTGGAATAGTTATTATTTTTTCTGTGGTGACCACATGTCTTTTATGGGGAAATTTAAAAAATAGCTACTTATGGGTGGCAATATTTGTAACCCTTGCATGTGCTGGGTTAGGATTTATAGATGATTATCTAAAAGTTTCAAAATATAATACCAAAGGCGTTCCAGGAAAGGTTAAATTAGTCTGTCAGTTTTTAATTGCTATAATTGCTGGATTATGGATTCAAGATATCGCGCCAATCGAATATAGTTCTCATATTGCGATACCTTTTGTCAAAAATTTCATGCTTAATTTAAGCTATTTATATATCCCTTTTGTGATCATAGTGTTAACAGGCTCTTCAAATGCTGTAAATCTAACAGATGGTCTAGACGGATTGGCCATTATGCCAATAGTCATCGCAGCTAGCTGCTTTGCCCTTATAGCTTATATTGCAGGAAGCTCAAAATTTGCAGCTTATTTACAGATTCAATATGTAGAAAATAGTGCAGAACTCGCTGTATTTTGTTGCGCTCTAATTGGATCTGGTCTTGGATTTTTGTGGTATAATGCGCAGCCAGCTGAAATAATGATGGGAGATGTTGGGAGCCTTGCTTGTGGCGGCGCCATTGGAATTGTTAGCGTAATTGTTAAACATGAAATCACTCTTGCTATCATTGGTGGATTATTTGTAATTGAAGCAATATCCGTAATAATTCAGGTTTATTATTATCGTTTTACAGGCGGGAAAAGATTCTTTAAGATGGCCCCAATTCACCATCACTTTGAAAAGTCTGGATGGAGTGAATCAAAGATAGTAGCTAGATTTTGGATTATAGCAGTTATATTCGCAATAATTGGTTTAGCAACCCTTAAAATTAGATAAATATAGCTTGAAGCAAGATATAGAATCAGCTAAGCTACATTCATAAATTCCAAAAAAGGTAAAGATAAAATGTTTTCAAGATTTGTAGGTATGTTTTCTTCAGATATGGCAATTGACCTTGGAACTGCTAATACTTTGGTCTATGTGAAGCATAAGGGGATAGTGTTGAATGAACCTTCTGTAGTTGCTTTAATTAAAGAAAATGGTCATTTCAGGCCATATGCTTTTGGTCATGAAGCAAAAATGATGCTTGGGAGAACTCCTGCAGAAATCGAAGCAAAACGCCCTTTAAAAGATGGTGTAATTGCAGATTTTAAGAGCGCAGAAGAAATGATAAAATATTTCATTCGCACCGTTCATAAACGTAGGAGTTTTACAGGTCCGTTAATTATAGTTTGTGTTCCTTCTGGATCAACTCCTGTAGAAAGAAGGGCTATTCAAGAAGCTGCTGAAAGCGCTGGGGCACGGGATGTTTTTTTAATTGAAGAGCCTATGGCGGCTGCAATTGGCGCTGGACTCCCTGTAACTGAGCCGACTGGCTCAATGGTTGTAGATATAGGTGGTGGAACTACTGAAGTTGCTGTTTTATCTTTAGGTGGTATTGTCTATTCTAGGTCTGTAAGAGTTGGTGGAGATAAAATGGATGAGGCGATTATTTCTTATGTTCGTCGTTATCATAATTTGCTTATTGGTGAATCAACCGCTGAAAAAATTAAGAAGGAAATAGGTTCTGCTTGCCCTCCTGCTGATAAGCAAGGTAAAGTTATGGCCATTAAGGGAAGGGATTTAGTTAATGGTGTGCCAAAAGAAATTACTCTTACTGAATATCAAGTTGCTGAAAGTTTAATAGAGCCAGTAAGTCAAATTATTGAAGCAATTAAGGTTGCACTAGAATGTACTCCTCCTGAACTTTCTTCTGATATTGTTGACAAAGGAATTGTTATGACAGGCGGAGGATCTTTATTACATAATCTTGATTATATGATTAGGGAGGCAACAAAATTACCAGTTTTTGTTGCGGAAGAACCATTGACATGCGTCGCAAGAGGAACTGGAAAAGTTCTAGAGGAACGCGAGAAACTAAGGCATGTTCTCTTCAAACAAGACTGATCATAGAAAAATAAAATCTTATAGAAAACAAAATAGGACCCTCTTAAGAGTTGAGTCCTATTTTTTTTATTATACCAAAACCCATTTTTAGTGATGCAAATGAATTTTACGAATCTCGGCTGTGCTCACGTAGTAATCTACGCTGCGCATCCTCGTTCTTAAATCCACGTGCCTGATTAAAAATGGGAAATGGTATTACTCCCTCCTGAAACTCGCTTATACATCGCTCTCTTTAAGAATATTAAAATAAATTAACTTTTCTTAAACTTTTTTCTTGAATAGTATTTCGTTATAGTTTACATATTATGATTATTGAAATTATTAATAATGATTAACGATTTAGAAGGAAAAGAATTATGAAATCAAGCTATGGCAGAGAAATAAAGCAAAATAAAAGATATCTAAAAGAAGATGAAGAACCAAAATTAGTGAAAAGAGTTAAAATTCAAAAAGAAGAAGTTTCTGAAGAACTTGTAAATGAACATTCTAATAGCTTTGATTCTACAACTGATGAAAGCAGCTTAACTAGTAGTTCAAGTAATAACTCTAATAATAATGAGCAATCATATGATTTTCCTGAAGAAGATTATGAAGATGATTTTGATTTCTTAAGTGAAGAAGATAATAATAATTCAAGTAATAATTCTAACGATTATCCTGCTCATTTAACTTTTACACCAATAAAGAAATTCGGTATAAATGAAGATTTATTAAAAACCCACCAAGATTATTATAATTTAAATAATAATAATAACGAACAATATTACAACACATGGGATAGAATGGTGTTTGAAGATGAAGATTCCACTTCGTCCTCATCTTCAAGTAGCAGTTCTCAATCTTCAAATGATGCAGTTGGTGAATTAACTGATAATCAAGTCTCTGCATTAACAGAATATGCAAATAATCAATTAAATATTGTACCTAACTCTGTTTTCACTTTGTCAAGCGCTTCAAGAATGAATGACTTACTAATATTAGACTCTGGAGCGGTTCAGAGCTTCATAAATGAAGCTTTAGATTTAGTAAATCAATTGGAGGAAATAGTAGGTGCTGTAGCAAATAGTGAAGAAGTTAACCAATATATAAGCGCTCTAGCAGGCCAGGTAAATTCCATATTAGATTATATTGAGCTTTAATTGCTTGTTGGTTATACCAAGTTCCGTCCCTAAATGTATAGTTAGTAACGGGATTTGGTATTATACCAATCCCAGCCTATAATTGAACATTTATTAATTCGATTTTTGGCATTCTACAAAAATAAAAAAGCATTAAATATAACCAATATTTGCAGCTTTTTATATTTCCGTATAATATTCAAATCTCAAATTCTAAATGCTCAATTATAGGCTGGAATTGGTATTATTTAAGTGTTTTCTCTGCTAACTATCTTTCCATTTTCCAGGTGAATAATTAAATCTACATTTGCAATTGATGACATGTGATGAGATATTACCAAAGTAGTTCTATTATGTTTTAAATTATCCAAAGCTAATTGAACTAATTTTTCATTTTCAGCATCAAGCGAGCTTGTGGCCTCATCAAGTAGAAGGATTTTAGGATCTTTTAAAATAGCCCTGCTAATCGCAATTCTTTGCTTCTGTCCACCAGATAATTTTACACCTTTCTCTCCTAAATATGTATTTAACCCTTCTGGTAAAGAGTTAAAGAAGTCAAAAATTTCTGCGGATTTAGCAGCTGAAACTACTTCAGATTCGGTTGCTTCTTGTTTTCCATATAGAATATTATTATAGGCTGTATCTGAAAATATTACTGGATCTTGAGTAACTAATGCAAATTGCGATCTTAATTCTTTAAAACTTAAATCTTTAATATCAATGCCGCCTAGAGTGATTGTTCCTGAGTCTGGGTCTAGGAATCTTAGTAATAGAGAAAAAATAGTGCTTTTACCAGCCCCAGATGGGCCAATAATAGCTATTATATTTCCTTTTTTAGCTTTGAAACTAATATCGTCTAGAACTTTTATATTAGGCCTGGAAGGGTAGGTAAAGCTTAGATGCTTAACTTCTAAATCAAAATTTTCGCTAAGAGACAATGGAAGCTCTGCTTCTGTTATATTGGATTTAGCATTCAAAACCTCAATAATCCTCTCTAAAGCTCCTGCGGCGCGCTGCCAATCACTAAATACTTCGCTTAAGGCTCCAATGCTTGTTGCAACTAAAATCGCATAAAATACAAAAGAAGAAAGTTCTCCTGCACTTAAATTACTATATAAAACATCTCGCCCACCTATCCATAATACAAAAGATACAGAGGATAAAATTAAAGCAATAACTAAAGCAAATAAAATAGCCCTAAGTTTTATTCTTTCTCTTGCAATATTCTGGGATTGATCAACAGATTTAAAAAAGCGCTTAATTTCAAACTCTTCTTGAGTATAGCTTTGCACAATTTTAATAAAACTAAGACTCTCCTCTAGATGTGCGTTACTTATAGAAATCATACTCTGATTTTCTTTCGACAGTCTTTTAACCTTTCTTCCTATAAAAATTAAAGGAATAAGAATTAATGGCAAAATAATTAAAACATAAAGAGAAAGCTTAGGGCTAGTATATATCAGCAAGAACAGTCCGCCCATTGCCATTAAAGCATTTCTCAAAGAAAATGAAGCAATCATAACTATGCTGTTACTTAGCAATGTAAGATCTGTAGATAACCTAGATAAAATATCGCTGATTTTATTTAATTCAAAATAACTTGGAGAAACTTTAATTATATTTTTATAAGCATCTTTTTTTATTTTATTCTCTAATTGTTCACAAATTAGGTTGGTTCTAAGTGATCGATTATAACTTGCAAAAGCTAGTAGGAGAACTAGTAAGATAAGTAAAGCAAAACCTTTATTAAGACTATCAAAATCGGTATTTAAAAAACCCTGATCAATTAAATATTTTAAAGCATAACCTAAGCCTAAAATAGCAGAAGAAATAATAGCTATAGAAAATAATATCACATAAATCTGAAGACGAAATTCTTTTAAATATTTATAAAGAAATCTAATTATTTCTTTTGGCTGCTCCTCTTTTGAAAACATAATAATTATCTATAATTAAAGGAGGTTATTGTCTTTGAGTAAGCTTTTCAGCTCTCCCTTTTCAAACATATCTTTTATTAAATCGCATCCTCCAATAAAATTGCCTTTTATATATAATTGAGGAATAGTTGGCCAATCAGTGTAATCTTTTATACCTTGACGCATTTCATTGCTTTCTAAGACATTAATATCAGCAAAAGGAACCTGAAGATGATTTAAAATAGCAACTACTCTAGCTGAAAACCCACATAGCGGCATTTCAGCATTTCCTTTCATAAACAAGATAACATCGTTCGTTTTTACTAAATTATCGATAGTATCTATAATATTATTATTTGTTGTCATATTGCCTCAAGAATGGTTAAGAAATTTATAATTGCAAAAAAGAAAATGTTAGTTATATTAATTTTGCTATATACTGTTACAGTTTTTATATATTATAAGTTATTTTTTTAAAAGGTAAAGGTCCATGAATTTATTAGCGCAAGCAAATATAGTTGTTATAAAGATTGGTGCATCATTCATTATGGATTCAAAAAAGTCTATGGTCAATCACGTGTGGGTGGATAGCCTAGTTGACGATGTAATAGAGCTTATTAGATTGGGAAAGAGGCCTGTAATTGTTTCTTCTGGTACAGTAGCTTTTGGCGCTTATAATCTTGGTTTAAACTGCTTAAAGCTAAAAATACAAGAAAAACAGATTGCATCTATTGTTGGCCAACATGAAATGATAGAAGTTTATAAAAATAGTTTCAAACGACATAATATAAAAATTGCTCAAGGCCTAGTAACCGTTGAAGATATAGAAGTTAGGAAGCGATTTCTAACAATGAAAACAACTTTAGAATTTTTACTTAACAACTCTGTGGTGCCAATAATTAATACGAATGATTTATTAACAAGTTCCGAAATCCGTTTTGGAGATAATGATAGACTTTCTGCTAGAATTGCGCAGGTTGTTAATGCAGATCTTCTAGTAATGTTTTCTTTAGTTGATGGCCTATACGCTAAAGATCCGTTGCTTTATCCTAATAGCAATTTTATAAATGAAGTCCGTGGTATAACTCAAGATATAGAAAATATGGCGCAAGACTCGAGAGCGAGAACTGGTGGTATGTCTGCAAAAATTACCGCCGCAAAGATAGCTTTAAATAATAAATGTAATGTTATTTTTACAAATGGTAGATATAATAATCCTATAAAAAGAATTGTAGATGGCGAAAGATGTACTAGTTTTATAGTTGACGACAAATCATCTACGCAAAAATATAAAATAGGATAATTTATGAATAATAACACACCAATCTCTAGTCTATGTGATTTGATAGTAGCAACTCTAGAAGAACATAAAGCAGAAAATATTTCTGTAATTGATTTAAAAGATAAAAGCGATATTGCTGAATATATGATTATTGCGACAGGAAGATCTAATAAACATGTTGCATCTACCGCTGAATATGTAATGGAAAAAATAAAAGAAAATGGCTGCAAATATTTTGTAGAAGGAATGCAAAACTCTGATTGGGTGCTAATTGATACATTAGATATAATTATTCATTTATTTAGCAAAGAGAAAAGAGATTATTATTCTTTAGAACAATTATGGCAAGGATGAGCATGTATACCTTTAATACTCCAAGATTTGGAGCGTTGCATCAAAGCTCATGTATTAATTTATACACTTTGCTCCTAGCTCCTTCCAACTTTTGAAGTATTAAAGGTATAGTTAAAAACCTCTTGCTAAAGATCGCATAATATGTAATCTTATCACCCTTATGCCGCCATGGCTCAGTGGTAGAGCACATCATTGGTAATGATGAGGTCGATGGTTCGATTCCATCTGGCGGCACCAGCAAAAGCAAGGTCTTTAAGCTTATAGATTTTCTTGCAAAAATCTTATTTTCTACATATTTTCTACACTTCGTATAAAATAACATCAAATAATGTAAAACATTGACCATACACAAAGCTTCAATTTTGTAGAAAAATCTTCTTTTTCATTTGCGCTTTATTCTTCTAGTCTGCAATTTCATCTCTATAATACCAATTAATAAATAGATTGATTTTATTTTGTATGAATTCAAACATAATGACATCTCGTTTGCTAACAATAGCAAACTTATCCCTCCTAGTTTATGCAGTCAATATAAGGATTATCTAATTAAGAAATCTTAATTTAACTTCAAAAAGATACAAAATTTTCTATATATTACTATTTAATTGATAGCTTGTGCTGCGGCCACTAGCTTCGCTTTTAATTAGAATACCTTGCTCCAGCAGAGAGTTAATATCTCGAAGCGCTGTATCTTGCGAGCATTTTGTTATCTTTGCCCATTTTGAACTATTTAGCTTTCCTATAAAATTCCCATCCAATAAAAGATTTATTATTAAACGTTGCCTGTGGTTGAAATATTCTTCTAGATGATTTTCCCAAAATTTAGCTTTTATTATAATAGCGAATAGAATTTCATCAGATTGAGCGATAGCGGAGTTTAAACAATTCAAGAACCATTCAATCCATATAGATATATCAAGTGACCATTTTTGGCATTTTTCTAAAACGTTATAATATGAGTTGCGCTCATTCTGAATCTGAGAGGACATACTATAAAATCGTTTAGATGTATTTTCTGATCTTGCCAGCAACATATCAGCTATTGCACGAGCTATGCGGCCATTACCATCATCAAATGGATGGATAGTTACAAACCAAAAATGAGCGATAGCAGCTTTGATAACTGGATCAATCTCGGATTCTAAGTTAATCCAGTCAATAAAATGTTGCATTTCTATTTTAATGCGATCATAAGTTAGTGCTTCATAATGTATTTTTTCTCGGCCATAAGGTCCTGACACTATTTGCATTGCTCCACTAGATTTTCCTCGCCAATTACCTACGGTAATTTTCTGTAGCCCACTTCTTCCGGTTGGAAATAAAGCAGCATGCCAACTAAATAAACGTTCATTTGTAAGAATATTATTATAATTCTTTGTTGCATCTAACATAATCTCTACAATGCCCTCTACGTTACGGGAGGATATTATGACAGGCTCATTAATAGCTATTCCTAGTCGCTTAGCAATAGAAGAGCGCACTTGTTCTTTATTAAGATTTTCTCCTTCAATTTCGCTAGTTTTGATGACATCCTGAGTTAAGGTTTGTAATGTAGACTCTTCCTGCAAATTAAATCCTAGAGAGCTCATTTTACCCAATAAACATCCTTGTGAATAACGTAGTCTGGCTAATAGATCTGTTAATTTTTGTTTATCCCAAGTAAAATTAGGCCATCCTTTTAATAGGTATATATACATAATAATCTCTGCATTAATTAATGAGATTATAGCTATTATTCTCCGCAATGGCAATTAAATAATATTTTGATAACTATTTGCTACTTATCTTGAATTTTTTTATAGATAATGATAAATATTTTAGTAGTATATTTATTATCAATTTTAAAAGGTTATGCATGATAAATGAAATAAGACATGATAATGAATATAAGTTTTTTAACGATCTTAATATAATATCTGCCACTGCTGGGTCTATTATTTTTGTTGTTAATGCTTTAACTATAGAAGAGCTTCTTAATTTAAAGCTGTTGGACGATACGACTCTTAAAAAGATAAATTATATTACCGGCACAAGCATTATGATTGTTGGTGGTGCAGTAGGTTGGTTTATTGCTCCATATCAATTTGGTTCTGCAATTTACGCTATAGGGGCTGAAATAAGTTTCGTCTCTGGAATTGCTATACCTTATGTTGTTTCAAGCTATGTGCCAGACGTTTTTCGTAATGAAGAAGATTCAGTAGTTTGGAGTGGGATCAAATTACTATTATTATCGCCAATAATTCTATTACTTGTAAATAAATTTATAGATCCTAGTATTGAGCTTTATAATTATAATGAAAATCAATATTATGAGAATTGGTATTAAATTTGTTTTATTTCTTTTTCTTTTGATAAAACTTTATCATCTATATTTTTAGTATAAGTATCAGTTATTTTTTGGACCTTATCACTTAATTTTTTAGACTCATCCTCAGAAATTTCTTTAGACTTTTCTGTTTTCTTTACCTCTTCCATAGAATCTCTACGTAAGTTACGAATAGCGATTTTAGCTCCCTCACCATATTTAGAAGCCATTTTAGCAAATTCATTTCTTCTCTCTTCAGTGAGAGTTGGGAGAGTTATTCTGATAGTTTGGCCTTCAGTTTGAGGGTTAACCCCTAAATTAGCATTGCTAATAGCTTTCTCAACAGCCTTAACTGCATCTTTATCCCATACTTGAATTGCAAGGGTGCGAGCATCCATGGCGCTAACTGTTGCCAATTGGCTAATTGGCATTTTACTTCCATAGGCTTCTGCGATAATTGGTTCAATTAGATGTGTGGAAGCTCTTCCTGTTCTTATTCCACTAAGTTCATGATCAAGAGTAGATATAGTTTTTTTCATTTTTTCTTCTAAACTTTCAAGTAAAGCTGCTTGTAACATTATTATCTCCTAACTTATAATTGTATATTTGCCTTCTCCAGCGGCTACCCTTGAAAACGCATCCGGCTCTTTTATTGAGAATACTACTATTGGTAAATGATTGTCTCTCGCCATGGTGATTGCTGAAATATCCATTACTTTTAAATCTTTATTTATTACTTCCCTGTAAGACAAGTGATCATATCTAGTGGCCTTTGGGTCCTTTCTTGGGTCGGCTGAATACACGCCATCTACGCCAGTTCCTTTAAATACTGCATCGCAGTTCATCTCAATTGCTCTAAGAGTTGCCGTTGTATCTGTTGTAAAAAATGGGCTACCAGTGCCTCCAGCAAATATCACAATTCTTTTCTTCTCCATATGCCTTACAGCTCTTCTTCTAGCGTAAGGTTCACAGATAGTTGCCATTGGAATTGCAGACTGCACTCTTGTTGGAACTCCCATAGATTCTAAGCAATTTTGTAATGATAATGCATTGATAACGGTTGCAAGCATGCCCATATAATCTGCGCTGGCTCTTTCCATGCCTTCGGCTGCAACAGAAACGCCTCTAAAAATATTTCCCCCACCAACAACCAAGCAAAGCTCGTAGTCTTGTTCGTAAACACGCTTGATATTTTCACAGATGGTACGAACGGTTTGCAAATCTATTCCGAAAGACAGGCTCCCCATCAATGCTTCGCCTGAGATTTTTAGTAAGATTCTTTTAAATTTATACTGGTTCATTAAGAAATTTTTTAATTTAATTTATGTGACTACATAAATATTTATCATGAAGTGACTTACTATGCAAGGTAGTGTTTCTAAAAAAATCTATTATTATTCAGGTTAATAGGTCTAATAAAGGAATATCTCATTTACAAAGTAGTGACCAGGTAGTAACGGTAAAATTTTATGAAGTCAATAATTGGCATGAAAGCCCAGAAAACATTGGTTGCGGGGGCCAGATTTGAACTGACGACCTTCAGGTTATGAGCCTGACGAGCTACCGGGCTGCTCCACCCCGCGATAAAAGACAAATATCAAATTTGTCTAGGCAATATAAATCAGATTTACATACTTGTAAAGAATATAATTAGAACTTATTTTATTATTTACTAGAAGAAGCTGTCTTTCTAATTAGTAAATTTATTAAACCATTAAAATCATTATTACTCATGGTAGAGTTGATTTCTGCTCGTTGAGTTGTAATTAAGCTTACGCCTTCGGCGATGATATCAAAAATTATAAAATCATCAAAATCATTGCCATTCTTAATAATCATATAGTTGATTTTTATTTCTAGATTATTTGTGCTATCTGTGAGCAAAGTTTGAACTAAAAATTCATTAGGCCTTACTTCTGTTGCATTAACTATCTTTACTTTATTTCCTGTATATTTACGAAAATTAGGAACGTATAGGCCAGTTAGGTAATCAGAATATATTGTTAAAAATTTTTCTTGCTGATCTGGAGTAATTCTTCTCCAGAATTTACCCATAGCAAATCTACCTATCCATTTTACATCAACATTCTGAATAAATATTTCATTTAATATTGATTCTTTTTCTTTTTCTTCTAAATCAGTTTTTTTAACAATATTAATTACTCTTTCCGCTAAATCATTAATATAATTTGCAGCATCATTAGAAGCCGTAGCAAATGAAATATTTGCTATTATTATAGTAAATATAAAACATATACGGATTATATAATTTTTTATCAATTGCATTTATTCCTCTTAATCATTTATTAAGCTAACTCTATTTTGAATATATAAGACCTTAGCTGTTTCATAAGGGTCTATACTAGATTTAATAGTTTTTATAACATTTTTAGCTCCAGCGCGTTTATGCAGCAACCATGCGACATTTATCGCATTTCGTTCCGATCTTTTCATAGCATATTTAAAAGGATCTATAAAGAAGTCTACCACTTTCCCTGTTAGATCTCTTAGTGAAGTTGGTCCTAAAATTGGAGCCACAATATAAGGACCAGTTGGAGCTTTATACTGCGCTAAGGTTTGACCAAAATCTTCGCCTTTATATGGTAAGTTAACCTTTGATGCCACATCTAAAACCCCAAGACATCCAAGAACTGTGTTTGTTGTGAATCTTGTTAAAGAAATATTGGCTTGTTTGAATTTACCTTGAAGAAGTAAGTTAAAGAAGTTAATCGGTTCCCCTAGGTTGCTCATAAAATTTCCTACACGATTTCGCGCGGGAGCTGGAACGACAAAAATATATATTTCGGTTGCAGGAGAAATAAAAGCATTATCTATTAAAAGGTTAATATTAAAAATATTCTTATTAATTATATAAAAAGGATCAGGTATTAAATCATCTGATACATTATGGTCACATTCATTATTATCATCCTGATTATCATACATATACATTTCAGAATAAGAGTAGCTGGGCACAGTGGTAGCCATTGCTTTCGACGAAGCTATAATAAAGAAAAATAATATCTGTAAAAATCTTATAATCATTTCTTTGTTAAAATAAACATTAAACCTTTTGTATTATTACAAAATAATACTATTTCCTTTTCCTCAAGAATATCCCAATTAAATTTCTGAGAAATTTCTTTTAAAAATTTAGCACTATAAGCAAAACATGCTTGATCATAATTAAATTCTATGTCACCAGCATTTGATTTTAAAACTACAATACCAAATATTACTCCATTTTTTACTAATTTATCCAATTTCTTATAGAAATTAGAAAAATCATTTACATAGCCTAAACTTAGGCAAGCAAGAATAATTCCATATTTATCTTTTAAAAGCTCAAGGTCATGGAAGTCCATTTCCTTGAGTTCAGTATAAATATTATTGCCATCTTTTTCTAATGTTTTTGTTAATTCTAGCATTTTCGTAGAAATATCAATTCCAATAAGTGATTTTAAAGACACTTCCTGAGCTAATGAATAACCTGCAAGACCAGTTCCACAACCAATATCTAGGGCTTTGTAACTATCTTCTTTATTTATATATGTGGCTATAGATTTAGCTAATATATCTGGTGCTTCATATTTAAAATTATTTACCATTATATCTTCATACGAATGAGCGCTAGAATTATAATCTTCTTTCACTATTTCAGCTGGAATATAACTCTCATTATATTGATGATTTATAATTTTAAATCTATATTGAGCCGAAAGATTATTAGGATCAAGCTCTAAACAAGTTTCTAAAGCTTGCTTTGCTTTCTCAATTTTCATTTCATAGAAATGACATCTTGCCAAATGATAATAAGCCATAGCAAATTGCTTATTTAAGCGTATCACAAAAGAGAAACGCATTTTAGCATCAGCAATGTTTCCTTTTTCTAGATGAAATAATCCTAACTCATAATTGGTTTTTGTTAAGTCTCTACTCTTTTCTAGAGTTTCAAGAAGCCCATCTCTTGTCTCAGTATAAAAATTTCTAATAACCGCTGGAGCTTTCGAAAAAGCCTCTTTAAATTTAAGTAATTTTTCTTTCATTTTAATTTCGTTTTACTATATATTAAATAATAATCACATAAATTAAGTAATTTAGCAATAGCCACTAACAGTTTCATCGCTTAACAAGGAATCAATTATGAGCTTCATATCTGAAAATATAAAAAATAATATTAAACCTTCCATTACTTTGTTAGTGGATAGCAAAGCAAGAGCTTTAGACGCTGAAGGAAAAGATGTGATTAGTTTAGCTATTGGAGAGCCTGATTTTGATACTCCAGAAAATATAAAATTAGCAGCAATTGATGCTATAAAAAAAGGCTATACAAAATATGCTCCAGCAGGAGGCATGAAGGAGCTAAAGCAAGCAATAATAAATAAGTTTAAACGAGATAATAATATAACTTACGCTGAGAACGAAATATGCGTGAGTTCAGGAGCAAAACAAGTAATTTTTAATGCATTAATGGCCACTTTAAATCCAGGAGATGAAGTAATCATCATAGCGCCATTTTGGGTCTCTTATCCAGAGATGATTAAAATTTCAAATGGAGTGCCTGTAGTAGTTGAGAATAATAAGGGTAAGGGTTTTTCTTTAGACATAGAAAATATAGAAAAATCTATTACTCCAAAAATAAAATGGTTAATATTAAACTCGCCAAATAACCCAAGTGGGTATGTATATAGTTACGATGAATTAAGAAGGCTAGCAAATATGCTTTTAAAATATGATCATGTGCATGTTTTGAGCGATGATATCTATGAACATCTCGTTTATGATAATAAAAAAGTCTATAATTTAGTAGAAGTTGAGCCCAAGTTAAAAGATAGAGTACTGATAGTAAATGGCGTTTCAAAAACTTACGCAATGACTGGATGGAGAATTGGTTTTGGCGCTGGAAGCGCAGAGCTTATAAAAGCTATGGGAATTGTTCAATCTCAAAGCACTTCTGGAGCTTGTTCAATTAGCCAAATGGCAGCTGTTCAAGCTTTAAATGGGCCGCAAGATTTTGTTTTAAACTCAAAAAACATATATAAGAAAAGACGTGATATGATTCATGAAGAATTCAGTAAAATAGAGGGCTTAAAATGCGATCTTCCAGATGGAGCGTTTTATCTTTTTGTAGATTGTTCTAGAATATTTGGTAAAAAAACGCCTAAAGGAATAATCATTAAAGATAGTAATGATTTGGCTAATTATTTTATTGAGCAAGTATATGTAGCGGTTGTGGCTGGTAGCGCCTTCGGATTAGAAGGTTTCTTCAGGGTTTCTTACGCAACAAGTGAAGAAAATATTCTTGAAGGAGTTAAGCGGATCAAAGAAGCCTGCGCTTTATTGGTTTAGGATTCTTTGACTGTTAGAAAAAATATAATGACAAAAATAAAGAGGCTATTATAATTTCTATAAAAATTATAATAGATAATATGATAGACCAAGACATCATAATAAGGCAAAGAGAAAAATTTAGAAATTTTATGGAGAAGAATGGGTTAACTCCGTATTCTTGGGGTAAGAAAGCTGGAGTTGCAGAGGCGACCATTAGACATTACTTAAGTGGAAGAAATAAATCTATAACTGCTGTGAATATTGAAAAATTAGCAATAGCTGCTGGTGTTGAATCTGATTCTTTACTAAGCGGAGATAGGAGCGGCAATCAAGTCGATATGTCAAATGTTGACTATAATTTATTTATCCAAAGTTTTAAAGATATTGCTGAATATATAAAAGATCATAATATCAAATTGGATTCTGTAACTCATGCTAAAGTAGTGCTTGCGTGGTATCAGTTAGCAAAAATGCCAGATCAAGAGAATCAATTTAATGTTAACTCTCCTGATCTAATAAGTAATTTGCTAAATAAAATTGCCGTTAATGAGTAATATCATTTCCCATTTTTAATGATACAAATGAATTTTGCGAATCTCGGCTGTGCATCCTCGTTCTTAAATTCATGTGCCTGATTAAAAATGGGTTTTGGTATAAGAGTTAGAGATCTGTACTATCGGTAGAAGGAAAGAAATACTCACTCATCTCTCCAATATAATTAGTAATTTTTCCTACTAAATTATCTTCCTTAGGATAATGCACAATGATATGATCAGCATGATGACTTAAAAGCTCATTAGAGATTATTACATTCTCACAAATGAATAATGACTCTTGTCCTGTAATGTTTTTAGGCTTAGATGCATCATACTTATATTCTATTGTAAGGTTATTATTCTGAACTTGCTCAAAAACTGAACCAATTGTATCACAAGAGAGTTTACCATCAAATTCAGAAATTACTTTGATTCTTCCATTTATAGTATAAGTACTCATTCTTACTATCGGTACAATAATCGTGCCTGTATATATTTCTCTAATAATAGTTGCTATGCTTGGAACAAGAGGGGTATAAAATATAGCCGCAGTACTAGTTATCCCTGGTATATCTTTAAGTAGAAAATCATGCTCAAGAAAGTTTTTAAAGCTCTCAGGCAAAATTTTATAAACATGCTTAAATATTCCAAGAGAAGGTTGAAGAACATATTCTTGAGTAAGTTTTGCTGAAATAACTTGCGCAACTGATTTTCTTAAGGTGTCTGCCCAGAAAGGAGTGTTATTCATAGCTTCAAGCCAGGCATTATAATCTAATAGATCTTTTCCTGCATCTTTAATTCTATCTAAGCCATTTAAATACGCCCAAGCAGGTATTTCACACATAGTATTTGAAGCAAAAACATTATTTCTTAAAGTTGGAAATGATAACAACCACATCTTACACAAGCCTTTTGCAACATCTGCAAGCGGTCTTTGAATGTCATTTTTTTTAGTACCTCTTTTGATTCCAGCTAGGCTTAGAACTGTATTTTTTCCTGCGCTTACTCCATTTTGAATGAATTGTCCAGAATAAGTAGAGTCTTTTCTTAAATCTCCAGGATTATACCCGAAAGGAGTAGCAAATGCTGAAATAGCAGCTAATATCCAAGACTTAAAAGATGCAACGATAAAATTCTCTGTTGGGAATGGATAAATAATAGGTATTTCCTGATAAAGATTATTTATCGTGACAAACCAAGGCTGCTGCGTATAATGTTCATGAAACATTTCAAAAATTGTTTGATTTTTTTTCATTTCTTAATCTTTCCTTAAGATTTAAATTTTGATTTTGCATTGTATATAAGATATACTAATATGCAAGTTAAAAATACAGATGAGGGAGAACATAAATGAAGTTTTTTATTGACTCAGCAGAGATTAATGAGATAAAAGAATTAAATACTTACGGATTAGTTGATGGAGTTACCACTAATCCAACTTTAATTTCAAAATCAGGTAAAGATTTCTTTAAAGTTGCCGAAGAAATTTGCTCTATTGTAAATGGTCCAGTGAGTTTAGAAGTTGCTGCAACTGATTATGAAGGAATGATCGCCGAGGGCATGAGGCTTAGTAAAATAGCCAAAAATGTTGTGATTAAGCTCCCCATGACTCTGTCAGGGCTTAAGGCCTGCAGGGACTTTGCAAATAAGGGGCTTATGGTTAATTTGACCTTATGCTTTTCAGGCGCTCAAGCAATTTTAGCTGCTAAAGCTGGAGCAAGTTTTGTCTCTCCTTTTGTTGGCAGATTGGATGATATAGGAGAAGATGGTCTTGGGCTTATAAGTGAAATTTGTGAAATATATAAAAATTACTCCGAATTTAATACCAAGATTCTAGTTGCTTCAATCAGAAACATTAACCATGTAGTAGAATCTGCAAAAATTGGTGCGGATGTAATTACTGCTCCGGCTAAAGTTCTAAAGCAGTTGGTAGAACATCCTTTAACAGATAAAGGGTTGGATATTTTTCTCGGTGATTGGCAAAGAACTGGCCAGAAAATTATTTAGTTAGATATAAGGAATATTATGGATTTTATAGAAGAGTTTATCGCGCGTGGATTTTTTCATCAATCTACAGATTTGGAAGGATTAAAAGAACTTACATCATCTAAAAAAATATCAGCTTATATTGGTTTTGATCCCACAGCCTCTTCATTGCATGTTGGTAATTTAATGCAAATAATGATGTTAAGACTTTTGCAGAAGCACGGCCATAAGCCAATAGTTATTGTTGGAGGCGGAACTGTAAAAGTTGGTGATCCATCTGGGAAAGATGAAATGCGGAAGATGCTGGACGCTGAAGCAATTGAAAAAAACTTATCCGGAATTAAATCTAATTTGTCTAAATATATAAAATTTGGTACAGATGAAAGTAATGCTATTATTTTAAATAATGATGATTGGCTAAAAGATTTAAATTACTTAGAATTTTTACGTGATTATGGCAAGCATTTTTCTATCAATAGAATGTTAAAATTCGATAGCATTAAATTAAGATTAGATAGAGAGCAGAACCTCAGCTTCTTAGAATTTAACTATATGCTATTACAAGCTTATGACTTTGTGGAGCTAAACAGAAGATATAATTGCAGGCTACAAATAGGTGGCTCTGATCAATGGGGGAATATTGTTTCCGGAGTTGAGCTTAATCGTCGAATTGGCAATAGTGAAGAGATTTTCGGCCTAACCACTCCTTTGATGACAACGGCAAATGGTGCAAAAATGGGTAAAAGCGCTAATGGAGCAGTTTGGTTAACTGAAAGCTTGCTTTCTGCATATGATTATTATCAATATTGGCGCAATACTGATGATAGAGATGTAATAAAATTCTTAAAGATTTTTACAGATTTACCTTTAGAACAAATTGAGAATTATAATCAATTTGTTGGAACTAATAAAATTAATGATGTTAAAAAGATTCTGGCTTTTGAAGTTACTAAATTATGTCATGGCGTTGATTTTGCAGAAACTGCAGCTGCTACTGCTATAAAAATGTTTGAAGAAAAAACTTTGTCTGCTGATCTTCCAACGCTAGAAATCGCTAAGGAAAAATTGGAGCCAGGTATTGCAGCTTATAGCATATTTAACCAAGCAGGACTTGCAGAATCTGGAGGAGAAGCGCGTAGATTAATTCGTGGTAATGGGGCTAAAATAAATGATAAGACAGTTTCGGATGAGAATTTATTAGTTAATCTAGCCTATTGTAATGAAGATGGTATTATTAAACTTAGCGCAGGTAAAAAGAGACACGCGCTGATAAAGCTTGCTTAAGAATTAATCTTTCTGCATACTAAATAATAGTGAAATAAATTAATTATTATATAAAGCATGTTTTTTATAAGAGCCTTAGTAAAATTTAGAAGTTTCTTTCCTAAAAAAAAGAAAAAAGAAAAGGAAGAAAAAAATTCATTTCTATCTCTTTTAAGAAAATTATTTTTGAAAAAGAAGAAAAACCTTAATCCTCAAAATAAAAAGAAAGCTCTTAGAAAGAAAAAACAAAAATCACCTGAAAGTGATGGTTTAGATGATTCTATATCTTCTATAAGCAAGGCTCTTCAAAAGTATGAAGAGTTTATACAAAAAGATTTCTTCATGATAATCCAAGAGACTAAAGCCCTTTTAAGGGAATGGAGGTCCAATATAGTTGCGCTTATAACTGCAAAGAAAAATCCTAAAATTGACGTTCTTTCGACAGATCTTATAGAAATTGAGGATCTATATAGAGATTCGGAAAGAATGTTAAATAATTTTGTAGATCAGTGCGTGGAATATCAAGCAATTGTTAAGGATGCGAACAGGAGTACACTCCCACAAACCAAATTAACTAGCCTACAATTCCAGGTTACCAGAATAAGAGGTAGGCTAGAAAAGGGCAGGGACCTAACAGATCTTCAGCTTAATAAAGATTATAGATATCTTGCTGGGTATGTTCGCGCGCGCGGAAGATAATAATTATTTTTTTGCAGAGTTAACGAAGTTTACAGCATCAGAAACTTTAGCAATTTTTTCTGCAGCTTCATCAGGAATCTCAATACCAAATTCTTCTTCAAACGCCATTACTAACTCTACTTGATCTAAGCTATCAGCGCCTAAATCATCAACAAAGCTTGAATCCATTGTTATTTTGGCTTCTTCTGTTCCTAAATGCGAAGCAACAATAGCTTTTACTTTCTTTTCTACATCACTCATAAAAAATCCTTTTAAAGTTAAATTAAATAATTAAAACAATGAATATATAGGCTAATTAAATTTTTTGCAATATATTTTTATGAAAGATTACTAACGTCTGTTGTCCCTAAAGCTAGTTTTTCTACTTAAGACACGGACAACAGAGGATTGGCCTTGTTCTAGAAAAGCTCCTAAGTTTACTTCACTTGCAGCTTTTTTTGCTAAAGCCTTAGAAATAGCATCTTGCGCGTACTCTCCGGCAGTTTTCCCCTCATTATCTTGTATACTAGGATTAGCGCCAGCTTTAATTAATGCTTCAATAGCTTCTATATTTTCATTCTCAGCTGCATGATGCAGGGCAGTTTTTCCTTCATTATCTTGAGAATCTAATTTAATGCCAGAACCATTTACGAGCTGATTTATACAATCTTGTTGCCATGATATGACAGCATAATGTAGTGGAGTCCAGCCTGAATTATAGTCTGGTATATTTAGATCGGCTCCTTCTTGAATTAGCCTATCTACTTCTTCTAATTTTCCATTTCCAACGGCGTTACTTATTGCGGTTCTTCCATTCTCATCCTGCGCGTTTATATTCTCAGCTTGCCATTTTACAGTAGAATCTTGCGCTCCTTTTGCTTTTAGGTAATCAATCCATTCTTGATTTTTTGTATGAGTTGCATAAGCCATAAAAAGATCAAACTGCTCTGGTCTAGGGTTTAGCTCTTGAATAGTTTTTCCTTTTATTGTTTCTAAAAATTCTTGTTGTGCTATTTTTTGGAGTTCATCTTTTAACCTTTTTATATTATTTATTATTTCTTCTTCTATCGTTTCAATAGAGAGTGGTTTATTTCTTCCTATGCCTAATTTCTCTCTTAAATTATTCTCAATTTCTATATTTTCTAGAAATTTTTCTCCATAGGCTCTTTTCAGTGCATCCAGAGATGCAGTAGCGACTTTTTTTAGTTTATCTTCATCAATATGATTTAATTCGTTTGCAAGTTCGCAAGCAAAATTAAGGCCTTTAAATAATTCTTTTGGATAAATATTTCTATCCATGCCAGCTATAAAATCTTTGGCTGAATTTGGGTCTTGTATAGGAGTAAGAGACTTTGGAGGATTAAAATCCATTTTCATAAAATAAGAAAGCGCTCTTCCATGGTCTATTCCCGCCCAATGAAGTTCTCCATTCTCATCTGTCCTAGATCCCACATTGTCTCCATGTAAATCATAATCTCCACAAATTATGCTTGAAGCTAGAAAATTAGCAAATCCCTTGCCTTCTTTTATTAGTTTTTCTTTGGCTGCGGCATTTTTTTTATTAAAGCTTTCGAAGCGAGGAATAAATTTTGAAGTTACTGTGATATTCTGATCATCAGCATAAATTCTAAACTTAGGTGAATTCTCATGACGAAGCAATCTCATCATGTTGCTACCAATATATTCGCATACATGTTCTGAAGGATCTGGTGCATCTGGTCCTAAAGATTTCTGAATCCAAATATTTATAAATTTCTGAGCATTAGGATCTCCACCTTCTACAGATTTTTTAACTAAATGACTATCAGAAACACCTTTTTCCCAACCTTCGATCTCTGCGTAATTCAAACTTCTTCGTTTTATAGTTCCTACTATTTTGCTAATATGTAAATCGCTAATAAATTGTTCAGCTGCACTATCAAATTCTTGTAAATTATTTTGAACATATTTATACGCACTGGTGATGTTATCTTGTTTATATTTTTTGTTTATTTCTTCAAAATTATTATTTCTTAGAGCATCTAAAAGTCCTTTTAGTTCTTGATTTGGCATAATCTTTCCTATATTTAAGAATCTAGCAGTCTAAAAGGTATAGGTTAAAAAATATTTAAAAAATTTTATTTGCATGTTTTAATAAATTTTGTTATAAGTTAGAGCAGAAATAGAATAATGTGAGAGGTGGGTTAGGTAAATAATCCACCTTTTTTTATAAAAGACTTATGACATTAGAAGAAAAAATAGAGGCTCTTATAGAACCAGGTTTAAAAACTCTTGGGTTTGAAATTGTTAGAGTTAAACCTATTGGAGATGATATTCTCCAAATAATGCTAGATTCAGAGCAAGGTGTTGGAATCGAGGATTGTAGTAAAGCTACAAAACTTATTAGAAATATTCTTCATGTCTCTGAGATGGGTGATTTATATAGCTTGGAAGTTAGTTCTCCGGGCCTTGATAGGCCGCTTATAAAACCTGAGCATTATACAAGATTTGTTGGAAAGGATGTAAAGATAAAAACAAATATATTAGTAGAAGGGCAAAAAAGATTTGTTGGAAAATTAACAAATTTTGATCTAAAAACTAATCAAATTACATTAACCTGTGAAGATAAAATATTAAATATTGAGTTTGAACAGGTGCAAGCAGCTAATTTATATTATAAATTTAATTAAAAAGGACTTTTAAGATGAACAGTTCAGTTAGTGTAGGAAATAATGAAATTTTGCAAGTAGCAGATGCTGTAGCTCGCGAAAAATCTATTAGCAGAGATTCAGTGATTGAAGCGATGGAGAGCGCTATACAAGCGGCGGGTAAACGTAAATACGGTCATAAGCATGATATTAAAGCAGAAATCGATGCTAAAACTGGTGAAGTTAAGTTATTTCGTGGGTTTGAAGTTGTTGAGAATATAGAAAATCCTCACACAGAAATTTCTTTAACAGATGCTTTATTAAGCAATAAAGATGCAAAATTGGGTGATTTTATATATGAATTATTGCCACCTATAGATTTGGGAAGGGTGGCTGCTCAATCTGCAAAACAAATTATTATACAAAAAGTTAGAGATTCTGAAAGGGATCGTCAGTATGAATTATTTAAAAATCGTATTGGTGATATTATGAGTGGGGTCGTTAAGAGGCTTGAATTTGGTGATTTAATCATTGATATTGGACGCGATGAAGCTATTTTAAGAAGAGATAGTCTTATTAAAGGGGAAATATATAGACCTAACGATAAAATTCTTATGTATGTAGAAGATGTGCGTAGAGTCCCAAAAGGTCCGCAAATTTTCTTATCTAGAACCCATGATCAATTTGTTGCAAAGCTTTTTGCTCAAGAAGTTCCAGAAATTTATGATGGTGTAATTGAAGTTAAATCAGTAGCGCGTGAACCTGGTTCTAGAGCTAAAATTGCAGTATATTGTAGAGATTCAAGCATTGATGCGGTTGGATCTTGTGTCGGCGTTAGAGGTGGAAGAGTGCAGTCTATCGTTAACGAGCTAAAAGGTGAAAAAATAGACATCATCCTTTGGTCTTCAAATCCAGCTACTTTCATTGTAAATGCTTTAACCCCCGCTCAAGTTAGTAAAGTAGTTATTGATGAGGAGAAGCGAAGTGTTGAAGTTATAGTTCCAACTGAACAATTAAGCCTTGCCATTGGAAGAAGAGGGCAAAATGTCCGTCTAGCTTCTAAACTTACTGGATGGAGTATAGATATTTTAACAGAAGATGAGCAATCTAAGCGTCGTAGCGAAGAATTTACTAACTTAACTGCGCTTTTCACTAAAGCATTAGATGTAGAAGAAATTCTAGGTCAATTATTGGCAGCAGAAGGTTTTACTTCAGTTGAAGAAGTTGCGCTTGTAAGCTTAGATGATTTAACTTCAATTGATGGATTTGATGAAGAATTAGCTCAAGCATTGAAAGATAGGGCGAAAGTCTACGTAGATAAAGCTAATAAAGAGTTTAATAAAAAGGTAGAAGCTTTAGGAATAGAAGAAGAATTGCTTGATGCCTTGAAGGGTTTTTCTCAAGACAATATAATTAAACTTGCTGAAGTTGGGATTAAAACTATGGAAGATTTAGCTGAAATCTCTATTAAAGAATTCCATGAAATTTTACCAAATAGCGGGTTGAATAATGATAAGGTAAGAGTATTAATTAACTCAGCTAAAAAATAATTATGTAATTTAAGAGTATTTATGAGCGAAAAAGAAAACAGCCCACAGAGCGAGAAAAAATTAGGCCTCTCTACGAGCACACTAAAGTTGAGCAGAAGTTTTGATCCTTCCAGGGCTCAGCAAGGATTTACTCGAACTAGTTCTAATAACGTTACTGTTGAGGTAAAGAAGAAGCGCTTTGCTGTAAAAGATCCTGCAAAAACAGAATTTTCTGAAGACTTGAACGCTTCCTTAAAGCCTGATAATTTAACAAATGATGAGTTTAGCTCGCGTCTTCAAGTAATTAAACAAGCTAGAGAAAAGCAAGTTCAAGAAGAAAAATTGTTAGAGCAATTGAAAAAAGAGCCTGAACAAGAAATAACAAAAGAAGATCTGCAACTAGAGCCATCTGTAATTGCTGAGATTACTTTAGAAAATATATTTGAAGATGCTGCTTCTCAAAAACATGATCATGTAAAAAAGAAACATGTGGAAAAAGAAGATGTAGGGCTAGAAGAAAAAGAATCCTCAAAAAAACACGTGAAATTAGAGCATAAAGCAAAAGTTGTAACTAAGTCTAAATATGACGATTCAAAGAAATTAGCTGGTAAAATTAATTCATTTGGAGAAAATGATGATTTGGATGAATTCCGTCCAAGAAGCTTAGCTGCTCTTAAAAGACGTAGAGAGAAGGCCAGACGTGATCATAATAATATTTCGAAGCCTCAAGAAAAAATAATCAAAGATGTCATATTACCTGAAACTATTACTGTTGCAGAACTTTCAAATCGTATGACCGAGCGTTTGGCCGATGTAACAAAGGAATTAATGAAACTTGGAATGTTTGTTACTGGTAGTCAAATTATTGATGCGGATACAGCAGAGCTAGTAATTTCTGCTTTTGGTCATAACTTTAAAAGAGTAACCGAAGGTGATGTTGAAAAAATTCTAGAATTTAAAGATAGTGAAGAAGATTTAAAAACTCGTCCGCCAGTGGTTACCATTATGGGGCATGTGGACCATGGAAAAACTTCGCTTTTAGATGCTTTACGTTCTTCTGATGTAGCTTTGGGTGAAGCTGGAGGAATAACGCAGCATATTGGCGCTTATCAAATTACTCTTAAAAATGGCCAACACATTACTTTCATTGATACTCCTGGGCATGAGGCGTTTACAGCTATGCGTTCAAGAGGGGCAAAAGCTACTGATATTGTTATATTAGTTGTGGCGGCTGATGATGGAATAATGGCGCAAACTGTGGAAGCTCTAAACCATGCTAAAGCAGCTGAGGTACCTATAATCGTAGCAATTAATAAAATAGATAAACCAGGCGCTGATCCAACTCGAGTTAAAAGTGAATTATTGCAACATGGATTAATAGCAGAAGATCTTGGTGGAGAAACTCTTATAGTTGAAGTGTCTGCAAAACAGAAGACAAATTTAGATATATTAGAAGAGACTATATTATTGCAAGCTGAGATGCTTAATTTAAAAGCAAATTATAATACTAAAGCTTCTGGTATGGTTATTGAATCCAAAGTAGATAAAGGTAAAGGGGTTATAACAACTTTATTGGTGCAAAGAGGTACTTTAAGAGTTGGAGATATAGTAGTTGCTGGTACTAGTTACGGTAGAGTTAGAGTTATCCATGACGATAAGGGAAGAATTTTATCTGAAGCAACTCCTGCAACTCCTGTCGAAGTTTTAGGTTTGGATATGGCTTCTGATGCTGGAGATAGCTTTAATGCGGTTGATCAAGAGAAGCAAGCTAGAGAAATTTCTGAATATAGAAGCCAGAAAAAATCTTTACTTAAGAACGCTATGAATAAGCGTGGAAGTTTAGAAGAATTGTTTATGAGATCCGGCGATGGAAAACTTAAAGAATTACCTATTATTATTAAAGCTGATGTACAAGGCTCCATAGAAGCTATTTCTGGAAGTTTACAGAAGTTTAATAGCGATGAAGTTAAAGTTAAGATTCTCCATACTGCTGTTGGTGGAATTAATGAATCTGATATAGCTTTAGCTAAAGCTTCGCAAGCAATTATTGTAGGATTTAATGTTAGAGCTAATCCACAAGCAAGGCAACAAGCAGAAAGTGAAGGCGTTGATATTAGGTATTATTCTATTATTTATAACTTAATAGATGATGTTAAAGCCATTCTTTCTGGCATGCTTTCACCTACTATTCGTGAGGAATATATTGGTCTTGCAGAAATTAGAAAGGTTTACAATATTACCAAATTTGGAAAAATTGCAGGTTCTTATGTTTTAAATGGTCATATCTTGCGTGGTGCAGGCGTGAGATTGCTTAGAGATAATATAGTAATTCATGAAGGCAAATTAAAAACACTTCGTCGTTTCAAAGAAGATATGAAAGAAGTGAAAGAAGGGTTTGAATGTGGTATTGCCTTTGAGAATTACGAAGATATTAAAGAAGGTGATAAAGTAGAAGTATTCAAAATTGTTGAAGAAGCAAGGACTCTTTAAGAGTTAATAAACGTTCAATTATAGGCGAGGATTGGTATTAAATGTTGGAATTAGAAAAATTACTTCCAAAAAAAACATCAGTAAGACAGTTACGAATTGCGGAATTAATAAAGAAAACTGTAGCAGAAGCTTTAATTGAGAATTTGGTAGATAGCAAAATTATAGTTGAGAATTTTATAACTATTTCTAAAGTTAATTTAAGCCCTGATTTACATAATTGCACAATTTATATAACAGCTTTCAATTGTAATAATATTAAGGAGCTAATGGCAGAATTAAATAATTTTGCTCCAAAATTTAGATTTATTATTTCAAAGCAAATTAAACTAAAATCATCTCCTCAAGTTATATTTAGATATGATGATACGCTTGAGCATGTAGCAAAAATAGAAGAGTTAATAGAATCTACGAAGGAGTAAATAATGCATAATTTTAATGAAAAAGTCGCAATTATAATTCCTATCCGTATGGCATCAACAAGATTGCCTGGTAAATTTCATGCAGATATTGAAGGAAAACCTATGATTCTGCATATAATAGACAGAGCAAGAGAAACTAATCTTACAAATATTTTTGTAGCTTGCGATCATCTTGATCATTTTAAGCTAGTTGAGGATTATGGGGCTCATGCTATTATGACTGATGAAGCGCATCAATCAGGCTCTGATAGAGTGTTTGAAGCTCTTGAACTTATAGATCCTGAAAAGCAATTTGAATATGTTATAAATTTGCAAGGAGATATTCCTTTCGTTGATCCAAAACTTATAAGATCTGTTATCTTGGAATTATATCAAGATGAGAAAGCTGACATCAGCACAATGCTTGCGGCTTTTGAGAATTTAGAAGATATAAAGAATCCTAATTTTGTAAAAGCAATTTTCAATATTAATCATCACGCTATTTATTTTTCAAGACTTCCAATCCCTTTAACAATGGGTACATATAATCCTGAATATTATCACCATATAGGGATTTATGGATATAGGCGTGCATCATTAGAGAAATTTATTAGTTTGCCACAAAGTGGTTTAGAATTGGCTGAAAAATTAGAGCAATTAAGAGCTATTGAGAATGGCATGATTATTAAAGTGGGAATTACCAATGAAATTCCAGTTTCTGTTGATGTGCCAGAGGATTTAGGATCTGCTAGAGTATTTGCTAAAGAGTTTTTCAAAAGTAGTTAGAGAAAAAGAAAACCGTCATCCTGAGTGAAACAAAGGATCCAGAACGAACCAAACTAGATATTTCACTTCGTTCAATATGACGAGTGGCGCGTCATCCTGAGGCTTTAGCCGAAGGATCCAGGACAATAAAATTTTAGGGTTACATCATGATTTTTAAAAGAATAGTTTCTTTAGCTCGTAAGCGCAGCAAAAATCTGCCACAAGAAACAAAATATCTCCAAGAAAATTTACCAAATTACGCTGCCATTATTCCTGAAGATGGTGGGATGCTAGGAAAAATATCTGATATATTTCATAACGAGAAAAGACCATATGATAAATATGTTCTTGAAATAGGATTTGGCTCTGGAGAAAATATATTATTTAATGCTATAAATAATCCAGATTATGCTTATATAGGTTGTGAAGTTTTTAAAGCAGGCGCAATCAAGCTATTGAAGGACATAAAAGAAAATAATGTAAATAATATTAGAATTTGGAATGATGATGCATTGGAACTAATTATGCGTCTACCTAATGATTCTTTAGATTTAGTTTATATTTTACATCCTGATCCTTGGCCGAAGCGCAAGCATCATAATCGTCGTTTAATCAATGTTGATTTTCTAAAATTAATTGCTAGCAAAATGAAAAATAATGCTGAAATTCTAATGATAACTGATCACCAAGATTATGCTAGATCTATTGCTAAAACCATTTTAGAAGTTATGGATCTATTTAGCCAAAAAAATTCTGATTATCCACCGATTACCAAAACAAAATATCGCCTAAAGGCTGATAGTTTAGGCCATGAATCAAAATATTTTTATTTAGTGAGGATTGGTATTAATCAAAATAAGCTCTTTACAAAATGATGTAAAAGTGTTACGTTTTGATTGCTTGAATAAATAATTAATAGAGAGTATAAAATGGATATAAAAAACCCAAGAATCAATGTAACTTTTGAAGAATCTACTGTGAGATTCCTTAGTGCTTTAGCTCAAGAAGAGCGTAAATCATTAGCAGGTCTTGTTCGAGAGTTAGCTCTTGAAGGATTAGAGCTGCGTGAAGATTTATATCTATCTAAAGTTGCTCAAAAATTAGATTTGGATAATGCTAAAACTTATAGTCATGATGAAGCATGGAAATAAGATATCAAATTCGTTATATAGAGGAAGTAATCAAAAAACATATTCCTCATCTTCCATCAAGCGCAAGAACATTAATCAAAAGAGCTATTGAGGAGAGATTGATGTTAGATCCTATAGGTTTTGGCAAGCCTTTGCGCTATAGTTTAAAGGGGCATCGTCGGCTACGCGTGAGTGACCACCGTATTGTATATCGCATCGAACCTGAAGCATGTACTGTTGTTATAGTGGCCATAAAACATCGTAAAGATGTGTATGAGGATTCTTGATGTTATACCAAAATAAAAACTGGTGATTCCAGCAATGGCACCTCAGAACAGTTTTAGTTAAGGTTTTATTTTATATTCTTAAGCAATATGTTATATTATCTGAACTATTAGTTTAAACGGATATTTATTATGAAACTTATATTAGGTATTTTATTATTTATATATAATTTAAGCTTTGCGCAAGAGCTTAAAATAGTTACCCCTGAAAGCTATTTGAAAGAAAACCCATCTTTAGAGAGGGAAGCTGTAGTAGATCTTATAATTAAACAATTTGAAGGAAGATCTGTAAGCCAAGCGGAGTTAGATGATTTATGGAATAATCAAGAAACTAGAGAGGCTTTAAACCTAGCTAGATTTCAAGTAATAAATCAAAAACTTTATGCTGAAGGAACCGGGCATGAAGAAATAGGGGCCTATTTTCGAGCCTATATTCAATTTTTTCAGAGATTAGTTCAGAAATATAAGATTCCAGATGTAGATTTTATTATTCATACAGCGGATCAACTTCAAGTGGAAAGTAAAGATGAAAATAAATTTTTAAAAAAGCTCAATAAAATACCTAGTTTTATGTTTGCTATAGATTTAAAGGATGAATATGAATCTGAAAGGTTATTAATACTTGATCCTCTTATGTTGCTGAGTAAACATCGCAAAGTTTTATCACAGATAAAAGAAACTAATAAGCAAACTAGTTGGGAAAGTAAAATTGATAAACTATATTGGCGAGGAAGCAGCACCGGTAGTGCAAGTTTGCAATATAAATTAGAAAATATATCAAAATTACCCAGACTAGTTTTAACTTTTATGTCTAAACTATATCCAGATAAAATCGATGCAAAATTTACTTATCTTAGAGAAGATGCATTTGCAGAAGATGAAAAAGGAAGGTTAGAAAAAATAATAGATATATTAGGAATGTCTGAGTCTGATAAAGTAAAAGAAATAGATCATTTGAAATATAAATATTTAGCATCTATTGATGGAAATACAGCAACAGGAACTAGAATTCCATGGATTATGCTGTCAAATTCTGTACTTGTGAAGCAAGATAGTAATAAAATAGAATGGTTTTACCCAGCTATGAAACCTTATGTTCATTATGTTCCAATAAAGGAAGATTTAACCGATATATTTGCTCAAATAGAATGGATGAGAGCTAATGATGAGCAAGTAAAGCAGATTTCTGAGAATGCACAAAATTTTGTCAGCAATAGTTTAATGCCTCAAGATTTGGAAGCTCACATGGTTATAATATTAAATGAATATAGCAAAATTCAACAAGACAAAAAAATTGTTGCTAAAGTAAGATCTGCTGAAGAAACTAGATCATTTATTAGTATAAGTATTGGAGTAATAAAAAGAATAAAGAAAAATTTTGTTGAATGGATTAATTCTTTATGGCAATAAGGCTTTTATTCATTCTGGTTTTTGCTAATTTAAGTTTTGCCCAAGAGCTTAAAGTTATTACCCCTGAAAGCTATTTGAACGAGAACTCCTCTCTAGAGAGAGAAGCTATTGTTGACTTCATAGTTCATCAGTTCGATGGAAAAAAGGTGAGCCAAGCAGAGTTAGATAAGTTGTGGAATGATAAAGAAATCAGAAAAAAACAACATTTAGCAAGATTCCAAATAATAAATCAGAAATTATATGCAGAGACGATGGATATTAGTCGTATTTATTTTTTAAAATTATTGGAGTATTTAGATAATTTTGTAAAGAGATATAAAATAAATGATGTTGATTTTATAGTTTATGCAAGAGATGAAATAACGCCGAATAATAATATTGAAGAGGAATTATTGCGTATTCCAGCTTTTATGATGTCTAAGAATCTAAAGGCTTCTTATGAACAAGATAAGCTGTTAATGCCTGATGCTCATATTATAAAGAAACATTGGGGAATAGTTAGCAATGAAATAAAAAAGGAAAATACTTTAAGCCCATGGGATAAAAAGATTAATAAAATATTCTGGCGTGGGGCTAGCACTGGCGGTGCTGCAGAGCATATGTATAATATCTCAAATTTTGATAAATTTGCTCGCCTTAAATTGGTGTTTCTTTCTAAATTATATCCAGACTTGATTGATGCAAAAATGAATAGATTTGCAGATTTTTCAACAGACCAAGACGGTAAGAGTCTTAGAAATATTTTATCAATATTATTTGGTAATGATAAGATCTATATCAAAGAAGTAGACCATTTAAAATATAAATATTTAATAGCTATAGATGGTAATACATGCCCTTGGGTTAGGGTTCCATGGATTATGCTATCTAATTCAGTATTAGTGAAACAAGAGACTCAGAAAATAGAATGGTTCTATCCTGCTATAAAACCTTATGTACATTACGTTCCAGTCAAAGAAGATTTAACCGATATATTTGCTCAAATAGAATGGATGAAAGCTAATGATGAAAAAGTAAAAGAAATTTCTGAGAATGCTCAAAAATTTGTAAATAATGAATTAATGCCTGAAAATATAGATGCTCAGATGGCAATAATATTAAATGAATATAGCAAGATTCAACAGGATAAAAGAATAGTAGCAACCATTACTCCAGCAGATGATGTTATTTCTATAAAAGCTTTTATATTAGTAATAGGGAATAGAATTAAGAAATATTTTTGGAATTTATTTCATTAATATTTTTGGACTTCAGTAAAAGCTTATTAATTTCTGCCCCATAAATAAAAATTATATGAATAATATAGAAGAAAAGAAGGGTAATAATAAATCCTGCTAAACTACCATATACAAAATTGAGTTGAGTGAAGACATAGATATATTTTGAAAGTAAATACCCACTAACCATCCATAAAATAGCCACCTCTAGAGCGCCAGGTATTAAGGATCTTATTCTAAAAGAAACATTTGGTATCACATAATATAAAAGCATAACTCCAGCAAACATAGTTAGAATAAAAGTTATATATCTTAAGCTTTCCCATACAGGCGCTATAATCATAGTATTTAGCTGATTTAATAGATGAAGAAGTGGTTTTAGATGATCAAGATGTTCAATTCTCTCATATATAATTGGTAAAAATAATAATATGAACATGCTTGCAATTAATATAGCTATAATAATAAAGAATTGTAAAATGCTAAGCAGCCTACGCCAGATGTAAGCTGGAGGTGTGGCATGATGATGAATTCTGTTTAGTATAGTTCTAATTCCTTCGACTGTAGATGATGAAGTCCAAATGATTCCAAGAATAGAAACAGTAAGTAAGCTATTAGGAGGCACTCTCATTATTTCATCTACCCTTGGCTTAATTGCTTGAATTAGATCAGCTGGCATATTGTTTATAAGTAGGAATATTAATTCTTTACCATGCTCTAAATTCCCAATAAATCCGGTGACTGCCATTAAAAATATCAAAAAAGGAAAAAATGCAAGTAAAGTGATAAAAGCCATATAACCTGCATGCTCTACACCATCATGGTTTACTAGATTTAATCCTGCTTTTACATGTAAATGAATGATTTTTTTTATAATTTTAAGAATCCGTAGCATTTTTCTTAAGCTTTTATTTTATTGGAAATGAATTATACACATTTTCAGCGATTTGTAAAATCTCTCTTGCAGCTATAGAATTAGGCTCAGTTTCTATGGAAGTGAGCCCAGTTAGCATCGCAGAAGGGTGCGCCACTCTATTTCCTAAATAATATCTTTTTATATTTTTATCAAACTGATCCTCTATGGTTTTAAGCAATTTACTTTGAGGAGGGCAGCGATTTATAACCAAAGCCATAGGTTTATTCTCATTATTAATAATTTCTAAAGTTGCCTTAGTTGCCCATAAATCATTTGGGCTTGGCTGACATGGAACGATAACTAAATCAGCTGCTCTTATTATAGATTTAGTCTCGGTTTCCATATGAGGTGGGCTGTCAATTAGAATAAAATCATGTTTATAAAATTTTGATACTTCGTTATTAATTTTCCATCCAGTACTGCTACTCACATCTAAGTTAAATTTATTAACAAACTCATTATCTTTTCTAACATTGAACCAATTTAGTATCGTTTGTTGTGGATCGGTGTCAATAATAGCAACTTTTTTTCCAAATTTACTTAAGGCAGCTCCTAAATGAGCTACTAAAGTAGACTTACCAGCTCCGCCTTTTTGTTGAGCCACCGATATAACAAATGATTGCATTGTGGGAACCTTATCTCAAATAATGATATATATAGAGATTAATTAGGATTATAGCTTTTGTCCAATTTTTTTATTGACTTATTTAGAAGAGTATAATTCTTTATAATATCTTGAAGTCTTAAGTAATTCTTCGTGCTTCCCTGATGCTATAATTTTTCCTTTATCTAAAACATAGATCAAATCGCTATCAATTATAGTAGAAAGACGATGTGCAATAATAATAATTGTTTTACCTTTTTTCTTTAGGTCCATAATATTATTTTGAATTGCTTGTTCTGAAATAGTATCTAAAGCTGAAGTAGCTTCATCAAAAATGATAATAGGGCTGTTCTTTAATATAGCTCTAGCAATTGAAAGCCTTTGTTTCTGTCCTCCAGAGAGCTTGAACCCATTCTGACCAATGATGGTATCATATTTCTCAGGTAGCTTGTCTATAAAGTCATCTGCAGCTGCAAGTTTTGCTACTCTAGTAATTTCCTGAATATTTGCACCCAACTTCCCATAACCAATATTTGCAGCAACAGTATCATCAAAAAGTAAAATATCTTGGCTTACGATGGTAATGTGATTTCGCAAAGATTCTAAAGAAATTTCCTGGATATTCTGATCATCAATTAGAATCTGTCCTTTATTAATTTCATAAAATCTTAATAACAAATTACCTATAGTAGTTTTTCCGCTACCAGAACTTCCAACGAAAGCTATGACTTTCCCAGGCTCTATCTCAAAAGAAAGATTGTTAAATAATTTTTTAGCATTATAGCTAAAATCAACCTCTTTAAAACTTATAGAAGCTTTTTTAATTTTTAAGTTTTTACAGTTTGGTTGATCAATAATTTGAGGTTCTTCATCTAATACATCAAATAATCTTTTACTAGCAGCTAGGCCTTCTTGCAAATTATTATTAAGCTCAGCTAGGCTCTTTAAAGGGCGATAAGCTGCAACAAATGCTCCAATAAATGCAATAAAGCTTCCAGGGCTAGTGCTTCCGGAGATAACTTCATTGCCGGCATACCAAATAACACCAGCTATTGCCATGGCGCTAATGATTTCTATAATAGGAGAGGAAAGTGATTCTGTGCGGATTGCCTGAACATAGAGAGAAAATATATTATTTAAAATATTATTTGATTTATTTATTTCATAATTTTCAGCATGGTAAGCTTTTACTTCTTTTATAGCCTTAAAAGTTTCATCCAACTGGCTAGTATATTGGCCTAGCTCTTCTTGGGTAGATAAAGAAATCTTCCTCATTCTTCTACCCATTTTAATTATGGGATAAATGGCCAAAGGAAAAATTATAAAAATTAATATTGCTAGATGCCAATTTAAATTGAACATTACTAAAACTAAAAACAAGACTGTAAATAATTCTTTAGCTATGCCTGTTAATACATTAGAAAAACAAGCTCTCATCGTAATAATATCATTTGAAAAACGAGAAATTATCTTGCCAGTAGAGAATTGCTGTAAATAGGGTAAGTCCGAATAAATAAGATGCGAATATAATTTACCTTGTACGTCAGTAATAATTCTTTGGCCTACATATTTCATATAAAAATTTTGAAAATAAGTAGCAACCGCTTTAATAATACCAACTATAACCATAGCAATGGGTATAATCAGCAACATTCCTTTATCAAGATGAAAGAAGATTTTATCAAGAGCAGGTTTTACAAGCCAAACATGGAATGCGTTCGATACAGCGACAATAATCATGGCAATAATTGCTAAAATTAATTTATTAAAATAAGGCTTAACAAAACTACTCACTATCCGTTTTAATAAAGCTGAGGTTTTTGAGTTAGACATTTTATACCCCGGCCACAGTCATTTTTTCTATTAAAAGAGATGGGCTATTAATTCTGCTTTCAAATTTCAAATCATTTGCTGGCAGCATTTGTTTAAACATTTCTTTTAAGTTACCAGCTATAGTTACTTCACTGACTGGAAATGTAATTTCACCATTCTCAATATAAAAACCACTCGCTCCTTGGCTATATTCTCCTGTAATAATATTAGCTCCGTGACCAAACACTTCAGTTACTAATAATCCTTTTTTAATAGATTTAATCATTTCATCCAAACTTGATTTTCCTGGAAGCATATATAAATTGCTGCATGATGGAGATGGAGCGCTCGCTATTCCTCTTGTTGCATGACCTGTGGTTTGCATCTTAAGTTTTTTAGCAGTTTGTAAATCAAGAAAATATGATTTAAGAATCCCCTTATCTACTATGTTAAGCTTAGATCCCATTATAGCCTCAGCATCAAAAGGCCTTGAGCCCAATCCCCTAATTATAAAAGGATCATCAATAATAGAAATATTAGGATTAAATATTTCCTTTTCTAAATGATCAATTAAAAAACTTGTTCCTCGACTAACAGCAAAACCATTAACGCTTGAGGCAAACGCGCTTAGTAAGGATCTTGCAACTCTTGAATCAAAAATAATAGGCATCTTGGAAGTTGCGATTTTTCTAGATTTAAGCTTCTTTATTGCTCTTTCTGCTGCTTCTTTTCCAATTTCTTCAGGAGATTTTAAATCTTCTCTGAATCTGGCTTGAGAATATGAATAATCAGTTTGCATGTCATCATCTTTGCCAGCAATAACGCTTACAGATATACCATTACTGGATGTATTATAAGTTTGTAAAAATCCGTTACTTGCTGCAAAAAATATGGTATTGGATGAATGGCCTGCACTAGCTCCATCTGAATTAGTAATTTCTGCGTTGTTTAAAGCGGTTGCTTCTGCGATCATAGTTAGATTAATTAGCTCTTCAGCTGAGGGCTCTTGCCCGTCATAGAGGTCTAATTCTAAAATCTTTTTAACTATTTGATCTTTTGTGGCTATAGATAAATAAGGATTCTCAGGAGTTACTTTAGCCATAGAAATACATCTTTCTAAAAGCTGCTCAATAGAAGATTTGCTTAAATCTGAGGTAGAAACTATTGCTTGCTTGCCATCGATTAGAATTCTAAGACCTAAAGATACATCTTCTGATCTTTCGAGACTAATTAATTTCTCAAGCCTTACTTCTGTGTTGATACTTGTAGAATTAATCATTATGGCATCGGCATCAGTTGCACCAAGCTTCTTCGTTTTCTCAATTACATCGCTTAATAGATTTATTTTATCTGATAAAAACATACTCACTCTCTGAAGATAGATCTGATCTATATTTATAATTGTTTTTAGAGAAATGGTAAAGTTCTTCTGGTTCTTTTATATGATTTCTAATAATAAAATTAGCCATTTCTCCCCTAGCTTTTTTAGCATGCAGCCCTATAATTTTATACACGCCATTAACTGTCTCTTTAAATGTTATGTTTATAATTGGTTTATTAAGTTTCTTAAAGTTAATAGAAGATGAATATTCCTGCGAGGCTAAGTTAATTATACAGTTCTCATCATTATAATTTAGCGTATCAGTAATTTTATCACCCCAGAATTGATATAGGTTCTTACCTTTTTTATTTGGAAGATTGATACTCATTTCTAATCTATAGGGTTTTATTAAGTCCAAGGGCTTTAATAATCCATAAAGTCCAGAAATTATTCTCAAATGCTGATCGGCGAAATCTAACTCAGGATCTTTATATGTATCAAGTTCAAAACCTTCATATACATCACCTTTATAAGCAAAAATAGCAGGTTTGCCTTTTGCTTTATCAAATTCTTTAAAACGATCATAATTGAGCTTGCTTAAAGCAGGGCTCAATTTCATTAAAGACGCGATATCTTCTATAGAATATTTTTTTAAGATTGTTACTAGTTGCTCGGCTTCTTTCAAAAAAACAGGATTAGAAACAGCCTTACTTTCAAGTTCATTATTACTAAAATCTAGTGTTTTAGCTGGAGATATTAGAATTAACATTGATTAGTTTCTCTTTGATTGCTTCGCTTATTCTTTCTGCTTCAGCAAGAAGTGGGTAATCCCATTTTTCTAAAATTTTACTATCTAAATATTTAATATAGCTTAGGCTAAATAAATAATCTAAAAATTTCATATGCTTCTTATATAAAACTCTTTCTTTTCTATAAATATAAATTGGTTTGCCTATGGTAAGTATTTCTGAACAAATAGAAACAGATTCTCCAGTGATAATAAAATAATCAGCTAAACTTAAAAAGCCTAAATATGGATTGATATCTCCATTTGGGTTATGCCAATCATAAAAATAATGAGGAACTGTTATAAGATTATTTACTTCTTCAGTAATATCAATATCCGTTCTTCTACTCGTGGTAATCAAAACACAGGCCTTCATTCTTATAGCTATTTCATTGGTTTTGTATAAAAGATGTTTTAACTCTTCTTTAGTATAATTGCTTTCTTTTGTTTTTCCACCTATCATAAGCGCAATAAGAGGAGAGTGAAGTTGAGAAATCTTTTTTTTCAAAATTTTTGTAATCTCAGATGCTGAGGATTTATCTAAAAAAGCTGGTGCGCCTATTGTGAATAAAATATTTGATATATTTGCATTTTGTGAATTTCTATCATGCAATGGTAAGCAAACTAAATCAAAATTCTCAAAAGGAAGGTCCGGCTTCATTAGATGAATTGCAATAGTTTTTGGATTGCGTTTTTTTATATAATTAGAAACAACAGCGGTTTTACGACCGCTTGAAATTACAACATCTGGAAAAGGAGCTGAAATTAATTCTTTTTTAGAATCAATACCTAAAAGGCTATTGAATTTTAGACGATTAGGAAGAAAACTTAGTGCATTATATTTTAGGAACTTTGTTTCGTAAGGAAAGCCAAGAGCTTTTGCTACAGCTATCGCTTGATTTGCATTTCCAGTTTTATGATCTATAATAATCCAAACTAACAAGCTTTTTCTCCATTAGCTTTAAATCCTAAACATACTACATACATTTCCGCAGAATCGCTTCTACTAGATTTTGGTTTAAAATGTTTTACTTGCTTAAAATTTCTTTTAAGAGAGGTAAGTAACTCACCTTCCGTTCCGCCCTGAAGAATCTTTGCGACCAGAGATCCTCCCTCTTTTAAATGATCTTTTGCGAAAAGGAATACATCTTCACATAGCTGCATTATTCTTATATGGTCAGTCTGTGTGTGACCAGAGGCAGAAGCTGCCATATCACTTAGCACTACATCAAGTTTACTCTCTCCCAGCCAATTATACATCTCTTCTGAGCTTAAGTCTAAGAAATTTTGCTGCAATATATTTGCGCCAAGAATTGGCTGCATTTCTAAAAGGTCTATGGCTAGTAATTTTCCGCCCCAAGGCTTACCTAAAACGATTTCTTTAGCAACAACTTGGCTCCACCCTCCAGGGGCAGCCCCTAAATCGGCTACAACTTGACCTTTTTTAAGGATTTTGAATTTTTCATTAATTTCAATGAGTTTATAAGCAGCTCTGGATCTATATCCTTCTGCTTTAGCCATTTGAACATAAGGATCATTAAGCTGTCTTTGAAGCCATCTTACCGATGATAAGCTTCTCCCCTTTGCAGTTTTAACCTGAACTGTTAGATTGCGAATTATTTTTGAGTTTTTGTTAGTCATTTTTATTCGCCTTAAAGCAGCCCAAAGCGACGCCCATCTATTCTTGCGGCGCTTCTTCAGCTATTTGGGCTTTGGCTTTCTCTAGTAATTTATCTAAATCTGTTTGTGAACATAAGCCAAGCAAAACAGGATCACGTGGTTTAATATTATTCATATTCCAGTGAGTGCGAGCTTTAATAGCATTGATCGTTGACTTGGTAGTACCAATTAATTTGACTATTTGTTGATCTGTAACGGTTGGATAATAACGAATGAACCATGAAACAGCATCTGGTTTATCTTGTCTTTTAGCGATAGGGGTATAATGCGCTGTTTTTTTCTTTTTATCAAAAATTTTTATATGAGATTGTGCTTGCGTTGAAAGAAGAAGCCTAGCATCTTCATTCGCTTCACAGCGTTTAATTTCTTCTTTAGTCAATTGTTCTCTGTTTATTGGATTTTCACCGGCAATTCCAATTGCCACCTCTCCATCTGCAATTCCTTTAACTTCTAAAGGATGAAGCCCGCAGAAAACAGCTATTTGATCGAAGGTTAGCGTGGTATTTTCAATTAACCACACAGCTGTGGCTTTAGGCATCAATGGCAAGTTCATAAAATCATCCAATATTTTAAAATTAATTATAAGAAATTTATGCAAGGAGGCTTAACTTGTCAATGTTTTATTAGTATAAGCCCGAATATTTCTTGATAAACAGATAAAATTTATGCTACTCTTTTAAAGAGTGGAGTATTTCTATATAATTAAAAGGGGGTTATGACATGAAAAATTCTTCAGATGATAATCAAACTGTCATACTAACACCCTTAAGAAGGTCTAAAGAACCGCAAGTTGTTACAAAACCTGAAGCGCCTATTTTAACTGATGAACAGATAAAAGCTATGAAAAAGTCTTTATTAAAAGGCAAAAATGCTGTAGAGAAAGACATAAAAGATGCAGGAGGGCTTTCATCTAATAAACTTCCGCCTCTTAATAATGTTAAACATCAATCGACTGAAGAAGAAGAGCGGATGAAAAAGACTAGCGTTGGCAAAAGTAGTCAAAGTAATCGACGCAGATGGGAGTACGAAGGAAAGCCGATGAATCAGACGGAATTACCATATTCCAAAGGATTATATACAAGAAGTACCACTGATGACACAGCATCAATGAGCACGGATGTTTCAAATTCATCTATTCAATCAATAAAATCAGTGAGCTCTCATACTGCTAAGCTTAGAGATGTTAGTTTACTTAATTCTAATTTATCTCAATATCAAGTTTCCTCAAATGAGACTCCTGTACCACCATCTCAGATTCTAAACACAAGTAGCAAATCACTTAACGCAAGAAGAGGATTAAAAACTTTATCTCATTAAATATTTGTTAATCTTTGTCATTTAGATTGCTCATCTCTTAAAAGACAAAGGGCAAAAATGACAATCTTTGATGCAGCCTCAAAAGGAGATAACAATAAGATAATAGAACTATTATCTAAAGGCGTTGATATAAATATCAGGTACGGAGAATATCAGGCAACAGCCATTTATGTTGCTACATATAATAATCTATCATCAACTGTAGATTTATTAATTGAAAATGGGGCCGATGTTAATATCCCCTCAGTATCTAAAGTTACTCCATTATATATTGCATCACAGCGCTGTTTTCCTTCTATAACTCAAAGCTTATTGGGTGCTGGCGCAAATATTGAAAATGGAGCTGAAGACCCAATACAAAAGCATCAATTATTCACTCCTCTTTATGCTGCTATATCATCACTTTGTTACAAAACAGTAGAGATGCTTCTTAAGGCTGGAGCATTAACTAGCTCAGAGATGATTGATACTCCTGTTCTTTTAGCAACAAGTCATGAAAGTGAATCTATTAAATATAAAAAAATATCAAAATTAGTTACAAAATATTACTTTAAATGGCTAGACAAGAATTTACCTAAAACTAACGATGACTCTAAAAGTTTTGAAGTAGTAATCGTTAGATTTAATGAAGATTTATCTTGGGCTTTGAAAGAATTGAAATATGAAAATGTAACAATATATAATAAAGGAAAGAATGATTTAATCGAGCTTCCAGCAAATTTTAAGATTGAGAATATTCCTAATCTCGGTTGGTTTGGCGGAACAATTTTTTATCATTTAGCTAATAAATATAACGCTCTAGCCGACAGAACTTTATTTCTTCAAGGCAATCCATATCAGCAACATGCATTCTTGCCATTAATTCGCTACAAGGAAGATTTACCAACAAAATGCAATAATATAATTGCTAAATGTTCAGAAACCACATTAGAAGCTATGTCTGCTATGCTGGCTAGCCATTCACAAGAAAATTGGGAAAAAAGCAAATATGGAAAAAACTTTAAGTTACCAAATTACACAACAACGGAGTATGCGCATACATATATAGGGGCAGATATAGAGCTTAAAGCGCCTTTAGGAATGGTTTGGGGAGCTCAATTTGCTGTTGATAAAGATAAGGTTCATAAAAGAAAACAGGATTATTATATAAAGAGGTTGCCAATATTTAATGAAACTTATCCTATAGCAGATTTTTGCCAAGAAAAGCTTTGGGATAAGGAATTTGAAGAGCATATTATTTTTAACTTTTCTGCAGAAAGAGCAAAAGAGAGCTTAGAAAAGCAGATTAAAATCTCTGGAGTCTCTCAACTAAATTCACAGCTATTTGATAATTCTTTTTATGGAAATAATGATGCTATTATTGAGTTATTATCAAAAGGCGCTGATATAAATAGCAGGCATACAGATCTACTAGCAACTCCACTTTATGCTGCAACAAAAAATAATCAATTAGCAACAGTGAAATTGCTTCACAAAAATAAAGCAGATATTAATATACCAGCTTCAAATGGAGCATCACCATTATATATAGCTGCTACAAATAACTATCCCGAGATTACTCAGTTCTTAATTGATTCAGGAGCGGATCAATTCACTAAAGTTGATGCGTTGATTCCTTTTAGTGGTTCTGTATATTTTGGCAAGCTAAATACTACAAAAGTATTTTTAAACTCTGGTGCAAACGTCTTATCTGACGACTTGCGTTCTCCTTTATATGTAGCTTCAAAATTACGTAATGACAGCGCAGAGCATAAAGAAATCCATGATTTAATTATGAATGAATATAGAAGAATAAGAGATTCAAAACCTAGCTTTGAAGCTGTAATAGTAAGATATAGCGAAGATCTTCATTGGGTGGAAGAGGAGTTTCCTAATGAAAAAGTTATTATTTATAATAAAGGTGAAGATGATTTAGATTATTTGCCAAAAAACTGTGAAATAAGAAAGATACCAAATATTGGTTGGCTTGGTGGCACTTACTTATATCACTTCGAGAAATATTATGAGAAAATCGCAGATAAAACCCTCCTCTTGCAGGCTAATCCATATGATACAGAAGCATTCTTACCCTTAAGAAGATATAAGGGAGAAGTTAAGTCCATTTGTAGCGATATTGTTGCAAAATGTGAAAATACTACTCTTGCTCATCAATCTTCACGGCTTGAAGCTGCTACAGAGGAAGATTGGCAAGCAAAATATTCTTGCTTTGAACCAGTTAATTACACAATGATAGAATTTTTCCATAAATATATAGATAGAACTATTACCCCAGAAGACCCTTTAGATATGGATCTAGGTGCACAATTTGCAGTAACTAAAGAGCAAGTTCATTATCACCCAAGAAGCTATTATGGAAGAATGCTTCCAGAGTTTAATAAAAAATGCCCAAGAGCTGATTTTTATCTAGAAAAAGCTTGGAATCATATTTTTAAAAAACCTAATTCCGCTAAACTGAATACAGCATTACTTAATGCAGCTTTTTATGGTAACAATGAAGCAGTTGAAGATTTAGTAGCTCAAGGTGCTGAGGTAAATTCTATACATACAGAACTTGAAGTGACTCCACTTTATGCTGCTGCTAGACATAATCAAGCTTCTACTTTAGAGCTATTAATGCGTTTAGGCGCAGATGTAAATGCAATTTCAAAGACAAGTGGAACGGCTCTTTATACAGCTGCACATCATTGTTATCCTGATATAATAAAAATACTTTTAGAAAATAATGCTGATGTTGAACTTACGAACAAAGACACTCCTATTTATGGAGCCATTGTAAATAAATGTAAAAAAGGGGTTGAGTTGCTTCTAAATGCAAATGCAACTATCTATTCGGATATGGTTTCCCCTTATCGTGAAGTGCGCATCCCTCTTTCTTTAAGTGCGTTTCTTAATAATAGAGAAGATGGTGGCCAGACTACAGAAGAAATCTATAATATGACATTAAATCATTACTGGAAAACCTATGAGGAGCAAATCCAAGATCTTACTGAACTTTATAAAAATATCAGTTTTGAAATAGTCATAGTTAGGTATAAGGAAAACTTAGGCTGGGCTACAAAAGAATTTTTATATGATAAAGTAACCGTTTATAACAAAGGGCCTGATGATATAGGAGAGTTACCAACAAATTTTGAGATTAAAAAAGTCAATAATACTGGATATTTAGGTGGTTCTTATTATAAGCATATTGTAGATAATTATGAGACTTTAGCTGATAGAGTATTATTTTTACAAGGCGATCCACTAGATTCAAATATATTCTTACCATTAATCAGATATAAGGGAGATTTACCATCAAAATGTCATAATATTATTGGAAAATGCGTGAATCGTACATTAAGAGGAGAGATTGATTTCTTAAAAACATTAGATTGGAGCAATATACCTCGTTATAAAGACTTTGAACCTAGAAATTTTGATGCCATCAATTTTACAAATAAATCCGCACCAAATCTTACTTTAGATGAAGATTTATGGATGGTAGTTGGAGCTAACTTTGCTGTAGACACAAAAAAAATCTATAACCATCCTAAAGAAGAATATGAAGCAATGCTTTCGTATTTTGATCATATTAAACCCATGGCTGACCATTATGCAGAAAGACTATGGGATGCAAGATTCGATGGAATAGGAGAAGGGGCTTTTTATGGACATAACGATTATTAATAATGGAGACAAAATGATAAAAAAACCAAGTTTAAGTGATATTTATTATAATCACATAGGACATGTGTCAGATAAATGGGAACAATATCTTGAAGTATATGATAATGCTTTTCATAAATATATCGGAAAGAACCCTATTTCATTAGAAATAGGAGTACAAAATGGTGGATCCTTGCAAATTTCTAGTAAATATTTTATTAATGGAAATATTTACGGTATAGATATTAACCCTGATGTATGTAAAATGTCATTGGGTAATAATATTACAACCTATTGTTTTGATGCAAAAGATAAGCAAAGATTTGAATATTATTTTAATAATACAGTTTTCGATACGATATTAGACGATGCCTCTCATATAAATTCAGATATTATTTTAACTTTTAGAAATTTATTTCCGCATGTGAAGCCAGGTGGAGTATATGCTATAGAAGATTTGCATACATCATATTGGATGGCCTATGGAGGTGGTTACTTAAAACAATATTCTGCTATAGAATATCTAAAAAAATTCATAGATCTTTTACATGCGCATCATATTAATAATGATATGGTTGCTACACATGATAATAATGAGTTTATTAACAATCTTTCTATAGAAGATCGCTATGTATTTGAATGGTTAGAGTCTGTATCATTTCATGATAGTATTGCTGTTATTAGAAAGTTAACAGCACCTAGAACCAAGAGTTTTAAAAGAATATCAACTGGTGACGAATGTCCAATCAACTGCATAGTAAAACAAAACTATAATCAAAAAAATCATAATGAATCTCAAGAAGATCAAATTTTATATAGCTCTATAATTCAAAATAATATTACAAGTATTAAAGAAGTTTTATTAACAGATGTAAACATAAACCATATCCATTCAATTGGTGCAACGGCATTATATATGGCAATAGAGAAGAATTATACGGATATTGCGGAATATCTAATAAATGAAAAAGCTGATGTAAATATTAAAACTATTCATGGAGTTGCTCCGTTATATAAAGCTATTGAAATAAATAACTATAAATTAGCCAAATTACTCATAGAAAATCGAGCTGACATTGAGACAGCAATAAAAACAGGTTCCACTCCATTATATGTGGCCGCATTTTATGGGTTTAAAGATTTAGTTGAGTTGCTTTTAGAAAAAGGAGCTCAAAAAAATATTACCGTATTAGGTATAGATACCTTGCATAGAGCTATAAATAATAAACATTACTCAACAGCATTGCTTTTAGCTGATAACGAAGAGAATTTCTGTGAAGAAATCCCTCTTGATGTGGCAGAAGGTGAATATATAGATATTTGCGGCAAATTTATAGAAATAGTGGATGAGTTTTAGCTCGTATATCTTGAGAGTTAAATAGTAAAATAAACAATAAGCAAGTGGTATAAATAATGGAATTTTTTAATAACAATAGTAATATAAGCATTTATTCATCAAGGGCTTTAATTAAATTACCAAATAATTTATTTTTCATTATGGATACAAAAGATAATTTCTTTCTTAATTCAGTAGAGATAGGAAATGGATTTGGCCATGAACCATTTATAATCGAGAGAATGATAAATTTTACTAATATAGGAGAAGTTTTTGTTGAGGTAGGAGCAAATTATGGAGATTTTTCTTTACAAATGAGTAAGTATATTGGTAATCAAGGAAAAGTTTATGCTTTTGAGCCTGGAAGTAATACTTTCAAATGTTTATATGCTAGCATTTTTTTAAACGGATTATCAAATATTATACTTGAAAATAAAGCTGTTTTAGATGAAGAAAAAGAAGTTAATTTTATGGAAACAATGCAAGAAGATGTAAATGGTAGTCTTGGAAGTTCTGTTTCTACAATTAATTCAAATAATAATACAACATTGGTTAAAGCAATTACTTTAGATAATTATTTTCATTCTCAAAAGATAGATGTGTTAAGGCTTGATGCAGAGGGTAGCGAATGTAGAATTCTGAAAGGGGCTCAGAAAATTATAGATTCTTCACCAGATTTAAGGATTTTTGTAGAATGGCAAAGAAATTTATTAAATAAATATGAATCTGATCAGAGCGTTAAAGAATGTTTAGTTAGCTTAAAAGAAAAAGGATTTATATTTTTAAATACTAATGAATTTAGTGAAGATTGTAATTATGCATTATATCAAATTCCTTTAGAGTATTTTGTAATGAGTAATCATTTTGAGTTTTTTGCTATCCGAAAAGATACTTTAGAAAAATTTATTCAAGAAAAAAGTGGTTTACCAATTAAGAAAAAATGTCAAGTAAAAGCAAATAGTTTGTTATATAATTCGGTTATTTCTAATGAGATCGTAAGAACTAATGAAGCATTAAATAATAGAGCAGAGATAAATCATATGCATCCAATTGGGGCTACTGTTCTATATATGGCAGTTGAGTATGGGTTTTATGAGATAGCAAAACTATTACTAGAAAATAATGCAGATCCTAATATTAAAGCTATAAATGGAGCTACTCCTTTATATAGAGCAGTTGAAAAAAATGACTATAATATGTCTAAACTTCTTTTAGACAATAATGCAGATATTGAAATTTCAATATCCACTGGATCAACCCCTTTATATTTAGCTGCTCATTATGGATTTAGTGAATTGGTGAATTTATTACTATCTCACGGAGCTAAGAAGGATATTACGGTATTTGCAAAAGATGTAGCAATGACAGCTGGATATAATCGCCATAAAGAGGTTTTTGAAGCTGTTATAGAAAAAACTAAATATCAATTTAATAAAGCAGGTGTAAATGAAGTGGCTTTAATTGAAATGGTAAAAAATGAAGCAGATATAATTTTTGAAAATCTTGTCTGGCATTTTGTGACTGGATTTAGAAAATTCATAATTGTAGATAATATGTCAACAGATGGAACAAAAGAAAAAATACAGGAATTTGCAAAACTCACAAAGAATCATGCTAAAGTATTTATTATCGAAGATCCTTTAGTTGAATATATTCAATCTAGAGTTACTACTGGATCTTATGATTTTGCGCGTTCAATATGGCCTGAGGTAAAATGGATTTTTCCTGCGGACGCTGATGAATTCTGGATTGCTAAAAAACCTTTAAGTGAAGCAATTTCAAGTATTCCAGGTGATATAGACTATATTAAATCTTTAAATATTAGATATAGAGCAAGTGAAGATTATTTCTCATTCTCGAATGAAACAAAGTTTTATGGTAAGCTGCATTATAGAGCATATTATGAGCCTAGTAATTTAGCCAAAATTGCAGCAAAATCACAAAATTGCGTTTTAATAACTCAAGGTAATCATTATATTAATGAGAAGCCTGACTGTGCTGTTAACAAGATATTCAAAGAAGCTAATTCAAATGATTTTGGTTTAACTACTTATGAGTTTCCTATCCGCTCTCCTTATCAAGCTCATAATAAATATTTTCAAGGTGCGCAAGCAAATATAAAAGCAAAAGAACTTGGAGTTTTAAAGAAAGAAGTTGGTTTTCACTGGGATCAATATTTAGATTATATGGTAAAATATGGGGATAAATCTGGTGAGATGAAATTTAATGAATCATTTGCAGATTTAGATTTTGCTATAGATGATCCATTTCCAATGGGTGAAGCTTTAAGCCTTTTCTATGAAATTATAAAAGATTGATCTGAATAGAGAATCGTCATCTTGAAGCTTTAGCTGAAAGATCCAGGAAGCCATGCAATCTGGATCCTTCATTTCATTCAGGATGACAATGGATTCTTCGGTTAAGGCCTCTAAAAGATGACGAGGGCCTAAGAATGGCAATGGTCACCGCAGCAACAATGCCCACCAACTTGACCGGCGCATATATTATTTCCAGTGTAAGTATTGTATAGTAAAACTCCAGCCGTAACTACTACCGCTCCTACAGCAGTTATAATTTCATTGAATGATGAGTCTTTACTTTCAGATGCCTCATTATAACCACGATTATGGTTATGGCTGTGTTCGTTTTTTTCGTTATATTCTTCGTTAAATAAATCTTCGTAAGTATTTGTCATAAAAAACCTCTTAATAAATTATACTATTTCCACAATTAAATTTACAAATCCAATTCATCGAAGATTCGCATGGCTCATGTACTAAAATGTACACTGCGCGCGCTCACATCTTGAATCGAATCTGTAATCTTTCATTCTGAAAATAATGTTATGTTATATTATAACATAACATTATCATGTCAAGCGAATTATTTATGAAATTTAGTATTAATTCTTACAACTAGGGCATCTTCCCTTACTTAAAGCATTAGCAACTTCTTTAGGCATATAATTCTCATCATGCTTTGCTAGAAGTTCACTTGCTATGAAAACTCCTCCTTCTAGCTCACCTTTGGCAACAATTCCTTGATTCTCACGAAATAAATTTGGCAACATGCCTTTATATTTTATAGTTAAATTATTTTGATTGTCGGTTATAATAAACTCCACCAAAAAATTTTCGTGTTTTTTGATTGAACCAGACATAACCAACCCTCCTACTCGAATTATTTTATTTGTAGGATTTTTCTGTTTTAATTCAGTTGGAGAATAAAAATATACAATATTCTCATTAAAACTATTTAAAATTAACCATGCACCAATAATAAAGCAAGTAAGCAATATCAGCAGAGAATTAAGGCGTTTATATTTCTGTTTCATTTGATTTCAAAAGCTTTTCTTCTCTCTTCAGTTTAAGTAAATTATACAAGAAGAAAACCGCATAAAAAGCTAAAGCAGAAATACATACTGAAAATACATAATTTATTTCGGTCATTACTTGCTCCTTATAAAAAAGTTTTCTGGATTCTTTGGCTACGCTTCAGTATGACGAGTAGCGGCGTCATCTTAGAATGAAATGAAGGATCCAGAAATAATGTAAACCTGCGGTTAAGTTTTTTATTCTGGATGTTTCAGCTAAAGCTTTCAACATGACGAGGTTACCTCACCGCCGTTAGCTTTATACCAATCCTCTAAGATGACACTCTTCCTAATAAGTTATTCATTCTTTTTGAAAAACCATTTAAATCCGAGATAGGTTCACCTTCAATTATACAGGCTTGATCAAATAAAACAAAAACTAATTCATCTGCCAGATTATGATCTTCTTTTTTCATTTCTTGACGAATCTTCTCAATAATAGGATGCTTTATATTAATTTCTAGGATTTTAGCAAAGCTAGAGTTTAATTGCTTTTGATCCTTCAGATATCTTTCCATCCTAATATCCATAGCTCCTTCGCTAACTGCTAAACATACCGGACTATCCACTAATTTCCCAGATATTTTTACATCCATAACTAAGCTAGCTAAAGTTTTCTTGAAATAATCTATCAATTCTTGATCATCAGAAGGAAGTACTTCTGCTATTTTTTCTTCTTCTGAAGTCGTTGGTTTTAAGATTTTATCTAGTTCAATACCACTACGAGTAACCGATTTCATTTCTTTGTCTTTATAGGTATGTACTACATTTACCCAAAAATCATCTACAGTATCAACAAAAAGTAATACATCTATTCCATGTTTTAAGAAGCCTTCAAGCTGTGGGCTATTCTTTGCCTTCTCAATAGAATCACCGCTTAAATAGAAAATATTTTCTTGGCCTTCTTTCATATTAGTAATATAGTCATTTAGACTGATATATTTATCAAGTAAGGCGCTTTTAAATAAACATATTTCTAAAAGTTTTTCTTTTTCTTCAGCTGGCAACGCTTCACATAAACCTTCCTTTAAGACTGCCCCAAAATTATTCCAAAACTCTATATATGAATCAGGTTCTTTTTCTAGCTTGGACTTTAGTTCACTAACTACTTTTTTAGTTATAGATTTACGAATTTTTTCTAATGAATGACTATGTTGCAGTGTTTCACGACTTATGTTAAGAGGTAAATCTTCTGAGTCAACCACGCCATGTAAGAATCGCATATATGAAGGAGCTAAATTTATACCTTCAGAGCCAATATATACTCTTTTAACATATAATTTTACCTTGCTGTTACGATCTGGGTGAAATAAGTCAAAAGGCTTACTGGAAGGTATATAAAGGAGATTAGTATATTCAACTAAGCCTTCGTTTTTATTATGGATTATATGCCAAGGCTGATCAGGTAAGTGAGCCACTTGTTTATAAAATTCAGCATGCTGCTGCGGAGTTATATCTGCCTTAGGTCTCATCCAAATTGCAGAAGCACTATTTAATATTTCCACTTCACCTTCTGCTTGCGTAAATTCTATCGGGAAATCTATATGATCTGAATAAGTTTTAGCAATATGACGCAAGCGATGTTTATCTAAGAAATCATCCTCTCCATCTTTTAGGTGCAACGTTATAGAGGTGCCACGCAAAGTATCTGATCCTTCAACTTGTTTTATAGTATATTCACCATTACCACTAGATCTCCATTGCCAAGCTTCATCTTCTCCTGCTTTTCTGCTTATTACTTCCATCTCATCTGCAACCATAAAGCCAGAGTAAAACCCTACACCAAATTGACCAATTAATTGTAAATCTTTGTTAGAATCGCCGGTTAGTTTACTCATAAAATTTTGAGTTCCAGATCTTGCGATTGTACCAATATTCTCGATCAAATCTACACGATTCATTCCAATTCCATTATCGGAAATTGTTAAGGTTCTCGTCTTTTCATCTGCCGAAATTCTAATTTTGAATTCAGGATCGTCTTTAGTAAGTTCAGGACTTGTAATACTTAAATAACGTAACTTGTCACAAGCATCAGAAGCATTTGAAATTAACTCTCTCAAGAAAATATCTTTATTTGCATAAAGCGAATGAATCATCAGCTGCAATATTTTGCCAACTTCTGCATCAAATTTTATATGTTCTTCCTTGTGATTAGTCATAATTTCCTCTTTAAAATTTTGTTTACAGAAGAGATATAAGTATTGCAAAAAAAATTATCAAGTGTTTGAAGAAAAAACAGTGAAATATTGATAATCCTATAATAATAAAGCTAATAATATAGCATAAAATATGTTATGTTTATCGCATTCTAATGCAAACTTAAGGGAAAATCATGTGTGGAATTATTGGTATAAATTCAGAGAATATTGATATTGTAGAGTCTGTAGTTAATGGACTTAAAAATCTTGAATATAGAGGATATGATTCAGCTGGAATATCTGCGATTGTTAAGCAAAAATTTAAAACTATTAAAGTTAAAGGAAAAATATCCATCCTAGACCAAGAAATAAACAGTCAAAAACTTTCTAGTAATATTGCAATAGGGCACACAAGATGGGCTACCCATGGAGCAGCAAATCAAACCAATGCTCATCCTCATTGCACAGAAGGAGTATCTGTGGTTCATAATGGTATTATTGAGAATTTTTTAAGTATAAAAAAGGAATTACAGGAATATGGATGTAAATTTACTTCAGATACAGATAGTGAAGTAATCCCTCATCTTATTACCTTTTATCTTGACCAAGGATTGGAGCCTTTAGAGGCAACACATAAAACTGTACAAAGACTAGAAGGTGCTTTTTCTATAGCGGCTATTTTCTTAAAAAATCCAGATATAATGATCGCTGCCAGAAAAGGGTCTCCTCTTGTGATTGGTTATGGAGACAAACAAACAACTATAGCATCAGATGCTTATTCATTAGCTTTTTTAAGTAATAAAATTAGTTATTTAGAGGAGGGAGATATGGCTCTTTTAACCTCCAATTCAATTAAAATTTACAATCCAGATTTGAAAGAGGTTTCTAGAAAAATAGTAAGCATAGATAATAACAATATTAATCTTGGAAAAGGAAATTTCCGCCACTACATGCTTAAAGAAATATTTGAACAGCCAAGTATTCTAGCGGATACTATTAGTGCATATTATGACGCCGGAACATCTAAGCTTAATTTTACTAATCTTGATATAGATTTTAAAAAAGTTACTAAAATTACTTTAGTCGCATGCGGTACTTCTTACTATGCTTCAATGGTTGCTAAATATTGGTTAGAGAATTTACTATCTATACAAGCTGAAATAGAAATTGCTTCTGAATTTCGTTATCGCAATAGTTATTTGCCTGAAAACGGCTTAGCTATTTTTCTTTCTCAATCAGGAGAAACGGCTGATACTTTGGCTGCACTGCGTCATGCCAAACAAAAAAAGCAAATTACTTTAAGTATAGTTAATGTTAAAGAAAGTAGTATAGATAGGGAGTCTGATTATTCTTTAGAATGTTTTGCGGGACCAGAAATAAGCGTTGCTTCTACCAAAGGCCTAACAACTCAATTAAGCATATTATTATTATTATCTCTTCATATGGCCAATAAAAGAAAAGATATTGACGAAGAATATTTATATAAATCTTTAAAAGCTATAACAGAAATTCCAGGAAGAATTGCTGAGATTTTAAATAATGCAGAAAGAATTCAAGTCATTGCTAAAGAGATTTCTTTAGCAAAAAATGCAATATTTATAGGAAGAAACTATATTTATCCAATTGCTTTAGAAGGCGCATTAAAGTTAAAAGAGCTTTCTTATATACATGCGGAAGCAATTCCAGCTGGCGAACTAAAGCATGGTCCCATCGCGTTAATTGATGAAACTGTTCCTATCATTGCTCTAGTTCCAAAAAATCATTTATTTGAAAAAACTTATTCAAATACTCAAGAAGTAGCGGCTAGGGGAGGGAAGCTTATTACATTTAGCAGCAATGAAGGAAATGAAGTCTTGAAAGATTTAAGTTATTTACAATTCAACATTAGTAGCTGTGATAGCATTATAGAACCAATCATTTATGCGCTGCCTATGCAATTACTTGCGTATCATGTTGCTGTATTAAAAGGAACAGATGTAGACCAACCAAGAAATTTAGCTAAATCAGTTACCGTAGAGTGATGAGGGTTTTGCAAGAGATCTATTTTTATAAATGCTTCCATTAATGGAAAAAATATTATATAATGCAGTTGTCTTTATAAGACTATGGCAATAAACGTTATTTAGAATAGGCGTTGCGGACCCGGGGGCAGTACCCGGCGCTTCCACCAAAAATTTAAGAATTAGAAATTATGGGAGCGATTCAGGATCGACGTGCGTAATAAAAAAATAATCTTTGTTCGTGATGATTCCTACGATTGCGGGTTTACCTGTATGGATCAAAAAAAGTAAATGCAAACGATAACGTATTGCTTGACAGAAGGGTAGCTTTAGCTGCTTAAGAAGTCAGCGGCTGGGGGCTTGCCGGGCAACAGAGAAAGCCCCGCTAATTTCTTTAAGAGAATAAAATGGGTAAAAAACTAATTGATTATAGTATACTTGTTGATGATGCTATGCATTTTATTGTAAAAAAATCCTTACAGATTTTTGCAGAAAACAGTTTCCATGGAGATCATCATTTTTTTATTTCTTTTATTACAAAATATCCGGGTGTAGTAATTTCTGAGAAGCTTCACAATAAATATCCTTATGAAATGACTATAGTGCTTCAACATCAATTCGAAGATCTTATCGTGCGCGAAGATAGTTTTAGTGTGTCTTTAAGCTTTGATAATCAAAAAGAAAAAATTATTATACCTTTTGCTTCTCTTACTGCATTTGCTGATCCAAGTGTAAAGTTTGGCTTACAGTTTCGTCATATTGAAGAGAATCAAACGGACGCGCCTATCAAATTGGAAAAGAAAGCTAAAACCAAAATATCTTCAAAAACTTCAAAGCCTGCTGCAGAATCAAAAAATAGTAATGTAATCTCTTTGGATTTTACAAATAAAAAGCGTCTATAGGTGAGAATTGGTATCGTTTATGAAGACTTCCCTAGTGGAGGTTCTCTATCAGGGATTTTCTTATTGACTCTAGAAGAGTTTCTCGATCATAAGGTTTTTTTATAAAAGAGGAAATTCCTAGCTTCAATGCATTATCAATTAGATTTTGATCACTAGCTCCACTTTGTATTATCACTGGTATATTCTTTAATTTTGAATCTTTTTTTATTTCTTTAAGAATTGCTAGGCCATCTAAGTCCGGCATCATTAAATCAAGTAAAATAACATCAATTGGAGAATAAGTTTTTAAATAGGAAAGCCCAGCGACTCCTCCTAATTTAGTAACCAAACTATAATTTGTTCCAGAAAGAAGAATCTCAGCGCCTGTAAGACATGCTTGATCATCATCAATTATCAAAATATTAGCTGTATTAATAGAAATATTCTTGTTTAAATCTTCGGATACTTGAGATTTATAAATAGGAATAGTGAAGGTAAATTTCGCCCCAGCTTTAGAATTATTCTCAGCCCAAACTTTACCATTATGAAGTTCTATAATTTTCTTTACAATTCCAAGCCCTAATCCGGTGCCTCCTCCAATAGCTTTTGTTCTTGAGCTTTGTACAAAAGGCTCAAATATTGTAAGTAGTTCACCATTTGGAATACCAATTCCTGTATCTGATATAGAGAAGTGTAAATGCTCGTAATCTTTTACTAGACTTGCATCAATAGTGCCGTTATTAGGGGTAAATTTAATAGCATTAAAAAACAAATTTCTTAAAACTTTTCCCATTTCCTCTTCATCTGCTAATGCAATACAATCAGGTTTAGGAATATAGTTAATTTTGATATTTTTATTAGTTAAATATAATATATTGCATTCTTCTATAATATTTTCCACAAGCTCATTAAGGTCTATTTCTTTTAAATTCACTTGCATCTTATCAGCTATAAATTTAGACATATCTAAAATACTGTTGATTAAATTTTCCAGTCTTTTTGCATTCTCAGCAATATGTTGTATATATTTATATTTCTTCTTTTCATCCAGCTCATCCCAGAAATCTACTAAACCTTCAGATATAGCAGTAAACCCATGTACCGGCGTTCTAATTTCATGACTAATATTATTAAAAAACTCTGTTTTATAAGCCAGAGCTTGCTTTAATTCTGCCGTTCTATCATGCACCTTTTTTTCAAGATCGTTATTTAATTTTGTAATTTTTTGGTTATACCAATCTTTTTCTAACTCTATCATTTTTCTTTTTTTAGAGAATATAAAAAAATAAATAATAGGTATAGTATACGAGCTAAATATACTAATTAGACTTGAACTAAGAACTATCTTATCTGCAGCAATAATAGCTAACAAAATACCTAGAACAGATAGAATTATAAATGAAGCCCAATCTACAAAGAGAGAAAGTAAAACAAACCCAGCTAAGCCATTTAAATGCCAAATACTTGAGCTTTGGTTATTAAGCAACATAAAAGTGAAAAAATAAGGAAAGCTAAGCAGGAGTGTAAAATAATAAAATACAGGGGTTAGCAATTCTAGTTTCTTAGGCCAATATCTATACAGTATCAGCAACAAACCGCAGAAACTTACAATTAGTCTAAGAGTAAGATTCTCATAGCCTTGAGGATTAGACACTAATCTATTAAAAAAATAAAAAACTAGGTATGCAATTATTAAGAAATATCCTAAAGTAGCAAAATGTACTTCTCCTTCTTTTGTGTTTTTGAGCATGGTTTGCCATATTTTGTTCTTAAGAGCATCAATAGTCATTAATATCACCTATTACCATTATGTTCTGAACCATACTTAATTGACATAAATCATTTGGACAAAAATTACTACCTAGGTATTCTGTAAGCTCTTTATTAGTAGCTATTACTCCAGCATCATTCAGAGCTATTCCTGCTATATGCTTCATTGCAGCGATTGATCCACCGTCTAAAAATTCATCAATTCTATATAAAGTAACTTTATCAAAATTCTGTGGAACCTCATTTTGAAGAAACCCGCATTTATCATCTTTAGACCCAAAGTGCTTCTGCAATTCTTTTCTATCACCTTCATCATTAAAAGCTATAACTATAGCCCCGTTTTTAGTTAGTTGGTTATATAATCTTTTTAATAAAGGTAAAAGCTCATCTTTTTCAAGATAGTATATAACATGGGATAAAAGTATCAAATCATATTTAATGCCATAAATATTTAGACTAGTATCTTCTATATGTCCCAAAATTTTATGTATAGGTCTATCTAATAATTGCTCTGGTAATTGATTTAAGATATCAAAGCTATTGTCTACCACAGTAATATTATTAAAATATTTTCCAAGCTCCATAGTAAAACTGCCACTTCCTATGCCAATATCAAGAAAATTCTGAAAAAATATCTTTTCCGATTTGCTATAAAATAATTTTGTAAAAGCCGATGATATTATATTTTGTATAGTATCAGTAAAAAAATTGAGATCCTTTGTTTCAGCGGCAGAGTTAGCGGCCGCTATCCTTGGTAATATTCCACGAACAAACACCTCATATTTATGTTCAGTATCAAGAGTTGACATCATTAAAAGCTTTAGAGCCTCTAAATATTTTGCTTTACTTTCAAAAATTCCATAAACTTCTGAATCAGGAATTTCATCGGCCTTTGCACTGACGCTCGACATCCTGCTTTCAGCTTTAGGATAACGAATTCTAAGATAATCCGCGCCAACCTTTATAACCCTATGATCACTAGTTGTATCTGCTATGCCTCTTATCAATCCCATAAGACAAAACTTACCATTTAATTAATATTACGTGTTACTCATGGTAATATATTTATTAATAAATGTAAAGGAAATTCTAATTAACATCTTAACCTTCTATTATTAATCTTAGTTATAAAATTATACTTGCATCATGATCTACATTAAGTTACAGTTAATGTAACTTAATGTATAGTTATTACTATTATGCAACCGATGAAATACTTAAATAATTGTCTTGAACACCACGCTAATAGCGAGCATTACTTATTTATGCTACAAGACTTGCGAGCGCTTTTTCCTGACTTATCTAATGCAGCCTTTAAGACTCTGCTGAGTAGAACTACGAATGCTGGGCGGTTGAAAAGAATATGCCGTGGATTATATTTTTATAACAAGGCCATTCCTTCAAATGGATTGCTGTTATTTCATGCTGCTTCGCTCCTTCGGGCTAATGAATTTAATTATATCAGTCTTGAAACAGTTTTAAGTGACATTGGAATTATTTCTCAAATTCCATTCAATTGGATTTCCGTTATGTCGTCTGGTCGAAGCAATATAATTTCATGTGGTGAATTTGGTACAATAGAATTTATTCATACTAAGCAAAAACCAGCTGACATCATGGAGCAACTTATCTATGACTCAGATTGTAGATTATGGCGTGCGAATGCAGCTCTAGCATTAAGAGATATGAAAATAACACATCGAAATTGTGATTTAATAGATTGGGAGATAGTCAATGAATTTATTTGATAAATTAGTTACAGAGGCTTTAAAGAGTCAGCCAGATTTATCCCCTTTAAGAGTGGTTGTTGAAAAAGAATTATTGCACCATGATATACTTAAGGCGTTAAGCAATAATAATTTACTAAGAAATCTTACCTTTATAGGAGGAACATGCTTGCGATGCTGCTATGGTGGAGTAAGGCTAAGTGAAGATCTGGATTTTACCGGTGGTGCTGATTTTACTCGAGATAGTTTATCCACAATGGGACAAGCCTTGATTAAAAACCTTAATCACAAATATGGCTTACAAGTCAAAGTAACTGAACCTATAAAAGATAAACAAAATGTTGATACATGGAAAATAAGAATAGAAACTAGGCCTGAACAAAAGCATCTTCCAGCTCAACGGATAAATATAGATATTTGCGCTATTAACTCTTATGAGAAGCTGCCAATGATGCTATTGAATCCATATGGAGTTGATATGGGCACCAGCGGATTAATTATACAAGCGCAAAGTCGTGAAGAAATTTATGTAGATAAATTACTTGCATTTGCGCTTAGGTCAAATCGTTTAAAATATCGTGATTTATGGGATATATCTTGGCTCCATGGACAAGGATTAAAACCAAGATTTGAATTGATACCGGCTAAGCTTCGAGATCGAAATATTAATATAGAGTCTTTCTTGAAGTTATTTGATGAACGGACAAAGTTATTAAAAGAAAATAACAAGATGGCATTAGAGTTTAAGCAAGAAATTCAACGTTTTTTACCAATTAATCAAATAAACAAAACTTTAGAGCAAGATAATTTATGGTCTTTTATTGCTTATTTAATAGAAGACTTAGGTAATCAGATTCATAAAATATGTTAAATAGGGTAATTTAGTATTGTATTAATTACTACATTGCCTTGAACACATTATTAATATAGAATAATACAAGAATATACGCAAATTTTTATGATAAAAAAATTCATTCCCTCTTCATTATTTATTAGGTTTCTGTTGATAATTGTTTTGCCAACAATTTTTACTCAGCTTATTGCCACTTATATATTTTATAATCGTCATTGGTATAGCGTAAGTAGGAATATGGCTCATTCTCTTAGCAACGATATACAAGTTGTTTATGAATTACAAAAAACTATGAATCTAGTAGATTTAAATAAAATAAGTAATAATTTAAGCCTTAAAGTTGATGTTTCAAAACCAATTAAAAATAAAAAGATCATAGACTCATATCCTGCAGAAACAGAGCATTTATATAACTTACTGAAACAATATTTTACATCTCCTATTAAAATAACTTTTATAGAAAATAATGATTCTATAAAAATAGATATATTTCAAAAAAATAATATAATAACTTTTATTACTCACGCCAAAAGAATAGACAATCCCACAACTTATATTTTTATTTTATGGATGTCTGGAACCAGCTTAATCTTCTTACTTTTATCAATAATATTTACACGTAATCAAATAAGGCCAATAATAAAACTCGCAAGAGCTGTTGATAAATTTGGTAAAGGTCAGAAAATGAATTTAAGACCAGCGGGGGCATATGAAGTTAGAAAGGCCTCTTTAGCTTTCTTAAAAATGAAAGAAAGAATCGAAAGACAAATTAGCCATAGAACTGAAATGCTAGCTGGCATATCTCATGATTTAAGAACCCCGCTAACAAGAATGAAGCTGCAAGTAGAAATGAGCAAGGATTCTGAACTAAAGCAGATCAAAGAAGATATAAAAGATATGGAATATATGGTAAATTCATATCTTGATTTTGCAAGGGGTGATGCAAAAGAGACTGCGAATATAATCAACTTTAATAGATTCTTACATCAAATATTAATCCCCTACTCGCAAAAGGATCTAATAATTCAAAACATAGCACGTGTAAAAATTCCTTTAAAACAAGATGCTACAAAAAGATGCTTTCAAAATATACTTGATAATGCGTTTAAATATGGAAACAAAGTTATTATAAATAGTTTTACTAAAAATGATGAACTTTATATAGAAATTCATGATAATGGCTCTGGTATTCCTTTTGAAAAAAGAGAAGATGTTTTTAAGCCGTTTTTCCGCTTAGATGAATCTAGAAATAAAGATACTGGCGGCGTCGGTCTGGGGCTTGCCATAACTAAAGATATTATTAGCAATCATGGTGGAGAGATTTCACTTGAATCCAGCCCTATACTAAAAGGCTTGCTTGTTGTTATAAAGCTTCCATTATAGGTTTTTATGTATAGTATTTTAGAAGATAGAGTTATTATAGAATTAAGCGGAGAAGATAGGTTAAAATTTCTCCAAGGCTTAATTACGAATGATATATATAAACTTAACCAAACAAACTCTATATATGCCTTTATATTAACTCCGCAAGGAAAATATTCCACAGATTTATTTATAAAAAATCATGGTAATAATTCATTTTTAATAGATTTGCCGATTGCAAGAAAAGATTCTGTACTAAGTAAATTAAGAATGTATAAATTAAGAAGTAATGTAGATATAAAGGAATGTCCTGAGCATAGGGTATTGGCTTTGACTCGTCATGTTGAGGCGATAGCCGAAACATCCAGAAACTATTTGGATCCTTCGGTTAAACCTCAGGATGACGAAGACAGGCGTCATGTTGAGGCGATAGCCGAAACATCCAGAATGAATAATGATAATTTCTTCCCAGACCCAAGATCGAATTCCTTAGGAAGACGAGGATTTATTCATCAAGATGAACTAGCTAAAATAACAAAAGACTTGGTAAATAATCAACAGGCGTACGACTTAAATAGAATCGAGCATTTTATTCCAGAAGGAGAAAAAGATTTAATTGCTGAAAAATCTTTTATATTAGAATATGGATTTGATAATTTGAATGCAATAGATTATAAAAAAGGTTGTTATGTTGGGCAAGAATTAATAGCACGTACACATTATTCTGGAGAAATTAGAAAAGAAATAGTGCAAATTACTTCTGACAAAGATTTACCAGAACTTGGAACAATTATTTATATTGATAATAAAAAATTGGGAATTATTTGTTCAAGCGTTGGAAATAAGGGGTTAGCCTTAATAAGGCAAGAATATGCAGGAATGCTTGACTCAAAAGTCATAATAACAGAAAATAACCAAATACTTAAAATTAAATCGAAAAGGAATATATGAAAAAAACTATCTTATTAATTTTATTATTTGCATTTTCATGCTATGCAGAAACAAATGATGATACAATTTATCAATTAGAGCAAAGGATTAATGAGCTAACCGATCAAATTGAAAAAATAAATCATAAATATAATCTTTTACTTAAGAAATATGACTCTTTAGCTGCAGATATAGAGTTCAGATTTAAAGAGCTAGATGGGAAAAAAACAGTTTCAAAACCAAAAGATCAAAATTCAATAAAAGCAGAATTTGATAAAGCATTTAAAAACTTGAAAGATCAACAATATGAAGCTGCAGAAGAAAGTTTTGCAGAATTTATTAAATCATATCCAAATAATGAACTTACTGGTGGCGCATATTATTGGCTTGGAGAAACTTATTCTTTAAGAAAGAGATATGATAAAGCAGCTACAAGCTTTATTCATTCTTTTAGCAAATTTCCTAGAGGAAACAAGGCAGATTTAAGTATATTAAAAGCTGCATCTAGCTTAAACAAATTAAACAAGAAAAAAGAAGCTTGTTTAATAATTTCAAAATTAAAAGCAAAAAGCGCATCTCTCAATCCCACAACTGGAAATCTCTATAAAAAAGAGATGAAAGAGATTGGTTGCAAATAAGGTTAAAAAAAATGACAGAATTTACTGTAGCCATTATTGGACGCCCTAATGTTGGGAAATCCACACTTTTTAATAGGCTTGTTGGAAAAAAACATGCGATAGTTGATGATTTTCCAGGCGTTACAAGAGATTGGCGGGAAGGTACAGCCAAAATAGGCCCTTTAAGCTTTAAGATAATAGATACCGCTGGTCTTGAAGAAGATGCTAAAGACGAATTAGGAAAAAAAATTAAACAAGTCACTATCAATGCGATTGAACATGCAAATTTAGTTCTATTCGTTACTGATTCTAAAGTAGGAATTACTAGTGAAGATAGTATTTTCGCTAAGTGGTTGCATAGAAAAACTGTGAAAACTTTTCTAATTGCAAATAAATCAGAGAACACAAGCTCAGCTATGTTCTTGCAGGATTATTACCGCCTAGGGATGGGAGAGCCGGTATTCATTTCTGCCGAACATGGCTTAGGAATGGTAGACTTATTTGACGCAATAAATGAAGAATTTGAAAAATTTAGCAAAGAATATGAAGAAACTAAACCATCCTCTAATGATGCTATTTCTGTTGCTATTGTTGGCCGCCCTAACGCTGGCAAATCAACTCTTGTAAATCAACTTCTTAAAGAAGAAAGAATGGTTACTGGGGATATGCCAGGAATCACTCGCGATTCAATAGCTTTAGATTATGTGCATAATGGTCAGTCAATAAAACTCATAGACACTGCAGGAATAAAAAAGAAAGTAAGTATAAAAGATAAACTAGAAGAAATGACCTATGAAGATAGCAAAAGAGCTATTAAATTCGCTCATGTAGTCGTTCTTCTAATTGATGCTACTATAGCCTTCGAAAAACAAGATATTGCTATAGCAAATATGGTAATTGCTGAAGGAAGACCTTTAGTTATAGCCATTAACAAGTGGGATAAAATTTCTGAAAAAAGTAAATATAATAATGCTCTGGTTGATTCTATATCTGAATTGCTACCAGAAGTAAAAGACGTTCCATTAATATATATTTCAGCAATTAATGGACATAATATTCATTTAATGATGAATGCAGCCATAGAAGCTTATGAAAACTGGAATATTCGTATTCCAACTAGAAAATTAAATGAATGGCTATCTGAAAAACTATCTGCGCATCCTATACCTTTGGGAGCAAATTCAAAGAGAGTGAAAATCAAATATATGACTCAGCATAACATCCGTCCTCCTGCTTTTGTATTATTTAGTAATTTGCCTGATGAAATTGATGATAGTTATATTCGTTACTTAAAAAACTCTTTAAAAGATATTTTTGGCCTAAAGGGAGTGCCCATTCGGATGCATGCTAAAAAAACAGGAAATCCTTATAGCGATTGCAGTAGATCATAACTAATTTTTTTAGGTTAAAGAATCATAAAAATAATTCACTTCAATAGCCATTAATCCAATGAAAGCAATTGCAGGAATATCCATATTGATAAATGAATCATAGGCAAAATTAGCTACAACTACGCCGGTTGCTTTAGCTAAAGTAAAAGCTCCTATTTTCATTAATTCTTCTGCGCTCTGCCATAAAGCAGTCTTAGATGCATCATATAAAGTAACATTATTATGATTTACTTGATTATAAATAGTAAAACCAGCTTCTCCAAGCATAGTTACGGCGGTTAATTGATTCAGACTTACAAATTTAGGCAGCTCATCCGTTGCTTTGAATAAATGCGCAATATCCAGCAATAGAAATGAAGCTATTAATCCGCCTGCTGCTGCAAAACAATCATTTTTAGACAAATAAATTTCTCCATTAGATTTTTTTATAGTTTCATTTACTGATTGCAATATATAGTCATTAACTATTAATGATGCGGCAAGAAAGTTAAAAATTAATTTGCTCTGCTTGTCTTTGTAAACGGCTTCAACTCCACCAATAGTAAAGAAAGCCACCATGCCTGTTAATGGAATATAGAAAGATTTTAGATCGCTATCTTTAAAGTTTTCCTTAACTTGATTTTGAATCCAGAAATTTGGAAACCATTTAACGCCCTGGAAAATTCCTCTATAGATGCTATTATCAACAAAATTTTTAGCGGTTGAAATTGGAATTGGAGAAAAATAGTCATTTTGCAAAATATTAAAAACTCCAATTTCAAACATTCTATTGAGAAATGGATATTTATATACAAGCAAAGGCTTAGTTATTATGCCGGAAATTATAGTGACCTTACCAATATTAAAACCGACACCAAGATTCTTATAAAAAATGGAATAGTAACTCATAAAAAATCCTAGCTAAATGCTTTATACATACTCTAATTGCGCCATAGTTAGCGATGAGTAGACGCTCTCAAGTATATGACATAAAATGAATATCGCAAGATAAACATAATACATTGTATAAGTTCATAAATGCAACACTTATTGTGTAAAAAAGAATGGTACAAGATATCGTTATTATTCTTGCGCTAGTAAAGTTCGAGGAATTAGTGATAAATGTGAAGTCAAAAATATCTCTGCAGCTGAAGTTGAGGGCGTAGTCATCAATAAAGTTTTACAAATATTAAAATCACCAGAGATAGTGACTCACGTAATTGCTGGGGCTGCAGTAAATAATGCTAATGATACCGAAAGGTTATCTGATGTTCAGATCATAGAAGCTCTTAAAGATACCAGTAAAGTCTGGGATGAGTTATTCCCTATGGAACAGGCGAGGATTGCCAGGATGTTCATTAAGCAGGTGATTCTTAAGGAAGATGGGCTTGATATCCAGATTTACAATGAAGGATTGAATTTAGAGGCCGTTGCACGAGATCCAGATTTTCTCTCTAACACAAAAATCTATTTTCTAA
>CAYHIS010000002.1:0-28533 GCA_964356785.1 uncultured Rickettsiales bacterium
ATGTTTGCGCATATTATTTTAGACCCAGATAAAAAAGCTAAAGACTTAAAACATTTGATGCTAGACTCTCTTAACAATCCCAATGAAAACAATGATAATCAAGATAAAATAGTACAAGCAGGAATGCTGATATTAATTTCCAGGCATTCTTTAGAACGAAGTGAAGTGTTGCCTAGCTATTACGCAAGACAAACTATAGAACAAATTTTTGGTTTTGCTAAATCAAGTAACGACCTATTACCCTTAAGAGTACATTCTGAAGAAGCAATCAATGGATATTTGTTATTGAGCTTTATGGCGTTAATCCTCTTTATTACAATGCGACAAAAGCTAGCAGAACAGTTCACTGTAGAGCAGGCTCTAATAATCTTGCGTAACTTGAAGGCTAAGATATTTGAATCCTCAATAGTCTTAATGGAGCTATCCAAAAAGCAAAAAACCATCTTTGCATTATTAGGAGATACGATGCCCATAGTTTCGGGAATTTAGGTTAATATCCCTAGAAATAAAGCTTACAAAGGTTTTGATATTGTGAAATCTGTGGTAGATGATGTTGCTAGTAAACATCAAAAACCGAACGTACAATTTTTTCATATTCATGATTTAGAAGACTTAAAAAACGAAAAAGCTGATTTGTTAATTATCAAAGACGTTATGCAGCACTGGCCTAACGAAATAATTCAATATTTTATAAATAACATATTACCTAATTTTAAATATGCTTTAATTACAAACGATTTTAAAGAAAATGAACCTAATGTTGATATAAAATCAGGACATTTCAGGCCAATAGATATTGAAGCGACTCCTTTTAATATAAAAAATATAGAACTATTGAGTGTTTATGAATCTCATGGGGTTACTAAAAAAGTGTATTTATATACGAACCCTAAAAATAAATAAAAACGTTATATCATTTCTTTGAGTTTATATAATTTTTCTAATGCTTCTTTTGGGGTTAGTTCATCTAAATTCAGCCTGCTCAAATATTCAATTAAAGGATGTATAGTTTCAGGAGAATAATTAATTCCTAAATCTACAACATGGTTATGATTCTGCTCAAGATTCTTTAGGATTACTTCAGCTTTTTGAATTACTGGCCTGGGGAGGCCTGCTAGTTCCGCTACATGAATACCATAAGATTTATCGGCCACTCCTTTAATTATCTTATGTAAAAAGATAACCTTGCCTTGCCATTCCTTTATTTGCATTGTGTAGCAAGCGAGTGATTCCAATTGATTACTTAGAGATGTTAGCTCGTGATAATGAGTTGCAAATAAAGCTCTAGCCTTTATTTTATTATGAATATATTCAAGACATGCAGAGGCTATAGAGACTCCATCATAGGTGGAGGTTCCTCTGCCGATTTCATCCAGAATAATTAGAGATTTACTGGTGGCTGTATTTAATATGTTAGCTGTTTCAACCATCTCTACCATAAAAGTTGATCTGCCCCTTGCCAGATCATCCGCTGCTCCCACCCGGCTAAATATTTTATCAACTACCCCGAATCTTGCAGATCTCGCCGGAACAAAACTTCCAACCTGGGCTAAAATAGCGATTAAAGCATTCTGTCTTAAGAAAGTACTTTTCCCTGCCATATTTGGCCCCGTAATTAGCCATAAATTCTGTGCTTTTTCAAGATGACAATCATTGGCTATAAATTCTTGTTTTTCTTTTCTAAGTAAATGCTCTATAACTGGATGTCTGCCTGACTCTATATTAAAAGAATCGCCATTATCAATTTGAGGGCGGCAATAATTCTGATGTACAGCTAACTCTGCTAAACTACTAGCAACATCAATTGTTGATATACTAAATGAAAATAATGCTAGTTCCTGAGATTTTTCTAAAATGATTGTTACTAGTTGATTATATATTTCGATTTCAAGCTTAGCTATATTATCTGATAAATTGACTAATTCCCTTTCTAAATCTCGCAATTCTTTAGTGGTATATCTAACTGAGTTTGCAAGTGTTTGCCTATGAATAAATATATTTTCATTCATTTTACCTACATGTTGAGGTGTTATATCAATAAAATAACCTAGCATATTATTGAAGTTTATTTTTAAAGAAGAAATTCCTGTTTCTTTAATATATTGTAGCTTAAGCAATTGTAATTGTTGCTGGCTATTTTGTTTCAAATCTAATAATTGATCCAGCCTAGCATTATATCCTTGTTTTATAAATCCACCATCTCTTGCCAAAAGTGGTAACTCCTCATTCAGCGCTTCTTCAAGCTCTAACATTAATCCATCAAAATTATTTAAGTTATTCAGATGATTCTGCAATATAATATTTACTTTAAAATTTATAAAACTTGAGAGCAATATATTGGCGGCCTTAAGACAATCTCTTATAACTTGTAAGTCTCTTGGACCGCCTCTATTAAAGCTAAATCTAGATAGAGATCTTTCAGTGTCTCCAATACTTGCTAATATAGAAATAACCTTTTCTGTGAGCTCTCTATTTTTAATAAAAAACTCTACTAAATCGAGACGATTATTAATAGCTTCTACATCTATTAAAGGAGAAGCTAAATATTGAGCTAGTAATCTTGCTCCACCGCTAGTTTTAGTTTTATTAATCAAATGAAATAAACTGCCAGATTTTTCTCCACCAGCAGTTAAATTAATCTCTAGATTCCTGCGAGTTGCAGCATCAATCGTCATAAATAAGGAATTATTTAGTTTTTTAGGGTGTCTTATTTTAACCTGGCTAGTTTTCTGAGTTAACTCAACATATTCTAAAATAGCCCCGCATGATACAAGTTCTGCCTGGGTATAATTGCCAAATACTTCGCTACTTATAACATTATAATATTTCTTTATTTTATGTTCAGCTTTACTAATATCAAAAAGACTATTAGCTTGTATAGTTACTATCCTTCTATAATCTGCTAGAGCAAAATGAATATTTTCTTGATTATATAATCTCTCACTAATTAGAATTTCTTTTGGGTTTATCCTAGCTAAATCATTGCTAAATGAATCTACACTAGAAAGACTCGTATAAAATTCACCGGTAGAAATATCAGCCCAAGATATGCTTAACTCACCTTTTACTTCTGCAATTGCTATTAGAAAATTTGAAGCATTACTATTGAGCAAATTATCTTCAGTTAGAGTTCCTGGGGTTATGATTCTGATGACTTCCCTTTTTACGACGGATTTTGATCCACGTTTCTTTGCTTCTTCAGGAGTTTCCATCTGCTCACAGATTGCAAGCTTCAGGCCTTTCTCTATTAATTTAGATATATAAGAATCACAGCTATGAAATGGAATACCACACATCGGTATATCATTTCCTTGATGTTGCCCTCTTTTTGTTAGGGCGATACCAAGTATTGGCGCAGCTATATTTGCGTCCTCAAAAAACATTTCATAAAAATCACCCATTCTATAAAAAACTATCGCATCTTTATACTGCAATTTTACATCCAAATATTGCTTCATCATTGGGGTAAGTCCATGAGTTATAGAATTAAATGGAAGAGGTAATTGATTATTCATGGCAATATTTATCTGCTAAATCAGTTGCTTTATTAAGCCTGCCCTGTAATATTATATTATATTTTTCTTTTTCTTCAGGAGCGATGCTCTTAGGAATGATCAAGGGTTCGGTAAAAACAATTACAATTTCACTAAATGGTAATGGAAGCATGAAATTATCCCAACTATTAAAGAATTTTGCATGTTTAGAACTGCAGCTTCCAGGGATGATTGGCAGGCCTGAGCTGCTTGCAATATTAATTATTGCTCCATCTATTTCTCTTGCAGGACCTCTTGGTCCATCCGGCGTAATAAGAAAATTATAGCCTTGTTTTATAAAATCCATTATTTCTTTTAAAGCTGTAATTCTTCTTCTATTGCTAGAGCCAAAAATAAGTTTTACTCCAGCATTCTTTATAACTCCACCTATTAACCTTCCATCATTATGATCAGAAACTATTGCAGAGGAGGGAAGTTTTGAAGGGTTAATGATTGGCATGATCATAACTCTGCCATGCCAAGTTGCGTATATGGATTGCTTATATTCATATTGAGTAAAGTCAAAATCATCGTAAATAATTCTTACTTTACTAGTAAAAAGAGTGAATTTGATATAAAAATACACCAGCTTACACGCTAAATTGCGCACAAATTCGCTGCGAATTATTTTCCTATCTAATCTCATGATTCAAGAATTTAAAAAGGAATCTCATCGTCAATTTCTTCAGCGGCAAAATGATTGTTTGAAGATGAGCTGCTATGGTTATCAAAACCACCGTTTTTATTAGAATCAAGCATTAATAAGGTAGAGCTGAAATTCTGCAATACTATCTCTGTTGTATAACGCTCAGCTCCGGCATTATCAACCCATTTTCTAGTTTGAAGAGAGCCTTCAATATAAAGTTTGGAACCTTTCTTGATATAATTCTTAACGATGTTTACTAACCCATCTGAAAATATAGTAACTCTGTGCCATTCTGTGCGTTCTTTTCTTTCGCCTGAAGCTTTATCCTTCCAAGAATCAGAGGTAGCTAACGTGATTGAAGCTATTTCTCTACCATCTTGAGTTGTTCTAATTTCTGGATCTTTACCAACGTTACCAACTAAGATAACCTTATTAATACTACTAACCATATATAATAACCTTGCTTAAATTAACTATATCTATTGATACATTTCATTAATGTATACCAAAACTAAAAAAAGAACAAAAACTATTTTAAATATTATCTTTTTTTCTACTATAAGCCATTATTCCAAAAACAAAATAAAAAATGTAAATACTTCCAACAATTGATTGAATTGTAGAATTAAAGTTAAGCGTAGGGAGTAATATAGCAATCAACATAGAAATGGAAATTGCAGGAGCATTAGCAACTATAGAGAGTCTAGCAAGCTTCTTTAAATTGAATAATCTACTTCCAAAAACTTTCATTATTAAGTTTGCTAATAAAGCATAGAACATGGACTTTAACAAGGTAATAACAAAGTACATTAAACTTCCCAAAGGAATCCCTAGAAGTAATAATATGCTTAAGATGCTTTTCTTTCCTATTTTAAGAAATGATATTATTGTTTCGGCATTTATTTCTTTTATATCTGTATTCTCTAATAATTCTTTATAAGAAAAAGCCAAGTTTGCTCCAGTTTCTATATTAAATACTATTTTTTCGTTAGTAAAAATTATAGATGGTTCATTATACTGAACTTCACCTTTAATATCGAGATCTATTATTACTAGGTCTCGATTACTATTTGGATATTTTATCCTTAAAGGCTGTTTTATTGTTTTGTCTACTAGATTAGCCTTATAATCTTCTAGCTGTATTATTGGTATTTGATCTAGCAGCTCAACCACAGGTTTTGAATTAAAATCGACTAAAGAAAGTAAAATAAAGAATCCTATAGTGGAAACAGCAGAAACAAATAGAGATAAATATAGTAAGAACCCAAGCCCCCAATGCCTCCATTTTTCAGCTATTACAATATAAGCCTCTGTAGAATAAAATGATAAAATATAAATACGATAAAAATTTTTTAAATTCATTTGTTTTTTAGATTAGAAAAATTAAATTATGCAGTGTGATTGCTCTCAATCACTCTCCAAACATGCTTTTACCTATATTAATGTGGCTTGTAATATAAAGATAAATATCATGCAAGAAGGAGTCCACCGCCATTTGTGCGCCATAGAAAAATAAGAAAACTATAAAATAAGCAACAATTAATCCTATTATACTTAGTATAATTCCTAATAATATTGTAGCTCCATCTTTCCCTATTAAACCTAGAGACATAATTAAGATTCCGGCGCTTGGTATGGCATTTCCGCCCCAAATTGGAAGACTAATTGTGATAGCGCATAATAAAGACATAGTGCCAATAATTTTTTCACCAGCAAGCGAGCTAAAGTATAAAAGTCTAGGTTTTAGTAGAACTTCAGCTTTAGCAAAATACTTTGAAGTTTTTTCTATAGCGAAAGCTAGATGACTGGTTTTTATAGTTTTTGTAGCTATCCATTTTGGCAAATAGGGCTTCTTAAAACCTATAATCATTTGGAAAGATAATATAAGCAGAGGCAGTCCCAATATAGTCGTGAAACCTGGCGGATATGGTAGTGGGATCGCCATAGGAAAGGCAAATAAAATCAATAAAATAGCAAAACCACGTTCGCTAAGAAATTCGTCAATCTCTCCAAAACTTACAACTTCCTGATTCTTTGTTTTTTCAACTAACTCCTTCAGCAATTGTGATGCTGGTATCTCCTTTGTGCTCATGCTCTTCCTTTTTTTTAAATTTTAATTAATGACTTTCTGCTTCTATAACTGGTATTGTTTCATAACTATGGAAAGGTGGAGGTGAAGAAAGAGACCATTCTAAAGTATTTGCTCCTTCGCCCCAAGGATTATTAGGACATTTCTTACCCCATTTCAATGTATAAAAAACAATAAATATAAAAAATAAACTTCCAATTAAAGCTATTGTGGATCCTATAGTAGATACTAAGTTCCATCCATGAAAAACATCTGGATAATCAGGTACGCGTCTTGGCATCCCTGCAAGGCCTAAGAAATGCTGTGGAAAGAAGGTTAAATTCACTCCAACAAAAGTTAAAATAAAATGAATAACTCCCATCCATTCTGGATATTGTCTGCCGGACATTTTTCCAAACCAATAATAAAAAGCTGCAAACAGCGAGAATAATGCACCCAAAGACATAGTATAATGGAAATGTGCAACTACATAATATGTATCTTGAAAAACTCTATCAATTGATGAATTTGAAAGCACAACCCCGGTTACACCGCCAATCGTAAATAATAAAATAAAACCTACAGAAAAGAGCATTGGAGTTTTAAATTCTATAGACCCTCCCCACATGGTTGCAATCCAGCTAAAGATTTTTATAGCAGTTGGAACGGCAATAATCATAGTAGCCGCTGTAAAATAAGCTAAAGTATCCACACTTAAACCAACCGTATACATATGGTGAGCCCATACCACGAATCCAACAAAACCTATTCCAACCATAGCATAAACCATTCCTAAATATCCAAATACTGGTTTTTTAGAAAAAGTTGAAATTACCTGGCTAACAATACCAAAGCCCGGTAGAATAATTATATATACTTCAGGATGACCAAAGAACCAGAATAAATGCTGGAATAAAACAGGATCTCCTCCGCCGGCTGGATCAAAGAAATGAGTGCCAAAATTTCTATCAGTAAGCAGCATTGTAATAGCGCCGCCAAGCACTGGTAAAGCTAATACTAATAAAAATGCCGTAACCAGAATTGACCAAACAAATAATGGCATCCTATGAAGACTCATCCCAGGTGCGCGCATATTTAGGATTGTAACTATCATATTAATAGATCCAAGAATAGAAGATATACCGGCTAAATGCAGAGCAAGAATAGCAAAATCAACAGACATTCCAGGATGAAAGTTTAATGAGCTTAAAGGAGGGTATATGGTCCATCCGGTACCGGCTCCTCCGCCAATCAATGCTGAAGCAAGCATAAGAATAAAAGAAGGGATTAATAGCCAAAAACTTATATTATTAAGTCTTGGGAAAGCCATGTCCGGCGCCCCTATCATCAAGGGAACGAACCAATTTCCAAAGGCTCCGACAGTAGCTGGCATAATCATAAAAAACACCATTATTAATGCATGAGCCGTTAAGAAGACGTTATATAATTGATGATCCCCATTTAAAAATTGAGCGCCTGGTTCCATTAATTCAAGACGTAATATTTCAGAAAATATACCTCCAATTAAACCAGCAAATATTGCAAAAATTAAATATAATGTACCAATGTCTTTATGGTTTGTTGAAAACAACCAACGTTTTATGCCTTTTGGATGCTCTTCGCTCATAATTTTTCCTTTATCTATCTAGTATATAATTATTATTTTAAAAAGTTAATTTGCAAATTTTACTTGAGCCGTATCAACCCAAGCTTTATATTCTTCTTTACTTACAGCTTTTAATGATATTGGCATAAATCCATGTCCTACTCCGCAAAGTTCTGAACATTGACCGTAATATCTGCCAGGCTTAGTAATTCTAACCCAAGTTTCATTAATCCTTCCAGGCACAGCATCTATTTTTATTCCCAAAGCTGGTACTGCAAAGCTGTGAATAACATCTCCAGCCGTTACTAATACCCTAATATTAGTATCAATAGGCAGTATAACTTCATTATCTACATCAAGCAATCTATGTTGACCAGGCTTTAGCTGATCATCTGGTATTATATAGCTATCAAAAGCTATTTTTTCATCAGGATATTCATATTGCCAGAACCATTGTCTTCCTGTAACTTTGACGGTCATATCCATTTCGCCTACAGTATCAACAAAATATAGTAATTTAAAAGAAGGAATAGCAATAATTATTAATAGTATAAAAGGAATGATTGTCCATATAATTTCAATACCAACATTATGGGTGAATTTACTAGGCTTTGGATTGTTTTTGTGGTAATATCTCACGCATGTATATGCAAGTAGGAGAAATACAAAAACTACTACGCCAGTTATAATTATAAGCAATAAATTATGAAAATGAGTAAAACGCTCCATTGCAACAGAGGCCGCCTCTTGAAAGTGCATCTGCCAGTTTTCAGGTAAGCCAAAGCATAAAGTAGGAAAAAGCAAATATCCTATTATTTGATACATATTATTAAGTTTGTAATATTAAATTAAATCTATAGATTAGTATCATAAAAATTATGAAAAAACTAGAAAAAATTGGAAGAACTACATGACTTTAAAAGCAATTGATGATTATTTTTTTAAAGATGCTAAATGGACAAAAGATATTTGCCATAAATTAGTTGATCAAATGTTAAAAGGATTTGATGATGGAGAATTATTCCTGCAAGAATCTCACTCTGAATCTATAATTTTTGATGATGGTCATGTGGGCAATGCTAACTTTAATATTTCGCAAGGATTCGGGTTAAGGGGGGTATTAGGTGACGTAGCGTCATATGCATATTCCAGTGACCTCTCTGAGAAAGCGTTGCTTAAGGCAAGTGAAGTAGTAAAATCAATTAAAAATTATGCTAAGCCAGTTCATATCGAGCTTCCAACTTCCAATAAAATTCATCAACTATATAAGCCTTTAGATCCCATATCTGAAATAGAATTTCAAGAAAAAATAAATTTAGCTAAAATAATAGATGCCTATGTTCGCAGTAAAAGCTCATTGGTAAGGCAGGTTTCAATTCGTATTTCCGGTGGATATTCAGTCATCAGTATTTTAAAAAATATGGGGAAAGAATTTGCAGATATAAGACCTATCACGCAGCTTGTAATTTCAGTAACTTTAGCAAAAGACGGGAAATTAGAATCTGCTAGTGAAGGAGCTGGAGCAAGAAAATCTTATCATGATTTATTTATTGAACAAAATTGGCAAAAAATGGCTGATGATGCAATTGAAATGGCAATGATAAAACTAGGCGCAGCACCAGCACCAGCTGGGGAGTTTATGGTAGTTTTAGGTTCTGGTGATCCTGGAATATTATTACATGAGGCTGTGGGGCATGGGTTGGAAGGAGATTTTAATCGCAAAAAGACTTCAGCTTTCTCAGATAAAATAGGAATTCAAGTAGCAGCTAAAGGCGTTACAATAATCGATGATGGTACTATTGCTAATTCAAGAGGAAGCCTTAATTTTGACGACGAAGGAACGCAAACGCAAAGAAATACTTTAATAGAAGATGGTGTTTTAGTTGGTTATATGCAGGATAGAATGAACGCAAGGCTTATGGGAATGACTCCAACAGGAAATGGTAGACGCGAAAGCTACCAATGTCAGCCAATGCCTAGAATGACTAATACATTTATGCTTCCAGGAAATAATACAAAAGAAGATATGATTGCTTCAGTTAAGAAAGGAATATATTTCCCTAAATTCTCCAGTGGACAAGTAGATATCACATCAGGAAAATTTGTTTTCGAAGCTGGTATCGCCTATCTCATAGAAAATGGTAAAGTGACGCAGCCAGTAAGGGGCGCCACTTTAATAGGAAATGGCCCTGACGTAATGAAAAAGATTCAAGCTATAGGCAATGATTTAGCCATGGATAAAGGCGTAGGCATGTGTGGAAAGAGCGGGCAATCTGTGCCTGTAGGCGTGGGGCAGCCTAGTTTATTAATAGAAAAAATCACAGTAGGCGGAACAAAAGTATAAAATAACATAAATATAATATCTTAAGTAATCATTAATATTTCTTAATTAAATTTGCTTTGTTTACTTGACTATTCTATAATTTGTTATAGATTAGGGGCAATTTAAATTTATAGGTTTATATGCTTTCTCTAAAATATTCGGGCTATGCTCCATATGCAAGCATTGCTTTAGGCACTGTTGGTGGCGCTGTCATCGGCGGCCCCATGGGTGCAGTAATAGGCTTTAGTGGAAGCTTGAGCGATGAGATAATGATATCTAATGGATATTATGAGAAACATTATATTTCCACTAGTTTATACTGGTTAAATGCTGTTATTAATCCATATTCAACTATATTATCCGCAAGTTATCCAGCGTATAAATGGTCAATAAATTTACTATCTTATAGCTCTTCTTTTGCTATGAGCTATTTTGTAGATGATTTTATAGATTTTAAAGATAAAATAAATACTCCTCTAGAATCTTTGCTTTTATTAAATCAACTTTTTGATCAAAAAGAAATTTTTACTAGAAAAGAATTAAATAGAATTTTTACTAGTTTTAAAACAAATCCTATTAAGGGCCTAGAAATCTTGATAGAAGATGGCAAGGGAATTCTAAACAATGAATTAATGCGCACTTTTCTTGCTAGCAATGCCTTAAGTATTACAGAAATTCTACTTGTTAATGCAATTAACTTTAAGCTCGCGAGATATACTAAAGAAGCGTTCATTCCTACGGCCCTAGCTGAAGATACAAATAAACAAGCAAATATAGCCATGAGTGTAATTGGATTATTTAGCCTTAATTATTTGATCAATATAATTTCAACCTTTTTTCAGAATGGTTTTTCAAAATCTTATAATAAAATGATAATTAATGCAGTAGCAAAAAATATTTTAGAAAAAGATTATGGTGTAAAGCTATTAGCTTATAACAAGCAAGAAGGTGAAATGATTTTAAAACACCTAACTAATGACATATTTAATCTTAAAAGAAATTCTTTACAAGTAAATGATGTCATAAATCAAGCTGCAGGATCATTAGTTTCGTTACATAATATTATTACATCATCACCTAAAATATTGCTTCCTTATTCAGTGATAAGCCTACCTGCTAACCAATATATATCGAAATATTTGATAGATTGTTTAACGGAAATTTCTACTCAAGAAACTAATATAACTTATCAAGCTCAAAATATTCTTGAAGATATTACAAAGAATATTGAACAAATTACATTACGAGATGGACAAGGATTCTTAGGATACCAGTTTAACAAACTTTGGAAAAAATTAAAGAAACTTTATATACAATCAGATACTATGCATCTCTTAAAAAACATTTTAGATAATAGTTTAAGTATTATAAATGATGTTATTTATTTTCTATATTTTAAACATGAGCATTCTACTAATAAATTAGAACTAGATAAAATTCTTCCCATATATTTTTCTGCAAAACAAGTAAATAATTTTCTTTCAAGCAATATTGAAACTAAAAGATCCAATATAGCTTTGATGCAATCTAAGGAAAGGGTTAAAAAGTTTTTTGAACTCGTAAATAAACCTAAGAAAAATGCAAATCATAGTTTTAATCAAGAAGGGTCAATCATCTTTAGCAATTATTCTTTAAACCTAGATAATCAAAAATTAGTACATATAGAATATCTTAAGTTAGAACCTAAGAAACATTATGTAATAACTGGAGAATCAGGAAGTGGAAAAACCAGCGTAATGATCGATCTAAAATCTGGAGTAGTTGGGGCTTTAACTAGCGTCGGAGATATTTCACTGCCGGAGGGTATAAAAATAGCTTTTCTTAACCAATATTTATATATTCCAAAAAGCTTGCCTCTAATTGATGTTATATCTTTCCCAAAAGTGATAGTTGAAGAGAAAAGAAGTCAACTAATAGATATGGTAACACATCTTCTTAAAGAATTAAATTTCTACACTGTAAATAGCCTGAATACAGAAAATATACCAAATAAACTCACAAGTTACGATTTCAAATTAAGTGGTGGTCAATTACAAAAAATCGGCATAATTCAAGCTATTTTACAACAGCCAGATATTCTTATCATGGATGAAACTTTCGTAGGTTTGGATATTGATTCATTATTATCTGTGCAGAATGCTATTAATAAATATTTGCCCAATGTTACACTTCTGGCTATAGATCACCACGCACATGACAATAATCATAATAATTTTTATAATCAGGAAATTCATTTTACAACTTATAGCTATAAAGCCCTTTCTTCACTTTCAGACATAGTCAAATATAATGAAATAGGTTTTTATTTAAACGATCAAGATGTTATTTGTAAGACACATAATGCAACTTTTAATCTAAATCCAGTCTCATTTTTAGGTAAGGATTTTATTTATCAAAGAATTGAAGCTGCAAGCAGTGCAAACACTGATGGCTTGGTATTTAATTCGCAAGAAAAGCAGCAAATTATTGAACTCATAAAACGCTATGAACCTAGCATTGATGCAAGCGCCTGGGTCACTATACAAGACTTTAATGTAAATATAATTGAGCAGTCTGAGTTTTATATGTATAGTAATGATACAAATTGTGAAAACCCTATAGATAGCTTGAAACTAAAATTTAATAACTTAAATGACACTAAAACTTGTACATCTCTAACTCCTTCAGAAAGCAGTATTTTTTATGAGATACGTAATCTATGTATTCAAATTTCTATGCCTTCATTTTCAGGAGTATGTATCTTTGATGTTTAGTCTATATATTTCATATTTGATTTTTTTAGGATAACGGATCAAAAAAAATCCCCGGTAAACGGGGATTCGAAATATAAAACTAACGTTTTGAGAATTGGAAACGCTTACGCGCTTTTTTCTGACCGTATTTTTTACGTTCAACAGTTCTTGAATCTCTTGTTAAGAAGCCAGCTCTGCTAAGTAAAGTGTGTAATTCAGGAGAGAATTGATCTAAAGCTCTACTTAAACCATGACGAATAGCGCCAGCTTGTCCTGTTAAACCTCCACCTTTTACGGTGCACATAATATCAAATTGACCAGATGTTTTTGTTTCAACAAACGGCTGCATTAAAGCTTGAATATGTAAAGGACGAGTAAAGTAATCTTTGATTTCTCTTCCGTTGATTGTAACTTTTCCTTTTCCTGCTTTAATCCATACTCTTGCAACTGCATCTTTTCTTCTGCCAGTTCCGTAAGCACGGCCTAGCTTATCAATGTTTTGCTTTCTTACTTCTGTAGAAGCTTTAAGTTGGCTATGTAATTCAGTTAATGACATATATTAAACCCTTTTATTTTTTGAACTCATATTTGCAAAATCAAGAACTTCAGGCTTTTGCGCTTCATGTGGATGAGAATTTCCTGCATATACATATAAATTCCCAAGGCGTTTTCTGCCCATAGGACCTTCAGCAAGCATTCTTTCCACTGCTTTTTCTACAACTCTTTGCGGATGTTTGCCTGCTAAAATTTTTCCAGCAGTAGTTTCCTTAATACCACCAAAATATCCTGTATGACGATAATAAATTTTTCCGTCTTTTGTAGCGGCTTTATTACCGGTTAAAGCAATTTTATCTGCATTGATAATAACAATATTATCACCACAATCTTGGCTTGGCGTGTATGTAGGTTTGTTTTTACCTGAAAGAATCATAGAAACTTTCGCGGCAAGTCTTCCTAAAACTACGTCCGTAGCATCAATTACATACCATTTTTTGTCTACTTCAGACAATTTCATAGAATAAGTTTTCATAAGTTTTCCACTTAAAATTTTTAATTAGAGGCTATAAAATATGATATTTACCCACCTCTTGTCAATAACTATTATTGAAATCAGATAAGATTCTTTGTTAGCGCAAGTGATGCATTGTCTTGAGCGCTAGGAAAACAAATTAATCTCTTCTACTTCCAAAGAAACGAAGTAACATAATAAATAAGTTAATGAAATCAATATATAGAGTTAAAGCTCCATAAATAGCAGATTTACTTGCAGTTTCGCTATCTTGGCTATATGGAGAATAAATATATACATTCTTAATTTTTTGTACATCATAAGCTGTTAAGCCTGTGAAGATTATTACTCCAATTATTGAAGTTGCAAAAGCTATTGCAGAACTTTGTAAGAATAAATTTATTAGAGACGCAATAACTAATCCTATTACTCCCATCATCATAAATGAACCCAAAGAGGTTAAATCTTTTTTAGTGGAATATCCATAAAGACTCATAGTTCCAAAAACAGAGGCTGTTATAAGGAATGTTTTAGCAATACTTTCTCCAGTATATTGGAGCAATAGGATGCCTAGAGATAATCCCATTAGAACTGAATAAACCCAAAATGTGATTTGAGCAGCTTGCAGAGACATTGAATTAATTTTATAGGATAAAAACATGACTATAAATAAAGGTGATAACTGAATTGCCCAACCAAATGGTGAAAGCGAATTTGAGCTTTGGCTAATCATTAAACTCATGAAAGCATCTGAACTTGCATAATAAGCAGCAACTCCAGTGATAACTAGAGCTATAGCCATATAATTAAATACTTGTAACATATATGCCCGCAGACCAACATCATACTTAGCTGATGTTTGTACGGAAGTATTATATTTTGTAAAATTCATAAATTACCTCAAATTTCTATTTTATTGACATTGTTCTTGTCATATATATTATAAGCATTAGGAAGTATATTTTCAAGCTCTCTTTTTATTAAAAATAAATCATGCAAAAACCTAGAGAATTAATAATAATTTTAATATTATTTTTAGTGCAATTTATAGATGTGCTAGATTTTATGATAGTTATGCCTCTAGGGCCTGACTTTGCAATTGACTTAAGAATACCTCATTCTAGACTTGGCTTGCTTGCCAGTAGTTATACGTTAGCAGCGGCTTTTGCTGGTATATTAAGCTCAACAATCGTTGATAAATATGAGCGCAAAAGATTATTTATCTTTACTTTGATAGGGTTGATACTCGCAAATATTTTTTCTGCAAATGCCTGGAATTTTAACTCTTTGCTTTTTTCTCGTTTCCTAGCTGGCGTTTTTGGTGGGCCAATGACATCAATTTGTTTTGCAATTGTTGCGGATCTTTTTGAAGATAAAAGACGCGGTGCAGTGATGGGGAAAATAATGTCTGGTTTTTCCTTCGCAGCTATATTGGGTGTTCCTATAGGGCTAAAACTTTCAACTAATTTTGGTTGGTCGTTTAGTTTTTATACTGTAGCTCTTCTTGGGGTTGTAACTTGTATACTTATATTTTTTTATATGCCAGAAATAACAGAGCATCTTGAAAGCGCAAAGACCAATAAAGTGAGCTATCGTAGTTTATTTAGTGATTCAAGTTATGTTTTAGCTTTTGTAACTGCATTTTTTGGATCAATGGCTGCTTTTATGGTGATTCCTTATATATCTCCTTTTTTGCAGTTAAATATGGGATTTCCGAGACAAAATATTGAGATGATATATTTTATTGGTGGTATTGGAAGTTTTTTTGCTATGCATATTACAGGAAAAATTATTGATAAAACATCCTCTACTTTAACCAGTATTATATCTAATTTATTTATTCTGTTTACTTTGATTCTAGGATTTATTTTAGCAATTCCAACTATTCCAGTGATTGTTGTTTTTGCATCTTTTATGATTGGTATGTCAATTAGAAATGTTTCTAATTATACTTTGTTCTCAAAAGTCCCGCATTTAAATGATAGAGCGGGGTTTATGTCGGTTATCTCCTGTGTGCAGCATTTATCAGCTTCTGCTGGAGCTATTGCTACTTCATTAATTGTAGCAGAATATAATAATAGACTTGAATACATGAATATTGCAGCCATTATAGCTTTGCTACTTTTTTTACTTGGTACTATTTCTTTAAGTAAAGTTGAGAGAAAGGTTCGGGTTAAGGAATAGGGTCGTAACCGGATCCACCCCATGGATGACAGCGAATAATTCTTTTTAAAATTAACCATCCTCCTATCATAACTCCATGCTTATTAAGTGCTTCAATAGCATAATTTGAGCAAGTTGGAGTAAATCTGCAGCAGCCCATATTGAATGGTGATATAGCTTTTTGATAAATTTTAACTAAAATAATAAGAGATTTTTTTAACATTTCATTTTTACGTAGCTTCCAGGAGCGTCTTCAATTATATGAGGGTTTATCTCCTGCGGATCTTGGGATGCGATCAATTCTCCCGCATGAGTTTTTGCCCATTCATTCCAACTTAGCCACCAAGAGCCAGTATGATTTTTAGAATTTTCAAACCAAGCATCTGGAGAAATATTTTTATTATATTCATTTGTCCAATAGCTATATTTATTTTGGCTTGGGTGATTTACCATTCCCGCTACATGTCCTGATTGTGTCAAAATAAAATTTATTGGTCCAGAAAATAGTTTAGCAGAGTTAAAAGCGTTTTTCCAGGGAACAATATGATCATCTTTTGCGGCCACTGAGCAACAAGGTATATCAATTTTACTTATATCGATGGCTTGATTATTTATGATTAGAGCGCCAGGCTCTTTAAGCAAATTATCTTTATACATGTTTTTTAAGTAATAGGAATGTAAAGCCATTGGCAGCCTTATGGAATCAGAATTCCAATAAAGTAAATTAAAAGGAAATACTTCTTTTCCTAAGAGATAATTGTTTATATAGTAAGGCCAAATCATATCGTTTGAACGAAGTAAATTAAAGGCAGCAGACATATCTCTACCATCAACGTATCCCCCCATCGATTTCATGTATTTCTCTATTTTCTCTACCGAGTGATCATCAACAAACGTAGCTAAATCTCCGGCATCTGCAAAATCTACAAGGGTTGTCATAAAGCTTGCTGCCTTTACGCGGTTGTCATTTATAGATTTGAGGTAAGCTAAAGTTGCTGTAAGCAAAGTTCCTCCAATACAATAGCCCATGGTATGTATTTTTTTAATATTTAACTTATCTGACAAATAATCAAGAGCAGCTATTGGCCCATTCATCATATAGTCATCAAAACTTTGATCAGATAGTGACTCATCTGGATTTATCCAAGATATAAGAAAAACATTATGTCCTTGTTCTAGTAACCACTTAACAAGCGAATTTTCTGGATGCAAATCTAGTACGTAATATTTATTGATAAAAGGAGAAACTATTAATAAGGGAACGGAATAATTTTTATCAGTTAAAGGTTTATAGTGAATAAGCTGTATTATTTTATTCTGATATACTATTTTCCCTTCAGTAACTGCAATATTTTCCCCTAGTGTGAATTTTGTTTTATCCGTTGTGCTAATTTGAAGAGAGAATTTACTATTATCTATATCTTTTAAAAGATTATCCAGGCCTTTAATAAAATTTTCTCCTTCCGTATCAAAGAAACTTCTCAATACTTCAGGATTAGTACTAGGGAAATTACTTGGAGAAATAGCATCTAGAAACTGTTTCATTACAAAATGTAAGCGTTTCATTTCAATAGAATTAAAATCATCTTTTGGTAAGTCTTTCATAATAGCTTCCAGCCAATCTGATAATGTGTAATAAGCTTCTTTAAACCATGCAAAAACACAATGCTCTTCCCAGAAATTATCCTGAAATCTTTTGTCTTTCTTATTTGAATCTAGGTTAACTGGATTGTTGCCATAATAACGTTGACAAACTGCCTCAATAGTTTCAAGTTGACTTTTAAAGAAGCTCATCTGATATTTAATAATTAGATCAGGGTCACTAAAAAGCTTATTGAAAAGTTTGAAATATAATTTATTTAGCTGCAATGGGTCCTGAGTTAAATGAAAATCAGGGATTTTTTTATTTATTAATTTCTGATATACTTGGAAATATTTATTAGCAATTATAAAGAAATTGCTCAATAATTTTTCACCTGGGTTATTATTCATATAATTAAAAAATAAAATTACTACCAATCAATGATAAACAAAAGTAAGATTATGTCAATTAATAGTAAGGATTTAATAAGTTTAATTCAATTAGCAATTAAAGAAGATTTTGGAGAGCTCGGAGATATTACAAGCCTTGCTACAATAGAATCTCAAAGGAAAGCAAAATTTGTTATTAGCAATAGAGAAGATATAACATTATGTGGCAATGATATTATTGATATTTCGTTGAAATATTTTGATTCTGAGTTAAATTTAGTTAAAAATTTTAATGACGGAGATTTTATAAAAGCTAATAGTATTATTGCGCAAGGAGAGGGGGGTGCACGTGCAATACTTGCGATTGAGCGCATAATGCTCAATTTGCTTCAGCATCTCTGTGGAATTGCAAGCGCTACAAGGAACTATGTAGACTTAGTTAAACACACAAAAGCAATTATAAGAGATACAAGAAAAACCCTTCCGCTCTATAGAGATATGCAAAAATATGCAGTTAAGATAGGGGGTGGAGAGAATCATCGTTTCACATTAGATGAGATGATATTAATCAAGGATAATCATATTGCTATAGCTGGTGGTGTGGTTCAAGCATTTAGAGTGGCCAAAGCTAAATACCCAAATAAAATTATAGAAATAGAATGCGATACTTTAGAGCAAGTAAAGGAAGCGCTACAAACAAATTGTGAAGAGATTTTATTAGATAATATGTCTGTAGAAGCATTAAAAGAAGCTGTAAAACTAAATAATGGTAGAATGAAGCTTGAAGCTTCTGGTGGCGTTAATATTAATAACGTAAAATCTATTGCAGAAACTGGTGTAGATTATATTGCTATCGGTAGTCTTACGCATTCAGTAAAAGCTAGTGATATTGGTCTTGATATTGATTAAAAATAGGTATAATGGCGCTTACACGAGATCTCGGGCGAAAGCTAGAAGTATTCGCTTAATTTCGTCATCTTGAGCGTAGTTAGAAACTAGTTCATCTACTTTTTGAATTTGGTTTTCGGTTAGCTTCTTTTGTGTAGGCAGTAATTTTTCCTCTTCTGTTTTAAATACAGCCTGAAGTATTTTGATCTGATTAATATATTCATAGCCAAAATAAAAATTAATCTGCTCTTTCAAAATGCCAATATGATAAACTAACTCGGTGCTAGAAGCTGAATTATTAGTTGCTATAAATAAGACATTCTCTTCATTTATTTTGGTGCGTTTAGTTATAATCTTTACAGGAATGGCATATCTAGCAATATTATTTCCTACAATTAAACCCCAGTCTTTAAGAAGCTTCTGATAATAAACACCTTTCTTGCCAAAGTAAGATTTTCCTATAGAAAAAATAAGCTCATCTAGTTTTTTCAAACCCTGAAAACTCATTTTCCTTCCTTAAGTTTTATGAGTATCTCTCTGAATTCTTCTATAACAGAAATATATAAACTCTTTTTAAAAGATACTATAACTTGAGGAAGTTCTTCCATTTTTATCCATTTCCATTCAGTAAATTCTGCATGCCCTTCATGAATATTTATGTCTTTATCTTCGCCTAAATATTTTAATAAAAACCATTTCTGTCTCTGCCCGCGATAGCGCCCATTCCATAATTTGTTGATTAAGTAAGATGGTAAGTCATATTTATACCATTGTTTTGTTTGAGCTAAGATTTCAGCTTTGTCTGTGCCAATTTCTTCTTTCATCTCACGAAAGACAGTGTTTTCAGGCAATTCTCCTTCATCTATTCCGCCTTGTGGCATTTGCCAAGCTTCAGTTCTTGAATCGATTCTACGGCCAACGAAGACTTCAAGCTTTGAGTTGAGTATCATTAGGCCGACGCTCGGGCGATATGGTAATTTCTTTATATATTCTTCCTCCAAATTCTTCATTGTGTAACCTTCTTAATATTTTGATTTTTACGTTGCAGGGTTAAGTTATAAAAATCTTTTATAGACAGGATTCTTATTCCCTTCTGCTCAAGTTTAGGGGCCCAGTTTTTTAATATTTCTATAGTTAGAGGCAGTGGGCTTGTTGTTGCGATTGCAGAACCATTTTCTATAGCTAGTTTTTCCAATTCTTCTAATTTTCCATTTATATATTCTTCTGAAATAATTTCATCTAGAATTAAGTCATTTGCTAAAATATGAAATGAGCTTTTCTCTGCAAGTTGATAAACTAAAGACGATTTATCCTGCTTTCCGCATAAAAATATAACATTCTTTTTTTGTAAAATTTTTAGGAACCATTCAGTTTCGCTAAATGAATTAGTGTAAACTTCATCTTTATTTGTGTAGATACCTTGGTTATCCTCAAGATTGTCAAGGATATTGTATAAAAGCTTTTGATTTATATCTAATGAATTATCAAAACGTAAACTATTTTCATCATAACTATCGTCTTGCAAAGGGACATTGATCATGAGATTATGTTCTTTTAATAAAGAATTTTCTATTTCTTTTGAATCTTGAGAAATAAAACCAAAGTTTATTTCTTTTGGGAGGCTTAGAATATCTAATGCTTTAATAACATCCAATCCTTCAACTAATATTGCAATAATTGGCTTTCCATCATCATTTTCTTTTATTATTGGATCGGGACCCTCATTAAGAATCATTTCGTTTCGAGTAAGTGAAACTATAATTTTTTGCTTAGCAATTTCAGCTTTGTAGATAAGCTCATTTTTCTTAATAAAAAATACAAAAGCCAATATAATTAAGATAATTAAGGATAAAATAATCGTAATTATGGCTTTTTTGTTATTTTTAAATATCTGACAATTAAAAATCATATTATATTCTCATTGTTTTTAAGTTAGTATAGTCACCATAAGTCTAGATGTCTATTATAATAGAAATTAATTTAAGGTAATAATATGCATTGGAACAGCGAAGCTATAGTGCTAAAACAAAATCCATTCAACGATGATAAGTTGTTGTGCTGGATTTTTAGTGAAACAGATGGTCTTTATAAAGGCTTGATTAGCTTAAATAAAAAAACCAGAAATCAAATACAAGTAGGTAATATTGTAAATGCAAACTGGAAAGCAAGATTGCCAGAACATATGGGGAGCTTCTTTTGTGAGCTAATTAAACCTATATCAATTGAGGTACTGAATGATAAATTAAAATTATCCTCTATAAGCAGCTTATGCGCAATATTGGCATCTTGCTTACCTGAACGCGTGTCTGAACCCAGAATTTATAAAGCCTTTTATGAGTTTTTAAGCGATATAAAAAATAATACAGATTGGTTAGGTGATTATATTAGATTTGAAACACTTCTCCTACAAGAATTAGGTTTTGCTTTGAATTTTAACTCTTGTGCAGTTACTGGTGCAACTGATGGGCTATATTATGTATCACCTAAAACAGGAATGGCAGTTACTAAGGAAGCTGGCGAGGCTTATAGAGATAAATTACTAAAATTACCTAAATTTCTTTTAGATGACTCGCATGCAAGCAAGGATGAATCAACTCTTGGTTTGGAATTAACTTATTATTTTATCAATAAACATCTATATAAATCTCATAACAGAGAAATACCCGCAATAAGGACGATTTTTTATAATATGGTTTGTATAAATTAATAGTTGCAATATCTAGATAGTTTCTGCTACACTATCTAAGTTATAATAATAAATTATTGCAGGGATAAGAATATGAATAATTACATGAATAATCCTATGATGGATATGTTTAAAAAAACGATGGAAAATCCAATGGCCGCATGGTCTTCTGAGAATTTGAATAAGACTATGGAAACATTTCAGAATACAGAATTTTTTAAAAATTTTAATCCTGCAAATTGGTCTGAGATATCAAAAGAGATGTTAGAAAAAGCTCCATGGTTAAATAATTTTAAATCTGAGAATTTCTTCAATTTTGCAGAAAATACAAAAAATGCTGAAGCAGTTGCTGATTTGCATAAATTGTCCTTAGAAAATGCTCAAGCAGTTTTGCGTAGACAAGCGGAAATTATTCAGAAACATTCAACAGATTTATATAAGCTTATGCAAAATATGGTTTCTTCACAAAATCCTGAAGCGGCTATGTCCGTTCAATCTGATTATATGAAAACATCTTTTGATGCATTGACAGCAGATTTTAAAGAATTATTAGAAATGTTTGCTAAAGCAAATCTAGAAAATTTTGAAGCAGCCAGTCATAAAATTAGTAAGCAGTTTCATAAAATGCACAAAGCCTCTTGTTGCCCTTCAAAAGAGCAAAAGGATGATCATGCTTGTAATAGCAAGAAAAACTCTAAGAAGTAATTTTGTAACTGGCTTATTGGTATTGCATATTGATGAATAAAGAAAAGCAATATAAAGCGGCAGGTTTTTCAGTTAGATTTCTGGCCTATGTTTTAGATTTGCTTTTTCTGATGGTAATATTTAATTTCATTGAAAAACTTACTCCTCCACTCCCAGCATCTAGATTTACAATTTTTACAGAAGCTATGAATTTAATCGTTAGCATGCTTTATTTTACTGTTTTTACAGCGTCCAAAATGCAAGCCACTTTAGGCAAAAGAATTTTTGGACTAAAAATTATAAATGAGAATTCTGAGCCACTTAATCTGTTTCATTCATTTGGGAGATACCTAGCTTATTTCTTTTCGTATATTACGTTCGGCTTGGGATTTCTTGTTATAATTATAGATAAAAAACATTTAAGTTTACATGATAGAATAGCTTCAACAAGAGTTGTGATACCAAGTCCATCCTATAATTGAACATTTATCAATTATAGGATGGACTTGGTATAAATCTTTAGTCTTTCTTATTGTCTTCGTTTTTTTTGCTTTCGTCTTCTTTTAGGCCATCTTTGAAGTTTTTAATTCCTTTACCTAAATCTCCCATAACTTTTGGCAGTTTTCCTGCGCCAAATAAAATAAGGACAATAACTAAGATAATTATAATATTAGCAAAACTGATTCCCATTAGTTCCTCTTAAATTTTTTGTGACGATATTTCTCTTCTGCATCTTCTGTAATTCCAAGTCTCATTCTTCTGTGTTGATCATAATCTTGATAGTTACCTTCATAAAATTCTACATGATTACTTTCAAATGCAATTATGTGAGTGGCGATACGATCTAAGAACCATCTATCGTGACTTATTATTATAGCGCAACCAGAAAATTCTAGCAATGCTTCTTCTAATGCACGTAAAGTATCCACATCAAGATCATTTGTTGGTTCATCGAGTAGGATAACATTTGCACCTTCTTTAAGCATTTTAGCTAAGTGAACACGATTTCTCTCCCCTCCAGATAATGATCCAACGATTTTTTGCTGGTCAGAACCTTTAAAGTTAAAAGCAGAACAATAGGCGCGGCTTTTTACTATAGCTTTTCCTAAAGGAATATCCTCTTGGCCTTCAGAGATTTCTTGCCAGACGTTATTTTCAGCTTTTAAATTGTCTCTAGATTGGTCTACATAACCAAGCTTTACGGATTCCCCTATAGTAATATTTCCATTATCAGGTTGCTCTTGGCTGGTGATCATTCTAAATAATGTAGTTTTTCCCATGCCGTTTGGACCTATGATTCCAACGATAGCACCTGGCACGATTTTAAAGTTAAAGTCATTGAGTAAAGATTTACCATTATAGGATTTGCTTATATTTTTTCCTTCTATAACATTATTTCCAAGCCTTGGTCCATCTGGAATAACTATTTGCGCAATTCCAACAGATTTTTCTCTTTCTTTATCTCGTAATTCTTCATAAGCAGAAAGTCTTGCTTTGCTTTTTGCTTGTCTGCCTTTTGGAGATTGTCTCACCCAGTCTAACTCTTCTTTTAGACGTTTCTGACGACTAGATTCAGATTTTTCCTCTTCTTCTAGGTGTTTCTGTTTTTGCTCAAGCCATGAAGAATAATTTCCTTTCCATGGTATTCCATTGCCACGATCTAATTCTAAAATCCAGTCAGTTACTCTATCTAAGAAATATCTATCATGCGTAACTAATATTACCGTTCCGGCATAATTCTTTAAATATTCCTCAAGCCATGAAATAGATTCAGCATCTAAATGGTTAGTTGGCTCATCTAATAATAAGATATCTGGAGCTGAAAGAAGTAATTTACATATAGCTACGCGTCTTTTTTCTCCTCCAGAGAGTTTATTTACGTCAGCGTCTTTAGAAGGGCAGCGAAGCGCGTCCATTGCTATTTCAATTTCTCTTTCTAAATCCCATGCATTTAGATGGTCGATCTTTTCTTGAAGCTCGCCTTGTTCTTCAATCAGATGATTCATTTCATCATCAGTTAATTCTTCAGCAAATCTTGCGCTAACCTCATTAAATTTTGCAAGTAAATCTCTTTTTTCTGCAACGGCATCTAAAATATTATCAAAAACATTTTTACTTGTATCAAGTTGAGGTTCTTGTTCTAAATATCCAACTTTAACACCCTCAGCTGGCCAGGCCTCTCCTGTGAAATCCTTGTCAATTCCAGCCATAATTCTAAGTAAAGTTGATTTACCAGATCCATTATGACCAATGATACCGATTTTTGCGCCTGGAAGGAAAGAAAGATATAAATCTTTAATTACTTCCCTGCTTCCATAAACTTTTTTCAAGCCTTTAATTACATATATATACTGATAAGATGCCATCTTATACCAATCCTTTGCTATTTTTATACTCCAATATATCAAAGATTTTATAAATTTGAACTGTTTTATCTGATTTTTTTATCGACATCTCCTTAGTTAAGTGCGAATCAGTTGCCGTTGCGCAACCTACAAGTACAAAACAGGTGGTAATTAATAATATAATTGATTTAATTTTTGTCATTTTCTTGCTAAATTATAAACTAAACTTTCATCTCTTTTAGCAATAGCAATTACAGACATAGGTATAATACATAATTTCTTAGGAGTAAAATTAATAATGTAGTTGTTAGACCAGCCCGCTTGCGTTCTGCGAACTACAGCGCGCCATCCGTTTCGCTAAACGCTTCAGCGGCTCTTGCTCCGCAATCGCGCTGTAGCGAAGCGGAAGCGGATGGCGGAGAGAGGGGGATTCGAACCCCCGGTACGGTCACCCGTACACACGCTTTCCAAGCGGGCGCCTTAAGCCACTCGGCCACCTCTCCAGAGGAATTCTAACTTACATATTTTATAACGTTTAGTCAAAAGTTTTTCTTCTTATAAGATATAAATAAAAACCCTAATGACCCAAATATTAAAGCGATAGGAATAATCGTGATTCCATAGATTAGAGCATTCGCATCATTGGCACCACCAGTAATATTCACAATATATCCTATAATACTATGAAAGGCATAACCAAAGCTCATAATGATCATATTAGCCAGTGCTGTGGTTATTCCAGCATGGCTTTCTGAAATATATGTAGATGCTTTATATATAGCTAAGATTTGATATGCAGAGCATATGCCAGTTAGAACAAAGCTTATCATAATTAAGTTATTGCTTAAATGAGAACTTAAAATAGCAATAAAGCAAATGGTCATAACGACCCCCGCTCCGATTATCGCTCTTAGATAATTAGTTTTCTCGCCAATATAAGTTAATAAGGGGGCTCCAAAGCACATGCCGATAAAAATCATAGATGGCAAAGAAGAAGCTAAGCTCTTCTCAAGTCCGTAAACCTGTTTTAAGAATGTACTTCCCCACACATCTGCAAAGCCTTCTAATGGCCCTACCATAAATCCAGCAAATATACAGGTCCATAAAATCTTTTTATTTCGTAGAACTAATTTTATATCACCTAGAGCTGTTCCGCTAGGAGCTCTTTTAATATTTGGAATAATAATATAAGTTAACGCGGCTAATATTATACCAATAATTGCAAAAATTTCGATCACAAATTTATAGCCAAATTTGTTTGACATATAATCTACAGGGCCACCTCCATAAATAGCGCCGATAAGCCCTATAGTTACGGAAAAACTTAACATTCTTGGAAAATATTGCTCACTAAAACTCATTCTAATGATTTTAAATAGACCAAGTATAGCCGCGGAAGATCCCATACCTATTAAAGCTCTTCCTATTATGGGATAAATCCAATAATCGGAAAATATTATAGGTAACATCCCTAAAACGGTCATTAATATACAAAGACTCATAACTTTCTTAGGGCCGAATCTATCTAAAGCAATCCCTAATGGCAGATGCATTAAAGAATAGCCTATATAATATATACCTGAAAACTGACCAAAGATCTTAGCGTCAATATTAAATTGCTGCATAATATCATTCATCATAATGCTTGGCATTACCCTTAATATATACTGATATGCATAGAATATAGATGCGACTATCCATATCAACCAAGCTATAAAACGTGTATTGGTCATGATTTTAATAAATAGCGTTAGATTCTTCTCAAAACCAATACCACGTTCTTGCAAAAGCTTAGAATCTTTCTCAGCATTAAACGAGTATTTTTTCTTGTGGAGACGATGCATATTTGTGGACAACCATATTTATAATTTCTTTATAAGAGATACCTAGTTTAGAGGCTCTATACTTAACTATGTCTAAATCACGAGTAGGCATATCGAGACCAATGTGTGTTCTTGCCTCTACATGAGATTTTGCTACATCAACTAGTTCAGCTATTTTTCTTTTAGTTTCTTCTGGCGGATAACTTCCTTGTAATTCAAAATTATATTCTAATTCTTGCTCATACTCATCTAGAAAATATTCTTTACCAGTGATTTCATTAAAGAAACGCTCTTTTTGTTTTTTCATAATAATACCTATTATTTAAATTCTACTCTCAATATATAATAACATAAGTATTTAGTCAAGAATATGCACATTACATGATCTTCTAGAGTTGAGAGTTTGTGTTATACCAATTATAGGCTGGAATTGGTATTAATATTATTCATGAGGTGAAAATAGCTGTAACCGAATGGCCTAGGTTTGCTAAAGAAGCTGATGTAAGCAATATAAGTGCTAAATTAATTGATTCATCTATAAAAAAATTATCAAAGAAAATTTTTAGATATAATCTCCTCCCATCCCATCCTTATATACTATTAGTTTAAATAACTTATTTATTTTAACTATTAATTAACTTTTATACTATTTACTCTTTAAAGTAAGTAGCAATAAAGATTCATCAGAATAAATGCTTGCTAACAGTTTTAACATTATATTTAAGGGGTATTCTTAATTATGCAAATAAAAAAAATTATAAAACCTTTAGCATTAACATGCTTAGTTTCTCTACCTGGGCTATCAAATGCTGCAATGAGTTCAATGATGAATTGCGATAAATGCAATTTCGTTGATGTGAAAGTTGGTGTAGATCAACCAACAAATCTAAAAGGAAATTCAACATTAAGTGGTAATTCAGCTGGTCCTGTATTTGTGGGTGGTATCGCAGTTGGTAGAAAGTTTATGGATACATATTCTGTAGATTTAGAATTTATGCATAAAGGCACTGATAAAGTGAATTCCTCTTCTGCAAATGGCGATACTACAGCAACTTGGGGTTCAAAAAGTGATAGCTTAATGGTTAACTTTGCTGCAGATTTAATGAAAGAAAAATCAACAGTTACTCCTTATGTGAAAGCAGGTATTGGTGCATCTAGAAATAAATCATCAAATTATATTACTACTGGTGACACAATAGCAACTTATAATGGCAAAAATAAAACAAATTTCGCTTGGCAAGTTGGTGCAGGTTTCAACGTAGAAACTAATAATATGATGGATACACAGATTCAATATATGTTTGTTGATCGTGGAAAAATGGAAACCGTAGCTTCTGTAACCAGTAATGGCAGATCAACAAGCGGAACCGCAAGAAACGGAAAGCTAAGAGATCATGTATTTACCATTGGTTTCAAATTTAAATTTTAATTAAGACATAATAAAATAAGGAGAAAATAATTATGGCCGTAGCAATAACAGCAGCCCATAAAACTTGGGCAAAACTAGTAGTAGCATCACGAAGTCTACTTCCAGATGTTAAAACAAATTTAAATAATATTATAGATAATGCAGCTGACTTAGATACTTTAATAACTAAAGTACCATTTTTAATGACTTATGCAAATGCTCCTGGAGCATCTATGAGCAACACTGTAGCTGATAATTTAAAAACAGTGGCAACTACTCTTGGCCTTACAATTCCTTCAGTGGTATCCTTATTAGTGGATGATGGAGTTACCTCAGACCTAATTGCGGATTCAGCTGTTCAGACTAATCATATCTCTGACTCAGCTGTTGGTACACAACAATTGGCAGTTGGCGCTGTTAAAACAGCGGTGATCTCGGACTCAGAAGTTACTACGGCTAAATTAGCAGTTGGTGCTGTTAAAACAGCGGTGATCTCAGATTCAGAAGTTACTACAGCTAAATTAGCAGTTGGTGCTGTTAAAACAGCGGTGATCTCAGATTCAGAAGTTACTACAGCTAAATTAGCAGTTGGTGCTGTTAAAACAGCGGTGATCTCGGACTCAGAAGTTACTACGGCTAAATTAGCAG
>CAYHIS010000002.1:28633-28701 GCA_964356785.1 uncultured Rickettsiales bacterium
TTAAAACAGCGGTGATCTCGGACTCAGAAGTTACTACGGCTAAATTAGCAGTTGGAGCTGTTAAAACA
>CAYHIS010000002.1:28801-92574 GCA_964356785.1 uncultured Rickettsiales bacterium
GCAGTAATTTCAGACTCAGAAGTTACTACGGCTAAATTAGCAGTTGGAGCTGTTAAAACAGCAGTAATTTCAGACTCAGAAGTTACTACGGCTAAATTAGCAGTTGGAGCTGTTACAACTGGAGTGATTCTAGATGGTACAATTGCTACTGCTGATATAGCAGCTGCTGCTGTGACTACTGCAAAACAAGGATTTGGTACTTGGAAAGATTTATCATCGTTAGGCTCTTGGGCGACAAATACTTATACCGCTAATGCTGCCATCTCTGGCTGCGCAACTGCCGGAACACTCGGTACAGCTACTGTATATTATTCAGTAATCACCTCCGCTCCTGCCGCTTCAGCTCACGTTGAATTTGGGGATTATCTTGCAATTGCTGGACAATGCGCTGCTCACTGTACTACTCAGGCTGGATTAAGTGGTTGTTTAAACAATTTCTTCACTTTTGTATAGAAATTTACTAATCTATAAACTTTTTAAATAAAGCCCATCAATTCACTGGTGGGCTTTTTTCATCACGTCATGTTGAACGATAGTGAAACATCCAGGAAAGAGTTGAAGCCTGGATTCTTCACTTCGTTCAGAATGACGAGGTTATATTATTACTGGATCCTTCGTTTCACTCAGGATGACGAAAAAAAAAGCTCAGAGATAATGCCACCCTTCTTCAAACAATTGAATCATATAAATCTAACCAATTTGGGTTCATTGATTCTATAAGCTGTAATTTTTTCTTCCTCACCCATCCTTTTAATTGTTTTTCTCTAGTTATTGCATATTCCATGGTGCCAAAAAGCTCATAAAATACTAATATGTTACAGTTATATTTTGAGGTAAATCCCTTAACTAAATGACTCTTATGCACATAAACTCTTTTTACTAAATCAGAGGTTACTCCAATATAAATAGTTCCATTACGCTTACTTGCCATTATATATACAACTGGTTGCTTCATAATATTAATTATTAATAATTTTTACTCTTATAAAATAATATTTTATATATAACAACTAAAAATTTAAGTAAGGATGAAGTCGACGTCATGTTGAGCGTTAGCGAAACATCCAGGAAAATAAACTTAACCATAGGTTACTTTATGTCACTGGATCCTTCACATTCGTTCAGGATGACGAAAGAAAATACTCAGGATGACGCTTGGGATCGCTATCTCAATAATTATAACCCAATTCTACCTCTAGGAGAATATCGAGAAGAAGATGCTTATTTGTGATAAGGATGCCCTATATTTATAGTATATGCTCTATAAAGCTGCTCTACTAACATAACTCTTGCAAGCATGTGCGGCATGGTCATATCGCTTAATGAAAGAAGCAATCCTGCAGAAGATTTTATATCATCACTAAGTCCATATGCGCCACCTATTACAAAGGCAATTGGCTGGGTGACTTTTTCAAAAATATTAGCAAATTCTGCGCTATTAAGAGACTTACCTCTTTCATCCAAAGCAATTATAAAACTATTAGAAGGGATAGATTTTAAGAGCATTTCTCCTTCAAGTAATTTTTGCTTTTCTGGAGGAAATTTTCCCTTTATTTCTAATTCATGGAATGCAATTTTCCAAGGTAAACGCTTAAGATAGTCAAGTATAATTTTATTCTCAGGTGAAGAGCTGGAAATTTTATTAATTGTATAAATATTTATTTTTGTCATTGATTAAAACGCCAATACAAACATCTTGTTTTTATTAGCGAATTTAATCACTTCATCTTGATTCAAAAAAATAGATCTTTGCGCTTCGATAGCTATACCTTTAAAGCCAGCTTCTTTCATATTTTTGATAGTTTCAATTCCAATTGCAGGAAGATCAACTCTTAATTCTTGATTTGGCTTAGAGGCTTTCAGTAGAATTCCGCTTAAGATTTTAGAGCGCTTTAATTCACCGCATCTTTTTATTAATTGATCAGTTCCCTCAATGGCTTCCACACCAAGAATAATTCCATTCTGAACAATTACCCCTTGCCCTATATCAAGAGCACCTAATTCTTTAACGACTTGTTTTGCAATTTCTATATCATTATTATCTTGTTCATTAGGAGAGATTTTTGTAAACACAGCAGCATTTACAACTAAAGTTTTTAGTATTTCATGTACGCCAAGAACTTTAAGTTCATTAGATTCAAGAAATTCCACTAAGCTTGAGAGAATTTTATTATCACCAAATATTGCATCTTTCGTGATTTTAGCTAATAGCTTTGCTCCCATCATATCTGTTTTTAAACTAAATAAATCAGGCTTAGCAAGAGATCCTACAAAAACTAATTCCTCTACGTTATTTTCTTTAAAGAAGTCAATAGCTTTACCGATTTCTCCAATATCAATCCAAATGAATTTAGAATCTTGGACTAAAGCAGGATCAGTTATACCATTAATTGCCACTATAAAAAGCTCGTAATTATCCTTAGAATAATCTATAAAATTTTTGCTTAAATCTCCTTTTGCAGCAATGATGCCAAGTTTTTTCATATATTGTCTATTCTGTTTTTTTGGGCTTACAAATAGCATTTGCATTTTCTTCTAATAAGAAACTAATCATCAGCATTACTTCTTCTGAATCGCTATATTCTTCCTGGAGGGTTTTCAATCTTTCTGAGAAAGTGCCGCCATCTTCTAAGAAAAGCTTCTCAAATGCTCCTCTAATGTTTTGCATTGATTCTTTAGTAAAATTACGTCTTTTTAAACCAACTACATTAATACCAGCTAAATGCGCTCTGTCTCCCATTACAACGCCATAAGGAATAACATCTTCAGCGACTCCGGACATTCCTCCAATCATAGCATGGGCGCCAATTCTTGTTCTCTGCAGAACCGCTGAGAGCCCGCCAATGATTACATGATCATCAACGCGAACATGCCCTGCTAAAGCTACACAATTAGCTACAACTACATTATTTCCAATTATACAATCATGGGCAACATGACTTGAAACCATGAACAAACAATTATCTCCAATTTTGGTAGCATCACCTTTGAATGTTCCTGGATTTGCAGTAGTATATTCACGAAAAACATTATTATTTCCGATTATTAATAAAGAATCTTCACCTTTATATTTTTTATCTTGAGTTACCGACCCAATGGATGCAAAAGAGAAAAATTGATTATCATTGCCTATTTTAGTATTACCATCTAAAACTACATGGGATTTTAAAATATTATTATCCCCTAAAATAACTTTAGAATTTATAATAGAATAAGGTCCTATTTGATTATTTTTTCCTAGTATTGCGCCTTCTTCGATAATGGCTGTAGGATGAATTATATTAGACATTATTTATTCTCCGCAATCATCGCTGTGAAAGAGCTTTCAGCCACTAGCTTGCCATTAACTTTTGCTTCTCCATTGAACTTCCATACGTTTGCACGGCTACGTTCTTTTTTTACATGCAAGTGTAAACTATCACCTGGGCTAACTATTTGACGAAATTTAGCATTTTCAATAGACATGAAATATACGGCGGTATTACTGGAATTATCAAGTTTCATACTATCTATTACATAAAGAGCCGCAGCTTGAGCTAAACTTTCAATAATTAATACACCAGGCATTATAGGACGATCAGGAAAATGACCCATAAAATGTGGCTCATTAAAGGTTACATTTTTAATTGCCACTAAAGTCTCTTGTTCAAAATCTATTGATATTACTCTATCAACTAATAAGAAGGGATAGCGATGAGGTAACATCTTAACAATCTTTTCAATATTTATTACTTGTTCATTCATTCTTTATTTTCCTTGTTGATTAATTTTTTTAAAGCGAAAGTCTGTCTATGCCATTGACGAATAGGAATAGCCGGATATCCACCCATAATTTGTTTAGCTTCAATATTTTGTACCACACCAGATTGCGCAGCAACTTGTGCTTGATTCCCGATCTCTAAGTGACCAGAAACTCCTACTTGCCCACCAAGAACCACAAAATCACCTAATTTTGTGCTTCCTGCAATTCCAACTTGAGCAACTATCACGCATGCTTTGCCAAGTTTTACATTATGACCTAGCTGAACTAAATTATCAATCTGGCACATATCAGCAATTTCTGTGTCCTGTGCTGACCCTCTGTCTATAGTAGTGTTAGCGCCAATCTCCACTTTATCACCTATTCTTACAATACCTAATTGAGGAACTTTTAAATGTCCAGTATGATCCGAAGCGAAGCCAAATCCATCTTGACCAATTTTAGCTCCTGGATGGATTGTAACATTATTACCAATAATAGAATGAGAAATAGTAACATTGCTAGCAACTCTAGTATTATTACCTATAATAACATTCTTTTTTATTACTGTATTATGATCAATAATGCAATTATTTCCGATTTGAACATTATCTTCTATGGTCACAAAATTACCGATTTGACAATTTATACCAATCTTAGCATTCTTCGAAATTATAGAAGTTTGAGATACTATATTATTTGAATCTTCAGAAGGATAGAATTTAGCTGCAATAATTGCATATGCTTTGTAAGGATTGTCATGAATCAAAGTTATCATAGAAGCTGGAGCTATTTTGACAAATTTCTCAGCGCAAAAACAAAAGCCTGCTTTTGAAGATTTAAAACTTTCTATATATTTGTTATTTATAAAAAAGCTTATTTCTTTTTCATTAGCCGTTTCTAATGGAGCAACATCATGAATTCTTAAATTTACATCAGACTCTGCTAATAACCTTGCGCCAGTTAGATCTAACACTTGCTGTAAAGAAATAGGACCATTATTTCTAAAAAATCTTGAATCTGACATTTTCTATTAACTTGTTTATTAAATATTTTTATAATAGTATGGGTCTTTATATAGTATGTCAATAATTGAAGAATATGATATGAAAGTATATAATGTTTTAAGCTCTACTGAAACCAAAGATAAATCAACAGTATTTATTGAAGAAGGCTTTTCTTTTTTTGCTTTTATTTTTCAAGTAGCATGGTTGCTTTATCATAGAACTTGGTTACCAGCAATAATGATATTTATAGTAAATTCTATACTATATACTCTTTCACAAAAAAATTATTTATCTGTTGAATTATTTGGCGGGTTAAATTTGATCCTTGCATTAATCGTTGGGTTTTTTGCAAAAACCTGGTATCTAGAAAGCCTAAAACGAAAAGACTACGTCCAAGAATCACTAATAGCTGCAAGAAATCTAGATGAAGCAAAATTTAAATACTATAAGCAAATTGGAGAAGAATATGTACGATAAGAACAATGTATTTGCTAAAATTATTAGAGGAGAAATCCCTTCAAATAAAGTTTATGAAGACGATCAAGTATTGGCTTTTAAGGATGTATCACCAGCAGCGCCTGTACATATACTAGTTCTGCCTAAAGCAGAATATATTTCTTTTCATGATTTTATGGAAAAAGCAAACAAAGAAGAGATTGCTCATTTTTATAAAATAGTACAGAAAATCTGCGCTGATTTAAACCTAGAGAAAAATGGCTATAGAGTAATGTGTAACGTTGGCTCTCATGGTATGCAAACCGTTCCACATATGCATTTACATATATTAGCTGGAAAACCATTAGGTAGATTAGTTTCTTAAGAATTTATACCAAGTCCATCCTATAATTGGGTATTAGATATAGTTATTTTCGTTTCTTGGTGTTTTTGAAAATAAAGCCATTTCTTATTTTCACTAACGCTAATGAAATCGCCTCTTATTTTCATTCTTTGACTTTTCTGAAAATAAGCATATAATATATTAGAAGTGAGAGTAAGATTATTATGAATATCAAGGAATCACCATCAGGAGTAATAATTAGAGCTTTAACTGGCTATGATTTCTTTGTTCCAAGTCAACTGCCTCCAAAAATAGAGTGGGACATCGCATTGGTGAATAGCTTATCAAGAGCGGATCATATATTAGGTGGCTTATCAAGAGAAGGTATAAGATTACCCAATCCACATCTTCTTATGCGTCCCTTTATCGCTCGCGAAGCTGTTTTATCAAGCAGAATCGAAGGAACTCAAGCAACTTTAGGGGAAATATTAGCTAAAGACGCTGGTGCATCTGTAGAGCGCAATCCGGACGATTTACAAGAAGTTAATAATTATATAATAGCGTTAGATTATGGAGTATCAAGATTAAAAGAATTACCACTTTCTTTGAGATTACTTAAAGAGATTCATGAAAATCTTATGCAAGGCGTCAGAGGATCACATGCAACACCGGGAGAATTTCGTAAATCTCAGAACTGGATTGGAAGTCCGGGATGCACATTAAATACGGCAAAATATGTTCCACCCTCACCAGAAAAAATGTTAGAAGCGTTAAATAAATTTGAAGAATTTTTACACAATAGAACATTACCGCCTCTAATTCATATCGCTTTATGTCATTATCAATTTGAAGCAATCCATCCATTTCTAGATGGAAATGGGAGAGTTGGAAGATTGTTAATTACCCTTCTTCTCATTGAACATAAGCTATTGCCATCCCCTATACTATACTTAAGCGCTTTCTTTGAAGCTACTCGTGATGAATATTACAAGCAGCTTTATAATATTAGTAGCATAGGAAGTTGGAGCGATTGGTTTTTGTATTTCTTGAACGGAATCGCAGTTCAAGGTCTAGACGTTCTTTCAAGAGCTGAACGCATTAATATATTAATTACAGAATGGCAAATTAAAGCGGCTCATAGCAAAGAAGCGATAACACAGGAAATTATAAAACACTTAGCTGTGAACCCTTATTGTACTACTAAGAAAACTGCAGAAAAGTTAGGAGTCGCTTTTACAACAGCGCAAAGAGCTATACATAAACTAGAAAGTTTAAATATAATTACCCAAACTTCTCAAAGAAAAAGAGAAAAAGTTTATTGTGCTAATGAAATTTTCAATATTTTAGAAGAGCCAACAAAAATAAAGGAAAACTCAAATGGCACGTTGCAATAAATCAAAGATAGATTCTCAAACTTCTATAGATAGGGCTGAAAAATATAAGTTAATTCAAGAAAAGAAAAGCAAACAACATAAAGAAGTAAAAGATAAGCTTGCAGAGAAGTTAAAGCAAAATCTTACAAGAAGAAAAGAAAGTAAAGCTAAGTAATTAGGAATAAATGAATTTATCCCTAATTTTCTCTTTCTAAATATTGGATTTTACTATATTATCGCGAAAATATTAATCAGATTTTTTAAAGCGTGGAAATGTCTAAAGACTTACGAAATTTATTTATAGCAATTTTATTATCGAGCCTAGTTCTGGTTGCTTGGCAATATTTTTATGAAAATCCAAAAAGAGCAAAAATTGATCTTACTCAACAACAACATAAAAAAGCTGGAGTTGAAAAAGCAATTAATCAAAAATTCTTAAGCGATAACATGACCACGAGCGAAGAGGCAGGATTTGTCACTATCGATACTTCTATGGTTAAAGGTAGTATTGCTTTAAAAGGGTTGCGTTTTAATGATTTAGAGCTTAAAGCTTATCATAAAGAAATAGGAGAAAATAGTCCGCTTGTTAGATTGTTTTCAAGTGAATATTTTACTGAATTTGGATGGATTAGAAGCGAAGATAACGAAGATTTAGCGGTTCCAACAAAAAATTCTGTATGGGTTTGTAATGGTAATGAATTAGTGGAAGCTCATCCAATATATTGTTCATGGCATAATCAGCAAGGTGTTTTTTATAATGTTAAAATTTCTATTGATGAGAATTATTTATTTACTATCGTTCAAACTGTAGAGAATAATAGTAAGCAGACTGTAAGTTTATCTGCTTATGGAAGAATTTATAAAGCAATAGCTGAGCCTAAACAATTTGCAATTCTGCATGAAGGTGCTATTGGTGTGTTTTCTGATGTTCTAAAAGAATCAACTTACGAAGACTTAAGCAAAGAACGTCAAGAAATTTATACAAATACTAATGGAAGCTGGGCTGGTTTTACTAATAAATACTGGCTTGCAGCTTTAATACCTGATTCTAATTTACCTTCTAAAACAAATTTTATTGCAACAAAAAATTCTAATCATGATAATGCGCATGATAGCTATAATGTAAATTATGTATCCAAAGATTTTGAAGTTTCTCCAGGAGATAAGTTCCAAACAGAGCAACATCTTTTTGCTGGTGCCAAAGAAGAAAAATTGCTTGAGAGTTATTCAAAAACCAAGAATTTTGATTTATTTGATAGAGCTATTGATTATGGTATTTTTTATTTTATAACTAAGCCGTTGCTTATATTAATTAATTACTTCAATTCAATCATGGGTAATTTTGGTTTGGCAATTCTTTTAGTTACATTAACTCTAAAGCTATTAATGTACCCTCTTGCTAATAAATCATATATTTCTATGAATAAAATGAAAGATCTGCAGCCAAAAATAGAGAAAATAAAAGCAAGATTTGCTGATGATAAAGTTAAATTCAACCAAGAAATAATGGATCTTTATAAAAAGGAAAAAGTGAATCCTGCGGCTGGATGTTTACCGCTTCTTATTCAAATTCCATTATTTTTCTCATTATATAAAGTGATATTTATTTCTATAGAAATGAGGCATGCGCCATTTTATGGGTGGATTAAAGATTTATCTGCTGCAGACCCTACCACAATTTGGAATTTGTTTGGTTTATTGCCTTGGGGGCCAATCGGTATGGTTGATATAGGTTTATGGCCTATAATTATGGGCGTAACTATGTTCATTCAACAAAAATTAAGCCCTGCTCCAACAGATCAAGTGCAAGCAGCTGTAATGAAGTTTATGCCTCTTGTGTTAATAGTGATGCTATATTCTCTTCCATCTGGTTTAATGATTTATTGGTCATTCTCAAATATTTTATCAATTTTACAGCAATATTTGATTAGCAAAAAAGCCAGCGTGAAATGATTAAATTATATATTAAGAATATAGCTCTTAAAATTATTTTAAAACAATATTTTACTGATATTGATTTTAGTGATGAGAACGTAGCTGATATTGCGGTTTTAGATAATAATATTAAATTATTGATTGATAATAAACAGGATTGGCCTATATCTAAACCCATTATCATTTCGGATCTAATTAACTTAATAGAAAAAGCTATTCAACATCTTGATAAAGATATTATTCTTATTGGTCCTATCAAGTTTTACTCAGATAAGCGCTTATGTGATTATAACGGTGAGTTAATCGAATTGACTCAAAAAGAAACAGAGATACTTTCTTATCTGGTTAATAAAAAGGATTATGTAGAGAAATCTATTCTTCTTCAAGACATTTGGGGATATTCAAGTGAGATAACTACTAGCACCCTTGATACCCATATTTATAAACTTAGAAATAAATTTGCTAATAAGTTTGATATTATTATATGTAAAAATTCAAGTCTCGCTTTATCAAATTATCAGAAATACTAAAGATGATCTACTGCTCCTAAAGTCCAATCGGCATCTAATATAGTAAGCTTTTCCTCTAGAAGACCAGTATGCTCAAGTACTTGGTGTATATAATTACCAATAAAGCATGTTCCTGCAGCAGTTTCTGCAGTTTTATTGTTCCATTCACTATTCTGATACTGACAAATTTCGTCAGCTAAGCTTTTGTAATGACTGGCTTGTACAGAGAATCCTGAATCTAAATTCTCACTTTTTCTTGCGCATATATCGTCAATTATAGGAGATCTTGTGTAGTTATGATATTGCATAGAAGGTAGATATAAAGTGCATAAATCCTTAAAGAAATAATAAAAATTTGATACAGCATAAAGTTTACAATGAGAATTTGTAAGAATTGGAATATCATATGAACTAGTGCTCAGATAATTTTTAATAACTTCTCTACAATTATCTCCGTGATAAGTATTATTCCTATTAAAACATTGTGAAATACCGGTGTCATGAATTTTACCTAAGCTATGTTGCCTTCCTATATATTGTGTATATACAAAAGTTTGATTTGTATATTGAGCGGTTTGCCCTCCAAGATCGAATACAGCGTGGCATTCTTCATTATTAGTGTGCTTAAAACTATTCCATGCGTAAAAACCTTCATCTTTTCCATTTATAGTCTTAACATGATTTAAAACTATCTCTTTGCATATATCGCCATTACAGATAATTTCATTACCTTCGTGAAGAGTTTTGATTCTGCTATAAAAATCATCAACGAGATCTTTTCCATGTGTATCTTCTAGATTTCGCATTCCACCTGTAGATAAAATAGACCAATGGTATTTACTGCAATTAGAGCTAATAATATGCTCTCTTAAAATATCATTATGGTAAATTATATTATAATATTCTTCGGCTTGATCATTTTTTGCATATAAATCCATAGGCTCTAAAATGGAGATCTTAGTGTTGTTCTGAATTAATTGTGTAGAGTAATTATGTTTGAAGAAATAAGAGCCTGTCTGAGAACTGCTAGCCTCTGTTAACCAGTAGCATTCGTTTTCTTGAATTTTATATTTTGACATTTAGAGAAATACACACCATAACTAAAAGTTACCTTGCAACATATTCTTAAGAGAATTGCATATTTTTGTCAAGAAATTTTTTAAACGCTAAAAGAATTTCCGCAGCCGCAGCCACTTGCTGCATTAGGGTTTTTTATTTGAAAAAAAGCACCATTTAGATCTTCTACAAAATCTAGAATACTTCCCTTTACTAATTCAAGAGAAGCTCTGTCTATAAGTAGTTTAGCGCCATCTCTCTCAATATATAAATCATCCTCACTTATTTCATCCGTTACAAAATTGTAAGCATACTGAAACCCAGCACAGCCCCCACCTTCTACAGATACACGTAATTTCACATTCTGATCATTTCTTTTAGCAATAAGGAAGGCTAATCTTTTGCAAGCGCTATCGCTTAATGAAAATTCTTCTATTTTATCCATTTAAGAGCCAGAACCAGGGTTGGGACTAAATAAATCTTTTTTATTTTGTTTATCTTTAAATTGTTCTGCTTCTGGAAGTGGATTTTTCTTAACCGTAATTCCTGGCCATTTTGCGGCATATTCTCTATTAATTTCTATCCATTCAATAATATCTTCGGACTCAGGTTTGATAGCTTCTACGGGACATTCAGGTTCACAAACTCCACAATCGATGCATTCATCTGGGTTTATAACCAACATATTTTCACCTTCATAAAAACAATCGACAGGACATACTTCCACGCAATCTGAATATTTACATTTGATACATGCCTCGGTTACGACATAAGTCATCTAACTTTCTCCTAATAATTTTTTAAGGGACAATAGCATAAAATTAATTATTTCGCAAGAATTTGAAAATCCGCAGGACCAAAATGTTAGTTCACGATGCTATAGAAATTGCAACCAGTCAAATTAAACTCTCAAGAAAAATTCTTAAATATATACATTACAGGATTTTCCTGGAGGTTTCCATGGAGTTGGTTTCATCCTTCTATATGAAGGAGGTGCAGAGTTTGACCTTGTGACAGTTTGTTTTTTTTGTAAAGTAGTCCTTAAAGAAGAGCTTGATATAGGTGGTTGTTGAGAGGTAGGTTTTCTCTCATCGGGAGGAGCCGATTCTTCCCTCCAATACATTGGGGTGTACCCTTCTTTTGCATTGGTAGAGTGTTTTTCATCCCAGTATTTTTTGGTTTCTAGATAAGAACCGCTAACGCTTGAGGATTTCGAGTCAGCATCATAATCTATGGATCCAGAGCCGTCTGTATAATAATATTCATGTCCTTTATTTGAACTGTCTTCACTATCTGTTGCTCCTCTTGCTAATCTTCTGGGATTAATGAATCTATTAGAATCTGTAATGGACTCAATATCTCTAAATTCTCCCTCTTTACTATCAAAAACATTTATTGGGCGAAGCTTTATATCTCCATAACCTATTTCCATTTTATCACCAGGAAATGGAATAGGCTCAGAGACTTTACCAAAATTATGAGAACGAACGTTAGGTCCTGGTGGGGCATTAAGATATTGAGGAAGTTTTCCTATAGCATATATGCGTGCATCAACAGATGGACGTTCAAACACCATTCCATTCGCTTGTATTAATTCTTCTACTTCTGCAGAGCATTGTTGTTCAGCTTGTGTTTTTGCTATATCCTTATTTCCACTTAAAGAAGTAATTATATTATTATCCCTGTTAATTAGAACTCCGTATTGATTTTCAAAGCAACCAGTAGTTAGAGTTATTGGAGGGGTTTCAACTCATGTTTGAACTTGCTTTAAGTATTTTGCTTCTAAGTCTCCTCCTGGTCTTGGATGATCTCTGGTTTCGCCTACAAAGACAGTTACATCTTCTAACTTTCCATCTGGTGCGCAAGCTTTTCTTACCCAAGCTGGCACCCCTGTTTCATTATGAGTTAGATCTGTTGACGCGTCTGCGTGACATAAAGCCATATAGCCAGTCTTAGGGTTTGTTACTACAACGTGACAGCAAGTACTTATGCCAGATGTCATTAATCCTTTTACTTCCTCAGGAGTTGAGCGCGTTATCTCTGCGTAACAGCCTTGAGGTACATAAATAATTTTTGATTTTGACATATTGCTTTATATATTAATATATGTTAATATATTAACTCGTCTAGATTAATTATTAATTAATGAAATGAAGCAATTTGAAGAAATTGATAAAGAAGTATTTAGAGCTAAATTGAAAGATTTATATTTTAAATTTCTATTGGAGCAATTTGTTGAAAAACATAAGGCAGATCGAGACTCGATATTAGAAAAAATAAATAAAATATACGATAAAGCTTTAAGTCTAAATTTAACAAAAGAGCAATTACATAGTCTTGCGATTAGTAAGTATAAGTTTACATTTTTAGATCATGATGACACAACAACAGACGATATAATCCATGGAACTGTTTACGGTTTAATAGCTCTTTGTCATGGAGATAGAAAGCTTGTGCAGGGCTTTATTAACAGTTTATCCAAAGATTATTTCATATTGATAGATCCATCTGAGTTGCGGATTAATAATAAAAAATTATCTAATGAAGAGGAGCTAGACGCGAAGGAGCTTTGTGCAGCAGTTGCTAGTTATGCAAAAGAATGTATAAAAGAATTTTCAGATGAATTATCAGCAGGCTTAGAAAACATTGTTGCAGAGTCTAATAATTTGGTTTCAGAGCAAAATGATGAACCGGTTAATAAAAGAAGCATATCTTTTGAAGAAGACATTGCTAATAAGAAAATGATTTTTAAAGAAACTTCAAAAGAGCTGTCTATATTAGATTATGTTTTTAATAATTTTTTGTCTTGGATTTATGAGCTACCAGAATGTTTACAAGAACATATTCTTAATACAGAGGTGGTTAAAAAAATCCTTGAGGAAAAGGAAATTGTAGAAAAGTTATACAATCATCAATATTTTTTAAAAGGATTTGAAGAATTATTAGCTGCTGATAAAAAAGAAGTTATAGATGAAACCTTAAGTAGAGAAGAAAAAGTGAAGGTTTCTCTGCTATTATATGAAGAAATGATAGATACAGAATTAAGACTGGAAAATAATCTTATTCAAGGAATAATTTTACCTATGGACTCAGGTGGAATTATAAATTGGTATTAAACTAAATCTATTAAAGTCTATTTATTTCTTCTTGCTTTGAAGATTGATACCAATTAAAATGCAGAGCAAAATTAATCAAGAGAAAAGTCATGAAGTATTATCCCCAAGTGCAAGCGAATGCTGATTTGGTAAAAGAAGAAGAATTGGTTCTAAACTTTTGGCAAGCTGAGAATGTTTTTAAAGAATCTGTAGAAACTAGATCACCAGAAAATAGTTTTATTTTTTATGATGGACCACCATTTGCTAATGGCCTGCCGCATTATGGGCATTTGCTTACAGGTTTTGTTAAAGATACAGTCGCAAGATATCAAACAATGCTTGGAAAGAGAGTTGAAAGAAGATTCGGTTGGGATTGTCATGGGCTGCCTGCAGAATTAGGTGCTGAAAAGGAATTAGGTATTTCTGGTAGAATAGAAATAAATAAATTTGGAATTGATAAATTTAATGAGCAATGCCGTTCTTCAGTGATGCGTTATTCCAGTGAATGGGAGTCTTATGTTACTCGTCAAGCACGCTGGGTAGATTTTAATAATGATTATAAAACCATGGATATTAACTTCATGGAATCAGTCCTTTGGGCTTTTAAACAATTATATGATAAAGGTTTAGTTTATCAGGCAATGAGAGTGATGCCTTATTCTTGGGCTGCAGAAACGCCATTATCAAATTTTGAAACAAGGCTTGATAATGCTTACCGTGAGCGAGCTGATAAAACAGTTACAGTTACTTTCACGTTAAAAGCAAAGCCTGCTAAATTAAGCCAAGAATGTGAATCATATGAAATCATGGCATGGACAACAACTCCATGGACGCTTCCATCGAACCTAGCTCTAGCTGTGCATCCAGATATGGATTATGTTTGCATAAAGAAAGATAATAAATGCTACATCTTGGCTAAATTTGCAGCAAAAGCTTATGAAAATGAAATAGGCTCTGAAATTATAGCGGTTTTAAAGGGAAGTGATTTAGTAGGACTAGAATATAAGCCATTATTACCATATTTTGCAAATCACCCAAATAGCTTTAAAATTTTATCAGGAGATTTTGTAGTAGAAGGAGATGGTACAGGCATAGTCCATATGGCTCCTGGATTTGGTGAGGATGATCAAATTCTTTGTGAAAAGCACAATATTTCAGTTGTCTGTCCTGTTGATTTACAAGGAAAATTTACCAGTGAAGTTTATGACTTTAAAGGAATGAATATTTTTGATGCTAATGATGAAATAATAAAGAAACTTAAGATTTTAGGTTCTTGGATTAAAACAGAGCAATATATTCATAATTATCCTCATTGCTGGAGAACTGATACTCCTTTGATTTTTAAGGCTGTGCCTTCTTGGTATGTAAAAGTTACAGATTTCAAAGATAGAATGGTGGAACTTAATCAGCAAATTAATTGGATTCCTGGTCATATTAAGGATGGATTATTTGGAAAATGGTTAGAAAATGCGAGAGATTGGTCAATAAGCCGTAATCGTTTCTGGGGAACCCCTATTCCTGTTTGGATGTCTGATGATCCAAAATATCCAAGAATAGATGTATATGGATCCATTGCTGAATTAGAGCAGGATTTTAAAGTTAAGGTTACAGATTTACATAGACCCTTTATTGATAGCTTAACACGTCCAAATCCAAATGATCCTACAGGAAAATCAACAATGCGTAGGGTGGAAGATGTATTTGACTGTTGGTTTGAGAGCGGCTCTATGCCATATGGACAGGTACATTATCCTTTTGAAGGGCAAAAAGATTTTCCTCAAGCAGATTTCATAGTGGAATATTCGGCTCAAACAAGGGGCTGGTTCTATACTTTAATGGTGCTTTCTACGGCCCTTTTTGATAGGCCTCCATTTTTAAACTGTATATGCCATGGGGTAATTCTTGATATTAATGGACAGAAGCTTTCCAAACGTTTACAAAATTATGCAGATCCTAAAGAATTATTTCATCAATATGGTGCGGATTCTTTACGTTTTTTAATGCAATCCTCACCTGTATTAAAGGGTTTAGAGCTGTTAATAGACAAGGATGGGAAAATGGTGAGAGATGCCTTGCGTCTTTCAATAAAACCTATTTGGAATGCTTATAACTTCTTCACTCTTTATGCGAATGCAGATAATTTAAAGGCTGAATTAGATTTTTCATCTGATCATCTTCTAGATAGATATATTTTCTCTAAGTTAAAACATAGCGTAAACAAGATTAAACAAAGCATGGATGCTTACGAAGTAGCTGGAGCCTATGAGGCTATAGATAGTTTCTTCGAAGTATTAAATAATTGGTATATAAGAAGAAATCGTCACCGCTTTTGGAAGACGGAAAAAGATTTAGACAAGCAACAAGCATATAATAGTTTATATAGTGTTTTAGTTACTATGTGCAAAGCTATGGCCCCTTTGCTTCCTCTTATATCTGAAAGAATATATATGGGGTTAGTTCATAATGATGAGTTTAAATGTCAAAACTCTGTGCATTTATGTTTTTTTCCAAATGTAGATGAGCTTTTTAATGAAGAAATTTTATGCAAACAAATGGATAAAGTGCGTGAAGTTTGTAGCGCGGCTCTATCAATACGTAATAGAGAAAATATTCGCACAAGATTGCCCTTAAATAAACTTACTATATACGGCAAGGATCTAGAGTATTTAAATGAATTCGCAGATATAATTCATGATGAATTAAATATAAAATCTATAGAAGTTAGCGAAAATCTAACAGAACATGCTAACTTTAAATTAAAAATCAATTTCCCTATATTGGGTAAGAGATTACCTGAAAAAATTAAAGCTATTATAACTGCAAACAAGCAAGGCCAATGGCAGAATTTGAAAGGGCAAATTAAAATTGCAGATGAAGATTTACTGCAATCAGAAGCTGAGTTAACTTTAGAAGCTAAAAATCCTAAAGATAGCCAAGCTTTAGCTGATAATACGGCTTTATGCGTTCTTGATCTTACAATAAGTGAGGAATTAGAAGCAGAGGGCTTAGCGCGAGATTTAATTAGGGCAATTCAACAAGCTAGGAAAGAAGCTGAACTAGATGTTTCAGATCATATAAATTTAGCTATTCAAATAGATGATAAAGTTCAGGAAATGCTCTATAACTTTATAAGTTTAATTAATGAACAAACTTTATCTGATAGCGAATTTGTTTCAGAAATTAATAGCAATAATTATAAGTTTATAGTAGATAAAGAGATTGAGGATTTAAAAGTTAAGATTGGAATAAAATAAAAATGGTAAAGCCTGTATATAAAATTAGAGATTTTTTATTACTAAGTAAGCAGAACAAGATAAAAGTTGAAAAGAAAAAAACATTTTCTATTAAGAAGCATTATAATAATAATCATGAAGTAGAAGATATGGATATAGAGATGGATTTCTTCTCTCCTGATCCTGCTGATCTAATGGGTGAATTTATTTCCGCAATAGGAGATCATTGGTATTATCATACGGTCCAGTAGAATTTTACTCTTTGCTGAACTCCGCAAATAATATCGTAAGGAATATTGTCAGTATGTTTGGCTATCTTCTCGATTGGAAGTCCATCACCCCATAAAATTACTGGATCGCCAACTTTTGCGTCATGGCAATTGCGTAAATCAATCATAGCCATATCCATTGAGACTCTTCCAACTAATTGACAAGGTTTGTTATTTACTAATATTGGTGTTCCATCACGAGCTGTTCTTGGATAGCCGTCACCATATCCCATAGCAATTACGCCTATTTTCATATCTTCTGGGCATAAAAATCTTGATCCATAACCAATATAACTTCCCTTTTTTGCATTAGTTACTGAAACTAATCTTGTTTGCAAAGTCATTACTGGTTTTAAACCAAGTTCGCTAGCGGTTTTATCTTTAAATGGAGAAATTCCATATATTGCAATGCCTGGTCTTACCATATCGTAATGCGTATCAGGTAAGCCAAATATAGCAGCTGAATTAGCAAAAGTTTTTGGGCCTGGTAAATCCTTAGTAAATTCTATAAATTTTACTATTTGTTGTTTATTTAAATCACTTTCTAGATCATCTGCACATGCAAAATGAGATATGATTCCTATAGGTTGAATCACCTGAGAATTTTTGCTTAGGATTTCATAAGCTTTTTTAGCTGATTCAATATCAAAACCTAATCTTCCCATACCAGTATCAATTTTAAGCCATACTTTAATTGGTTTTGGTAGTTTGATGTTATTTAACCAATTTATTTGAGTTTCTTCATGAAAAATTAGATGAAAATTTTGACAAGAAGCAATAAATAAATCATCTGCTTCAAAAGCGCCGGACATCAACGTTATTGGTGCTTTAACATTTACTTTTCGTAGGGCTAGGGCTTCGTCAACAGAGGCGACTCCAAGGCTAAAAACTTTACCGTCTAATCTCATTGAAACTGATCTTAATCCATGCCCATATGCATTAGCTTTAACCATACACATAATATCTGAATTTTTGGCATATGATTTAATTACTTCTAAATTATGAAGAAGATTCTCTGTTGATAAAGTTGCTATTGCCAAACGACTCATGTTTTTTCTTGTGTGTTTTTGTAATATAGTTAAGATTAACAAAAATAATCATAATAGTTAAATCAAAAATGAAAATTATATTTATGGGCACTCCTGATTTTGCAGTTCCCACTTTGGAGGTTTTAAGTAAACATCATGAAGTTATTGCTGTATATACTCAAGCGCAAAAGCCAGCGGGTAGAGGGCATAAAGAAACTCTATCACCAATTCACATTTTAGCAAATAATCTTAATATTCCCGTATATACTCCCAAGACTTTAAGAAGAGTAGAGAGCCAAACTGAATTTGCAGCTCTTGGGGCGGACGTAGCTGTGGTTATAGCTTATGGTTTAATTTTGCCTAAAGAGATTTTAACCGCTTGTAAATATGGCTGTATAAATATTCATCCTTCTCTTTTACCCTTTTATCGAGGGGCGGCTCCAATGCAAAAGACTATTCTCTCAGGGGAAAAAGAAACAGCTATGTGTATTATGCAAATGGATGAAGGTGTAGATACAGGAGATGTTTTATTAATGCAGAAAATGCAGCTAGATGATCAAATAACTTATCTTGAGCTTTCTAAAGAAATGTCACATCTAGGCGCTACAATTTTACTTAAAGTTCTTGATAATATTGATAATATAATTCCTCAAAAACAACCTAAAGAAGGAAGTTATGCAAATAAATTGACAAAGGAAGATGGTGAGCTAAATTGGCAAGAATCATGTGAAGTTCTTCATAGAAAAGTGCGAGCTCTTAACCCTTGGCCCGGGACATCATTGAATATTAATGGAGAAAGAATAAAAGTTCTTGAAGCAAAAATAGATAACATAGAACATCAATATAAACCAGGAACCATAGTAGATTCTAAGCAACTAATTATAGCATGCGGAAAAGGTTTCTTTATTCCCACAATAGTTCAAAGACCAGGTAAAAAACCTATGCAAGTTTCTGAGTTTACAAAAGGATATATATATCTTTAATACTTCAAGATTTGGAGCGTCACTTCGTCGCTCATGTATTAATTTATACACTTCGCTCCCAGCTCCTTCCAACTTTTGAAGTATTAAAGATATACTCAATTCTTTTAGTTAATGCCAAAACTTCTTTTTATTTTAAGTAAATCAAACCATACTGTTTTCTTTTGTAATGGTTGACGCAAAAGATAAGAAGGATGAAAAATTACTGCTGTATCAATAGGCTCTTCTAAATAATTATTCTTATATTTATAAAATTGAGTACGAAGTCGTGAAATTGTTTCGGTAGAATTAAGTAAAGCTGATGCAGCAGTGCTGCCAACTAACAATATAAGCTTAGGATTTATTAGAGCTATATGTTTTTCTAAGAAGGGGAGACAAACAGCATTTTCTTCGGCTGTTGGCTTTCTATTTCCAGGTGGGCGCCAAAAAAGACTATTAGTAATATAAAGATTCTCTTTTCTAGTAAGATTAATAGAAGCAAATACTTGATCTAAGAGCTGCCCACTCATTCCGCAAAATGGTATTCCCTGCTCATCCTCACTTGCTCCAGGAGCTTCGCCAATTGCCATTATTTTTGCTTCTGGATTTCCATCAGAAAAAACAGTATTATTTGCTGTCTTCTTAATCGAAAGACCATCAAAATTTTCAACTGCTATCTTAAGTTCTTCTAAGGTTTTACAATTATCAGCAATCATCCTAGCTTTTGAAACTAAATTTGAATCATCATAAATAACTTTCTTTGGTATTTTTTTGGTTAACTGCCCTGGTTGATCAACTATAATCTCATCAATACCCATTTGTTGATACCATTTTAGGATTTCTTCTTCCATTTTAATTTGCGCCAGTATATATATACTATATAGTAATTTTAGTTATCTTATATGCAAGAAGAAATTATAGCAACAGAAGAAGATGTGGGAATGCGCTTAGATAAATTTCTATGCAAAAGTTTAACAAATTTTTCGCGCAACCAAATTCAAGAATTAATTTCTGTTCAAGCTGTGGAATGTGATGGTAAGGTTATTGATAGTCCTGGGGCTAAAACTAGACTTGGAGTTTATTCAGTAAATATCGAAGCAATTAAGCAAAAACCGTCTCACCTAGAACCATTTGAATTTCCTTTAGATATAATTTATGAAGATGAATATTTACTTATATTAAATAAACCAGCTGGAATTTCAGTGCATCCAGGAGCTGGAAATTTTGATAAAACTCTTGCAAATGCTTTGGTATATTATGCAAAAGATAAGCTTTCAAGCTTAGGGGGAGAATTTCGTCCTGGAATAGTGCATCGCTTGGATAAAGATACTACAGGTCTTTTAATAATAGCAAAAGATGATGAAACACATCAACGCTTAAGTGAGGCCCTAGCTGAAAGAGAGATAAAGCGTTATTATATGGCTGTAGTTTTTGGAGCCCCTGAATTAAAGGCTGGAACAATAAAGACTCACATTGCTAAACAAAATTACGATCATTCTAAGATGGTTGTAACCAAGGCCACGGGAAAAGAGGCGATCACTCATTATAATGTTTTAAAAACTTCTCCTGATAAAAAATTTAGTATATTAGAATGCAAATTAGATACTGGTAGAACTCACCAAATCAGAGTTCATTTAGATTATAAAGGATTTCCTCTTGTAGGTGATAAGGTTTATATTAATTCAAAGCAAAAATATTTAAGTAAATTGTTGCAAGAACAAAAAGACATAGTAAACTCTTTTCAACGCCAGGCTCTTTGTGCATATAAATTAGAGTTTATTCATCCAATATTAGATGAGTTGATGGAATTTGAAATTGATTTTCCAAAAGATATACAGGAATTATGTTGCCAATTAAATCTCGACTAAAATATAATATAATTTTAGCTCTATTAATACCATTAGCCTTAATAGCGCCTGATTTTATAGCTCAAGTTTTTAATAGTGCTGATGCCGCTATTCTGAGTAAAAAATTTCTTTTAGGAATAATCTTCTTTGGTCTATTCTTGAGTTTTGCTGATAAAATACTCGCATATTTTATTCTGGGGTTTTTCATTTTTCTTGAACTAATTCAATTTGGCCATTTGTTTTATTATGATAGCCTTATTACTTCAGCTAAATATTCCCTTTTATTTAGTGAGCTTGATGAAGTATTTGTAGCCGCTAAAGAGGCTTCTAGATATCTTCTTATTGTTCCTTTCGTTGTTCTAGCCCCGTATGGTATATTGATCTTTTTATTTAGTAAATTTGATTCTAGAAAGTTAAAAACAAAATGGGCTATACTGCCTCTTTTATGCTTGTTAGCGATTATACCTTATAGAGTAAACAAGATTTATAATGGAGTGAATTATTATCCTGATCCAGCAGATCATTCATTAAGAAATAGCTTATATGCGTTTTCAAATTATATTCTAAACATTACAATTCCTACTAATTTAGAAACTAAGTATAAAGAATATAAAATCATTCCTTCAGAAGATTGGAAAAATAAAAAAGCTAATATAGTTCTTATTATTGGCGAGAGCATGAATCCTATGCATATGTCACTATTTACTAATTATAAATATGATACCAATCCAATGTTATCAACTCTAAAGAATGATAAGAATTTTACTTATATGCTTGGGCTTTCAAGTGGCGTAAATACTTTAGTATCAGTTCAATTGCTTTTAAATGGTATATATGAACCTAATAATCATAAGGCTATTGAGTCAATTTCTGGTAATTTATTTAAATTAGCAAAAGAACATAAGTTTAAAACTTTCTTTATTTCTGCGCAATCTGGCGCTTCTATGACTAACATTGGATATGAATATATTGATTATATTATTTTTAGACAAAAAGCTCCTGATCTATTTAATAAATATAATGATGAGGCTTTCTTAAAAATTATTCCTGATTTAGATTATGCAGAAAAAAATTTCATAGTACTTCATCAAAGAAATATACATGCACCTTATGAAACAAATTATTCTCATGATCCTAAGTTTAGCCATTTCCCTGTAGATGCTAGCAGCTATAAACAGTTTTTGGTTGATACTTATGATAATGCAGTAAGATTCAATGATTCTCTGCTTTATAAAATCTTTGAGTTTTATAAAAACAAATTTGATGGGCCAACTTATATTTTCTTTACCCCAGATCATGGCGAAGGGGTTGGAGATAATAATATATGGGGGCATGCTTTTTTAAATGAGCAAATTTATACTATTCCTTTTTTGTCATATATTGTTAATGCAGATCCAAAGATAAATGCTAAAGCTCCTATTTGTCATTATGAAATTCATGATATGATAGCTAAAATTTTGGGTTTTAATATATATAATCCTAATATTAAACCTGATATTTGTTATATACAGAGCACTAACTTATATGGCATAAATGAATTTGTAGAATTTAATAAAAACCAAAGATAATAATAAGGCCTAAATGTATATTTTATACCATTATCCGCTTTGTCCATTTTCAAGACTTGTAAGGATTATACTGCTTGAAAAACAAATACCATATAAGTTAATAGAGAAAAAACCTTGGGTAAGGGACTATGAATTAGCAAGTTTGAACCCGGCTTTTGAACTCCCGGTGCTTATAGCTGATGATAGGCCTATTTCTTCTGCTTATGCTATATGTGAATATTTAGAAACTTTAAATGAAGAGATTTCTTTTCTTTCTAGCAATAATTTAGATAATGCTGAAATCAGAAGAATTTTTAGCTGGTTTACTTCCAAGTTTTATTCTGAGGTTACAAAACTTATATTTGATGAAAAAATAATTGCGCATTTTGTGGAAAAACATTCTCCCAGAGCAAATTATATTAGAGCTGCAAGGGCTAACTTAAAATATCATCTAGATTATATTGAGTTTTTACTTAAAACTCGCAAATGGCTAGCTGGTAATATTATTAGTTTTGCGGATCTTGCTGCTGCAACTCAAATTTCTACTTTAGATTATTTAGGTGAATTAGATTGGGATAAACATGAGCACGCTAAGGAATGGTATTCAATTATAAAATCTAGACCCAGTTTTCGTTCTATTTTAACTGATAGAATAAGAGGATTCACGCCGCCTGCTCACTACCAGAATCTTGACTTTTAATAATTTAAAAAATAGTTAACTGCTTATTCTTGAAATTGGACATTAGTAATCATTATATATAATATATATATTCGAAGACTTAAAGAGAGCGATCATGAATTTAGAAAAATTTACTGAGAATGCTAGAAGCATAATATCTAAAGCGCAACATGTAGCTTTAAGCAATGGTCATCAACAGCTTTCAAGCCTGCATATTTTAAGGTCATTATTAGAAGATGATGAGGCTTTAAGTAATAGATTAATTCAAGCCTGTGGTGGAGATTTAAAGAAAATAGAGCAAGAGGTTAATGAGGCTCTTGCTAAATTACCAAGGGTGGAAACTTCTTCTGCTAGTGATCAACTTTATTTATCGAATGATAGCGCAAAAATTCTAGAAGAAGCACAAAAAATATCTAAGGAAATGCAGGATCAGTTTATAGCAACCGAGATTTTGCTTTTAAGCATAGCTAAGCTTAAAGATACACAAGCAGGAAAAATTCTAAATACTTATAAAGTAACTCAAGAAATTCTACGAAATGCTATTAATAAAATTAGACAAGGTAGAAATGTGAACAGCGCCAATGCAGAAGCAAATTATGAAGCGCTTAAAAAATATGCAAAAGATATTACAGCGCTTGCAAAACAAGGTAAATTAGATCCTATAATTGGTAGAGATGAAGAAATTCGTCGTGCTATACAAGTATTATCAAGAAGAATAAAAAATAATCCTGTATTAATTGGTGAACCTGGGGTTGGTAAAACAGCTATTATTGAAGGAATTGCTCAGAGAATGGTAATGGGAGATGTGCCTGAGTCTTTAAGAACTTGTCGCCTTGTTAGCCTGGATTTAGGGTCTTTAATTGCTGGTGCAAAGTTCCGTGGAGAGTTCGAAGAGCGCCTTAAAAGTGTTTTAACAGAGGTTGCAGCTGCAGAAGGTGAAATAATATTATTTATTGATGAGCTTCATATGCTTGTTGGAGCAGGGGCGAGTGAAGGCTCTATGGATGCCTCTAACTTGCTTAAACCTGCGCTCTCCAGGGGAGAACTCCACTGTATTGGAGCCACTACGCTTGCAGAATATCGTAAATATATTGAAAAAGACGCTGCTTTAGCTAGAAGATTCCAATCTGTGTATATTTCAGAACCAACTGTAGAAGATGCAATCTCTATATTGCGTGGTATCAAAGAAAAATATGAAGTACATCATGGAATAAAAATTACTGATAGTGCAATTGTTGCGGCTGCGACTCTTTCAGACCGTTATATTACTGATAGATTCTTGCCAGATAAGGCAATCGATCTGATTGATGAAGCAGCAAGTAAGTTACGCATGGAAATGGATAGTAAACCAGAAGATATAGATAAATTAGATCGTGAAATAATAATTCTAAAAATAGAGGCTGAAACCTTAAAAAAAGAAACAAACAAGGCCTCTGTTGATAGACTTGAAAAAATTAAAACTCAATTAGCTGAACTTGAAGCAAAAGCTTTAGACCTTACTAGCAAATGGAGCGCAGAGAAGCTAAAAATAACCAATGCACAAAAATTTAAAGAACAGTTAGAACAAGCAAAAGCTGATCTTGAAATAGCAAAAAGAGAGGGTAATCTTGCGAAAGCTGGTCAATTAACTTATGAAACTATTCCTGATCTAATTAAAAGATTAGAAGCTAGTGATGGAGAGAAAAATAACTCCATTATTAAAGAAGAAATCACTGAGCAAGATATAGCTCAGATAGTTGCGCGTAGCACTGGAATTCCAGTTAATAAGATTATGGGTAGCGAACAAGATAAGCTTCTTAATATGGAAAATGAGTTAGCTAAGCTTGTAATTGGCCAAGAAGATGCTTTAAGTGCTGTTAGTGATGCTATCAGAAGATCAAGGGCCGGAGTGCAGGATGTAAATCGCCCATTAGGATCATTTTTATTTTTAGGGCCTACAGGGGTTGGGAAAACTGAACTTACAAAAGCGCTAACTAAATTCTTATTCGATGATGTGCATGCAATGCTTCGTTTTGATATGTCGGAATATATGGAGAAACATGCCGTTTCAAGATTAATAGGCGCACCTCCAGGTTATGTGGGGTATGAAGAAGGAGGGACTTTAACAGAAGCGGTCCGTCGTAGACCTTATCAAGTAATCCTTTTCGATGAAATAGAGAAAGCGCATCCTGATGTTTTTAATATATTACTACAAGTCTTGGATGAAGGAAGGCTTACAGACAGTAGAGGAATAGTAGTAGATTTTAAAAATACTGTGATTATTCTTACATCAAATTTAGGCTCGGAAATATTAACTTTAGCCACAGAAGAAACTTTTGAACAGGCAAAATTAGAAGTTATGGAAGTGCTTAAAAAATCATTTAGACCAGAGTTTTTAAATCGTCTTGATGAAATTTTAGTTTTCCATAAGTTAATGCAAAGTCATATAACAAAGATTGTTGATATCCAACTTGCGAATTTAGAGAAAAATCTTTCTAAGCATAATATTAAGCTTAAGCTAGATGCAAAAGCTAAAGAATGGCTAGGCACAGAAGGATATGATCCAATCTATGGGGCAAGACCATTAAAAAGACTTATCCAAAGAGAAATTCAAAATCAACTGGCTAAGATGCTAATCTCAGGAGAAATTAAAGATGGTGATGAGGTAAAGATCCATTTAGAGAATGGGATATTGAAATTTAAGTGAGGGTTGGTATTATATATTCCCAAGCAAATTTACTTCAGGAATTGCGTCTATAGGAAGAATAGTTATACCTATTAAGTTACTACCATATAGCAAGCTAGTATCTACTAAAATATTTGACTCAATAAGGATTTTTAGCTTATTCTCAGAACTAGTGAAGGGCTTTTCTGATGAAGATATTTCATAAATTTTTGTTAGTTTTTCGAAACCACTGAAAAAATTATATATATAATCTAAATAGTTTATTTTTTCTAGAAGGTTTTTTATTGGATGCGAATTAAGAAATTTCTCTTGCAGCGCTTTAGGTAATTCATATATCCAAGATAAAAAATAATCTATAACTAAAGTCCAGACATCATTATGGTGATCGTTTTCTTTCGATAAAGATGTACTAGTACTGATTTCTTCTCCTTCTATTGAATCGCTTTCTTTATTATCATCTGAATTAGAATTTTGTAAAGCTATCCCTTGTTGATCATAAGAATAATCTGTAATTAAGCTATCTATTGTTTCATCTAATTCCTTAATAAAATCATTTAAGCTCTCTGTTACAAGTTGCGGTAAGGAAAAATCATTTTTATTGGCGTTATCTAAGTCTAGCAAAGAATTGATATTATTCTCGTTTATTATAGTAAAATTATTTAACAATTGCGTCACTATATAATAAAATTGGTGTATATTATTGTCGGCTTTAGTGTAATTATATTTTATAAATTTAAATTTCTGTTTTTGATAATAAATACTTTCTAGTGCTTCTTGCGTTGGTCTTAGTTTTTTAATCTTATTAAAATTTTCTGTTATTTCAGATATTATGATAGCTTTATTATTTACATACTCTAAAGGTGAGATTATTTTATAATATTTATCTATATAATTTCTTACTAAAACTATTTTACAAAGATATATAAAATTTATTTTAAATTTTTCTTTTTTAAACATTTTTAATTCTAATTTGTATTATACATGAATCACTATTCCGTAAGATTCCTACAAACCATTTATAATTAATAATATTAATTTATCAATATAAATAATTGCCGGGAGTTTCTACCTTGACTAAGAAAAGATAATCTGATATAGTTTCTTAGTGTGGGCGGTTTAAGAAAAGATAGCTTATGAATAAAAGAGTAGGAATATATATTACGCAAAAGGTCTCTGGTGAGTCATATAAAGCATATGTTCCTGCAAAACTGCCACCAGAGCCACCTATAAAACTGGAGATGCTTTATCCTTATCTCGAAAAAGCAACTCTAGCTTTGGCTGAGTTAAATATTGTTCATAAGACCATTCCTAATACAGCGCTTTTTATCTATATGTATGTACGTAAGGAGGCTTTGCTTTCAAGTCAGATTGAGGGAACGCAAAGCTCCCTCTCAGATCTCATGCTATTTGAACATAATCAAAAACCTGAAGTCTCACTTGAAGATGTAGAAGAGGTATCTAATTATGTCAAAGCTATAAGCTATGGCTTAGGGCGCTTAAAAGATGATTTTCCTTTATCTCTTAGACTTTTAAAAGAAATACACGGTATTTTGCTTTCTGGCGGTAGGGGATCCAGTAAACTACCTGGGGAATTTAGAAGATCGCAAAATTGGATCGGTGGCACAAGGCCAGGCAATGCTCTCTTTGTTCCGCCTCCAGTAGATCATTTAGGTGATTGCCTTAGCGACTTTGAAAGATTTCTTCATGATGAAAGCTTGCCCATTCTTATAAAGGCAGGACTGGCTCATGTTCAATTTGAAACAATACATCCTTTTTTAGATGGTAATGGTAGACTTGGCAGATTACTGATAACCTTACTTCTATGTGCAAATGGTATGCTTGATGAACCAATCCTTTACTTAAGCCTGTATCTTAAGCAAAATCGCCATACCTATTATGAGTTGCTGCAAGAAGCCAGAGAATCTGGCACTTGGGAAACATGGTTAGAATTTTTTCTAATTGGTGTCTACAAATCTTCAAAACAAGCTATTCAAGCAGCTGAAGCAATTAATGATCTTTTTACAAAAGATCTAGAGAAAATATCTCGTTTAGGGCGTGCTAGGTTTTCATGTGAACAAACACTTGAATATATGAAACGCCTGCCTCAAGTTACAGTTCCCCTTCTTGCCAAAGAATTGAAAATGGCAGCGCCAACAGCCAGAAGTGCATTAAATCACTTGAGATCTATTGGTGTATTGGAAGAGGTGAGTGGTAAGAAACGTGATAAAGTTTATATCTATCGTAAGTATTTAGATATTTTGGAAGATGGCGCAGAACCATTTTCTACATAAATGCCCAATTATAGGATGGACTTGGTATAAATTTATTTTAAATTTTTCTTTTTTAAACATTTTTAATTCTAATTTGTTTTTTAATGAAATCGATATAAATAATTTTATCTATAAGAAAATTATAGCCTAAGATTCCATCGGAAGTTGGCTCATAAAAATGATAAAGGTAAAATTGTAGATTTTTATAATTTATATCATTTATCGAAAAAACTTGTGTATTAATATGAGTGCATTGCAGCCCTGGAGATAGGTTTATATCGCAATCATATTGTATATTATTTGTGCCACCTGATGTTGGCTTTATAATTGATATATTAGACCCGCTATCTAAAACAAATGTTTTTGCCCAGCCTCTATCAATAACAGCTGAGATTATCAAGCCATAACGATCAATCTCGTAATTAATTTTACTCCAATTTTCTATATCATATTCAGGTGGGATTTTACCGTCTATTATAGCTAATTTCTTATTTGGATAGTCAAGAATAATAGCTTTATTGCTAAATAATTCTAATCCTATAGCTCCATCCTTTGTTTTTTTAGGTCCTGTGGTTAACCCCCAGTTCGTATCCTCATCAAGCTTTACTTTTATAAAATTTATATTATCTATATTAAATTTTGGAAGAATATATTTCTTAGCAATATATGTTTTTCCCGTTATATCTTGCGATTTAAATTTGATTGGAAACTCAACCAATGTGTTTAAGGTAGCTATAATATCTTTGTTTAAAATAAGGAAGGCATTTCTTGCTCCAGTATCAAGTAAAAGCTTAACTGGACGCCCTTCTATAAAAACAGTTACAAAGGGAAGTCTGTCATTGAATTCTATATCCAGTATAGAATATGATAGTGTTTTTTCAGCAAAGCTAAAATTATTTAATAAGATAGAGAGAAGAATTACAAAAATTCTCATTACGCTGACTCAATAATTAACTCTAGAGCTTTTATTTGTTTTGAAATATTTTCTTCGCCATCTTCATTATTATAAATAACTTGCGCGGTTTCCATTGATTCAAAGAATTGACGCATTGATGCTGCGTATTCAGGAAAGACCCAATCACCTCTATCAACTAATCTTTTATAGATTACCTCATCATCCGCTTCCACTTGTAAAAATATAACTTTTTCATTTTTTGATTCAAAATAGCTTTTAATTGTGTCTCTGTTCTTTTTACGATACAGGGCTTGAGTTATTACTAAATAATTATGATTTTCTTTTAATTTTTCTATATTGGCAATCATATTTACTGTAAAATCTTCCAGCATATCCATAGTAAATAGTTTTTTCTCATGAACATATTGTTGCATGTCTGTGCTTAGCCAATGGTCCCCATCTTCATGATGAAAGCCATAATGCTTATTGAGAAATTTTCCCACATATGTCTTGCCAGCCGCAGCTAAGCCAAAAACGATAATAATCATGTTCAAAGTAATCTATGGTTTGAATTTAGTTAAACTTAACTTGTTATTGATATAATGGCAATCATTTTTTTAGCTTGATTGTTCCTTGAAAAACTACTAGCTATTACTTATATCTATATGATATATTTAAAAAAAGTGAGAGTATTTATGAACCTAGGACGTAATTTTTTATTTTGGTTAGTTGTTATTTCTATCGTGGCATTTTTATATAGTGCTTTTGATCAGAATAACCTTGGAGGCGCTGGGTATACAAAACTAGCTTTCTCGGATTTTCTTAATAAAATTGATGAAGGAAATATTAAAGATGTAACGATCCAAGGTAATAATATAGATGGCCATTTTAATGATGGCAATAGATTCAATACATATACTCCATTTTATCCTGAATTAATTGAAAGACTTAAACAAGGTGGAGTGCGCATAGACGCGGTGCCCCTTGATTCTAAAATGAATTCCCTCCTTGGAATATTAATTTCATGGTTTCCTTTATTGCTTCTGCTTGGTGTATGGATTTATTTCATGAAAGGAATGCAGGGCGGTGGCCGAGGGGCCATGGGGTTCGGTAAATCAAGAGCTAAAATGCTTACTGAAAAAAATGTTAAAGTAACATTTAAAGATGTGGCAGGAATTAACGAAGCAAAAGAAGAATTATCTGAGATTGTTGAGTTTTTAAAGAGTCCAAAGAAATTTCAAGATATTGGTGGAAGAATTCCAAAAGGCTGTTTGCTTATCGGGCCTCCAGGAACTGGTAAAACCTTGCTTGCTAGAGCAATTGCGGGAGAGGCAAGTGTCCCATTCTTTACTATTTCTGGGTCTGATTTCGTAGAAATGTTTGTGGGGGTTGGAGCAAGCAGAGTTAGAGATATGTTTGAGCAAGGCAAAAAATCTTCTCCTTGTATAATATTTATTGATGAAATAGATGCAGTTGGTAGGAATCGCGGTATTGGCCTTGGTGGTGGGAATGACGAGAGAGAGCAAACTCTTAATCAGTTACTTGTTGAAATGGATGGATTTGAAGCAAATGAAGCAGTGATTATAATTGCGGCTACAAATAGACCTGATGTATTAGATCCTGCGTTGCTTAGACCTGGAAGATTTGATCGTCAAATAGTTGTTTCAATTCCCGATCTCAATGGAAGAGAGGAGATTTTAAATGTTCATGCTAAAAAAGTCAAATTAGGCCCAGATGTTGATGTAAAAATTGTTGCCAGAAGCACACCAGGATTTTCTGGAGCTGATCTTGCAAATTTAGTAAATGAAGCCGCTTTACTAACCGCTAGAAGAAATAAAAAAATTATTACTATGTCTGAATTTGAGGAGGCCAGAGATAAAGTGATGATGGGTAGTGAAAGAAAGTCACTGCAAATGTCTGACGAAGAAAAGAAACTTACCGCTTATCACGAAGGTGGCCATGCGATCGTAGGTTTTTATTTACCTGATTCAGATCCTATTCATAAAGCTACGATTATGCCAAGGGGTAGAGCACTCGGTATGGTTATGAGGTTGCCTGAGAGAGATAGATTTTCCATGACTCTAGCCAAGATGAAAGCCGATCTTGCTGTTGCTATGGGAGGAAGAGTGGCTGAGAATATAATCTTTGGTGCTGAGAAGGTAACCAGTGGTGCATCTTCAGATATAATGCAAGCAACAAAATTAGCTAGAGCTATGGTTGCTGAATGGGGGTTAAGCGATAAGGTTGGTCCAGTGTACCATACGGAGAGAGCGGATCAATATTTAGGAGCTAATAGCAAAACAGCCCCTAACTCAAATGATACTGCAAATATTATAGATGAAGAAGTAAAGCGCTTTATTGAAGAAAGCTATAATGCTGCTAAATCTATATTGGAAAAACATTTAGATCAATTACACACTTTAGCTAAAGCTTTACTTGAATTCGAAACATTAACGGGGGCAGAAATCAAAGATATTCTTGAGGGAAGAACTATAAATAGAGCTGCTAAGGAAGAGCCAAAGCTTAAAAAATCATCCCTAGATATATCATTAACAAAAGGAATAGAAGGTGGGGCAGCGTAAATATTTTGGGACAGATGGCATTAGAGGTACTGCCAATAAAGGGGTAATGACAGCTGAAATAGCTCTTAAGCTTGGTATGGCTGCTGGAACAATGTTCACAAGAGGAGACCATCGTCATAGAGTAATCATTGGTAAAGATACTAGGCTTTCAGGTTATCTTTTTGAAAACGCCATAACCTCGGGATTCTTGAGCACCGGTATGGATGTGTTCCTCGTTGGTCCAATGCCTACACCAGCTATTGCTATGCTTGTAAAATCTATGAGAGTTGATCTTGGTGTTATGATTTCTGCATCTCATAATCCATATTATGATAATGGATTAAAATTATTTGGCCCAGATGGATATAAGCTTTCAGATGGAGTTGAGAAAGAGATTGAATCTATTATGTCTGATCAATCCAAAATCAAATTAGCAGATCCTGTGGATGTTGGTAGGGCCACTAGGATAGACGATGCTCCAGGACGATATATTGAATTTACAAAAAATATTTTCCCTAAGGGGAGAAATTTAAAAGATTTTAAAATTGTAATTGATTGCGCAAATGGTGCAGCATATCATTTAGGAGGAAAAATTCTCTGGGAATTAGGTGCTGAGGTTATAGAAATTGGTGTAAAACCTGATGGAAGAAATATCAATCTAGATTGTGGTTCTAATCATTTGGAGTTATTATCTAAAACTGTTATTGAAAATAAAGCACATCTTGGAATCGCTTTAGATGGTGATGCTGATCGTATTCAAATGGTTGATGAGCATGGAAAAGCAATAGATGGAGATATGATCCTAGCTTTAATTGCTTGTTATTTAAAAAAACAAGGGCAATTAAATTATAATAAAATGGTTGCTACATCCATGTCTAATCTTGCTTTTGAGCATTATATGAATAGCCAAGGAATTGAGGTTATTCGTACTCAGGTTGGAGATAGGTATGTTGCTGAAAAAATGCGTGAGAATAATCTTAGTTTAGGTGGTGAACAATCTGGTCATGTGATTTTAGGTGAATATTCAACGACTGGTGATGGGCTCGTGGCAGCTTTGCAGATGTTAGCGCTTATTCAAGAGAAAAATAAACCTGTGAGTGAGCTTACAAAAATTTATACTCCATTACCACAAATAATACGTAATGTTAAAGTTGATAATTTATCTATATTAGATAGTGATGCTGTTCAGAATCTTATAGAGGAAAGAAATAAGACGCTAAAAAATATTGGAAGGTTGTTGGTGCGTAAATCAGGTACTGAGAAGTTAATTAGAGTTATGGGAGAGGGAGATAATATTGATTTAATTAAGGAAATAATTGATGAAATAGAGCAAAAATTGCTCTTGAAGTCTTAAAAATAAAAGCATGAATTTTTTATGCAGAGTCCTTTAAACAATATTTATAATTTTCTTTCTGGTGTAGATAAGTTTTACTCAAATTTTCAGCGAAAAGAACCATCAGATAACGTGATTTGGCAAGAAGGTTCTACAAATATACTTGGATATGGAAGCTTAGAATCTACAAAACCAATATTAGTTCTAATTCCATCACTTATCAATAAATCTTATATTTTTGATTTAAGCGAGGAATCTAGTCTAGTCAATTATTTTGTAAATCTAGGATATAGAGTTTTACTAGTAAATTTCAATGAACCTCTAGCTGATGAGAGTAATATGGGGCTTCTTGATTACATAGAAAGATTAGAAAGAGGAATTAATATTACCTGTAAGAATGATGTAATAGTTACTATTGGTTATTGTTTAGGAGGATTATTCTCTTCTATTCTTAATTCAGAAGAAAAAATAAATTGTAATGGCCAAGTATTAATTGCAACTCCTTGGGACTTTTCTCATTTTTATCATATATTAGGGATAAATAATCTTTTAATATTTCAGAATCTAAAAATGATTGTAGAGAATTTAGATAAAGTATCGCCAGCGCTTGTTCAGTGGTTCTTTTCATTTATAGATCCGAATAAAATCTGGAATAAATTTTCAGAATTCTCAAAAATGCAGGACGACCAGGACATAAATAAATTTTTAAATGTTGAAAGATGGATTAATGATGGGATTAGCCTGACTAATAAATTTGCCGTGGAATGTTTGGATATAATTCATTCTAATACAATACCGAAGAGATATTTATCTGAGATAAATCATAATTTACCATGTTTGATCATTAACGGCTTAGAAGATAAAATCGTTCCGCCTATTTCTTCAAGTAATTTTATTAATTTATTTCCAAATAATGAGACTCTTATTAGAAATACTGGTCACATTGGGCTTATAGTAAGTAAGGTGGCTAAACAAGAAATCTGGCCTTCTATAGCTAATTGGATTATCTCGCATTAACTAAAAATTTATTTTTTATATTTATCATAAAGTATCTTTAAACTCATGAGGGCTTGGCTATGCTTAACTATAAACAAGGAATCAATACAATAGAGAATAGCTTTCTATATACTTTGGTTGAGATGCATAAATCAAACTTTGCTCCAATCAGATCTTATATGCAGGCCGCTCAGTCTTGGATTCAAAGCCCTTATCATCCTATATCTTATTTTTCTGTAAGTCGTCCGGTTAATGCTTGGTTTGAACTAATAGATAGATTCACTAAAGAATATCCTAAACCTGAATTTGGGATTCACAAAACCATGGTAGGAGAAAAAGAATATTATATTGCGCAAGAAACGATCATGCAAAAAGATTTTTGTAATTTAGTTCATTTTAGAAAATTTCCTCATTGTTCGCATTTGCCTAAATTATTAATTGTGGCGCCATTGTCTGGCCATTATGCTACCTTGCTTAGAGGAACTGTTGAGGATTGTTTGCCATATTTTGATGTATATATAACAGAATGGGTTAATGCAAGAGAAGTTCCTATATCTAAAGGAGAGTTTACTCTTGATGATTTTATAGATTATACCATAAAGTTTATGAAGAAATTAGCTCCTGATCTGCATGTTATGGCTGTTTGCCAACCTTCGGTCCCAGTTGCTGCTGCAGTTTCTATTATGTCTGCGGATAATAACAATAGCAAATATATTCCTAATAGCATGACTTTAATTGGAGGGCCAATTGATGCTAGAGAAAGCCCCACAGAAGTTTCATCTTATGCAAGTAAGAATGAAATTCATTGGTTTGAGAATAATGTTATAACAAGGGTTCCTGTTAATTATCCAGGTTATATGAGAGAAGTGTATCCAGGATTTTTACAATTATATGGTTTTATGTCTATGAATATGAAAAGACATATGGGAGAGCATTTAAAGCTTTTTGATCATTTAATAACAGGAGATGAAGATAGCGCAGAAATCCATAAAAAATTCTATAATGAATATTTAGCAGTTATGGATATGCCTGCAGAATTTTATCTTCAGACGATAAAAGAAGTGTTCAAGGATCATAGTCTGCCACAGGGCTTAATGGTTTCAAGGGATAGGCCTGTGAAATTAGAGGCGATTACAAAACCAGGTCTTTTGGTTCTAGAAGGTGAATTAGATGATATCACGGGACGTTCTCAAACTGAAGCAGCTATAAAGCTTTGCACGGGTATACCGCAATCGAGAAAAGCTTATCACTTAATGAAAGGAGTTGGTCATTACGGCCTCTTCAATGGATCAAAATTCCGTAATAATATTGTGCCTATAATCAGAGATTTTGTTTACTCATTTGATCAATAGAGTTTTTTTTGGATTAATTGTTGCATGGAATTTAGAATTATGTAATAATCTGTGCAGACGCCAGCATAAGTCGGTTTTTTAAAGAATTAATTAAGTTATGAAGCAAAGAGAATTAACAGAATATAAATATAGCCGAGCGAGCATTGCATTTGGTGCTGGGATCTTCATTCTGTGCGCTATTTTGGTATATAAGATTTGGCTCTCATTCTCTCCTGAAATTGTTATTCCTACTGAGTCTACTTCTATTACTGAATCTTTAGAGTTAGATAAGGACTCTAAACTTAATCCTGAATTCATTATTAATGAAGGAGATACCCTAGCTTCCATATTAAATGAAGCAGATGTAAGTAAAAGTGAGGCTGCTGCTGTTATCGGTGCATTTTCTAAGAAATTTGATCCACGCAAGTTAAACATTGGTACGGTAGTTAGTTTAAAATTTGAGAGCGAAAATATTTTATCGAGCATGATAATTTCCATTAGTGGTAGTAAAAAAATTGAAGTATCTCGTAATATTAATAATGAATTTACTGCTTTTGATATAGTTATTCCACTTATACGCAAAATGGAAAGAAAAATAACAACTATAAAAAATAGTTTTATTGGGTCTGCTGTTGAATTATCAATTCCAAGAAATTCTATAATGAGTCTAATTAGAGCTTTTAGTTATGATATTGACTTTCAGCGTGATATAAAATCCGGTGATAAATTGGAAGTAGTTATGGATAAATTTTATACAGAAGATGGAAAATTTTCTCATAATGGAGATATTCTATACTCAAACATCACTGTAGGAAATAGAAAAATATCTATTTATAAATTTACTCATAAAGATGGAGTAACTGATTACTATAATGAGAAAGGTGAGAATATTAAAAAGGAATTTTTACGTACACCTATTAATGCTGCAAAAATTACTTCTAAGTTTGGTATGCGTCATCATCCTATATTAGGCTATTCTAAAATGCATGCGGGTATAGATTTTGCGGCTCCTATTGGTACGCCCATTATTGCTGCTGGTGGCGGTGTAGTAGAGGTGGTTAGTCATCAAAAAGGAAATTATGGTAGATATATACGTATTAAGCATAACTCAAAATATTCTACTGCTTATGCACATGCAAGCAGATTTGCAAAAGGTATTAAATCCGGGATCAAGGTGGCTCAAGGGCAGGTAATTGCTTATGTTGGTTCTACTGGGGCAACCACTGGTCCACATTTACATTATGAAGTGTTAGAAAATGGTAAGCATATAAATCCACTGAAATTTAAATTTTCTTCTAGTAGTGATAAATTATTTGGCAAAAATTTAGAGCAATTTAAGTTATACAAAAAGAAAATAGAAAATTATCTATCTCTCAATTCTTAATTTTCATCTAATACCAAATCCAGTTACTAATTGAACGATTGGAGATAATGGTCTAAACAAAATGAAATATAAAAATATAGCAATAATTGCAAATGATACTGAAAGTTCCTTGGATAGGTTAAGGCAGATTCAATCAAAATATAATTTCATAGAACTTTCAAAAGAACCTACCTCTATAAATAAAATAGATCTTATAATTGTGTTAGGTGGGGATGGGTTTATGCTCCATTGTCTACATTCATATATGCATCTTAATATACCAATATATGGAATTAATTGCGGAACTGTGGGTTTCTTACTAAATCATTTTGATATAGAAAATATTCTTGAGAAGCTTGAGAAAGCTGAGATAACTGTAACCTATCCACTAGAGATGCGAGCAAATCTTATTAATGGTCAGATAAAAACATATTTGGCAATTAATGAAGTTTCTCTGTTTAGATCAACTAATCAAGCTGTAAAGATTCAAATTAATATTGATGGAAATGCAAGACTGGAAGAATTAGTTTGTGATGGAATATTATTAGCTACACCAGCTGGAAGTAGCGCTTATAATAGCTCAGTTCATGGTCCAATATTGCCAATTGGTTCGAATATTTTGGCGTTAACTCCTATTAGTCCTTTTAGACCCAAAAGATGGGCCGGCGCTATTTTACCAAATACTGCGAATATTGAGCTAATAATTTTAGATCATGAAAATAGACCAGTTAACGCTGTAGCAGATTTTATTGAAGTAAAGCATGTAAAATCTGTAATAATAAGAGAAAAAAGAGATAAACCAATAAGATTATTATTTGATAAAAACCATAGCCTCGAAGATAGAATTATAAAAGAGCAATTTGCATATTAAAGGAGTATTTAGAATGAACATACCTAAATTACCATTTTACTTTATTCGTCATGGCGAAACAGATTGGAATGCAGAACATAGAATAATGGGGCAAACAGATATAGATCTAAATCAGAATGGCTTAGATCAGGCGTATACAGCAGCTTATATTCTTGAGAATATCGAAATTAGTAAAATTTTTGCTAGCTCTTTGAGAAGAGCTTATAATACTGCAAAAATTATTTCAGAAATATGTGGGGATTTAGAAATAGAAAAATTAGATGCAATAAAAGAAAGGGGGTGGGGCGTCGCTGAAGGATCAACCAAGGAACAAAACAAAGCTCCGCTCTCTTTCTTAACTGATGAGAATCTTCCTAATAATGGAGAAAAATATAGAGATTTTGAAAAAAGAATAATTTCTGAAATGAGAAGAATTCTTCTTTCGGAATACAGATATCCCTTGATAGTTTCACATGGTGGGGTCTTTAAAGTTTTAGCAAAGATTCTAGCTAATCAATCACATATAAAATGTGATAATTGTCAGATGTATTTTTTCTCTCCTCCGGAGATCGATAATAATTGGGATTTAACAATAATATAGAAAAATTTTTTAAAGAGAAAGATGATGATAATTTCCGGCAGTAGCAATATTACGCTTGCAAAGAATTTAGCTAAAAAATTAGACCTTCCATTTATACAAGCAAATATAAAAAGATTTGAAGATCAAGAGCTGCGTATAGAAATTGACGCCAAGCTAGACCAACAAGATATAATCATTTTACAGTCTACTTCCAAACCCGCTAATGATCATTTAATGGAATTATTATTAATTGCGGATACTTGTAAAAGAGCTGGTGCAAAACATATCACTTCCATTATTCCATATTTTGGATACTCAAGACAAGACCGTCCATCCTATGCTCATGGCCCCATTTCTGCTAGATTAGTTGTCAATCTTATTGAGGCCGCGGGTATTGATAGGGTAATTACTTTAGAACTTCACTCAAAGCAAACAGAAGGGTTTTTCAATATTGGAATAAGTAATCTTGACAGTTTTACGCTTTTTGAACCAACATTAAGAAAAATCAAAGGAGAACTGGTTATAGTGTCTCCTGACATTGGAGGATTAACTAGAGCTCAGCAATATAGCAATAATTTAAAATCTGGTCTTGCGGTCATAAATAAAACAAGGGACTCAGAGGGGATTTGTAAAATGACTGAAGTCATAGGTGATGTTGCGAATAAACATTGTATTATAGTTGATGATATAGTGGATACCGCAGGCACACTTTGCAGTGCAGCTGAGTTACTGATGCGTAATGGAGCTAAAGCCGTATCTGCCTGTATCACTCATCCTGTTCTTTCTAAAAATGGTGTTTATTTAGTTAATAATTCGCAAATTGAAAATTTATATGTAACGAATACAATTAATCACAATAATTTACCCGAGAAAATCAAAATAATAGAAATAGATAACTTATTAGTGAATTCCGTGTAACATTAAGTTATACTAGCAAATTCATGAAAATTTTCAGAAGTAATTATCTTTGTAGGACAATTTGGGTAGCTTTTGGTAAATGTTTTTGGAATCCTTTTTTTTGCTCTAGGATTCCAGGTAAATTCAAATGCAGCAAATTTGCCCGATACTTCTTCTATATAATCAATTTCTTGCTGCTGGGTAGTCCTCCAGAAATAACTATTAGCTTTTATCGAATGCATAGATAAAACTTTAAGCCTTTCACTAATAAGAAAATTTTCCCATAAAGCTCCAATATCGGTTCGTTGATGTAACCCACCAAAATTACCAATTATTGAATTACGAATTCCATTGTCATAAAAATATATTTTTTTTCCTTTACGTATTTCATTTCTTACATTACCACTATACGCTGGTATCTGAAAAATCACAAAAGACTTTTCTAATAAATCTATATATTTTTCAACCGTTTGACTACTACTACCAACTAACTGCCCTATTTCATTAAATGAGACTTCGTTTCCTACTTGTAAGGCAAGTGCTTTAAGAATTTTATTCAATAACGCAGGTTTACTTATATCTCCTAATAGCAATATATCTTTGTATAGGTAGCTATCTGCTAAAAAATTTAAAAGCTCTGCTTCACGCCCTGGGCTAGTCACTATTTCAGGATAATAACCATAGATTAACCTATGTTCTATTAATCTTTTTTCCTCTAACCAACCATGATGTTCTGTTAGCTCACTAAAAGATAAGGGATATAAATGATATTCATATTTTCTTCCTGTTAAAGGTTCATTGATAATATTACGAAGCTCTAATGAAGACGAACCGGTTGCAATTACCTGGACATCCTTTATCTGATCTATAATGAGTTTTAAGGTGATGCCAATATTTTCTACACGCTGGGCTTCATCAATGAAAATTAATTTGTGAGTACCTATAATAGTTTTGAGAAAGGTAGATGTGGTGTTAGATAATATTTCTCTAACGTCCGCTTCATCTCCATTTAAATATAAAACTGGCAACTCTTGACCTTTAATGATTTCAGTGATCATAGTTGTCTTGCCCACTTGCCTAGGACCGAGAACAATTATAGCCTTCTTTTGGAAAAAACGATCTTTTATTTTTTGAGTGATTAATCTTTTTATATATTGCATAACTTAAAAATAATATAATATATTTAAAATGTAATACATATATATCATGTTTTATTAATATTGTAAAGATGTTTTTAGGTAATATTACCTGGGTATAATCCTAAAAATAATATGAAAATAAAGCTGATAGAGAATAAGTAGCAAAAGATATATAGGTGAGGTGTTTGGGTTTATAGTCTAGTTTGATTATTTCTGGGTTTGGTTCAAGCATAGTAAAAATTATTTTAAAGAAGTAAAAGCAAGCGAGTAATTTGCTTAAAATAATACAAGAAAAAGCTATAGATCCTATGATTGTATCATGTGGAATGGAGTTTAATAATAAGGAACTAGTTATGAATCCAGCGCTTATAGGCAAGCCGATTATAGAAAAAGAAGCCAATATAAATAATATCACCGGTGCAGGTAATATTCTAATTATACCTTTCATTTCGCTAACATTAACTATATGAAGAGAGGCGAATATTATACCCGCTATAAAAAATAAAGTAATTTTTGCAATGCTATGGGATAACATTAACAACATAGCGTTGCTAGAATCATAATTAAGGCTTAGGACTAGAATCATATAGCTTAGCTGAGCTATAGTAGAATAAGCTAATATCTTTTTAATATTATCTTCTAGACAAGCCCTTATTCCAGCAAAAATAATTGTAAAACACGCAAGTAAGCTAAGCCAGTCAATAGAAATAGGAGAGATTTCATGAATGCGCCTTAAATAATCTATACCAAAGAAATACATAAAAATCTTTATGAGCGCAAAAATACCTGATTTTACAACAGCTACAGCATGTAGCAAAGCGCTAACAGGAATTGGCGCTACCATTGCTCTTGGAAGCCATTCATATAAAGGAAATATAGCGGTTTTACTAAGCCCAAAAACAAAGCAAATTAATAAAAATATAAATTCCTTGATATCTATATTAGAATTAAAAATTCCACCTAGCTTAAAATTTGTAATACCATACTTATAATCTATATAGACAATGGCTACCAATAAGAAAAAGCTAGATGAGCCAAATAACATCCATAAATAATATTTACCAGATTTTTTAGCATGATCAGTAAATGATTGAATCACTAGAGGGTAAGTACTTAATGTTATTAGCTCATAGAAAATAAACATTGTAAGTAAGTTTGCGCTGTAGCCAAGATTTAAAGCTGCTAAAATACATAATGGCATGAAGAAAAAATGAATTCTTGGATTTAAATCATGATCTAGGCTAACTCTTTGCTGGGCTTTTATATAAGCAAAGCTGTAGAGATTGGTGATAGAATATAATATGCTTACCATAAGAGCAAAAATAATAGCGAATGGTTCGACAGTAAGTTTTATTTCGTAGCCATCTAGAATATTAGCAAGAACAACACTGATCCCGGTATTAAATTTAAGAATAAGAAAATTATTGATAACCAATAGTAAACCAGAGATGTTTATTGCTATCATTTTGAGAGTCTCTATTCTAATAAAAGAACAAAGTGAAGCTAGAATAGGTATAATTATGTTTAAGTATAATAAAATCTTCATTTAATTAATATTGAGCTAATATTATTTGCCAACTCCAATAAATACTGGTGATTTAGACCAATATATAAATTTAATCCAGTAATGAGTATAATTATTCCTGCACCTAATTTGGGTATTGCGCGAGTTGGATTTTCAGAGCCGGGTTTCTGGATTATTAGAATTTCTACAAATTTAAACACATAAGAAAATGTAAATAATATAGCTACAGAAATAATTAGAATATACCATATATCGCTAGCTAAAGTTGCTTTTAGAATTTGCCACTTCCCTACGAATCCTGCAGTTAAAGGTATCCCTATAGTACTTAATAAATTTATTATTATAGCAATTGATATCCATGGATGAATCCTAGCAAGCCCTGCAAAATCTTCTATTTTTTCACTTTGAGTATGATATGCAATTAAATATCCTACGGCTAAGAAGAGTGTTAATTTCTCCATTGCGTGAGTAAAGCAATAAATAAGGGAGCCCGTTAAAGAGAGTGAGGTCGCTAATGCGATTGAAAGAATTATAAAGCCAATTTGACTGAGACTTGAATAAGCTAGAAATCTTTTTATATTAGTTTGTTTTAAAGCATAAATAGCGCAAGCAAAAATTGCAATTGCTGCAATTACAAGTAAAGTAATTTCTAAATATTCAAAGTTATAATTATTTACCTTAAAGACTTCAAAAAAGAATCTTAACAATAGATATATTCCTACTTTATTAGAAACAGAAGATAATATAGATGATATGAAACTTGGTGCATTTTGATAAATATTTACCAACCAATTGCTTAACGGGAATAGCGCCGATTTCATAAGAATGCCAACAAGTATTAAACCGACACCTGCTCTTGCAGCATTATTTTCAAGTAATCCAGGCATATTATTGCTGATTATACCTAAATTAAGCGATCCAATTAACGAATAAATAAATCCTATTCCAAATAAAATTAAAGTAGATCCAATTGTACCAAAAATAAGATATTCAAATGCTGCTTTTTTTGAAATCTTATTTTGCCCTGAGGCAACCAGCGCATAGCTTGCAATAGCATTTACTTCAAGCAAAACATATATATTAAAAATATCATTGGATATTAGAATACCAAATAGCCCAACAATTGCTATAAGATAAAGACCAAAAAAAATGTTAGTTTTATCTAAGGTTATTTCAAATTCTGCTAATCCTCTCATTCCAAAAAGATTCAACATAGCAATAAATGACACTAGTAAAATAAAGAAGCTATTTAATCTATCAAGCCTATATTCAATACCAATTTGTGCATTCCATCCACCAAGATTATAAGTTATAATATCTGCACCAAGAGAGGCTTTAAAAAGCATTAATGAAATAGCAAAGCTTACAATCATAATTATATTTGCAAATAACCAAGCCATGCGTTTATTTAGTGAGAAACAAATAAGCGACCCACAAAGAGGTATAATGATTTGTAAGATTAGAAGATTAGCTAACATTTCTGTTCCTTAATTAAAATAATTGAATGTTTAAGCATTAACTCTGCATAAATTGGTTTTTGTTTTGCAGATAACTCAAGTTTATTTAATTTATCTAAAAAATTGATTAACTTTGTTGAACTCCATAATTTAAGGCTATTTGTAAAGTCATTCATTTGCTTAAAAAATACAGGAGGACTTAAAGCATCTAGTGCTTGTTTTTCTGATGCGCCTTGTTCGATAAGAGATTTTACTTGATATAATCTATTAAAATGGCGCAACATCATTCTTATAATTGAAACCAGGCTATGACCTTCACTCTGCAATCTATCTAGAATAACTTCTATATTTTCAAACTTTTTTAGTGAGATTTGATAACATAATTTATCAAAAGAAATTTCAGGCTGTAATTCTAGGAAATTTCTTAGATCTTGAATTTCTAAGTGTTTTTTATTACCAAAAAATAGAAATATTTTTTCAAGCTCATTAACCACTAATGCGTGATCTCCAATAGAAATATACTGAATTAGAGTTTGAACTAATCCGGGCTCACAAGAAATTCCATTAGACTTTAATTGTTGCTGAATGATTCTAGCTATGGTTGCTTGATCCTCTATATAACATGCAATAGAAGCGGTGTTTGCATTCGTATCAAAAAACTTTCTTAAACTTGATTCAGGTCCTAAATCGCTAGCAGAAAAAACTAGTAGTCCATTGAAATTATCATTCTTTAAACTATTTGAAATTGCTTCACTAATAACTGCGCTATTACATTCTATAATGGAGGTTTTTTGTTTTGAAAGATCTTCACCAAATAAGCTTATTGATCTAAGACTATCTAGAAGAATCTCTGGGTTATTTTTAATTTGATCATATTTATAAATGCTAGCAATATTACGAGTTTTTGTAATAATATTGATTCTTGCCTTAATAAGCCCTGTATCAGGACCGTAAATCAATATAGCTTTGATACTCTTGGGAATGTTATTTATGAATTGCTCTATGTCTTTAGTAGCAATTTTCATTGCTCATTTCTCCTAGTTGATATTACTAAGATTAGTCTATTTTTTAACTCTTCAGCAAGTTCAATTAACCCATTCTCACTAACATATTTCTCAGAAATATAATTCATAAAATCAGAGGCGGATACATCGTAACTTGAATATAAATATAAATTCCCTGAATCAATAATTTTCTGTGTATTAATTTCTTTTAAATTGTAATTTAAAATCACTTTTACTCGATAGCGAGTGGTCTGACTATCTTTTAAAATAGCCATTGATGTATTTTCAAAACCCACTGTTACTTCAAGACTATAGATAGGAGAATTTGTATAAGATAAATTTAATGATTCTTTTAATATTCTTTCAAGTTTAAGATTATTGGGGCCATTAACTTTAGAAATCTTTATTTCATCTAAAATTTTATAATTATTATTATCTTTTGCAAGCATGGGTTTAAATCCACAAGCTGATATAAAAAATAATATCAATAGAAATGAGAAAAGTTTAACGACAAATTGCATACATGTAAAAATCTCTAGGTTGATTATTTAGGAAACCATATTTTTCTAATACACCTTCTTTTTTAAAATTGCTTTTCTCGAGAACTCTGATTGATGGAATATTATCAATAGCTACGGTTGCCTGGATTCTTTGTGCTTCCATTTGCATAAAAGCAAAATCCGAGATTGCTTTTACTGCATTAGTTGTAATGCTTTTGCCCCAGTAATTATGGTCTAGATCATAACTTATTTCGACGCGTTTCTGGCTTCTGTTCCAGAAATTAAAACCACAGGTGCCAATAATTCTATTAGCCCTTTCCACAACAATCGCCCAATAAAAGCTATTATGACGATCAAATAATCTTGCCCAATAGCCTAGTTCAAATTTTGCTGATTCCTGGTTTGATGGAATATCCTCGGGAGCTAAATAAGCAGTCACTTTAGGATCTGTAATATAATTATAGAAATATAAATAATCAATATCTGGAAGAATTTGACGCAAAATAATGCCATCATCAAGTTTGATCTCAGGGAATTTTTCAAAAATTTTATCGCTCATAATAATTTAATCTTACAAAATAAACTTTTGGATGTCTACAGGGTCCAATATCTTTTTTCCTTCTCTAAAGAATCATTTTGAATTGCTTCTCTTATTTTCTTCATTAAATGATTCATTAGATGAACATTATGTATTGTTATTAAGCTGGCGGCTAGTAATTCTTTTGCTTTTAATAAATGATGTATATAACCCTTTGTGTGATTCTGGCAAGTATAGCATTTACAGTTTTCTTCAATGGGAGAAAAATCATCTCTGAACCTACTATTATTAAGATTTAAATGTTCTTTATTTTTATTTTCTCTGTTTTCTGGCTTTACTAAAGCTCCTCCATGTCTGGCGAGTCTAGTTGGGTGAACGCAATCAAAAGTATCTATGCCATTTTCTACTCCATTAAATACATCAATAATTCCACCAATCCCTAGAAGATGAATGGGTTTTGAACTATCTAATTTTTCTGCAGTCATAGCTACAACTTCATACATTTGTTCTTTAGCAGCCCCTAAAGACCCTCCTATGGCATGACCAAAAAAAGGCTGGCTATTTACATAATCACAACTTTCTTGCCTTAAATCTTGGTATACTCCACCTTGAATTATTCCATATAATTTCTGTTTTCCATCATCTGACTTATTAAATTCAGCTAAGCTTCTTGATGCCCAACGATGACTCATTCTCATGGAGTTTGTAGTATATTTTTTATCTACGTGGAAAGCTGTGCATTCATCCAACACCACCACGAAATCTGGTCCTAATTTTCTCTGGATTTGGATTGAACTTTCTGGAGTTAGAAAATGTATTTTACCATCAATATACGAGCGAAACTTTGCACCTTCTTCTGTTATTTTTAACAAAGTTTTAGGCCAATCATTCATACGTTTGCCTTTAATTTCTGAAGCAACTGACCCATGGCCTAAGCTGAATATTTGGAAACCTCCAGAATCTGTAAGCATTGGCCCATTCCAACCCATGAATTTATGCAATCCACCTGCTTTTTCAATTATATCAGGACCTGGTTGCAACATTAAATGATAGGTATTTGCTAAAATAAACTGAGTATTTTCATCCGTCATTTGTTTGGGGTTGACCCCTTTTATTGCAGCTTTAGTTGCGCAAAATATAAAAGCAGGAGTTTTAACTGTCCCATTAGGAGTAACTATTGTACCTAATCTAGCTTTTTTCAAAGGATTAGGATTTATATATTTAAATGAAAATAAACTCATTCTTCTCTCGGCTTAAAATATGAGCTCCAGTAAATTATTGGAGTCGAAAATAATGAAAAAATAACCCGAAGAATATAAGTTCCAAGTATATATGTAAAGATTAAACTATGCAGAGAAACCGGATTAGGTGCTAAAATTACCCAAGCAAGTACACTGAAAATAAAATTATCTATTAATTCTGAAATCATTAAAGCAGCATTACTTCTAAGCCATAATTTCTTTTCTTTATAACGCTCAAGCAAAGTTTGAAATATAATAATATTTAGGAATTGGCTAATAACAAAAGCAGTAAGACTTGCAATTAATATTCTAGGAGCTGGCAAAAAGAGTATTAAAATTGCCTCATGCGCTATATCTCCCGCAACAGGATTAAAGCCTATGGTTGTTATCATAGTTATTGCAACTAAAATCTGAGTTGCAAAACATAGCCAAATATTTCTAGTTGCCGCTTTTCTACCAAAATGCTCAATGATTATATCATTAGCTAAAAACACAGTAGAGAATGTGGCAGTTCCAAGAGCTACTGGTTCTGGAAAATTAGAAAAACTCATAAGCTTAAGTACTTGAATATTGGCCATAACAGTTGCGGTTGAACTATATATATATAATCCAGCAACCCCAAAGGAGCGCATCATAATTAGCATTAAGAACATTCCAACACCGAAAGAAATAAGTGATAAAATTTCTCCACTCAAGGATTGCAAATATAAAATTAGTGGAAGGATTAATTGATCGTCCATTTTAGTTTAAATAATAAATATAGAATTTGGTATTATAATCCAACAATATCTATCTAACAAATATTATTATTTATTTATATTAATTTTTGCTATATATTGACCAGCAATTTTTAGGAGAAAACTAATGCAAAAACAAATTGGCGCCATAATGTTGGTAGCTGGCACTTGTATTGGCAGCGGAATGATCGCTCTTCCTATGCTACTTTCAAAATTAGGGATTATACCAAGTGGTATTTTGATGCTACTTATATGGACAGTGGTTTATTATACATCATTATTTAGTTTGGAATTAAATCTACAAGCTGGCACAGGACTAACTTTAGGTGCCTTAGGACGAAAATTCTCAGGAAAATATGCAGGAATAATTGGAACAAGCTGCTTCATTGCTCTTGCTTACTCTCTTTTATGTGTATACCTAAACGGGGGCTCCAGTGTAATTAAAGATATGATAGGATTCTGGTATAAAACGGATGTAGACTTTGTAACTGTTACAAGCCTTTATTCTATTGTTACTGTTCTTATATTAACGCTTCCATTTAAGTTAATTGACTATTTAAATCGTATAATGTTTATAAGTTTATTATCAGTAATAGGTCTATTAATCCTCGGGCTTCTTACTAAGATTGAATGGAGTAATTTACCTATATATACAGAAAAATCTGAGGAATTATCTCTCTGGAGAGAGTCTATCCCTGTAGTATTTACAGCTTTTGGTTTTCAGGTTATTTTTCATAGCCTTACAAATTATTGTAATAATGATGTAAAAATGCTAAGAAGAGCGTTTTTCTGGGGAAGTTTAATACCTGCTCTGATTTATTTTACTTGGAACTTCAGCATTCTCAGTGCTATATATCAAGAAAACCCTGAGTTCTATAGTAAAATGCTTGTAGGTGATATACAAGTTGGACAACTAGTCAAAGCATTAAGCGAAATAGCTGGATCTTCTTTTGTTCAAATGCTAATTTGGTGGATATCCTTACTTACTATTTATACATCAGTAATTGGCGTGGGCAATGCGCTACATCGTTCAGTAATGAAATTTATTCCTAATAATTTTATAAGTGCAATTATCACTATTTTACCAGCTTTTGTAATATCTACCATGATTCCAGATGCTTTTATAAAAGTCTTAGGATTTGCTGGAATGATTCTAGTTGTTATTGCGATATTAATGCCAGCATATTTATTGACTAAGGTTAAGATCTCTTTTTATGGCGAGCTTAAATATAAAAGCCTGATTATAATCGTCATATTAATTGGAATAGTAATTATTATATGTGAAATTTTAAATATGCTGTTCTAATTATGTTGTAATCTTTAAATTATCCTTACAAAAATAAAATTATCTTTACCTTTCCTTAGAAGATTATTGCTAAACTTATGGTGCTTTGTTTTTTTTAAAGGAGAAGAGTAGTATGAAAACTATGAGTAATAGCGCCGTTGCTGGCGAAAGTAATTCAATCTTATCAATATTAGGAAATTATATTAAAGAAAAAAAACTAGGGAATGAAGTTTACTTAGACTTTGAATCTTTAAGCGCAGAGGCGAAAACAAAATTCAAGCCAGGGTCCCAAGAATTAACTGAAGAAGCTATTGCTGAAGCAAAAGCTCATTCTTTTGACCTTACACAGTATAAGGCTATACTTACCTATCTGAAGCATAACCAAATGACCCCAGTTATGAAAGCTCAGTTAGTTATAAACAATTATAATGCTGGAGTAATTGATTTAGAAAAATCATTTAGAGAAAACTCGATAGCAACTTTAGTTTCATTATACCCTCATTATAAAGAGCGTATGAGTATAGAGAAATTATTATTAGTAACTTCGGAATCGATGGAAGAAGGTAAAAAAAATAAAACCACATTCGTACATGAACTTTTTTCTCTTGGGTGCCCTAAGGAAGATATTTTATATTTTTTTAAAGAATTGGATAAATTGAGTCAATTAAATCCAGAATTAATGAGCAATTATCTTGATTTAAGTGATGAAGATGGTAAGTCAATAAGGCAGCTAGTAGAAGAGAAGTCTCTTACCGAGAGATATTCAGGAATTGTAGAGCAAATAAAAAACTCATGCAGATCATTATATCCACCAATAAACCAAAATAATTCTAATCTAGTGGTAGATACTCACACTGGCTCTGTTCATGGCAGTGTTGATAGATCTCTTGCTAAATTAGCCTTAGTTTATGATCCTAGATTTGTTACAGTAAATAGTGATGGACGCAGCGTTGGAGTTAACCGAACAGCAGAATGGTCTAATAAAATTCAAGCAGAGCTTGATGAGTTAGATAAGAAATTAAAAGCGATTATAGCAAGTGATCAAGCAATTGATGAATTTATCAAGCCAACTTTAGCAGAAGGTGAGAATATAGAAGAAGCTCGCAAGAAATTTAAATTCCAAGCAGAAACAGCGCTCAGGCTAATTGATGGTTTGAAGCAGGGTGGTTATGGCAATCATTACCATGTATCAGCAAATGATAATATTACTTGTGGCTTAACTCCAAAAGAGGTTATAGCAATCGGCTCTGCTGCTTTAAGAAACAGAGATTTATGGAATAATCAAGGTCAAGAAAAACAGCAATTCATGCAATTTATAGAACATCTTTATATAGCTAAAAGGGGATATAATATAGATAGAAATGGTGAAAGAGAATGGTTTGGATTGCCTCAGCCAGATGATAATAAATGTACTGGTGGCGCCATCAATGAAATAGCATATGGATTAACGGATAATAAATTAGTAGAAATAAAAGTAATTAGCACTGAAACTATGGCTCCAGTTTTATCTAAGAAATTAGTAACAATTTTAGCAGATATTGCTAAAAACCCCGAATCTCTAAAATTAATTAATACTTGGTTATCTAATGGCAATATAAGCCATAACTTATCTGAGCAAATTATTGCGCAACTGCAAAAAGATGCGGAATTTAGTCAGGAATTTAGTCAAGATGAAATGAAGACAATTGGAGCGCAAGTTTTAAATAAATTAAATCGAGGAGAGTTAAGTGAAATAAAAGCAGAGCTGCAAAAGGCGTCGCCAGATATATTTCCTAAAAGCAATAATTCATCAGCAGGTTTATCAGACAAAGAACGAATATTTAGTTTTGTATTCAAGGAAGATAAAGGATATGTACTATATTTGCAGGATTTATATCATGAAAACAAAGATAGGTTTAAAGCAGCGCTTGAGGCAAAATTAAGTTCGGACATAAATGAACATTATTTGGATAGTAATGATGCAAGAAACACTAATATAATGCTCAATTTATTGATGAGCTCCCAAGATAAAGAAGTGAGCAATGCAACTAAGGAGGTATTTAAAGCTTATTTGGAAAAAAATGGATTTCAGCAAAAGCAAAAAAATCAATATTTGATATTAGCAGCAGAGCATGAGTTTTTTGATTTGCTAGAAACATTAGTAGAAGCAGGCGCTGATATAAAAGCTAAAGATAGCAGATTAGGACATTCAGGCATGACGGCTTTGCATTATGCTACTAGATTAGGCAAAGTTGAGATGTTAGCGAAGTTAATTAAGCTAGGTGCTGATATAAATGCTAAAGATAGTTTCGGTAGCACAGCTTTGTATTATACTGCTGGATCAGGCGAAGTTGAATTGATAGCTAAGTTAATTGAGCTAGGCGCTGATATAAATGCTAAAGATATGAATGGTAACGCAGCTTTGCATCATGCTGCTGGATCAGGCAAAGTTGAATTGATAGCTAAGTTAATTGAGCTAGGCGCTGATATAAATGCTAAATATGGTAAAACAGCTTTAGGTTATGCTGCTGAATTAGGCGAAGTTGAGGTGGTAGCAAAGTTAATTGAGCTAGGCGCTAATATAAACACTATAGATTGTTATGGTAAAACAGCTTTAGGTTATGCTGCTGAATTAGGCGAAGTTGAGGTGGTAGCAAAGTTAATTGAGCTAGGCGCTAATATAAACACTATAGATGGTTATGGTAAAACAGCTTTAGGTTATGCTGCTGAATTAGGCAAAATTGAGGTGGTAGCAAAGTTAGTTGGGCTAGGTGCTGATATAAATGCTAAAGATAGTTTTGGTTACACAGCTTTACATTATGCTGCTGAAGCAGGCAAAGTTGAGGTGGTAGCAAAGTTAATTGAGCTAGGCGCTAATATAAACGTTAAAAATATTTATGGTAAAACAGTTTTAGATCTTCTTATTGAATATAAGTCTGAATGGCTAATTGATGCTATAGCTAAAAGTGATGTTAATATTCCCCTAATAATTAGTAATCTTATTAAAGCAGATAGTGGTCATATTCAAGATGATCCAGATACTTGGAAATTAGTTGAAGAAATAATTAAGAAACTTCCTCATAATAAGCGCACCGATATAGTTAGTGAAGCGTTAAAAGAAATAGATAATACTTCAAGAAGAGATAGGTTATTAAGTTTTCTTCCTGAAAATGAGAGAAATATAGCTAGCGCTAATGTAACACCAACTATGTGGCAAGCAGTGCGAGAAACTATTGAATTAATGCATGGAAATTCAAGCGTGGACGTTCCAAAAAGAACGAGAGAAATGGAAGACCTAGCTACCAATAAAAGAGTAAAGAAAGATCTTCATAGATAAATATTATGGGCAAAGAAATTTTGAAGAATTTTGGCCAAGTTCATGAATTTATATTGTTTCTGCAGCACATAAATAAATATTGAACTAAGAAGTTATATCGGCTATTTTTTAGTGAAGCCAAAATTTAGCAAAAATATATGCAAAATAAAGAAATAGCTTATGTAAATACACATAAAGTAAAATGTGAGGGAGCGGCCTTAGGCGCTGGTCATCCACTGGTATATCTTGAAATTAAGGATAAGGAAGTGGTCTGTCCTTATTGCAGTAAAACATTTATATTAAAGAAGTAAAATCATGCAATTAACAGATAAAATTAAAAAAATTCTAAGTTATTATGAAAGTGATAATCCAGGAACTAAAAGAAATCTCGCTTCTATATTGATGCATGGAAAACTTGCTGGCACAGGGAAGCTTTTAATCTTGCCAGTTGATCAAGGTTTTGAGCATGGGCCGGACAGAAGCTTTGCAAGCAATCCTTTAGCTTACGATCCTCATTATCATTTTGAACTTGCTATAGAGGCTGGATTAAGCGCTTATGCTGCGCCCTTAGGGATGCTTGAGGCGGGAGCCTCAAGTTTTTCTGGAGCGATTCCTACTATATTAAAAGTAAATAGCGCTAACTCTTTAGCTCCTAAATCTTTAAGCCCTTATCAAGCTATTACTGCTTCTGTGAGTGATGCATTAAGGCTTGGCTGTAGCGCCATTGGATTTACTATTTATCCAGGTTCAGACAATGCATATCATATGATGTCAGAAATAAGCGAAATGGCAGAAGAGGCTAAAGCGCATGGACTTGCGGTGGTTATTTGGTCATACCCACGTGGCGAAGATTTATCGAAAGATGGAGAAACCGCGCTAGACGTTATTGCATATGGAGCGCATATGGCTGCATTGCTTGGCGCTCATATAATCAAAGTAAAACCGCCAACAAGTCATCTAGAAAATCCTGAGGCAAAAAAAATATATATTGATAAAAAAATTCCTATAGACACATTATCCGAGAGAGTTGCCCATGTGAAACAATCTTGCTTCGCAGGTAGAAGATTAGTGGTATTCTCTGGTGGAGCTAATAAATCACTTAATGATGTTTATGAAGAAGCAAAAGCTATACGCAATGGAGGCGGGAATGGGTCTATCATTGGTAGAAATAGTTTCCAAAGACCTAAAGACGAAGCTCTTAAAATGCTAAATGAATTAATAAATATCTTTCTTGACTAAAGCTCCAAAATTTACTAATTTAAAAGCTCAAAGAAATTAAAATTAGGGAAATAATAATGAGTAAAGCTAAAACAGCTAAAACAGCAAGTAAAAACAATCCTACAGCTCGTGTGAAAGCCGCTGAAGTTTTTTACAATGACAAAAAAGTCGAGCCAGTATTAGTAATCAATGGCACGCGTAGATATATGGCAGCAGCTTTTGAAGATGGAACTATGCCATCAGATGCTAATGGCTCTCCTCTACCTTGGGCGGACGTAGCAAATTAACCATTTAATAATATCTTTCCTGTAAGATTCTAATATTAGTAATATCTTACGGGAAAAATTATGCTATCAAAAAGCCTTGAAGATTCTCTTCATAGGGCCTTAGATATTGCAAAAGAATATAAACATGAGTTTGCAACTTTAGAGCATCTATTGCTTGCTCTGCTTGAAGAATCACAAATATTAGAATTGCTCACTAAGCTCTCCGTTAACATAGAGGATTTAAATAAAAAATTACGCTTTTTTCTTAGTAGTGACCTTCAAGATATAGTTTTAAAACAAGTCAAGGAAAGTAAGCCTAGCCCGGCATTTCAAAGAGTGATTCATAAATCAGCTATTCAAGCTCATTCCATGAAAGATGATAAAATTTCAGAGCTAAATGTTTTAGCGGAGATTTTCTTAGAAAAAGACTCTTATGCAGCTTTATTTTTGACTGAATTAAATATTTCTCGTAAAGATATTATTGATCAAATTAATAGATCCTCTATTAGTAACCAGTTATCTCCAAAAAACTTAGAAGATAAAAAAACAACAGTCTCTACCGCTCTTACTAAAGAAGATGCTTCATCAGATATACTAGAAAAATATTGCATCAATCTTAACAAGCTAGCTTTAGAAAATAAAATAGACGCACTTATTGGTCGAGATTCAGAAATAGATAGGGTAATTGAAGTATTAGCAAGAAGGAGTAAGAATAATCCATTATTAGTAGGAGAACCTGGGGTTGGAAAAACAGCTATAGCAGAAGGCTTGGCACTTCAACTTAGTAAAGATAACGTTCCAGATGCGATTAAAGGGTCAATAATTTACTCTCTTGATTTAGGATTGTTAGTTGCTGGAACTCGTTTCAGAGGAGACTTTGAAGAAAGGTTAAAACAAGTAATTAAAAAAGTACAAGAAACTCCTAATTCCATATTATTTATAGATGAAATTCATACTATTATAGGAGCTGGAACCACTCAAGGTGGGTCCTTAGATGCTGGAAATCTGTTAAAACCAGCATTAGCTCGTGGAAATTTGCGTTGTATAGGGTCTACCACTTTCAAAGAATTTCAATCTCATTTTGAAAAAGATCCTGCTTTAACAAGAAGATTCCAGAAAGTGGTGGTTGATGAACCAGATTGTGATGTCGCGATTGCAATGTTAAACGGTTTAAAATCTTATTATGAAAATTACCATAATGTTGTATATAAAGATAATGCAATATCTGAAGCCGTGCATCTTTCCCACCGTTATATTAATGACAGGAGATTGCCAGATAAAGCAATAGATATTATCGATGAAGCTGGGTCTTACTGCAAATTACATAACATAAAATTAGTTACAGTAGCGGAAATAGAGAATATTGTAGCCAAAATTTCTCATATACCAAATAACACTATATCTCAAAGCGAATCTGAGCAAATAATTGCGCTAGCAGACAAATTAAAGAAAGTTATTTTTGGTCAAGATCACGCAATAGATGAGTTGGTCTCAATAATTAAGCTTGCAAAAGCTGGTTTGAGAAAGGAAAGTAAGCCAACCGGCTGCTATCTTTTCTCTGGTCCTACTGGCGTTGGAAAAACTGAGCTTGCTAAAGAACTAGCTTTAAATTTAGGCATGACTTTACATCGTTTTGATATGTCTGAATACATGGAAAAACACTCAGTATCCAAGCTCATAGGAGCTCCTCCAGGTTATGTTGGGTTTGAGCAAGCTGGAATGTTAACAGAAGAAGTTAGGCAAGCTCCTTATTCAGTTGTTTTACTTGATGAGATTGAAAAAGCTCATCCAGATATTCAAAATATTTTACTACAAATAATGGATTACGGCACTGTAACAGATAGTAATGGAGTAGCTGTGAATTTTTGTAATACTATCATTATCTTAACTACAAATGCAGGTGTTGCTATTAATAAACATAGTATAGGATTTAATGAATTAAAACAGATAGTTGCCAATGCCAAAGAGAGCAACGAACATATTAATAAAGCTTTTTCTCCTGAGTTTCGCAACCGACTCGACGCCATCATTGAGTTTAGCTCATTATCAGAAACTATTATAAACCAAATTGTTAATAAATATATATCTGCTCTGCAAGTACAGCTGGCTGAAAAAAATATTAAGATTGAAATTGATAAGCAAGTAAAACAATATTTATCTGAAACAGGTTTTAATGCTTATAGCGGAGCCCGTGAACTAGAAAGAGTTATTGATAGAAAAATCAAACAACCTTTAGCAGAAGAAATTCTTTCGGGAAAGTTAAAACCTGATGATACAATCATAATAAAGCTAAACACTGATAATGATCTAGTCTTTATGCATAAGCTGTTTGTTCTCGCATAGGGAGCGTCAAAATAACTGTGTAAGTTAGGGAGAAGCAGGTTTTTAAAAACTTGCTATACAGTAGTATAACTTAACTTAACTTACATGAGTATAAACATATAATTATCAATCGTATTAATTAAAAATACTACCTAGCCATAGTTTTTTTAGAAATTTCTCTACATGCAAAATATGGATAACACCATTTCTGTGTTTTATAATTCTTTCTTTTGCCTCTAAGCATACTATTATAGCTTTATCCAGTTTTAGTTCTTCACTCAAGGCTTTAATGCCATTTAAATGAGAAACATGGATGTTATTAGATATTTTTACTTCAATAGCTATTGTTGAATTAATCAAAAAGTCAACTTCTAAGCCAGTTTTAGTGCGCCAATAGTTAATTTTATAGTCTAATTCTTTCATGCTATTATAAGCGACTATTTCCTGTAAAATATAATTTTCTAATGCTCGGCCAGCTTCACTTCCTTCGGTATCTTCAAAGGAACTTTTAGATAAGTAAGTTGCAAGCCCTACATCAAATAAATAAAATTTTGGTTGCGCAGTAATAAGATCTCTTTTTACCTTTTTACTATATGGATAAACAAAATATCCTAGCAATGTATCCTCTAATATATTAAAATATTCTTTTACTGTTTTAGCGTCGATAGCACAATCTCTAGCAATATTGGCAAAATTTATCATTTCTCCGTTTGAAAAGGGCATTACGTCTAAAAATCTTGCGAATCCTGGTAAATTCCTGACCAAACCTTCAGCTTGAATTTCATGCACTAAATAATCTTCAACATATGATTTGAATGATTTTTTTATATTGATTGTTTTATAATGAGAAGGGATACAGCCATTTTTTAGTACTCGTATTAGAGAAAAATCAGTGATTTCATTGTAGGTTAGAGGAAAAAAATGGTATTTCCATGCTCTCCCCCCTAGCAAATTTGTACCAGATCTTTTGAGTTTTCTGGCGCTAGAGCCACACAAAATAAACGATACATTGGCATTTTCTATTAACCAATGTACTTCGTCTAAAATTTGTGGGACTTTTTGTACTTCATCTATGATGATAGGCTGTTCTTTTGTTTCTATATCTAAAGCTAAAATTTCTTCCCTTAATTTATGAGGAGCTTTTGAGTAGCGTAAAAATTCATCTGATTTTAAAAAATCATAGTAAATAGAGTTTGGAAAATTTTGTTTTAAATAAGTTGATTTGCCAGTTTTTCTGGCTCCCCATAAGAAAGCTGACTGTTTTATTGGTAAGTTAATTTGCAGAACTCTTTTATACATGGTGGAGTATCATCCTTATTGGGGTTACTTATAAGGATGATACTCCATATAAGTTAAGAGCGCAACTAAGTTATTACTACTCTATTATCAGAATATAAATTATGAAAAAATCAACTTACACAGTTAACGTGACGCCCTCGCGTGGGGAGGTTACTCTAATAATCTGTAACACAGCAATAAAACTCTCCTGCTAGCTCTGAATTCCAGTCTTTTACTAAATGGCCATCTTCGCAAGGGGTTCCATTTATTTTTCCAATACATGTTTTCAGGTAATCTGCTTGCATTTTATTTCGCCAAGCAATGGCGCCACCATGAGATCTAAAAATATTGTTTAAAAATTCATGGAAATAATTAATATCATTATCAAAGTGAATTTTATAATTTGATAAGTCCAGTAACTGAAGAATCTGGTGGATTTCTTCAATATCAAATAGATTCTTCTCTTGAAATAATTCTTTGTCCAATCCTCTTAGAAATGCACTGTGAGGGTTAGTATAGATATTGGTGAGTTGATCTATGAATTTATTAGGAAGATTAATTAAAGATCTTACTTCATTAGGCGATAAATCATTATCAGGGAGTGAGATTTTCTGTTTTACATCACTTGTAGAATATCGATAAAATTTAAGTAATATATACATAAACATTACACATCTCCTAACAATATTATCTAACTATAAGTAGAGAGTAATGTTAATTTTTTGTCAATTTATTATTTGGCTAATTCTAAAGCTAATTTGTAAATAATTTTTCTTGATAGTTTGATTTGGCTTGATGCAATTTCTACAGCGTCGCGAACAGACATTTTAGTTAGCAAATCTTTAAGAATCATTTTAGCCTTTTCTTCTAGATTTAATTCCTCGCCATTAGGTGGGCCAATTAATAATACAACCTCTCCCCTAAGCTTATCTGTATTTTCTTGATAATATTTGATAACTTCTTCAGCTTTTCCTCTTATCACTTCCTCAAAAATTTTAGTTATCTCTCGTGCAACAGCAAATTCTCTATTACTAAAATAATTTATGGCAATCTCAATAGATTCTAATAATCTATTAGCTGATTCAAAACAGATAATAGTGGTATCAATATTGGATATTCCCATGAATATATCTTCTTTAGCTTTTTGCTTATGAGGCAAGAAACCTATAAACATAAAACTATTAGTGGGCAAGCCAGCTATGGTTAATGCGGCAATAATAGAGCAAGCCCCAGGGAGGGTTTCAATTTTTATGTTATTTCTATTTAAATCTTGAATAAGTTTATATCCTGGATCAGAAATTAAAGGCGTCCCAGCATCAGAAACTAAAGCTATATTTAATCCTTGCATTAGATTTTGTATTATTTTATCGCGCTCCTGCTGGCCACTGTTATCATTATATACGAAGAGCTTCTTTTCTATACCATATGCTTTTAATAATTTACTTGTAACTCTGGTATCTTCGCAAATTATAAGATCAACAATTTTGAGTGTATCTAACGCTCTTAGAGTAATGTCCGCTAAATTTCCTATCGGAGTTGCGATAATAAATAATTTTCCATTTCTGTTTTTCATTTTTTATACTATAATTACCAAATTAAATTTTTTTATAATAAAATACTATGATGCGTTGCCTTTATCTTTTTGTAACTCTATTATGCTTAACATCTTGTAGCATATATGATGAAGTAATTCCTAAAAATACTATAGTTAGTAAGCCTACAAAAATTTATACCTCTGAGGATGCTAAAATAAATATTGCAATATTAGCTCCATTAAACAAGCAAAAAGAAGAAATAGGTCAATTTCTAATCAATTCAGCTGAGCTCGCTTTAATTGATTCTAACAATTCTAATATTACTATATTTCCTTTAAATTCTGAACTAATTGATTCAAATCCTAATATGTTGCTAGCTCAACTTAAACAAAATGATATTAAATTGATTATAGGGCCTGTGTATACAGCAGAAACAAAGAAATTAAAAGACGTAATAAAGGATCAAGATATTACTATTTTGAGTCTTTCTAATGATTCAACTATTGCTAAAGATAATATTATTACCTTAGGAATCTCGCCGGATAGCCAGGCAAATATTTTAACTAATTATGCTATTGGCCAAGGCATAAAGCATTTCTATTTATTACTTCCTGCAACAAAATATGGAAAACTTATTGATAGAGCAGTGCAAAATATAGTTTCTACAAAAGATGATGCTACACATACAACAACTTGGTATAGTACGGAAAATGCAGAATTAATAACGAATCAATTGATTGATTCATTAAAAAATGTTGATTTAACTGATAAAGCTATATTTATGCCTCAAGCTGGACCAAATATTTTACTATTAAATAAAGCTTTAGAAAATTCTGGTTTAAAAATTCAATTGATTGGTAGTGGGGCCTGGGATCATCCAGATATTTTGAAATTAAAAGCTTTTGATGGAGCTATTTTACTTGAGGATAGTTTACATAATAAACAATTTTATTATAGCTTTAATAAATATTTTAAAATGAAGCCAACAAAGCTTGATGTTATCATTTATAATACGACCATAATGATATCGAATATGAATAAACGTAACTTGTTTATTGATAAACAAAGTATTATTTATAATAATAAAAATTTTGATGAAAATCTGCCAGTTACATTTACTTCAAATGGCATAAGCCTGTATAAGATGTCTGTCCTTGAAGTGCATAATGGCAAATTCCAAACTATGGAAAATTTTCAATGAAATTTGTTAAGATGAACGCATATGGCAATGATTTTATGATCATTGATATGAGAGATCAAGATATTCATTTAGATAGCAATAAGATTAGAGACTTAGCTGATTACAAGAGATCCGTGGGCTTTGATCAGCTTTTAACGATAGAAAAATCTTCTAAAGCTGATATTAAAACCAGAATATTTAATAATGATGGAAAGGAAGCGGAAGCCTGTGGTAATGGTAGTAGATGTTTAGCCAAACTTGTCTTTGAATCCTATAATAATAAAAATTTAAAGATAGAAACTTATAATCGTATACTTGAAGCAAAATTGAATGATTCCATGGTAGAACTTAATATGGGCAAGGGAAAAATTCTAAAGCAAGATGTTGAGTTTGATGGCTGTGTGGGCGATTTAGTAGATGTTGGGAATCCACATATAGTTATTCAGAACTCTAAGCTTCAAGAGTTAGGTCCTATTATAGAAAATGATGCTAGATTCCCAAATCGAGTTAATGTGAATTTTGTTGATGTAGAAAATATGAATCTTATAGCTTTACGTACATGGGAAAGGGGAGTTGGAGCTACTTTATCTTGCGGGACTGGTGCTTGCGCAAGTTTTTACTTGTTATATAGAAAAGGATTAGTTAAAAAGCAAGTAACAGTTCGTCAACCTGGTGGAGAAGTTAGTTTATTTTTAGATGATGAAGAAAATATTATTATGTCAGGTGAGGCGCTCATTAACTATAAAGGAATTATTTAATGAGTAATATAGAAATAAATACTTTTGGCTGTAGACTAAATATCTACGAAAGCGAAGCTATAAAAGAACAGCTTAAAGATTATACAGATGAAATTATAGTTTTTAATACTTGTGCTGTCACTAAAGAGGCTGAAAAGCAGGCAGTTCAGGCAATTAGAAAAGCAAAACGAGAAAATCCTAATAAAAAAATAATTGTAACTGGTTGTGCGGCTCAGTTAGATCCTAATAAATTTGCTCAAATGGATGAAGTTACCAAAGTTCTAGGCAATCAAGAGAAATTTGATAAGAAAAATTATAAGCTAGATGAAGAAGAAAAGATTTTAGTAAATGATATTATGTCTGTAAAAGAAACGGCTTCTCATATTGTTAGTAGTTTTGAAGGAAAGGTGAGAAGTTTTGTGCAAATCCAGAATGGCTGTAATCATCGTTGTACATTTTGTACTATTCCATTAGCTAGGGGAAATAGCAGAAGCGTACCTATAGCTGCAATTGTAGATCAGGTAAAAAAACTAGTAGACAATGGTTATAAGGAAGTGGTTTTGACAGGTGTAGATATAACAGATTTTGGGCTCGATTTACCAGGAACTCCTTCTTTAGGTGAAATGGTGCAGAGATTGCTCAAATTAGTCCCAGAACTTCCTATGCTTAGGCTTTCTTCATTAGACGTTGCTGAAATAGATCCTTTGCTATTTGAGTTAATGGCTTATGAACCAAGAATAATGCCTTATGCACATATTAGCTTGCAAGCTGGAGATAATATGATTCTAAAGCGAATGAAGCGTCGTCATAATAGAGAGCAAGTTCTTGAATTTTGTCAAAAGTTACGAGACCTAAGGCCGGAAACTACTTTTGGAGCTGATATCATAGCTGGATTCCCAACAGAAACGGAAGAAATGTTTCAAAATAGTTTGAATTTAATAAGTGAAGCTGGGTTGCAGCTGCTCCATGTATTTCCTTATTCAGCAAGAAACAATACTCCGGCTTCGAAAATGCCACAGCTTCCAAAACAAATAAGAAAAGTAAGGGCTGAAACATTACGGAATGAAGGTATTAAAGAGTTACAAAAATTCTTTAAAAATTCTATAGGTAAAACTTATAAAACCATTGTTGAACAAGAAGGTCTTGGAAGAACAGAGAATTTTTTACATGTAAAAATCCCAGCTTCTTTTAAAGAAAGCGAGATTTTGGATATTAAAATAACTGGATTTGAAGATAAGTTTTTGGTGAGTCATCGTTCTTATTAGAGGATTTAACTAGAACTGAAATTAGCTCATAATTTTTTCAACAAATTTAGAAAAGTTAAAGTGGCGTAAACGCTCTGCTTCTATAATTTTTCTAACTCTATCTAGGGTCTTATCAAAATCATTATTAATGAGGACATAATCATATTCATTATAATGCAATATTTCATCTTTCGCGTTTGCCATTCTTTGATTAATTACTTCTTCTGAATCTTCTCCTCTAGTTTTTAATCTTGCCTCAAGCTCGGATAAAGACGGTGGTAAAATAAATATACTTATAACTATAGAGCCTAGTTTCTCTTTTAGAGAATGAGTTCCTTGCCAATCTATATCAAAAATAACATCATGATCTTGAGAAAGCATTTCTAGAACATATTGTTTAGGTGATCCATAATAATTTCCATGTACCATTGCATCTTCAAGCAGTTGGTCTTGTTCTTTCATGGACTTAAATTTCTCTTTTGTTACAAAGAAATAATCTCTTCCATCTATTTCTGATGGACGCTTGGGTCTTGTAGTGACGGAGATTGAGGTGACAAATTTAGGATCTGATTCAAGAATCTTTCTGGCGATACTGGTTTTCCCGGCTCCTGATGGTGAAGAAAGTGCTAGAATAAAATTTTCTTGTTTCATTATTAAACCTTTTTCTTTATAACTTAAGAGAGATTACCAAAATTACACTTTTATGCCAGAATTACCTGAAATAGAAACTATCTGCCAAGCTTTAAAACCTAAAATTTTAAATTTACAAATCCTCAAGGTAAGCAAGTTAACTGAATATAATTTAAGAAAACCTATTCCCCCTAATATTGTACAAAAAATTGTTAACTGTAAAGTAATAGATATTAAAAGAAGAGCAAAATATATTTGTATTTATTTAAGTAACGGCTTAGTAATTTTATTGCATTTAGGAATGTCTGGAAAATTATTATTTAAAGATAATAATTATATTTATCAAAAACATGATCATTTAGCTATTTTCTTTGAAAATAATCAACAATTAGTTTATAACGATCCAAGAAGATTTGGTTTGATAACCCTTTTAGAAACTAAAGAACTTGATCAAAGTGAATTTTTCAAAAATCTTGCTGTTGAGCCTTTGGGTGAAGATTTTAGTCTTAACTATTTTGTCAGTATTTTAAGTAAGAAAAAACAGCCAATAAAACTTTTTATTATGGATAATATGAACTTAGTTGGAGTTGGCAATATCTATGCATCTGAAAGCCTTTTTCTAAGTAAAATATTACCCACTAGAGCAGCCTCTAGTCTTTCTCTTGAAGAGGCCTCTCTTTTAAGAGAAAAGATAATCGAGGTATTAAAGCTTGCCATTAAACAGGGTGGCTCAAGTATTAAAGATTATTCTTCAGTTGGTGGAGAAAATGGGTATTTCCAGAATTTTTTTAAAGTATATGGAAGAGAAGGAAAGGCTTGTGAGATATGCAAAAACCCTATCGCAAAAATAAAACAGGGAGGAAGGGCTAGCTTTTTCTGCCATAAATGCCAGAAATAATTGCGTCATTCTGAAGCCTGTGGCTGAAGAATCCAGTATGATTCTTTCTGGATGTTTCGGGCTAGCGCCTCAACATGACGAGTAACCCGTCATCCTGCGCACAGTCGAAGGATCCAGTATTAGTCTTTCTGGATGTTTCGTTTCACTCAACATGACGAAGAAGTCGTCATCCTGCGCACAGTCGAAGGATCCAGTATTAGTCTTTCTGGATGTTTCAACTAAAGCTTCAACATGACGAAGAAGTCGTCATCCTGAGTGAAACGAAGGATCCAGCTATTAATGTAAACCGCAACAAATATTCGGTCCATGCCAATTGGCTTGAGAGCCGAAAACTTCTGTATTACAGTCTTCAGGTGTAGTTAACATGTATCCAACTCTACAAGGATCTATTTGGCAACAAAAACCATGCTCAACGTCTTTAGGCAAAGGATGGGATTTTAAAGGGCTTCTACATTCCTTAAAATCCCACTCAAAACCCTTGCCACAATCTATATCAGCTTTCATACGATATAGATCAAGAGATTGTTGCTTGACCTTGAGGTCGAAGAGTTCTTTTTCAAGAGTTTTGGACTTTTTTTTCAAAGAATTACAATTAGTTATTCTTGTATTTTGCGCCTTCAATAAGAGCTCCTGCTCTTTGCAGTTGTCATTATTTAAATTAATCATTTTAAATCTTCTATTCTATCACTTAATAAGTACTTATCTAATTTAGAGAATTAATTATTCACCAACAAGAGTGATACTATTCTCTATGGCATAAGAATATATATTAAAACTTTGAGGAATAAAGTCCAAACATTTCTTATAAATTGGAAAATCTACACAAATATCCATACCATCTGAAAAAGCATCTTTATCTTCCCAGATGCCTCTACAAGCATTAGCTATTTGAATACAAGAGGTCACATCTTTTTTTTGCATATAGCTATCTTGTAAGGCTTTATTTGAA
>CAYHIS010000002.1:92674-96551 GCA_964356785.1 uncultured Rickettsiales bacterium
ATCATTGTTGCTAAAGTATTATTATACTGAGCCTCTAATGCACTTAAATCATTTGTATATGTTTCTTTAGAAATCATTGTTGCTAAAGTATTATTATACTGAGCCTCTAATGCACTTAAATCATTTGCATGTGCCTCTTTAGAAATAGAACTTTTTAGTTTTGCAATGATATTTTGTATTAAAGGTATCTTGCTTGCAACCAATTCACCATTTGACATCTTTTTTAGCTGATTTCTAAAGCTATTATAAACTTCTAGATTAGCTCTTTGAGAATTTATAAGCTTATTTTTTTCGTTAAGCTCCCCTCTACATTGCTCTATAGACATGCTAGTTATGTCATCCATCATTTTTATACCTCTTTCTAGTTTTTTATTTTAATTATTTTGTGTGTTATAAGCATCAACGAATGTGCTACAGCCCGATAGCCATACATTATCATTACAAAGGTCTTCTAGAGCTTCTGCACATACAAATCCATTTTGCAATTTTTTATCTTCCCAGCATGAAGAGCAATTGCTAATAAAATCTTGACAATCTTGATCAGATTTTTTTTTCTGCGGTAAACTATTGCTTTCTTGCAGATTGATTTCTTGAGTTTGTTCGGTAGCTTTAGTATCATCTAAATTCTCAACTTCTTCCGGAGCAGAAGTATTTGGATTTTCAGATGATTCATTATCTTTTTTGTTGGTCACCTCTTCTGAAGATAAGAGATCAGTATGCTCTGATGATTTAGTTTCTTCTTTAAGATGCTCTGAAGCAGCTTCTTTAATTTCTTGAGTCTTTTGGACTGGTTTCTTAGATGCTTTAATTAATGCCATTTTTTCCTCTTTTTGTCTTTTTTATTTAATAATGTATATAAATCTTTCTTACTAGAACTTATATGCAATCCCAACTAGAAATTGGTGAGTTCTTAATTTACCGCTTTCTCCACCATATTTTATCCATGAAGCAGCCGCTTCATTAACAAATAATTTGCCTAAATTAGCAAATTGATAACGAACATCTAGCGCTACACTATCATTTACATTGTATCTGGTGCCTATCCCGGCTTTATATGCAAAACTTGTTCTGGTTCCACTTGGGGCCATAGTATCGGCTCCATTGCCTGGAGTATCGTTGTCTATAGCTGTTAATGTATTCTTAGCACTGTTTCTAGACACACCAGCACCTAACATTGCATAGGGTGTAAGTCCATTAAAATCAGCAATATCATAATATGCATTAATCATTGCAGATAACGATTTTACTTTATATCTATCAATACTTGTAGTATTTATATCAGCTTCGTAAGTATTCAAAGTCCATGAAAATTTGCTCAAGTAATCTAAACTCACGCTTGTGCGGAAGTTTTCATTAACTTGATAGCCAGCTTCGATTCCGAATAATGGAGATGTTCCCATATTTTTTGGTCCCATTTCGCCACCTGCAGACATACCATAGGCTGGTCCTGTGTTGAATTGAACATAATAGTCTTTGTTAGTTTGTTCTGTTGCAAAGCTTGTTAATGCTGAAAAACATAAAGCTGCCGCAGTGATTTTCGATAGTTTCATGGTCAAATCCTTTTTTAAGATTAATAAATTTTAATGAATATGTCTGAGATAATTACATAATAAATCTCGTGCTGTCAAGGTCTAATTACTAATTTTTAGTAACTATATTTAACTTTTATTAAATTATTTAAAACTTATGTATTGATTTTCATTAATTATTACTGTATATAGCATGTAATAAATTCTTATAGCAAAGCGTAGTATTTGAGGTGTAAAAGAGATGGGATCACAAAATATAACAAATAATAGCAACTCAACATATGTGGCTAAAAAACATCTAGCAGAATATTTTGTTTTTATAAATGATATTATTCAACATTGCTATGATAAATTAGAATCTTCTGCTAAAGAAGACTTTATTTTAGTGAATGATGAAATGAAATATTCTAGTCAGAATAAATTTATCTCTCCTAGTCTTGTTTTGAAATTTGTTAATAACGATATTAATAAGGCTTTTGCGCTTACATTAAAGGAAGATAGCCTATATTTGGTTTATAATTTTGGCTCTTTTAAATTAGCTACAGTTAATAACAAAGAATTCAAGCTTGATAAATTTATCACAATTCTTGAAGAATTTGATTTGGAGCTCGAAGGTGATTATTTATTTACAAAAAAAGACCATAAAGGAAATGAATTCATTTTACCTGCAAATTCTACTGATGTTATAGAAGCATTAGATGATAATTTCGCTGAAATTAGAGATAAAATGATCGAATCTTTACGTATAAATTCAGTAATAAATTTAAAAGAATTATATGAACTTAATATAAGCTTTCTTGATATAATAAATATTATGAAAGCTGAAGAGCAGACCGTAAAACCTAGCATTATAACTCAAATCTACGATAATATAATTGAATATGTTGAAGCAGCATATAAATACGCAGAGGCGAACCCCCTTATAGTTGCTGGGGGAACTGTTATTATTGCAGGTGGGGCTGCTGCTTATTATTTCAAAACTCCTCAAGCAAATAATGCGCTGGCCTTAATAGCGCCTTCAGTAAATAATGCGTTAGTTGTTCAGCCAGTTGTGCAGCAACTTACTCAAGATCAGCTTCAACAAATAATAAACGCGCTAGCACCCGCAGCAGCAGAACTTATGAAGAAATCTAGCAGCAATGTAATCACCACTGATCAAGTAAGCGCTTTATTAATGCAGCGTAATTACCAAGTACCAAATGATCAACAACTTCAAAATTTAGCAACTGCTCTTTCGCCGGTGCCGAATAAAAACAATGATAGAAGAACTAGCCCACGCTTAAAAGAGAAAGCGGAAGACTTAGGTAATATAGTTAATATAGTTGCAAAAATGAAAAATGGATGGTCAGATCAAATACTTGCTGATGCACATGCAGATAAATTAACAGAAGAGCAATATAATAATATTCGCAAGCAAGTGGGGAGCTCTTGTTCATCAAGAGATAGTTACAATAATTATTGCGAGCTATATAATCAAGTCCTACATTCTCCTCAAGCAGATGATACCTTATCTACATATGATAATGACAATGATTCTTTAGATAATAATCAAAATAATCATTTAGAAAATAAACAATTATTTGAAAAAACACCAAGAAATAAAAAATTATTTGAAAGAGAAACGCCAGCAGCTAGAAAAAAAGTAGTTACATTTGCAAACAATGAGGTTCCTCAAACCCCAGGTAATGCCCTTAAAAAGACTGTTCAGAAAACCCCTGGCACAACTACTCCAAGTAGAGGTCCGCAAGCGAATGCAGAAGTCATGAAAGCCGGACCTTTAAAACAAGTTCTAGGTGATTATGAAGGGCAAGAAGAAATATATAATTTGTTAGCAACGAATGTTCTTGATAATGCAAAAGAAAATCTGGCTGACAGAGCAGTTACAGGTAAAATTGATGCCGCAGTAAAGAAAATAAAAAAATCTTTATTTACTAGAGAGAATTTTGATGAACTAACTGATAATCTTGATACCGATCTAGCAACTTATTTGAGCAAAAACATAAAAATAGACAAAGATGCAGATATAAATAAAGCTTTGTTTGATGTTATTTTATTTGCTGAAGGTGAGCTTAGATTAGGAGAATTGAAAAAATATTTTGATCAAATTAAATTTAATTTAACTAAGCAAAAACAAACTAGTTTTGAAACTTATAGAAAAATATTTACATCAACATTCAAGTTTTATCAAGATGTAGAGAATAAAGCAAAAGGAAAAACTACATATAAATACGTTGATGGTGACGGTGTATCAAAATTCGCGTTGATTTATGCATTAATGATAATACCACAAGTAGCGGCTGGGGCATCTTCTTTTAAGGAAACTTATCATAATGCATCTGGATCCTTCG
>CAYHIS010000002.1:96651-193475 GCA_964356785.1 uncultured Rickettsiales bacterium
TTAACACTCAGGATGACGAGCACCGTCATGTTGAGGATTTATCCGAAACATCCAGTTTAGAAAATTCCTCTGGATATTTTACTTCGTTCAACATGACAAAGATTGAAGCTCAATATGACGAGTATGGATCCTTCGTTAACACTCAGGATGACGAGCACCGTCATGTTGAGGATTTATCCGAAACATCCAGAAATGCAATGGATCCTTCGGCTACGCCTCAGGATGAGATTTTAAAATCAAGCTCAATGACTAATACATTGCGTGGTTTTGCATATTATACAGGGTTAATATCTTCTAATAAAATTGCTCTAATAATTACAAAGAATTCTGCTAGCGCTTATATTCCTTCTTCTGCTGTATATCTGGCATCAACTATTTATAAGTCATCATTTGATTTAACGAGTGGAAAATCATTCGCAGAGGTTTATAGTAATTTGCCAACAGTATTTGAAGCTTTAAAAGCAACTAATTGTGCTGCACTAGGATATAGCTTAAGTTCATATGTGCCTGGGGTTGCTAGTTTTGTGGTGTATATATCAACAGATATGACTTGTAATAGTGTCATTCAAGCTATTAGAGATTATCAGTCAACTCAAATTTCTACAGAAGTTGTTGGAGATAGCGGTAATATATTAGATTATTAGTATATTCTCTGGATCCTTCGTTTCACTCAGGATGACGAAGGTTGGCGCTCAGGATGACGACTAGACCAAAACTCCAGTAAGGGTGGTGCCATTAACTGCTTCCACTTTTACTGGTAGAATTTTTCCTATAAGATCTTTAGACCCAATAACGCAAACTGCTTGGCTATATTGATTTTTTCCAAGAATTTGCCCTGCATATTTACCTGGTTTTTCAAATAATACAGAAGAAATTTTACCAATAGATTCTTTATTAATCTGATTTTGCTGCCCCGTCAGCAAAGCTTGTAAACGCTCTAATCTTGAGACTTTTATATCTTCTGGAACCTGTTTTTCTATTGCGGCTGCTGGAGTTCCTGGGCGCATACTATACTTAAATGAATAAGAAAGAGAAAAGCCAACTTGCCTCACTAATTCCATAGTGTCTTCAAAATCTTGTTCTGTTTCACCTGGATATCCAACGATAAAATCGGAAGAAAATAATATATCTGGGCAAGCTTCTCTATATTGCTTAATAATTTCAAGGTATCTAGCAGCTGTATGCTTTCTATTCATATCTTTTAAAATTTTATCTGAACCTGATTGAACCGGCAGATGCAAAAATGGCATAAGCTTAGGTTCATTTTTGTGAAGTAGGCTTAAATCTTCCGTCATATCATTTGGATGAGAGGTGGTATATCGAATACGTTGCAAATTTGGAATTTTTGCCAAATGCTCAATAAGCTTGGCGATATTTATCTCGTTGCCTTCATAGTCTCTTCCGTGGTATGCGCTAACATTTTGTCCAAGCAAGGTAATTTCGATAGCGCCTTGCTCAACTAGATTTAATGCTTCACGATAAATTTCGCTTAAATTACGGGAATATTCAGCGCCTCTAGTATAAGGAACACAGCAGAACTTGCAAAACTTATCACAGCCTTCTTGAATAGTTAAAAAAGCAGTATAGCCTTGCGGTAAACTAGTTTCAGGCAATGAGTCAAATTTTGAAATGGCTGGGAAATCTAAATTCAAAGCTATTTTTTTATCTCTTGAAACTTTTGCTATTAACTCAGGTAAATTATGATAAGTTTGCGGGCCTACTACTATATCAACATAAGGAGCTCTAACGAATATTTCATCCCCCTCAGCTTGGCTTACACAACCGGCTACAGCAATTAACATCTCATTACCAGAGGCTTTTCTTTTTTCTTTGAATTTTCTAATAGACCCTAGTTCAGAATAGACTTTTTCTGAGGCCTTTTCCCTAATATGGCAAGTATTTAAAATAACTAAATCCGAATTTTCTAACTCTCCTGTTTGCTCGTAGCCTAATGCATGTAATAAATCTAACATTTTGTTAGAATCATAAACATTCATTTGACAACCATAGGTCTTAATGTAAACCTTTTTAGTGAGGGATTTTTTTTGCATAGCTTAAATATTAATTTTTTATGAAAATTAGCAAATTACCATTTAAAACACAAGAGAAAAAAACATGAGAAGAATTTCAATTTTTATAACTTCTTTAATACTAGTTGGATTGATAATTATATTATTATCTAAGCAATTTCCAAATGCTTTGAGCAATGATCAAAATAAGATTGGGTTAATAATATCTTTAATCGTGGCAACTTCTCTTATATCAAAACTTGCAGTTAATAACACGCGGTTTGCAACTTTATTTAAGCAATTATCTGCTTGGTTCGCTGTAACGTTATTAATTATAATTGGTTATAGTTATCAGTATGAATTAAAACAATTCAGCAATCGAATAATAGCCAATGTGATCCCAGGTCATGGTCAAGGTAATGATGATGGGTCGGTTACGTATTATGCAGGGCAGAATGGTCATTTTGAAGTTATTGGAATAATTAATGACGATAAAAAAGTACAATTTCTTTTTGATACAGGGGCTAGCGTGGTTTCTCTAACCTTTGAAGATGCGATAAGAATTGGAATAGATGTAAATAGTTTAAGCTTTAATATGCCATTAAACACTGCAAACGGTGTAAGCTTTGCAGCTAGAGTCACTTTGCCGAAAATACAAGTAGGGCCAATCATTATATATAACGTGGAGTCTGTGGTATCTAAGCCCGGTGCTTCGGATATTTCCTTGCTTGGAATGAGTTTTTTAAGTAGATTAAAGCAATTTAATTTTCAAGGAAATAGCTTGACCCTTAGGAATTAGCTATTTTTAAGCTTGCGAAATTATTTTTTACTTGCGCTAATAATATAACGATGCTACTATGCTATGCGCGAGCTTAATAAATTCATTATATAATCACCATATGTTAAGAGCATTTAACTATATAAAACTTTCGTATAAACAACAGCTATTTGCTATATTTGTATCAATTATCTTTATTTTCTATCTATTATTACATTTCGTAACAGAAAATATCTTAAGTGATATTAGAGGTAGAGCTGAAAGAAAACTTATAGTTATAGAGAATTTTCTGCTCTCTTCATTAGATAGTAAACAACAAATTTTATACGGACTTGCATTTCTATTAGCTGATGAAGAGATGAAGCCATTTAATAATTCTATTGATAACTTAGTAAAAAGCTTTGATAACAGAGCAAGCCATAGTAAGTCTATTTCTTTTAAAGGGATTAAGGTCATGGATTCGAATAACCTTGTTATCCTGCATACTTTAGTTCCTAATAAAATTTTTGTTCCTATGAAAAATATTTCCGATTTAGAGTTAATAGAATTAGCTAAAAAAGAACTTTTTGAAACAAAAATTGGACCTATTAGATTAGGTAAGCTAAATAATGAGTTAATTATTCCATCTTGCATAGCAATCGGAAAGGATAATAAGGTACATATAGGAACTGTATGCGCAGGTATATCAATGGCAGAATTGTCAGAAAAACTAGATTACTATATTAAAGACAGGAATATTAATAAAATAGAAATATTACCCTTGAATAGCAAGGAAGATAATGGCAATAGAATACATAATGGTTTTACATTTCTTAATATCTTAATGTCCGCCATAAAAGATGAGGCTCTTGTCTTTATCAACCGCTTTCTAACTACCCTACGTTAATAAAAGCCGAGCTTAATTGTTATTTTTTAAGTAGGGAGATAGCAAGAGTTATTTTACTAGCAAGTTTTTATTGTTTAGTTATTCTATTCTTATTTTATTTTCTTTTTCTTGTTAATAAAAGATATTACGAGAAACCATTGGGTCAGCTTAATGAAAAACTAAATACGCTACCTGATTTTTTATTAAATAAAATACCAGAAGAATGTAAGATATCTAAATCTACTTGTCCAAAATATTTATCTGAATCTGCAAAATATGTAATTGATTATTGTTTATTATTACATACAGTAGTAGAAAAACTTGAGCTAGAAAGGCCCATAAATGAACTACGTAAAAATATTCTTCATTTAATTCTAACAGAGTATCATTATAGCAGGGTAAAGAATCATAATGTCGACTCAAGTATTTTATATTTAAATAAATTAGATTCATTAATACATTCTAAGAACGAAGTAATTAAGTTAAAAGAATTTTTAGACCAATTACTTGATTATTGTACAGAATATTATAGTGAACTAAAAATTAAATATGTAATTGAAGAGAATTCGTCTACAGATTTCATTTCTAATCAAGCATTTCTTGCTGAAGCAATATTTAGTATTTTTACTACAATTATAAGAATAGGTAATTTATGCGTAGATGATGCTATTATTCTAAAGGTGTCTTTCGAAAATAGTAATTTACCAAGTTTTAATTTTGAAGTAATCATTCATGAAGATGGTCATAATCAATCCATAGGGTGGGAGCTAGGTCAATTATTCGCATATAATGGTTTATTGCCAGTATATTTATTAGCTAAAGAAAATAATTATTTCTTCTATTTATTACAAGATGCAGATAAAATTATTTTTAAATTACAACCTTTCGATGATGATAAACTTAAATCCATTAATGATATTTGTATGAAAATACCTTTTGATTTAGTTACTCAGAATAAGTAATACCATTTCTCATTTTTAATCAGGCGCATGGATTTAAGAGCGAGGATGCGCAGCGTAGATTACTACGTGAGCACAGCCGAGATTCGCAAAATTCATTTGTATCATTAAAAATGGGTTTTGGTATAATCATCCTTCTTCTTTATGGATAAGTATAACTCCACTTATTAGCAAATAAGAAAGGCTAGGGGATATCACGGCAAGAAACATAGGTAATGTTTCCGTTAATGCCATTACGTTAATAACTTTATTAATAAAAAATACCATAATTCCAATCAAGCCAGCGACTAAAAATACTATACCAAGCTTTCCCTTTCTTGGTAAATTGATAGAAGAAACCAAAGCAATAAAAACTAATGAAAGGTACAATAAAGGGCTTGCAAGCATTGATTTATAATATAATTCATGTTTTAGGGCTGATAGACCAGATTGTTTGATGTTCTTAATAAAGCTTCTTAAATGCCAAAATTGGATAATATCGGGATTTGGTATACTTTCTTGAATTTGATCGTTAGTTAAATTAGTTGGTAGAGATATTATATTATATTTTTCTGGTTCTTTACCAGGAGTAAATTTCTCTGCATCACTTAGTAATAAATACCCATTTTCTATAGAGGAAGAGCTTGCTCTAAAACTGGTTGTAAAGCTATTATCTTCTCCAGCAGAAAAAACTAAAATACCTGAGAATAATTTCTCATCTTTAGCTATATGCATTATTTTTATAATTTTATCATTTTGTGGATTGTTCGTCTGGTCATATAACCAAATTCCGTTAGATTGAATCGATACTCTGCTGGTTTTATGCCCTAGATATTTTGAGACAAGCAATCCGTTTTTATTAAGAAAACTGGCCGATATTGGTTGAAATACGGATAAAATTAATATGCTGATAGCAAAAACAGTTAATGAAATAGGAATACATAGAGACCAGATAGAAATTCCAGCTGAATTAGCTGCGGCAAGCTCAAAGCTGTTATTTAGTTTAGTAAAGGTCAATATCGATCCAAATAAAAAAACAAATGGAATAAAAGAATAAGTAATAAAAGGGACTTTAAAAAATACTATTTGGAGCATTTGCCTAATTAAGAGATGCTTTCCTTGAGAGTCTCTCATCAACTCTAAAAAATCCAATATGAAAGCAATAAAAGAAAATGCAAAAAATACGTATAATAAATTTATTACTAAGCTACGAACAACATAAAATGAAAATGTATAAGAAAAGCGCATAAATTATAAACCTATTAAGTTTAGCCATTCTATAAACTTACTCGAATAAATACAAGATTATTTTCTTTAAGAAAGAATCATATCTGGGATTGCAAACTGGTAAATAAAAATTTATAATGTGAAACCATAAGCCTAAGTTAGGAGAACTACAATATGTTTCTAGAAGATCAAAAATCTATACCTGCACTTTTTCTTTTGTTATTTGCTGAAATGTGGGAGAGGTTCAGCTATTACGGCATGAGGGCCTTGCTAATTCTTTATTTAACTTCTACTTTAGGGTTTAGTGACCCAAGGGCGTATGCAACATATGCTTTATTTGCTGCTATAGGCTATGGTATACCACCATTGGCTGGTATTTTATCAGATAGATATTTAGGCTTTCAAAAAATGATAATTATTGGTGCAATAATTATGTGTTTAGGGCATCTTTTAATGAGTTTAACGGGATTAAATGGAAGTTTTGTTTATTCTGGATTGGGCTTGATAGCTGTCGGGACTGGTTTTTTCAAAGGAAACGTAACAAATTTACTAGGCTGTTTGTACGAGAATGAAGCAGTAGATTCGGCAGCAAAAGACAAAGGCTTTTCGATGTTCTATATTGCTGTGAATGTTGGAATGGGCTTGGCTTCTATCACGTGTGGTTATGTTGCTCATAAATATGGTTGGCATTATGGTTTTGGGCTAGCTGGAGTTGGCATGTTAGCGGGTTTGCTAACTTTTATGAAATTTAGATATGTGTTAGGAGATCATGGTGCATATCCAAATATAAAAATTGAGAAAAATTCAAAAAAACGCAGTTTCATTACTACTATTGCATCTATTATTTTCTTAGCAGCTTTTTCTATATATGTTTTATATTATAGTGAATTCTTCGCCTCTTATTTTGGATATTTTGGTATTATAATTTTTACAATGCTCGCTAGGGCAGTGTATAATTGTGATCCAATAGAAAGAAGTAGAATAGCATTGTTAATGATATTGGTATTATTTTTAGTATGTTTTTTTGCTTTTGAGATGCAGCTTGGAGCTTTAATTAATCTATTTACTGAAAGAAATATTGATAGAGTGGTTTTTGGTTATGAAATTCCTACTGCCATTTTACAAAGCATCAACCCGATTACAATCATTACAATAGGTCCTCTAATAATTGCAGCGCTTGCATTCTCAAGTAAATCTACTCCATTGCCTAGGTTTGCTATGGGATTATTTCTGAATGTAATGTGTTTTGTGGTATTATATCTTGGTTGTATCTATGCCAAGAATGGAAAAGCTCACATACTTTTTCTGCTATTTGGAATAATGTTGATGAGTGTTGTGGAATTATTCATTGTTCCATTGCTTCAGAGCTTGTTTGTAACCCTGTCCCCGCTTAGATATAGGGGTTTTATGATGGGGATATATATGTTCGGCTGGTCTTATTCTAATCTAGCTTCAGTTATTTTAAGTAAATTCATGTCGATTCCACAAGAGAGTCTTTCGGATCCTCTTGCTTCTATGGTAATTTACAAAAAGGGTTTTTTCCATATACTGGAATTTAATATGGGCTTATTTTTAGTGTTTATGTTTTGCTATCCTTTCTTAAATAAGTTAGTAAAAAAACATTATTAGGATTAGAGGTATAAATATGGGATTTAAATGTGGGATCGTAGGATTACCCAATGTTGGGAAGTCCACCCTTTTTAATGCTTTAACACAAACGATTGCGGCTCAAGCAGCGAATTATCCTTTTTGCACAATTGAACCAAATTTTGGAACCGTTGCTGTTCCGGATAAAAGAATAGAAGAATTGGCAAGAGTTGCAAACTCACAGAAAATTATTCCAACTCAAATAGAAATAGTTGATATTGCTGGATTGGTCAAAGGAGCGAGCAAGGGAGAGGGACTTGGCAACCAATTTTTGGCTCATATAAGAGAAGTGGATGCAATTATTCATCTTTTAAGATGCTTTGATGATGGAAATATTACTCATGTTGAGAATAATGTGTCTCCTGTAAGAGATGCTGAAATTATTGAAACAGAGCTTGTGTTGGCTGATTTAGAGTCAATAGAAAAACGTCTTCCAAATATAGAGAAAAAGGCAAAATCTGGAGATAAAGAGTCTTTAAGTATTTTACCAATAATGAAAAATATATTAAAAGTTTTAAGTGAAGGAAATCCTGTACGGAAAATTATTAATGAAGATAATCATAAGATAATTAAAGGGCTTAACTTAATTACTTCAAAGCCGATTCTTTATGTTTGCAATGTAAATGAGGAAGATGCTGCAAAAGGTAATGGTTATTCAGAACAGATAAAAGTGAAGGCAGCACCAGAGGATGCTCAGATGTTAATAATTTCTGCAAAAATTGAAGAAGAAATGTCTGGTTTAGATCAAGAAGATAGAAATGAATTTCTAAAAGATCTAGGCCTAGAGGAAACGGGTCTTGCTAAAATTATTAGAACTGGTTATAGCATTTTGAACCTTGATACTTTCTTTACTATTGGTCCTAAAGAGGCTAGAGCATGGACTGTTAAAAAAGGATCTACAGCTCCTCAAGCAGCTGGCGAAATTCATACTGACTTTGAAAAAGGATTTATCAGAGCTGAAACCATGTCTTACGAAGACTTTACACGATATGGCGGTGAAGCTGGAGCAAAAGAAGCTGGTAAATTTCGCTTAGAAGGAAAAGATTACATTGTTAAAGATGGTGATGTGATGCATTTTAGATTTAATGTTTAATATTCATATTATTCGTGCTAAATTGGTAATAATTTGATTAAAAGAACAGCTTGATGTCCGAAATTATTGAAACTAAATTTACTGAAGCTTTAAGTGAGCGCTATCTTGCTTATGCGCTGTCTACGATAATGTCTAGATCTCTTCCTGACGTGAGGGATGGTTTAAAGCCTGTGCATAGACGTATTTTATATGCTATGCTTCAGCTTAAGATGGATCCAAAATCTGCGTATAAGAAATGTGCTAGGGTTGTTGGTGATGTCATTGGTAAATATCACCCACATGGAGATACTGCGGTATATGATGCTTTAGTTCGTTTAGCTCAAGATTTTACAATTCGTTATCCGCTAATTCAAGGGCAAGGAAATTTTGGCTCCATAGATGGTGATAATGCGGCGGCGATGCGGTACACAGAATCAAGACTCACAGAAATAGCATTATATCTTTTAAAAGACTTAGATGAAGATACCGTAAATTTTAAATCAACTTATGATGAGCAAGATAGTGAACCATGCTTATTACCTGCAAGTTTTCCTAATCTCTTAGCTAATGGAACAGAAGGAATAGCTGTAGGTATGGCAACTTCTATTCCGCCGCATAATATTGGAGAGCTTTGTGAGGCGTCCTTAGCATTATTAGCGAAGCCAAATCTTGAAACTGCAGATTTAATGCAATATGTTCAAGGGCCAGATCTTCCAACAGGTGGTATTATTTGTGAAACAAGGGATAATCTTATTAAAGCCTATGAAACTGGGCGCGGTAGCTTTAAAGTGAGAGCCGTCTGGGAGAGGCAAGAGCTTCCACGCAATAATTACCAGATTGTGATTACGCAAATTCCTTATCAAGTGCAAAAATCTAAATTAATTGAAAGGATAGCTGAGATTTTTAAAGATAAGAAGCTTCCATTAATTGAAGATTTCTATGATGATTCGGCGGAAACTATTGCATTAGTTATTAAACCTAAAACTCCTAATATTGCAGCTGAATCCGTTATGGAGTCTTTATTTAAGCAAACGGATTTAGAATATCGTGTTACTCTTAATATGAATGTTTTAGATAGTAATTCAGTTCCAAGAGTTATGAGCTTAAAGGAGATTTTAGACGAATTCTTAAAGCACAGAGAAGTGGTTGTTCTTAGAAGATCTAAATATAGACTAGAAAAGATTAATAATCGATTAGAGATTTTAGCTGGTTTATTGATAGCTTACCTTAATTTAGATGAGATAATTAGAATAATTCGTTATGAAGATGAACCAAAAGAAGTTTTAATGCAAAGTTTCTCATTAACTGAAATCCAAGCAGAAGCTATATTAAATATGCGTTTAAAGTCTTTGCGTAAATTGGAAGAAATTAGCATTCGAAAAGAGCATGATGAGTTAACAGGAACAAAAGTAGAGCTCGAAGATATTATTAGCAATCCTGCTTCTCTTAAAAAAGTTATAAAAACAGAGTTAACTGAAGTCAAGCAGAAGTTTGGGAATAAAACTGAAATTGGAGTTAGAAGAACTATAATTGAAAATATACCTCTTCCAAATGCGCAATCTATAGATATAGAGAATTTCATAGAGAAAGAGCCAATTACTATTGTTTCCTCTCAGTTGGGGTGGATAAGAGCATTAAAAGGGCATAATATCAATTTAGAAAATATTCGTTATAAAGATGGCGACAAGCAGCGTTTTATTTTAGAGTTATTTACAACGGATAAAATTATAATTTTCACTCAGTTAGGTAAATTTTATACCATTGCCGCTCATACAATGAATATAACTCGTAAGGATGGGGATCCACTGAATGTTTTGCTAGATCTAGATAGAAATGAAGAAATTATAAATATGCAAATATTTAAGTCTGACCAGAGGCTTTTATTAGTTAGTAAAAAAGGGAGGGGATTTATAGTCGCTTCAAATGAAGTTTTGGCTCAAACAAAACTTGGTAAGAAAATCATGAATTTTGCTGAAGGAGATGAAGTTTATTCATGTGAGGCAATAGAGAGGCCTTATGATCATGTGGCGGTTTTAAGTAGTAATAGAAAATTACTTATATTCAGAATTGACGAAATTCCAGAATTAAAGAAAGGACAAGGTGTTCAATTACAAAAATATAAAGAAGGTGAGAAATTAGCTTCTTTAAAGTTATTTTTTATAGAATCTGGACTTACTTGGAGTTATTTGGGTCAAACAAGAAAAGAAACTAGACTTGACCCCTGGATTTCCAAAAGAGGTAAGGTTGGAAAAATTCCTCCTGCTGGTCTCGCTAGAGGGAATGGTAGTTCAAGCTTCTAAAAAAATGCTGACGACTTTTAAATCGCCCTGTGAGACCCAGATGTATTTTAAACTTGACAAAGTTTATTTCATGGAATAGAGTCATTTTTCCTATTTCTAGGGGTCTGTAGCTCAGGTGGTTAGAGCGCACGCCTGATAAGCGTGAGGTCGATGGTTCAACTCCATCCAGGCCCACCATTCTCTTGGTCTTTATTAAAAAAATAGCAATTTTTAAGTGTATTATATCGTTGATAAATAATTATTAGCTGATAGAGTATTGGTCATTAAAATGAACCAACTTAAGATATGAAATTAAAGCCAAGTTTTAAATTAATTAAGAAGCCTGAAGAACAGGAAATTGATATTGAGGAATATCAAAAACTATACAATCAAGATCCTGTATACAGCCATACAATTGACTACCCAGCGCCAGGTTCTAATCCAGAAAAACCTTATGAAGGCTTTGAGAATAAACCAGAGTGGCTTGAATCTACACTTAAAATTCAGATGGATGATTTAGTTGAGAAATTAGCTGAATTTGAAGAAGCATTCCTTGAGTTAAAACAATATTTTAAAATTCCTGAACATAGAGCGTCTATGAGAACTGCTCTAGATGATCTTAAACTAATAGCAGAAAAAATTTATTTTCGAATTGAATTTCTTAAATCAAAACAAGTAAATATTGATTCTTATAAACCTATTATTAAGGCTGTTGTATTTTTATGTATACCTGGTGCATTATCAAATCTTGAGTTAATACTAAATGCAATAAACATCACTCCTGAAAGATTGTTTTACAATGCAAAGGAAGAATTATTGAGAGGTTTAGCAAGAGAATTTTTACAAACCACATATGGTAGTGAAGAAGATATAGAAGAGGAATATATAGAAGGAAATGAGATTCATGAAGTGGCTAAATTAGCTAATTCTATTGCAAGTGAGTATGGGCTTTTGCACGATAATGATATTTATGCGCAAAACCCTAGTGATCATAAAGATGATTTTAATTTCTTTTTGAGTAATTTTTTAAATAGAGAAGATGGAGTATTAGAATATGCAAGTACAATTACTAGGAGTATTTTACTTTATTTACCTGCTAAAGAGCAATTATTACATGGTGCATCAGAGCAAATTGAAGAAAAAAGAGATTTGATAAACGATTGGATAAAAATAATTAATCCAAATTCCCAATTAGCACATATTATTGATACAGAAACATTATTATATAGAAATGACTATCAAGATATTTTGCAAGTAATGATAATAGAGATGCTCAAAGCAAAAGATTATATCGAGTATAATTTTATTGAATCAGATACTACAAGATTCATTGAATATAGTGGAGGCTGGTATGTTTTTGATAAACAAGAGCAGGACTATAAAAAACTATTTAGCAAATCTAAGCTTGAAAGCTTAACTATTAAAAATATTAAATTAAATGATTATTTTAAACTGAAAATAAATTTAGGAAATGTTCAGAAGCTGCTAGATGATATTAAAATAGATCAGCAACTTGAAATAACGGTGGATATAAATAATTTTGAGCTTTCATTTATACGTTCAAGTGACCAAGCAAAACTAGTTTATAGTAAGGGGATAAAGCCAGAAGAAATTCTAGATGTGAACTGGTTATATTTTTTCTGGGAGTTTTCGGATAAAAGCAACCCATCGCATATTAATAGACATGCTTATGATCCAGATATAATTGCATATTACATAAAAAAATATCCAGATGCAGTAGAGTTATATAAAAATGATATAATTTCTGCAATTAATACACGCAATGAAAATAAATTTTCGCTTGTAGTAAAATATATAGATTTGTCACCTAAACTTCTTGAAACGTTAATTTCTCAGATAGACCTAGCGCTTAAGGCTGATTCTATAGAGTTTCTAGAAATATATAAAATTTTTAACTCAGCAGATGCTGCAGATAAGCTTACCTATATATTAAGAAATCTATCAGATGAACTTCTAAAGCAATCTCTAGCTCATGTTATCAAAGGAAATTATAATAGCAAGAAAGTATCTAAGATTATTTTGTCTGGAGATGAGGAAAATAACCAAAGGATTATGGCTTTAATAACTAAGGATTTGTTACCGCAATATTCTGGTCATATGGTGAGATTGGTATCTTTTATTCCGCAGTTATATGATTCAGTATTTTTAGCATTATATAAGAATGCTAAGGGATACATAGAGAAGAAAGACCTGAATAATATAAATCTCATTTTTCATTGTATAAAAAATCATGAAGAGCCGCTCCAAGATTTAGCGATATGGTTAATGCAGGATCTAATCAACAGCATGAATGAAGATAGATTTATAGATAATTTAACATTTTTATTAAAATCTTTCTTCTCTATTGAAATTATACAAAGTTTATCAGCTGAAGATATATATTCTCTTATTGAGGATGATATTTTAGAAAAAATAGAGTTATATATTCTTGAATATCAAGAAGAAAAATTAAATAGTTTATTTCTTATTTTAAAGAGAGGTCCTGAAATAAATAAACTTTTTGAAGATGTTATTCTAAAACTGATAGAGAAAAAAGATAAAGATACTATAGTTAAACTGATGGAGTTCACTATGAACTTCCCTACTACATACTTAGTTCTTAATGATATAACCCTCAAAATATTAAAGAAACTAAGTGGTAAGAATCTTAATTTTTTATTGGAATGTTTTGCAGATGCTCCTTTTTATCTGTCTAATATTAATATAAATTTTATTAAGAAATTAGATATTAATACTGATGAAGAAGAAATAAATAGATTTATTAATATTTTCAATCAGATCGGTGAAATTGATAAAGAAATCAAAGGATTTTTGGTTAATGATTTAAATGAAAAAACTAATTTTTTAGCAAATTCTATTAAGGATAATGTAGGCATTCTTCCAACTTTATTTGACATTTTCAAAAAAGTTAATGTGCTAAGAAATGTACTTAATTACAAGGAGGATGGAGATACTCCTTTGACTCTTGCGTTAACCTCTCAAGACCATTATGCAATTGATATAATTCTATATTTTGCTAATAAGAATAAAGCAGATTGTAAAATTATTCTTTCTCTTATTGCAAAAGAATTCTTAGAGTCTGCAGATTTGATGCTTATAAGTAATGCTATTACTGCTATTAGACGTGCAAATCTTGAGGAGAAATTTTGGCAACTAGTCAAGGATCAAGTTAAAAAGCCTTTTGCCCTTGGAGAGGGGATCACTAAATATCTTCAAGATATGGAGAATAATAATATTGCAGAGTTTAATTTGATAATCAACAGAATAGATCAGGTTGGTATTTTAAAGCTAATATTAACTAGAGCTTTAGTTAATGTTATAAAGAGCGTTAATGAAATAAAGTCAATCTCGGATTTTCTAAATAAGATATTGCCCTTAATAAAAGATCAGAAAGAGTTTAAGAAAATAACCATAAAAATAATGAATGAATTATTTCAAGAGAATAATCTTTCACTAGAAAGAAGGATATTTTATTTTATTATAGCTTTGGAAGAAAATAATATACACATAGAGATCCAGGAATCCGCTGAGTTAAAAACTAATTTAGTTAATAGATTCATTAATATACTTAATACAGATAATATTAATAAGGTGAGAGAAGCTATAGAACTTGCTAGCTCACTTAATATTATAGAAGACATTATAAAGAAAACGGAAGATAGAGCTACTCAACCAAGGGTTGGTGCTTTATTGTTTAATAGTTTGACTACAGCTATTCGAGATTCCAACTTAAATGAAATAAAAAATATTTTAAGAAACATGAACCAATTTCAAGTTATCAATTCAGTCTTAATTGGTTTAAATAATATCTCTAGATTGGACTTAATAAAAAATAAACAAATCTTTTTAATGGTTATAAGCTCTATTAAACATCTAAAGAATTTTGATCATGCAATTTCTGTTTTACTAGCTAAAATGATAGAAGAGATATCTTCAGAGGATATGAAGCAGTCATTATTATATTTATCCCAAGCAATATTTATTAAAGGAATAATGTTTAGAGGTATAACAAAAATGCTTCATAATAAACTTGATAATTATGAATTAAATGAGCTTTCTCGAATGCTTATAACCCTCAAAGAAACAAAGCTTCTTAAAGATGTTATTCCGATATTTAAAGCTCAAGAATTTTTACCACTAGTATTAGATAAGCTTGAGGATATTCTGGTTTCTAATACTGCTGAAGCTTTGCCTATTATAAGACTGTTAAATATACAAAAGGAAGTAGCTAAAATATTAAGTTATGAGAGTAGAGCGAAAATAGCGAGGGGGTTGGTTCGTTTGCTTAAATTAAATCTAGATAATAATCTTATTCTAAGATATTTAACTTTATCTACAGAAAATCTTTATCTTTTAGATGATGTAGTTAGTTTATTAATAGAAGACTATAATATTCATATAATTACACTTCTTATTCAAAATGTAAAAGATAAAAATTATATTCAAAAATTGATCAATCCATTATTTGTTGATAAAAGATTTTGGCATGAAGATGTTAATGGGGGTGTAGATTTTCTTGAAGTTTATCAAAGTTTTTTTAATAAAATACCTGATCAATTTTTACTAAGATATATTAATATACTTAGTTTTGCTGTGCACACTTGGAGCTATGATAATATTCTTTTAGTGACAAGAAGCTTAGAAAATTTGGATTTATTAAAAAGAACTTCTATTTTGCTAAAGAATGATCATTCTAAAATAAAACATATTATAAGCATTTGTGAAACATATTTTCTTACCGAAACATTTCAAGTCATTACTTTTTTAAAGAAAATGGATGTTATTAATGACTTTGCAGATGCAATAAAAACTAGTAAGAACTTGCATTTAATTAAGCATCAATTGGGTTTAATTTTATCTAATAAAATTAATACAAATCAAAATAGGGATATATTAAAACTCCTTAAAGTGATTGGTTCTTTTAATGTACTTGATGATGTGCTGGAAGAAAATACCGAGGTTCTTAATAAAATTATAGAAATTAATAATAAACCAATATTTAGGATGATTCTAAATTCAGTAGATAAAGAATCTAGGATTTTCAATTTAATTTTTTCTAAACTTAAAGTCCTTGTATTAAATGATATTATTCCTCAAGTAACTTATAGGGCTGAGCAACAGAATAATAATCTTGCTTTAGTTCCAGTTACAGCAGATGTTCCAATTTATGATTATAGGGATGATATTGTTGTTGCTTGTTATTTAGTAAAAACTATTTCTGAAAATGTTCAGGTGATATCATATTTTAATCAAACTATCCCAAGTTTTATTTTTTCTCCTATAAGAAATTTACAATTTTGGAATATAGTTTCTAGACCCGAAATGATATTCGGGATTAATATTGTTTCTACTATTGCGGTGGCTACATTAAGGTTTGATTCAAGTGTAATAAGTATTAAAGATTTTGGAGGTATAATGGGAGTTCATAGTATTAGTATAGGAAGTAAGTTAATGTTAAATGAAATGGTAAAAGATCGCATGGAATATGTTATTACAAATGCACGAGATGTTTCGACATTTAGTAATTATTTAGAGGAATTTGGAGATGTTTTATTTGATAGCTTTATAGCAAATACGGCAATTTCTGCTATGTCTTATTATATTGCTTATAATGAAGTGCGGTTTGCTTTACCTATATATTACGGACTTAGTTCAGTAATGTTTGTCGGGCTGGTAGCTTATGATGCAATTAATTCAATTGATTATGTGCGGCACACTTCAGAAGAATTTATATTAGGTGCTAATAGAATTATAATCGCAGGAATGATAATAAATGAATTTATAGCAAATCCATCATCTAGCGGAATAGACGCTATTTATAAAGGAGCAATTTATTTAAATGCAGCAGTATCTATTGATTATACATTAAATTTATTCTTAAAAAATACTATTCCTAATTCTATTAAAAATTATTTAGATGGGTTTTTAGATTTTACAAGGGAGCTTATCATTATGGGAGGAGGGAATGATGAATTTCAACATAATCTTTACTTATAAAGTAAGAGAAGAAATGCAGGAATTAAAACAGAATCATGCAATGGAGCATCATTTGAAAGAGGTTAACAAAGCGCTTGAGTATCTTGCTCATAATCCAAGGCATCCAAGTTTACATTCTCATAAATATAGTGCAAGACATGGAGAGAATGGTGAGGAAATATTCGAGTCTTATGCAGAGAATCATACTCCAGGTGCTTATAGAATTTTCTGGCATTACGGTCCTGGCAAGGAATTTATAACAATTATTGATATTATTCATCATCCTTGATTTCTTGATATAAGAATGATAATTTCTATAAAAAATATAAGTAATCAAAAATGAATAAAATAGTGGTTTCTGGTATCCAACCCAGTGGAACAATGCATATTGGTAATTATCTTGGTGCTATAAAGAATTGGATTAATTTACAGGATAAATATAATTGTTTCTTCTTTTTAGCGGATTTACACACAATTACAGTAGCTCAAGAGCCTGAAGAATTTAGAAATAATATTCTTTCTACGGCAGCTAGTTTAATAGCCTCAGGTCTTGATCCTAAGCTGGTTACTTTGTTTGCTCAATCAAGTGTTGCGGAGCATACTGAGTTAGGTTGGATCTTAAACTGCATGACACCAATGGGCTGGCTTGAGAGAATGACGCAATTTAAAGATAAAGCTGGAGAGGATAAAGAAAGAGCATCTTTAGGTCTCTTTAGCTATCCAGTTTTGCAGTCAGCTGATGTATTGCTTTATAAAGCTGATTTTGTTCCGGTAGGTGAAGATCAAAGACAGCATCTAGAGCTTGCTAGAGACATTGCAGCCTCATTTAATAGACATACAAAAACAAATTACTTTAAACTTCCAGAAGCTATGATACTAAAGGAGGCTTCCAGAATAATGAGTCTTCGTGATGGCACCAGTAAAATGAGCAAGTCTGATCCTTCGGATTATAGTAGGATTAATCTAATTGATTCACCTGATGTGATTGTGCAAAAAATTAAAAAAGCAAAAACAGACTCTATTGCAGAGATTTTTTTTGATAAAGAAAATCGTCCAGAGATTAGTAATTTATTAGAAATTTATGCTGCATGTAGTGATAGAAAAATTGTAGAGATTGTAAATATGTATGAAGGTAAATTTACTGGGCAATTTAAAGCTGATCTTGCAGAAGTTATAATTGAAAAAATTGGCAATATTGGTAAGGAGATCACAAGACTTTATGCAGATGACCAATCATATATTAAGCAAGTACTTAAGACTGGGGCTAAAAAAGCATCCATCTTGGCTAAAAATAATATGTCAGAAATAAAAGAATTATGCGGGTTTAATCAATTTTAGATATCATATTAAGTTGTTTTGGAAGAGATCCTATTTTTTTATGGGGCGAGTGACGAGGTTCGAACTCGCGACCCCCAGAATCACAATCTGGTGCTCTAACCAGCTGAGCTACACCCGCCATAAAGTGGAAATTTAAATATAGCTATTATTCAACTTCTGTCAATAATATATTAAGTCTTAAATTTTCTAAATAATAATATACCAGATATTATTATCATAATATATCCAATATACTCATTAACTTTGGGCATTTCGTTAAATAGGTAAAATCCAATAATAGCTGAAAAGATAATCTTAGAATAACCAAATGGCATGATTATTGATAATTCACCATGCTTGAAAGCTTTAAATGAAGCGATAGACCTAGTGAGATAACATAATGATACAAGAAGAAGTATTAATATATTGGAAAGATCTAATGATAAATTTTTTATAGCAATAAAACCGCTAGGTAGCAATATTTTAATTCCCATAACTTCCTTTAGATTCCATGAAAATAATGCAACGAAACTTGATAATATTGTTGAGATAAGAACAGTATAAAATGTTTGTGTTTTAACAGTTTCAGTGCGTCCAAGTAGCTTAACGATAATGCAATAGATTACCCAAAAAATAATTGATATTGCTATAAATATATAATGTATATCAGGAATAGAAAATTCCGGTATATGAGAAAACAACTCTGGTTGCAATACTATAATTGCACCCATGAAGCTTATTATGATAGCGATAAGTTTAGCTGCTGAAAATAATTCTTTAAAACAAAAGATGCCAATTAAAAAGAGCAAAATCTTCTCCAAGTAATTCAAAGAAACGACATTTGCTATTGGAATATACTTCAAACTATACATAAGACAAAGGGTGGCAATAGTACCGAAAATTCCACCAATAATATAGTAAGGAAGCTTTTTTGTAATAAGAGTTTTGAATCCATCCTTGAAAACCCAAGGTAAAATCATAATAAGAACTATAAACTTATATAGAAAAACCACTTGATTAGATGGAATTGTTTTAGTTAAGAGTTTTACTGAAGCAAAAAGAATTGATACAACTAATGCATCCAAAAGCATATACATTATACCAAGTAGGTTATTTTCAGTTAATTGAACTTCTTTGGTACTCATATACTTATATCGATCTTATTTAAGATTTTGTGAGTATACTTCATAGATACGTCTTTTCAAGAAGAATTCCTTATTGGTTTTAGAATCCACTTCTTTGATGACCGCTTGGTAAGGATTTCATTTTCTTGCGCCAAGAGGAGATAGTAGCATCATTTTTATTTTGATTTTTTTCTTTAGCTCTTGTTATAGAGGCGTCCCTTGCTGAATCCCCAGTAAGTCCTGTTTGATTTAAATCTCCTTGAGTTTTTCTTTCTATAGTAGGTGGAGTATCATCTAGAGTAGTTATTTCTCTATGCTGATTTTCTATTATTGCTATTTGGTGCTTCTCAGCAAGAACGGGCAATTGCCTCTCTTCTAGGTAATTTAGAATTGCTTTAGATCTAATGAATACTTTATCATTCTGATCAACATTTCCTACGTTAGTCTCGTAAAACTTAACTATTTCTTTAGTCCCTAATTCTAAATCCTTTACTTCTGAATGCTCAAATTCTTCAATGTCATTTAGATTAAATACTTCTGATGTAATATATTCATGTAAATCTTTTTGGCTCATGTTTTCCTCTGCTATAAATATCTCTTAAAATATTTACATAATATATTTAATAAATCATTAAAACTTAAGAAAGTTTTTGTACGAGGCTTATTTGCAACAGCTATATTTTACATAAGTAATTAACCTGTTGATTTTATTGACTTGCGCTCAACTCAATTATAAGTCTTAAAGTTTGAATATTATTAACAGAAATTAATGAATTTTATTATTTTTGACCATTTTGCAGCTTGACAAATCACATTATAAGGATGAAAATCCAAGTTATACCATAAAATCCCATGTTAACCCATTATTTACCATTTATGAGGTAGTATTAAACATGGATGAATAAATTAAAGAGAATTTGATGTTATTTTTATCTAGTTTTACAAATAAAATCGATAAAAAGGGCCGTGTATCGGTGCCAGCATCTTTTCGTTCATCCTTAAGTCAACAAACATTTCCAGGCATTATAGCATATAGCTCTTTTATAAATCCATGTATAGAAGCATGTGGGATTAGTAGAATAGAAAAAATTCATAATACAATAGATAGCTTAGATCCATATTCTGAAACTAGAGATGCATTTGCAACAACAATCCTTGGAGGATGCATTCAATTGCCATTTGATAGCGAAGGAAGAATTATTTTACCAGAAGAACTTATTAGATCTGCTAACTTAATGGAACAGGCGTGTTTTGTTGGTAAAGGTGAAACTTTTGAAATTTGGCGCCCTGAAATATTTGAAGAACATGCTACAAGAGCTCGTGAGATAGCTAAAAAGGATCGTCACCAGTTGCAATTTTCTTTAAAGATTAAGGAGCAGTCAAATGGGTGAATTACATGTTCCAGTAATGCTTGATGAAGTAATAGATCAATTAAATCTTACTTTTGGTGGAATATATATCGACTGTACTTTTGGGGCTGGAGGTTATAGTAAAAAAATCTTATCTACTAAAGAATGCAAATTATTCGCTATTGATCAAGATCCAGACGTTATCCAGTTTGCTAAACAAATAAAAAACGATAATTTTATTTTTATAAATCAGAATTTTGGTAATTTAAGTGAAATAGCTCAGGAAAACAAAGTCAAAGAAGTTGATGGTATAGTATTTGATTTGGGAGTTTCATCAATGCAAATTGATCAAACCGAGAGAGGGTTTTCATTTAACAAATCTGCTCGTCTCGATATGAGAATGAGTCAGCAAGGAATCAGCGCTTGGGAAGTTATAAATCAGTATAGCGAAGAAGATCTAGCCGATATTATTTATTATTATGGTGAGGAAACTTTTGCAAGAAGAATTGCTAAGAAAATTGTTAATTCAAGACCAATTAATACCACAACTGAGTTAGCTAGCGTAATTCAGGAAGTGGTTAGGCAAAAAGGAAAAATTAATCCAGCAACAAAGACTTTCCAGGCTATAAGAGTTTTTGTTAATGATGAATTAAAAACTTTAAAGAAAGCTTTGGCTGCAGCTTATGATCTATTAAAAGTAAATGGAAAAATCGTTATAGTTTCTTTTCAAGGTTTAGAAGATAGAATAGTTAAAGACTTTATAAAAGATAACTCCCTTAAATCTTCTAAAATTATTAAGCCTTCTTTTGATGAAATTAAAAATAATCCTAGATCACGCTCTGCAAAACTTAGAACAATAATTAAGGCTGGAGGAAATCAAAATGATTAGAATCCGTTATCAGCTTACTATTATTTTATTGGGTTTATGCGTTTTTGGACTATTTCAAGTAAAATTTAAGGTTCAGAATTTAAATAAAGAAATGTCTGAGTTACAAAAGCAACTGGAACATGAAAAAAATTCTATCTATGTGCTAAAAGCTGAATGGACATATTTAAATCAGCCAGAGCGTTTACAAAGACTTTCAGAAAAACATTTGAAACTAGCTGAAATTAAAGTTGAGCAAATTATGTTTGCAGAGCCAGGAGATATAATAGTTGCTCGAAATTCAAAAGCTCCAAACATAATCCAAGAAAATAAGAATTTGATTAAAACTTCTATGAATATTCCTCCTTATAAAGCTAACTCTACAAAATGGAGATACAGAGAAAGACCCGCCATTTTAGCAAGGCGGAAAAAATGAATTTCTTTAGTATGGATAAATTACTATCAAAAAGCTCTAGAACCACTCATATACGATCTACAGACGTAGTTTATCATAGACTATACGTGATAATATTTGTTTTTATATTTGCTTTTACTTTAGTTGCATCTAAACTCGTTAGAATAAGTACAAGCAGAGCATCTTTATTAGTTCATGCAGAATTAAATCAATCAATCCCGAGAAATGAAATTGTTGATAGAAATGGAGCATTATTAGCTGTAGATTTATCAATGGTATCTTTATATGCAGTACCAAGAATTTTACAAGATCCAGTATACACAGCTGATAAGTTAGCGAAAATTTTTCCAGAATTAAAAAAAGATGAGCTTACAAAAACATTAAGCAATGAAAAAAGTTTTGCTTGGGTTAAAAGAAATATTACTCCCAAACAACAATATCAAGTAAATAATTTAGGAATTCCAGGGTTGGAGTTTGAAAAAGGAGTGAAACGTATTTATACCCAAGGAAATTTATTTTCTCATATATTAGGATATGTAGATACAGATGGAAATGGTATTGCAGGAATAGAAAAGCAATATGATTCAATCTTAAGAGATTCAAAAAATGGGAAATTACAATTATCCTTAGATATAAGGGTGCAGAATATTGTAAAAGATGAATTGCTTAAGTATATCAATGATTACACGGCGAAGGGAGGTATGGGAATTATTATGGATGCAAATAATGGCGAGCTTGTTTCTATGGTGAGCTTGCCTGATTTTGATCCGCATTACCCAAATAAAGCTACTCCTGAAAGCCTGTTCAACCAATGTTCTCTTGGGGTGTATGAAATTGGTTCAATAATGAAAGGTATAACAATAGCAATGGGTTTAGAGACAAAAGCAGTTTCACTTCGTGATGTATATTCTGTAAAAGAGCCAATCAAAGCTTCTAGATTTGTTATACATGATTTTAGAATTAGACATACACACATGTCTATCCCTCAAATATTTATGCATTCATCCAATATTGGAACAGCAATGGTTAGTTTAGAAGTTGGTAAAGAAAAACACCGAAAATTTTTAAGATCTTTTGGGTTCTTCGATCCATTGGAGATCGAATTACCAGAGAAAGGGATGCCCATGTATCCTTCTGAAAAAAATTGGAGCGATATTAGTACTATGACAATTTCTTTTGGGCATGGTATGGCCATAACTCCTCTGCATTTTATTAGAGGGGCAGCTTCATTGATAAATGGTGGATATGTATATGAGCCTACATTATTCAAAACTAATGAAAAAGATTCGAAACCAATTACCAGAGTATTAAGCGAGGAAACTTCTAATATAATGCGTAAATTAATGCGCTTAACTGTGGAATATGGCAGCGGAAAGAAAGCTAATACTAAAGGTTATCTAGTGGGTGGAAAAACAGGTTCAGCTGAAAAATCTAAAAAAGGAGGATATAGTAAGAGCGAGAAACTATCTTTATTCTTTTCAGCCTTCCCTATAAATGATCCAAAATATGTTATGTTGATTATTCTTGACGATCCACGCCCAAACGCCAAAGCTCCATTTAGTGGTGGCGCATGGACCGCAGCTCCATTATCAGGGAAAATAATAAGCCGAATAGCACCTATCTTAAATGTAAAGCCCATAGATCATGATGATCCAAAAATCAAAGAGCAATTATGGCTTGAATATGATCCTGATGCAGAAATAATAGAAAAAAGTTTCTAAACCCTTTTAGCGAGAGTTAAGACAAAGAGTTTCTCTGCGCCATTTTGTTTCAATATTCTGCAGCATTCAGACATAGTTGCTCCAGTGGTTATAACATCATCAACTAATAAAATTTTCTTACCTTTAATTTTATTTTTTAGTGAATTTTCTATTTTAAATGAGTTTTTAATATTTTTAAGCCTTTGTTCTTTAGTAAGTCCAGCTTGGGATGATTTATTATCTTTTTTTATTAATAATTGAGGTAAATATTCAAGCTTAGGATAAGATTCTGCTATTTTTATAGCTAGTAATGCAGCTTGATTATATCCTCGTTTTAATAATTTATAATGATGCATAGGAACAGGAATAATAATATCAGCTTGCTGTATAACTTCTTTACCAAGATTAATCATCAATTTTGTTATATAATCTAAATAATGCAAATGATCTTTATATTTAAAATTATGAATAAAAATTTTAGATAATTCATCATATTTAAGAATTGATATAGCTTTATCGTAAGTAGGTTTTTCCCTAATACAATACCCACAAATTGCATCTAAATCTTCTTCATATTCGAATGGGTGAGAGCAAATTGCACAAGCTGGCTTAGTAATAAAATTTATTTTACTCCAGCACTCATTACAAAGAAAATTTTGAACGTTGATTTTCTTGCAAACCATACAATTAATTGGAAATAGCAGGTCTAAGAAAAATCTCTTCATTCAAGTTTACTTTTAATAATATGAAATAAATGATAATGCGAATTCACAAATAATTCTGCGTTATTATCAATGGGTTTTACTTTATTATAGAAACGAATCGCTGTGCAATTAGTTTGCTTAGCGCATAAAGTATCAGATGCTCTATCTCCTATAAACCACACATGTGGGCCCGACTCGGTTTTTATATTTTCAAGAGCATTTAGCAACATTTTTGAATCCGGTTTTGGTAAATAGCCATCTTTAAGACCTATCACATAATCAAACCATCGGAATAAATCTAAATCATGCAAGATTTTATGGGCCAATATTTCATCCGAATTAGTAATACCTATAATTGGTAAATTAAATCTATCTTTTAAAAGATGTAGCAATTCTTTTGCTCCAGGTAAGATAGAATTTTTAGTAAAACTTATATTAGCAAAATGCTCTATATAATATTGTACTGCTTCGTTTAGAATGTCTTTAGCTAAGAAATGAGCTAAGATATCATGTATAGAATGTGTGGTTTCAACTTTTGCTTGTAATTCTTCTATAGAAATACCAGGGTGATTAAAGCGTTTCAATGTCTCCATCACTGTGTTATCATAATGGTCAATAACATCATGGATGGTTAAATCTAAGTCTAATGCTATGGCTCTAGGAGTATGAATTTTGGTCACTAGCTAGCTTATCTTTGAATTAAAACTGAAATATTTGCATGACGTACAACCCTAGCAGGATTTGGTCCTAATAAATATTCTTTATTTTTGTCATTTCCTGCTGCCATGATAATTAAATCAATTTCAAGTTTCTCTGCATTTTCTAAAATTGCTTGATAAACTACACCTTTCTCTACAATTAAATTTACTTTAGAATCAATAGGGAGATTATTGGCAATTATTTCTTCAAGAGTTTTTAGGGTTTTAACTTTGATTTCTTTTGTCCATCCAGCAGGAAAATAGCTTTCCACCATATTCATTCCAAAATTTGGGATAACAGAGACTATCCATAATTCTGAGTCAGGGTCGCTTTTAAGCATTGAGGCAGCTGTGGGCAATGTCTTTAGCCACGAGCTTTTATCATTAATATCAATGGGGAGTAATATTTTTTTAAATGTCATTTTTTAAAGGCCTATCTAACTATAATAAGTTTCTTCACTAAGATTTCCTTCAGTTTTATCAATGATAAGTGTAACTGTGGCATCTCCGGTGATATTGATCGTTGTACGAATCATATCAAGAATTCTATCAATTCCAGCAATTAATGCAACACCTTCTATAGGGATATTAACAGAAGTTAGAATCATCGGTAACATAATCATTGAAGACCCTGGTACACCTGCTCCACCAATGGACCCAACAGTGGCGGTTATGATTATAATAATATAATCATGGAAAGCTAAATCAACTCCGGAAACTTGAGCAAAGAAAACTGTACACATGCCCAGATAAATTGCCATACCATCCATATTCATGGCGGCCCCAAGAGGCAATACGAACGAAGTGCTAGTATTAGAAATACCAAGTTTTTCTCTACATACTTTCATTGTTGTAGCTAAAGTGGCTTTACTACTGCTTGTAGAAAAGGCAAGAGCCTGATATTCCAAACTTTTTTTGTAAAAAGGCAAGGGAGACATTTTGGTAAATATATATATAAACAAACCAAAGAATGCATATTGCAATGTCATTCCAGAAATTACGGTAGCTATTAATTTTAATAAGTCAGTTAATACTCCAGCGCCTTGAGTTCCAACGATCCATCCTGTTAAGGCAAAGGCTCCATATGGAGAAAATTGAATAATAATAGAAACCATTCTAAATATTAATTGAGAAAGCATTTGAAAAATATCAATGAGCCTCTTCTTTAAACTGCTTTCGATTTTTAGAATAGTAACGCCAGTAAATATTGAGAAAAATACTACTTGCAACATATTTCCTTCGGTCATAGCTCTTAAAGCGTTATTTGGCACTATGTTGGTAAACATCTTAACAAAGCTAAAATCTGTTACCATGCTAGTATTAACTGAGGAAGAGGATAGGCTTGATAAATCTAGGCTACTTCCAACACCGGGTTTTAAAAGAATAGCTAAACAAAGGCCTGTAATAATAGCAAAAGTTGTGGTTACAATGTATGCAGCGCAGGATTTAATCCCAATCCTTCCAAGAGAAGAGGGGTCACTCACACTAGTAATTCCAGCTATTAGAGAAAAGAATATTAAAGGTACGATGATCATATTTATTGCATTTAAAAATAAATCACCAACAGGCTTTATATATACTGAATTTTCCCCATTAATAGAGCCGTATATTATTCCAAAAATAAGACCTAAAGCAACTTTATGCCATAATTTGATAGAATAAATATTGATTAAAATAACATAAACAATTGGTAATGCTATTAGTTTAAGTGCTGAGTTTGTAAACATCCCAAAATGGTGAATATCAAATATTTCCATACTTTTAGTACCTATCTAAAACTGTTTGTGAATGTTAAGGATGATACATAATTACATTTATAATGTCCAATCTTTTAGGAAAAAATTTATTCTTGTTCAATTTTTTCAATGATTTGTAGGGCGATTTTTTTAATAATTTTAGCAAGTCTAGCTTCAATAGAAATATTATTTTTTGCCCATTCTTTTATCCAGCTTTCAGAAAGGATCCATAAATTTTCTTGAGGACAAAGTATTTTACCTATTCCTTCCACCATGATCATGGTTTTTTGTAATAAAAGAAGTTGAGGTTGGGTTTCCATTTGAAAGTCTTCGGTAACTTTGAATAATTGCCCAAGTAGTTTTGCTATAGATATTTTATCGGCTGGTAAATTCATGATTGGTTCTCCTATAGCACGGCAGCTTTGCGCGAACTGCTCAATCATGAATCTTTTACTCACATATCCCGCTTGTATATGTATTCTAGCTATTTTCTTATAATCTCTTTCTAGAAAGCCATATAAAATTTGAGCAATATAAATGCGCTCCTTATATGCTAGTCTCCCCATAATTCCAAAATCCAAAAGCACTATATTAGCGTTTTTATCAACCATGATGTTTCCTTGGTGAAGATCTGCGTGGAAAAAGCCATCAATAAAAGCTTGGCTAAAAAAACTAATAGCTAAATTATTAGTAAGTTTTTTTAAATCGATTTTAAATTCTTGAAGTTTTTCTCTGTTATAAATTGAAATAGCATCTATCCACTCCATAGTCATGACTTTCTCGCCGGTGTATAACCAGTCTATTTTTGGGATTCTAACGTAAGCTAATTTATTATTATGTAATAACTCATCTGCAGCTGCAGCCTCAAGTCTTAGGTCCAGCTCTAATTTAAAACTATTTTCTAAAGTTTCTACAACTTTGGTTAACTTAAGCCTTTTATATTTAGGAAAGAAAAACTCAATTTTTTTAGCTATAAAGTAAAAAAACTTTATTTCTCTTGCCAGAATTTTATCAATATTTGGTCTTCTTATCTTTACTGCAACTTTCTTACCATCTTTAGTAATTGCCTGATGGATTTGAGCAATTGAGGCGGCGGCAATAGGGTTTGGATCAAAATCTTGGAATAATTTATCTAGATCGTTTTTTAATTCTTCTTGAATAATTTTCTTTACTTGATCGAATGAGAAAGATGGTAAATTATCTCTTAAATAATCAAATGAAAGGCTTAAATCCTCTCCTATTAAATCTGGTCTTGTAGAAAGAAATTGACCAAGCTTTATAAAGGCCGGGCCCAGCTCCTCAAGAGCTTTAGCAATATTATTTTTATGCTTTAATAACTTGTAACTTATATATATAGCTCTGAAGTAATTTCTGTACATTATATCTTATATCCTATGTATAAGGCAGCAATCCCGAAATTGAAATTTTCATATTTACATAATTGAAAGCCAACATCTTTCATGACTTGTATGAATTCTTCTTGAGAGAGAAAAGTTCTTATACTTTCAACCAGATATTGATATGATTCACTATCATTGACTATTAATTTTCCTAATTTAGGAATGATATTCATCGAATAGCAATCATAAATTTTAGCCATATTTGGATTGGTTACTTTTGCAAATTCTAAACAGACAAATTTTCCCCCTGGTTCTAATACTCTATATGCTTCTTTTAATGCATTTTTTACATTTGTGAAATTACGAATACCAAATGCTATGGTATAATAATCAAAAGAAAAATCATCAAATGGAAGTTTTTCTCCATTGCAGCAAACAAATTTTAGGCCTTTAAAAATATTTTCATCTAATAATCTATTTTTTCCTACATCTAACATATCTTGATTTATATCGCATAAAGTTATATCAACATTTTCACATTTCTTATAATATCTTTTAGCTATATCACCGGTGCCGGATGCTACGTCAATTAATCTTTTATTGGGCTCTAATTGATCTATCATCTTCTTTTTCCAATAGCGATGTATTCCAAGGCTCATGAAATCATTCATTATATCGTATTTTGGAGCTACTGATGAAAAGATTTGACCAACCAAATTTTCTTTATCTTTAGAGTTTATTTTTTTAAATCCAAAATTTACCTTGTTTACCATAAAAAAATTGCCTAAAATTTTAAAAATTTCTTTAATTTAAAGTATATGATCAAGAAAACATTAGCAATAATATTTATTCTATCAGCGATTTTAGTAGCGGTCTTAGAATGGAATAATCATGTTAAGTATGTAAGGCATATAGATCAATTTGCTAATTATATTTATAGTTATACTGATTCTATAGTTAGGCAAAATTCTGTTATCAATAAAATAGTGAGAGATCACCTGAATTCTGATCATATAGAAAACATAGATCTATTAAAAAAACTATGCAAAACTGTTACTGAAGAATCTGTGTCTGCTATAGAAATAGCGGAAGGATATGATTGTTTAGGGCAATTAGAATCACTAGAGTCTAATCAAATTTCACAATATAATGCGATAAAATATTTGAGTTATGCAGCGAGAGCTTATCCTGATCAAAAATATATTGATAGAATTGAGAAAATAATTCTAAAAGGATTTGAAGAGAGGGCTGAAGATTTAAATGGTAATGAAGAAGAAAAACTAAAAAAACTTGTTGGCTTAGGTTTATCTGAGTTAAGCTCGTGGGCATTATACAGATTAAGTTTGATTTATTCCTATGGAGAAAATGCCGATTTAAACTTGGCTTCTTCAATGCAAAAGGAAATTTTCCAAAATGTAAATTTTAATGACCAAAAAGAAATTAGGGTAGGTTTTGTATTAACTGATAAATATTTATCTTATGCTAAAGTGGCTATTGCTTCAATTCTACTAAATTCAGATTTAGATAGTCATTATAACTTTTATATTATTACAATTCCGGATGATCCTCTCCCTGAGAAAAGTAAAACAGAATTAGAAAAGCTTAAATCTATTAGAGAATTTCAAATAGAATATAGAAATTATAATAATCAGTTGATCTCAAAGGAAGGTGAAATAAACAGCTTTGATATAAAAAAATATATGGTTAAAGCAACTTTAGAAGAGCTTTTTCCTGAGTTGAGTAAACTTATTATTTTAGATGTTGATATTTTAGTTCAAAGAGATTTATATGAACTTCAAGAACTTGAGAATTTTGATGAATATATATTGGCTGCTTCTATGAGTGCGCAAAAAATAGGTGAGGTAGGTTGTAACTTTCCTTATACTTATATAAATTTTGGTGTAACTGTGCAAAATTTATCTATGATGCGAGAATTAAATAATACTAAGAATATTATCAATCAATTTTATATTTTAAGAAATATTAATAAAAAATGTGTAGCCCAGCCAGAGCAAGATGCATTTAATGCTTTATATAAAGACAAAATTTTGCATATATCAAGAAGATGGAATTATATACCTGTTTACGATACAAATATAAAAACAATGCCATTTATTATTCATTATGCTGGGGCGAAGCCTGGCGCGTCAAGATATAAAAAGTCTCCGCCAAGCCACATAAAACTTTATAATAAATATAATGATTTTGTGAATGAATAATATGAGCTTTAAAATTCAAAAAATTTAAAAATACCTATTGCTTTTATTTAAAAACATTGTAATATTTCTCCTCAAATGCCGAATTAGCTCAGTGGTAGAGCATCCGCCTTGTAAGCGGCAGGTCGTCAGTTCGAATCCGACATTCGGCACCATTTTTGATTGGTCCATTCTATATAAATCTGAAAGAATTTTTATTTGACAAATACGTACAAAATATTGTACCACGACTTCTATATGAGAAGAAAAAAATTGTAAAACTACTCCGTATGTGGACGCATTATGAATAAGATTTAAATCTTAATCATTGACTTTATAAAAAAAACATGTATATTGTCTCAATAGATTTAGAGTATAATGGTAAATTTCTTAACTCTCTTAATCTTTTCAAAACACCTAACATGATACCAATAACAATTATATGAAAGACTTTAACACATTAGAAATAAATGATGCTATATTGAATTCCCTAAGAGCAATGCAATATACTTCTCCTACACCAATTCAAGCTCAAACTATTCCAGTAGCATTAAAAGGCTTAGATATAATTGGTACAGCACAAACAGGAACAGGAAAAACAGCCGCTTATGGAATTCCTTTAATATCTCACTTACTTGATGGTGAAAATAGTTCCGCTTTAGTATTAACTCCAACAAGAGAATTAGCCGTTCAGGTTCTGAAATTGCTTGAACAAATATTAGGTAGAAAAACAAATATAAAATCTGCTTTAATTATTGGTGGTGACTCAATACAAAGACAATTAGATCAACTAGGCAGAAAACCAAGGCTTATTGTTGGTACTCCCGGAAGAATTAATGACCACTTGGATAGAGGGTCATTAAAATTAGATACTACTCAATTTTTAGTGCTTGATGAAACAGACCGTATGTTAGATATGGGATTTGGGATCCAATTAGATGAGATAATAAAATATCTTCCATTAAAAAGACAGACCTTAATGTTTTCAGCAACTTTACCAAGTAATATTCAAAAATTAGCTAGTAAGTATATGCAGGATGCTACTAGAATTACTGTTGGTTCCACTATTACTGCTGCAGAAACGATAAAACAAGAAGTTATTCATGCATCAGATGCAGAAAAAAGAGGTATTTTGTTGGATCAATTGTCTAGTAGAGAAGGTTCATGTATCATATTTGTTAAGACTAAACTTGATACAGAAAAGCTAGCTAATAAATTACGTGAATTTGGTCATAGCGCTGATGCAATTCATGGTGATTTAAGACAAAGAAATAGAGATAAAGTAATAAACGGATTTAGAAATAAAAAATATAGAATATTAGTTGCTACTGATATTGCTGCTCGAGGCCTTGATATACCTCATGTTGAGCATGTGGTAAATTACGATCTTCCTCAATGTGAAGAAGATTTTATTCATAGAATAGGTCGTACAGGACGTGCTGGAGTGGAAGGGAATGCGATTAGTCTTGTTTCGCCACAAGATTCAATTAAATGGAAAAATATTTGTAGAATGATGAATCCTTCGCAAAAATTTGATGATGAAAAAAGACCTAAAAGAGGTGATTCTAGAAATTCTTCAAGAAGACCTTCATTTAAGAAAAGAGATGACTCCAGATTTGAAGAAAGAGCTCCAAGAAAGCCTTCAGGTGATAGTAAATTTGGATTTAGAGAGAGATCTTCTGAAAGAAGTAATAATAGATTTGGATTTGGCGATGAAACCACTAGAGCTCCAAGAAAGCCTTTAGGTGATGGTAAATTTGGGTTTAGAGAAAGATCTTCTGAAAGAAGTAATAATAGATTTGGATTTGGCGATGAATCCACTAGAGCCCCAAGAAAGCCTTCAGGTGATAGTAAATTTGGATTTAGAGAGAGATCTTCTGAGGACTCGAGAAAATCTTCTAGAGGTGATAACTTCTCTTTTCGTGGAAAAGGCTCAGAAGAAAGAAAAAGTTTTAGAAACTCTGATGTAAGAAAACCTAGATCTTTTTCTAAATAAATTTTCTTTCAATATAGCCTAAGTTTTTCTTTACAAGATATTACAACCCTGTTATGTTATCATCTTCAAATAACAGGGGGTGTAGCTCAGTTGGTTAGAGCGTCGGCCTGTCACGCCGAAGGTCGCGGGTTCGAGCCCCGTCACTCCCGCCACATTGTTTGTTAATGTCGTTGATTTCTTGCTTCGTGTTCAATTAGCCATTTTTTGCGACTTAAGCCGGCACTGTATCCGCCTAGCTTCCCGTTTTTATTAATGATTCTGTGACATGGTATAATTATAGCAAATTTATTTGCTCCATTGCCATTTGCAACTGCTCTATAACTAGTTGGTTTTCCAATGGCTGTAGCTTGTTCATGGTAACTTCTGATTTCTCCATACGGGGTCTTTAATAGTTCTTGCCAAACCATTTTCTGAAAATTTGTTCCAATTATATGAATGGGGGTCTTGAATTGTTTTAAGCTTCCAGCAAAATATTCTGATAATTCTTTTTTAATTGAGTTAATAGCTGAAGTAGCGCCAGATGTTATGGTGGTTTTTAGAAGTGATTCTAAATGTTCTATTTCTTTCTCGAGCTTTTGCTTCTCAGTAAATTCTAGTAAATACAATCCATTATCATCTGATATAGTTAAGATCGGTCCTAAAGGAGATGAGAATAGAGCGCTTTTTAACATATTATTCCTAAGTCTAATATCAGAGGATATTTTATCTTGATAGTAAGAAATAGGCAATAAAAAAAGACGAAGTAAAATAATACTCCGTCTTTCTTATGAAAATTAGTTAAAACTATTTAGTTTCAGCTGTAGTTTCTTGATTTTCAGTAGTTGTAGTAGCTGTTGTATCAGTTGTTGCTGCATCTGCTGCTGCAAAGCTTAATACTGAAGTTACTAAAATAGCTAAAACAGAAAGTAATCTGATCATTTAAATTCTCCAAAAAATTAATCATAATTAATAATGCGTTTTTACACGCGAAAATAAGAACAAAAATAATATCATAATAAAAGATATAATATGATTCTTATCTTATCTAGATATATATTATCTCTTTTTTATTAAAAGCAAACTAAAAAATTTTGGCTAGAAAAAAATATATGAAAATTGATTTTAAAAATCTTTACTGTTGTAAAGAAGCTTCAGTTAATGACCTCAATACTTCTTTTATTTCTTCTAAATTGCCATTACAATGAAGAACTAAATCACATCCTGCGTTAAATATCTCTTTAGTTAATGATGAGAGGCTTCCTTTTAAAGCTTTCATGTTTATATCATCACTTATAATAAGCCCTTTAAATTCTAGTTCATTACGTAAGTAGTCGATAGCTTTTTTAGAAATGGTGATTGGATTTATGGGATCAAGTGCGGTATAGATAATATGAGCTGTCATTGCAATGGGTAAATCTTTTAAATTTTTAAATACTGCAAAATCTGTTTTTTCTAAAACAGTTAGTCCTTCTTTAATAACAGGTAGTTCTAGATGACTATCTACTAATGCTCTTCCATGACCAGGGATGTGTTTAATAACTGGTATAATTCCGCTGTCAATTAATCCTTGTGCCGCAGCTCTTGCAAATAAAGATACTTTTTCAACATTATCTCCAAAGCTTCTATCTCCAATTATATTATCAGCAAAGGGAAAAAATAAATCGGCAACAGGCGCACAATTTATATCGAATTTCAAGAATTTTAAATATTCTCCCATCTTAAAATAGTTTTCATATACCGTGGCTTCAGTATCAAAAGTAGCTGCAGCTGGAAATTCATTGAAATTTGGTTTGCGCAATCTTGCGACTCTTCCTCCCTCCTGATCAATGAAGATTTTACATTCTGGACAAATGTCTTTGATTGATTGATTTAATTCTTGAACTTGTTTTTCATTTTCGCAGTTTCGTTTAAACAAAATAACGCCATATGGAGTATATTTTTTTATTAATTCTGCTTCTTCAGTGGAAAGAGAGATGGAAGATATCCCTATAACTGCATTTACCATTTTTATTTAACCCATTAAAATTGACAGATTACTTTAGATAAAAAATAAAATATACTTTATTTAGCTTTCTTGCAATCTTGCAATTGATAATTAGTTCATTTATACTTATAAGAAATTGTATATTAAAGAGAAGTAATGAAAGCAAGGAAAGAGACGGATTCATTTGGAATTATTGAAGTTCCACAAGATAAATATTGGGGTGCGCAAACCCAAAGATCATATAATAATTTTAAAATCGGCCATGAGAAAATGCCGGTGCAATTGATTAGGGCGTTAGGTCAATTAAAGAAAGCAGCTGCTGTAACGAATATGGAGATGGGTAATTTAGATTCTAAAATTGCAAACGCTATTGTAAGTGCGGCCGATGAAGTGATTCTAGGTGAGTTGGATGATCATTTTCCACTTGTTGTTTGGCAGACTGGGTCTGGTACTCAAACTAATATGAATATTAATGAAGTTTTATCTAATCGAGCAATTGAAATTTTAGGTGGTAAAATTGGAAGTAAGAATCCTGTACATCCAAATGATCACGTAAATTATGGTCAATCATCTAATGATACTTTTCCCACTGCTATGCATATAGCGGCAGTTATGGAAATACATGAGCATTTGCTGCCGGCTTTAAAACATTTAAGAAATGCTCTTAATAAAAAATCTAAGGAATTTAAGAATATCATAAAAATTGGACGTACTCATATGCAAGATGCTACGCCAATAACTTTAGGGCAAGAATTTTCTGGTTATGTGACTCAGATAGATTTTGGTATTGCAAGAATAAATGGCTCTTTAAAGCATTTATATTATATTGCTCAAGGTGGAACGGCAGTAGGTACTGGACTTAACACAAAACCTGGATTTGCTAAAGAATTTGCTAAGAATTTAGCTAAAATCACTGGTAAGAAATTTGTAACTGCGCCAAATAAATTTGAAGCTTTGGCTGCAAACGATGCAATAATTGAGGTATCAGGTGCATTAAATGTTATAGCTTCAAGTATAATGAAAATCGCTAATGATATTAGATTGCTTGGTTCAGGGCCGCGTTGTGGTTTTGGAGAACTGTCTCTTCCTGAGAATGAACCTGGTTCTTCTATTATGCCTGGTAAAGTTAATCCAACTCAGTGTGAAGCAATTACCATGGTTGCCGCGCAGGTTATGGGTAATAATGTTACTATTTCTATTGCTGGATCAAATGGGCATTTAGAGTTAAATGTTTTTAAACCAGTTATGATATATAATTTATTGCAATCGATATATTTATTAGCTGATTCAAGTATTAGTTTTGCTGATAATTGCGTAATTGGAATTAAAGCAAATAAAGATAAAATTAAACAGTTACTAAATGAATCATTGATGTTAGTTACTGCATTGAATCCTCATATTGGATATGATAATGCAACAAAAATTGCAAAAAAAGCACATAAAGAAGGAATTTCCTTGAAAAAAGCCGCATTAGATTTAAAGTTATTAACAGAGGAGCAATTTGGCAAATGGGTGAAACCAGCTGAAATGATTTGTGCAAAGGAGTGATTTCTACAGATGGATGATTTAAATCGTTCAATTAGTCAGTATGTAAAAACAGGACAATATTATGAGGATGCTAAGAAATGGTATGCTAATAAGTATATATTTATTTCTTCTCAAAGAACTTATATTGTAATTATTTTGAGTTTCTATTTAGTAGCGTTATCGATATTAGGGCTGTTTTATATGGAAACTAATCCTGCTCCTCCGGTAGTTAATTATATGGCGCTGACTGAAGACATAGCGAAAGCTTATGCTATTATAGTTCCTGCTGGAGATGCGAATGATTCTCCGCAAGTACAAGTAACTAAATATATGGTTGCTAAGTATGTTAAGATGCGTGAAGCTTATAAATATTCAAATAGAGATAGTCAATTAAACTTTATTAAAAATTCCTCTGAAGAAGGTGAGTATTTAAAATATTATCAAGCAACTAGCATTAACAATCCAGCAAGTCCAGTGATGTTATATCAGGAAGGAAATGTAAGAACGGTAAATGTAGAAAATGTAAAGCTTTTGCAATATAATTCTGATAGTAGTTATAAAAAAGCAGAAGTGCGATATAAAGCTTCTCTAAGAAATCTATTAACAAATAAGGTTATTACTCAAGATTTTATTGCAATAATTACTTTTAAGATAGATGATATTAATGTTTTACTTGATAAAAAAATGGAGCAACTAAATTTTTTAGTTTCGGAATATTATGTGAATGAACAAAAAGTGAGTTAAAAAGATTATGATATTATGTAGATTTTTGTTTTTTATAACGCTGCTAAATTTTTCATATGCTTACGCTATGAAGGAGCCTAAACCATTAGCTATTGATAAAAGATTGGGAGTAATAGTTTATAGCCCATACGATGTGCATAAATACACGGGTTATTATGGATATCAAACAAGCATTATTTTTGATATAGATGAAACCATCGATACCATGAGTATGGGGGATAGCACTTCATGGCAAATGGTTCCGAATGGAAATAGATTGTTCTTAAAGCCAATTGAATCAGATGCTACAACAAATATGACTCTAATTACAAATAAAAGGGTTTATTATTTTGAGCTTCATGCAAAAGAAGCCAAGGATATTCATGAAGCTGGTTTAATGTTTGCCATTAAGTTTATTTATCCAGAAGAGCAAGATGCTGTAAATAATTCTGTTTATAATACTAGTGTAGAACCTGATTTAACTGATAAATCACTTTATAATTTTGAATATACTATAAGTGGGCCAGATGCGATTTCACCAATTAAAATATTTGATGATAAGAGGTTTACCTATTTTGAATTTAAAGATAAAAACGCTGAACTTCCAGCTGTATTTTATACGGATTCAAAAGGAAATGATAATATTGTTAACTATAGAATATTGGGTAGATATGTTGTGGTTGAATCAATAAGAGAAAGATTCACTATTAGATATGATAAAAAAACAGTATGTGTATTTAATGAAAAATTGATCCAAGCTAGAGCTTCTGCTGACGAGAAAAATGGTGATAGCAAAAAAGCTGGAAAATAAAAAATTAATTATCTTATTTAATAGTTTAATTTTTACTATTGGTTTTAATTTAGTAATAATATTTCAGCGCTATATGAACTATAAGGCTGCTGGCAATAATGCTATTTATGCCGCTATGTTTGAATTTATATATGCTTTAGCTTTTGTATATCCATTCTTATATAGTCTTTCTTTTAAAAATAACTTTGTAAGGTTAATAACTTATTTTATTTATATTGCGAGCGGTTTAGGGGCTTATTTTGTTTATAATTACAATATTAACATCAACTCAGAGATTATAGCTTCTTTTTTTGAAGCAAATAGGGTTGAAGTTCAAACCTTATTATCTCTAAATATAATATTAGCAGTTTTTGCATCTATTTTATTAGCTTGGCTTTTTTTGTGGCTTGCTAATAATTCAATAATGAATAGAGATCAAGATAAGAAATTAACCTTTGTTACAGCGGTTTTTACTATAGCTTGTTTGTTTGGAGATAGTGATTGGGGAGGTAATATTTTTCCATATAATATTTTAAAAGAAACTGGAAATTATTTTCTTGAAAAAACATCTGTTGTTAAAAAGAGATTAAATATTGCGGAAAGTTATACTTATGAAGTGGATGCAGCAGCAACGGAAGATTTAAATATTGTTTTAATTATTGGTGAATCTGCTAGAAATGACCATTTTTCCTTAGGCGGCTATCATAAAAATACCAATCCTTCGTTATCTAAAGAAGGTGATAACTTAGTTTTTTATAAAAATGTTACTGCCTGCTATCCATTAACTAGATCTGCTGTTCCATGTATGATTACTAGAGCTACTAGAGATAATAGAAAGATTGCTGCTCAGGAGACTTCATTTATTGGGGTCTTTAAAAAATTGGGCTTTTATACTGCATGGCTTGGAATGCAAGGAACTTATACTGCGATTGATGCGCCGTATTATGATTTAGCTAAGGAGTCACATAAAGCGCTTTTGCTTGGAACGGATGTTGATGTATTTAGTAGCAATGACTCAAGTTTATTTCCTTTAGTAGATGAATTTTATAAAGAACATAATACAGGAAAAACATTTTTAGTTTTGCATACTTACGGAAGTCATTTTCACTATGAAGAGAGATATACAGATGAGTTTCGTATATTCCAACCTGTTTGTACTAAGAAAAAATTTCTTACCGATATGAATCACTGCGCGTTAGAAGAGAGAATAAATTCTTATGATAATTCCATTGTTTTTACGGATTATTTTATTACAAGAATAATTGATAAATTACGTAATAAAAAAACACTAGTTATATATACTCCGGATCATGGTGAGTCATTAGGAGAGGGGGGGCGTTTCTTGCATGGAACGCATAATGCAGATGAACAAATAGCCGTACCGATGTTGTTTTGGGCATCAGATAAATATATAAAATCATTCCCTAAAAATTTTAAGAATTTACAAAGTTCACAGAATGAATCAATCCTACATGATCATTTATTCCATAGTATATTAGGTTGTGGTGGAGTAAAATCTGAGGCGATTGATAGTAAATTGAATCTGTGTAGAGTTAAAAGTCAGATTGAGAAATAGCTTGCTTGATGCGCGTGAATGAATTAAAATGCTAAGCTATTAATCATTATATTTTTGAGGTTATTTTGAACGAGTCTGCACATCATCAAGATCTTATGCCAGTTAGTATTGAAGACGAAATGAAGAGGTCTTATTTAGATTACGCAATGAGCGTAATTGTAAGTAGGGCTATTCCAGATGTATGCGATGGTTTAAAGCCGGTTCATCGTAGAATTTTATACGCAATGAATGAATCTGGCTGTTATTATAACAAGCCTTATCGTAAATCAGCTAGAATCGTTGGTGAAGTGATGGGTAAATACCATCCGCATGGTGATTCTGCTATATATGATTCCTTGGTCAGAATGGCTCAAGATTTTTCTTTAAGAGATCCATTAATTGATGGGCAGGGTAACTTTGGATCAGTGGATGGAGATTCTCCAGCTGCAATGCGTTATACGGAATCAAGGCTTGCTAAGCTTGCTCATACACTTTTGGATGATATAGATAAAGACACAGTAGCATTTAAAGAAAATTATGATGGTTCTGAACGGGAGCCAGTGGTTCTGCCTGCAAGATTTCCGAATCTTTTAGTTAACGGAGCTGGTGGAATAGCCGTTGGTATGGCAACTAACGTTCCTACTCATAACCTTGGTGAAGTATTAGATGCTTGTTGTGCATTTGTGGATAATCATGAAATTACAGTAAATGAATTAATGGAAATTGTTACTGCGCCAGATTTTCCAACTGGTGGTGTAATTCTAGGGCAGGCTGGAGTAAAATCTGCTTTTCTAACGGGTAGAGGATCAATAATAATTAGAGGTAAGGTCCATATTGAAGACTTGAGTGATAAAAAGCAGGCCATTATTATTGATGAATTGCCTTATCAAGTGAATAAAGCAAAGCTTGTAGAAAGAATCGCAGAGCTTGTAAAAGAGAAAAAAATTGAAGGTATAAGTGATTTAAGAGATGAATCAGATCGCCATGGTACAAGAGTTGTAGTTGAGCTTAAAAAAGATGCTTATACGGATGTTATTTTAAATCAATTATATAATTATACACCGCTGCAAACATTCTTTGGTGTGAATATGTTGGCTTTAGATCGCGGCCAGCCTAAATTAATGAATTTGTTAGATGTAATTCGTGCTTTTGTTAATTTCCGTGAAGAAGTTGTAACTAAGCGTACTATCTTTATGTTAAATAAAGCTAAAGATAAAGCCCATCTTTTAATAGGTTTATCAATAGCTGTAAAAAACATCGATGAAGTAATTTCTCTTATTAGATCTTCTCCTGATCCTGACACCGCAAAGCAAAGATTGTTGGAGCGTGACTGGAAGGCTTCAGAGGTTCAAAGTTTAATTGAAATAGTGGGCGATACTAGAAATGAAGTTAAAAATGGAAGATGTTATTTTACAGAGCCTCAAGCCAAAGCCATCTTAGAGATGCGTTTGCAGCGCTTAACAGGGCTTGAGTATGAAAAAATTACTTCTGAACTTTCTGCTCTTGGTATTGAAATAGCTGATTATGTAGATATTTTAAGTTCACGTGTTAGATTGCTTGGGATTTTAAAAGATGAATTTATAAAATTAAAAGAAGAATTTGCAACTCCTAGAAAAACATCTATTGAGCAAAGTGAGTTTGAGCAAGATATTGAAGATCTTATTCCTAAAGAAGATATGGTGGTTACTGTAACAACTGGTGGTTATATAAAACGTACTGCTTTATCTACTTATCGTGCTCAAAGAAGGGGTGGAAAAGGAAAATCAGGAATCACTGTTAGAGATGAAGATTTGATAGTGAAGATTTTTACGGCAAATACGCATGATAATGTTTTGTTTTTTTCAACAACTGGAAAAGTATATAAGCTAAAAGTATATAAACTTCCGCTTAGCAATGCTCAAAGTAAAGGGCGTTCATTAATGAATATATTCCCATTGCAAGAGCATGAGAAAATTAATGAAGTAATGACATTACCTGGAAATGAAGATGATTGGAAAGATTTAAATATAGTCTTTGCAACTGATAAAGGTAGTATTCGCCGTAATAGTCTAGATGATTTTAAAACAGTTCAGTCAAATGGGAAAATTGCAATGAAATTACAAAATGATGATAAAATCATCGGTGTGAATCTTTGCTATCCAGATGATCATATTTTACTTGCAGCTAGAAATGGAAGATGCGTTCGTTTCCCTGTTGAGGCTCTTCGTGTGTTCAAGAGTAGGGATTCTGATGGCGTTCGTGGCATGAGATTAAGTGAAGATGATAGATTAATTTCTATGTCTATACTAAGCGGGGCCAGATCTTCAGTTGAAGATAGAGATAGTTTCTTAAAAATACCTGTAGAGCAAAGAGTTGAATTAAAACATATTGATGATACAAATGAAGCGCAAGCCATAATTGGTGCGGAAAATTATGAAATAGGTATAGATAAAATTCTATCTATGGCTAAAGATGAGGAATTTATATTAAGCATCACTGAGAATGGTTTTGCAAAACGCTCTTCTGCTTATGAATATAGAGTTACAGACAGGGGTGGAAGTGGAGTTGTGAATATAGTCACTTCTGAGAGAAATGGTAACGTTATAGGCAGTATGCCTATTGATCCTGAAGATCATTTATTAATGATTACTAATAAGGGAATGGTGATACGTTGTCCTGTAAAAGATATCAGGATTTCAGGAAGAGCAACTCAGGGAGTTGTAGTATTTAAAACAGCTGCAAATGAAGTAGTAGTTTCTGTTGAAAAAATTCCAGGTGAAGAGGAGTCATCAGAAGAGGAAAATACTGGATCCTTCGGCTATGCTCAGGATGACGGCTTTCGTCATGTTGAACGAAGTGAAACATCCAGTGAGTAATACCGGATCCTTCGTTTTACTTAGGATGACGGTATAACTCGTCATGTTGAGGCTTTATCCGAAACATCCAGGAGAGTATACCTTCATTTCATTCAGGATAACAAAATGTCAATTTCTACTAAAAAAATTACTTATTTACTTACTTTAAGTTCTGCTTTTGAATATTATGATTTTATTATATATGGTTTAATGGCTAACTATATAAGCATTTTATTCTTTTCTGTAGACAACCCATTTATTAGCCAAATAGGTGCATACTCAATATTTACATTAGGGTATTTAGTTAGGCCTTTAGGGGGGGTGATTCTAGGAATCATAGGAGATTTTGGAAGTAGAAGAAAAGTTTTTATTATAGGGAATTTGATTTTAGCAATTACCGCGATAATAATTAGTTTAATGCCTACTTATAATCAAATAGGAATAATTGCGCCAATAATATTAATTATATTACGTATTGTGCAAGCAAGCGTTTTTTCTACAGAATTACCAGGGGCTATTTCATTAATACAAGATCAGAAGACGCAGCATCCAGGGAAAAGTTTTAGTTTTGTTGTTTCTGGTACTGCTATTGGTACTATACTAGCTAGTTTTATTTTATTCTTGATTGAAAAATTTCTTACAAAACAAGAAATTCTAGAATTTGGCTGGAGAATTCCTTATATTTTCGGCGCGGTTTTGTATTTTATAGGAATTATTCTAAGAAAGAATTTGCCGTATAATGAAATAAAAAAAGATAAGACCAGTTTATTGTTGAATATATTTTCTGAATATAAGAAGGTTGCGGTTTTTATTAGTGTGATGTTAGTTCCTGCATATCTAATAATATTGAATATTTTATTTCCAAGTATACTTCCAAAATTATATAATTATCTCGTTAAAGATGTGTATTTAGCTATTAGCTTATCTCTAATCTGGTCTGTGTTCTTCACGCCTTTGTTTGCTCATTTAACTGCAAACTTCAATAAAATAAACATACTAAGATTAACTTTCTTTCTAGTATTACCAATAAGCATTTTACTTAATTTGCTTTTAAATCAAAGTTCTTTTATATTATTGGTTATATCGTTATGTATATATCAATCTATTATATCTATATCAATGGTTATAGGTTTTCCTTTAATGGTTAAGTTTTTCTCAGATAAGTTACGCCTAACATTGACTAGCGTATGCTATAATATAAGTTTTTTAATAGCGTCTTTTCTTCCTTTATTTATCTCTAGAATTATTTGGAATAATTCTTCCATAGGAATATGGGCAATCCTGGTGATATTAGCGCTGTTTGCTATACCTAGATTAAATTCTTTAGAAAATGAAATTTAACTTTTAATTTAATATTATAGGCTATACTATAATCTTTGATATTTTATTTCTAATTTCAATGCATTATAATTTCTATAATAATATAAAAACTAATCTTAAAAAGATATTATCTTGCTGTGCTCTTCTATTTATGCTTGGCGCGTGTGATGGAAGCGAGGCTTGGTGCGTAGTAAGCGATCCTAATGCTTATACTAGTCAGAGTAAAATTAAAAATACGGCCAGTACAAGTATTGCTGTTTATGCTGATGGTTATAATCCTGCCGTGGCTGGGTCATCAAATCAATGGATTTCTAGTGGAGTTAGCGTTACTCAAGGAGAAATTGTTACCTTAACTGCAACAGGAAGTATATTGGTAGCAACCCCTTATGGTTTGTCTTCCAGTACCGCCAGTGGTGATAGTGTTTCTTCCTTAGTTGGTAATCCTGCCGCTACAACTCAGATGGAAGCATATGATGTGATTTTTGCGGGAGGTGATTACACTAAATATTATGATAATGGAGGTTTGGGTACTAGAGTTGTTATAAATGCCAATGCAACTGGTCCAACTACTATCGTCATTCCAGGCACTACAACTCCTTTTTATTTTGTTCCAACTCAGAACATAACTGTAACTACATCTAATTGTGGTACAGGTGATGTAAGTGGCTCTACCCCCAGTAAATGGACATGGGGAAATGGGTGGCAATATAACACAGTTCGCTGTAATTTTAAGTCTCATAATGGTAGCTTCTCTCTGGATAATTCTTCTCAATGTAAAGCTAGAAAGATTTGTAATAGAAACAAACATAACGTTGATTTTAGAAGTAGCAGATACGATAATTGGTTATGTAATTTAGCTGCCTTAGATTCTGCTTCATATCAATCTTCAGATGATGTGTGTCCTTGCTCACAATCATCAGTATCTGGCTGTGTTTCAGGAACGGCAGCAAATTATAGTTGTGAAACTAATCAAGAATCTGGAAAAACTGGTTTATGTTTTTCTGCAACAGGATGGACTGTAGACGACGGTTATTGCGGTAGTAAAAAAAGAGATGAAATCGATGGTATTAAAAAAGGATCGTTCAGTGGAACTTCTCCAGGTTGTGGCTCTGATGATGATACATATAATTATGCTACACCTCAGTTAAATTTATGCGGGATTACTAATACTTGTTGGAATATTGGTGGATATAGATTATATGCAATCCAAGGGACGCAGGTTTGCCCTCAGGATGCTACTTGCGTGCATTTAAATAAAAGTACAATTAAAGAAGGTGGAAAAAGTTTTAATGCATATGGAGGTACTTTAAAACTAAAGATTTATGATCCTAATGTTGCGGTTTCTCAAATTGATGTTACTAGCCTTAGACAGCAAATAACGGATAATACAACGCAAATAAATAATTTATCTGCAGCAAATTCTACACTTGAAAATAACCTTGTAATTCAATTGGGGGCAGTTAATAATTTTTCAGGCTATGATTGTAGTCAGGTTGCTTATCTATATGCGATAGCTGATTTATTTGCTGTAAATTTTTCTACTTCAACTTATGCTACTAATTTTAATAGTTTAAAAACTTATTTATCTAGCTTATCTGGTTATTGTAATACATTAGTAACTCAATTATCTCCTAATTATGTACAAAGCTCTTCAACAGATACTCCGTGGACCGCCAGCTTTAGCAATATACAAACTAAACTTGGACAAATTTCTAGTATCTCTTCTACTATAGGTACTCCATTATTACCAGAAAACACTGAACTTAGTTCTACTGACTGGGCTGAATATCAGTTGTTACTCAATTCTGTAGTAAGCGCAATGAATGCTAATATCAATCAATTTACTTCTAATACCCTTTCCAGCACAAGGGTTCAAATTGCAAACTATTTAACAGATAATAGCGCCACTCTTCCGCTAAATACACAAAATGCAATTACAGATTTAATAAATGCAATGAACCAGTTGCAGCTACAATTAAATAATAGTCCAAATGATTTTAATACTCAAATAAGCCTCTTATATCAAGATCCTTTTGCTGAGAATTTGGTTGAACCTTTCCCGCCATATTGGCTTTATTTTTTAAATAATACTCTTCCATCATATATTACTAATGTAACCAATGCAGTTAATGCAGTAAATGATATTGATCCTTCATTTACATATACCTCAGCTGTAAATAGCTTAGTCAGCAATATCAATGCAGCAATAGTAAATGCTAAAAGTACAAATACTACAATTTCTAATAATTCCACTAGTATATCAACTTATTCATCTAGCAATTTTACATTAGAAGGGCAAATTAGAGCAGCTAATAATAGCGGCGTGAGTGGGGCTGTTGGTGGTTATACTGCTTATATAAAAGCTGATCCAGTAATTGCAACAAATGGTACGTATTTACATGCCGTTGTAACCGGAGATGATCCTAATGTTGCTGGAGCGCAAACTGTGGATCTAGGGGGTATTACTGCGCTTGCTAGTGGTAATACTAGTACTATGGCAACATCAGGAACAATATGGTTGAAAATACAAGATCCTGATAATAATTACTCCAATAATTTGGGAGAATATACAGCTACCATTACACAAAAAAAAGAAACAAACAGTTTTGCTAAGGTATTAACTGATTTATTTAAGCATGTATCAACTACGGTAAATCAAGCTGCGATGAGTATCTTTATGCGTATAGGTTGCTCCGATACTCCAAATAATCCTGTTGGAGCTTGTAATGATTACTTGAGATCAATTCATATAGTCTTAAATTTGTACATTATTGTATTTGGAATGATGTTTATGTTTGGTCTAATAAAGGTTAATTATTTAGAGTTCCTTTCTAGAGTAATAAAAATTTCTATATTAATAATATTAGCGAGTGAAAATTCTTATACATTCTTTAGTCAGTATTTATTTAATACATTCTTTAATTTTAGTCAATTTATTATAGCAAAAACAAGTGGAGCTCCTATTGATAACCCATTTGCTTTCTTGAATCAAAGCGTGACATTATTACTTTTTGATGGAGATACATATTTAAAGATTTTAGCTTTAATGGGCCAAGGTTTAATAGGTTTGCCTTTATTTATTTTAATGATTTATGCTGCTTTCTGCTTTATAGTAGCGATATTTGAAGGGATTAAAGTTTATATCATGTCTATTATAGGTGTGGGGCTTTGTTTAGCTATAGCTCCTATATTTATAGGGTTTATTCTATTTGAAAAAACTCAATATTTATTTGAACTATGGATGAAAGCTTTACTAAGGTTTACATTTGAGCCAATAGTATTGTTAGTTGGCTTAGTGCTTCTTAATCAACTACTTTTAACGATTCTACAGCAATTATTTAATTTTGGGGCATGCTTTAAATGTACTTTTCCATTTAGTTTTAATATCCCTGGGGTATTTGACTATGGATCAGCTTTCTGTCTGCCATGGTTCTCTCCATGGGGAGTTGATAATGTGGGAACTGGTATTCCATTTATAATGTTTATGTCTATACCATTAATTATATCTTTTGCAATTGTATCTAGTATAATGAAATCATATGCTGAAACTTTCTCAAGAGAAATTACTTCAACAATTTTTGGTGAAGGAATGATGTTTGCTCCTCAGCATGATACAAAAAATCCTCCTTTAACTCTTAATCCATTCCAAGGCGCTATGGACTTCTATACTGAAGCGCCTGGATATATTATTAATAAAGCTAAGCAAATTAAAGATGATGCAGTTTTTGCTAGTAGGGCTGTGGCTGGCGCAGTTAAATATGGATTTAAGGGGCCAATAAAATTAAAACGTAAATTAACAAGAAAACGTAGAAGATAAGTTGGTTGAATTTATTTCTTTTAGTTGATATAGTTGCTGAGATTATTTATTGAATTAGTACTGTATGCTAAAAAAGATATTTTTATATTTATTATTTTTCTCTCAAGTGTTTTTTGTGTCTAACAATGCTTATGCTAAAAGATCTAATTTAACAGTTGCTGGAGATATTACTCAAATATTGGTTCCAGCTGCAGGTCTTGGAGTGGCCACTTATTATGAGGATAGAGAAGGGCAGAAAGAATTTATAAAAAGTTTCGTTGTCAACACAGGTTTGCTTTTTGCTTTAAAATATTCAATGAAAGATACTAAATGGGGAAAAAGGCCTAATGGGGGCAGAGAATCTTTTCCTTCTGGGCATTCAGCGGCGGCTTTTCATGGTGCATTTTTTATGCAAAATAGATATGGTTCTAAATTTGGCATTCCTGGTATGGCGCTCGCATCATTCACTGGATATACAAGAATTGAAGGAGATTATCATCATTTAAGAGATGTTCTAGGAGGAGCTGCGTTAGCTTTTGGAGTTACATATTTTATGGTTGATAAGTACAATAATGCTGATACAGTAAAAATATCAACAGAGGTTGATAAGAAAGCAGCATTAATTGACTTTAAAATGGCATTATAATGAGAAAAATATTAATTGCTTCAGATCATGCGGGTTTTGAATTAAAGCAAGAAATAATAGAGCATTTATCTGAATATAAAATCTTAGATTTAGGGACAGTAGATGAGGAATCCGTGGATTACCCAGACTATGCTAAAAAATTATGCGAGTTGGTAGATGATCGCAGTTCTGGAATATTAATATGTGGTACCGGAATTGGTATGAGCATAGCCGCTAATAGATTTAAATATATTAGGGCAGCTCTTTGCACTAGTGCATTAATGGCGAAATTTTCTAGGGAACATAATAATGCAAATGTGCTGGTACTAGGAGCAAGAATTATTGGTAAACTTACTGCTTTGAGTTGTGTGGATTCATTTCTGAATACAAGTTTTCACGGTAGTAAACATCAAAAAAGGATAGATAAATTATGAATAAATTTTTTTCGTCAAACTTAAATCAAATTGATAATGAAGTATTTCAATCAATAGAGAGCGAGCTTAAACGTCAACAAAATCAAATTGAGCTTATAGCATCTGAGAATATTGTAAGTAAAGCGGTTTTGGAAGCTCAAGGCAGCATTTTAACGAATAAATATGCAGAAGGATATCCTGCAAAACGTTATTATGGAGGATGTGAGTTTGTTGATCAAGTGGAAGTGCTTGCAATTGAAAGAGCAAAGAAATTATTTAATTGTAATTTTGCAAATGTTCAGCCGCATTCTGGTTCTCAAGCTAATCAGTCAGTTTTCTTAGCCCTTTTAAAACCAGGCGACAAAATTCTTGGTATGTCTTTAGCCGCAGGTGGCCATTTAACTCATGGAGCTGCTCCTAATCTTTCTGGTAAATGGTTTGAGGCTATTCAATATGGTGTAAGCCAAGACACTATGATGATTGACTATGATCAGTTAAGAGAATTAGCGCATCAACATAAACCAAGAATTATAATTGCTGGTGGATCTGCTTATCCTAGGGCTATTGATTTTGCTAAATTTAAGAAGATAGCTGACGAAGTTGGGGCTTATTTCTGGGTGGATATGGCGCATTTTGCTGGTTTAGTTGCCACTGGTGAGCATGAAAATCCTTTAAAATATGCTGATATAGCAACTACTACAACTCATAAAACTCTTCGTGGTCCGAGAGGTGGAATGGTTTTAACTAATAGCGAAGAAATAGCTAAGAAGATAAACTCTGCTTTATTTCCAGGCTTGCAAGGCGGACCTTTAATGCATGTTATTGCCGCCAAAGCTGTAGCTTTTAAGGAAGCTTTATCTGATGAATTTAAGATTTATATTAGTAATGTAAAGAAAAATGCTAATGTTTTAGCTGAGGTTATGTTGAATCGTGGTTATGGTGTAATAACAGGGGGAACAGATACTCATTTATTATTAGTAGACTTAACTCCCAAGAGGATTACCGGTAATGTAGCTGAAAAATATTTAGAAGAAGCCGGGTTAACTTGTAATAAAAACGCTATTCCATTTGATAAGGAGAAGCCATCTATAACTTCTGGTATTAGACTTGGTACTCCAGCTGGAACGACTCGAGGATTTAAAGAGGATGAATTTAAACAAATTGGAAATCTAATAGCAGATGTATTAGACGCTGTTGCATTAGAGGATGAAAAAAATCTAGCGTTAGTGATAAGAAAAACTTTAGAAAAAGTAAAAGCTTTATGTGAGGCTTTTCCAATATACTAAATATAAGGAAATTCTATGTTTATACAAACTGAAGTTACGCCAAATCCGGAATCATTAAAGTTTTTGCCTGGAGTGAATATTTCTCCTATACCGATTAATTACACGGACATATCAAAAGCAAGTAATTCACCTTTGGCTCAGAAGCTATTCTCTCTAAAATGTGTGAAATCAGTATTTTTAGGTTATGATTTTATAACTGTAACTAAACAGGAAGACGCTGAATGGGAATTTATAAAAGCAGAGATACTCGTGGCTATAATGGATTTCTTAATCTCAGGCCAAACTCCCGTTAATGTTGATTCTCCCGCTCTTAAAGATGTAGACGAAGATAAGATTGTTAAGGAAATTCGTGAAATAATAGAAGAAAAAGTGCGCCCAGCTGTTATGCAAGATGGTGGAGATATTGTATTTCACGATTTTAAAGATGGTATTGTAAGAGTAGAGCTTCATGGTGCATGCGCTGGTTGTCCTAGCTCAACAGTTACTTTGAAAAACGGCATAGAAAATATGCTAAAATATTATGTTCCGGAAGTTATTTCTGTTGAAGCGATTTAATGCAAGAGCTTTTAATTAAAAATTTTAATATTGAATTATGTACGCAGATTTTTGGAGATAAAGAAAATCCTGCAGTTGTTTTAATTTATGGAGCGGCTGGACAAGGTATATTATGGAATATCGATCTGTGCAAAACCTTAGCCAAGAATGGATATTTTGTAATAAGATTTGACAATAGAGATACAGGGAAATCTTCTGGTTTTGAGTATGAGGAAGCGCCTTATAATCTTTTTGATATGGCTAAAGATATTATTTCAATATTAGATGAGTTTAAAAAAGATAGAGCTCATATCGTTGGAATGTCGATGGGAGGATATATAGCTCAAGTCCTGGCTTTAAATTTTCCTCAAAGAATAAATACAATTACTTTGCTCATGACTACTATAAATAGTCTTGCACTGCGTGGAATAAAGATTAATAATTTGCCAGGTCATGATTCTGAAGTGATAAGGGGAATCTCTGAAATTTATCAAGCCCCTCGTTTAAGCTTGGATGATAAGATAGACTCTCTTACAAAAATTTGGCAATTATTTAATGGTGACAGGGAAAAATTTCCTTATGAAGAATGGCGTCAGTTGGCTGGGGAATCCTATAGTAGAGCAAGAAGTAAAAATGCTGTAAAGAACCATCGTTTAGCGGTTCTTAATTCTCCTGGAGATAGAAGTGATTTTTTAAAAAATATCAATGTTCCAGTTTTAATTATTCATGGAGAGGCCGATCCAATTATTCGAGTTGAGCATGCATTGTATACAAAACAACATTTGCCAAAAGCAAAGCTCTTGATTATTCAAAAAATGGGGCATATTCTATCTTCTTTCTTTGTAGATGAAGTTAGTGATGCTCTTTTAGGGCATTTTGAAGGTGAGAATGTCAAATAAAATTATTGCATTAATTGTGGCTGGTGGATCTGGTGAAAGATTTGGTTCTGCAATCCCAAAACAATATAATTTTTCAATTTTAACTAAAACGGTTAAAAAATTTCTATCATGTGAGTTAATTGACAATGTTAAGGTAGTTATAAGACCTGAAGATCTAAAGCTTTATAATCAGGCAATTGAAGGGTTGAATTTGCTTCCAGTGGCTTTTGGTGGGAAAACTAGAGGAGAGTCAGTTAAAAATGGATTGGAATCTATAAAAGAGACTGGTTTTGTTTTGGTTCATGATGCATGTCGTCCATATGTTTCTGTAAATTTAATTAATAAAGTCATTCAAGAGCTTAAAAATAATCCAGATCATGGCGTGGTACCGGTTCTTAAAATTACAGAGGCTGTTAAAAGAATAGAAGATGATAAAGTTGATTTGGTTGATCGATCAAATCTTTTTGCTATTCAAACCCCTCAAGGCTTTTCTTATGAAGCATTGCTTAATTGCTATAGAAAAACAAAAGAATTTTATTACGATGAATCTAGCTTGATGAAAATTCATGATTTTCCCATTAGCTATATTCCTGGAGATAGAGATAATATTAAAATAAGTTTTAAGGAGGATTTAAAGATGAAACTAGAAATTCGTTCAGGAATAGGTTTTGATGCCCATAAATTTGCTGAGAATATATCAATGGATAATCATGTAATGTTGGGTGGAGTCAAAATACCATATGAGAGAAAATTAGAAGCGCATTCAGATGGTGATGTTTTAATCCATTCTTTAGTGGATGCAATATTAGGGGCAATAGGAGAGGGTGATATAGGATTGCATTTTCCTCCTTCGGATGCTAAATGGAAGAATGCTAATTCGGTAATGTTTTTGGAGTTTGCAAATAATTTGGTTAAGCAAAAAAATGGAGCAATAAATAATATAGATGTTACAGTAATTTGTGAGAAACCAAGATTATCTCAATATAAAGATGAAATTAAAAATAATCTTGCCAAAATTTTGAGTATAACTAGTGATAGAGTTAATGTTAAAGCAACTACTACTGAAAAAATGGGCTTCACAGGAAGAGGCGAGGGGATAGCAGTGCAAGCAATTGCTACTATTTCTTTATCTGTGATATAAAATTATGATTTAAATAAAATTTAATTTGCAATTTATGTATAATTTGGTATTTTGTTTGATCTAAATACAAATTTAAGGGAAAGATTTTTAAGATGTCTAACTTATTACAACAATTTAATGATGAACAAAAAACTAAATTACTTGAGGGAAAGCGTTACGATAAATTTACGTATGGCGATACGATTAGAGTAAATGTAAAAATTGTTGAGGGAGTAACTGAAAGGGTTCAGGCTTTTGAAGGTGTTTGTATAGCCATTCGTAATCGTGGTTTACATTCTTCTTTTGTAGTTCGTAAGATTAGTCATAACGAAGGTGTTGAGCGCACTTTTCCTTTTTACTCACCAAGAATTGATAGTATAGTTACTGTTAAAAGAGGTGTTGTAAGACGTGCTAAGTTATATTATATGCGTGGTTTAAGAGGTAAGGCAGCTAGAATTCAAGAAAAGTTTGAAGGAAAAGCGACCGCATAAATACATTAATGAAGTTAAGATTTGTTTTTTTAGGAATATTATTTCTTGCAAATATTGCATTAGCTGCTGATTTGCCTAAACTTATAATTTATACTACTAAAAGTCTGCATTCTAGCATTCGTAAGTCTTCTCATCCATTTAAGAAAAGATTTGAAAGTATCTGTAACTGTGAAGTTGAGTTTGTTCCTGTGGGTGGCAGTAATGTCATGCTATCCAGATTAATTTTAGAGGGTAAAAACTCTCCTGCAGATCTAGTGATTGGCTTAGATAATAATTTAGCTGAAAAAGCTAGAGAGCTTGATCTTTTTGCTCCTCACAATGTAAGGTTTGACCATCTAAACTTGCCAATTACTTGGAGTGATCCATATTTTCTACCATATGATTATGGTTATATATCTTTTATTTATAATAGTAAAAAACTAAAAAATCCGCCAGCTTCTTTTAAAGATCTGCTTGATAATCCTAGTATTAGAATAATTATTCAAGACCCTAGAGCTTCTACTGTTGGCTTAGGTTTAGTTTCATGGATTCGTTTAATATATGGAGATAAGGCAAAAGAAGTTTGGAAGAAATTAAAACGTAATATTGTTACCGTTACAAAAAGTTATAGTAATAGTTATAATTTATTTTATAGAGGAGAAGCTGATATGTTGCTAAGCTATAGTACTTCTCCCGCATATAATATGATAGCCGAAGATAATTATGATATTAAGGCCGCAAAATTCAAAGAAGGGCATTATTTGCAATTGGAATTAATTGCTATGCCAAGAACTGCTAAGAATCCTAAATTAGCTCAAGAATTTTTAAAATTTGTTCTTACAGAGGATTTCCAACATTCAGTGCCGATTGGGAATTTTATGTATCCAGTTATTGATATAGGGAATGACCTTCCAAAGGAATATAGTCAAATATTTACTCCAGATCATGTGCTTATAGTTACACCTGAACAAGTAAAAAAATATAGAAACTTATGGATTCAAGAATGGTTGCAAGCCTATTCAGAAAAATAGCCGATATCAATAAATTAGCTAGTTTCTGGTTTTCATTACTATTTTTAACTGTTTTTGTTATAATTACTTTTTTTTCATTACTTCATTATTTTAGTTTAGGAGAAATTAAAAACCTTCTATCTGATCAATATACTAGATACGTAATTAAATTTACTTTTTTTCAAGCAAGTCTTTCCACTATTTTTACGGTTATTCTCTCTGTTCCAATAGCAATAGCATTTCATAGAAGAATAGATTTCTTCGGTAGAGAAATGTTGCTAAGGCTTATTAACTTGGCTTTTATAATGCCGGCAATAATTCTAATTATTGGGGTTATTATAGTTTATGGTAAGAATGGTTGGATTAATAAAAATCTCGAAGCTTTTTTTGATTTTTCTTTAGGTTATTCTATATATGGAATAGCTGGTGTTTTATTGGGTCATTTGGCGTTTTGTGTACCAATAATGGTGAGGGTTATTCTGAATTGTTTAGATTCAATATCAGAAGAAACTTGGCGACTGACATCTCAATTAAATTTCTCTAATAGAGATATTTTTAGAATTATCGAATGGCCACATATACGCTTGGCTACAATGTCTTTATCTATATTAGTTTTTATGATGTGTTTCACAAGTTTTACAATAGTTCTAGCGCTTGGAGGGGGGCCAAATGTTACCTCAATAGAGGTAGCGATATATCATGCTCTAAAGCTTGATTTTAATCTCTCTTTGGCGTCAAATTTAGCGCTAATTCAAGTGGCTGTTTGTTTTGTTCTGATGTTTGTTCTGGATATGAGTAATATTCCTCTTTTGACTGGTGTTACACGAAAAATAAAACGATTTTATAGGCCAAATCTTAATAATAAATTATTGCTAATTTTGGATATAATTTTTATTGGAATATTGTTTATAATTGTATTGATGCCAGTTCTTGCAGTGATAATTAATGGTTTTAATTCTAAATTTCTTTATATGATACAGTCAGAGGAATTATGGAATAGTATCAGGCAAAGTTTTTATATATCGATATTTTCTAGTTTATTAAATTTATTTATAACCTTAAGTCTAGTTTCCGGGGCATTTTATTTCAATTATTTTGCTAATAAACCAAAATGGGTTGGTTATATAAGATTGCTTAGTAATGCAAAATTGATATTTCCTAGTTTTGTATTGAGTGCTGGGTTGTTTATAGCTTTGAATCATATAATTCCTATTAAATCGATTTCTTTTTATTTAATTATTATAATGAACACCATAGTTGCATTGCCATTTGCGATGAACATTATTTTATCTCCCTCATTAAGTTTTAGTAAGCAAGAGATATATTTGGCTCAGAGCCTTAATATTAAAGGTTGGAACTTTATTAGATTAATTTATTGGCCTAAGCTTAGAAAATCAATAAGCTATGCTTTTGCATTGGTTATGGCGATAGCTTGGGGAGATATAAACGTAACAGCTCTATTTAATGATGGGGACTTCATGACGCTCTCTTTATTATTATATAATTTAATGAGTGATTATTTTATAGAAGAATCATATGTAGTGGCGTTAATTATATTAGTAACAACTTTATTTATATTTAGTGTAATTGAAGAGTTTTTAGGTGGAGATCAAGAGGAATGTTAGTGTTAAATGAGGTGGTCTATCGCTATAATGGTCATACTGATTTTAGATTTGATTTGAATTTAGATTCAGAAGATACGCTGGCAGTGATAGGACCATCTGGAGCTGGAAAAACTACTTTGTTAAATTTAATTTCTGGATTTATTATGCCTAATGAGGGGGAGGTGATGCTCGGTAAAGAGAATATCACTTTTATTCCTTCAAATCAGCGTCCTGTGAATATGTTATTTCAAGATAATAATTTATTTTTTCATTTAAATGCTTTTGATAATGTGGCTGTTGGTATAAATCCTGGGCTCAAATTAAATGATACCCAAAAAGAATTGGTTGAGAAATCTCTAGAAAGAGTAGGGCTTACGGGTTTTAATAAAAGATTCCCTTATCAATTATCTGGTGGACAAAAGCAAAGAGTAGCAATTGCCAGAACTTTAGTTCGTAAGAAACCAATTTTACTACTAGATGAACCATTTTCTTTTCTTGATCCTCCATTGAAGCAGGAGATGTTAGATCTAGTTAGATCATTGCAAGAAGAGAGTTCTTTTATTATGATTATGGTTACGCATGATTTTAGGGATGCTCTCAGAGTATGTAATAAAACTTGTTTTCTTCAGGATGGCAAGATACAATACATCGAGAAGACTGAGAAGTTTGTAAAGAATTCAAAGATACCTCTAATAAAATCTTTTGTTAGTTAAATAAGAATGATTGGAAAATTAACCGGAATAATTGATACTATTAATACTGATCATCTGATTCTTGATGTGAATGGAGTTGGGTATATTATATATTGCTCCAGTAAGGCTTTATCTAGCGCATCTTCTGTAGGTAGCAAAGCTTCTTTTCTAACCAATATGCAAGTTAAAGAAGATGATATTAGCCTTTATGGATTTATAAACCGCAATGAACAGGAATGGTTTGATAATTTAATAAAAGTTCAAGGTATTGGTCCAAGACTTGCGTTAGTTATTTTATCTGCACTTGATCCAGTTGATCTTGTTCAAGTAATAATGTCTCGTCAGAAAGAAGCTTTTAAAACTATTTCTGGTGTTGGTCCTAAACTTGCAGAAAGAATATTTATTGAATTAGGTAAAAAGGCTGGTTTATGTTCTTTCTCTATACCCGTTGAATCCTTATCTAATACAAATAATATTAATGATGCAGTGACTGCACTCTCAAGCCTGGGTTACGGAAGAAATGAAGCATATAATATTTGTAAAAAGATAAGTTCAAATAACTCAGAGCTAACAATTAATGAATTGATTAGATTATCTTTAAAGGATCTATCTTCTTAAGTAAGAGAAATCTGCATAAATTAAATTTTGTGCTTTTTCCAGATCTTCCTTGCTTTTGCATATAAGTAAAACAGTATCATCTCCAGCTATTGTGCCTATAATACTGGAGCTTAATTGACTACTATTATTTTTTATATATTTCTGGTCAAAGAAATAAGCCAAACTGCCAGCCTGTGCGGGATGAGTATGTAAAAGTATAAGGCCAAAATCTGTAACCTGAAGACTTAAAATTTCAGGTATGAACACTTGATTTTGAGAAACTTGTCTATATGTTCCAGCGACTTTTGCGATATTTAACTTTTTTAGTTTTCTAGAAAGTGTTGCTTGTGGAATATCGAGGGCATTTTCTTTTAGAATTGCTTGTAGTTCAGTTTGTTCTGTAACCTCTTGGCTGTTTATTATGTTCAGAATTAAGTTCTCAATATTCATTGTTTCTGGATCCATATTCATTCCCTGAAAATATATTCATATTTAATTGACAGGTATAATTATATTATTTATAATTTTAATTTGCAATACTTCAAGTTTAGAGTGTTTATGATGAAGAATATATTATTTAAGGTGTCTTTAATGGCTTTTCTTTTGTTTGGTTGCAGGGAAGAAGGTAAGAGGGATGGTGTAATAAAATTTGCAACATCTGCGGATTATCCTCCATTCGAATTTATGAGTAATGGAGAGATAGTTGGTTTTGATATAGATGTAGCTAAATTAATAGCAAAAGAATTAAGTAAAGAAGCTGTTTTTATAGATATACAATATAGTAATATACTTCCAGCTGTTCAAGGCGATTCGGTAGATGCTGGTATATCTACTATAACTGCCACAGATGAAAGAAGAAAAAACTTTGATTTCTCTAGTGAATATTATAAAGAAACACTTGTGATGATATATAAGAGTGATTCTCCTATTAGAAATGAAAATGAAATAGGAAGTAAAAAAATAGCTGCGCAGCTAGGTAGCACTATGGAGATTTGGCTTAAATCTAATACTAAAGATGCAATTATTATACTTATGGATAATAACAATCAGGCGGTTGAAGCGTTAAAAGTAGGGCATGTTGATGGTGTTTTAGTTGATAGTTTCCAAGGTAAGATGTTTTGTATGAAGAATCCTGAGCTTTCATTTAAGGTAATTTCTCAATCAGAAAATGGTTATGCTATTGCATTTAAGAAGGGATCGCTATTAAAGGAAGAAGTTAATTCTGTTCTTGAAAAGCTAACTCAGTTAGGAGAAATTAAAAAACTTGAAGATAAGTGGTTAAAATAAATGGATGAAGTAATAAAATATTTTTTATATGTTGGTTCTGGTATTGAGCTTACGCTTGAATTGTTGCTAGGTGCTTTTCTTTTAGGGGTTTTTCTTGGTCTTCTGGTAGCTATTTTAAAATATAATAAAATAGGTAATTTTATTTTAGATAGATTAGTTTCAATTTTAAGAGGTACTCCGCTTATTTTGCAATTGGGTTTAATTTATTATGCTTTACCTAAAATAACTGGTTTCAAACCTACAGTTCTTAGTGCTGGTATTATAGCTCTTGGATTAAATAGTAGTGCTTATGTAAGTGAAATTTTGCGTTCAGGTATAGAAAATCTTCCAAAAGGGCAATTTGAAGCAGCTAAAACTCTTAAAGTACCAAGCTTTTACATGTGGAAAGATATAATTTTACCTCAGGTTATTAGAAATATTCTTCCTTCAATAGTAAATGAAGCGATTTCCTTGCTTAAAGAGACCGCTCTAATCAGTACTATTGGCGGCATGGATTTAATGAGAAGAAGCCAAACCTTAGCAGCTGAGCAATTTGATTTTTTTACGCCTCTTTGTATAGCAGGCTTATATTATTATTTTATGGTGCTTTTAATTGAATTTGCAGGAAAGAAATTAGAAAAGAAGGTGGCCTATGTTAAAAATAAGTAATATATCTAAGAAATTTGGGGATATTAAGGTTCTAGATGATATAAGTCTTGAAGTTGAGAAGTCTAGTATACTTGGGCTTGCAGGTCCTTCAGGCGGTGGTAAATCTACATTGCTTCGTTGTTTACAAAGACTAGAAATGCCTGATTCTGGAGTGATTGACTATGACAGTAAAACAGCCTTTATGTTTCAGGATTTTCAATTATTTCCACATATGAGCGTTTTAGAGAATTTAACTTATGCTCCTGCTATTCATAATAAAAATCTTAACCATATTATAAAAGCTAATGAATTATTAGATCAATTAGGTATTGCAGAAAAAGCAAATGAATATCCACATAATTTATCAGGTGGACAGAAACAAAGAGTTGCTTTGGCAAGAAGTTTGATGATTGAGCCAGAAGTTTTGTTATGCGATGAGCCTACATCTGGACTTGATGTATCTACTATTATGGATGTCGTAAATCTTTTGAAATCAATTAGAAGTCTTGATGTGACAATGATTATTGCTTCACATGACCTAGATTTTTTAACTAAAATATCAGATAGAATAGTTCTATTAAAAGAAGGTAAAATCATTGTAGATATAAAGCCTAATCAAGTGCAAGATTCTATAGAATATTTAAGGAATTTCTATTAATACCAATTTCCACAATTAAATTTACAAATCCAATTCATCGAAGATTCGCATGGCTCATGTACTAAAGTGTACACTGCACGCGCTCACATCTTGAATCGAATCTGTAATCTTTAATTCTGAAAATGGTATAACCTAAAAAAGCAATTAATCCCCTTAATAGTTAATAAATTAATTCTATTGACATGATCGTAAAATTATGTTAACTTATTGAAAATTGAGAGGGATTCTAAATGACTTTTTCAAATACAATAATAAAACTATCAAGCAGACTTATATTATTAGCTTCATTAATCTTAATAGGGATTGAAGTTTTTACCTTTAATTCAAATATTTCAAGACCATTAAGATTAAGTAGTAAAAACTTTACAAGAGTTGAAGACTATATCAAAGATCAAGATTAATTCTAGGAAAAATACCAGAAGGTGCAGGAAGTTCTATTCCTGGCGATAGAGCAAAATCTTGATTTAAATAACTGAATTTTCTTCTTTCTATATCTACAGCAAGAAAATCAAGCAACTTATTCATAGAATCTGGCATAAATGGTAATAAAAGAATGGCTATATATCTTATGGATTCAATTAACATATAAAGAACTTCAAACATTCTTTCTGGATTAGTTTTTCTTAAAGCCCAAGGAGCTTGCGTTTCTATAAATCCATTTGCCGTATTTGCTATTTCAATAACAGCCTCAAGAGCCAGATTAAATTTCTGGCCATTCATATTTTGGTGATAGTCTTGGATTTTTTCTTTAATATTGGCAAGTAAAGCCTCTTTATAAAGCTTATCTATATCAATTAATGGAACTCTTCCTTCGGCATTTTTATTTATAAAAGACAAGGTTCTTTGAGCTAAATTACCTATATTATTAGCAAGTTCTCCATTTATTCTATTTTGCATTGCAATTCTAGAAAAATTCCCATCCTGCCCGAATGGTATCTCTCTCATTAGAAAATACCTAGTTTGATCGAGGCCGAAATCTTCTACTAACACCTGAGGAGCAACAACATTTCCTATGGATTTAGACATTTTTTCTCCATCAATTGTCCACCAACCATGAGCAAATATTTTTTTAGGACATGGGAGGTCAGCCGCCATTAGGAATGCTGGCCAAAATACAGCATGAAATCTTAAGATGTCTTTCCCTACTACATGAATATCAGCAGGCCAGAAATTTTTATAAAGATCGGTAGTTTCTGGGTATCCAAGTGCAGAAATATAATTTGTTAAGGCATCTAACCATACATACATTACATGTTCAGGATTTTGTGAAACTTTTATTCCCCATTTAAAACTGGTTCTAGATACGGAAAGATCTTGTAAACCGGATTTTACAAAACTAACAACTTCATTAAAACGAGACTCTGGTTGAATAAAATCTGGGTTATCTTGATAAAAATCCAGCAACTTGTCTTGAAATTTAGATAAGGCAAAAAAATAACTAGACTCTTCCACCCACTCAACAGGAGCACCAGTAGGAGCTTTTCCATCAACCAAATCTTTCTCTAAGAAAAAACTTTCATCACGAACTGAATACCAACCTGAATATTTTCCTAAATAAATATATTCTTTTTCTAATAATTTATTCCAAAGAGCGGTTGCTCCTAGTTTATGTCTTTCTTCCGATGTTCTAATAAAATCATCATTTGAAAGATTAAGTAAACTAGATAAATCTCTGAAACGCTGCGAAACTTCATCAACAAATTTTTGAGGATCCTGATTTTTTAGTTCAGCTGATTTCTCAACTTTCTGACCATGTTCATCAGTTCCAGTTAGAAATTTTACATTTTTTCCTGACAATCTCATGAATCTAGCCATCACATCACAAGCAATACTTGTATAAGCATGCCCTATATGAGGTACGTCATTTACATAATATATTGGACTTGTAATGTAATAATAACTAGACATATTTACCTATAATATTTGATTAACTGCTGTAATATAATTTATATTCAACAGGATGCGGAGTTTGCTTGACTTCAGCGATTTCGTTCATTTTTAACTCAATATAAGCATTAATTTGATCATCTGTAAAGACATTACCTTGCTTTAAAAATTCTCTATCATTAGAAAGAGAGTTTAATGACTCTTCTAAAGATCCACTTACAGTTTGAATGTTTTCTAATTCTTGTGAAGATAATTGATATAAATTTTTATCATTTGAATCACCTGGGTGAATCTTATTTTTTATCCCATCTAGTCCAGCTAATAGCATTGCAGAAAAGGCGTAGTAAGGATTGGCCGTCGGATCTGGGAAGCGAACTTCTATACGTTTTTCTTGTGAAATATGTACATGTGGTATTCTAATTGATGCAGAGCGATTACGGGATGAGTACGCAAGCAATACAGGAGCCTCAAATCCAGGAACAAGTCTCTTATAGCTATTTGTGGTAGGATTTGTAAATGCATTAATAGCTTTAGCATGTTTTATTATACCGCCTATGTAATATAATGCAGTTTCTGAAAGGTCGGCATATTTATTACCCGCAAACAAGGTGCGGTCCTTTTCCCATAATGATTGATGTACATGCATACCGGAACCATTATCATCACGTATAGGCTTTGGCATAAAGGTAGCGGATTTTCCAAATTGGTTAGCCACATTATGTATTACATATTTATATTTCTGAACATTATCAGCTGTTTCTAATAATCTACCATATTTAAAGCCTAATTCGCATTGTCCCGGTGCAACTTCATGATGATGCAATATAGGTGTTAGTCCAACCTCTTTTAAAGTTAAAGACATTTTAGCCCTGATATCATTTAAACCATCAATCGGCATTACAGGCATATACCCTCCTTTAACACCGGGTCTATGCCCTAAATTAGCTTCATATTCAAGAGATGAATTTGAATTATGATCTCCTTCGTAATAATCTATATTAAACGAACATTCATTCATGCCAATTTTGTATTTTACTGAGTCAAAAATAAAAAACTCCAATTCCGGTCCAAAAAATGCTTTATCAGCAATACCAGAATTCGCCAAGTAAAGTTCAGCTTTTTTTGCTGTAGAGCGAGGGTCACGTTCATATAATTGATGAGTTTCTGGATCAATCACATCACAAATAAATATAATTGTAGAATCAGTTGTAAATGGATCAATAAAACCGGATGATAAATCTGGCTTAATTATCATATCTGAAGAGTTTATTTCTTTCCATCCAGCTATGGATGAACCATCAAACATTACACCATGAATAAACATATTCTGAGAAATATTTTCTGCATTATAAGCAATATGGTGCCACCTACCGCGTGGATCTGTGAAACGAAAATCACAGAAAAGTACTTCTTCTTTTTCTAAAAAAGTTTTTAGTTCGTTGAAATTTGTAAATATCATGCTCTTGACTCCAATAAAGTATAATATAATGGCGCACTCGAGACGATTCGAACGTCCGACCTTTGCCTTCGGAGGGCAACGCTCTATCCAGCTGAGCTACGAATGCAATGAAAAATAGTTTATACCAAGTCCATCTATAATTGAACATTTATCAATTATAGGATGGACTTGGTATCAAAGAAACATGGAAGTTCAGGTTAGTTGTTTTTTATGTGGATTTCAAGAAGAAAACTATAAGTTGTGATTTTTTTGTGAGAATGTTGTCATACTGAAGTGTTAGCTGAAATGTCCAGGGAAGAGGTCGCTTATGGATCATTTGTTTCACTCAGGATGACGGGGTTGCTTTGCGCCACTGGATCCTTCACCTATGGCTCATGATGACGATGGAACTCGTCATGTTGAGGCTTCAGCCGAAACATCCAGGGACAAAAAATTAGTTTTTGCTGTAAAACTCAACAACCAATTGCGGTTCCATTGTGGCTGCAAATGGTACATCAGCAAGTTTTGGTACGCGAATGAATTCAGCTTCAAAATTAGCTTGATCAAATCTTACATATTCAGGAACTTTTCTTTCCATTAATTGAACTGAAGAAGCAATAGGAGTAATTGATTTTGCTTTATCCGTTAATTTAACTTGATCGCCTTCTGACAATACGTAAGAAGGACAGTTAACAACTTCCCAATAATCACGATTTTTTCTTTTTACCATTATATGTTTATGGCTAACAATTTGACGAGCTGCAAAAACAGATTTAGCAAAATTCAAACGATAAACAACAGCGTCTAATCTTCTTTCTAATAACCCAATTAAATTTTCAGCAGTATCACCTACCATTTTAGAAGCTTTATCAAAAATATTGCGGAATTGACATTCACCAATTCTTCCGTAATGGCCTTTTAATAATTGTTTTGCATTTAGCTGACGGCCGTGTACGGAAACTGTGCGGTTTCCAGTGCCATGTTGGCCAGGGCGATAATTTCTATTGCGTGTAAACGGATCTTTACCATCTCCCCACACACTAACACCAAGTCTACGGCTAATTTTAAATTTAGATTTTAATATCTTACTCACTTATTTCCTCATGTAGTTTAAAGTCAATTCAACTAACCTAGCAAAAAAATACTTTTTGTCAAATAAAACTTGTAATATTGATCAGCCATTGTTAAATAAGTTAACGAAAAAATAAATAGGGAGAAGTTTTATGGAGAATAACGAAGAAAATAATATATTAGAAATTGAGTTTGGAAATTTTCATGATGAAATAATTCCATCAGCAATAAACACCGCTCCTCAAGGAGTGTCAATTGCAGGCGCAGAACTCCAAGCTTTATTTTCAAGAGAATTAACAGAAGAAGAAAAACAAATAAGTTTTGGTAGTTTTGAGGCTCCACAACCAAAAGAAACTTTTGTTTTTACACTTCCTGATAATCTATATTACTCATATAATCCATATTACTCATATAGCAGCAGATGGATGCAACATAAAATAACAGGAAAGTTTATATATAATATAATAATTACTAAAGCAGAAGGGTCTTTTAGACAATTATTTATAGATCCGATAGCAAACCAAAATGCAGTTATTGATAGTAGGAATTATTTACCAAGCACAGAATTTTCATCTAATGAACTATTCTATACAGCGTTAGTACATTCTTTCACTGAACAAGTTTTGTATTATTTATATATTAAAATTCCTAATACTGAACAATATTTTTCATATTATATCGATCCATTCACAAGCAGGATTCATTTTGAAGAGAAAATTGTAGAGCAGAGTTCAGATAATGCTAACAACAACCAAAATAGTGACCAATCTAAAAATGATGATAAGTCTAAGGGATCTAATTATTCGGATAAAATAGAATCAGAAAAAATTTCTCTTAAAGAAAATGCTATTGAAGAAAAAACTATAAAATTTGAAACGAAGTTAGCTATGGAAACCTTAGAGAATGAAGATAAAGAAGAGTACAAGAATTCTATAGAAGAAATTAATCAGAATTTAGAAAATCAATATATTGTACAGATTCAAAAATATAACGATACTGATCAGATAGAGGAGTATGTTTCAGAGAATTTTTTTAATCTTCCTTCAAATGCTATAATTGGTGATATTTTTAATCATGAAAAAATTATAGCCAATTATTAATATCTATGTTATTTAACTTCTCGTATTTAACGACTATGTAATAAATTAATATGGATAAAGAACAAAATAATTCTAATAATAATGATAAACAGATAGCTAAAATATTGCAAGACCTTGAGGAGCAGTATTTTAAAATTGGATCTTATACTAATGTTACCCCAGAAGATGAAAGTTTAACGACAGACAATATAATTGCCCAATCTTTTAATGAACGAGAATATAAAAATGTAATTCAGAATGTAATAAAAACATATTCAAATAATATAATAATTATATTGTATCAATATATAAAAGCTCAAAAGAACTTTTCTAAGTTTAAAAAAGAAATATTAAAAGAAGCAAACGAAAAAAATCAAGAAGTTATTAAAGTTTTAATAGATAAGGCTCTCCAAGCAAATAGCCAAATAGACGCTGTAGATATTAGATTTTACGATTCTATTATAGGACTACTAAATACAGGAGCGGTTGGGCAATTTAATGCGTTTATGTTTTTATCTGAGTTTCTAGAAATTATTATAGAAGTTGGTATAGATCCATTATTAATTTTGTTAAACCCAATTTTGCCACATTTAGTGAACATAGAAACTATCTCTAAACTCACTCAAACTTCTAATATAGAATTCTTGGATACGTATCTTATTATCCACAATACTCCATATGATCAAGTTTTAGTTTCACTTATAAAACATGAATATAGCAATGTTCTAGGAATTATAGATACAGTTGGGATAACCTCAGATGATATGGTGCAAATATTAAATTATGCAATTATTTTTAATAATCGTGAAGCAGTAGCAAAAATAATAAATAAAATTATTGAGCATATCTCAGTAACTAATAGAAATAATGAAGTTATTGATATGTTCTATCAAGATTTTATTTATAGCACTCAAACTGCCCTAATGCGTGGTAATCCCGCCATTTGCAAGGAGTTTTTAAGAATAGGAATTTGGTCTAATCTTCGTATGGAGGAGCAAGCTAAATTATTAAGGCTTATGATTATCAGATCTGGAAGTAATACGAGGAAAATTCTTCTTAAAGAATTATATGAGAATGGATTATTGAGTGCGGAATTATTTGTAAATACTTTAAATACAATAAAACATAATGAATTTAATGAAGATAATAAAGAAATTGAAAAGTTTATTAAAATTTTTAAAGACTATCATGAATTTTTTGTAGAAAGCTTTTTAACTCAAGAGATGAATAATGAGTATAATTACCTGACTCTTCTGATTGGTTTAATGAAACTAGTAACGTCCATGAATAATAAGGTTCAAATAATTCATAAAAAATATGAAGAAATATTAAAACTTATAAATAAGTCTAAATATTCATTAGCTACTGTTTATAAAATAGGATTCATGAAGGAATTCAATAATTTGATGAATGCTGAAACAGATAAAAGACAAGCTGTTATAGCTTTAGCGGAGCAGCCAATAAAACAAGTGGCTTCCTCCCATAAAGAATCAAAAAATAAAAACAAGAGAAATAAAAAAAACTCACCTAAAAAACATCTTCCAATACAAATGAATAATTTAGTTGATGAGGCTTCGGTTGCTTCGGAGGAAGAGATAGAGTTAAATGATAACAATGAGGATAATCAAGTTATTTCTTCATCTTCTACTGATGCTGAAGCTGCTAAAAGACAGACTGTTATAGCACCAGTGGTGCAAGAAATAAAGCAAGTTTCTGCTTCTAATAAAAAATCAAAAAACAAAAATAAAGACACTTCTCCACAATCCAATAATTTAGTTAAAGAGGAGATCTCAGTTGTTTCAGAAGAAGGAGAGGAGTTAAATAATAATGATAATTGGATCGAAGTTAGAAAACTAAATAAAAAAGAAAAAGTTAATAAGCCTAAAACCATTCAAAAAGCCTTTAAGAAAAATCCGGAAGTTAGAACTTCGCAAGTTTCTGAAGTAAAGAAAGATGTTATAACTAATAATCCAACAGTTAACATAGAGCTAAAAAAAGCAATAAATATTGTTTCTAATAAACCTTTAAATAATCAAGTGGCAGCGATTATGGGTTATGTTGATGACAATAAGCAAAAAAGCAATAATGTTATCAGCGCTTCAGTAGCAAAAACCTCAGTCACTACAAACCCAACTAACAATATAGAGCTGGAAGCTAAGAAAGAAGAGGGTAGCGCTTTTGAATCTTTTAATGAGATGGATGTACCAGTTTCTTCAAATTCTATTGAAGTTGTTCAAATGATAAAAAGCTTTAAGCTAGGAAATTTTGAGTATAATTCTTATTTTTATAAACATAAAACCAATGGTGGATTTATATATTGTTTAACTTATATAAACACCTATGACGCTCATCTAATAGTAGTTTACTTTGATACTAATGATAATAAAATTATTGCCTCATTTAAAGCTGCTGATTATGAACAACTTCCTAAAGAGACGGTTTATACTCATAAATTTCTAGCGATGCATGATAAAGGTTGTAATAAAGATTATTATAAAATAATAGTTAATATACCTGATGCTGATAAAGATTTTATTTATAATATTGACCCAAATGATAATGTTATTTTCACATCCACGGTACAAGATTCCAAACAAATCTCTTCTACTGAGCAGCAAAGCTCTAGTTCTTCAAATTCAAATAATGACTCTAAAAACTCTAATTATTCTGACAAGATAACTTCAGAAAAAATTTCTCTTAAAGAAAATGCTATTGAAGAAAAAACTATAAAATTTGAAACAAAGTTAGAATTTATATCTCCAGAAAATGAAGATAAAGAAGAATACGAGAATTCTATAAAGGAAATTAATCAGAAGCTAGAGGATCAATATCATGTTCAAATTCAGAAATATAATTACACAGATCAAATAGAAGAAAAAGTCTTTGATAATCAATTTACCTTGCCTTCAAACATTATAATTGGCGATGTTCTTAATCAGGTTTCAGTAAATTTCAATAATATTGAAGAATTTTTTCCTCAAGTTCCATTAATGGCTTTTTAAGTTTTAAAGAGTAGCATTGAATAGGAGGAAATTATGTTTAAGAAATCTTTTGTAGCAAGATTTAGAGAGCGCTTTGGTTTTACTAATGCTTGTAACAATAAAGCTCTAATGCAAGCGGTTATGAATAGGGATTTAGAAAGGGTTGTAGATTTATTAAATAAAGGAGCAGACCCTAATTATAGCGATAACTACCATGGAATGGTGCTTAATGTAGCTACGATAATTAGGCGACATGATATTATGGAGGCGTTATTAAAGAGCGGAGCAAATCCTAATGGAGATCCAAACTATGTTTATACATACAATCCTGATTATGTCTTTCCAAGGCTTTATGATATTCCTGAACTCCCTATTATACAGCATGCTCCAATTCATATTGCTTGCATAAGTTATGAAAAAGGTAATTTTGGTGGTGATCTTATAGGAGTGAATTTGCTTATAAAATATGGGGCTAATGTAAATGCTCGTAATCTTTTAGGGTGCACGCCATTAATACAAATAGCTTTTTATTATGATATGGATCCAATAAATGAAAAAATTGAAAAATTATTGATAAAAAATGGCGCCAATACTAAAATATCTAATTCTATTCATAAATCTTACGATGAAATTTTATGCGTTCGCGAATTAAAATATAATTTTTTTTATAAAGCTAAGCATGGTTATCCAAGAAAATTAGATGATCCATTGTATAATTTAAACATAGCAAGAAAATCATATCTAGATATAGATTTGCTTCCAGAAGAACGAAATTTTAGAAACAGTAAATGGTATAATAAGGATCTTATAAATAAATATTATTTTAGTATTAAACCTATCTATCATCCATATACGTTCATATTGAAAAATTTAATTTGGTTTCCAACATTATCAAGTACTCAAAAACAATTACCTTCTGATATTATTTATTATATTATGAGTTTTTTAGATATACTTGATATTGCTTATATATCTAATAAAGATAAAGTTAATATTAAAGAGACTCTTATCCGTCTAAAAAAAGAAGGTTATATAGTTCAAGATGTAGCAGGGGACGGTAATTGTTTTTTTCATGCTCTAGATCTGCAGCTTAAAAAATCTTTAGGATATAACAATCTCAGAGCCATTGCCATTGATTATATGCAAGATCATTTAGAAGAGTTTACTCCATTTATCACGGATGCTAATCCTGTGAGGTATATTAATAATTTATCACGAAATGGAGCATGGGTTGATAATATAGCAATTGCTGCAATTGCTAATGCTTTAGGTGTAACCATAGACATCACAGGGGTTTATAATACAATTGTAACTCCAACTGTAGCTACAGGGGATAATCAGGTAGTAAGATTATTCTATACAGGCGATCATTATTTATCCATTCTCAAAAATCCAGCTTTGGAAGAGATTCAACAAAATAATGCTAATAATTTACTAACATTTGATGCTAATCTTGAAGTTTTAGGTGCAATGTAGCTTTGCCAAATAAGTTAGCTATAAGTAATAAGGTTTAAAGAATGCAAAAAGATTTACAAAGCCACAATCACAGTCATTGCGGAATAAAAGAAGATTATAATTTAGAAATTTCTCGTTTAGTAAAAAGTTTTTTTCTTTCGTTAGTTCTAACTATATCTATGATGCTATTAATGCTATCAAATTTTGATGGTAAATTTATAAATTTAATCCAATTATTTTTATCTACTATAATTGTGTTTTGGGGAGGTTGGTCTTTCTTCAAGAATGGGTTTATGTCTATTATTAATCGTAATCTTAATATGTATACCTTGCTTAGTATAGGAATCGGAACAGCATATTTTTATAGTTTAATAGTAGTTATTTTATCAATTAACTTACATGTATATTTTGAAGCTGCAGGAATGATTACGACCTTAACTCTTCTTGGGCAAATCTTAGAGCTAAAAGCCAGATCTAGAACCAATAGCGCAATTAAAGGATTACTAGAATTAGCTCCTAAAACCGCTTGCCTTATAGATGGTAAGTATGAAAAAGATATTCTCATAACAGAGATAAAATTAGGTGATTTATTAAGAGTTAAACCAGGAGAGGGGATTCCTGTTGACGGTATTATAATAGAAGGAAGTAGTTTTATTGATGAATCTATGATTACTGGTGAGTCAAATCCGGTTCAAAAAACTAAAGGTCAAAATATTATTGGGGCAACGGTTAATACTACTGGTAGCTTTATTATGCAGGCTACAAAAATTGGTAAAGATACTATGTTAGCTAAAATAGTAGAAATGGTATCTCAAGCAGGAAGAACTAAGGCACCTATACAAAAGATAGCAGATATTGTTTCAAAATATTTTGTTATAGCAGTTTTATTAATTGCATTAATTACCTTTGCTTCATGGTATCTGTTAGGCCCAGATCCTAAATTAAGTAATGCTATCATCAATAGTATTGCTGTATTAATAATTGCATGCCCATGTGCTTTAGGACTAGCTACGCCAATATCAATTACAATTGCAACTGAACTAGGAGCCAAGTTTGGGGTTCTTATTAAAAATGCAGAGAAATTAGAGTTGCTTAGTAAAATAGATACATTGGTTCTGGATAAAACTGGAACTATTACTGAAGGAAAGCCAAAATTAAATTTAATCAAAGCTATAACAGAATATAAAGAAGATGAATTATTACTTCTTGCAGCAAGCATAGAGAAGAATAGTGAGCATCACCTAGGAAAAGCTTTTATTCAAGCAGCAAATGAAAAAAATCTTAAGCTTAGCAAGGTTACAAATTTTGAGTCAATTACCAGCAAGGGCGTATCTGGAATTATTGATGGTCTTGAAATTAAATTAGGAAATGAAGAATTATTTAATAATCAAGATATACCAGACGAAGCAGAGCAAATGCGAGCAGATGGCCAAACAGTGATGTTCATAGGAGTCAATGATAAAATAGTTGGGTTTTTTGCGATTTCAGATGCAATTAAACCTGAAGTTAAGATTGTTTTAGAGAGGTTACGTAATTTTAATATTCGCATTATTATGCTTACAGGCGATAATCCCGTTACTGCTAATAAAATAGCAAAGCAAATTGGAATAACGGAGGTAATAGCTGGAGTTACTGTAGCTCAGAAGCTAGAAATAATCAAAGACTTACAAGAGCAGGGAGCTATTGTGGCAATGGCAGGAGATGGAATTAATGATTCACCAGCTCTCGTTCAAAGTAATGTTGGCGTAGCCATGGGTAATGGAACAGACATAGCTATAGAAAGCGCTAGTATAACTATTATTAATGGTGATATTCAAGGGATTGTCAGGGCTTATATACTAAGTAAAATTACAATGCGAAATATAAAACAGAATTTATTCTTAGCATTTGGTTATAATGCGCTTAGTATTCCAATAGCTTCTGGTGTCTTATATAATTATGGAATATTACTTAGCCCTGTGATCGCTAGTGTTGCTATGTCGCTTAGTTCATTGTCAGTTATTTATAATGCGCTAAGACTAAGATTATTCAAATTTATATAAATAATTTATAGAAAATATGTTTATCTATGTTATATTGAATAATAAGTAATTAATAATCGAGTATCTAAAATGAGATTTATATTTTTAATTTTATTTATGTTATTTTTCTCTGGTTGCACATCATATGCACCGAAAGATCTAAAAAGCCCATGCGTAGCAGCTGATAGTAAAAATTCTGTTTATACACCTTGTATAAAAAGGAAAGTAAATGATCATTGGTTAATATAGAAGCGCTTCTCTAATGAAAAAATTTATTCTTTTTGTCATTTTATTCTTTAGCAATCTTTCTTTAGCGATTGAGGCTAATGTTCAAGATCAAGTGCGGTCTCAATATGGAAGCTGTTATCAAAGCTTTGCTTCAAACTTAACTAACTGCACTTTATCTACATGTTCTTATCCAGATTTAACTGACACAACTGCATGGAGAACTCATGTTGTAAGAGGTTTTGATAAAGATAAATGTTCAGTTTTATATTATTCTTATATCGCTGATAAAGTTATTGGGCCAGTTGAATATTGCCTATATTCTCCAGATCAATTAAGGATTTTAGCTGGATTATATAATACTATATTTAATAGCAATTCTATAGTGCTTATATCAGAAGCTAAACAACGCATCACTGGATTAAATTTTGAGGCGTGCAAAAAGCTGTCTGATGGCTTCGCTAGCAATAATAATGGCAATTAACAAATTACTTAGTCTTATAGAAAAACATGGTCTTGATGGTTTTTTAGTGCCTTCTAATGATGAATTCCAAAGCGAATACACTCCTGAATATAATAATCGTCTAAAATTTTTAACTAGTTTTACTGGTTCAAATGGCATAGCTTTAATTACCAAAAAGAAACTTGTTTTTTTTACTGATGGAAGATATTTGCTTCAGGCTAAAAGAGAATTAAGTGAAGATTTTATTATTGAGAATATTACTCATCTTTATGATAATAAATATTTATTTGGTAAAATAGGGTTTGATCCTAAGCTTCATCTGGCAAATGCTATTGAGCGCTTTAAAAATTGTGAATTAATTGCTTGTGAAAATTTAGTGGATTTAATATGGGAAAATAGGCCAAAATATATTCAAAGTAAAATCTTCGATTACCCGGCTAAATATGCAGGAGAGAGCAAGGAATCAAAGCTTCAAAAGATTTCCCAATATCTAAAGATAAATAACTTTGACGCTATAATAATTACTGATCCATATAATATTTGCTGGCTTTTAAATATTAGAGGTGATGATGTACCATATAATCCTGTTATATTATCATATGCAGTTTGTTATCAAGATAGAAAAATTGAACTAGTTGCTATTGAAGAATTTACAGAAAAAGTAAAGCCACTTAAGAATAAACAGATAGAAATTGATCCTAGTTCTGCTTCTATTTGGGTGATGAATCATTTTGTTAATCCTATATTAAAGCAAGATCCATGTGTTTTATTAAAAGCGTGTAAAAATAAGAAAGAGATAAAACAAGCTAAGGAAATACATATTATAGATGGAGTGGCTCTCACGAAGCTTTTATTTTGGCTTGAGTCTTCTTATAAGAACATTACTGAAATTGATATTGGAAATAAATTATTAGAATATAGATCGTTGAGCCCTAGATTTATCACCCCAAGTTTTGCAACCATCGCAGGATTCGCCGAAAATGGCGCAGTAATACACTATCATGCAAACCAAGATACTAATAAAAAACTAGATAAAGATGGTTTATTATTAATAGATTCAGGTGGGCATTATTATGGAGGTACCACTGATATTACTAGAGTAATTCCTATAGGTAGGCCAACACATGAGCAAAAATTAAATTTTACTTTAGTATTAAAAGGGCATATTGCTCTAGCACAAGCAAAATTTCCAAAGGGAACTAGTGGTGCGGATCTTGATATACTTGCTAGACAATTTCTATGGAAAGAGCAGAAAGATTATCCACATGGCACTGGTCATGGAGTGGGGAACTGCTTAAATGTGCATGAGGGTCCACAGAGAATCAGTAAATTTAGCAGACAAGAATTAATAGAGGGAATGATTCTTTCAAATGAGCCGGGCTATTATAAAAATGGTGAATATGGAATAAGAATTGAGAATCTTATGGTAGTAAAGAAGACGAAAGATAGTTTCTTAGAATTTGAAACAATTAGCCTTGCACCTATTTCAAAAAAATTAATATTGAAAAAATTATTAAGTATAGATGAAATGAAGTGGCTTAATAACTATCATAAAAAAATATACAAAGAACTTTCACCATTTCTAAGTAGTAAAGAAAAAATATGGCTTAAATCAACTTTGATTTAACAATTTATTAAATAATAGCTTATATGATCTTTTTTTACTTCCAATAATAGATTCAGAATGCATATATTTATATATCTAATATTACTTTTTTCCTTCATTGCGAGCGCAAAGGTTCCTGTTGATAGTATGGTTTCAATATGTAAGACATATCCAGAGATTAAAGACCTTACTTCATTACCTGGAAAATTTAATACTACTAATAATCTAGCAAGACCAGCAAATGATGGGTTTTATGAAGCAGAAGGTGAGAGGATTTATATTTATGGAAGAATTTTGGATACACATTGCGTTCCTGTGAGTGATGCTAAAATATATATTTGGCAAGCAAATAAAGAAGGATATATTCAGTATAAAATCAAAAACTCTAATGATAGGCATCATAATCAAAAATGGATTGATCCAAATTTTGAAGGTACAGGTATTACTAATAGCGATAATTTAGGTAGATTTAATTTTACTACAATTAAACCAGGTAGTTCCACCAAGGTTACACCTCATATTCACTTCATCGTAGAGCATCCAAAACTTGGTAAATTATATAGTAAATTCTATTTTCCTAAGAAAGGAGACAAAAAAATTACAGATACTACTCAAGAAAATTTAATTTTTACTATAAGCAATAAAGAGATGTTATCTATAGTTTCTGCAGTTGGAAATGACAAAACCCCAAATGTTTATATGGTTGATATAACTTTAATAGGATCTCAAGAGGAAAGACGTTATTAACCTAGATCTTCTCTAGTAAAATGATTTTTGAGTTACCATAAAATCTTATAGAAACTTCGTTATAATGGCTGGTTGGATAGTTTAAATCTTCTTTTTTATCAAGCTCTATAATAATCAAAGCTTCATTTGTAAGCCAATTTTGCTTCATAAGCGAAACAAGAGCTTTTTCAGATATTCCTTTGAAGTAAGGTGGGTCTAAGAAAACAAGATTGCTTTGAACTTTTGCTATTGGTAAATTTTCCGCATTAGCACGTAGAATTATAGCATTTTCTTCTTCCTTACAGCTTTTAATATTCATCCAAGCCAGAGTAAGATTCTGCTGACTCTCATCTATAAAGATAACTTGCCTCGCTCCTCTTGATAAGCTTTCTAACCCCAGGGCCCCAGTTCCACAGCAAAGGTCTGTCACTATAGTTTCTTCATTAATTACATTTCTGCTAGCTAAAATATTAAAAATAGCCTCACGCATTTTACTTGCGGTGGGTCTGATAGATTTATCCTTAGGTGATAAGAGATTGCGTCCCTTATGTTTGCCAGCGATTATTCTCATATTCGTTTTGCTTTATTAAATAACTTAAAAAAATTCTCAGTGGTTTTGTCAGCTACCTCTTCAAGACTAACAGCTTTTAGCTCTGCTATCATTTCAGCGACCTTTTTAACATATGATGGCTCGTTTCTTTTTCCTCTATATGGTTCTGGAGCAAGGTAAGGAGAATCTGTTTCTATAATTAAATTTTCTAATGGAATATATTTCACAATATCTTTTAAAATATTGGATTTTTTAAATGTTACTATTCCAGAAATTGATATGAATAATCCTAAATCGAGACAGGATCTTGCAAAATCTAGGCTTTCGGAACTGAAACAATGAATTAAACCAGTAAAACTCTTAGAAAAATTTTTAAGCATATCAATAGTTAAATCGTCTGCATCCCTAGTGTGAATGATCAAAGGAAGTTTGCTTTGGTGAGATGCTTCTATATGCCTTAAAAAATATTCTTTTTGTTTTTCTATATCACTATGCTTGTAATAAAGATCTAACCCAGTTTCTCCAATGCCAATAACTTTAGGATGCTTAGTAAACTCAAGTAAATCCTCTACTGAGGTTTCAGGATGAGTATCTACTTCGTGAGGATGAATTCCAATAGAAGCATAAATTTGATTATATGTTTCAATTAAATATTTCAGTTTTTCAAATTCAGTAACTTTTGTTGAAATTGTTTGCATTAGCTTGATGCCGTTCGTTTCTGCCCTTGCTAAAATTTCAGAGAAATCCTCTTTAAATACATCATATTCTAAATGACAATGCGAATCTATTAATATCATTTCTAACGCTCATCTTGATTTGAATTTAACATTGGAATTATACGATTTTCAACTAATCTATAATCTAATCCGCCAATATAGTAAAAAATTACTCGACCTTCAGGATTTACAATAATTGTTTCAGGAATAGCTTTGTTTTTTACTAACTTAGCAATTTTTCTATCATGATCTATTGCTATATATTTATAAGGCCATAAAAATTTATTCTGAGTCTTTAGTTTAGATATTTTATCATTAACAGCAAGTCCTATCACGGTAACATTAGTATCTCGAATAATTTTATTTAAAAGCTTATAATCCTGCTTGCAAATGTTGCACCATGAAGCAAATAAATGAATAATATAATATTCTCCTTTTAAAGATTTTAAATCCAGTTTTTCTCCATTAATTAACTCAAGTTCTTGATTTGTAAGTTCTTCTTCATATCTAGATGGGGATCCACTTAAAGCAAAATATAAAGCTATAATAACTACTAAGAATGCTAGAAATGGCGTTGAGTTAGTTAAGCGCTTTAAGTTCATATTTTTTATTCCTCATATTAATCAACAGCATCATACCAATTATGAAAACTAATATACATGTAATCCATAACCAAGTCATTAAAGGTTTAAAATAAAGCTTAATTCCTATTATTTTATCTTCAGTTATCTCATTTATTACTACATAAAAATCATAAAATATACCGTGGTAAATGGCGCTCTCAGATGTTTGCTTATTTTCGATTGGATAATATCTTATTTCCGGTGCAAGAATAGCTAACTCTGTATTATCTTTTTCTAAATATAAGATTATTTTAGCTGTCATAAAGTTATCAGAAGCAAGATTTTCTGTTTTAGCATAAAATAAATTAAATTGAGCAAAACTCATTCTTTCGCCTTCACGAATTTTTATCAAAGCTTCTTGAGAATTTGTTTCTGTTATAGAAATTATTATACTAAATAACCCTGCAGCTAAATGAACTAACCAAATTAAGTAAAATTTATATGTTAGAGGAGTTTTGCTTCGAAGATAATACCAGAATCCCATTCTTACAATAACTAATGATCCTATAAAAAATCCTAATAAAGATATCAAGCTTGGTTTTGCTATTGAGAAATAATAAAAGCCTATAGAAAATGGTAAGGAAATTATTATTGAATAGAAAAAATGCTTATATTGTATTGGTAAAATTACTTGCCAACCAGTGGGCATAGTTAATGCCATAATAAGTAATATTAGAATCAGCAATGGCATAAAGGTTTTTTCAAAGAAGTTACTATCAATTGTAATCTGTTCTCCAGTATAGAAATTCAAAGCAATTGGGTATAATATTGAAGCTAATATAAGTGCGGAAGCTATTGCCCATAAAATATTACCAAGATTAATCCCGCCATATCTAGAAAACCAACCATTATCACTATTCGTTTGAAAATAATGTCCTTTTATTGCAAATAAAAATAACGCTACACAAGAATAGATAGTTAGTAGACTTAGGATAAAAATTCCTCTATCTGGATCATTTGCAAATGCATGTACAGAGGTTACAATACCGGATCTTACTAAGAATGTAGAAAGTATAGATAACAAAAAGGTAAAAAGAGCAAGTAAGATAGTAGATTTAAAGTTAGTATTTAGTTTCTTATTGGTATAGATAGAATGAATTAAAGCTGTTGAGGTGAGCCATGGAAGCAAAGAGGCATTTTCAACTGGGTCCCAGAACCAATATCCACCCCAGCCAAGTTCACGATAAGCCCACCAGCTGCCCAGTGAAACACCTAGAGTTAGAAAACTCCATGAAAATAATGCCCATTTATGCATTATCTGCAGCAAGCCTGCTGACAAGTTCTTATTTATTAATGCAGAAATACACAAGGTGAAGCATGTAATGCAGCTAACATAGCCGATATAAAGAATGGGAGGATGAATAACAAGTCCAACATCTTGCAACAAAGGATTAAATCCAATTCCTTGCAATGGTATAGGAGATAATTTAATAAAAGGATTAGATTTTAAAATAGTATAAAAAACAATTGATGAAGTGATTAAAATCTGAGAAGCGGACACAAAAATCTTTTCATTATCAAGCATTTTATGTTGATTAGTTATTAAATTAATTATGCATAGCAAGAATAACCATAGTAGCATTGATCCCTCATGGTTGCTCCATAACCCTGAGAATTTATAAATAGTTGGAATGGCTATATGTGAGTTCTTAAAAACATTAAATAAGGAGAAATCTGAAGATAAATAAGCATAACTTAAAGAGATAAATGCAAAGCTTATTGTTATAAACTGAACTAAAATAAAATTATCTAATGTTTTATTAAGCTGTTTTATATTTGCATTCTTTAACCAGTAAAACATTCCTGGAAGTATTAAGCTTAGCAAGATTGAAACTATAAGCCCTAACTGGGCTAGAACAGTGTACATAACTATACTTTAGAGCTATTAATATATTCGATTAAACTTTGGATCTTTAAAATATATTCATCTAAGATTTTGTCATTAAGAGAAGATTCTCTATTGGCTATTGCTTTATTTTTTTCTGGATTAGACAAGTCTTGTACTAAATCTTCTAAAGTTAAAGCCGTAAGTATAAGTAGCATATTTTCGTTAGCATTCTTAAAAAATTTTGCATTCTCATTGAGGCGTTTATCTAAATTAGCTGCTAACTCTTGAAGCTTTGCTTCTTCTCCAGATCCGCATGCAATTTGATATTCTCTATTATGTATTTTTACTATTGGCATTTTGCTTCTTAAAATAATCTTCAATAATTTGAATTGAATTATTGAGTTCGTTAATAACTTCTTGACTTGTTTCTTTTAAACTTGCGTATTCTTGCTTTAAAGATTCATTTTCTTTAACAAGTTGTTTATTTGAGGTGTCTTCCATAACTAGATCTTCTAGTTTATTTATTAATTCACCTAATTGCTTTAATTTTATACTCATCAATAACCTTTTTTAAAAATCACTCACTCTTGATTTGACTTCCCATTCTGGAGAAATGCTACCATACCTCGTTGGCTCTAGTCCAGCGGGCCCTCCAATTTCATCTTTTTCTTCTTTCTCTTGATTTTCAAGAGTTTTATTGTGTTTTTCCACTTTTATGTTAGAATTATCCATCATACACCCCTTATTTAATTTTTATATGAAATATCAACAATTGACAAGATTATTTGTTCAAGGATCCTTAGAAAATCAAACTTATGCTTTATCTAATTTAACTGATATACATTATTTAACAAAGGTAATGCGAAAAAAAGTTAATGATCATGTATTGGTTTTTAATGAAGAATTCGGAGAATATCTAGCAAAAATTATTGAACTAGCGAATAAGAAAATAATATTTTCTTTAGAAGAGCAAACTAGAAAAACAGAAAGGCAGTTAAAATTAAATCTGATTTTTGCTCCAATTAAGCATCCTAGAATAAATTTTTTACTTGAGAAAGCTACCGAACTTGGTGTAAATGAATTAATTCCTGTCGTAACAAAACATACTATTATTGATAAAATTAACTATGATAAATGGTCAATTTATACGAAAGAAGCCGCGGAGCAATGCTGCAGATTATCATTGCCAAAAATTTCTCCTATTCAGAAATTTGATGATTTTATAGAAACTTGGTCAAAGAATAGAGAAATATTGTTTTGTAATGAAAGAGAGGAGTCTTTGCATATTTCAACATATTTAAAAACTAAAGCTTCATTAGGGGAAGTAAATATAATGATTGGCCCTGAAGGTGGTTTTTCTGCCCAGGAAATAGAGATGCTAAAATCAAAAAAATTTACTACCTCCATACATTTAGGTGAAAGAATATTGAGGGCTGAAACGGCGGCATTGGCAGCCTTGTCTATAGGGGGGATGTTTTTATTATAAATCTTTTGCTTTTTTAAATGTACATTGATATGATAGGGACGCGTGAGCAATTTTTAATTTTTTTAAGAGGTATTTTATGAGTGAATTCGATGATATGGATGATGAATTTTTAGATGAAGAATATATGGAAGATCTAGTTGATTCAGAGCTTATGTCGGCTTTTGTGAAGTCTTCTTCAAAGTCTGCTACAAAATTAACTTCATTAATTGTTGAAAATAATCGTCATAATGGTGAAAGAATGAGCGCTGAAGATATTTATCAGATATATACTGATTCTTTTGTTGTTGCTATGTCTGCGGTGACTCAGATAAAAATTCAATAAATAATTTGATATTATTATATCATAAATATATAATCTTCTTCTTAAAGATATTTAAGTTACGGAATTCCTATGTCTATTAATCTACAACTGCCTGAAAGCGTTCTTATTAAACCTTGTATTACTGTTTTTGGTGTTGGTGGCGCTGGCTGCAATGCGGTCAATAACATGATTAATGCCAATTTAGAAGGTGCTAAATTTATTGTTGCAAATACAGATTCACAAGCTCTTCATCTGTCAAATGCTGAACATAAAATCCAATTGGGTGCAAATATAACAAAAGGCTTAGGAGCTGGTGCATCTCCAGATATAGGGAAATCTTCTGCGGAAGAAGCTATTGAAGATATTGAGAAGCTTCTTGAAGAAAGCAATATGGTGTTTATAACTGCTGGAATGGGAGGTGGCACTGGTACTGGCGCCGCTCCTGTAATAGCAAGGCTTGCAAGAGAAAAAGGAATATTAACCGTTGGCGTTGTAACGAAACCCTTTCACTTTGAAGGCGTTCATCGAATGAAATTAGCTGAAGCAGGTCTTAATGAGCTACAACGTTTTGTGGATACCTTAATAGTAATTCCTAATCAGAATTTATTTAAAATTGCTAATTCAAAAACTACTTTTGCTGATGCATTTAAAATGGCAGATGATGTCTTGCACGCGGGCGTCAGAGGAATAACTGATTTAATGATTATGCCAGGGCTAATTAATCTTGATTTTGCAGATATTAGAGCCGTTATGGGTGAGATGGGCAAGGCTATGATGGGCACAGGAGAAGCGCAAGGAGAAAACAGGGCAATAGTTGCTGCTGAAGCTGCTATTTCCAATCCATTGCTAGATAATTGCTCAATGAAAGGCGCTAAAGGCGTTCTTATTAACATTACTGGTGGCTATGATATGACTTTGTTTGAAGTTGACGAAGCGGCCAATAGAATTAGAGAAGAGGTTGACCAAGAAGCTAATATTATTTTTGGTTCAGCATTTAATTCTGATTTAGATGGAACTATTAGAGTTTCTGTAGTTGCTACGGGGATTGATAATCCACAACAAAATTCTATCAATTCTAAAATAACTCAACAACAGGCTCCAGTTCAACCTTCAACTATACAGCAAATGCAACAGTTATATAAACCGGAAAAACCTGCTACAGCTTCATCTATTTTTCAAATGCAATCAAGTGATTCTAAGGAGGAAACTCAGCATCAAGGATTTTTCTTTACTCCTAAAGCCATTGACCCTACAGAAAATGATTTAGATATAACGGAAGAGAGTAAAGATATTCATATAGAAGAGAAAATTAATACTCATTTTTTAAAACCCGCTCCTCAACCAAAAGCTCCTTTAAATGATCCTACACCCAAGGGATCGACCTTTAGTTTATTTGGTCGAATGGCAAATTCTCTTATGCGTAAAAATGAAGATAAGCATGTTGAAGAAGAGGAAGAATATTCTTTATTTAAATTAAGTGAAGAAAATTTATCATCTGAGGATGATTTAGTAAATGACGAAATGCTTAATGTTCCTGCTTATCAAAGACGCAAGCAATGATAAGAGTGTTTGCTTTAGTATTCTTACTTTTAATACTAACAAATTGTAAATCTTCTACTTTAAAAAATTGTAACAATTCTTACGACGGAAAATATAGTGGTTCCGTTCATGTGGGGGATTCTTATAAGGTAAAAAATCAAACCTATTTTCCGAAGATATATAAGGATTACGATGAAATAGGCCTGGCCTCTTGGTACGGGAGTGGGTTTCATTGTAAAATGACAGCCAATGGAGAGGCTTTTAACAAGAATAAATTATCAGCGGCTCATAAGACTCTTCCTTTGCCAAGTGTTGTTAAAGTTACAAATTTAAATAACAATAAATCGATTAATGTAATAGTTAACGATAGAGGTCCATTCGCAGCTAATAGAATTATTGATCTTTCAGAAAAAGCAGCTATTGAATTGGGAATAAAGTCCCAAGGTGTAGCCATGGTTAGAGTAGAGTTTTTATCTAATGAGACAAATGATTTAATGAATAAAATTTCTTCAAATAAAAAAATCTATTATGAAACAAAGCCTAAACATAAGCATGAGATTTTAGTCGATACGTATAAAGATCAGAAAACTGCATTGACCATGATGAAAAAAATGTTTAAACTTGGAGGCGTTCATTTACTGGTTAAAGATAATTTTTATAAACTGATTGTTATTTCTCCCAGTAAAGCAAAAGCGGATATTTTACTCAAACGACTCATTAATTTAGGATATAAAAATGCTAAGAATATTTCTATTTAACGTAATTTTATTTATAAGCCATATTGCACTTGGTTTTGAAACTGAAGCTAAGCATGCAATTTTAATGGATTATGATACAAAAACAGTATTATATGAAAAGCAAGCTTTTGCCCATATGCCCCCATCCTCTATGAGTAAAATGATGACTGCTTATATTGCATTTGAGCATTTAAAAAATGGAAATGTGCAGTTAGAAGATAGCTTTAATATCAGCGAAAAAGCATGGAGAATGGGTGGAACAAGAATGTTTATCCCTTTAAGTAAGCAAGTTACCTTTGAAGAATTGTTAAAGGGTGTGATTGTTCAGTCTGGTAATGATGCAGCAGTAGCAATAGCTGAAATCTTGGCTGGAAGCGAAGAAGAATTTGTTAATAGAATGAATGAAACAGCTAAAAGACTCGGAATGAATGATAGTAATTTCACAAATCCAACGGGCTGGCCTGAAGAGAATAATTATTCAACGGCTAATGATTTAGCTATACTTGCGATAAGAACAATTCAAGATTTCCCACAATATTATCATTATTATTCTGAGACTGAGTTTATCTTTAATCAAATTAAACAAGGCAATAGAAATGGCTTATTATATAGAAACATAGGAGCTGATGGTTTAAAAACCGGTCATACAGACATGGGTGGCTACGGTCTAACCGGATCCATTAAGAAGGGGGACCGTAGATTAGTTGTGGTAGTGAATGGTTTAAGCTCGAATAAGGCTAGAACTAATGCAGCGGAAAATCTAATCAATTATGGCTTAATGAATTACAATAACATTAAAATTATTGATGAAGGAGCTATAGTTGATAAAATTAAGGTAATTAATGGAAGGTTAAAAGAAGTAAATCTGGTTTCTAAAGATAAAATAGTTATGACATTACCTAAATCTGAAACTAAAAAGATACAAGTTAAAATTCATTACAATACTCCAGCAATGGCTCCAATTCAAGAAGGAGATGTATTAGGTGAGTTAATTGTTGAAATGCCAACTGGAAACAAAACTTATCCTTTGTATGCTGGAGCAACAGTTTATGAAGCAAGTCTATTTGAAAGAATGCAGCATAATTTTTCTAATCTTTTCGATTAATTTTAAACACCATGAAAAAATTATCTGGTCCAATAAAATTACCTATAACAAAGCAAAATCCGGATAAGATGGTTGTTTTTTTACATGGAGTTGGAGCTGATGGGAATGACTTAATAAGTCTTTTTAGCGATTTTGAGACTATTTTCCCTAATGCAGTTTTTCTATCGCCAAACGCACCTTTTCCTTATGATATGTTTCCCTCTGGTTATCAATGGTTTAGCCTTGCGAATCGTAGTGCAGATAAATTATATGAAGGAATAGAAACTGCGCTTCCTATCTTAAAGAACTTCTTAGATGAAAATTTAGAATTATATAATCTAGAATATAAAGATTTAATTTTGGTTGGTTTTTCACAAGGTACTATGATGGCATTAGAAATTGCACCAAGATTTGAAGAACTATGTTATGCCGTGATTGGCTTTTCAGGTGCTTTAGTAAATCCATCTGAATTATCAAATAAGTTAAAATCTTATCCTCAAATATGCTTAATCCATGGTGCAGAGGATCAAGTTGTGCCAGCTGTTTTGCATAAAAAGAATGTAAAAGAGCTAAAGAGATTGAACATTCCTCTAAAAGAATGTTTAATTAATAACTTGGGCCATTCTATAAACGGAGACGCTCTTAAATTTGCTTTGGATTTCTTAAAAGATTTAAAATTAAATGAGAATAAAACTAGTTCATCATAAATATGATATTGTCATTGTTGGAGCTGGAGGAGCAGGGCTAATGGCCGCTTTGAGAGCTAGGCAGAATGGGTTTTCTGTAGCAGTTTTAAGCAAAGTTCATCCAACAAAAAGTCACACTGTTGCAGCTCAAGGTGGGATAAACGCAGCTCTAGGTAATATTGAACCGGATGATTGGCAATGGCATATGTATGATACGATCAAAGGATCTGATTGGTTGGCAGATCAAGATGCTGTTGAGTATATGTGTAAAAATGCAGCGGAATCTGTTTTAAATTTAGCTGAATTAGGCGTGGCATTCTCTAGAACTTCTGATGGAAAATTATACCAACGTCTTTATGGCGGTCAATCCACAGAATTTGGGAAAGGAAAGTTAGCTTATAGGGCTTGCGCTTCTAGTGATCAGACAGGCAATGCAATCATTACTACACTTTATAATAAAACTAAGGATATAAAAGCAGATTTTTTTAGCTATCATTTTGTATATGATTTGATTTTGAAAGATAATCAATGTATTGGAGTAGCATCTTGGTCTGTAGAAAATGGAAATATACATATTTTTAGTGCGAATCAAGTAATTATAGCCACTGGAGGCTATGGACAAATATATAGCACAACTACAGCTGCAAATATATGTACTGGTGATGGTAATGCTCTTTGCGCTATGGCCGGTATTCCTTTACAAGACATGGAATTCGTACAATTTCATCCTACTGCGCTTCCAAAAACCGGCATCTTAATTAGTGAGGCAGCTAGAGCTGAAGGAGCTCATTTGGTAAATGCTTTAGGTGAAAGATTTATGAGTAAATATTCGCCTCAATTCCAAGATTTAGCCTGTAGAGATGTGGTGGCTAGAGCTATAGCAACTGAGATAGCAGAGGGAAGAGGAGTGGAGAATAATCATGTTTGGTTATGTTTAAAACATTTAAGCAAGTCTCTTATCAAAGAAAGATTACCTAATTTGTTTGAGAATACTAAGGAGTTTTTAAAGCTTGACCCATCTAAAGATCTTATTCCTGTGGCTCCAGCAGCTCATTATACTATGGGTGGAATACCAACTAATATTCATGGAGTTGTAGTGCCTGGGCTGATGGCAATAGGAGAGGCGGCCTGCGTTTCCGTTCATGGAGCAAATCGGCTTGGGTGCAATTCATTGCTTGATATTATAGTTTTTGCAGAAAGCGCTATTAAGTATTGTAGTGAAAATATTGCTCCAGGGCAGAAAAAGCAGGATATTGACTATGATATCTTTAAAATAGAAGACTTGCTTAATAAAAATGGCGAATTTAACCCTCAAGATATAAAGATTGAATTGCAATTAATTATGCAAGAGAATGTTGGCATGTTTAGAACTAAGAAGAATTTAGAATCTTCATTGAAAAAATTGCAAGACATTATAAACAAGCAATTTATTATCTCTGATAAATCTCTTATTTGGAATAGTGAATTATTGGAAGCTTTAGAAACAAAGAATTTAGCTATACAAGCTTTAATAACTTGTTATGCAGCTTTAAAAAGAGAAGAAAGTAGAGGAGCGCATTTTAGAGTGGATTTCCCTGTTCGTGATGATGAAAATTGGCTCAAACATAGCCTTGTTTATATGGATCAAGATTTCAACTTAACTTATAAAACAAAAGCAGTTCAGTTTACGCCACTAACTGTGGATAGTATAAAATTAGAAGAAAGAAAATATTGAAAATAATATTGACTTTACTATAAAATAATTAAAGAATAAGCTATGGAATTAATGTTTGTAAGGAGGACTAAATGTTTATCGAGAAAATTCATCAAAACATATCAGCAAAAAATCTTTTGAATCACCCGTTTTACCATCTTTGGAGTGAAGGGAAGCTTAGCCAAGAGATTCTTGCGGACTATGCTAAACAATATTATCCTCACGTAGAAGCTTTTCCACGTTATGTTAGCTTAATTCATAGTCAATCAAATAATTTAGATGATAGACAAGTTTTATTAGAAAATTTAATTGAGGAAGAAAGAGGGAGTGAGAATCATCCAAAATTATGGAGAGATTTTGCTTTTTCACTTGGTAATACTCATGATGAACTGAAAAATGTAAAACAATATCAAAATACTGAATATCTTGTACAAAAATTCTTTGATCTATGTAAACAATCATATGCTTCTGGGCTCGGTGCTTTGTATGCGTATGAATATCAGACGCCAGAAATATCAAAAACAAAAATTAAAGGATTGAAAGAGTTTTATAATATATATACTCAAGAAGCTTTAAAGTTTTTTGAGGTTCATGAAAAAGCAGATGAATGGCATTCTGAAGAGGTGGCTGGATTAATTGAAAAACTATCGAAGGAAGAAAAGCAGGAAGCCTTGCAAGCAGCATCAATTGCGGCAGATGCTCTATGGGGATTCTTAGATGGCATGATGGTGGCACATAATTTAGAGAAAGAATGCAAAACTTGCAATGACTAGATTAACTCTAACAACCACGCCTAACCCTATTTTAAAAATGAAATCATCTCCTGTTGAGAAGATAGACAAGGAGCTGCAATCTCTCCTTGATGATATGCTAGAGACAATGTATTACGAAGATGGGGCTGGTATTGCAGCTGTTCAAGTTGGGGTTTTAAAAAGAATATTTATTCTTGATATTGATAAAAGAGAAGATAAGCAGCTAAATAATCCTATTTTTTTTATAAATCCAGAAATTACTTTTTTATCCGAAGAAGAGTCAACATATAATGAAGGCTGTTTGTCTTTCCCTGGCGCTAGAGCTTTGATACCTCGCCCTGCAATAGTTAAAGTTAAATATCTTGACTATGATGGGAATGCTAAAGAATCTGAATTTGATGAATTTATGGCGCGGGGAATTCTTCACGAGAATGACCATTTAAACGGTATAACTATGCCGGATCATTTATCTACTATGAAAAAAGATGTTTTCTTGAGACAGGTAAATAAATATAAACGCAATCACAATATTTCTTAAATTTTTTAAAAACACTATTATGTTCCTGGCTTGAGTTTGAGTTGAATTGGTATAACGTGGTGTTTGGAGCGGGTGAAGGGAATCGGACCCTCGACATTTACCTTGGCAAGGTAACGCTCTACCACTGAGCTACACCCGCTTTCTTCTAAAAGACCTATTCAATATATCTAAGACATCAAATAATGCAAGAAGAAAAATCAATAGATTCCAAAAAAATTACTCTATAAGTTTTTCCCACCAGCTTTTTAAAGTGGATTTTTTCTCCATCGTATTATTACCATTATTTATTTTATTACGCTTTCTAAATTTAGAAGATTTTCTTTTATTAGAAGGCGCAGGTTTTTCAGGTTGATATAAAGTTACTGGTTGTTGATGTGTTGGAGTTTCCTCTGGTACCAAAGGAGAGGGCTTATTGTTTATTCTACGTCTTCCTTTGTCTCCACCCTTATGAAATCTACGAGTATTTCTAGTATAAGTTTCAGCAGATTTACTCATCACAATGTCATCATTTACTTTAAGTGGGGCTAAATCATCTCCAAAACCTAATTGGTCTTCTTGCATTGCTGTCTCATTATCAATCAATTCTTGATTATAAGATTCAATATATTCATCGTCTTTAAATTTAGGTAGGCTATCTTGATCTGATTTAGAAGTTTTAGCTGTTTTTTCAATTGCAAAACCATCATAATATGAAGTATCTTCTTTGTGAAAAACAATAGAGCAGTTATAGAGTTTTTCTAATCTACCTATATGCTCTCTTTTGTGATTTAATAAATGCAATACCATATCAGGATGAGCGTATATATTTATTATATCACTATCGGATTTATAAATTTCACTTTCAATCATGCGTAAGATCATTAACGCGTTGGAATCAGGAGATTTTATGTGGCCTTTCCCATTACATGCTGGACATGTTGTGGTATTATTTTCCATGAAACTAGATTGTAATCTTTGTCTTGAGAGCTCTAACAATCCAAAAGGACTTATAGTACTTAATTGAACTTTAGCTCTGTCTGTTTGGAAAGCATTGCGTAAAGCGCGTTCAACAGATTTACGGTTGCTTACTTCTAGCATATCAATGAAATCAATAACTATAAGGCCAGACATGTCTCTGAGTCTTAACTGACGAGCAACTTCAAATGCTGCCTCAATATTAGTTTTAGTAGCTGTTTCTTCGATATTTTTTTCTGTTGTAGCTTTACCTGAATTTACATCAATAGCAATTAAAGCTTCTGTTGGATTTATAACTATATATCCTCCAGAGGGTAGGTGAGCCACTGGGTTATAAAGAGTGGATAATTGCTCTTCAATATTGAATTTTGTAAAGATTGGAGTTTTAGCTTTATATTCTTTTACTTTATTTACATGTAAAGGTAGTAGCTTTTTTATAAAATCTTTAGCGGTTTTATAAGATTCATTTCCTTGAATAAGAATTTCACTTACTTCACTACTATATAAATCTCTGATTGTTCTTTTAATAAGATCACTTTCAGCGTGAATGAATGAGTTTACATTTGCACTTAAGACATGTTCTCTGATGGCATTCCATAATCTTGCTAAATAGTAATAATCGCGACGAATATCATTGGCTGTTTTTCCAGCGCCTGCAGTTCTCAGTATAATTCCTACGCCATCAGGAAAATCAATTGTAGATAAAATTTCTTTTAATTTTCTGCGATCATTCGTGCTAGAAATTCTTCTAGATATTCCGCTTTGCTTATCACTATTCGGCATTAAAACACAATAGCGTCCAGCTAATGAAATGTAACTTGTACAAGAGGCGCCTTTATTTCCTCGTTCTTCTTTAGTTACTTGAATTAAAATAACTTGTCCTTTCTTAATGACATCCTGAATTTTATATTTATTGTGAATAGTATTATGATTGGATTCCTCTCTTTCATTAAACATTTCTTCTGCGTCAGAAGAGCTCATGTTTGTAAGAAGTTCTTTTTCTTCATCAGGATTATCTTCTAGAATAGGTTCTTCTAAAACAACTTCTTCTACTTCAACAGCTTCAGTTAAAGTAATTGCAGGGATTTTTTCAGCAATTATTGCTCCTGTATTAGCTTGAGTTACTTCTTCGTCATGAGAAAAATAATTTGGATGAATCTCATTAAATGGTAAGAATCCGTGTTTATCTCCGCCATATTCTATGAAGGCTGCTTGCAGCGACGGTTCAACTCTTGTAACTTTGGCTAAATATATATTGCCTTTTAACTGTTTTTTATGACTATTTTCATAATCATAGTCTTGAATACGATTTTGATCGTAAATAACAACTCTGGTATTTCCAGGGTATATTGCATCTATTAATATCTTCTTTGACATCAAAAAATTTCTCCATAAGTATCTTTTTTATTTCTTTAAATCTATCTATACAAAAAACATTATTGTATGACTTATTAGCTAATTTTTTCTTTTTCCAATAGAAACCGATTCCGTTCGTTAAGGTAACGAGCAAAAGATAATCTTTTAGATTTATCTTTTTTATAAAAGTTAATATTTGTATTAATAACATCTTTAATCCGGTTAGAAAATTTTGTAATTAGTGAATGCGGTCTTAAATACCAGCATAATCCATTTTTTAGCTATAATAAACTACAATAATTATATCAATCAGTCTAGCTAAAAAATCAATTAATTTCTTTTAACTCTGATATTAAGTAATTTGCCGATAAAATAGTTTTCAGAACTTTGCCATTAGGATATTTTTTACTATAAATAATAGTAAATGGTATGCCAAAATGCTTATGCATTTTCATTAAAGTCGAAACTTCTGGCGATAAGTTTTTAGTTATATCAGCTCGCATACCTATAATCCCTCTAAGCTTCATGAAGTTTAGAACTACAGAATTATCTAAAGTAGTAAATTTATTTAATTTACAAGTGGCGCACCAAGAAGCGCTTATATCTAGCAATATTATTTTATCATCTTCAATCAAAGAATTTATCTGACTCTGGTTATATTCCTGCCATGTATCTTCAATTAAAATATCTTCATATTGTTTTTCTTCATATAAATTATAAGGAATAATATAGCTTAATATTATTAGAATCAAAACAAGAAGAGCTTTAAGTTTATTACCAAAAAGTTTTCTTTCAATTAAAATAAATTTTATTAATATCATTAGCAAGAAAAGAGTGATTGCCGCTTTATTGCCTAATTGATTAGAGATAACATAGATAAGCCAAATACTTGTTATGAATATTAATATACCTAAAATCTTTTTAAAACTAATCATCCAACTTCCTGGTTTAGGTAAAATCTTTCCTATGTTTGGATATATCGAGAGTAAGAGATAGGGGAGAGACATACCAATACCCATCATGATGAATATTATCAACATTCTGAAGAAATCCGTAGTCAATGCAAAACCTATTGCAATAGTTACAAAGGGAGCGGTGCAAGGCAGGGCAAGGAGAGTTACTAATATTCCGCTAAAGAAGCTACTGAGCGAGTCTTTTTTAGAGGATGAGAAGTAATTAGTAATATGGTCAGAAATTTTAATATTAAAACTTATTTTATCCACTAGGCTTATTGCTATTATACTTAGGATAATAACCATAGTAATTAAATAGGATGGCTGTTGGAACTGGAGGCCAAACCCAACTTCTTCACCTGCCTGTTTTAAAATAAAAGTAATGAAGGCAAATGCTGCAAAGCTTAGAATTATACCTAATGACTGTATAACAAGGTTTTTTCTTATTATCCCATTAGCCTTTCCTGATAATTTAATAATTTGCAATGCTTTCAAGCCTATTATTGGTAATACACAAGGCATAAAATTTAATATTAATCCTCCTAATAATGCATAAAGAATTATTAAGAAAAGACTATATTCTGTTTCAGAAACTTTTGAGATTTCGTATTCTATAGTATGTCCATTATCTCCAACTAAGTTAAGATATATTTTGCCAGCTGTTTTTTTACCTTCAGTAAAAGTAATGGGAAAATTAATTACCTGATTATTAAATTCTTTTGTTATGCTGTAATTAACTGGGTCAAAGCTTACATGATCTGGTGCATCGACGAATAATTTAGGATTTATTAAATCTTGATCAGTTTTTACTTCTATCTTTAACCAATTTTCTTCACCTACATTAACTTCATTAATAAATAGAATTTCTACGCCTCCAGTGCCATTTTTTTGTGGAGTTTTTGATAGAGCATTAGTAATTTCTGTGGGCTGGTTATTTATTACTTTAGAATTAAGCTTAGTTTCTAAATCAATGTTTCTAGTTTCACAAGTTTCTCCGCAGATTGTAAAGCGAGAATGAACTGATAAGAAAATATCTTTTTCTGTATTATTAGCTATTGTTTCAATAACAAAATCTACATTTTCTTTATATACGTAGCTTGTAATGTTATTTTCTTGATACAATGTGGGGACTGGCCAGTGAAGCTTTGCTGATTTTAAATTATTTGAGTCTTTGAAATTAAACTCTGTTGCAAGACCCATTTCACCTGGGTTGCGCCAATAAAATTTTATACCTGTTCTTAAATTAAAAGATAATAATGCATATTTTCCATAGGGCTGCAGAGACACTCGGCAATCTTTATCAACATAAGTATCTGCTCCATAAACAGTAAATGCAAAAAAAGATAAAAACAATAACCTTAATATAAACATCTTTTAAACCTTTCAAAAACGAACTAAAAAAGATATATTATAAGTTTTTAAACCATTTGAGTATAATTTTCTAATTTATTAGAATTAAATGTTAGTTATGAATATTTTTAGATCCATTTTAAAGACCTGTTCAGTTTTTGCGATTCTGTTATTTGTCGCAATAGCGAGTATATTATTTTATTTGCAAGAATATCCTGTAAGAATTTCTAATAAACTGCTAGACAAAATATCCATTTTTTATAAGCATGAGTTTGCTCTAGTAGGTGAAGATGGGATATTAAGATCTAAAAACTTTAAAATTGAACTATTAATACCAAAAATCATATTCAAAAAAGATTCTGAAACGCCAATAAATATTGGAAATATAGATTTATCCTGGAATGTCTTATCATTTAATGGAAATTTTTTATGCAAAATAGCTCAAAGTGAACTTTTGCCTTTAATCAAAGTTTCAAATAACGCAATACTTCAAAAGTATATTGATGAATTTAGTAAACAGCATCACATTAAATTTGATGGGGAGATAAGCGCAAATTTTAATTTGGCTAAACTTTTACAAACGCAGTTAACTCTCACAAGTAAAGAAGGTTTGCATGTGCCAATTAAAGAAAATCAAATTAAGCTTAATGAATTAAATTTATTTCTTGTTTTTAAAGATAATCGACTATCTGTGAAACAATTTGATTTTATATATGAGTCTGGTACTAAAGCTTCTCTTTCTGGAGATTTCTTTTTTTCCAAAAAAGAGCTTCTAAAAGCAAATTTTATAGCAGATGTAGAAAATCTTCCTGTTTCATATCTTGCGGGATTATGGCCTAAGTTTTTATTTCCAGATATTCATCAATGGGTAAATGAACATGTGATTGATGGAGTGGTCAAGAAAGCGCATGGTGAATTTAATTTTACAGAAAAAGATTTAGAAGAGGGGACTGAAATAGCGAAAGAGTCTATTAACACAGAAATAGAAATACAAAATGCTACCCTTAGATATCTCGAAGAATTTACTCCAATTAAAAATATAAATACCGTCGTTAGAATTAATGGAACATCTCTTTCGCTTGAGACAAAGAACGCTTCTTTAAAAAGCACTAAAATCTCTGAGCTTGAACTGAATTTGCCATTTGATAATATGAAGCTGGCTCTAAAAGCTAAAGTTTCTGGGAGGATTTCAGATTTTGAAGAATTTGTTCCAATAACAGTGCAGAAAAAATTAGCAAGAGCTGGTATTGACTGTAAAAAGATTCAAGGCAGTGCTAATGGACAATTAGACTTAATTATTCCAACTGAAAATGAAGAGTTTAATATTAAAGATGTTTTATTAAATATTAAAGCTGAATTAAATGATGTAATGCTTGATAAGCTAGGTTTAATTAAAATTAAAAATTCCATTTTTGAATTAACAAACGAAGAAGAGAAGATTCAAGTAAAAGTTAATAATAAAAATCTTTTATCTTTTGAACTCACTTATTATCATGATGATAGTAAGCAGCATGATAATCTAGCAAGTTTTAATGCGGTTCTAGATGTGGATCATCAGATTGTTTTTAATGGTTTGAAAATTAATTCTGGTGATTTAAAAATAGAAGCTCAAATAAAAGAAAAAGAGTGGAGTGCTAATTTAGACCTAACAAATTCTGAATTTATTATAACTGATTTAGGTTATACTAAACCGAGCTTATCTAAAGCTTCTGTTTTATGTTCTGGAGTTTCAGATGAATTTTCTATATCTAGCAATAATTGTGTTTTGCAAGGAAATAAATTTAAAGGGAATATAGATTTTAATTATTCTTATAATGATGGTAATTTAAATAATTTAAGTTTAAATAATATGCAGATTGGTCCTAACCAATTTTATTATAATTTCGCAAGAGAGAATAGTTTTTTAAAATATAATATTTCTGCTAAGAAATTGGACTTGAGTCATTTTGTACTTGATAATTTTGATGACAAGTTATCTAACTATTTGATCAATTTTAAAATTGATCAAATAATCTTAAAAAATGATATCAGTCTTTCAGAAATGAATGGGAAAATAGGTAGAATTGGTAATAATTCTCCAGAAATGAGTATTAGCGCTAAAACTGGTTCAGATAAGATTATTTTATCCAAGGCCAAAAAAGATGATAAGGATTTTTATTCTTTATATAGTTCTAATGCAGCCTCTTTTACAAAAGCCTTTGGAATATATGATAATATAAAAAAAGGAAATCTTATGATCGAAATTTTCCCTGAAACTATAGATGGAAAAGTTGATTATCACGGTAATATTTTGATTAAAGATTTTTATCTTTCAAATACATCTATACTTACCAAAATTATTCTTGGAATATTATCTCCTTTGAATTCCCCCTCTGCTGTTGCTCAAAGTATGCAAGGAGGATCATTAAAGGCTGATAGTTTTACAGCTGATTTTTTTTATAAGAATAGTAGATTTATTCTACATAACGGTCTTATTAGCGGCCCATCTTATGAAGTTAAGTTAAACGGATTTGTTGATATGACAAAAAGAAATATTAATATCAAAGGTTTATATATACCTTCATTTTATGGAATAAATAAAATAATTGAGATGATTCCATTGCTTGGTAATCTTATATCGGGTGGAGATAAATCCGCGTTCTTAGCGGCTAATTTTGAGATTCGGGGAGATTTTAAAAACCCCAGCACAAGCGTTAATCCATTATCGCTTTTTACGCCGGGGTTTATAAGAAATTTATTTAATTAAATATAATCAAAATCTGCTGCAGTAAAAAGATTCTGATGCATATAATCAGATATTTTATGTGCCGCTTCTTTTGCGTGAGGATATATCACTAAAGCATTAAAACAACCTAAAACACCCCCTAGAAAGCCTAAAGCGATGCCTTCACAGATATTTTCTTGTTTAATGAAAGCGTAATTAGCAGTTGAATCTATGGTTTCGATAGTTATTATGGCGGCTATTGCAGTGCTATTGGTAGCGTTTGCATTATTAAGCATTTCGTAAGCTAAGTTATTACCTGCGCCTATAATGCCATTACCTATAACTTTATCTATAACATCGTTTTTATTATAAAAGCTTGCAGCTATTGTATCTCTTCCTGCGTATTTTATAAATCCACCTAATAATCCTCCTTGATATTCGTGACCAGCTTCTCTTTCATTCTCTCTGATTGCATAAGAAATCGTTGCTGTGCATACGCTAGATGCTACTGAAATTACAATTACAGAGATTGGTATAGGAGTAATCGTAAGTGAAATTATAACCATTATCTCTAGCGCTGTTAAGCCATCTATTACAATAGCTTTAGTTAGAGAATCTGTGTAGATATATTCATTATGCTTAGGTTTTGTTAAAGCTGATATTGTAATGTCTATTGTTTTTTCTAGGTTAAAATATAAGTTTGTTTTTCTGGGGCATGTTGAATTATTAACTAAATTAATAGTGAAATTATTTGGATTAAACATTTTGTTTACCTGTCTTAAATATAATAGTTATGTGTATAATAGCTATTTTGCTATGAAGCAAAATTTCTATAAATAATTAATGATTAATAATAAAAATTTGAGAATAATACTAGCGCCAGCGCACGAGCATAAAATGGACTGGGTGCTTTCGCACCAGTGTATATCGAGTAATATTGAATAAAAAATTTTTTGACATTTTTTAAGTTATCCAAAGTTAAATATGCCTCTTAAAGATTTAAGACACATATTCTTGATTGTATATATAAAGATAAATATATCACAAATTATTTTGTTAAATAAACTCATCTATAGAAAAGAAAGCTTTTACCTCTGTCATTTTAGCAACAGTATCTGCGAATATATGTGTATATTCAACTAATGGTGTATAAACGTAAAATACATTGAAGCTGCAAATTATACCGGCAATAGCTCCTTCCGCAGCTCCCGTGTAAATATTTTGACCTTTAATGCTGTTTGTAAATACGGAGTCAAGAGACTCTAAAGCAATCATGCTGCTGGATTCTCCTATAGGATCAAGCTTTGCATTGTTCAATGTTTCATACATTAAATTATTTCCAGAGCCCACTATTCCTTGACCAAATAAGATTGGCGTAAAAGTCTCTTTTTTGTTGATGAAATTTAATAGATTCTCTCTTAGGTAGTATTTTAGGAATCCACCCATTATTCCGCCGATATATTCATGGTCATTAGCTCTGGCTTCTGATCTTACATAATAAGATAAAAATGCAGTTGCCGTGCTTATAGCGGTATTTATTGTGATAGAAGGTATAGTGATTGTTGGGTCAACAAAAGAATAAGCTAGTAAAAATTCAGCTGTTGTAAATCCATCTATAAAAACCGCTTTAGAGATAGAATCTGTAACAATGTAGTTATCGTCCATTTTATGTTCCTTGGATTATAAAAATATTATAGAAAAGTTAATAAATATAAATTTACTTAATATTATAACATAAGTAAATATTTTAACAATATTATTTTGACAAACATTAGGCCTCCCTATAAAACTCTTAGAAACCAAATATAATATCAGGTAAAGTTATGAGAGTAAATAAGAGAGCGTTAGATTCTTTAAGACCGGTGTCAATTGAAACCAATGTAAATAAACATGCAGAGGGTTCATGTATAGTGAAATTTGGAGATACGCATGTTTTGTGTACCGCAACTATTGAAGAGTCTCTTCCTCCTTTCTTAAGGGGAAAAAATCAAGGAGGCTGGGTTACGGCTGAATATTCATTGCTGCCAAGGTCTACTGAAACTAGGGTCAGAAGAGAGGTTGGTCAGGGCAAGCCTTCAGGAAGAACTCAGGAAATACAACGTTTAATCTCTCGTTCGCTCAGGTCTGTTGTAAATTTAAAAGCTCTAGGAGATAGGCAAATTCTTGTTGATTGTGATGTTTTGCAAGCGGACGGCGGAACTAGAACTGCAGCTATCACAGGTGGGTATGTTGCCCTTTGCTTGGCGTTACAAACTTTAGTTAAGAAAAAAGTTTTTCATAGGGTGCCAATTATTTCTGAGGTGGCTGCTGTTTCCTGTGGTATTATAGGAAATGATATACTTCTTGATGTTGATTATAAAGAGGATAGTAATGCAGATGTTGATGCGAATTTTGTAATTAATGGACAAGGAAAATTAGTTGAGATTCAAGGAACAGCTGAGAAAAAAGCTTTTACAGAAGAGCAATTTTTAGAAATGCTAAAGCTAGCTAAAAAAGGGGTTGCTGAAATTTCTGCTATACAAAAATCTGCATTGATATAGCGCCAAATCTATAGTTAAAGTAGAGTTTCGAAAGAGGCCTAATATAAGGAAGTTTTAGAGAATATTAAAAATGAGATCAATCAAGGATAATGAAAGATGAACAATAATCATCTAACTCAAATCTGTCATCATTTTAATCTTGGTAATCCAATTGACACTCCAATAAGAGTATATGGCGGATTGTTGCATATAATGTGGAAAGTTAAGACAGATAAAAATCCATATGCTATAAAGCAGATTTCAAATGATATTGATATTACAGATAAGAAAATTGCTCATAATTATAATTTAAGCGAAGAAATTGCAAATAGTTTTAAGGCGCATGAGATACCAGCCATAAGTGCAATAGCAAAAAATCATGAATATCTTTTTGTAATAGAGAAAATAGGTTATTTAGTTTATCCATGGATAGAAGCTAAAATTAATAAGGCACCCAATGAATCACAAGCACTTAAAATTGCTAATATTCTTGCTAAAATACATGCTATTAATTTAAAAATACCTGGAATAGCAGAGACTGAATTTGTAGTACATGAAGAAGCTAAAATAATCTTATTATTTGAAAAAGCTAAACTTACGAATTTAAGCAGCATTCTAATAGCAAATGAAAATTATCAAGAAGCGATACCCCATTTAAAGCAGCATTTGGTTATTAGTCATGGGGATTTAGATCCTAAAATGTCTTATGGGATACCTTAGATAATCCATACTTGATTGATTGGGAATCAGTAAAACTCTTAAATCCTACATATGAAATAATCAATACTAGCTTAGATTTTTGTGATATTGGAAATTGTTTTAATCAAGAACAGTTTATTGAAATGATCAAGGCTTATGGCGCTATAAATCAAAAAGAGATAAAATATGCGTAAGCGTATAGCAAAGCCGGTCTAGAAGAGCCATAAATCTTATGTTACCTTTT
>CAYHIS010000003.1:0-127435 GCA_964356785.1 uncultured Rickettsiales bacterium
GAATCTTAAACTAGATTAATCCTAAATAATAGACCGGCTTGGCTGTACGGTTACGCTGCTTCTTTAAAAAATAGAATTACGAGGTCTTAAGAAAAAATTTGAAGCTGCAGCTTGTTAAAGCTGTTGCTTAAAAAGTTTTTCTTAACAAGATTTGATGAAGTTTGCAATTCTTTAGAAAGAAGCAGCATATGCCATGAGTAAAATAAAATGAAGCTACTCGTTATCCTAAAGACTTTAGCCTAGGATCTACCGTATTTAAAATCAAGTAAAATTAGGCCAATCTTTTTGTCGCCAGTTCCATTTCATGATTAATAACCATTATTTCTATAAATCAAATAATAGCATAATTATGATTCATAAGAAAGGCTTTTATTCATCATCACGAGGTTAGCTTTTCGTCATCTTAGAGCTTAAGCGAAGGATCCAGTAACGCAAGCAACCTGCGGCTGATTTTTTCCTGGATGTTTCGCTAACGCTCAACATGACGAAAGCCGCCATCCTGAGGCGAAAGCACTCGTCATCCTGAGTGAAACGAAGGATCCAGTTTTAAATTCTTTCTGGATCCTTCGGCTGTGCCTCAGGATGACGCTATTCGTCATGTTGAGCGAAGCGAAACATCCATGGATCCTTCGGCTGTGCCTCAGAATGACGAAATTGAGGTTAATCAAAAAAAGCATCTATACAATTAGTTACATCAGCACTTAAAGTACAGCTTTTAGCACATAAACCAGCAACATAAAGCATATCCACCATACTATTTCCAGAACTAGTGAAACTAGCTAAACCATTACAATTGTTAAGAGGCGGTAGAGCAAATTTAATAACCATTCCTAACTGACTGGAAGTCATGGTAGCTGGGGTAGATGCATCAGGAAGAAACGCTCTTATACAAGCAGTTACAGCAGCATTTGCGGTTACACCACCATTTGCAACGCAGCTTTTTGCACATAAACCAGCAACATTAAACATATCTGTCATACCATTTCCAGAACTAGTGAAACTAGATAAACTATTACAATTACTAGGAGCCGGTGAAGGACTATAAGTAATAGCAACTCCAAATTGATTAGCAGAGATGGAACCAGCTCCTGTATTAGTAATGAAACTTCCTATACAAGCAGTTACAGCAGCATTGTTATTGTTAGCGCCATTTTGTGCACATAAGGCAGCAACATTGAGCATATCCATCATACCATTTCCAGAAGGCATAAAATTCATACCAGCAGGAGGTGCTTGTGGAGGAATAATACCTAATCCTAGCTGATCGTTCATAGCGCCTTTTGGAAGATGAATAAAAGTTCCTAAACAAACCTGTATCTTACTGGCTGCATCGCATCCAGCAGCACATCCAGCAGCAATATTAACCATATCTACCATATTATTTGAGTTGGTAAAAGTTATAGAACCACAACCAGTAGGATTATATGAACCAGTAGGAACAATATTAACCCCTAACTGATTAGGAGTCATACTGGCTGGCACTGATAGCTTAGTAATGAAATTTCCTATACAAACAGTTACATCGGCAGCATTAGTACAGCTCTTACCACATAAACCAGCAACATTAAGCATATCTGTCATACTATTCCCAGTAGAGGTAAAAGTTATAGGAACGGTACCACAATTAGTAATAGTTTTTGTAGCGCTGCTAGGAATACTAAGTCCTAACTGACTGGCAGCGATAGAGCCTCCTCCTGAAGGAGGAATAAAGGCACTTATACAACCAGTTACAGTAGAAGCAGTATCGCAACTTGTAGCACATAGGGCCGCAACGCTAAACATATCTATCATCATATTTCCAGCAGGCCTAAAATCTATAGGACTACAGCCGCTAGGGGGCGCATATCCGCCAGTGTTTCCTCCAGGGGCAAAATTACTTACTCCTAATTGATTAGCCATAGCGCCTTGCGGTATATTAATAAAAGTTCCTAAACAACCCCGTATATCAGTAGATGAGGTGCATAGCGCAGCACAACCAGCAGCAACATTAAGCATATCCACCATGTTATTTGAATTGGTAAAAGTTATAGCGCTGTTGCCACAATTAGTAGGACTATATGGACCACTAGAAACAATACTAACTCCTAACTGATTAGGGGTCATAGTAGCTGCTCCTGTTTTAGTGATAAAATTTCCTATACAGGTAGTTACAGCAGAATACCCTCCTGCAACTCCTGCAACCTGACAATTTACACCACATAAACCAGCAACATTAAGCATATCCACCATACTATTTCCAGAAGAGGTAAAAGTTATAGTGCCGCAATTATCAGGAGATTTTGTAGCACTACTAGGAATACTTACTCCTAACTGATTAGCAGTTACAGGTCCAGACCCTTCTTTAGGAATAAAAGACCCTATACAAGCAGTTGTAGCAACACTTGTGGTGCAACTTGAAGCGCACATAGCAGCAACATTAAGTGTGTCTATTATCATATTTCCAGAAGGCATAAAACTCATAGTACTGCAACCGGCAGGTGGAGCATATGAAGTACCTGCAACACTCGGAGGAAGACTTATTCCCAGCTGATTAGCCATAGCACCTTGCGGTATATGAATAAAAGTTCCTAAACAAGCCTGTATCTTCTTAAGGTCAGTACCGCAACTAGCGCCACATATAGCAGCAATACTCAACATATCTGTCATACTATTCCCTGAAGATGTAAAAGCTATAGGAGTGGCACTACAAGGAGTAGTATATGTACCAGGTGTAACACTTACTCCTAGTTGCTCAGTGCTAAGCAAACCTTGCGGTATTAGTTTCTTGTTCATAGCATCTTGGGTAAAACTATTCAATTCTTGCAAAGTAACATCCGATGATAAACCACCTTGAATTTGGAAAGTTTTCTGAACGAAATTCTTTAAATTATAGTTATCTGGAAGAGAAACACCTACATTTCCTGCAGCTGTTGCTATGCTAGTACCGATTGTAGGGTCTGTGTTTGCTACTTGCGGCATAAATTTTATTAAATTGGGAAAATTCCGCAAAACCTCTTCTGCTGTTCCAGTTGCCTTGATAGATGATATAATATTACCCTTAGTCTGTCTTGATACAGGTAGCTGATCTACAGCTTCTTCCATATAGCTTAGAATTTGTGGTGTCATACTAGTAGTTGCCATAAAAATCTCCTTTATATTATTGTTTTTAGCTTTGTTTAAGTTTAAGTTTTATTTTTATTTAAACATTAAAACTTCAATCTTATTCCGATGGTTATTATATGATCTTGTAATTTACCAGTTTGAGCAACAACAGATTTCGAGACAGTGTTTCCTGTTGCAGGGACAGATATTGAGCGAGTGGCTGTTTCAATTTTACCACGGTTAACAAACATATACTGAACTTGGGTATCATACATAGGGGTTATAGAGAAATTCACACCTGTACCAATTTGCCAAGCGAATTGATTAATAGTTTTACCATTATAAGTAGTAGTACCACCATTAGAGCCAGCGACGTAATCGATAAAGTTATCCGATTTATTCCTTGATACACCTGCACCTAATTTTACATATGGAGTAAAGTCAGAACTGATTTTTCCAATGTCTAAGCTTAAATTTAACATCAAACTATCACTTCTATATCCCCATTGGTTATAAGCGTCACCATTGCTTGCATAATCTCTTATTTTGCTTTTTCCTCTATTCATATATTCTAGATCTACAGAAAATTTATCCATAAATCTTTTACCAACTGCAATTCCACCAACATAAGTGGTAGCAGCGGTAGCATTTTGTAAGACTGTATTACCTTGTAATGCAGTGGGTTGATCAACACCAGCTTTGAGCTCAACAAAATTACTATTTGCAAATGTTGTTAAAGGCATCGAAATTAGACATGATATAGCTACCGGTCTAATTAATTGTACAAGTTTCATAAAAACTCCTTTTTATATTTAATTATTAATAAAAAAACTAGATTAGTATTGATTCTAGAATCTAATTATTAATTAATGGTTAAGTATATCATCACCTTTTTCCACCTTCGTCATCCTGAGCCTTTAGGCGAAGGATCCAGTGATGTAAGTAACCTACGGTTAGGTTTTATTTATCCTGGATTCTTCAGCTACGCTTCAGAATGACGAGTTATGCGTCATCCTGAGGTGATAACCGAAGGATCCAGAATGAACCAGCGCATCATATTCATATATTCAAAGCATATCTTGCATATTTTTTATCTCCAGACTTAATAAGCGCATTTTTTCTAACTAACTCGTTAAGATCACGAGTTACCGTTGGCCTTGACGTTTGAGTAATTCTTAGATAATTTTCTGCACTAAGCCCTCCTTTGAATCCCTCTGGCCCTTCTTGGAACATACTAGAAATAACTTTTTCTTGTCGTGGATTTAAATCATTCTTATATTGCTCGTAAAATTTAGCTTTTTTAATCAAAAATTCTATGCGTATTTGAGTGTAATTCTGCGCATTTAGTATAGTGTTGGCAAAATAATTTATCCATCCAGTAATTTTGTTATTTTGACTCGCTAATTCCAATTCCTGATAATAAGTCTTTTTATCTTTTTCAATCATAGTGGCTAAAGCAATAAGAGTCGGTTGACCAATGCACTGAGCTAATGCTTTTTCAGCTAAAGCTCTAGCAATTCTTCCATTACCATCTTCGAAAGGGTGAATAGATACAAAATATAAGTGAGCAATAGAAGCCCTAATTAAACAACTCATAGGATTTATTCCATGAGGCTTAGTATCATTAAACCAGTTAATAAATTTTGTCATCTCTTCTAAAACCATAGAAGATGGTGGAGCTTCAAAATGAACTTTTGGATCGTGAATCGGGCCTGAAATAACTTGCATTGGCTCATCGGCAGTTCTATAACGCCCTATACACCAAAGATCTGTACGCATGCCCATTAGAATCTGATGCCAACGGTATAATAATTGATGAGAAAGAGGTTCTTGATAATTATTATATAAATCTACCATTAGTTCTGAGATAGCTTTTTCTGCAGGTTGTATTCTACGATTATCATTCTTTAAGCCGAATTGTCTTAAAATAGAAGATTGTAAACTATCTCGATTAAGATATTCACCCTCTATTTCAGAAGTTTTTAAAGCTTCATTAGATATAATTTCAATTTTAAGATGATTTTGATTTTCTTGAGAAAGATGTTGGAATGTACCAAACAATATTCCTGTTCTAAAAAGCATAGAATCCTCTAGTTCTTTGATTTCTTGAATCTTATAAGTAAAATTAGGCCAATCTTTTTGTCGCCAGTTCCATTTCATGATTAATAACCATTATTTCTATAAATCAAATAATAGCATAATTATGATTCATAAGAAAGGCTTTTATTCATCATCACGAGGTTAGCTTTTCGTCATCTTAGAGCCTTTTGGGCGAAGGATCCAGCGTAATTCTTTCTAGATGTTTCTATCGCTTCAACATGACGAGTAGCGCACGTCATCCTGGGCGAAACAACCGTCATCCTAAGGCACAAGCCGAAGGATCTAGATGGTTATTCTGGATGCTTCGCTTCGCTCAACATGACGAGTAACCAATTCAAACTTATTTTGTTTTTTGCTCAGATGCGTTGACTCTAGATCTTTCTACCCTTTCAACAAATGTCTTTGTATTGATATTATCTAGATCTAGCTTTAGTGATTCATGAGCTTCTAAGTTGTTAAAATATTTGGGATTATACAGATTTACTGTATCAATAAAGTTCTTTACCATCTTAACAAAAGTTTCAATATATGTATTATCAACTCCATAAATAGCATATTCTTTAAGATAGTTTTTCATTTCCTGGACATTACCAGATATAAGTTGTTTAAAATCATTTTTTGTATCGCTTGGAAATTCTGCTGTTGAAGAACTAGGATTTTTGACTACTTCGCTTTTAAAGCCATCACATATTTCATCCAATAAAGCATTTAATTTTGTAGGTTTCTCTAATTTTTTCTCTGCTTTTATATCTTCTTTTATCGCTTCGATAACCAATTTTATTATTTTATGGCGAGCTAATTCTTCATCTCCACTAATATTTTTTATCAAATATTCTTCAATTTGAGTAAATTTCTCATTAAAATCGTTCATATAGCTTCCTTTTTTAGTAATGGGATTTGGTATAAGTCACTGTATACTCAATTTATTAATTAATGGTTAAACATTTCCAACTCTTCTTGCCTCCGCCTTACAAGGCCTTGGAGCTTTATTCCACCTGAATATACAAAGCGCATCCATTCTTTGCAGATATTCTCATCTTCATGTCGATTGATTTTTTGCTTTAAACTTGATCTCTGCAATGTAGCTCCACCTAAATTAAAAACAAATGACACCAAAGCATCAAATTGATTTTGGTTAAGTTTAACTTGAATATTTCGCAAAACCGATTTCTCAGCTTCACAAATATCTTGAGTTAACAATTTTTCTGCTTGAGTCTCATTAATTTCATCTAAATTATTATTTCTAACTAAATGACCGTACCCTATAGTTTTATATCCTCCAGGACAGCTATATGACCTCAATTTCAACCCTTCAAAATTTTTTATTAATTGATATGCTTGTATAGATGCCTTCATGATCTTACTCTTAATTTGCTAACAGCTCTTTGACCAAAATAAAAACTTATTATTCCTGCAAAAATCGCCTGATCATCAATGCTCCATAAAATATTTACTATGTCATTTATACTAATAGAAGCTGAAATAACTTTATATTGAAGATATTTGATAAATCCATAGATTCCAAAAAATGAATATGCCAGTATTGGCCTTACAGTGCCGTTTAAAGCATCTACCCAACAAATTCCAGTTTTATATGTTTTATATAAAGCATTGGATTCATTTATACTATTTAATGCCAATATTTCTTCTAATTGAGAAAAATTAGAATTTTTTCTTGATTTTATTTGTTGTTCTAGTATATCTAGCTCATGTTTTTTATCATTCCTATCTATAAAATATTTCATTATTTCTGGAATTAAAGAACTGATGAATCCCACCAGGGATGCAAGTAAAGTTATCATTATTATTTCTCCTATATAAAATTTTACTTGAAAGTTAATTATTTATTAATATATTGATTATGGTTTAACAAAAATGAGTGATTTATATGAACATACAAAATACAATTAATAAAAAAGATATGGTTTTCTTTGCGCAAACAACTAGCTCAGAACAATTTAATCATTTTATTTCTACATATAAAAATAGCATTCAAGATGTGCAATTCTATAAAATGGCAGATAAAATATGTTATTATCAATCGCTTCTTGCAATAAATGCTATTATTAGTTCATTAGGTAGAGAGCAAAGTATCTATTCTAAAACTTGTTCTATGATATTAGCTTTAGCTCAATTAAAAGAAGTGTATGATTATTGGAGTTTCAACACAGAAACTTACTCAGACAATTTTATAAGAGAATTAGAGTTTTATAGATGCGGATTTCCAAAGAATTTTGATATGCCTGAATGCGTAGGGAAAATTCCTACAGAAACTAGTACTTCAACGTTATTGCAAGAAATTTAGCTTTCGTCATCCTGAGCCTTTAGGCGAAGGACCCAGTTTTAAATTTATCTGGATACTTCACTTCGTTCAGTATGACGAGCAACACGTCATCCTGAGTGAAACGAAGGATCCAGTATGAACCTAGATGTTTCGGCTAAAGCCTCAACATGACGAGCAACATGTCATCCTTCGGCTACGTTCAGAATGACGAATAAATCGCTACAATATTTTCTTCCCAAATTTTGGGTAAATGCTGTTCAACCACTTTCCTAGCTTGCGCATAACTATGAATTATAGTTATATTTGGATTAATTCCAGTAACTAAAGCTAAATGCTGAGGCCAATTATTTATTCTTATTAAAATAATATTACCAGGTTCCAATTCATCAACTCTTATAAGATGTTTATCTAATTCATCTAATAAAAAATTTGAGGTTAAATATTTAGGGTAATTTTTTATATCATATATATTTAAGTTTTCATTAGCTTTAGTTTTTATACCTAAGCCTAAGATAAGACCTAAACAATCGCAACCACCAGCATTATCAGAGCCTTTTCTTACTCTACCTTGATGCTTATATCTTGTTCCTAACCATTTTCGTGCTTCATTAATTACCAATTGCTAGCTGATGCCTATTTGGAATAAAAGGCTCCCCCCTAAAATTAATAGCATTATTAAATTTACTAATGCAGCAATCTAAAGATTTATCACAACCTGCAGTAATATTATATTCATCCCCAACAGAAAAATTTAAACCATAAACATAATCTAAAGTAATTTTACTATCTCTAAAACCTGTAACTGTAATTTTTTTATTCTTATTTTTTCCCGAAGTAAAAGTTAATATACCTCTTGTAAAATAATCTTCCTCTTCTAATCTCGTTTCATCAAAAAAGCTAGTATCTTCTGCTACATTCGTTATCTTACCTTTAAAAGTAAATTCTTCTTTCTTCATTTTGCAAAAACTATCGGCAAATTCAGTCCTACAAGTATTTGAATAGCAATTTCCAATAGTGTTTTTAGTTTTATAACTTAGAGAACATATTTCTGCACTGAAACTGTTATCATTGCATTTTATTTCTCCTAGCCAACCTGTTTTTAGAGTAATTTTATCTTTTTTTGAATCCAGTAAATCAACCAAAAACACTTCTAAAAAACCTTCAGAAAATTCTCCTGAAAGTAAATCATCTTTTTTAATTAATTTATCATCTATAATGCCTTGGATTTTAAAATTATCTTGAGCAAGTTCATTATGATTTTCTATTTTACTTGGTGTAAAATAACTTCCACAGATATAAGTTTTTTTATCTATAGAAATATCACAATCTGAATCAGTAAAATAAAAATTTCTACCGCTCTTGAGCTCTAATTTCCAACAAGTAACATATTGATTAATGCAATCACCACTCATAACTTAATCTCCAATAAAGGAATCTCTTGATGACTATAAACGCCATAATTCTCTATTGAAGTAACTAATCTATCAATATCAAATCTAACAGGAACATCAAACTCTGCTTCCACGGATATTTTACTTCCCTTTTTGGGAGCGTCTTTAAAAAAAATAATACCAGTGGAATAAACAATTAAAGGAGCTTCAAGAATGTTATCTATATAAACTTTAACCGTATCTTTTACTGGCTTAGATATTCTTCTAGTAATTTTTGCTTTTTGATTATTATAATTTTTAATAATTTTAAAACTTCTAGTTTCGCCATCAGCTATAGCAATTTCTTCTTTTTCTATTATATAATCACTCCAATCTTTAAAACGGAAGCCTATAGCTCTTCCCTGGCATAATCTAAAAAAAGATATTAATTTATCCAATTGTTCTTTATTTTTTATTGCTGGCGCTAAATTATATCTGCATCTAGCTTGAGTCCAATTTATATTTCTATGTTCAAATCCACTACTGCTTGTTATTACATCCGTGAAATACTCCGGTCCACCAGTAGCTCCAAAAGCTATATCTGTTGGAAATTGTATTTCATAAAAATTGCTTATATTCATATATTTCTCTAATTCATCAAATTAATAATTCTGGATTCTTCACGTTGTTCAGAATGACGAATTACGCGTCATCCTGAGCGTATGCGAAGGATCCATAATGAAGCCAACTGGATTCTTCACGTTGTTCAGAATGACGAAGTCTACATAATCTAAAAAACAAAATTAAACTTTTTAGATTTATCAATATCATGACCTATACTAGTTGCAATAAATTCTTGGGATTTTCCAAGTTGATCATTATTTAAAGGAAATTTTTGTATATTATTGTCTAAAGCTATAAATCGCTGAGAAGCATCTCTGCTTGTGCCGAACATATTGCGTTTGAGTCCAGATAATTTATATTTATTTCTTTCTAAAATTTCTGCGTTTGCAAATTGAATTATTTCACTTCCAATTACACATAAGTTTGCATATCGCCCTAATTCAGATTCGGTTTTACTGCTTAATTCGCCATTAAAAATTTCTACAAGAATTGAATCATTGTTAAATTTTTCAACCATCCCATAAGTAGCAGCTCCCCAAAAATATAAAATACTATTATCAGGACATATAATCTCAGCGCCTCTCCAATCTTTATCACCTCCAATTACTCCAATATGAATATTAGTATCAAATACATCATATGGAAGTTTTGGAAGTTTAAATGCCAGTATTTCTGTTGGCCCTGGATCAAATAAATCCTTATTAATTAAAATGCCTTCCTTATTGTTTGATACTTTCATTTGTTGATTATATATGTCTGCTTTAATGCTAATAGCGCGAACTCTGTTAACCCTCCCTCCTTCAAGCGATGTGCTCACCACTCTCATAGAAAGATCTTTATCATTATTCTTTAAGTAAATAATATCATTTGGCTTAACACTCAAATATTTTGGTGGTAAAATAAAGTCATAAATAAACTGTCCTTGCCAAGCTTCCTGTAAACTGATCTCGGCAATGGCTTTCGCTTTTTGCGGCTCAATAATTATCGGTAAATGAATATTACTTATTTGATTAGTTGGACAACAAAAATTATGACTAAATTCTACAGATAATTGGTAATCAAAAAGATAATTAAAATAATGAAGAGCCACTATCCTAGATAAATTTGATGAGCATAATTTTTTTATAGTAATTTCTGGCTGTTCATTATGAATTACTAATTCTTCTCTGCTTATATGATAAGCTCTGCTTGTCGCTCTTTTTACAAAATGTATTTTATCATCAACTTCACATGTATCAAAAAAATAAGCAGTTTTAAGCAAATCTATAATTTCCAATGCAGATTGTTGATGGCTCAGCACTAAACCATCAACAAAATCTGTTAACTGCTCTGCCCTCACTTTGTTTAAATCTAAACCACATCTTAAAGCTAATTCTTGTATTATTGCATTTAATGTTGTTAGGCCTAGCTTTCCATTTACCCAATGCCCCCTCGCCCAACAGCCGCCATCAGCCCATATTGTTTTCAAATCTGGCCAATAAGGAAAGGGTCTAGCATCCCAACACCAAATAAACATTTGCTCTAGAAACTCATTATTTCTCCAATATTTTTCAGTAGCATTTAATGCTTGTCTTTGAGCGACAAAGTCAACAACTCCTTTAGAATGGATGGGTACGTTGCCCTCCATTGAATCAGGACTATAAAATACATTAGGTTGATTAGAAGCCAAATCTATAGAAGGAAATCCTATTTCAGTAAACCAAATTTTTTTAGATTTTGGTTTCCATATGGTTTTTACTCCATCAGGATTGGTATGTTCACTTTCCCACCAATGCTTAATATTTTTCCATGCATAGTCTGCTCCTAAAGGCTGTTTATCAGTTTTCTTTTCATCTGCATAGTAAAAATCATAGCCCTCGCCTGATTGCCATCCTTCAATTATTCTTTCTTCATCATAGAAGTTCTTTGTTGCATTAGTTAAAGGAAAATATGCATCTATCCCTATAAAATCTATAGAATCACATGCCCATAATGGATCCAAGTTATACCAGCCATAATCTGTGTGATGATACTCACTCCAATCGGCCGCATAAGTGATTTTTACTTTTTCCCCCATAATCTCTTTTACCTTTTTAGCTAGCTCAATAAGACAATCAACTGCAATAAATTTGTTATTCTTATCTCGAACTTTAGTTAGTCCAATTAATTCTGAACCAATTATAAAAGCATCCACTTTATCTTTAACTAGATTTGCATAATGTAAAATAAATCTATTATAGCCTTCTGGTCCTTCAAAAAAATTCTTTATATCCTCAGGAGATCCTGAAATTCTTCCACGCCATGGTTTATCTTCCTTATCTACAAAAACCATAGGATAAAACATAATCTTATAGTTATACGATTTCATAGCATCTAAATATCTAAGAATAGCTAAATCATTACTAGTTCCACCATAAATAGGACTATGAAATTTATTTTGTGTTATTAAATGAGCAGATTCTCTATTAAAACCTGCAACATGCCATTGGTCTGGTAGCGTTTGGCTAGACTTATATTCCACTCCAGGAAGAACTCTACATTCTCTTGCATTAGTACTATTTGTAAACCATCCAACAACTGGAGCTATCCATTCTAAATTAGGACAAGTATCAGATAATTGTTTTAATGCAACTAAACTATCTGCTTGATTTTCTCTATTATTTTGGTTTATTTTCGTTCTTTGAAAATTAAAATTCCCATATTTGGGATTATAGTTTTTAGGAATTTTTGATTGTACTACTGTGTCATATACAAATTCTCCTGAACCTGGAATCATAACCATAGCTTTTATTTTTTCTTCTAGTGGGCTTTCATTAGTTAAAGAATGAATTTTAATTTTTCTTTTAACTTCAAAAAGAAAATTTGGTATTGATCTTCCATAATTACTCAGTGGCAAATTCTCTATTACAATATAAGCAATCCCTCTAAAAGCTGGTGTTCTTTTGAAACCTTGATGAGCTTCTATTAATGGATCTGGTATTTGATCTTCTGAACCATTGTAGAATCTATAACTTGCTGTTTTTGGATCGATCAATCTATCATCAGCCCAAACTCTTAGAATCTCATTTATCTCTCCTTCACAAATAGCTATGGCAAGAGATATTGTATAATTATATTCCGTTCCAACTAAACTTTTACTACCAAATTTACTTCTCCTTTGAAAATGATCTTCTCGATGTTCTCTTATCTTACTTGCCCAAATAATATTCCCCGCAAGCTTTGCAGTTCCATAAACTATTGGAATCATTTTGCCATAAGTTGCTGTTTGTAAGGTTACATCAGTAAGGCGTGCTCCTGAAGAATAAGGTAATTTCTTTTTGAATAACTCTTTGTCTAGTTCTTGTCCTAAATGTGAACCAAGTCCATAGCCAATTGTACTACCAATTGGACCACCTATAGCACCACCAAGAAAATTTCCTACAGAAGGAAGAATAACAGAAGACATCTTAAAAAACACGTTAATTTAGTAAGAATAACTTAATATAAACTTATAAAAATGTCATACACCCCAGAAAACTATTTAGAATTCTTCATTTTATATGTATGATATAAAAATCACTTGATAAGAAGGTATAAATTATGATTATCGATGGAATTGAAATATCTCCATTATTAAAGGCCTTAAATAAATTTGAACAGTTTAGATTAAATATAAATACTGAGCAGGAAAAGGCTGGAGCCATTCAAGCTTTCGAATATAGCTATGAGTTAATTTGGAAAACTATGAAACGCTTCTTAAGTTTACGCGGAATAATTGTTAATTCTCCCAGGGAAACATTCAGAGCGGCAGCTCTTGAGGAACTTATTGACGATCCAGAAACTTGGTTCATTTTTATAAAAAATAGAAATATTATTACTCACACTTATAATGAAACTGAGGTAGAAAAAATACTTAGTATTTTTCCACTTTTCTCAAGCAAGTCCAAGGAATTTCTAAAGAATATAGGTGCCGCATGAAATTATCTTTGGAAGATAAACATTATCAAATACTAATGGATATCTTGCAGAAATACCCTTATCATTTTTATGCTTTTGGTTCTAGAGTAAAAGGAAATGCCAGAAAATTATCTGACTTAGATATAGCTGTTGATAATGAAATATCAATTAATGATCTCGCAAATCTTGAAGAAGATTTTACTGAGTCCGATATACCTTTTAAAGTAGATATTATTTCCCTTAATGAAATTCCACCTTCTTTCTATAAAATAATTGAAAAAGACTTAGTAAAAATTAAATAATTTTCTACCATTTTAAAATTTTATTTGTTATCTTTAATCAATGATAAAAAATTCAAATATGATGTTTATGTCTATTATCGATACTGTTAAAAGTTTTTTTAGAAAAGAAGAGCCGAATAAGGTTGACTCCACCAACAAACAAAAGGATAAGGCAACTACTGTAGCAAAACCACAGCCAAATGAAAGAGAAGAAGCAATGGATCATTTTCAAGAAGTTCTTAATGAAATGCCTGATAAAAATTATGAAGAAATCCTGAAGCAAGGAAAAAAACTTTTAGACGTTATTCAACCAGGTAACACTCCTAATAAAAAATCCACTCCTCATAGCAGATAAACATAACAAATTTATTTACATTTACACCATTTTAGTGGTAAATATAGCTTCCATATTATATATTATTTATATCAAATTTTTTAAGGCAAAAAAATGAATGACACCACAGGAATTATAACAAGTAATATTGCAACAAAACAAATTGATTTATCGGTTCTTGGAATGATAATGGGGGCTGATATCATTGTGCAATTTGTATTGCTTATTTTGGCAATAGCCTCAGTTTGGAGCTGGGCTGTTATTATCGATAAATCTATTTTATTACGAAATATTGGAAAAAAAATAAACGAATTTGAATCAATTTTCTGGTCAGGTCAATTATTAGATAAATTATATGATCGGGTAAGGCATCAACCAGATAACCCAATGGCCGTTGTATTTGTATCAGCCATGGATGAATGGAATAAACAAAGCCATATGGAATCCCGCAATCAAAATGCATATTCTTACTTAAGGGTAAGTCTTAAAAATAGAATCATGCAAGCAATGGATAATTCTAAAAACAAAGAATTAGAAAAGCTTTTTAAAAATCTTTCCTTTTTAGCTGTAGTTGGATCCTCTGCTACGTTTATAGGGGTTTTTGGGACTGTATGGGGAATAATGAGCAGTTTAAAATCTATTGCTCTTGCTCAAAATGCATCCCTTTCGGTTGTAGCCCCAGGAATATCTGAGGCATTATTCGCCACCGCTGTTGGTCTTGCGGCTGCAGTTCCTGCAACGATATTTTATAATATTTTATCTAGTAGAATTAATAGTATTGACTCTAAAGTAGAGGACTTCTCTAGTGAATTAAACTCCTTGCTTTCTCAAGAGATAGATAGAGGTATGGATAATGATAATAGCGCCAATTAAACGCAGAAAAGGACGAAAACACCAGCTTATGAGTGAAATTAACATCACTCCATTTGTGGATGTAATGCTTGTATTATTGGTGATTTTTATGGTCACTGCACCAATGATGATTTCAGGGATTAATGTAAAATTACCTCAAACTGCTGCAGCACCTATAGCTGGTAACGACGAACCTTTAACTATATCTATAACTGAAGATGGTAAAGTATATTTACAAAATATTATCGTAGAGAATAATGACCTTATTGTGAAACTCACTGCTATTACTAATGAAAAGAGAGACAGCAGAATCTTAGTACGTGGAGATAGAAACACAAATTATGGTACAATAATGAATGTTGTAGGTATGATCAATGAGGCAGGTTACAGCCATATATCACTAGTTACTCAGGTGGAAAATAAAAATAAATAATATGAAGAAGCTAAGAGAAATAATTTCTATTCTAAAGTCTCACTTGGGAATGAGCGTCTCTGTTTCAATGCATTTATTTTTATTCATTCTTTTACTTGCCAGTTTTCCTCAATGTCATAAAAAATTACAACCTGAGATTATTGTAAGCATTGATTTATTGCCAGTTGGAAAAATAACCAATATAGAGAATAAACAAGTAAAAAAACCTAAAGCCAAAGAAGAGCCAATTAAAACCCATAAGAAACAAAAAGATGTAGTAGAAAATAAGCCTGAACCTAAGCCAACTGAGAAACAAGAACAAAAGAAAAATATTGATCCTAAAAAAGAAGTGATTAAAAAGAAAAAAGAAGTGCAAACTCCTAAAAAGGAAGAGAAAAAAAAGAAAAAACCTAAGCAGGATAATGATATAGATAATGTCCTCAAAAATCTTGAAGCTCTTGAGAAGCAAAATGACATTGAAGAAGAATTAGCCGAAAAAAGAAGTAAGGGTCCATATAATTCTGAACTAGCTCTTTCAATAAGCGTTAAAGATGCTATAAAGAAACAAATAGAGCAAAATTGGAACCCTCCAGCTGGCAATAAAGACGCTGGAAAGTTAGAAGTATTATTAAAAATAATTTTTAAAAGAGATGGTTCTGTTGCTAATGTAAAAATTATTGATAATTATAAATATAATAATAATGATCTATACAGAGTGGCAGCAGATAGCGCTGTAAGGGCCGTGTATAAGGCCAGTCCTTTAAGAGACTTGCCAGCGGATCAATATAATAGCTGGAAAGAATTAGAATTTAATTTTGACCCAAGTGGAATATTAGGAGATTAAAATGAAGAAATTATTGGTAGCATTAATATTAGCAATATTTCCTGCCTCTCAGGTTATGTCTATTGAAAGAATAGATATAACTAACGGCAATATTGAACCAATGCCAATTGCAAGCCTAAAATTCTTTAGCCTAGATAGCTTCAATAAAGAAGTTGGTAAAGAAATTTCTGAAGTAATAAATAATGATTTGAAAGGAACTGGACTTTTTAGACTTATTAGCGAAGCCGCATATAATGATTCTATCTCAAGTATTAAAGATAGACCTAGTTTTATTGCTTGGCGACAAATAAACGCTTCTGCTCTAATTGTTGGAGAAGTTTTTAATGTAGGAAGTGGTAGAATAAAAGTTGAATATAAATTATGGGACCCTTATACAGAAACCATTCTAGTGAGTGGTTATTTTGAAAGTAAATATAATGAATGGAGAAGAATCGCTCATAAAATCGCTGATGAAATTTATAAACGTATAACTGGTGAAGAAGGATATTTTGATACTAAAATATTATTTATTGCAGCTTCTGGGCCAGGAAAATATCGAATCAAAAGATTGGCTATAATGGACCAAGATGGAGTAAACTTAAAATATTTGAATGATGGAAAAAGCTTAACCTTAACTCCGAGGTTCTCACCTGATAATCGAAAAGCTTTATATTTATCATTTGCTAAGAAAAAACCTAGAGTTCATTATAGAGACCTAAACACAGGTGATGATCATATATTAGGTCATTTTAAAGGTATGACTTTTGCCCCTCGTTTCTCTCCAGATGGTAAAGAAGTAGCTATGTCTTCTGCTTTGAATGGAAGTAGTGACGTATATTTAATGGATATTGAAGCTAAAAAGCCAAAACAACTAACCAGAGGCGCTTATATTAATACCAGCCCATATTTTTCTCCTGATGGAGAAAAAATCGTTTTTGTTTCAGATAGAAGCGGAACTGCTCAATTATACATAATGAATAAAGATGGAAGTGATCAACAAAGAATCAGTTTTGGCAAAGGAAGATATTATACTCCAATATGGTCTCCCAGAGGTGATTACATCGCTTTCACTAAAACAAGTTCTGGAACTTTCTATATTGGAGTTATGCGTCCTGATGGGTCAGGAGAAAGAATGTTAACACAAGGTTATTTAGTAGAGAGCCCAGCCTGGTCTCCCAATGGAAGGCAAATAATATATACCAGAGGAGAACCTTATAGAGGAGATGGAAAAGCCGCCAAATCTTATCTTTGCACGATAGATATAACAGGGCATTTTGAAAGAACTTTAAATTTACCAACAGATGCTTCTGACCCAAGCTGGTCTAACTTGCTTAAATAGGAGTCATTATGGACAAATTAGGGCATAGAGATAGACTCAGAGAAAAGCTTTTAAACTCTAAAATTGGTTCATTACCAGATTATGAGCTTCTAGAGGCTTTATTATGTATAGCTTTACCTAGAAGAGATACAAAAAACCTAGCAAAAGAGTTAATCAAGAAATTTGGTAGTTTTGCAAAAGTAGTCACGGCTGAGGAAGAAGCTTTACTAGAAGTAAATGGTATAGGAAATACAGCGCTTTCATGTTTTAGACTTACTAAAGAAGCCTCTCTTAGACTTATTAAAGAGGAACTTAATAATAAACCTGTTCTTTCATCTTGGCAGAGCGTATTAAATTACAGCAGAGTTTTAATTGGTCATGCTAATAAAGAGATGTTTGTTGTATTTTATTTAAATAATCAAAATATCTTAATTGCTGAAGATATCTATGATTATGGAACAGTTGATCAAGTTAGTATATATCCAAGAGAAATTGCAAAAAGAGCTCTATTCTTGAATGCATCTGCGATAATTTTAGCACATAATCATCCAAGCGGAGAAACTAAACCATCCAAATCTGATGTAGAAATGACTAATAATATTAACACAGTTCTTAAAACATTTAATATTAGATTACATGACCATGTGATTATTAGTGATAAAAATTTTTATAGCTTTAAAACAGCAGGTCTATTATGAAAAATAAATGGTACCCGCAGCCAGACTTGAACTGGCAAGGGCTAACGCCCCACGGATTTTAAGTCCGTTATGTCTACCATTCCATCATGCGGGCAGAAGGAAGAGATACATGTTTTACATCTTCATTTGAAGATAATCAAGTAATATTTTTAAAAAACGCAATTTTTTTGAGGAGCGATGAAAATAATTAGAATTATAGGAATATTATTAGCAATAGTAACATTATACATTGCTTCAGCTTATATTAGTAAACAAACTGTCTTGAGTTATTATAAATGGCATGATAAAGACCAAAATTGGCTTTCCGAATATGAAAAGACTATGATTAAAAGCAAATATAAAATTGTTTTTATTATTTCAGATCCAACAATAATAGCAGATAGAGAGGCTGGGAAACATATTTTGGCAGCTTGTCACAATCTTGGGTGGGAAACACATGATTTTGAAATGATTGAAGGAAATGAAGATGAAATTAAAGCAATCAATCCAGATTTTATCTTTACTAATAAATGGAATTTACATTTTGGCTTAAAGGAGAAATTTCCAGGAGTTAAGATGTACGCATTATTACCACATCCAACAAGTACATATTTCAGTGGTTTCTTTGATTTTTATCCGCAATTCAAAACTGAGAAATTTCCTGAACTGAAATTCATTGACGGGTTCATTGTTTCAATGCCACAAATAAGCTTATTCAAAAACTTAGTCGAAAAAGAGGGCAAAAAATTCTACGGCTTTAAAGGCTATTCCTCAGTTCAATATCAGAGCTATGTTGAAACTGAACCAAAGCAATTAGTATATATGGGGATGAATTGGGACAGTAGAAGAAAAAGTGGTAAATTTACTAAAGTATTCAAAACATTAGCAGAAAAAGAGAGAATAATTTACTATGGATCGTACGACTCATGGGCAAAGATTGCTGGTGATGCTTATAAAGGTTTTTTCCCAAGTACAGATAATGCTGTTGTGGAAAAATTGAGAGAAAATGGAATTAACTTAGTTTTACATAGTAAGCAACATATGATCAATAGCACACCAAGTGGAAGAGATTTTGAAACAGCTGCTGCTGGAGTAATTGGTATTAGTGATAGGCATCCATTCTTAGTTGACAATTTTGGTAATAATTTCTTATATATAGATGTGGATTCCTCATCAAGCAGAATAGTAGATCAAATCGAAAAACACTTAGAATGGATAAATAACAATCCAGAAAAAGCTAAGAAAAAAGCCAAGCAAGCATATGATATTTTTATTAAAAAATATACTTTAGAAAATCTATTAATTGATTTGGCCCATATGCATGAAAAAATATTATTGGATGAAAAGGGAAATTAATTTACATGAGAGTCAATAATATTCAGCGCTCTTTGTAGATCAATTGTAAAAATCTCTTCTTTTTTCTTAAGAGAAAAGAATTTTTGATCATGAGCAATGAATGGACCGAATCTTCCTGTATTTAAGGTGATTAGCTTCTGATCCTTAGGATGCTCACCCAAAGTTAATGGCAGGGAGAATAAACGAATAGCTTGTTCTAAATTTGCTTCTTCAGGTGCCACAAATTTTGGTAAAGCTGAACGTTTACAATTTTTGCCTTCTCCAAGTTGAAAATAATATCCGTAAGGGCCTTTTTTAAGCCATACATCTTCGTCGTCAAATTTCCCAATTATTTTATTATTATCTTGCTGACCTAGATTCACTTTAGCTTTATCACTTGAATAAGGCTCTGTAGTTTTACAAGTTGGATAATTTGAACAAGCATAAAATAAGCCAAATTTACCAGCTCTTAGATGCAATTTCCCAGCTCCACAAGTAGGACAAGTTTTTGGATAGTCTTTGAGAGCAAGATTGCTGACTAAATTCTCATTTATTAATTCAATTATATCGCTATTTTTCTTATCTTTTGCATCCAAAATATGTTGATAGAAATCTTGCCAGAATTTTTTTAGCAAATCTTTCCATTCCATGCTTCCATTTGAAACAATATCTAATTCATCTTCTAGTCCTGCTGTAAAATCATATTCAACATATTGTTTAAAATACAAGCTTAAGAAAGCTATTACTATTTTACCTCTGTCTTCACTATAAAAACGTTTTTTCTCTAGCCTTACATATTCTCTATCTTGCAGCACAGAAATAATTGTTGCATAGGTTGAAGGTCTTCCAATACCAAGCTCTTCTAGTTTCTTTACTAAACTTGCTTCTGTATATCTAGCGGGGGGTTCTGTAAAATGTTGATTTGAAATAATATCACTTAACTTTACTTTATCATTGGATTTAAGCAGAGGAAGTAATTTCTTTTCTTCATCTTCTTCATCTGGCTCATCTTTACCTTCATTATAAACTTTAAGAAAGCCATCGAAAATCAAAACAGAACCAACTGCCCTAAAACCAATTTTTTTATCTGTAGATTCTATCTCAATAGTAGTTTGATCAAAATCAGCACTTTGCATCTGGCAAGAAAGCATTCTTTTCCAAACTAAATCATATAATTTAAATTGATCGTCACTAAGAGATACTTTAACTGCTTCAGGAGGAAGAGTGAAATTTGTAGGCCTTATGGCTTCGTGAGCCTCTTGGGCATTCTTAACTTTACTCTTATAACTTCTGGGAGAAGATGGAACATAATTACTTCCATAAGTATTCTTGATATATTCTCTTGAAGCATTTACAGCTTCTTGCGAAAGCTGAATACTATCCGTACGCATGTAGGTTATAAGACCTACAGTTTCTCCATTAATATCAATACCTTCATAAAGCTTTTGTGCCACTTGCATTGTTTTACTAGCACCAAATCCTAGCTTTCTTGAAGCCTCTTGTTGTAAAGTAGAGGTAATAAATGGAGGTGATGGATGACGTTGAACTCTTTTTTTATCAATTGAATCAACAATGTAATTCTTATCTTTTATATCATTTTCTATCGATTTTGCTTGAGATTCGTTCTCAATAGCAAATTTATCTAATTTTTTCTGATCTATACTTACAAGTCTAGCTGTAAATTTGCTGGAATCCTCAGTTGTAAAATCCCCTTGTATCGACCAATATTCACGTGATATAAATTTTGCAATTTCATAATCTCTCTCACAAATTAATCTTAACGCAACGGACTGCACTCTACCAGCTGATCTGCTTCCAGGCAATTTACGCCATAATACTGGGGATAAAGTAAAACCAACTAGATAATCTAGAGCTCTTCTTGCTTGCTGCGCATTCACCAAATTCATGTCTATATCTCTAGGATGAATAAAAGCCTCATTCACAGCTTTCTTAGTTATCTCATTGAAAACAACCCTCTTTACATTTACATCATTCTTTAAAGCTTTTCTCTCTTTTAATGCTTCAACCACATGCCAAGCAATTGCCTCTCCTTCGCGGTCAGGATCGCTAGCTAAATATATATTTTTTGTATCTTTTACAGCTTTTATAATTTCTTGAACATGCTTTTTGGATTTATCTCCAATTTCATAATCCATAGCAAAATCATCTTCAGGACGCACAGACCCATCTTTAGAAGGTAGATCTCTAATATGACCAAAAGATGCTAGAACCTGAAAATTATTACCTAAATATTTATTGATCGTTTTAGCCTTAGCAGGCGACTCAACGATTACTAGATTATCAACCATAACTTATATCTGAATCGAAATTTGATTACCAAAATGCCTTGTTATCTTTCCAGCTAGCTCTAATTCAACGATTGCAGTTAAGATTGCACCAGCAGGAAGTTTTGTGATTGATATAATATCATCAATCGAACAAGGACTTGCTCCACATAAGTTTATGATTTCTAATCTCGCTCGTGTCAACTCTTTTTCACCAAAAACCTGCTCTAAAGCAGAAGAAAATTTCACTATTATTTCTGAAAGAGAGGTATATTTTATTTTTGAACTTGAAATAACTTCTATAATATCGTCTACATTCTCAAGTAAATAAGCCCCTTGTTTAAGCAAATAATTATTACCTTGATAGCGTGGATCCATAGGAAAACCTGGAACTGCAAATAGATCTCTATTATGTTGAAGAGCAAATTTGGCGGTTATCATTGATCCTGACTTTAAGCCTGCTTCTACTACTACCACTGCATTTGATATACCTGAGATAATTCTATTTCTTTGTGGAAAATTTTGTGGCTTTGGTATCGCACCTAGAGGCAATTCTGCTATAATCAGCCCACGCTCAGCAATTATATTATAAAGCTCTGCATTCTCAGGAGGATAAATATGATCTACTCCACCAGCTAAAACTGCAACTGTTGCAAAATCGCTACTAGCCTGATGCGCAGCACTATCTATCCCTCTAGCAAATCCAGAAACAACGACTTGCTGTTTTTCACTTAAATTCTTAGCTATTTTATGAGCAAATCTTAGTCCATTAACAGAAGCGTTGCGTGAGCCAACTACAGCAACTGAACTTAAGTTCAATAACTCAGTGTTGCCCTTGCAAAATAAAATAGGAGGATAATCATCAATGGTTTTAAGGAGATTGGAATAATCTTTATCAAGAAAGGAAAGTATTTTAACGCCTTCTCTATCACAGGCGGCAATTTCATCTTCTGCCTTAGCTTTAGAATATACAAAAATAGGCTTATCTCTTCCACCTCGTAGAGATAAATCTACTATATGTGAAAGAGCGTTAGTGGCAGTTTTATAAATAGAAATCAAATTCCAGAAAGTTCTGAGTCCAACATTCTCACTTCGAATTAGCCTAATTATACTGACTAATTCATTTGAATTCATATTTCCTCCAAAAAACCTCTATGCAGCTTCTAGTGCCTTTATTTTACTTGCTAAACGACTAACTTTTCTGGAAGCTGTATTAGGCTTCATTATATTTTTCTTTGCAGCTTTCATAATTTTAGACTGAGCAATTTTAAAAATACTTTGCGCTAAATTCACATCTTTAGCTTCCACTGCTGCTAAAAGCTTTTTTACAAAAGTTTTAACATCGCTTGAGCGAGACTTATTTCTAGCATTATTTTTTTCATTTTGTCTAAGAGCTTTCTTAGCTGAGGCGTGGTGTGCCATTTTATACCTATATAAATTAAATTAATTGTTAGATGTATAACAATAATAAATTCCCTCTATTTGTCAAGAAGCTAATAGCATTTGTTTGAAATTTTATGCCTTTAACTTCTTACCAGTCACAATATAATCTGTTATTCTTGCAATTTTAGTAATATAATCCCCTACCCTTTCAATGTTTCTAGCAATTAAAACAAGATTTAGAAGAGAAGAAGCCTGCTGAGGCTTTTTTTCTAACTCACTATTCAATAGATCCATAATTTTATGATAAAAACTATCTATTAATTTATCCTCTTTAATTACTTTAGCTGCTAAATTAATATCAACATTCTTATAAGCTTTAATAACATCTGCCAGTAAACGATCTAATTCCTCTAGAACTAATTGAATCAGTTCCATTAACTTAGGCGTTGGAGTGATCGGCAGGAATTCAATCCTATGACTAACTTTCTTAGTTAAATCACCCATTCTTTCTATAATTACAGCTAATTTTAATGAAGCAACAACATGCCTTAAATCCACGGCCATTGGCTGCCTTAACGCAAGAACTTGAATAGCTAGCTCCTCTATCTTATCGTCATAATTATTAATTTTTCTATCGGTAATATTAGCTAATTCTACATAGCTTATACCAGGCTCTTTAACAGCTCGTTTAGCGATAACTATTAATTCTCTAACCAATTCAGCCATTTCAATCACCGAATTTCTCAGGTTATTAAGCTCTTTATCATATGAATATACTATGTGCTGAGTCATTATTTATCAAGATCCTTATTTTACTAGCAAAAATTCTAACATGATAGATCAGAAATTGCAAAGAGGATTATCCTAAAAAAATCAGTTACCTTATTTTTTGACTCTCACTTCTTGCAAGCTCATCAACTAGTTCATTAAATGGATTATTATTATGAGCTTTAACCCATATAAATTCTATTTTGTGTTTTGAAACTTCTAGGTCTAGAGTTTTCCATAAATCTATATTCTTAACTGGATTTTTACCTCTATGCCAATTATTAGCTTTCCACTTGGGCATCCAAGAAGTTACACCTTCCTGTAAGTATTTACTATCAGTATATAATTTTATATTACAAGGTAAATGAACTAGTTTTAAAGCTTCTATTGCAGCCAACATTTCCATTCGATTATTAGTAGTATGTGGATCGCCACCACTTATTGTTTTTCTATGATTATTATACATTAACAAAGCCGCCCATCCTCCTGGACCAGGATTTCCAGAACATGCACCATCTGTATAAATAATAATTTCCTTCATATTAAAAATTTTTCTTTAACCAATTAAAAATTTTCTTGATTGAATTATGTTCATTGACTTCAGTTAATTGAGTAGGAGAATCTTTCTCAGCAATATAATTTATTGCACCAATTGCTGCAGTATAGGTAGCATTTATAGAGTCATGGGTCAATCCATCAATAGAAGTAGGTTTCTTCACTCTTATTTTTGATCCAAAAATTTTAGCAAATTCATTAGCAATACCAACAAGCATACTTCCGCCTCCGGTTAAGATAATATTATGTTGAGTATCAGGAAAAGCTTCAAACTGAGTTTGAATCTTTTCTTTTAATAAATAAATAATCTCTTCAACTCTAGCATTAATTATTTCATTTAGTTCAGCATTTGAAATACTTCTTTCCTCATTATCTAGTAAACCAGATAATGAATTATCTGTCGTTTTAATCATTTTTTGATTATCTGCATAAGTAACGCTTGCAGCACCATAAATAGTTTTAATTCTTTCCGCTGTTGAAATATCAAGCATAAAGCTTTTTGCAATATCATTAGTAATAGACTTACTTCCAATAGGAAGATAGCCACAGTGAACCATATTATTTTGAGAAAACAAAGCATATGATGTTATACCATCACCAAAATCTATAACAGTGGAGCCAAATTCTTTGTCATGCTTACTTAATGTAGCTAAACCCGAAGAATGAGGAGCAAAAATACAATCTTCTACGTCTAATTGGCAAGCTGCCAAGCAGTTAATAATATTCTCAAGTGAGAGAGTCGGAATGGTTAAAAAATGGATATTTGCCAAAAGATGTTTTCCCAATAATCCTATCGGATTCTTAATACCTGAGTTACCATCTATAGTATATTTAAGCGGACAATAATGAATAACTTCATAAGATTGATTTTCTAAATCCTTTATACTATTTATAATTAATTTTTCTACATCAGAATTTGTAATTTTTTTATTCTTAATAACAAGAGATGACTTAAGATAATGAGAATGTACTTTATTCCCATTTAAAACTAGAATAACTTTCTCAACTATTAAGCCGGCCATTTTTTCTGCTTGATCTAAAGCAGAAATAATAGACTCTCTTGCAAGTTTTCCATCTATTATGTTACCGTTCTTAAAGCCCATTGCACTATTGCAACCCCTACCAATTATAGAGGTTTTACCAGATTCTGTTTTAGCAATTAAGCAAACAATTTTACTAGTTCCTATATCTAATACAGTAAAAATATTTTTTTTTCTAGAATTCTCTAGTATAAGTTTTTTTAACATTCTATCTCTTCTCAACAAAAATCTTATTAGCTACTCTCAAATCTATAACAGATATTTCTGGGTTTAATAATTCTTTCTTTTTATATAATTTTATTACTTTCTTCCAAGCTTCTTCAAAATTTTCTTCTGGCATTTTTATTTCTAGGTCGTTATCTAGTCTAATATTCCAACGACGTTCGCTTACCCTTATAATAGCATGAATATGCTTAAACAACTCAGGTTCTTCTCTAAAGATTGTAATTAATGAATTTGCATATATTTCAGATCCATCACCAATAAAAATTGGTAGATTAAAATATGGTTTTAAATCTTTCTCATGAATTATAACTCCTTCATTATCTATTAGATAAAGCTTATTGTCTCTTTGACCTAAAGCGATAGGAGTTCTTTCTTCAATATATATGGTTATGTTGTTTGGAAGCTTTCTTTCTACAAATACATTTTTTATCCATTCAATATTTTCCAACCTTGATTTAAGATTCTCTAGAGAAACTAAAAATATCGGATAGCCTGTTTTTATTTTTATTGCTCTTACTATTCTTTCTTCACTAACATGCTTCTGCCCTTCAATAGAAATATTCTCTACAACGAATCCTAGTTTGGCTGTATACATATAAAAACTGTTAAAGATCTTGTTTATATTTAGATATAAAAAAACACATAAAGAAACGATCACTATAAAAATAGTTAGTTTTGCAATAAAAACTCCTCTTTGCTTACGTATTTTATTTTTACGTGTCTTTGTTGCGCTTAATCTAGATTTTTTAGCTTTATTTTTTATTTTCATTACTATTTATAGCTTCATCAATTAATATACGAATAAATTCTTGAAAATTTATTCCATTTTTTTGAATTATATCTGGCGCAGAAGAAAGTAACGTTAATCCTGGGTGAGTATTTATTTCTAAGAAATATGCTTTATCTTTTTCAGGGTTATATCTAAACTCAACTCTAGTGACCCCTTTGCAACCAAGGAAATTATGGATTTGCTCTGCTACCTCAAGCATTCTTTTATTCGCAGACTCAAGAATATTTGGTGGGCAATCATGCCTTGAATACCCATCTTTATATTTGCAATCATAATCATTAAAACGCTTTCCTTGAAGACAAACTATTTCAAGACTTCCAACTGATTTTCCATTCAAAACCGCCACTTGGATTTCATGACCAGCTATATATTCTTCTATAATAGCTTGATTACCAAATTCAAATTTATATTTACTAAGATCATAATTATCTTCTAGAAAAACCACATCTACACCAAGGCTTGATCCTTGATTTAATGGTTTTATAACATATGGTCTTTCAATAGGTTCAACACTTAAATCATCACCTTTCGATACGATAACTCTTTTTGGACAAGTTATGCCATTAGCAACTAGAATCTGCTGAGAATAAACTTTATCCAATGCTATTGCGGATGCTAAAACGCCAGAATGCGTATAAGGAATTTTTAAAATTTCTAATAAGCCTTGGATGCATCCATCTTCTCCATAAGTCCCATGTAATGCATTAAACACAACATCAGGTTTTACCTCATGCAAAACTTCAGCAATATCAATTCCCATATCTATAGGGGTTACTTTATAATCCATGTCTTTTATTTGATCACATACTACGTTACCAGACATAATAGAAACTTCTCTTTCAGGAGAAAGCCCTCCATAAAGCACCACTACGTGCAATGGGTTTGTTCCTTTTCCAACAGTTGGCATGATTTTGCTTAAATGATTATACATATTGACTAACTTATATTTAAAATATTTTTAACTTGTTTTAGTGAAAATTTTTGTGACTTATTACAAAACTGACAATCTATAGAAATCTTATTATCAATCATATAGTCCTTAATATTATCATAACCTAAAGAAATAATAATTTGAATAGCTTTTTCTTTTGAACATCGGCATTTGTAAATAATTTTTATCGAATCATAAGCAATTACTTCCATTTCATGATATAAGGAATAAAGTAATTTTTCTTGAGATAGGTTCGGATCTAACAATTCATCATCTCTTATTGTATTAAAAAATGCTTTTGCTTCTTCCCAGGTTAGCTCATTAACTTCAGGTAGTTTTTGAATCATTATTCCACCTGCTACCCAAGATTCAGCTTTATCAGGAGAAATAACCTTACCAATTGCTAATTTCAAACATGTTCCTATCTGCTCCGACTGTATAAAATACCGCTCCATTGCTTCACTTATAGATAATCCATTCGCATCAATAATTCCTTGATAGCGTTCAGAATTCTTTCTATCAATAGTGATCATTAATAAATCAGGTTTATCTTCTGGATCAAACTTTGCATAACCACGTATATAATTTGGAAATTGATAATCAACAACGATGTATTTATTTTTATCTTTGCCTTGCAATTGTATAGTTAAAGTAACCTCTTCTTTAAATTGCGTACCAATTAAAGAAGCTACCATTAACAATTCACCAAGTAGTTTTGCAACTGGCTCAGGATAGTTATGTTGATTTAAAATACTATCTAGCTGAGAATCAAGCTTTATGAATCTACCACGAACCTCAGCATTATTTAATGTGAAAGGAATAATTAAATTCATTACTCACCTTTTATTCTAATAATATCTGCTCCGCAAGCAAATAGCTTCTGTTCAACCGCTTCATATCCACGATCTAAATGATAAACTCGATGAACATAAGTTTCATCTTTAGCAACTAGCCCCGCTAAAATCAATGATACTGAGGCTCTAAGATCACTAGCCATGACTTTTGTACCATAAAGATTTTTTACACCTCTTACAGTAGCAGAATTTCCATGGATTGATATATTTGCTCCCATTCGACAAAGTTCTGGAACGTGCATAAAGCGGTTCTCCCAAATATTTTCAGAAATTATGGATACATTATCAGCAATAGACATCATCATCATAAATTGGGCCTGCATGTCTGTTGAAAAGCCTGGATATGCTCCGGTACTTATATCTATAGAAGACATCTTTCGCTCCTTTCTGGAAACTTTTATGCCATTAGGAATTTTTTTAATCTCTATACCAGCTTGTTCAAATTTATCAATAATATTTTCTAGAAAGTGATAATCTATATCTAAGATATCAATCTCACCATCAGTTACTGCAGCCGCAACTATATATGTACCGGCCTCTATTCTATCCGCAATAATTCTATGATGGCCACCGTGTAATTTACTAACTCCTTTGATTTTTAAAGTAGAGGTTCCAGCACCTTCTATTTTCGCTCCCATCATAGTCAAGAAATTAATCAAATCTATTATTTCTGGTTCAGATGCTGCATTAGTTATTAAAGTCTCTCCATGAGCTAAAGTGGCCGCCATTAATGCATTTTCTGTTGCTCCAACAGAAATTATATCAAAATGTATAATAGCTCCTTTTAAACCATTTGGTGCAGAGGCACACACATAGCCATCTTTTAAAGTTATTTTAGCCCCTAATTGTTCCATCGCATATAAATGCAAATTAACAGGGCGAACACCTATAGCACAGCCTCCTGGCAAAGATATTTTTGCATATCCATATTTAGCAAGTAAAGGGCCTAAAGCTAAAAACGAAGCGCGCATTTTCTTTACTATTTCATAAGGTGCAGTATAGTCTTTTATATTACTGCCATTTAATAAAATGGTTCTTCCCATTTTGTCTTGAGAAATATTAGAACCATCTATACTTAGCTCTACACCATGATTCATGAGTAATTGATTCATAGTAATGATGTCTGATAGATTTGGAACATTTGATAAAATCACAGTATCATCAGTAAGCATTGAAGCTGCCATGATTGGCAAAGCTGAATTCTTTGATCCGCTAATTCTAATTTTTCCGTGTAAAGGCCTGCCGCCCTTAACTTTTATAACATCCATATAATACCAATCCTAGAACTTATTCAATATGTTTAAGGCCTGATTTAAAATATACATAGCCAGTGAATAGAGTTAATCCAGCAGCTATCCATAGAGATACTCTACCCAATTCATCTAAATATTCTATACCTGATTGCTTACTACCTAACAATAGAATAAAAATAGCTCCCATCTGAAAAAATGTTTTTACTTTTGCTAAATTACTAACCGGAACACTAACTCTTATTTCTGCTAAAAATTCTCTTAAACCAGAGACCAGAATTTCTCTGCATATTATCGCTATAGCTGGAAGTAGATCAGCCTTTCTATAGTAAACTAATAAAACAATAACAGATCCTATCAATAATTTATCTGCTATTGGGTCTAGAAATCTTCCTAATTTTGATTGAATAGCAAAAGTTCTGGCTAAGTATCCATCAAGAAAATCTGTTATACAAGCAAGCAAAAAAAGAGAAGCACTTATAGCTTCACCATATTTACCACCTATATAAAAAAACACTAATATTAAAGGAATCGAAACAATTCTAGAAATGGTTAAAATATTAGGCAAGCTCTTAAACATATATCTCTTTATATAATGGAAATGGATCTAATAAATAATGTATAATTATATTAGCATAAATTCAAGATTAATATCCTAAGCAAATTCTATCAACCAACTCCTTAACAGTTGGAACGAATCCATTTTTATAGAATTCATCGTCCGCAAAACGATAAGCATTATGACCTGAAAACATTAATTCATTCTCAACGTCTGTTCCATGAACAATATTTTGAAGTGATTTTTGAATACAGAAACTTCTTGGGTCCGCCCTTTTGTCGGTAGAATAATTATCGTGATCTTTCCAGTTGCTGAACTTGCAGTGACTTAAGCACCCCATACAATTAATTTGATCTATAAGTATCTGATTTGCGGTTTCTTTTTCCACAAAGATAATGGTTGAATCAGGCGTTTTCATCGCTTCATTAAAGCCTTGAGATATCCAATTTTGAGCTTTAGAAAGATCCTCTGATTTTATATAAATAGGACGTCCTCTGGGGCCGAAAGGAAAACTTGTATTATGAATTTCATCAGAGGCTGTAGTGAATGGAATTTGCCTTATTTCTCTGCCTTGTAATTCTTTTATAAATGAATTCTCTACTGCAGAAGAATAAAACCCAGTGGGACTAAAGCGGTTTAAATATATGTCACCTTTTTTTAAAGTAAGTAATTTTCTTTTCCACTCATTAGAAACTGGGCTTTCTTTCGTAAGAATCGGTCTAGTGCCAAATTGAAAAGCTATTTTCCCTATCTCAGGATTATTAAGCCAGTGAGACCATTCATTTAAATGCCAAACACCACCAGCCATAACAATAGGCACATTATTAAGACCAACTTCATTCATGAATTTACGTATTTCTACAACTCTAGGATAAGGATCTTCAGGTATTTTAGGATTCTCACTATTTGACAATCCATTATGACCTCCAGCAAGCCAAGGGTCTTCATATACAACACCACCCAAAAGCTCAACATTTTTATGATAAGATCTTTTCCATAAAGCTCTCAGAGCGCGCATTGAAGAGACTATAGGGTAATAAAAAATATTATATCTTTGAGCAATTTCAGAAAGACGATAAGGCATACCTGCGCCACAAGTAACTCCACTTATTAAGCCTTTAGCTCCTTCCAAAACTCCAGATAAGATAGCTTCAGCTCCACCCATTTCCCATAAAACATTAATATGAATCGGCCCCTTACCTTGAGAAATTTCATGCGCAATTTGCGCTTGAGCAATACCACCTTTAATACCCATTTCAATTAATTCGAAATGACGCTCTTTTCGCGTTGTTCCTTTGTAATCATAAGGTATACGATTATTAGATTCATCGTAAAAACTTGGATTAACTCCTGAAAAAGTCCCTACAGCTCCAGCAGCTGCAAATGCACCGGATGATTGACCGCTACTAATAGAAATCCCCTTCCCGCCTTCAATAATTGGATAAACTTCTTTTCCAGAAATAACAACAGAATCTAAACTAAATGACATACTCTTATGAACTTTAAAAATTTTGCAGACAATTATATTAACTTTATTTTGTTTAGTATATATATATTTATTAAAAATACTAAAATTATGTTTATAATATCATTTTATTAGTATGTTCTATTATTTTCTTTATTTGATAATAAAGATTTTATATGTAGTTGAGCTTTAATGGGTTGTTTTGTATCTTCTATTGAATTTGAACTATCAGTATCCTTTACTGAGATTCTTTTAGTTGTTTGCTTAGGTACTGTAACATAATAACTTGATCTTTTAAAATTTGAAATAGATTTGTAGTTACAAGGATTTTTGAGAACCGAATCGCAAATGTAGTAACTCTTATATGCGAATCGGAAGCGCAAAAAATCCGACGTAAATACTGATATATTTCAGATTTGAATATCAAGTTATTATGTTACAGTGCCTTACTCATATTTAACATATCAGGAAACACAGAAGCTGGAGTAATACCAAGTCCCGTTGCTAATTATACATTTAGGGATGAATATTTGAGCAAGATAAAACAATTAAAAAAACTGCGAATACGGTTATATTTAAAGTTTTTTTATTGTATTAGATTGCCAAAAATTAAGATCATAAATGTATAATTAGCAACGGGACTTGGTATAACACCTTCATTATCCTGTAAATTAGGATTCGCTCCAGATAACTACATAAATTTAAAACTATAATTTTTTCTTAATTGAGAGATTTCTTATTAATTTTATAGATAAAATATCCATTACTTAAAAATATTACAGCAGCTCCTATGAATGTATGTGGTGCCGGAATAATATTATACAAAGAAGACGTTAGAATAACTGTAAAGATTAGCCTTGCGTAGCTAAATGGAGAGAGTAAAGTTATAGGAGCATGTGAGTAAGCTATGAAAATTGCGGTTATGTTTGCAACTGCAAGCAACGCAAGAACTATCATCATATTTGATTCTTGTATATTTAATGACTTCCAAGAATTATAGGCAAAAGGAGCTACAATAATTGCAGATATAGCCATGAAATAAAAAGTTTGCTGCATATAATGCTGAGTTGATGTTTGTATCTTACATATAATTTCATAAAGTGACCAAAGCAGTATAGCGCCCAATGAAGCAGCGATTCCTTGCCAATGAAGATCTACATATTTTGGCTGAATTATAATTAACATGCCTATGATATTTATAAAAATAAGTCCTAATATACTAAAGCCAAACTTCTCTCCAATAATGTATCTAGCCATTAAAAACACCCATAATGGTCCGGTATAACCAAGCGCAGTTGCCTCATTCATTCCAGTAGTTGTTAATGCGAATATCCATAATTTCATAGCTAGTAGATTAGTGATTGATCTTCCGAGATATAGGAAGAGATCTCTTCTGGACATGCTAAAAGATGGTTGCGCATCAATTACAAAAAGAAAAAGAAAGCTAAAAATAGCTCCTAAGAAAACTTGAAGAAAAAATACTTGCATTATTGGAACTAGAGAAACTGAAACAACCATTAGTAAACTCATGGTTGGAAAAATCAAGCAATTAAGTAGCTTAAACCCAATGCCTATAAAGTAGTTTTTATTCATTCTTTCTCCTAGAAGAAGTTTATTTTGTGAAGATGGTACCAGCTTAAACCGTTGATATAGCAATCCACAAAGTAGACCGTTTGTTAAAGTGGGCGCCATATAAACTAACCTAAATCAGCTCAGTGACAGCTCCCTTGATGTAATTATTGCCCCTGGGAATCTTGAAAATCAACCAATTCAGCAGCAATCCATCTTCAATCACCATAATATAACAAAATCATTTTATTACAAGGCTAGATTTTTTATGTGTATAAGTTCATAAAATATGCTGATTAATTACATAAAATCCGGATAATCCACAATAGAGTTGCTAATTATCCGGATATATGACAGTATAATTGTTATAATTACTATAAAATTAATATAAATAACTATGAAATTTAATAGAATATTATCTTTACCGGAATTATTAGCTAAGAAATCTTTTTTTTTAATTGGTCCTAGAGCAACCGGAAAAAGCTATTTAATAAGAGAGCAGCTTACAAACAAGGCTTTAATAATCAACTTATTAAACTCAAGCTTTTATCTAAGGCTACTTAATAATCCAAGTGAATTAGAATCAATAATAGAAGCGCAAGATAAAAAAATCATAGTTATTGATGAGATTCAACGTGTACCTGATTTATTAAATGAAGTACATCGTATGATAGAAGAAAAAAACTTAATCTTTTTATTAACTGGAAGCAGTGTAAGAAGACTCAAGGGAGATAGTGTAAATCTTCTTGCTGGAAGAGCGTGGCAAGCCAACCTATTTCCATTAACTAGTCAAGAAATAGAAAATTTTAATTTAGATCGCTATTTATTATATGGCGGATTACCAGCTATTTATAATAGCGATTATCCAGAAGAAGAGTTATATGCTTATGTTAAGACATACTTAGGTGAAGAGATTCAAGCAGAATCATTGGTTAGAAAAATACCAGCTTTCTCTCGTTTTCTAAAAGTTTCTGCATTAACTAGTGGCGAAATATTGAATTTTACTAGCATAGCAAGCGATGCAGCCATTTCCGCTTCAACAATTAGAGAATATTATCACATTCTAGAAGATACTTTAATAGGGTTTATGTTGCCAGCTTGGAAAAAATCAATAAAGAGAAAAGCTATATCTGCAGCAAAATTTTATTATTTTGATATAGGAATAAAAAATACTTTAGCAGAAATTAAGAATATTGACCAGAATTCTAATTTATATGGACAAGCTTTTGAGCATTTTATAATCCTAGAAGTAAGAGCTTATTTAAGTTATAGACGAATAAAAAAGAGTCTATATTATTGGCGCTCTAAACATGGTCATGAGGTTGACCTTATTATAGAAGAAGATGTTGCTATAGAAATCAAATCAACCAAACAAATTTCAGATAAACATCTAAAAAACTTATGTTACCTTGCAGAAGAGAATATAATAAAAAGGTATATAATCTTATCAAATGATCCTATAAATCGTAGAGTTGGTAATATAGAAATTATAAATTGGCAAAGCTTTATAAAAATGCTTTGGGCAGATACCATTTTATCTTTTTAATACACATTCACCTGGCTTCAAATTTCCAAGAATATAGGGACCATACTTAATGCGCATAAGTCTACTAATTTTTAAGTCAAAATAGGATAGGATTTTTCTGATCTCTCGGTTCTTCCCTTCAGAAATAGTTAATTGTATCCAATTATTCATTGCCCCATCATTAACTTGTTCTATTTTTATGGGCTTATATTTAATACCATCTATAGTTATGCCATGCTTTAAACTATTCTGTATTTCTTTAAAATTTAATCTTCCAAAAACTCTAACTAAATACACTCTTTCATAATTATTTGAAGGTAACTCTAATTCTCGAGCGAGCTCTCCATCATTGGTTAGAAGCAATAAGCCTGAAGTATTTTTATCTAACCTTCCAACAGAAATTACCCTCTCTTTAATAGGTAAAAAATCAAAAATTGTTTCTCTTTGCTGCTCATCCTTATGAGAGACTACTAAACCAACTGGTTTATGATATAGCCATAATTTGCTTTGTTTCTGCTGAAGTTTTTTGCCATCAACCGCAATTCCGTCAGTATTTAAGAATTTTTCTGCTAGATTGTTTATGACATTACCATTAAAAGTAATACGTCCTTCAATCACTAGCTTCTCCGCATCTCTTCTTGAACAAATACCAGCTCTAGCAATGAGCTTAGAAATTCTATCTCCGTTCATTGCTAGAAGCTTCAATAAAGGATTTTAAAATCAACATATCATCATTAGTGGAAATATATTCAGGATGCCATTCTACTCCTAGTACAAATTTATACTCCGGCATTTCTACCGCCTCTATTATATCATCAGCAATAGAAAAAGCAGAAATTTTCATTCCAGCTCCAACAGATTTTACAGCTTGATGATGCGAGCTATTAACTTCCATCTCATCTTTTTTTATTATACTATGTAATAAACTATTTTTTAAAATTCTAATTTTATGAGAAGGCTTAGACATATGAATGCCAAGAGAGGTTTGCTCATGCTCTAAAGCATTTGGGTAAGTTGTTTTTATATCCTGTATAAGCCTGCCACCATGAATGGCAGTTAACAATTGCTCACCCGCACAAATAGCTAGAATAGGTATGTTTTTTTTCAAAGCAGATTTAATCATTAAACTTTCAAAATCTGTACGGTTATTTTTTAAATTTCTAGTCTCTTTTTCCTTCACCTCCCCGTACACAGAAGGATCAAGATCATAATCTCCACCTGGAACAACTAAAGCATCTATCATTTCTATATATTGATCAATTGCTTCTAAATCATATGGAAGCAAAATGGGAACGCCGCCAGCTTCTGAAATTGAGCTAGCATAATTAGATCTTAATGCATACCAGCAATGTTGCTTTGAATAAGTTGGGCTATCTTCCCAATCTACTGTAATTCCAATAATTGGCTTCTTCATAAATACCTAATAACTTCTATTTTTTGGAGGATTCTTTAGAATACCCTTCAGCGGCAGATTTTTTTGTGATCTTACTACCAAATGCTTTTGTTTATTTGTGGTAGCATTAACAACCACTTCTTGTATGCTATCTTCTAACATAATTTCTGTGTCTTGTGAACCTTTTCTTTTAGATGTATTAAATTTGTTTAAATCTGCGGTTCTTTGGCCGAAATAGTTAGTATATTTTCCAAACATTTCCTTATTAGCATCTGAAGTAGTTGATTTCTTCTGTCCATTACATCCAATGGTTCCACCTCCATTACCTGCAGAAAGATATTGAGCACTACCTGAAGCACCTAAGCATTGAGCCACATTTTGTTGTGAAATGCCTAATCTTTGAGAAATTGCCCTTATTGTTGTGGCGGCCAAGGTCATCTGTGTACGGTCCTTTCCACTAGCGCAGCTTAAATTCATCATGAGCAATTTTAGCTCATAGCTAGCTATAGCCATGTTTTCAACAATTTGTGAATGTAGATGTTCTTCGTTATCTCCTCCATTCCCTAATGTTTCCATATGCTTCCCAGCCGTTAAAAGATTTTGATTACCTTGATTCCCTTCCAATATTTCCTTAAAGCCTGACATATCTCTTCCACCGCCAAATGGTAAAAAACGCGCTATATTATATGGCATAGTATTTTTATAAATTCCATTATCTGGATCATGCCTTACATAAGTTGAGTCTGCATTATCTACAGTTAGGAAAAATGATGCCGGTGAGGTTAACGCTACTAAGTTAACTTTTCCATCTTTTGTAAATTGTTTTAACTGATTGATATTTTTTTGAGTTAATTTATCAATAAGTTCATCCCGCCAAAGCCCAATAGCCTGAGCCATTTTTTTTATAAAAGCAAATTTTGTAGGGATCTCCGTGGTTAAAGTTCCTGAGTGCATTACCTCTAAACAAGTTTTAAACTCTTCATTTGGAGATTTTTGTACTGAAGTTACTTTGGTATAAGAATTTCTAAGCAAAGGCAGTTCTTTTCTTAATTGCGTTGGTATCACTTTAGTTCCAGAAAGAATTGCCTCAGCTGACCCTTTAATTAGATCTTGCTTCCATCTTGGCTGAAGATTAAACCAATCCATATCCTCCCTAGGAGGAATATTCATCTGCTTCGTATCGTCTAGAACTTCATAATCACGTATAGCTTTAAACATCTTTCTTTGAACTTCTGTTAAGCCTAAGTTCATTACTTCTGACTCAATTATCGTGGCGTTTCCTAATTTTGAGATTGTACTTACATGATAATGCTCATCCTCAAAACTTGTAAATTCTTTTGCGGTTGCTAATTGTTTTTGCGCTTTCTCAACACCGTTATTTTCGAGCAAATTAACTAGATCGTTATTATATTCTTTTACATCTGTTTCTAGTTTTAAAATTAAATCATTTTTCTTAAGAACGCTTAAGTCTTCATTTGAAATATTTACAAAATCAGATTCAATTTTTGCTATTTTTTGTTTAGCAAGCTTTCTGATATTTTTTGATAATTTATTACATTGCTGATTAGTTATTTCACCTCTATTTCTAGCATTTTCCAGGACCAAAACAGCAGCTCTTGCATGATTTAAGTGCATCATAGCATAATTTTCAGGAGCAATAATTGGTGGGTCTACAGCAGCCCTTGCATCCCTCACCAAACCTTTAGTCCCTTGACCTAAATCTCCAGAATGATAAGTAAGTATATTTGAGCGCGCATCTTTTAATCTAGATAGATATTTTATTGCTTCAGAAAAATCATCCTCCTCTAAAGCAGCTAATAGCTTATTATTAAGCATCTTTTTTGAAATTGGTTTTTTAGCTCTATTTTCTGCAACATGAGTGGCTAATTTAAACACCACTTCTTTGTTATGCTGCAATATTTCGTACGGTATCATAAAAATAAAATATAAATTTTCTTTAAGAATAGAGAAAACTTCTTAACCAAGCATTAATTTTCTTATCCATGCTTGCCAATCTCTTTTTCCTAAATCTTTTTCAAAAGTTAGTAGATCTTTTACTGCTTTTTGACATATTGCTTCAGAAGGTAAAACAAGCTCTTCTCCTGAACCAAGTGCCAGGCATTGTGTCTTACAAGCCATTTCCATATGGTAAGCATAAAACATTGCTTCATGTATTGTTTTTCCACATGTAATCATACCATGATTATGCAATAACATTACGAAATAGTTTTTTAAATCATTTACTAAATCATTACCATGAACACCCCAGTCCAAAGCTAGAGAATTATAATTATGATAAGCTACTTTCTTATAAAAATGCAGTGCCCATTGGCTAATCGGCATCAGCCCCCTTTTCATTGCAGAAACAGCAACTGATGCAGGAGTATGAAGATGAAAGATTGCGTTAATATCTGGTCTATTTTGATAAATATTACTATGAATAATATAACCTGTTTCATTATATTGATACTCACTCCCTTCTATAAGCTCTCCAGAAAAAGAAACTTTTAGAAGATTGTCTTTAGTAACTTCTGAAAATGTTAACCCAAATGGATAAATATAGAAAGAATCACCATTTTCTGCGCGACAAGAAAGATGAGTATAAGTATGATCATCCATTTTTAAGTGCGCTAATATCCTGTAAGCATTAGCTAGATTTATTTTTAACTCAGACATTTTATAAAATTTTCCATTAAACTATTCATCATTTCAAAATAATTATCTTCAATGCTTGCATCATTTGGCCCCCATTCTGCATCTAATACTCCTAATTTTATATTTGTATTTTCCTTTAACTTTCGCATTATATTCGATTCAAATTGAGGTTCTTCAAATATACAAGAAACATTATTATTTTTCATTTTTTCTTGAAGCTCTAGGAATGTTCTTGCACCTATATTATGATCATGGTCTATTGTAATAGAATCAGGTGAATTTAAACCATATCTACTAATAAAATAATCATATGCATTATGAGTTACAATAAAGTTCTTATTTCTAGCAACTCCAATCTTCGCTTTAATATTTTTATCTAAATTATCTAATTTTAACAAGAAATCTTTTAAATTTTTCTCATATTGCTTCTTATATTGTGGATTTTCTTTGGATAATAACTTTACTAACTCGGTTGAAAATATTTTAACTATACTTACATCAAGCCAAATATGGTAATCATGACTATGACCATGTTCATGATTATGATTATGATCGTGATCATGCATCCCTCTTAACCTCACATTAGGCAATTTTGCGACCTCAATAATTAAATGATTTTTATCATTTAAGTTATATATGATTTTATCAAGAAATATCTCAAAATTTCTATCTATTAAAATTACGATTTTACTTTCGTGTATTTGTTTAATCTTGGTAGGTTTTAAGTGGTAATTATGCAGAGATTCATTTTTATCTATAATTAAACCTATATTATTATCTACATCTTTAGTAAGATTCGCTATAATAGATTGAAGAGGTTTAATAGAGGCAAGAATCTGCGAGGATTCTGCTGCTAATAATGAAAAAGGAAACAATAAAACAAGATAAATTGTAATGAGAGACCTAAACATATATAATATTCCTGCAAATGAAGATTTTTTTGAAAGTTTAACACAGAATATAATAACTAAGCTTCCTTCTGCATGCAAGCTAAAAGATGTTACAATATTACTCCCAACTAAACATTCTTGCAATACTTTAAAAAATTCTTTTCTTAAATTAGGACCTTCGGTTCCCAAGATTTTTTCTATTAATGAAATTAGTCAAATATCAAAAATCTCATCAGATGGAATAGATAGATTAAGCCTATTAAATCATATATCTAAAACTCTAATGGAACTAGATGAACTTAAGAACAAACCTATTAATGTGATAATTAATTTAGCTGAATATCTATCAGAGCTTATAACTAAAGCCGAGACTTATAATATAGACTTAAGTGATTTTCTTATCATAATAAATACTGAGTTGGCTATTCATCAGCAGGAATTACTCCAAATCATTAGAAAATTTATTCATCTCTGGAAAGAGAAAAATCTTCATACAAAATCCTATTATAACAATATATTCTTGGATTCAATTTGTAATGATCTAAGAGGACATCTAATAATTGCTGGAGTTAGCAGCAATATTCCAAGCATAATAAATCTTATTGAGCGAGCTGCTGTTTTACCTAATGCTCATATAATATTATATGAGTTTGATATGGATATGAGCAATTGGCAAGAAATTGAACCAATGAATTCACAATATAACTTTAGGCTCTATCTTGAAGCTTTAAAAATAACTCCAGATGATATTAAACCATGGAGTAGCAATAAAGCACTCAATGTTTTTGTATCCAAAGCATTTAAACCAGCCAATGCAAGTAGTGAATGGCATAAATTATCATTATCTACAGATAATTTCTCATTTATTAATTGCCAAGACTTGCACATGGAAGCAAAAACTATAATTTCACTTATAAAGAAAAATCAAGATAAATCAATTATGATAGTCACTCAAGATGAAGAGCTTACTAAAAAAATCATGCTTCATCTAAGAGCCATGAATATTAATGCCAATATAGTTAGAGACCATCCTCTTAACAAAACAGAAGCAGCTATCTGGTTAGATCTAATTGCAAATTTCTTATTAGATAAATATTCACCACTGGTAGTAATTTCTCTTTTAAAACATCATTTTTACGATATCTCTCAAGAAGAATTAATAAAACTAGAGCTAGATTCAAGAAATAAAAAATTTATTCTAGCTGAAATAGATTTATTAAATAATATCTCCCTTCCAACTTACGAAACTTTTTCAACCTTTTTAGATTTACATCTTAATATCGCAGAAAATCTTTCAAATAAAGATGTGTGGGGAAACTCCAGAGAGTTAAAAGAATATCTCGAGCAACTCAAAAATTATTCTGATATTTATCAGAAAATATCTTTCAAAGAATATTTATTTCTTCTTAAATTTTATCTAAAATCCGCTTTCTATAGAGGGGATTGCATTGAAAGTAGAGTAACTCTATTAAAACCTGTTGATGCAAGATTACATAAGGCAGACCTTATTATACTTGCAGGACTTAATGAAACTACTTGGCCAAATAAACCTTATATCGATCCTTGTTTTAATAATCATTTACTTAGAACCATTGGCTTACCTATTTCTGAAAATTATATGGGTGAAGAAACTTATGATTTTATGTGTTTAGCGCAAGCAAAACAAGTTATAATCACTAGGTCTGAAAAATTAAAAGGAATAGCTGCGAATCCATCAAGATGGTTACTTCGCTTGTTGAGCTTGGCGAAAAAAAACCCTCAAACAAATTCTGTTGAATTATTATCGCCTAAAAATAAGCTAACACTATTACCCCCTACTCCATCTATTAACTATAGGCCATCGAGATTATCGGCTACTCAAATAGATAAATTAGTTTTTAACCCCTATCATATATATGTAGATCTCATTCTTAAATTAAAACAATTACCTAGTTTGTCTATCCAAGCCACGGCTATTGATTTTGGAATTTTTGTTCATAAAGCATTAGAACTTTATCATCAAAATACGGATATTTTTGAGGCTGGTAAAAAATCTTTAGATTTACTCAAAGTAAAAAACAACCAAATAATAAGCTTATGGTGGCCAAGATATATCAGAATAGCCAAGTGGTTCTTAGAGAATGAAAATAAAGCTTGTAAAGCATATCTTGAAAATTCTGGTTATTTAAAAATAAACAATGATTTTTTAATTTCAGCCAAGGCAGATAGAATAGAAATCTCTTCAAATATTGTTAATATTATAGATTATAAAACAGGAAGATTAGCAACTAATAAAGCTATTTTCTCTGGACAGAATCTACAATTATTAATAGAAGCAATAATTGCTAAAAATTCTGGATTTTCTTGCCAAGATAAAATCCAGAGTTATACTATAAATAAATTGGAATATATTCAATTATCTGGTGGAGAAGAACCTGCGCAGATATTGGGAATTGATTTAAAAGATGGAGAATTAATAAATAAAGCTGAAATTTATATCAAAGAATTAATTAAAGAATATGAATCTTCTCCATATTTTTATACTCAGAAAAAAAATTTAGGCTATTGTTATTATGAGCATTTAGCAAGAATGTTTAACTAAAAAGGAGTAATTTTATGGGATGTTTATTAAATTTTGCTTTAGGAACCAACAACAGGATAGATATTGCTAGCCCTGTTTCACAACAACAGCATAATAATCAAAATACGCAAACTCATCATCAGCCTTCATCACAAACTTACAGAGGACCTCAATATATAGAGGATGAAGACAGTTTTGATAATAGTCAAATTAGAGGCGTTGATAACATTCAGAAAACTTTGTATATTGACACTTCTACTTAATAGCAAGTTCCTTGTGCACCTAGTAAAAGTAAGTAATATTGATCAACAAACTGAACAATTTACACAAGTTCCAAAGATCTCAAGATTAATATGCTCTACTATAAAATGCTTCTTCTCAAATTTCTCATAAATCGCTTTTAGAATATTTTCGTTGCAAGCTTCTTCTACTTTATTGCATTTATTGCAAATAAGAAAATAGCAATTATGCATTTCACCAGGATGAGAGCAGCCAATATATTTATTTTGACTTTCTAGTTTATGAACTATTCTATTTTCTAAGAAAAAATCTAAAATTCTGTATATAGTGATTGGTTTAGCTTTAATATCAATAACCTTTAGTTTATCAAGAAGATCATATGCCCCAATAGGAACATGACTCTCCCAAACGAGCTTCAAAATATTTTTTCGTAAGTCAGTAAATTTTATCTTTTTGTTTTCACAAAGTTCTTCAGTTTTTTTAATTGCATATTTAATACAATGATTATGATCATTACAAGTTTCCATATTTCCCTCCAACTAACTCACTAAATTATCATGAATTTTCTGGATTTGTATATTTAATTCTGCAAAAATTTGAAATCCTTATTTTAAAGATCTATCTTCATTAGTTATATTTCTAAGAGCTATTCTCTGAAAATGTTGATTATTGGAATTATTATTTGACTGATGGATGTTTTCCTTATTTGAATTATTATTAATGCCTGTATTTTTTTGAACCTGTTTTTCAGCATATATTCTAATTATATTATTCATAAATTGAATATTTTCAATAATCGCATTTTCTAAAACTTGCCTATTAATTGTTATATTCTCTGGAAATTCCATTCTTTCTCTAAGTTCCTGTAGTATAGCGGGGTTTGATAAAATATCACTTCCATAAGCTTCTTCAATATTATCAAGTGAGAGTTTTATCACTTTACGTAACTTATTAATATTTAAAGAATTAGATAGGTTTAATAATTCATTGGCCATATCGATATTATCAAAAACACCTGAATAAACTTTGGCTCTAAATATATTACCTATCACTATATCTTCAGTAGGCTCTATATTAGAGTTATGTTCAGCAAAAATATTACTATCATAATCTTTAGGTCTCTTAACTTTTTTATATGAAAGTGCTTTTCCATTATCTATTCTGGCTGCATGAGAGTCACCTAAATTATCCCTCCTGATGCCAGCATTTTGAATATTTGTATCATAATCAGCAAATAAAATATTAGCGGCAAAAAAATTAGTAAGCCCTAAAGCTCCATTGAAAGGCTTTTCATTTATTAAATCAAATGACTCCAGGGGAATGAAATTCTGAATGAATTTAGACATCAATCTAACATTTCCTTGATTGTCTTTATATAAACGGATCTTAGGAGAGTTTTTATCTAGTAATTGATTCATTAGATTGGTGCCAATATACTCACAAATCTCCTCACCTATATTCCTCCTACCACTTATTCCACCAATTTTTTCTAACCAAGTAGTACTATGTTTTAAAGATGGTAATTCATTATTTTGTAAATCTTTTTTTACAAAGCGCCCTTCTGTAACTCCTTCGTCTTTATTTGAGAATAATTTAACAGGTCTATTTTTAACTTTACCTATTCTTTTTTCAATTAAGCTATTTTCAAAAATCTCTCTTATTTCTCTAGAATATCGAGAATCTTCAGTAATTTTCTCTAATATAATTTCAATCGCTAAGGGTTTAGATAATTTTAAAAAATTTTTAAAATTTTCAGAGTTTCCCTCTTCTAAGATTAATCGCATTAAGTTCTGCGCTTGTTTTTCCACTTCTTCTCTATCTAACTCTGCTAGAATCTTGGAGATTCCGTCATTGCTGCTATTATTAGTTGACATTGAAGATGTAGACATTGTATCTGATGTATCATCAACTTCGATTTTTAAATTTAACTTTTTTTTGCCTTTACTCATTTTTTATAATCCTTTCTATTTATAAAAAGTTTACCTTTAATTCTTAAAGCAATCAATAATTGAATAAGCAATAAACAAAAATTCATGGATCTTTTATGTCTCAATAATGTATAATTAGCTTTTTTATTATTAAATTAAAGACAACAATGAGAAAGCTAATATTATTTTTATATCTTATTTTATTGGGAAATAATGGATTTGCACAAGAACCTAAAAAACTTAAGTTTTTTAATATAGATTTACATATAGCTGTAATTAGTGATGTTAAATATATATTTGAAGAACTAGGTCATGAAGTAGAAACTAATAGTATTTCCAATCAAGCATGGTTGCTAGATAAAAATAAAACAGAAATAAAAATTATCTCACAAAAAAATTGGAAGAACTTAGATGATGAATTAATTGAAAAATTTTATCATGAATATAAAGATTATTTAAATCAGTTTGATGGATTTATAGTTACGCACGCAGCTTCTTTAGCGCTTTTATATGAGAAATTTAATAAACCAATAATTATAGTAAATAGCACAAGATATTCAAATAATCTTATTATAGAAAATAAGCTTATTTTAGAAAAACTAAATAAATTTCTAAAAGCTGGTGTAGAAAAAAATAAAATTTTTATCGTATCAAATAATAAGGGAGATCAACATTATTTAAAATATCACACAGGTTTAGATAGTGAGTTTATACCTAGTCTTTGTTTATATACAAAGGCAAAATACAGAGGGATAAATCCAGGATTTATTGCTAAAGATAGAGTTAATATTGATTTTAATATTCTATTTGAGAATAAAAATTTAATTACCAAAATAGACCAAGGATACAAATGGCAAGAATTATATGATTATAAAGGCGTTGTACATTTTCCCTATCAAATCAGCACTATGTCTTTATACGAACAATATAGCGCTAATGTTCCATTATTCTTTCCTTCTAAAAGTTTTTTAATAGATTTGCATTATATTTATCCAAGAAAAATTCTTTCAGAACTTTCTTTTTATCAGGTTAAAAGAAAAATCCCCCGATTAGATAAAGATAATCCCGATAATTATTTTAATAAAGAAATCATTAAGCAATGGATTGATTATGCAGATTTCTACGATCCAGGAAATATGCCATATATTCAATATTTTAATAATTTTGCCGAGCTGGAATATCTGTTAGAACATAGTGATTTAAAACAAATCAGTATTCAAATGGAGGAATATAATAAAATAAGAAAAAAAAGAGTCTTTAGACAATGGAAAGCAATTTTAGATAAATTAGCTAAAAACTTTCAAAAAAATCAATGATAGGTGATGACTATATCTTTAAGAATATTTTCTTTTGCAGCAAGACAGAGAATTACATTCAAATGCTTATCAGTAATCTTATCAGAGGAATAATTGTTATATTCCAAAATGGCTTTTATAGATTCTACCAGCTTATTTTCAACAGCTATCATCAACATGCCGGTAATTGTGGTAGTGGGCAATTTTCGCTCTTCACTTAGGAATTTTCTTACTGCATTACTATTATTTGAAATAACTGCATCATAAAAGTCTAACGATAAAATTTCCGCGTTTCTCATAATCACCTTCCTTAATTGAAAGTAAATATAACAAATTTTAAATATAATTTCAATATAAATATTAACAAGGATTAATCTTTTTCTATTAACCCTAAATTAATCAATATCATCTAATATTGATTAATCCAAAAATGAGGAAATAAAATGGGAAAACAAAAATTCGCTCTAGATTTTACAGATATATTATCAATGTCAGAAGACCAACTAGCTTCTCTTGATGACGTACAAAAATCATTTATTGCAGAAAGATATAATCCAATTATTGCTGAGTTAGAAGAGCTATATAAAGAGAATCCTAATCTCGATCAAAATGATGATCGCGTAAAAGCATTAATCCCTAAACTAGAAAAATTTACTAGGATCTTCGATAATAGCGTAGAAAAGAATCTACTTGCAAAAACTAACAACCTTAATGATGCTTTAGGTGGCTCATCTAGCTCCACTCCAACTCACATGGCATTCATTTTACAGGGGTTAAAAAATAATAAAAACCTCGGTGATATTGTTTTAGGATATGAACATAATGGAGAGCACAGAGAGGGCTTAAATGAACGATTTAAAGGGCAGTTTTATGCTGATTTTAATAGAAGCCATCCAAAAGTAAAGGACCAGAATGGCGCTATATTAGATGACGATTTATTTGTGCATATTCATCAATACACCAAACTAACCAAAGCTCTTAGTGAATTAAGGGAAATGAGCAAAGAGAGACCCAGAGTATCCACAAAAGATCCTAGAGTATTGAAAATTCGCAAGGAAATAATAGAGCTCAGAGAATCAATTCAAAATAATAATGATAGCTCAATTGTACCAGAGGTAAATAAATCCTCACTTACACAGAAGTTAGATTTTGTTTTAGAAGATATGAATAAGCAAAATGATGTAACTGGACTTTATAATAATTTGCAAACAAGATTTGATAAATGGACCGGAGCCTTTACTAAAACATCCTATGAAAAAGAATTAAAAACAAGACTTAATCTCTCAGATGAGCAGTTAAAACTTCTTGTAAGTAGATATAGCCAAAGATCCTTAATTGGCTCAGATGCATCTCTTTATGCGGTAATGGCCAATACTAATACAAGAAAAGAAACATTTCATGTAAGAGCAAATCATCAAGGAGTCTCTGGTTTAAATAGACTGGAATATAATTGCACAACAAAACAAGCAGTAACTGACAAAAATGGATTTCCAGTAATCGATGATGAAACAGATAGTCCATTATATAATGACTTACATTCAATCTCTCATATTACTGATGTTAGTAAATTAACAAAAAACGATATACCAGGTGAAGTATTCGTAGCACTTCCTACACAAAAAGCTCCTGAAATAATTACGTATAATGCTGTATCAGAAGAGGGGAGGAATTATGAATTGTCAGAAGCATTAGAAACAAAATGCACCACTTCAGTCTCATCAATTGAACATTACAATAATCTTTTAGAAAAAGATAGTTGTAGCAAAGAAGATATTCTAGAAATCGCAAACACACCAAATATTGAAAAGGATTTAACCTCTAAAAATCTAAAAAAACTTATTGGTTTCATTGGTCATTTTCAAATTGATAATCAAGTTGAACCTAATCGATTAAAAGATATTGTTACAAAAGCTTGTGCTCAAGAAAACCTAAAAGAGAATATAAACTCTTCAATCATAGAAGCTGTAATTAAAAATGAGATCGAGAATTCAGATGATCAATCTATCAAGCAAATTCAAGAAAACCTAGCTAAAATATTCAGTGATACTAATATAGTAAATGATGCAAGTATAGAAAAGAATATTCAAGAATATAGAAAACACAAAAACCCTGATGTTATAACTAAACTTTCTCAATATATTCATGCTACCTTTATACACGGCATAAGCGTAGATGAGTATCGGAAATATAAAACTGATAAAATAGCTTCAAAACTAATGAATAAGTTCAAAGATGAAGTTAGCGATACATATCAACCACATCACTCAAATTTTATATCACGTGTATTTTCTAGGGGTAATTCAGGAAGGGGAGTTTAAAGGAAATGATATTATCTATCATTTTTGCAAAAATACCATTACCCAACACGTTAGCTGAAGTAATAACAGGATCAAAAAGAATATATAGAGCTGTTATTAGAGACATCATTTCTCCATTAAAACCCAGATATTTTTCTAATATCGGCAGCATCACTATTATTCCTCCACCCGGCACTGCAGCAACAGAAAACTTAGCTAATACAAAATAAAATGTAAATATTAGATAATTAACAAGAGAAGGCTGGGCCAATCCATAGCTTTTTAATATTGCATAAGCAAATATTGGAATAGCGAAACAATCGCCTATTAAATGTATATTAACAGTTGCTGGCACAACAGAACGCGCTAAATCTTTATTTTTAGAATTTTTTTCAACTGCCATAATTGTAAGTGGCATAGTAGCTGCACTAGACATAGTACTAAATCCAACTATCGCTGCAGGAAGCATATTCTTTATGCATTCTAGAGCAGATCTTATTTTAGCATTATTAAAGATAAAATAAGCCAAAATAATATAACCAAACTGCGCCATAGCTATAATTATAAAAATCTTTGAATAATCCTGAACTATTATAGCAATTGTTGAATCATGCTGGAGCTTTACTATAAAGCCTATAACAAAAACTGGAATTAGATACAATAAACCTTTTAAGATATAATTTAAGACTAACTCTACTCTCTTAACTATCATTTCTCTTTTGCTATATTTTGAAGCAACAAGCCCAGCTAATAAACCTCCGAACATTGCAATATTATTAGGAATTAGCTTAGGCAAACTGAAATTCCATAAAGCAACTAGTTCTTTATGTTCATTTGGCATAATCATTGATAAATCAAAATTATAAATCCAACCCCCTACATAATGACTTAAAAAAGTTGAAAGAAAATTTGAACAACAAACCAAAATTAGAATCAAACCTATAATTTTAGTAGCATTCTGAGAAAGCGACAAAATCGTTTTGAACAATAATGCAAAAATTACAATTGGCAGCGCAAAAACTATTACTTCTTTTATACTCAAACTCAATGAATATAAAATTTGCTTAAAAACCAAAGGTATATTCTTCTCTATAAAAAATAATATTATTATGCTTATGAGCAATATAATCGGCATTCTACGAAACATTTTTTCTCTCTAAATAGCTTTTTTATTAATCTTTTTTCCACATTTCATTAAGGATAAGATCATTAACCGTGAGATCTATATCCCCAAGTAAAGCTATAGCAGAGATGGAGTGCTTTCCTTTAACTTCAATGTAAGTTATTGGTTGATTATCAAACTCATCATGAATTATTCTAATTTGCTCAGGATTTATTTTGTTATGAGCGCAGAAAATTTTTATCTTATCATTCTTTGGATCAAATCCAGCAAGAACTCCAATTTTTCCATCAATTATTTTTGTACTACAAAGACTGTAGAAAAATTCATCATTCCCTTCTCCAGCTACAACATAGTTAAGCCCGCCCTTAGCAAAAACTTTACTTCCATCTCGTGCCGCAACTATATAATCCCCTTCTGCACTTCCTTCTATAATTGCAGCAGGTTCAATAATATTTAATATTACTCCGCTCGCGCTGGTTGCAAAAGGTGAATAAGGTAATTGCTCTTTTCTGAATTGAATAACATATGAATATGTTACAAAAACAGTTATACAAATAAGAATGACTTTAATAAGCCAAGATTTTTTAGAATTTTTCATTATATTATACCTAACTCCAGTTTAACTTGATCTAATGTTGTTATTTTTATATCGCTAAGAGTAAGATCAATATCACCCAGCAAATAAACTAAACTAATATCTTTGTTTTTCATAATTTCTATACATTCCGCTTTAAGTTCTTCTCTAAAATTTTGTTGTACATGTTTACACCCTTTCTCCACATTGATTCAAGTGAGAAATTTTGTAACACATGCTCTCTTGCCTTATAAGCACATTCCAATCTAGTTTTTAAGGGTAATTTCAAAATAAATTTAATCTTATTTACTAGATCCTCCACGTTATTAGGCTCAACTAACCATCCTGTTTCATTTGGAATAATTGTCTCTCTTATTCCTCCAAGGTTAGAGACTATTACCATTCTTCCCATGGCCTGAGCTTCTATTGAAACTAAACCAAATGCTTCAGGCTTTGTTGAAACACATGTTATGATATCTGATAAAGCATAAATTGCTGGCATATCAGCAACATTACTAGTAATAATAACATTATTCTCAAGCCCATATTCATTGATTTTCCTTTGCAATTCCTCTCGATAATTTAAATGACCATTCTCGTCTCCTACAAAAAGACAAGTTACCGAATTTTTTGGAAGAACTTTAATAGCCTCTAGTAAAAACAAATGCCCTTTGCTGCGCGTTAAACGTCCAGGAAGCATAATAATTGGTTTATCAGTAGGAATACGAAGATTTTTAGCTATCTCTACCATTCTTTTTTGATCTATCTTATTATAATCAAACTTATCTACATTAGTTCCACAATGAATAATATTAAGCTTGCTATGATCAAATTCATAATTTTGCTTTGCATACTCACCTATAAACTCTGATACCGCTACTACTTGCTCTCCCTTAGTCATTACAGAATTATAAAATCTTTTTAAACTACCACTAATAGAGTGAGCTCCATGTATCGTAGTTACAAAATGACAGGAAGCTAATTTTGCAGCATAGTAAGCGCTCCACGCTGGGGCTCTAGACTGAGCATGAATAATATCTATATCATGATATTTAATTAGCTTTTTTAGGGCAAAAATATTTTGTATTATAGTAAATGGATTTTTACTATGCATAGGCAAATCAAAATGACGAGAGCCATGCTGATATAATTGAGTAACTAATTTCCCACCTGAAGATACGACAAATGATCGGAACCCCGCCTTTGACAGACCTTCAGCAGTATCCAACACACATCTTTCAACCCCTCCAGACATAAGAGCAGGAAGAACTTGCAAAATTCCAGGTTTTCTTGTTAAACTATGTTTTTTATTCACTTAAATTAAGAACTATATTATAGGATTTATAAATTTAATATTATGTTAGATTATCAAAAATTATATTCTTCTAATCAAGAAGAATTTTTAGCTTATAGGAAAAATCTCACAAAAAAGCAAAAAAACATAGGAATTATTTTTCTTGGAGGCTTTAAATCTGATATGAATGGAACAAAAGCGCAGGCCCTTTCTTCATACGCAGAACAAAGAGATTATGATTTTATCAGATTTGATTATTCAGGTCATGGAAATTCCTCAGGTAATTTTATAGATGGAACTATTGGAAGTTGGCTTGATGACACTCTGAATATCATTGATAAATTAACAGACAAACAACCACAAATATTAATAGGATCAAGCATGGGTGGCTGGATAATGCTGCTCGCAAGTCTCTTAAGACCGCAAAAAATAGTTGGTTTAGTTGGGCTTGCAGCTGCTCCAGATTTTACAGAAGATCTAATTTGGAATTGTTTAAATAAAGAGCAAAAAAAGCATCTAGAGCGAGATAAACAAATATATTTTAATAATGAGTTCTGTGAAGATGCTTATCCTATTTCTCAGAATTTAATTATTGAAGCTCGTAAACATCTATTGTTAAACAAGCCTATTAATATAAGCGCTCCTGTAAGGCTTATTCACGGCATGGATGATAATGATGTACCATACCAAACCTCTATAAGGATTGTAGAAAATATTACGAGCAGTAATGTAACATTACAACTAATAAGAAATGCTGGACATAGACTTTCTAATCCTGATGAATTGGATATAATATATAAAACTATAGATTCTATTATTTATAATAATGTGAATATCTAATAACTTGCGCAGGATTCATTACTACCCTACCCTTATTTTTATCTTTAATACATTGATGAAAAGACACATGCTCACAATCATTTTCTATGGAATTGTAGCTACAATCTTTAATAAAATCTTTTTTATAAATCGCTAAGCTACCAAAGCAAGAATTTACAGGTATAAGTTCTGAAGTTATAGAGTAAGATTTTTTTTGCCCCATTGGAACAATATGCAACCAATATAATCTATTGATACTTTGCCAACCCGTTCTATAAAAGAAAATATTACGAATAATGTCGTTATTATAAGCGCATTTTTCTTGTGTAGGATTTATAGAGCATATTTCTTGCCATTTACTTGGTGTGTATGGGAATTCATTATTTCTGAAGGCAAACATATCATACATCTCTCCTTTAGAATTTGAGATCCCATTTGAACAAACCATGTCCCAATCATTGATTTTAGAAAAAGAATCAAAGATACCTCTAGCATCTACGCCGTGAGACATGTCCATATCAAGCATTATTACTAAGTCAAAATCCTCATACTCTTTTATCTCTTGAAGATATTCATTTCTTGCATCAGCTAAGAATTTATGGTTGGGTCGTTTCTTAATACCATAAGTCTTAGAGAGGATTTTTACCTTTTTATCTTTTTCCATCCAGGTTTCAAAAGCTTGTTTTGTCCCGTCTTTAGAATCATTCTCAAAAATTACTATTCTATAATCTTTAAAAAAACTACTTAAAAAATAAATATGCTTAATGGTTGTTGGTAAATCTTTTAAGTTATCTCTAGCAATACCCGCAAAAATCACTTTATGCTTAGACATTTCATTTTTACCCATCTCAAGGATGTTGTTATTTAAATTATCTAGGATAGGAAGATTCTCTAGTGGAATTTTATTAAAATCGAACTCTTGTATTTGCTCTATAAATAATAACCGACGGTTCTCAATATCATTATATTCTTTTATTTCTAGTGCAGAAAAAATTATGATTATGATTAGTATAAATAAACTAACAAATTTTGTTTTCATATCAGTGTATATTTGCAATTAGTTTTGATATCATTAATTAAATATGTTAAATTAGAATTAAAATAACTCACTAAATATATTATGCGCTGTCCATTTTGCAATGTCGAAGATACTCAAGTTAGAGATTCTCGCCCAACTGAAGATAAATTATCCGTTAGAAGAAGAAGATTCTGCGTGGAATGTGAATCAAGGTTCACCACTATAGAGAGAGTGCAATTAAAGGATTTAACCGTAATTAAACGCAACGGTGAGAAAAAATTATTTGATCGAGAGAAAATTAAAAGATCAATATATACTGCTATTAGAAAAAGACAAATATCTGAAGAAAAAATTGAAGCCATTGTTAATTCTGTTGTACGTGAGTTTGAAACCTCAAGTGAAGGCGAAATACTCACTAGCTCTATTGGTGAATCTATAATGTTGGCTTTATCAAAAATAGATCAGGTGGCTTATGTTAGATTTGCTTCTGTATATAAAGACTTTAATACAGCAGCGGATTTTGAAGATTTTATAAATAAACAGCTAAAAATTTCCTAAAAGAAAATGAGCAAATCACTAAAACATATAGCAATTATTATGGATGGAAATGGTAGATGGGCTAGACAAAGAAATCTCCCGCTATCTTTAGGTCATAAGCGAGGAGCTGAAGCCGCTAGAAACATTATAATTTCTTGTATTAAAAGAAAAATACCTTATTTAACTTTGTATACTTTCTCTTCAGAGAATTGGAAACGCAATAATGAAGAGGTTGATGGATTAATTACTCTTCTAAAAATTTATTTAACAGATGAATTAGACTTACTCATAAAAAATAAAATACGCGTTAGATTTATAGGCGATAGAAATAAATTCTCCTCTGATATTATTGATCTGCTTAATAAATGCGAAGAATTAACCCATAATAACGATAAGCTATTTCTTCAAATAGCCTTAAGTTATGGAGCTAGAGACGAAATTATCTATGCACAAAAAAGACTTTTCACAGATTTAAATTCTGGTAAACTAAAAGTAGAAGAGCTTAATGAAGAGCTTTTTGGAAGCTATATGTATACCAACTCTATTCCTGATCCAGATTTATTTATTAGGACTAGTGGAGAATATAGAATAAGCAATTTTCTTTTATGGCAAATAGCTTATACGGAGCTTTATTTTACAAAAACATTATGGCCAGACTTTAGCGCAAAACATTTAAGTAGGGCTATAAATAACTTTAATAAAAGAGAGAGACGCTATGGTTTATCAAAGCAAATCTTATAATTTCGTTTTACGCGTTATTTCAGCGCTTATATTAGTACCATTAGTATTGCTAATGATAAAATTATCCGGCATGTATTTTACAGCTATGTTGTTGGCAGCTGCTATAATTATGGGAGGAGAATGGTATAATATTACATATCATCAAAAAACTTCTTTTAGAATATTTGGTGGTTTATATATTTTATTATCTTGCCTTTCTCTGTTATGGATAATAGATCAGCATCATATAGTTAATAATACAATCAAGTTTAATGGCGTTAATACCGTAATGTCTATTTTTGTAATTGTTTGGGCCAATGATGTTGGTGGATATATTTTTGGCCGCACTTTTGGTGGAAAACTGCTTTGTCCTAAAATTAGCCCGAATAAGACTTGGGCTGGTTTTTTTGGAGGAGTAATTTTCGCTATTCTTATTAGTCCATTCTTAGGAGAAGGAATGGGGGCTGCAGGAATTGCCGCTATGATCGCTTCCCTTGGTGATTTATTAGAATCATGGACAAAACGTAAATGTAAAGTAAAAGACAGCGGTCAATTGATCCCTGGGCATGGTGGTTTACTAGATAGGGTTGATGGAGTTCTTCTTCTATCTATTGTAGTTGCTGCGTTAGGAATATGGTTTAAATAAACATTGAAAATATCTACCTGGAACGTTAATTCGATTAATGCAAGACTCTCACACTTACTTGATTGGTTGACCAAAAAAAAGCCTGATGTTGTTTTATTACAAGAACTTAAATGCACATCCGAGGCTTTTCCTTATGAGCAAATTGAAGATTTAGGTTATAATATAGAAGTGCATGGTCAGAAAACTTACAATGGTGTAGCTATATTATCTAAATTTCCTTTAAGTGATGTTATTAAAGATTTTCCATTAAACCCTATTCCAGATGAAGCGCGTTATATAGAAGCGCTTGTGAATCTACCTAACTTAGCAATTAGGATCGCCTCTGTTTATGTCCCTAATGGACAAGATTTATCTTCTGATAAATATCAAACTAAATTAAAATTCTTTGATTCTTTAAAAAAATATTATATGGAGCTTGTATCTTCAGAGGAGATGATTATAATTGGCGGAGATTTTAATGTTGCACATAGTGATATAGATTCATATGATCCAAAGGCCATAAATGAGTCTATATGCTTTAGCACAAAGGAAAGAGAGGCTCTACGTAAATTTTTAGCTACTGGTTTAATAGACATATATAGAATGTTAAACCAAAAGATACAAGGTTTTACGTGGTGGGATTATAGAGGAAATTCTTATAATAGAAATCATGGCCTTAGAATAGATTATTTATTTTCTTCTCCTGAGGTGGCTCAAGTATCAAAAGAATGTTACGAGAGCAAGGAATGGAGAGAAAAAGATAAGCCTTCTGATCATATACCTGTAACTTTAAAATTAGATCTAAAAACGGAGTAGCATTAATGCCAAATATTGTAGCAATTGATGATGAGCAAACTTGCCTGGAGATTATAGATTTTTCTCTTAGAAGCAAAGGTCACAAAGTTTTTGGGTTTGATAATAGTATAGAAGCTATAAAGTTTTTAAGCAACTCCGAAGATAAAATAGATGCAATTTTAGTTGATATGATGATGCCAAATATGGATGGGATTGAAACATTAGAAAGAATTCGTCAAATCGAAAAGGCGAAATTTATACCAATAATTTTCCAAACCGGCACATCAGATTATGAACATTTAAATGCAAATGAAGAAGAACACGGTGTCACTTATATAATTCGCAAACCATATAAAAGAGACGAGCTAATTAAAATGGTTAATTTAGTTTTGTCTAAAAAATAAAGGAAAAATCAATGTCAAAGCAAAGAATCCAACAGGAAAGGAAAAGTTATAAACTAGATGATAATAAATCTAATTGCTTTATTGGAAGCCCAAAATCTTATGAAGATACAAGAAGTAGAAAAGAGTCTTGGGATAATATGGAAAAATATTGTTCAAATAATAGATCATCATCTTCAAATAACTCTTCTACGGTAAGTTCAATTAATACAACTAATGAAGGTGAACCCGATTCAAAATCATCATCCGTAATAAACACATCTAGAGTAGTTAATTCTGAGCATATACCAAACTACAACACTTCATCTATACCAATCCCACCACCTATTGATGACTCGGATGATGAAGATAATACAATCTTTACTAATCATGTTAATAATAACGCCCATAATCTCGTTCCAATGCTTACTATAAATATACCTATAAATAATAATGCTAATAATAATGTTTCAGGTTATGAATCGGATGATGAAGATTTTATTGTTGGAAGATTAGATTTAATGCCTCCTCTTGGTTTTTATGACTCCTATCAAGATAAATAATATGCTTAAATTTAAAGAAGAGATTTTACGAAAACTAGTTCATTTTTCATCTCTTTGGATTCCATTTCTTTATTTTTATAATAGTACAGCTTTTATGCTTAGAATCTTAATATCTTTATCTATCTTGGCTTTAAGCTTGGATATTAGTAAGAAATTTATCCCAAGTCTTAATATTCTTATTAAGAAACTAATGGGCTCAATTATGAGAGAGGAAGAAAAATCATCTAACAGTCTTTCAGGGGCTACTTATTTATTAGTAGCTTCAACCTTAACAATAGCTTTTTTTCCTAAAGAAATAGCTATATTCTCTTTAAGCATATTGGTTATTAGCGATTCAATGGCAGCTATTATAGGAAAAAAATATGGTAGAATTCATTTTATGAATAAAAGCCTGGAAGGGTCTCTATCTTTTGCTGCTTCAGCTTATGCTATATATTATTACTTTGCTAATTATCTGGAATTTAATTTGCCTTTTAAAGCAACATTAATTGCAATATTTTTTGGAACAATAGCGGAAGCTTTTGCAAAGAAAATCCATCTAGATGATAATTTGCTCATTCCTTTATCTATAAGCTTTTCTTTGCTTTTAGGAAGTTAATTTAATATTAACCACATTAAGATGCAGCTTTGATTGAATTCGGAAAAAACGCTACTCAACAAGGTTATACACATTAATCTCACTTAATAGGAAAAAATTCTATTGGTCCTGCTTCAATATAGTTAAGGTATCCGGTGTGTAAAGATTCACTATTATATGCAGCAAATAATGCGCTTACTGCCATAGCTAAACAATCATTATCTCCAGTTGTATGAATGATATTAATTATAGCATGGTTTACGTTATCAAAATAAAGAAAGCTATAAATTAACAAAGAAAGAAACTCGTTATAACTGAATCCTGGTATATTGCTATATACTAATATTGGATCAATTTTTTTATTAAACATCTCTATTCCTAATTTAATACTAGATATCGATTCTGTATTAATATCTTCATTGGCTATAATTTTATTATATAAAAAATTCACAATTTCCATTTTTGAAAGATTATTAGTAACAAGTAATTTATTAAATAATGCTGCAAAAGTTCCAGCCACTACAGCAATGTCTTTATTAGAATGAGTAATAAGCGATTGAGAATAGGCTAGATTATATACCTGCTCTTCTGTTAACCTCTTATCCAAACCAATTATAAATGATCTACATATAGAGTTATTACTTATTCTATTAGGCCATTTTTTATTAGTTTCATTTATATTACTAAATGCTGGCGAAGCTAAATCAGAGAATATTAGTAATGTATTTTTATTATAACCTCTTTTTCCATGATACAGGCCATCTACACCATAATTACCTGAGGCTTTCATTTCTAGCCAATGATTCTTAAAATTAGCAATTAATTTATTAGTAAAAACATCCCCATTCTCTAGTTTATCTAATGGAATTGAGGTTAAAGCTGTGCTAATAACATAAGATAATTCAATCTCATCACTATATATTAATTTACTATCTTGAGATAAATAATTGTTATTATACTTTCCATATGGAGCTATTGTTTTATGAGATTTAAGCTGATCTATAATATACCTTGTATTTATAACTCCATTAGGAAAAGTTTTCATTAGGTCATTACTAGATTCTACATTTTCTGTAAGAAATCCAAGAGCGTCACCTATTTTCATATTATTTATAATAGCTGACTTTTTTTCTACAGAGTTTGTTCCTGGCATAGTTAGTTTTGAAATATATTTTTTAATTTTAATATAGTCATTTAAATCTACAGCGGAAAATCTAGAGTTATGTTGCTGCACACCAGTAGTATAAAGCAATAACTTATTTTTATAAAATGAATATGTATCTCCTACATCACCAATGAAAATAGCAAATATAAGAACTATGAACGCAATTGGAAGATATTGATATTTAACTATTCGTAGCATCTACTTTAATATTACCAGCAAAAGTTTTGAAAATATTTATTGTCGAGTCTACACTCAAAAGGCTTGAATTTACAATCTTTATTTTAGAATATAAAAATCTTTTTTGACTCTCAATTACACTAATATAATCAACAAATCCTATTTTAAATTGTTTTTCAGTAAGTTTAAACGATCTTGAATAGAGCTTTTCATTATCAGATAGATTAGCTAAATCTTTCTGTATAGTTTTATAAGTAGATAAACTATTAATAGCTTCACCAAAAGCTATTCTTACAGTTTGCTGATATTCTATTAAGCTTTGTGACTCAACCTCTTTTGTATATTCTACATTATTTTTAGTTCTACCAAAATCTATTACTGGTACCGTAGATTCAACTAATATTCCACGATTCCTACTTGGTGTTTTAAATAAATTATTTAGAGAATTGCTTCCAAAACCAATAAAATTACTAAGTGAAATTTCAGGAAAATAATCAGCTCTAGCAACTTTTACATTATATTTAGCAGATTTTAAGATATGTTCGGCAGCTAATATATCTGGTCTTTCTAGTAGTAGTTTAGAAGGTATTTTACCCGGGAAAACAATATTAACCTGATTTAATTTTTTGCTTCTTATAATTTCCTGATCAAAATCTTTTCTGCCCAAAAGAATTTTGAGAGAGGTTTCTTGATATACTAACTGCTGCTTAAGATCTAATAATTGTGAGTTAACCATATGGATTTGTGAAGCATAATTATTAAGTTCAATATTATCAATGTTTCCAACTTTAAATTTCTTATTTTGAAGATCGTAAAGCTTCTCAGTTATTGATAATAATTCATTATAAATAGAAATTTTATTATCAAGCGCTATAATGTTAAAATATGCTTTAGATATTTCACTCGCTATTGTAATTTGTACAGATTTCTTGGTTGAATCTAGAGCAAGTAATTGTTCTCTTGCAGATTTATTGGCATTAGCCATTTTTCCCCATAAGTCAATTTGATAATTGATAACAGCAGAAAAAAAGAAACTATTATATGGTCTATGAAAAAAAGTGGTTTTCATATTCTCACTATCGCGCTTCTTTGATCCTGAAGCAGCCAAATCTATTCTAGGTAATCTATCAGCTTCAGATATATGCAGGGCGCTTTGAGCCTTATTTACATTTACCATTGCAATAAGAATGTCATTGTTTGATTTTAACCCCTCTTTAACCAAATCATTTAAATATTTATCTTCAAACTTTTCCCAAAATGAAATAATTTCAGCATTTGTTGAGACTTGATAAACTTTATTAGAGCTGCAAGCTTGAAGTAATAATATAAGAATTAATAAAATACGCATTTAGTGCATCTCAGTATTAGAGTTAGTTAAATCCACCTTTTCTAAAAAAAAGATCAGTATAAGACTAACAAAAAATAAAGCTCCAGTATATAAAAATACTTGATTAAATGTTATTATATATGCCTCTCTTTGCGCTAGATTATATAGCATTTTAATTCCACCTAAATTTGGATCAACATAGTTATAATCAGTGAATATTCCTTTAAAAATATTTATCATATTATTTGAAGCTTCATTTGTATGGTCAATATTTTCTCTGAAGGGCAAGTAATTTTGTTTGCTCCAATTTTGAAGCCAGGTGTTAGTAATTGCAAGTCCAATTGCTCCACCTAAGTTTCTCATTAAATTATAAAGCCCACTGGCTGTATGCCTATCATCTGGAGATAAAGTAACAAAAGCCAAACTGGTAATTGGTAAGAAGCAAAACATTAAAGAAAATCCTCTCACAGCTTGGGGCCAGAAGAATTCATTAAATCCTGATTCATAAGTAATGTTGGCATTCATAACAGAACTTATCCCAAAGAGGAACAGTCCAATAGCTAAAATTATTCTTAAATCTATCTTCTTTGATAAGATACCTGCAAATGGCGCAGATAGAAATTGAAAAACACCAACCACAAACATATATTGTCCTATCTGTAAACTATTTAGCCCCTTTATAGATCCAAGAAAAATTGGTATAATGAAAACGGAGGTAAATAATCCCCAGCCTAGTACGAAACTTAAGATGCAACTAAATGCAAAGTTTTTATCTTTAAATGCATATAAGTTTATTACAGGATTCTTTGTAATTAACTCTCTATAAATCATGGCGATAAAAGCTATGAATGATATGACAGAACAATATATAATCAGAGAACTTGCAAACCATTCTTTTCTTACCCCTTCTTCTAAAACATATTGAAGACATCCTAGGCAAATAATAATTAGAAAGATTCCTAAGAAATCTATATTTTCAAGTAGATTGTATTTTGCTTTATCAAAATCAACTAATTTTAAAGTTCCCAATGTTACTAAGATTCCAGGGATTAAATTTAGTAAAAACAAATAATGCCAAGATAAATATTCAGTAATATAGCCACCGATTACAGGACCAGCTATGGGAGCCATTGTAACCACCAGCCCTATAATTACCGTAACTGCTGGTCGCATATGAAAAGGAAAAATTAAAAATATTGAAGCAAAGACCGTCGGAATCATCGCTCCACCAAAAAATCCTTGTAATGATCTAAAGATAATCATCGATTCAAGATCCCAAGCTAATGCACAGAGTAAACTCATTAAGGTAAATGTAAAACAGGAAATGCTAAAAATTATCCTAGTAGAGAAGGCTCTGCATAACCAACCTGATAAAGGTATTATTACTACTTCTCCAATAAGATAAGAAGATTGTACCCAGTTGATTTCATCTTGAGTAGCAGATAACCCTGCTTGCAATTCTTTTAAAGAGGCTGCAACAATTTGAATATCTAGAACGGCCATAAACATTCCAAATACCATGCATATAAAACCAGCCCAGGTTCTAAAACCAATCTCTTTCATGATTACCTTAAAAACTTGATTGCTTAACTGAATTATAAGCTTTATTATCTAATTTAAAATAATTAATTACAATAAAACTCACAATGAGATATTTATTTCTGCTTTTATTCATCCACTCATATGCCTATTCTATTGGGGATAAGGTAAGAAATTCTGCATATGAACAAATTGAGAAATTTAAAAATATAAAGCTTTCTCAAGAAGAAATAGATAATATTTGGAATGATAAAGAAATTCGAAATAAATATAGATTAGCAAGAATCCAGATTATCAACAATAAGGTTTATGCAGATTCATATGATATAAGAGACGGGATGTTGTTAGACTTTGTTTTGTATTTTAAGAAATTGGTCTCAAGATACAAGATAAAAAATACAGATATATTGATTCATTGCCTTGAAGGGTTTTATACCGAAGAAAAATTTCCTTTACCAAGTTTTATGGTAACAAAGAATCTCAAAAATATTGGAGAAAAAGATCGCCTTCTTTTACCAGATGCGACCTTCATTAGAGAAAATATATGGAAAGATCTTACCGCAAGTATATTAGAAGCGAATAAAAACAATCCATGGGACAAGAAATTAGATAGAATTTTTTGGCGAGGCAAAACAACTGGTGGAGATCAAGCTGTATACAATATAAATAATATTGCTAAATTACCTAGATTAAAAGTGGTTTTGCTTTCATCGCTTTATCCCAATCTTATAGATGCAAAGTTTACTAGTTATCCTCGTTTTTATTTTGAAGAAAATAGTAAATTACAAGAAATTTTAAAGTTGATGGCCCAAGGTAAAGATCAAAAAGTTTCTCAAAAAGATCATTTAAAATATAAATATCTTTTGTCCATTGATGGAAATAGCTCTGCCTGGGAAAGGGTTCCCTGGATCATGATTTCTAATTCAGTTTTAGTAAAACAAGAAAGCGTGAATATACAGTGGTTCTATCCAGGTTTAAAACCATATTATAATTATGTTCCAATAGATGAAAAAATAGAAAATATTTTTTCTCAACTTGAGTGGATGAAAGCTAATGATCAAAAATTGCAAGAAATAGTAGAAAATGCCAACCATTTTGTAGCTAATAACTTAATGCCAGAACATATTGATGAATATGCTTCTTTAATTTTAAATGAATATAGTAAACTATTCACTACAAAAGATTTAAAACCTTCTCTGCCCTCAACAGATAATATTGTATCAAGAATGAATGAGGAGCGTTTTAATAGAATGTCTACTATAGAGAAAATAGATATGTATCTAAAAAAATTAGAAAATAAACTAGAGCAAATCTTCTAAAATAGAAAGTTTTTTATGTTTATTAATTAATATATTATATATAGATTTGCTTTCTATTATTCTTTGAACATAATTTCTTGTTTCATAAAAAGGAATTCTCTCTATCCAATTAATAATGTCTTCTATATTTTTCATTTCTCTTGGATCGTTATTATCTTGAATCCATTTTGATACAGATTTCTTTCCTGCGTTGTAAGCAGCTACGGATAAGATATTAGAGTTCTTATAAAATTCAAGTAATTGGCCCAAATGATTTACGCCAAGTAAAGAATTATAATAAGGGTCAGATGATAATTTTTTATGACAAAAGTCTATATTTACTTTGTTCGCAGTTTCTTTAGCTACATTAGGCATCATTTGCATAAGACCCACAGCTCCAGCGCAGCTTTTAGCTTTATGATTAAATACACTTTCCTGTCTAATTAATGATAAAACCAAAGCTTGATTTAATTTATGATCTTTGTAAATAAAATTTGGAGTAGGATAACTGCTATTTACAAGATAAATATCTTTATATGAAGCATGCTTGGCTGCTTCTACTGATAAATGATGCTTTTCTAACTGGAACCCGATTTTACTGATTAGAGAAATTTCTCCTTGATCTTTACTATTCTGAATAGCTTTTAAGATAAGGTCTTGTACAAGGTGCTCGTCATCTGTATTATTTAATTTTATAGCAGCTTGAACTAATTTATTATTCTTAAATGCTAAAACTGAAGATTCCTTTATAGGCTGTTCTTGAGGTAAATGAACTTTACAATTATTAATTTTACACGCTGATAATTGTCCATAAAATGTATTGTAATATTTAGAGGAAATCATGTACCAGTTATTTGCTTGATCATTATTTTTTTCAAAAGCTCGTCCAAGCCAATAGCTTGCTCTAGAAATGCTAATAGGTAGCTTTACTTTCTTATATACATTATTAAAGTGAGTTATCGCTAGATCTGGCTTTTTTAGGAATTCAAGGGCTATCCATCCAGAAAGCCATTCACCTTCGCTATATTCTTTAGGGTTAGTATAATTATGAGATTTAGCAAAAAGATAGGCGGTATTGTAATCTTTGTCCCTAATAAGATTGCGAATTAATTTGGCTTTTATTTTCCAGAAATAAATCTGATTTTTATTACCTAAGTTAATGGCTTTTTTAATTGTTTTGATAAGCTTTTGTTCTTGATCTTTTGATTCATAAAATTTTGCTAAATCATATAAAACTCCAATATCATTAAGATGAGTGATACTTTGTGTTTTACCATTTTGAATTTCTATTCTTTCTTTATATAAGCTTCTAGTTTTAGGAAATATATATGGTAATAATCTTTTGGCTTGATCAGGATTGGATCTATATAATAAATTATTTATACGATTTATAAAATCCTGTTCTTTTAATAGTTTTTTATTTTGTTTTATAAAGGATTTTTCTTCATCTTTTGTGAAATTTTTTTCAAGCCAAATGAGCCTTAAATAATGATTCTTTGTTTGCTGGTCCTTGATTAAAGAAATATATTTTTCTTGTCCTCTAATGGTTTTTGGCGGATTTTTTTTAAACCAAGCAATAATATCTTCATCTTTGCAATTATTGAAATTATTTTCTTCTATTTTTCTTCTAAATAATTCTAGTTTTGGCCATTGATCATGGTTAGTAATAAAATCTTTTAATTGATAGAAATTTGGATCTGGTGATTTGATGAGTTCAAGCCAAGTTGCTAAAACTTTATCATCTGATGCATAAGTGAAACTAGAAAAAATAATGCATATTAAAAATATTAGTCTCATTTATAACCATCTTAGCAAGCAACCTCCCCAGGTTAATCCTCCACCTAAAGCAGTTGTTATAATTAAATCATTAGATTTGATTTTACCTGCTTTCGCTTGATGGTCAATAGCTAATGGTATTGTCGCTGCAGAAGTATTTGCATGTTTATCAAGAGTCATAACAAGTTTGCTAGATGGAATATTGAGTCTTGCTCCAATTGCTTCAAGAATTCTTGCATTTGCTTGATGTGGTATAACCCAATCAAGATCTTCTTTATTATATTTTGATAGTTCTAAAAGATCTAAAATATTTTGACTCATTTTTTCAACAGCATGTTTAAAAACTTCTTTGCCTGCCATTATTACATGGCCAGATTTCTGGTTAATACCAACTCCTCCATCTGTATATAATATAGATTCAAGAGAGCCTTCGGCATTTATTTTAGTAGAAATTATACCTTCATGTTCATTTGATGTATGAGCCTTTAATATTACAGCCCCTGCTCCATCCCCAAATAATACACAGGTATTGCGATCCTTCCAATTGACTAATTTAGACATAGAATCTGCGCCAATCACTAAAATAGTTTTAACAGACCCTGCTTTAATAAAATTATCAGCAATGGTTATTCCATATACAAACCCTGAGCAAACTGCTTGCACATCAAATGCTGGAATATTATTAATTCCTAATTTGGCTTGTACCATAACGGCTACAGCTGGAAAACTTCTATCAGGTGATGTGGTGGCCACTATAATCATATCAATTTCATCTTGATTAATTCCAGAAGTCTCGATAGCGTTTTTTGCGGCGATATACGCCATATCAGAAGTGAATTCATTATTCTGAACTATATGGCGTTGTTTTATTCCTGTTCTTGAGGAAATCCATTCATCACTTGTATCAATAGTTTTTGCAAGCTCGTCATTGGACATAACTTGTTTTGGGAGATAACTCCCCGTACCAATAATTACACTAGAAAATTTACTCATAATAACTTGCCTTAAAAAAATATTGTATCAATAAATATAAATATAATGTTCGCCAATAAAATTTAATGTATACTTGATGAAAATCAAGAAGTATATATGTTATTTATAAAAAATGAATCAAGATTTATTAATTTCAAAAATAAAAACTTATTTACCTAAATTTGATGAGACTGAGATTATTAAGGCTTGTGAATTTACTAAGAAGGCTCATGAACATCAAATTAGGGCATCTGGAGAGCCTTATTATTATCACCCATTTTCTGTAGCTATGATTCTGGCGGAAATGCATTTAGATCAAGATTCAATCATTACAGCACTTCTACATGATACAGTTGAAGACACCTTAACTAGCCTAGAAGATATTCAGAAAAATTTTGGTATAAATGTTACAAAATTAGTGGACGGCGTTACAAAACTAGCCAAAATAAAATTTCAATCTGATAACATTAGAGATGGCGAAAATTTTCGTAAATTACTCTTAGCAATGTCTGAAGATATAAGAGTGTTAATTGTAAAATTAGCTGATCGTTTGCATAATATGCGAACTCTTAATTATCTATCAGAAAAGAAATCAAACAGAATAGCCCTTGAAACGCTAGAAATATTTGCCCCTCTAGCTGAAAGAATAGGGATGCAAAAAATGAAGAATGAGCTTCAAGATCTCGCATTTGCGAAATTATATCCTGAAGAGAGAAAGTCTATCATTAATCGACTAGCTTTTCTAAGGTCCGATGAAGGGTTAGTAGTTGATAAAATTGAGACTCATATAGTAAAAACCTTACTTGACGTCGGCTTAAATGCTGTCGTTAAGGGAAGAGAAAAAACTCCTTTTTCTATATGGCAGAAAATGAAGCATAAAAATATTAGCTTTGAACAATTATCGGATATTATTGCCTTTAGAGTTATTGTTCACGATGTTGTAGATTGCTATCAAGCTCTTGGTATTATTCACGCTGCCTATCACATGATTCCAGGAACATTTAAAGATTATATCTCTACGCCTAAAGACAATGGCTATAGATCTTTACATACAATTGTAGTTGGGCCTCATAAACAAAGAATTGAAATACAAATTCGCACCTCAGAGATGAGCGATGTAAATGAATGGGGCGTGGCCGCTCACTGGAGCTACAAACAAAATATAGAAGTATTTGATCATCAGGTTGGGGGCAAGCAATTTAAGTGGGTAAGAGAATTATTAAAGATTCTAGAGCATTCTGAAACTGAAGAATTAATTGAACATACAAAGCTTGAAATGTATGAAGATCAGGTATTTTGCTTTACTCCAAAAGGCGAAATCATCCCCTTACCAAAAGGGGCTACCCCCGTTGATTTTGCATATGCTGTACATTCAGATATTGGTAATAGCTGTGTTGGAGCAAAGATTAATGGAAGAATAGTTCCATTAAGAACTAAGCTTGAGAATGGAGATCAAGTTGATATCAGCACATCAAAGAATCAAGTTCCTTCAACTAGTTGGGAGAGATTTGTTGTAACAGGTAAAGCTAAAGCCGAAATTAAAAGATATATTAAATCAAGACAGAAAAAAGAATATATTAGCCTTGGGAAATCTATTTTAAGTAAATTCTTCGAACAACAGAATGAAGAGCTTTCTGAAGAGAAATTAAGAATCGCTACAGAATTTTTCCAAAAGAAAAATCTAGATGAGCTCTTTGAATCCGTAGGAGAAGGAACTATAAGTAGAGATGAAGTACTTAAGAATATTCTTGGACAGAATCAAAGCGCCTTAGGCAATATTAAAAATACATTCTCATTTTTTAAATTTAAAAATAAAAAGAAGAAGGAAAGATCACCAATTCCAATTAAAGGGATGATGCCTGGCGTGGCAGTTAATTTTGCCATTTGTTGCTCACCAATTCCCGGTGATCATATAGTTGGTGTGTTTGAAGGTGAAAAAGGCATTAATATTCACACATCTGATTGTGATTATTTAGAAAAATTTGTAAAGGACCCAGAGAAATTGGTCGAAGTTTCTTGGGAGAAGGACCCAAGTATAAATGCTATTGCTAGATTAAAAATTATTATAACTCATTCTCCATTTAGTTTGGCTACCATACTTACAGTTATAGCTGAGCAAGGTGCAAATATAAATAATATTAAAGTAGTTAACAGATCAAATGACTTTTTTGAATTTGTAATAGATATAAATGTATTAGGGTTGACGCAATTAACCAATATTATGGCTTATCTTAGATCTAAAGAATGCGTACATACGGTGGAAAGGCTGAAGCTGTAATTTAAATTTGCTGGTTTAGCACTTGATTCTGATTATTAATTCTGGGGTTTTTCCCTCTAGATATTAATTTGCTTAAAAAGCTTGCTTGCTCAGGAGCAGCATTTTGTCTCGCTAATTCTTGGTATCTTTTGTTCGCATTTCTTGAGATTTCTTGTTCAGATTTATGCAACTCACTTCTTTCATTTATTAGTGCATTTCTTTCGTTTGAGATTTGGTTAATATTGTTTTTAGCTTGCTCTGCTTGTATTCTAGCCACTCCTTCTGCTCCAAAAAAATTAGCGACCATTTTATTTGCCCCCGGGCTAAACCCAAGAATATTTTCCATGGCTAGATCACAAGCTAGAGCAGAAACTGTAATTATAGAAGCGCTCATCATTGAATTAATTACGGTAGCTGCAATAAGAGTTGGAGCGAGATGCATTATAATGAGTGGTATCGCTGCAGTAAAAAGAGCTGTAGCTACAATTATTCTAAAGGCATATTTATTATAAACATCCTTTTTAGTATTAGTGATATCGGTTTCTTCAGATCTAAGCTTAGCTTTTAGAGAATTTGGATCTTGTATTGGAACATTCATATTGGCAATTGTAGGAGGCGCATTGTCAGCGAAGTTCATGTTAGAGCAATCAGCATTTTTCATATTAGCGTTAATTTTTGCTTTACTTATATCTGCTCCCATTCTAGCTTGGTTTAGCAAAGTATCTTCTAATTTAGCTGCTTTTAGTTTTGCTTTAAAGAAATTAGAAGCGGTTAATTTAGCAGAAGTGAAATCTGCTCCGTTATATTGAGAGTCTGTGAAATTAGCGAAATGCATTGTTGCTCTATTGAATTTACTATTAACTCCTGTGCTATGGCTTAAATCTATTTCTTCGGCAGTTATCCCGCTTGCATCAACTTCATCTAAATTTGCGCCTACAAAGTTTGCTCTATTAGCTTGGGCTCCTTCACTTAAGTCAGCTCCTCTTGCATAGAGATTCACTCCTGTTACATCATTAAATATCGCTCTTTTTGCGGTAACTGCTGCTAAATCAGCCCAGGTAAGATTACAATTACTGAAGTTTGTATTTTGCATGGAAGTATGCTTATATTCAACCCCCGCTTGTTTTAAAGCAAATTTGGCATAGTCTTCTAATCTTGAAAGCACTGGGTATTTTGAAGGAATATTCTTTTTAGCAAATAACGGAGTGGAAAATGAGCAGCCTGAAAAATTGCAATAGTTAAATATAGCATTATCAAGCTTACATCCATTAAATGTAGAATATGAAAAATTACAATTTGTAAAAATTGCACCGGAAAGATCTAATCCATTCAAATTTAATTCTGAGAAATCTGGTACAATTGTTTCCTTAAGGTTCATAAATTCATGAAATGATGGAGTGGATCCGCTTGCTTGTTGAGTTCTTACGGCTTTACAATATTTTTCAACATCTTCTTTTGTGAATTTTGCATAAGTTCTAACAGTGTCTACTTGATCAGCTCTATAGCAAGGATCAAACGTTGGGGTGCCAGTTATACTAAAGGCAGAATTTTGTCCTATTGGAATAATTCCTTTATTTTCTGCCATTTCAAGGTTTTCTCCGAAACTAAGTTTAGGAGATTCTAAACGAACTTGTCCTTCAAACTTAGCTCCAACAAAAGTTTTCTCTTGAGTGAAACTTCCTTCAGCTAAATTAGTTCCCCTTAAATCAACATTTTTTAAATGACAATTGCTAAATAATGTATTGTGAGTCAGACAATCTCTTAAGGTAAGATCATCTATTTGACCAGTTATTTTACAATTTGCAAGATTAGAGAAGCTTAAATCTGCTCCATTGAATTTGCTATCAATAGTCATTCCGGAAAGATCTGCAACTAAATTTAGTTTAGGATATAAATAGCCAAGTTCCCGAGTTAAGAAGAGATTTAGGTTTGGTTTAGATGAATCTAATGCTAAGTATTTATTTAACATAGTTTCAGTTGGCCTGATCATGATTATATTACTAGCATCTGGAGAATATACGGCGTTCTCAAGTTGGCAACTTTCAAATAATTGATTGGTAAGTTCAATTGAGCCAAATTTTACTTTCTCTAAATTAATTTGACCAGTAAACTTAGTCCCTTTTAAGGAAGCTCCAGTTAAATTTGCGCCTTTTAAAATAACATTATGGCCATTAAAATTAATATTATCTAAAATAGCTCCAGATAAATCAGCAAAGGAAAGATCAAAATTATGTTTAGTAAAGTCAATAGACGTTAGATCAGCAATAATTCTTTGATTATCATCCGTTTGTAAAAATTCATTTAATGATTTTTGAGGCTTTGTTTTTTCATGCACATAGTGCATATATTGATCTAATTCATCTACCGATACTTTGTGCTTCATATATCTTATGTATGTAAATAATTTGATGCTAAGTTTATAATATATTAGTTAATCTTATATTAAGATATTGATAAGTTTTCTTATTTATGTTATATGTTTCTTAAATGAATTGGAGAATGATATGGCATATAGTGAGAAAGTTTTAGATCATAATAGTAACCCTAGAAATGTGGGGTCTTTGTCTAAGGATAGTAAATCTGTTGGTACTGGTATAGTTGGCGCCCCAGCTTGTGGGGATGTTATGAAATTACAGATCCTTGTTGGCGATGACGGTGTAATTGAGGATGCAAAATTCAAAACTTTTGGTTGTGGATCTGCAATTGCCGCTAGTTCACTTGCCACAGAATGGCTAAAAGGAAAAAATATTGATTCAGTTGATATAAAAAATACCGAAATTGCTAAAGAACTTTCATTACCTCCAGTGAAAATACATTGTTCTATATTAGCAGAAGAAGCTGTAAAAGCTGCTATTGAAGATTATCATAAAAAACAACAATGAATAGAGATCCAATTATAGTTACTGATAATGCCGTAGATAGAATAAGAGGGCTACTTGCTCAAAGGTCTAAGCCATCTGCTGGTATACGTGTATTGGTAGAAACTAAGGGCTGTTCTGGCATGAAATATAAGATTGAATATGCAGATGAGATAAATAAATATGATGCAGTTGTTAGAAAGAAGGATGTTTGCGTTCTTGTTGATCCTAAAGCGATGCTATATATAGTGGGTAGCGAAATGGATTATATGGAAGAAGAGCTTTCTTCTGGATTTACTTTTAAAAATCCAAATGAAAAAGGAAAATGCGGATGTGGAGAATCATTCCATGTTTGATATTGATAACTATTTTAAATTATTCAGCCTGAAAGAAAAATTTGATATCAATAAGAAAACTTTGTACAAAAATTACATTAGGCTTCAGCAAATATTGCATCCTGATAAATTCTCTTCAAAATCTAATGTCGAAAAAAATCTTGCAATCGAATATACATCAGAAGTAAATCAAGGTTATGAAGTATTAAGCGATGACAAAAAACGAGCGGAATATTTACTATCATTAAAAGGAATTATTATAAACCAAGAAGAAGGAAATAATATTCATCCTGACCCCGCATTATTTCATGAAATCCTTGACTTAAGTGAAGAACAAGATGAGACTTCAATCGCTAAAATGAAAGCCGGATGTATAGAAGATTTTAAAATTCTCTTTAACCAAGGAGACTATGAATCTGCTGCGCAAGCAATTATAAAAGCACAATTTCTTAACAGACTATAGCCCTAAGATATTTCCCTTGTGGAAAGGATTATTTTTGCTAAACTTTTATTTTTGATGGTTAAGACTAATGAATTCCGAAGAAATAATAATATTAGGTATTGATCCAGGCCTTATAAATACTGGATGGGGAGTAATTTTATTAAAAAACAATTCTCTTTCCTACATTGCCTCAGGTACGATAATTACTAACTCAAAAGATCCAATCGAGTTCAGACTAAAAAACATATATTCAGGTATATATAAAGTGATTTCTATATATAATCCGGAAGTTTGCGCAATGGAAGATATCTTTGTAAATAAAAACAATTTAAGCTCTCTAAAACTTGGATACGCAAGAGCCGCAGCAATAGTAACAATTGGACTTGCACAAAAAAGCTTTTTTGAATATTCTCCTAACTTGGTAAAAAAAGCTGTGGTTGGCAGAGGTAAAGCTGATAAAAATCAGGTTCAGTATATGGTAAATCAAATTTTACCCAAAGCAAAAGTTACCAATGAGCACGCAGTTGATGCTTTAGCCGTGGCAATATGCCATGCTAATTATAAAAAATTTAATTTGATGAGGTAGACATTGACTAAAATTACTAAAGTCATTGGAAGAGAAATTCTAGATAGTCGTGGAAATCCAACAATAGAGGTGGATATATTACTTGATGATGGAAGCTTTGGTAGAGCCTCAGCACCCAGTGGCGCGTCCACTGGTAGCATGGAAGCTGTAGAATTGAGAGACCTAGATCAATTAAGATTTTTAGGCAAAGGCGTTTTAAAAGCTGTAAATAACGTAAATGAAATTATTTCTAAAGAAATCATTGGTAAATCACCTTTTGAACAAGAGACAATAGATAATATTCTTATAGAATTAGATGGAACAAATAATAAATCTAAGCTTGGCGCAAATGCAATTTTAGCCTCTTCATTAGCAGTTTCAAAGGCTGCAGCAAAATCAAAGAAAATACCCTTATTCCAATATATTAGACCGGAAGGATCAAGCTTAATTTTACCAAAAACATTTATGAATATTATTAATGGTGGAGCTCATGCTAGTAACAAACTAGATATCCAAGAATTTATGATAATTCCTCATACCAATGGTATAGTTAAAGAATCAGTGCGAATAGGAGCTGAGATTTTTCACACTTTAAAACAAATATTAACATCAAAAGGATATAATACTAGTGTTGGAGATGAAGGAGGCTTTGCTCCAGAATTTGAAAAATCCGAACAAGCTTTAGATTTTATTTTAACTGCTATTGAAAGAGCGGGATATACAGCTGGAAAAGATGTTGCATTGGCTTTAGATTGCGCGGCCTCGGAGTTTTACAAAGATGGAATCTATTTTATTGATGGTAAAAAACTTGGATCAGAAGAACTTATTCAATATTATAAAAATCTAGTAGAGACATATCCTATTAAATCTATTGAAGACCCCATGTCTGAATATGATCTAGAGGGCTGGAAACTTATTACTAAAGAGTTAGGAAATAAAATAATGTTAGTAGGAGATGATTTATTTGTAACTAATAAAAAGATTCTTGAAGAAGGAATTAAAAATCATATGGCTAATTCTATTTTAATTAAGCCTAACCAAATAGGAACATTAAGCGAAACAATGGCAACAATTGCCACTGCTAAAGCTGCAGGTTATAAATGCATCCTATCACATAGATCCGGCGAAACTGAAGATACAAGCATTGCTCATATTGCTGTAGCTACCGGTGTTGGGTATATCAAAACTGGCTCTCTCTCTCGTAGTGATAGACTCGCAAAATATAATGAACTTATTAGAATTGAAGAGATATTGAACAAGTGAGCAACCAACAAGTAAATAGTAAAAAACTTGCTTTATCTCTTATATTTCTAATAATTGGCATGATTATGCTAACCCTTGCTTCTGTGCCTTTATATAATCTATTTTGTAAAGTTACTGGGTATGGTGGAACCACAAGATACACAGCAACAGCATCAAATAAAATAGGAACTAAATATATCACTATCAGATTCGACGCTAACGTAGAAAGCTCTCTTCCCTGGAATTTTAAAAGCGAACAAAATGAAGTATCAGTAAAAACCGGAGAAAATAATTTAATATTCTATACAGCAGAAAATAAAACCGATCGCCCTATCATTGGAACTGCCGTATATAATGTAACCCCCCATAAGGCTGCAAAATATTTTAATAAAATTCAGTGCTTTTGTTTTGAAGAACAGATACTTAAGGCTAGACAAAAGATGATTATGCCAGTATCTTTTTTTATAGACCCTGATATTGAAAATGATCAGAATTTAAAAGATGTCGATACAATAACTTTATCATACACATTTTATTTAGTAGGTGAAAAATAATGAGCAATCAAAATCATGAATATCATTTAGTAGATCCAAGTCCATTACCAATATTTACTGCATTTTCTTTACTTATTACAGCTTTTGGTGGTGTATTGTTTATGCATGACCATATTGCTGGCAAAATATTGCTCCCCTTAGGATTTGTTTTAACATTGTCTTGTATGTTTTCTTGGTGGAAGGACGTAATATTCGAAGCAAGAGTTCAACATGCTCATACTAAGGTAGTAAGACAAGGACTTTCAATTGGAATGCTGTTATTTATTTTATCTGAAATAATGTTTTTTGTCGCTTTCTTTTGGTCATTTTTTCATGCAAGATTATCTCCTCATGAAATGCTCTCTACTGACCCTTGGTCCGTTGCATCGTCATCCTGGCCTCCAAAAGGAATAATAGTTTTTGATCCTTGGAATCTACCATTTATTAATACTTTAATCCTAATGCTTTCAGGAACTACAGTAACTTGGGCTCATTATGCCATTGAAAATAATAAAAGAGCGGAATCAATAAAAGCATTAGGGATCACAATAATTTTAGGAGTCACTTTTACTTTACTACAAGCCTACGAGTATATACATGCTAGCTTTAATATCACTGAAGGAATCTATCCAGCTAATTTCTTCCTTGCCACAGGATTTCACGGATTTCATGTAATAATAGGCACTATTTTCTTAACAGTATCTTACTTTAGAGCTAAACAAGGACATTTTGATAAAGGTAACCCAATTCTTGGTTTTGAATTTGCTGCTTGGTATTGGCATTTTGTAGATATTGTGTGGATATTTTTATTTATCTTTGTATATGTTTTAGGCAGATAATGAATAAATTAAAAATTTTAGTCTTTACTGGAAGCATAAGAAAGGAATCTATAAATCAAAGATTAGCTTATTATATTTCTAAAGAGCTAAGAAAACTAGAAGTGGATGTAAATCATCTTGATATAAGGAATTTTCCTCTTCCATTATACAACCCCGATTATTTACCTGAAGAATTTCCAGAGAATGCTAAAAAACTAGCTATAATTATGCAAGAGCATAATATATGGATTATTGTAACCCCAGAATATAATTATTCTATTCCCTCTACTCTTAAAAATTTAATAGATTTTGTTTCTAGATCTCCAAATAACCAACCTAATAGAGGGCTCTTTCCAGAAAAAATAATTGGAATAGCCTCAGCTTCTCCTTCAATGCTTGGAGGAGCAAAAGCTGCAAAGCAGCTGAGAGAGACATTAACCACATTAGGTAGTATCGTCATTCCTTCTCAAGCTAATATTGCGAATGCATATTCAGCTTTTGACCTGGAAGGAAACTTAAATAATGAATTAGATAAGAAGGCGGTGAACGCTGTATTAAAACAACTTATAAATATAGGAAGTAAACTCTCTAATTAGATTCCTTGCTTCTTCAAATGAATTACAATAATATAGATCTATTAATTTTTAGTTAGATAAAAAAACACTTGTGCTCAGGAAATTATTCAGAAAATCAAAAATCGGCCCTTTTAATAATTATATTATTGGATTGCTTGTTTTAACATTGGCAAGTGTAGCCATTACCTATAATGAAATTACAAACACTCAATTATTAGAAACAGAAAGTCCGCAAAAAATTATTATCTTAATTATCTTTGATTTAATTTTATTCTTAGTTCTTGCCGTATTACTTTCAAGAAAAATATTCCGTCTTTGGCATAAAGGAAGCTATCAATCAGGAAGAATACAAAATAAAATAATCTTGACATTCTCCTTAGTTGCCGCAGTCCCAACGATTATTGTAACGGTTTTTTCTACAATATTTTTTAATTTTAGTATTCATTCTTGGTTTGATCATAGAGTTGGCACAGCGATTAATGAATCCGTTGTGGTAGCGGAGTCTTATTTTAAAGTTCAATGGAAATTGATTGAGTCGGATGTAAATATAATGGCCCAAGACCTAAATTACTTAGCCCCAGATATTTCCTATGGCCCACAAAGGCTTGCAAATTATTTATCCAAACAAGCTGAAGACAAAATGCTTTTAGAAGCAGTAGTTTTTCAAACTGAACCCAAAACAAAAATAGCTCAAAGCAGATATAATTTTAGCGATCCATTCGAAACCATTTCAGAACATGCAGTTAACGAAGCAAATCATGGTAATATTGTAGTAATTCAAGGAGATGATGATAACAAAGTTCGAGCGCTGATTAAATTAAATTTTATACCAAACTGCTATCTTTTAGTGGGCAGGGCTATAGACACAAAAATTCTAGACCATGTGATAAACACTAAAGGAGCAGCTAGTGAGTACGCTCGTTTAAAGGGACAAGTTTCGAATTTACAAATCAAGTTCTTAATAATATTTATTGTTGTTTCATTATTATTAGTCTTTATTGCAATATGGCTAGGAATAACCTTTTCTTCAACTCTAATAAAACCCTTAAATCATCTAGTTTCTGCTACAGAACAAATATCTGAAGGAGATTTTGATATAAACATCAGAACAAATGATAAAAATGATGAAATTTCTGTTTTATCTAGAGCTTTTAATTCAATGGCTCAAGAGCTTAGCAGCCAGAGGCAAAAATTAATTGAGGCAGCTCTAGAGATCAAGGCTCGTCACCATTTTAGCGAGACCGTTTTATCTGGCGTTTCAGCTGGCGTTGTTGCGCTCGGCCTCAATGGACACATATCCACAATCAATCCCACAGCATTAAATATTTTATCTATTGATAGAAATGAAAAACTTAATAACAAGAATTTTTACGAGCTCTGTCCTGAAATAGCTTCCTTACTGAATCACGCTAATGATTTTATTGGTCACGAAGTAAAAAAAGAAATTGTTATAAATAGAAATAACAAGAGCATAATTTTAATCGTAAGAATAATGGCTGAAGAATTTTTAAATAAAACTACTGGATATATTATAACCTTCGATGATATAACTCCTTTAGTTTTAGCTCAAAGAAGTGCAGCCTGGTCTGATATTGCTAGAAAAATTGCTCATGAAATTAAAAATCCTTTAACCCCCATTCATCTCGCAGCTGAAAGATTAAGAAAAAAATACTCATCAGAAGTAGATGACCAGAAAAATTTTGATAAATATATTGAAATAATAGTAAAACACGTAAAAGATATAGGAACAATGGTTGAAGAATTTGTGCAATTCGCTCGTATGCCAGCCCCTAAATTAAGCGATGTTGATCTTTCTCAATTACTAAGAGAATCGATTTTCTCTAGAAAATGCCTTGGCAAATCTATCGAATATTCTACAAAAATAGATGAAGATAGTCATTTCTTAATTAACTGCGATGCAAGACAAATCAGTCAAGTATTACTAAATTTATTTAAAAATGCAGAAGAATCTATTGAACATAGTAATAATTCTGAATCTGGTAAAATTTTTGTTACTCTATCTAGAAAAAATAATCATGCAGAATTAGATATAATAGATAATGGGTGCGGCTTCCCAGATGAATTATTTGATCGTTTGACAGAACCATATATCACAAGTAAATCAACTGGAACTGGTTTAGGGCTTGCAATAGTGAAAAAAATCTTAGATGATCATAACATAGATATTTCTTTTGCAAATAATTCCAATAATGGAGCAATAATTAAATTAATTTTTAATCTAATAGAGTAATTATACCAATCCTCATCTATAATTGAACGTTTAGGATTTGAGGTTTGAGTATTATACAAATAAGAAAGAAGCTACGAATATTGGTTATATTAAATGCTTTTTTATTTTTGGAGAAGACCAAAGATCGAATTAATAAACGTTCAATTATAGGTGAGGATTGGTATAATATGGTACATAGCGTTTTAATAGTAGATGACGAAGCTGATATTCGTAATTTAATTAGCGATTGCCTGCAAGATGAAGAATATGAAACAAGAATAGCCTCTACTGATTTACAAGCTTTTTCAATGCTTGATGAAGTAGTTCCAACAGTAGTTATATTAGATATATGGCTACAAGGGAGCGAATTAGATGGGCTAGGAATTCTTGAAATAATAAAAAGGAAATACCCATATTTACCAGTAATAATGATTAGCGGACATGGCAATATTGAAACCGCTGTTAATGCTCTAAAAATGGGAGCATATGACTATATAGAGAAGCCATTTACCGAAGACAAGCTGTTAATCATCGTTAAACGCGCATGTGAAGCTGCTAAACTACAGAAAGAAAATGCTGAACTTAGAATGTATAGCCACGAAGCTTATAAGATAGTTGGAAATTCTACCGCTATAAATATTCTAAAACAATCTATTTTAAAAATCGCCCCCACATCAAGTAGAGTTTTAATCACTGGACAACATGGTAGCGGAAAAAAACTGGTTGCAAAATTAATTCATGAGAAATCTAAGCGAAAAGATCATCCATTTATAGTATTTAACGCTGCTGGAATGTCTGAAGAGAAAGCGTATCTAGAGCTTTTTGGTGAAGAGAGTAAAAATATTTTTTCTACCCCAAGAAAAGTTGGGGTTCTAGAATTGGCTAATAATGGTACTTTATTCATTGACGAGGTAACCGATCTCCCTTTGAATATTCAAAGCAAAATATTAAACTTCTTGCAAAGCCATAGTTTTACAAGAAATGGCGGTAAAAGCGCTATAAAACTTGATGTAAGAATCGTCTCCTCTACAAGCAAAGATTTAAAAGAAGAAACTGCCAAAGGCAGATTCCGTGAAGACTTGTTTTACCGCCTAAATGTAATCCAGATTCAAGTACCATCTCTGTTCGCTCATAAAGAAGACATTCAAGTTATAAGTGAATTTTTCTTAAAATATTTCCATGATTTTGGAGGATTTCCTTTACGTCAACTTTCAGCAGATGCTGTTATAGCGCTTCAGAACTATTCTTGGCCTGGCAACATACGTCAACTTAGAAACGTTATAGAATGGGTTCTTATTATGCATAATAATAATTCAGAAAAACTTATTACAAGCAACATGCTTCCTCCTGAGCTCATTAACACTGGAAATAATAATAGCAGTTTTGTTGAAATCAATGAAAATTATGGTAACAATACTTATGAAATGATAGATTTACCATTAAGAGAAGCTAGAGAAATGTTTGAAAAACAATATTTATCAAAACAACTAATTCGTTTTGATCATAATATTACAAAAATGTCTACAGCTATAGGCATGGAAAGATCAGCGCTTCATAGAAAACTTAAAACCTTAGGGGTAACCACTGATGAAGAATAATTTTATTAGACCATCAGCTATTATATTTGACTTTGATGATACATTAATCGATGCAAGACCAGCTGTTCATAAAGCTTTAAAAGCCACGCTTAAAAAATTTGATATATCAGATAATATAATTACCGAAAAAAACATCGATACCAATAAATCTTTAAGAGACTATTTTCACCATATTTTTGCAAATAATATTATTGAAGCTAGGGATTCTTATTATGATTATTATACAGAATTCTCAAAAGACTTAAAGCAGCTAGAGATGGCTGAAGATGTTTTAAAATTCTTAAGAAAACAAGATGTTTTTACCGCTATAGTTAGTAATAAAGGTGGAAAACGCTTAAGAGATGAAATACATAATCATTTCGGTTGGCAGCATTATTTTGACGTTATAGTTGGCTCAGGTGATGCAGAAGAGGACAAGCCCTCCCCTATTCCTGCAAGACATGCTTTAAAATCAGCAAATATAGATGATTTAAGCAACGTCTGGCTAATAGGTGATAGCTTAATAGATATACAAACCGCAAAAAATCTCGGTTGTAAAGCTGTTCTTTTTGGCTCTAACAAAATAGCTGAAGAGATCCACTTAAATGTTCTTAATCACAGAGAGTTGCTCAACATATTTAAGAGGATATATGTATAAAATTATATTTCTAATAATCTTTGCTTGTTTTTTTGCTAATGCAGAAGAAACCTTAAATGACGAAGATAATTTTATACATGAAAAAAACTACTCAACAATTCAAATACTTAATAAAATCACCGCAAAAACTAAATATATTGATATCCCTGTGAAATCATCTATTGCTTACGGAACATTAAAAATCACAGTGAATTCTTGCTGGAAATCATCACCATATGATTTAGCAGAAAATAAGATTTTATTAGAGATCGATGAAAAAAAAGTTGGAGAGAGCGAATATAATTCAATTTTTAAAGGGTGGATGTTATCTAGTAGCCCTGGAATTTCTAGCCTTGAACACGCTGTTTATGACATAGTAGCAATTAATTGTTTTGATAAATAATTTATAAAATATGACTAAGATTAAAATTTCAAGTAAAAATCTAGATTTATATTATGGTGATAAGCAAGCCTTATTTGATATCAATATTGATATAAACACAAATAAAGTAACAGCTTTTATTGGTCCGTCAGGCTGTGGCAAATCCTCATTCTTAAGATGCATTAACCGCATGAATGATACTATCCCTAACTGCAGGGTATCTGGAAGATTACTTATTGATGGCAGAGATATTAATGACTCATCGGTGGATGTTGTAAAACTTCGAACTCACGTAGGCATGGTATTTCAAAAACCCAATCCTTTTCCCAAGTCTATATATGATAATATTATATATGCTCCAACTATCCATGGAAAAGTAAGTACAAAAGCTGAAAAAGATAAATTGGTAGAAGAATGCTTAACAAAAGCTGGTTTATTTGATGAAGTGAAAGATAGGTTAGATAGCTTAGCTACTTCCTTATCAGGAGGGCAGCAGCAAAGACTATGCATAGCAAGAACTATTGCAATAAATCCCTCAGTTATTCTAATGGATGAACCTTGCTCCGCTCTTGATCCAATTGCTACAGCAAAAATAGAAAGATTAATAGATGAATTAAAGGCAAATTACAGTATAATTTTAGTTACTCATTCAATGCAACAGGCAGCAAGAATTTCTGAATATACTGCTTTCTTTCACCTTGGAAGAATAGAAGAGTACGGAAAAACCGAACAAATCTTTACCAACCCACAATCGAAACAAACTCAAGATTATATCACTGGAAGATATGGATAATATTTTTATTGATATATAGAATTATTTGTAGCAAAATGGCACGTAAAATAAAGTTAAATACTCAAGGCAATGAAAAAACTAAAAATTCTCTATCTATTATCATTATTAATCTCTAATACTGCATTTTCAACCACTCTTTCTGAGTCTTTGGTTAGTGCGTATCAGAATAATCCAGAATTAATAGCTGCCAGAGAACAGTTAAAAATGCAAGATGAACAAATTTTTGAAGCTATTGCAGGTTTTTTACCTCAAATTGGTTATGAAGCCATAAAAAGATACTCAAAAACTGACACTGCATCATCAACAACTGCGCAACAAGAAGGCAACACAACTAAATATGTAACTCAAACCACCAAAACCGCTCCTTGGACACATAGCAAATCAAAACAATCTTCTCTTAATATTCAACAGAATATTTTTAAAGGAGGGCAAAGCCTTATGGCTATTCAAATAGCGAAGTATAATATTGAGTCAGGGAGAGCCCAATTATTAAGTACTGAGCAAAAAATATTCGTACAAACCATTCAAGCTTATCTCAGCGTGATACAAACTAAAGAAGTTATAGAAGTAAATAAACAAAACGTAAAATTCTATGAACAAAAATATGAATCCGTTGTTCAAGAGGTTGAAGCCGGTATTAAAAAACGATCTGACTTAGCCACTGCAAAAGCTTCAAAATCCAATGCCCAAACCTTACTTGCAAAAGCTACAGGAGAATATGACACGGCTTTAGCAACTTATAATAAAGTTGTTGGAATTCCAGCCGATAACTTAACTGAAGATAAATTCTTAAGTTCATTACCCGCAAACCAACTTGAGTTTCTACAAAAATCATTAAAGGATAACCCTGATCTTTTGAATGTATTATATCAACAAAAATCGGCAGATATTGCTGTTTTATCAAATGCCGCTATTATGCTACCTACCGTAAATATAGGTGGAACCCTTGACAGAAGCTGGGCTAAAACAACAGGACTATCAACCACAACAAACCCACCAACATCTAATTCAAAAACTGTATATGTAAGCGTTAATGTTCCAATATATCAAGGTGGTATGGAATATTCTGGAATTAGAAAGGCTAATGCACAAGCAGCTAGTTTAAAATATTATGTTAAAAATGCAAAAGCTACAGTTACACAAAACACAACACAAGCTTGGTCTGCTTATATAGTTAATCAAGAATCAGTAAAAACTGCCAATGAAGCAGTGAATGCCGCTCAAATTGCCGTGGATGGAACCCAAGAAGAATATAGAGAAGGTGTAAATACTCTTTCAAATCTTATTACAGCTCAAGAAAATCTCTATCATTATCAATTATCATTAATCAATGCTGAACAAGAATTAGAGTTAAGTAAATATAATATTATATCTATCATGGGAAGGCTTAATGCAAAAGACCTTGCGTTGCCCACAAAGATATACAGTGTAACTAAGAATTATAATAAGATTAAGATGAAGCTAATTGGGTTATAACATGAGTTACGCAAGCCAGAATAATTCACTTCAATCTACTTTAAGAACTATTAAAGATCTTATGGATGCCCCACAGAGAGCTGAGTTTGATGAGATACTCGAACTTACAGAAGATGATCTGGTAGATGAAGAAGATGAGGATGCTTTCTTAAATGAAAGACACAAGACTCAAGATACAGAAAATCTTTTAGCCATTAACGAAATATTAACTCAAATACCCCATCCTTTAGTTAACAAAACAGAAGAAAATGGTTCTTCTGCTGAGGATGCTGCTAGATCAATAGAGACTATAAAAAAGCTAATTAAAAAGGTTGAAGAGCCTATGGTTGGCTTAAATAATCTCAGCAAAAAAGCAACCACAGAAGAAATCGCTGCTGAAATTTTAAAACCGCTTTTGAAAGACTGGGTTAATAATAATTTACCTTCCCTTGTGGAAGAAATTGTTAGAAAGGAAATAAAAAAGCAAATTACTTGGAGAACAAGAAAGGATGATTAAAAAAATTTCTTCATTTTTTCTACTATTAATTGGAATTATATCATTAAATCAAACTGTTAATGCGGAAGCACCTCAACAGGTGAATATTCCGAAAACGCAGCCCGTTGCCGCTCCTACAGCTATCACAATACCCCCTTTAAGTACTCAAGCTAGTGCACAACAAGCTCAAGCAGAAGTGCAAGCGATGAAAGATTATGTAAAAAATGAAGAAAAGTCAGAAAAACTATATAAAACAAACTTAAATAAACAAAAAACTGAAGATGCTTTATTTGTAAGTGAATTGTTGAAATTGAATTATCAAATACAAAATCCACCTAAAAAATTATATGATAGACCCCCATCTAATTCTAATGCACATCTTCCACCTGTATATTTTAAATCTTATTATTTATCTTTAGCTTTTAAAGCCGCAGAAGAAAATAATATTAATGCGCTTAATGCTGTATTTGTAAAATATAAATATTTAAATGCACAAAATATTGATGGGGATACTATTTTAATGAAAGCGGTTCAGTCTAATAGCTTGAATGTAGCTAGGTCACTTTTAGCTAAGGGAGCATATGTCAACGCAGCAAATCATCGTGATAGAACTGCTTTGCACTATGCCGCTATTCTTGGCAATTCAGCTCTTTTAAAGCTTTTGCTCTCAACAGGAGCAGATTTTACTTTAACTGATGATCGTGGCTTAACTCCAATGGATTATGCAATTGCATCTAAACAAAACATAAGCATTGATTTAATAAATAAATATATGAAGCAAAATGATATTCACTAATTTGAGCAGACAATATGAACGTTATGTATAGTATTTTAAATTTTATCGCAAAAACTTTCTTCTTAGGTTTAGCTTATGTTTTATGTTTTTATATAAGCGGCGCTATATTCACAGTAGCCTCTATTCCTAACATGGACCCCACCAATCCTTGGAACGTTTCTGTAACTTATTATACAATAGGAAAATGGATATTCCAAGAATGGGAGCTAATAAAATGGAATCAAACTTATACTATAGCTAATTATCCAGTAACATATCTTGTTGCTAAATATATTGGCGCTCTAGCCATAACCTATTTTATAATGATTTTTCTAACCATCAAAAAATGGTCAACTATTGTTGACGCAAAAATGGTTAAGCCAAAAGAAAAAGTTCATGGAGATGCCAGATGGGCAAGTCAAAGCGATATTGAAGAGTCAGGTCTTCGTGAAAAAGAAGGAATGCTTCTTGGAGTAGATTCAGGAGGATATTTCGTTGCTGGGGGCTTTCAACATGCATTATTATTCGCCCCTACTGGGTCTGGTAAAGGGGTTGGTTTTGTAATACCTAACCTATTATTCTGGCAAGATTCATGCATTGTGCATGATATTAAACTTGAAAACTTTGAAAAAACCAGTGGATGGAGAGCTTCAATAGGACAAAAATGCTATGTTTGGGCTCCAGCAGACCCAGACGGTATCACACATTGCTACAACCCTATTGATTGGGTAAGCCATAAGCCAGGACAAATGGTTGATGACGTGCAGAAACTTGCTAGTTTAATCCTTCCTAAGCAAGAGTTCTGGGAAAATGAAGCTCGAAGCTTATTCCTGGGCGTGGTGCTTTATTTATTAGCTGATCCAAGTAAAAGCAAGTCATTTGGTGAAGTGGTTAGAACTTTAAGAAGTGATGACGTAGTATATAATTTAGCAGTAGCTATGGATACGCTTGGAAAACAAATGCATCCAGTAGGATATATGAACTTAGCGGCTTTCTTACAAAAACCTGATAAAGAACGTGGAAGCGTATTATCAACTCTTAACTCCGGTGTAGAGCTTTGGGCTAACCCACTAATTGATACCGCAACAGCTACAAGTGATTTTAATATACAGATGTTCAAGAAAGAAAAAGTTACTGTTTATGTTGGCTTAACTCCTGATAACGTAAAACGCTTACAACCATTAATGCAAATTTTCTATCAACAGGCGGCAGCATTTTTAAGCAAAAAAATGCCAGGAAAAGACGAACCATATGGTGTTTTATTTATGCTTGATGAGTTTCCAACGCTTGGGAAAATGGATACTTTCTTAACTGGTATTGCTTATTTCCGTGGATATAGAGTTCGTTTATTCTTAATTGTTCAAGATACTCAGCAGCTAAAAGGGACTTATGAAGAATCAGGAATGAACTCCTTCCTTTCAAACTCTACATATCGTATAACTTTTGCAGCAAACAATGTTGATACTGCAAATCTAATTTCTCAGCTTTGTGGTAATAAAACTGTTACTCAAGAATCAATCAGTAAACCACAATTCTTTAGTTCCGGATCTCGCTCTGTTAGCGTATCCGAAGTTCAAAGAGCATTATTATTACCACAAGAAGTTATTGGCTTGCCTAGAGATGAGCAAATTGTCTTAATCGAATCTAAGCCACCAATAAAATCTAAAAAGATTTTCTATTATAAAGACAGATTCTTCACTAAAAGACTTCTTAAACAAACAGACGTCCCAACACAAGAACCATATAATCCTAATAAGGATGTTACGGATGAAGAATAACAATTAATTGAGGAAAAATCATGAGATTTATTAATAAAGCAGCAAAAACCATTACTAATGCAACAAACCAAGCAGCAAACCAACTTGATAATGATTGGGGTATGTTTAAAAAAGCTCTTGAATCTAACAATAATAACACACTAATAGAAGCAATTAATCCAACTGGATTGAAAGACAAGGTTAGTGAAAGCAAAGAGCGCAAAGGACAAAATGCATTAATGTATTTAATAACTACAATGAATGATACAGAACATAATAATTTAAATTTAGAAAACAACTTAGAAATCATAGGCAAATTAAAAGGTCAAGTTAATGAAGTTAATGAAAAAGATGGAAAAACAGCTTTGATGTATGCTGCTGACATGGGAGTTGTAACCGGTGGTAATGAGACAACTACAGAAGTTATAAATACATTAGTCCAAAATGGAGCAGACCTCAATCAAGTTAATAAAAAAGATGGAATGACAGCTTTGATGTATGCAGCTAAGGCAGGGCATTATGACGGGGTTAGGGCTTTAATTGCTAATGGTGCAGATCCTGAACTAAAAGGAAAAGATGGGAAAACAGCACTAGAAACAGCTAAAGATAATTTATCACCTGATGATTTTAAAAGAGTAAAAATAGCCTTCGAAGATGCGCAAGCTGAATTAGGCGCGCAAATAAGAGCTGACCGTGCAAATAGAATGAAGAATTTTTTAAGCGGAAATATCAAAGATGCTTTTAATTCTGAAACAAGAAATAAATTAAGAGAAAAACAAAAGGCAATTGGTCAAAACATAAGAGATGTAGATTCTACTGTGCAATCTTTTATTCCTAATTTGATTTATGGAAATAAAAAGAATACAAATAATACTAGATAGTCCACAGTACCCCCATAAATACTATGGACTAAAAACCTAAAAATTTAGTGTTATTGAGAAAGAATACTTAAATCACTATCATTATTATCATCACCACTAAACTCAATAATATTATTATGTCCATATGCAAGATGATCAGGTATGTGATTATCATTTATATTATTATCAAAATTTTGTTGATTCATAGCTTGAAGATGAGCTATTTCTTCTGCTGGCGCGCCAGGAGTTTGGAAAAACCAATGATCTGCAAGATTTATAGGAAACGCTTCTGCAGTATTTTCTTGATCATCTTCATCAAAGCTTACATCTCCTAATATATTAGATAAATCTTCATCATCACTATCTTCATCATCACTATCTTCATCATCAACAGATTCTATTATCGATATATCATTAATGTTACCTTCTACAGCTAATAGATCTATATGATCGGTGTTTGGATCAATTTCTTCTCCAGCCAATGGGTTAGCTCCATGTATAACAAAATCTTCATCTTCTTCAGAGTCTGTATCAATAACTTGTGGAGTTTGATCTTTATGATAAGGAAGATCTTCACTTTTAGAAATATATCCCAATGAATAATCATTGTATCTAATAAGAGCATATAAAATCATTAAAAGCTCTGGTGTTATTTGTATTGGATTTGAGTCAAAATTATAAGGCATAAATATTTTCTTTGTAAAAGGTTAATAAAAATTAATATACTGCTAAATCTATAATGAGTTAACTATTCTGTCAATATATATTTTTCAATATAGTTAATTTTTTTTAATAATATTAACCTTGCAAAATTAATAATTAATGCTATAAATATTTTTTTATAGAAAAATACAAACAAAATGAAATACAAAAAATTAATTTTGCGAGATGTAGAAGGAGATGGTAATTGCTTTTATAGCGCCCTTGCTAAGCAAATTGAAAAACATGGGATCGCTTTTACTCATGAAGAAATGAGGGAGTTTATAATTAAACAAATAGAAAATAATCAAGAACTGTATAAAGACTTTATTCCAGAAGGAATAGATAAATTTATTGCGGATAATTTGGAAGTTGGAACATGGGCTGATAATGTAATAATACAAGCAGCAGCAAATGAACTTGAGTTGAATATTGAAATCCACCTAGCCGATGGAACCATTACAACTATTTCACCAAATAAAAATTCTATAGACACTATTATATTATACTTTACTGGAAATCATTATATGTCTGTAGAAGGGATTTATTATCTAGAAGATTCTATATCTAATAACACTGTAATAGCTTTTGATTGCACAACTGTTACTTTCCCGCCACTTGAATCTATACATAATTCTAATGGATTATTTGATATAATATCTGATTTTTAAATTAACCTTGTTTTTAAGCTGTCTATTCTATATTCTATCTCTATTAAAAATAGAAATATCTAGATGCTTAGAATAATCTCAATAATAATTTTATTTTTCAATGTTGCATTTGCTAGCGAGTTAATAACTATTGATGCAGAGAAATATATTAAGCAAAATCCTTCGTTGGAGAGAAAAGAATTAGTAAATTTTCTTAACAATCAATTCAATGGAAAAACAGTTAATCAGAAACAGTTAGATAATCTCTGGGAAAACACAAAGCTTAGAGAAACTTATATGATGTCTAGGTTCCAAATAGTTAACCAGAAAGTTTATGCTGATAGTTATTATATAGCTCATTATTATTTTCCAACGCTTTTACAGTATTTCCAAGATCTTTCTAAAAAATATAAAATACCAGATGTAGATTTTATTATCTATCTAAGAGAAGAGATTCCAATGAGCGAGGAATTAGGAAAGGAAACGATGAACATCCCAGCTTTTATGATGTTTCAAGATAAGACTTCTATCTATGAAACTGATAAATTACTTTTTCCTGATGCATTTTTTATTAAAGAAAACTGGGAATCTAAATGGAGAAATATTTTAAACAGGATTAAAAAAGCTAACACTCAACATCCTTGGGAGCAAAAAATAGAAAAGATTTTTTGGAGAGGAATGACAACAGGGGATTTTCATGATTATACTATAGCAAATTTCAATAAACTACCAAGATTAACCGCTTCTGTGTTATCTAAGTTATATCCCAATTTAATTGATTCTGAATTCACTTATTATTCACCGCAAGTAACTGGTGAAGACTTGATGAAATTCTTTAAGAGTCTATTTGGTAAAGATAAGATTAAAGTTAGTGAAGAAAATCACTTAAAATATAAATATTTATTATCTTTAGATGGCAATGCAGCGACTGGAACAAGAATTCCTTGGATAATGTATTCAAACTCAGTACTTGTAAAACAAGAAAGCCAAAAAATCCAATGGTATTATACCGCCCTTAAGCCTTACGTGAATTATGTACCGCTAAAACATGATTTAACAGATATTTTTGAGCAAATTAATTGGATGAAAAGCCATGATGATGAAGTGCATAAAATTGCCTTAAATGCACATGAATTTGTTGCCAATAATTTAATGCCTGATGATATAGACAAACAAATTGTAATTTTACTAAAGAATTTCGCAAAAATTCAAGAAAACAAACAAATATCAGCAACTCTGGTTCCAGCCGAAGATATAATTTCAGTATCTTCTGTAATTAATATGTATCTATTTAGAATAAAAAGATACATTATGGATAGAATAAAAACCTGGAAATAATCTTTTTAAATTACTTGCTTTAATTCTAAATACGCCGTATTATTAGACCATTGTCCATATTTGGCGTGCATTTAAGGAGTTTGATCCAAATGATTCCAAGGTTATTGAAACTACCAGAGGCTCAAAGTTATTTTCTTTTTGGACCAAGAAATACTGGAAAAAGCACATTACTAAATAGTTATTATAATAAAGATAATTGTATAATGTTCAATTTACTTGATCCCAACCTTGAAAACAGATTTGCTAGAGATCCAGTAGAATTAGTTAGGATTGTAAAAGCATTACCAGAAAACACTAGGTATATAGTGATAGATGAAATTCAGAAAGTACCAAAACTCCTTGATATTGTGCATCAGTTAATTGAAACAACAGATAAATACTATGTAATGTCAGGCTCTAGTGCACGTAAATTGAAATATGGAGGAGCTAATCTATTGGCTGGAAGAGCTTTTGTTTATAACCTTTTTCCTTTTAGTTTTATAGAGTTAGGCGAACAGTTTGATTTAGACAATGCTCTAGCATGGGGTACATTACCTAAAATTAAAGCCTTAAAAACCAACGAAGATAAGAAAAGGTTTTTAGATTCTTATTCTCATACTTATCTAAGGGAAGAGATATGGGCAGAACATTTTATAAAGGATTTAGATCCATTTAGAAAATTTCTTGAGGTTGCTGCTCAAATGAATGGTATGATTATAAATTTTCATAAGATAGCTCAAGATGTAGGAGTTGATGATAAAACTATAAAAAGATACTATGCAATACTTGAGGACACATTAATTGGCTTCTTTTTGGATGGTTTTCAAAACTCATTTAGAAAACGTTTAAGCATAAAACCAAAATTTTATTTTTTTGATTCTGGAGTAGCTAGATCTTTAGCAAGAATGTTAACAATACCTGTGCTTCCTAGAACATCTATATATGGAGAAGCATTTGAACATTTCATTATACTAGAATGCATCAAGCTTTCTTCATATTATAATAAAGACTATAGATTTAGCTATTTAAGAACCAAGGATGATGCTGAAATAGATCTCATTATTGAACGACCTGGTAAACCAATATTGTTCATTGAAATAAAAAGCACCGACAATGTAACAAGAGAATCTATTTCATCATTTATTAAATTATCAAAGGAGTTTGGTAGATGCGAAGCCATATGCTTATCAAAAGATCCATATCCAAAAAACATTGATAATGTAACCGTTTTACCATGGAAAGAAGGATTAATAAAGCTGCTATAAATATAAATTACTGATTGCAAGAACTTTTTCTTTATCAGAAAAAGTATTTTTCTTCGTGCCAATTAATTGATAAGTTTCATGCCCCTTCCCTGCTATTAATAAATTATCACCTGGTTTTAGACGTGATATCGCATGTTTAATGGCCCCTTCTCTATCAACAATTTCTTTTGCATTATTTGTACAAGCTTTTAGAATAGATTGACGTATTTCTTTTGGATCTTCACTTCTTGGATTGTCATCTGTAATAATTACATGATCAGCATAATTAGAAGCAATTTTTCCCATGATGGGTCTTTTTCCATGATCTCTTTCTCCACCGCAACCAAATATTACCCATAAATCATTTTTAGTACTAGCTTTTAAAGTAGTTAACGCATACTCTAGAGCTTCTGGTTTATGAGCGTAGTCAATATAAATCCCAGCATCATTAAACTTAGTTACTAACTCCATTCTTCCAGGAACTGAAACAACTTGGGATAAAACTTCCATAATATCACTTAAGTTAATCCCAGTGCTCATTATTAAACCAATAGCGCAAGCTAAATTATAAACCTGAAATTCACCAATTAAATCAACCTCAGAATTATATATATTAGTTTTTATCTCCCATGTAACAATCTGTCTAAAACTATTTTTTCTAATTGATTTTATTTTAATATCAGCTTCTTTCTTTCCATAAGTAATAATTTTATGACCTTGGCTTTTACATAATTTATATAATTTATCAAATTGCGGAATATCGGTATTTAATACAGCGCATCCATCTTTCATAATTTTAAATAATTGAGTTTTTACAGCGAAATATTCTTCTAGATCCTTATGGTAATCTAGATGATCTCTACTTAAATTACTAAAACCACAAGCAAAAAATTTTATATTATCCAGACGATGCTGATCAATTCCATGGCTAGAACATTCTAATCCTACATAATCGATATTTTTTTTATAAATATCATTAAGTATTTCATGAAGATCTATAGTAGCTGGAGTTGTTAAATCTAGATGCCTCTCAAAATCTCCTAAGACCCCTAATGTTCCAATAGATACCGCTGGCTTTTTTAAAAGCCTTATAATTTCTCTTACAAAATGCACTATTGAACTTTTACCACTTGTACCGGTAATTCCAAGAATAAATTTAGGTTGATTTAAATAAAACATAGATGCAATTTCACTTAAAGCAGCTCTAGTATCCTTAACTTTAATAAATTTTCTGTATGTTCGCTCAACATGACTGAATCCGTCGTCCTGGTAAATAATTACACTAGCTCCATTACCAATGGCTTGATCAATATATTTATGCCCATCCTGGATTATGCCTTTAATTGCAACAAAGATATATCCAGGCTTAACTAATCTTGAGTCTACTGCAATTCCAGTTGCATTTTGAATGATTTTTTTCATTTGCTTAAAATTTCATATAAGTTAAGATCAAGTTAGTAAATAATAGCGAAAAATACTAATTATGACTATTAAAATCCTTTCTAACACCACAATAAATCGTATAGCAGCTGGAGAAGTTGTGGAGCGCCCAGCATCTGCCATAAAAGAGCTTGTTGAAAATTCTTTAGATGCCGGAGCTTCTAGGGTTGATATAATTATTGAGAATGCTGGTAGAAATCTAATTACTATTATAGATGATGGTATTGGCATGAATAAGGAAGATTTAGAATTATCAATAGAAAGACATGCTACTTCTAAACTTGCAGATGAAGATATTAATCAAATTGATTTTTTTGGGTTCAGAGGCGAAGCCTTACCTTCCATTGCCTCAGTTAGCAGAATGGCTATCACTTCAAAACATCAAAATTCAAATGATGATTTTGCCTGGAGCATAAATATTATTGGTGGTGAAAAAGAACAAATCTCCCCTGCTTCTCTTACTAAAGGAACGAAAATAGAGGTGAGGGATTTATTTTTTGCAACACCCGCTCGTTTAAAATTTTTAAAGACTGAAAAAACAGAGACTCATTATATTATCGAAACTTTAAATAAAATAACAATGGCTAACCCTAATGTATCATTTTCATTAACCAATAATAATAAGGAAATATTTGATTACAGAGCTTATTTAAGTGAAGATGCTTTATATAATCGTATAAGTGATATAGCAGGAAAGGGTTTTAAAGAAAATTTCACCTTCATTGAACAAGAATATCCCGAATGTAGAATTTTTGGCTTCATAAGCACTCCTACTTATAATACTGGCACCAGTAATGAACAATATTTCTTTATAAATAAAAGGCCTATTAGAGATAAATTACTTTCTGTAGCCGTAAAAATAGCCTATCAAGATTTTATACCACAAGGAAGATATCCTATAGTATATTTATTTCTAGAGTTGGATTCTGCTCTCGTTGATGTTAATGTGCATCCTTCTAAATATGAAGTGCGTTTCAAAGATAGTAATCTAATAAAGAATCTTGTAATTTCTGCTATTAAACAAGGAATTAGAGAGATTGGAAGTAAAGCTTCTGATCATTTATCCTTTGCTGCAATAGACGCATTTATTCCAGAGACTCGTCATCCTGAGGCTTTTACCGAAGGATCTAGAGATAACTATAACATGGATTCTTCACTAAAGTTCAGAATGACGGATGACAAGGTCTTTAAAGAATCATCAAGTCCTACATATATTAGGCCATCAGCATTCACAAATAAGATTACAGAAACTATATTTGCACCCACAACGCCAATGGTTAAAGCTGTGCCAGAAGATTTTGATCACAAACAAGTGGATTTTCCTTTAGGATCTGCTTGCGGTCAAATACATAATACTTACATATTATCTCAAACTGAAGATGGAATGATTCTTATAGATCAACATGCCGCACATGAAAGAATTTTTTATGAGCGCTTAAAAAAGCAAATCATAAATCAACAAATACAAACGCAAAGATTATTCATTCCTGAAATTATTGAATTATCAGAGCATATAATTGAAAGACTGCTTTCAGAAAAAGAGGAACTAGCAAAATTCGGTCTTTATATAGAAGCTTTTGGAAATGGAGCTATTTCAGTAACCGAATTACCAGCTTTGCTTAAATGTGCTGATGTTAGAAAATTAATTTTAGATATAGTAGCAGATATAGATGAACATATGGGGCAAATAAGTCTAGAGAAAAAAATAAAGCATTTCTTAGCTACTTTTGCATGTCATCATAGCATCAGAGCTGGCAGAAATTTATCAATTAAGGAAATGAATGATTTACTAAGAGAGATGGAATCTACGGAACATACAGGACAATGCAATCACGGACGCCCAACTTATATAAAACTTAATCTAAAAGATATTGAAAGATTATTTGAGCGAGTCTAGCTCTAATGAGCAAATATATCAACTTCACCCCAACCAGCAAGATCTAGTTTGGCTCTTTTAGGGATAAAATTGAAACAGGATTGAGCTAATTCTAAGCGATTTTCTCTCAATAAAAGCTCGTTTAGTTTATCTCTTAATTTATGTAAATGAATAACATCAGAAGCTGCATAAAGCTTTTGTTCTTTAGTTAATTCTTTACTGCCCCAGTCTGAAGATTGTTGCTGTTTAGATATTTGAACGCCCAACAAATCTCGACATAATTCTTTAAGCCCATGCATGTCCGTGTAGGTTCTTGTGAGTTTAGAAGCTATTTTAGTACAAAATATATTATTTATTTCAATACCCAAATAATGATTAATAACTGCCACATCAAATCTAGCAAAATGAAAGATTTTTTGAATATCAGGATTGGTGAGTAATCTTTCAAGATTAGGAGCTTTATTGATGTTTTTATCAATTTGAATAAGGCAAATAGTTCCTTTACTATCTGATATTTGTACTAAACACAGACGATCGCGGAGGTTATTTAGCCCCATAGTTTCCGTATCAATGGCGATATCTCCTTCTAAATTCAAATCATTTGAGAGATCGTTCTGATATAATTTAATTTTCTCTGTCATATTAAAATATTTCTACTTTATTTTCTGCTTTTAATTGAGATATATATTCTTGCATAAATTGACCAGCCATAGCTTCAAAAAGTTTTGGACGAAGTTGCTCGAAATTCTCTGGTTTCATTTTTCTTTTTCCTTCAAGCTTAATTATATGATATCCAAAATCGGTTTTTACAGGTGCAGAAATTTGTCCGATTTTTAGTTTAGCTGTCGCTTCTTCGAATGCTAAAACCATTTGTCCACTTGAAAAATAATCTAGGTTTCCACCATCCTCTTTAGTTCCATCTATTGAATATTGTTTAGCTAAAGCAGTGAAATCCTCGCCTTTTTTAAGCTTCTTTTCAATATCTAAAGCTTCTTTCTCTGTTTTTACAAGGATATGCCTTACTTTATATTCATCCTTTTCTGATTGCTCAGCTGCCATTTGTTTGTATTTTTCTTGCAGCTTTGCTTCAGTTACATTATTTCTTATTAGTTGATCTAGAAAAAGCTTTTGCATTAATTGATTCTCTGAAAACTGTAAGGCTTGCTTATATTCTGTAGTATCAGTTATTTTTGCCTGTTTAGCTTGTTTTAAAATAAGATCACCAAGAATCATATTTTTTATAATTTCATCCTTCATCTCTTTAGTTAAAGTATCGTAATTGAAGCCATTTTCATCGCCTATAGCGTTCAAAGTAGCATATGCAGTTACTTTTGCTTTTACTTCTGATTCATAAATATCTCTACCATCAACTTTTGCTACAATTTTATCAGCAGGTGAATTCTCTTCTTTTGCAAAACAAAAAGTAGATATTAGAATAATTGCGGATAATGAAATGATTTTTTTAAACATAGTAATATATAATAATTTTTAAAGTTAATAATAGATAAAGCCTGAGATTAATCAATCACGAAATTCGTAAATTCCGTATTTACTTAGAATTTTTTTGTATAACCCATTCTTTTTTATTTTTGCGAATTCTTTGTCATAAATATTTGCAAGTTTTTTAGATTCTGCGAAAGTAGGTGAAAACCCTATATAACTCCCTGTATCTTCATTCAATGACCCACCTACCCTAATTTTTTGAGTAACATCTAAAAGATAGGCGTTATATTGTATAACGTAAGCATCATCCACATATATGTCTATTTTGTTGTTTATAAGCTTCTCAATATTTTGCTGTGGAGCATTTTTTCCATAAGCTAGATCAATAATTTTTTTGTCATTATAATGTATATCAATATATGATCCCAACATAGATTGGAAATGATAACCTGCAACTACACCTATCATTTTTTTTTGAAGAGATTTTCCATCAGTAAGTACGAAATTAGAATCACTTCTAATTGTATAAACATTATTAGAATAATTCAGGTAAGTTGTAGGGTAAATAAAGTTTTTTGTATCTGCATCATTAGGGCTGGCTCCAATAATAGCGGTGATTTCACCTTGTGCTACGAGCTTAATAGCTCGTTCCCACGGCATGATCTCGTATTTAATTTTGTAACCATATGGTTCAAAAATAATTTTTACTAAGTCGACAGCAATTCCTGGTTTATCTTGACTATCACAATTCCATGGGCACCAAGGGTCAGCTGCAATAACAATCTCTTTTTGATTAGCGATAGCAGATAATGAAAAAATAAGAGAAGTAATAATTACTAAAAATCTTTTCATAAACACAAAGCTCCATTTACTAAAATTATGTATACCTATCACACTTCAAAAGTTGGCAGGAGCTAGGAGCGATGTGTACAACTAGTTACATGAGCGACGAAGTGACGTACCAAATCTTGAAGTGTGATAGGTATATAAAAGTTATGCCTAATAAAAGCTTAGGTCAAGAATTTACTTCAAATATAGATATTTATTTTGTATTTTACTAAAGAGTTTAGTATTTTTTATTTTTTGTTATTCAATGTTTAAGTGGTGAGATTATGTTAAAAAGTTTAGGGAAGCTGTTGTTTGGATCTGTAAATGATAGAGCTATAAAGGCTTTATCTAAGATAGTTGCTCAAGTTAATGCTTTTGAAGATTCTATACTTGCAATGTCTGATAGTGAATTGCGGGCGCAGACTGCAAAACTAAAACATAAACTCAAAGAAGGATTTTCTTTAGATAATATTCTCCCAGAAGCCTTTGCAACAGTGCGTGAAGCTTCAAAAAGGGTGATGAATATGCGTCACTTTGATGTGCAAATCATGGGTGGTATAGCACTGCATCGTGGTATGATTGCTGAAATGCGTACTGGCGAAGGAAAAACCTTAGTTGCAACTTTAGCTATTTATTTAAATGCCTTAGAGGAAAAAGGAGTTCATTTAGTTACTGTAAATGATTATTTAGCTAAGCGTGATGCTGAATGGATGGGAGAGATATATCGCTTCCTTGGTCTTTCTATTGGATGTATTGTACATGGGTTAAATGATGAGGAAAGGAAGGCTGCGTATAATTGTGATATTACTTATGGTACAAATAATGAATTTGGTTTTGATTATTTACGCGATAACATGAAGCATAATAAAGATCACTTAGTTCAAAGAAAATTTAATTTTGCTATTGTTGATGAAGTTGATTCTGTGCTTATCGATGAAGCTAGAACACCTTTAATTATTTCAGGTCCTACGGAAGATAATTCAGATCTATATCATACTATTAATAAATTAATTCCAAAGCTTAAGGCTATAGATTTTGAGATCGATGAAAAATCAAGACAGATCACCCTCACCGAAGAAGGAATGACTAATGTTGAGAAGCATTTAAAGGATTTCAAGCTTATTGAAGAAGAAGGGAACTTTTATGATTTGCATAATATGCCTCTGGTACATCACGTAAATCAAGCTTTAAAAGCTCATAAATTATTTACAAAAGATGTAGATTATATGGTTGCTAACAGTCAAATTCTGATAGTTGATGAATTCACAGGAAGAGCATTGGAAGGAAGAAGATATTCTGAAGGGCTACATCAAGCCTTGGAGGCCAAGGAAGGCCTCAAGGTTCAAAATGAAAATCAAACATTAGCATCAATTACTTTCCAAAATTATTTTAGGCTTTTTCCAAAGCTTGCAGGAATGGCCGGCACTGCTATGACTGAAGCTACAGAATTTTATGATATCTATAAACTAGAAGTACTTGAGCTTCCTGCTAATAAAAAAGTAACCAGAATAGATGCAGATGACGTTATTTACAGAACCACAAGAGAGAAGCATGACGCAATAGTTGAGCAAATAATAGAATGCCATAATAAGAAGCAACCGGTTCTTGTGGGAACTGTAAGTATTGAAAAATCTGAAATAATTTCTTCAATCTTGAAGAAAAAGAAAATTCCTCATCATGTATTGAACGCTAAACATCACGATAAGGAGGCTATGATTATTGCTCAGGCAGGAAGAGCTGGAGCTGTAACAATAGCTACAAACATGGCTGGGCGCGGAACGGATATTAAACTTGGTGGTAATTCTGAAAGTTTAATTGAGAAATTGCCAAAAAATTTAACTCCTGAAGCAAAAGAAGAAGACATTGCTAAAATAAATGAACAAGTTGAGAATGAAAAAGACATCGTAATTAAAGCGGGGGGATTATTCGTTCTTGGTACCGAACGTCATGAAAGTAGAAGAATTGATAACCAGCTCAGAGGGCGCTCCGGTAGACAGGGAGATCCGGGCCATACCCAGTTTTACTTATCTTTAGAAGATGATTTAATGAGGATTTTTGCTTCAGACAAGATGTCTTATGTATTAGAAAAATTAGGTATGAAGGAAGGTGAAGCAATATTTCATCCAATGATTAGTAGAGCTTTAGAAAAAGCTCAGCAAAAAGTTGAAGCTAGAAACTATGAGATTCGTAAAAATCTTTTAAAATATGATGATGTTGTGAGTGAGCAAAGAAAGATAATTTATGAACAAAGAAAAGAAGTTCTAGAATCTATTGATCTTTCAGAAGAAATTGAAGCTATGTATCTAGAAACTGTAGCTAATATTACTGCAAATTACATCCCAGCTCGCACTTATCCAGAAGAATGGGATATAGAAGGATTTAAAAGAGAGGTATTTAGGGTTTTTGGTCTTCATGTTCCAGCTGAAGAATGGTCTTCTTATGATAAAATAGATGATGAACAAATCCTTGTATATTTAACTGATAAGGTAAAAAGTCTTTTTGCGCATAAGATAGAGACTTATTCGCAAGAAATGTTTCAAATGTTAGCTAGTCAATGCCTATTATCTACGATTGATCAATTATGGAAAGATCATTTATATACTTTAGACCATCTAAGGCAAAGTATTGTTTTAAGGGCGTATGGACAAAAAGATCCTTTAACTGAGTATAAGAGAGAATCTTTCCATTTATTTGAATCAATGATGGATAATATAAAGGATATGTTTATAAAAAGATTAGCTTATTTAGAAGTGCAAATGGTTAAAGATGAGAACGGTAATAATGTTCTAATTGGAACCCAAGTACCTCATCAAGAAAGGATGTTTGAAACGAGAGATGATCCGGCTTTAGTAAATGCAGAGCCAGTTTTTAGGGAGCCTGCAAAATCCTACGTACCAGAAGAAGAAAGGGATCCTAGAGATCCATTAACTTGGGGTAAAATTGGTAGAAATGAATCTTGTCCTTGTGGTTCTGAACAGAAATATAAGCAATGCCATGGAAAGATATAGAAGATTAATAATTTCTTAACATTGCTTAGATTATAATGCTAAGGTTAAAAGACTATTAAGTATATGCCAGAGCAAGATAACACACCTGAGAAATACAAAAGACTGGCCGATGGCTTAAGAGATAGATTGCAGTCTATTGAAAAGCAAATTGATTTAATAGAAAATGCTAGAAAAAACAATAGACCTATAACTCTAAAAGAATCAGAAATATTAAATAGACCAAGCGAGCCATTAAGAGATTCAGAAATAGCATTAGTGATACAAGCTAAATCTGAAAGACGAAAAGCAAAAGGAAAATCATATGAGCCTATATTATTAGTGGATAGCCAGACTAACGATTTTGCTAGATATCTTGCGGGGCAGGATTTAGCTAAAGAATTCCAATATGATTTAATTTTAAAAAAAGGAGTTCATTGTAGTGCGGCGCAAGTGCATTCACAAGATGGAAAAAGAGCTAGAGTTTTTTATGTTGATTCTGCTGGAGATATAAGAAATCTTACTAATGCTTTTAGTCTTAGTAAGGGAGCGGAAGCAGAGCAGTTAAGATATGTATATGGAACTTTAGCACAAAAAGATGGATTTAGTTGTTCTATATTTAGTTTACAAGATCTAAATACAATGTCCAATCTTACAGAAGCAGAGTTAGATGGTTCATTATCTTTATCTAGTAAAAACTTGAGTGAAGATGAGGAAAGAACAAAATTAAATCCAAGATTCTTAAAAAATTCGCAAAGTCAGACTGATCTTTTGAAGTATTCTGCAGGCAAAGATCCTAAGTCTCTTAAAGTTACTAAAAAAGGTAAAACTTTAAATGATTATGTAGAAGATTATTCAGTAGATGTTGAAATAGCGGGGCAAGTTAATCCTAAAAGAAGGAATTTTGCTATTTTATTTAAAACTGGAAAATATTTAAGCAATGCTTTAGATATCTTGGAAAGTGGCAGAGATGTTAAAGAGATAGATGAGATTATGGACCAGAGATTAGGGTATGAAGAATTGCGCTCTGTTTATAAAGATTTGTCTGCAGAGGAAAGAGAGCAAGTTCAAGGATTTTATAATAAAAAACAAATTGATCTAATTCTTCATCATGGAATGAGTCCTGAGCAAGCATATGACTTGAATGAAGCGTTCATGAATAAAGAAGTTACAAACAAGATTTATAAATATATAGTTTCAGCTGAATCAGAAGAAGAAAAAAGATCTAGAATAAGTAATATCGCTGATTTTATAAAAAATATGGGTAATGATAATGAAGTAGCTTTTAAGGAGCCATTGAATGCTATAGTGGAGTTTGGAATAGTTATCAGATCTGAAGATGATATTAGTTTATGCAGTGAAGAAGTGGAGTTAAGAGAGATAGTATATCTATATATTAAACAAGCTTATGATCAAGCGCCAGATGGAGAAAAAACTCAAAGAGCGCAGGAATGTTTCGATCTTTTAAAGGATTTAAGTAGCAAGGAGGAAGTGATTGCCATTCAGAAAGCGCAAGCAATAGGAAAGGAACTCAAGGGATTTGTAATAAGAAATGATGAAAATATTAGACCTTCAAATGTTAAGACTAAAACAATGAGAAGATTGTGATTTAGTCATACTTGACTTTTTTGTTTCATAATGCTATACATGTATATCAATTATAGTTAATTAGTAAATAGAGGTTATATGTTAGCAATAAGATTAACTCAAGATATAGAGCAAAGATTACATTTTCTGTCTGAGAAGACAGGCCGTACTAAAACATATTATGCTAGAGAGGCAATAATGAATTATTTGCAAGATATGGAAGATTATTATTTGGCTGAAGAAAGATTGACCAATCCTTCAAAAAAATGGTCATTAAAAGAACTGCTAGAGAATAAAGATCTATAGATGTGGACCGTTGAGTGGGATGATAGGGCTGTTAAGGAATTACGGCGTTTAGATAAAATAGTGCAATTTACTATTTTGAGTTATTTAAAAGATCGTATAGTAACTGACGAAGATCCAAGAAGGTTTGGTAAGCCTTTGGTTGGTAATAAGAAGGGCTTATGGCGTTATAGAGTTGGTGATTATAGGCTTATTTGTTCAATTGAAGAAAATAGACTAAATATTTTAGTTGTTGCGGTAGGTCATAGAAAATCCATATATTGTTAATCTAATAGCTTAATTATTGACTATTCTTAAGTTAAAATGTATCTTCCTTAAAAAATAATTTTATATATGGTTACAAAATGAAAATAAATGCAAATTCAATAAGATTAGGTACTGTTCTTGAACATAATAATCGTTTATGGGTTGTTGTAAAGAATCCTGAGCATACTCAACCAGGTAAAGGCGGGGCTTATGTACAGATTGAAATGAAAGATATAAAAACAGGAACCAAACTTAATGAAAGATTTAGTTCATCTGAATCAGTTGAAAAAGTGCGTTTAGATGAGAAAGTCTATCAATTTCTTTATCTTGAAGACAATAATTTAGTATTGATGGATAATGAAACTTTTGATCAAATTCAAATTAATAAATCGCTCTTAGGCGACCAACTGCCTTATTTGCAAGATGGTATGAACCTTAGCCTAGAATTATATAATGAAGAAGTAATAACAATTACTGTTCCAGAAAAAATTACTGCTATGGTTGCGCAAACGGAGCCTGTAGTAAAAGGACAAACAGCCGCTGCATCATTTAAGCCGGCAATATTGGATAATGGCGTTCGCGTTATGGTTCCTCCTTTTGTAAATATTGATGATAAAATCATAGTTAGAACTACAGATTCAACTTATATTGAGAGAGCGAAATAATAGTGAGCACTAATTTAAACCATCAACTTAAAATGCTATGTGATGTAGTGCATGAAGCATCTTATTTTATGCAACGTGATTTCGGTGAAGTAGTGCAATTACAAAGCTCTAGAAAAGGGCCGCGAGATTTTACTAATAAATGTTATGACAGAATAAAATACAAGCTTACTAAATCATTTGCTGAAAAGAGACCAGATTATCCTGTGATTACTTCTAATGACAAAAAACCTCAGGATGGTGATTTTTTTATTTTAATTGAGCCGATTTCTGGAATAGATAATTTTAGCCATAGTATTCCATTTTGTGCTATTGCAGGATTCCTTTTTGATAGAAAATTAGATGAACCAATTGCGGCGATAATTCATAATCCAATATTACGTGAAAGCTTTTACGGAGCAAGAGGTTTAGGCGCCTGGTTTGAAAATTATAACGAAACTATTGTGCCAAAATCCCGTATGAGAGTATCAAATCAAGATGATATAAATAATGCTTATATTGTGGCGGATAATTACCTTAATCTAGGGTGCGATTTACTAGAAATTGCCTATCTTGCTGCTGCAAGATTTGATATTCTTGTAAAGAAGGATGGTAATCTAATCAACGAAGCTGCGCTTTTGCTTATAAAAGAAGCTGGAGGATCAATACATTCTGATGGCGACAATCTTCTTTTGAGTAATGGTATGTTGCACGATTATGCAATAAATAAATTATTATAAAATACTCTTATGAATAAAAACATTTTAACTACTGGATTTGCTGTATTTGCAATGTTTTTTGGCGCAGGAAATATGGTTTTGCCTTTGCATCTAATGCAAACTTGGCATGAACATTGGTTGCCAGCTTTTATAGGTTTTTGTATAACAGCGGTTTTATTTACTTTACTTGGACTTTTAGGTTCAGTTCTAGTGGATGGAGATTTAAAGCGTTTTTTTGCTCCTTTAGGTCCATCTCTTGCTATAATTATGCAAGTGATTCTGATTTTAATTGAAGGGCCATTCGGTGTGGTACCAAGAAGCCTAATAGTTTCATATGGCGGTGTATCAAGTGTCTGGCCAGATTTTAATAAAGAGATATTTTACTTAATTATTTGTGTAACAATGTATTTCTTAGTTTTGAATAAGACTAGAATTATAAAAATTATTGGTAATTATCTTACACCATTGATGCTAGCTTTCTTAGTTATTATTGTAGCCACAACTTATTACCAATATGGTGCGCAAGATGTAAGTTTTGAATTTCAAAATAATCAAGCTTTTATAGATGGTTTGCTTCAAGGCTATTTAACTTACGATTTACCAGGTGCCCTTTATTTTGTAACTATTGCAATGGTTTATTTGCATAGCATGAGCAAGAAAACATCCGAGGTTATATCTAATGGGTTTAAGGCTAGCTTTATAAGTGCGGCTTTGTTAATAGTAGTTTATGGGTTTTTTATATTTCTTGGGTTATCTTACAGTAATTTGTTATATAATGTTGCACCTGAATTAATTTTACCAAGTATAGTGAAAAATGCTTTAGGGCATAATTTTGCCATTATATTTGCAGCTTTGGTGTTTTTAGCTTGTGTAACCACTGCTATAGCCGCTATCACTGTATGGTCAGATTTTATTATCTTATACTTTCCAAAATTTAACTATAAAGCTGTTTTAATTGTTAGTTTAACAATTTCTTATTTTGTTTCTCTTTCAGGGTTTAGCTCTTTAATGAAGCTTTTAGGGCCGGTTTTGAATGTTACATATCCGATCTTAATATGTTTAACTATATATAATATTTTTATTTACTATAAACCTAAAAAAGTAATATCACAATCTAGTGAAAGCTTGCTTAAGAGCAAAAACTAATTCATCCATCATTTTTTCTGTATGAAATGGAGTTGGAGTAACGCGGAGTCTCTCTGTTCCCTTTGGCACCGTTGGATAATTAATATGTTGGACAAAAATGTTAAAATCCTCTATTAAAATTTCTGAGATTTTCCGACTTTTAACAGGGTCATTTACCATAACTGGCACCATGTGACCATCGTTCTCAATGAAGGGGATATTTTCTTTCCTAAGTTTTTCTTTCAACTTTTTTGCATTTTCATGAAGAGATTCTCTCTCGGTGGAGCTGTTTTTCAAATATCGAACGCTTTCAGTGGCAGCGGCAGCAAGTGATGGCGGGAGCGATGTAGTAAAAATAAATCCAGCAGCATAACTCCTAATAGTATCTACTATAAGATTGGATGAAGCAATATATCCGCCGACCACTCCAAAGCCTTTAGCCAAAGTCCCTTCTATTATTGACAATCTATCCATAATACCGAGTTGTTCGCAGATTCCACCGCCTCTTTTTCCATATAGGCCAACTGCATGAACCTCATCAACATAAGTTAGCGCATTATATTTATCTGCTAGATCACAAATTTCTTTAATTGGTGAAATTCTTCCATCCATTGAATAGACGGATTCAAATAAAATTACTTTTGGTATATTTATGTCTACTGAACTGAGTTTTTCCTCTAAATCATTTACATCTAAATGTTTATATATAAATTTCTCTACATTGCTTCGTCTTATTCCTTCGATTATTGATGCGTGATTTTCTTGGTCAGAAAACATTATACAATTAGGCAATAACTTGGCTAATGTTGATACTGTAGCATCATTAGATACATAGCCTGAAGTAAAAATTAAAGCAGCATCTTTATTATGTAAATCAGCTAATTCTGTTTCTAATTCAATTATAGAAGGATTAGTGCCACCAATGTTTCTAGTTCCTCCAGATCCAACTCCCATGGTTGAATTAGCATTATTTGCGGCAGCAATAACTTTAGGATGTTGACTCATTCCTAAATAATCATTAATACACCAGATAGTTATATATTTTTCTCTTTTTTTATCATAGACAATAGGGTGTCTCCCAGTCAATCTTTCTATATTACTAAAGACTCTGTATCTCCCTTCTTCTTTTAGTTGATTTAATGCGTTGATAAAATATTGGTTGTACATAAATACTATTACTTACCTTTTATTTTTAATGAAATAACCATGATTGTTAAAACAAGAATAGCCATAGCCTGGTGCATAAGACCAAGAAGTAATGGAACTTGCAAAATTAATGTAAATATCCCAAGAGCAAATTGAATGGATACAAAGCCACCAAGAATTATAGAGATTTTACTCTTTTCATCTAGCTTAAAGATTTTATATGAATATGCAAGGATATTAATCAAATTTATAACACCTAATAAGCGATGCATAAATTGAACATTTATAATATTTTCGAAAAAATTCAAATACCAGGGGTGAAGCTGCATCAAGCCTTGTGGTATTATGTGCTCGTCCATTAATGGAAAGCTATTATACACAAGACCAGCCTTCAAGCCAGCAACTAAGCTTCCAGAAATTATCTGTAAGAATAATAAGCTAAAGGAAAAATAAGCATATTTAGATTTTGTTGGTTTTCCAGGAGTTAAATACCAAACTAGAAGAGTTAAAATTATGCAAGCCATAAATAAGTGTAATGCTAGCCTGTATTGGCTTACGTTCGGATTATCTATAAGTCCACTTTTTACCATAAACCATCCTATGAACCCTTGTACTCCTATTAATATTAATACAGAGCTAAGATACTTCTGGTCATAAAACTTGAGTTTTTTTCTAATTGAAAAATATAGTAATGGTAAAAGAAATGAGAGGCCTAATAGACGCCCTAAAATTCTATGCCAATATTCCGTTAGAAAGATTCCTTTAAATTCTTCTAAAGTAATTCCATAATTTATTTTTTTATATTCTGGTGAAGCTTTATATAGTTCAAATTCTTTTTGCCACTGAAAATTATCAAGAGGAGGAATGATTCCTGTAACTGGTTTCCACTCAGTGATAGATAATCCTGAATGAGTAAGCCTAGTATAACCACCCACAAGGATAATAGCATATAACAATAATATGCATAGGCTTAACCATATAACTATAGATTTATTCTGAGGCATTGGATCTTAAAAATTATAATTCAGTCAAATTTTTTACCTCTATATAAGCAATATTACAAGATAAATATCATTTTTAGACTCCGTTATTAAATTATTTAGGTGCGCTTCATGAAAATTTTTGAATTAACCCTTTATTAATGCTGAAAATCTTCTAGAGCCAGAGATAGAGAGGGTACTTGAAGAAAGAAGAAAAAGAGATGAGGAAATAGAAGGTAATCTAACTGTAGATACAACAAAGAAGAAGTATCCAGTTATAAACAATCCTAATCCAGATACTAGAAGTAACAAACAGAAAAGACAGGAAAAGAAAAGACATAGCGCAACAACAAACAATACCAAAATCTCATCGTGTGTTGTAACGGCTCCCAGTGGTATTTGCAATCCTACTCAACAACTATCAAAAACAGTAATAAAAAGATAGTCATAGTAAGAATGTGCAGAAGGCATTAGTGTACTTTCTAAATTACAAACTAATGCCTAATGTAATAATCTTCTCCAAGCTGGAAATAATATCCATAAGGCCCTTTTTTTAACCAAACATCTTCATTGTTAAACTTGCCAATTATTTTATTACTATCTTGCAGATCTAGACTAGACACTGTTTATTAGGGCTTGTAAATAATTCGCTAATATGTTATCATGCAACTTGATCAAAAGCTGCCTTAATTAACATTACAGGAGTTGTTATTATGTCAAATTTTCTACCTGCGTTAAGTGATAGTAATACTGGTATTTTAAGCTATATAAATGCTGTAAATAAAATTCCATCATTAGAGTATGATGAAGAATACTCATTAGCAAAGAGATTACTTGATGAACAAGATGTTTTTGCGGCTAAAAAACTAGTTGAAAGCCATCTTAAATTGGTAGTAAAAATTGCTTTAAGTTTCCGTAACTATGGCCTTCCGGTGGTTGAATTGATTTCCGAAGGAAATCTTGGGCTTATGCAAGCTGTAAAGAAATTCAATCCAGAAAAAGGTTTTAGACTTTCTACTTATGCAATGTGGTGGATTAGAGCCTCTATTCAAGAATTTATCCTAAAATCATGGTCGTTAGTTAAAATCGGAACTACTGCTGCTCAGAAAAAATTATTTTTTAACTTAGGAAAGTTAAAAAGAAGAATTTTTAGCGCTGAAGGTAGAGATATTAATTCTGATGATTATAAATTTATTGCAAATGAATTAAATGTGTCTGAAGAAGATGTTGCTGAAATGAATGTCAGATTAAAGCAAGACCGTTATTTAGACGAACCACTCGGCGGTGAAGATAATGATGGTGGATATTTAATTGATATAATTCCTGAGACAAGAGTAAATCAAGAAAATCTAATAGCTAATTCTCAAGAGGCTAGAAAAAGAAAATCTATGTTATATAATTCTCTAAAACAGTTAAATGAAAGAGAGCAATATATTATAGAAGCTCGTAAATTAAGAGAATCCCCTCTAACTCTTGAAGACTTAAGTGTTCACTTTAATGTATCAAAAGAAAGAATCAGACAAATTGAAGAAAAGGCCCTTGAGAAACTTACTAGTCTGGTAAAATTACAAGCGGTAGAAGTGTGACCGTTTTGCAATGCTTAATTCTTAATGCGCTAAAAAATTATGAGAGCACTTCTGATCTCTTTACATAAAGTCATTTATTTTCTATAAATTTCGTACGTTGCCTCTGTGGCGGAATGGTAGACGCGGCAGACTCAAAATCTGTTGTTCTTTGGAACATGCCAGTTCGAGTCTGGCCAGGGGTACCATAATAAAAATAAAAAGCACCCGTAGCTCAACTGGATAGAGTACATGACTACGGATCATGAGGTTTGGGGTTCGAATCCCTACGGGTGCGCCATCAAATTCAAAATTAAATAGTCACATACTAACTTCAAGAATTTTATGTAGGACTTGTCCATTTTGCTTTAACCACATAACTGATTGCTTGTAATTAGGACAAATGCTTTCGACTATTCTCCAAAAACGCCTACTATGGTTCATCTCTTTTATATGGCATAATTCATGGATGACTACATATTCAAATACTGATTTCGGGGCAAAAATTAACCGCCAAGAGAATGATAAATTACCACTTGTAGAACAGCTACCCCATCTGGTTTTAGTATCTTTTATTGAAATACTCTTGTAACTGACATTAATTTCTTTGGCATATAGAGACACGGCTTTCTCTAGCTCTTGTTTAAATATTTTCTTAAGCTTAGAAATGAGTAATGAGTTAATATTCAAATCTTTCATTGAACTTGAGATTATAATCTTATTATTTTCAATGATTATTGAATCTCTAATATTTTTATCATTTTGGATGATATCATATTCATCGCCAAAAATAGGAATTATATTATGATTGATTTGCTCTTCTTTTTTAAGTCTATATTTTAAGAGCTTATTTCTTATCCATAATTCTTTAGAAATAATAAAATCATATGCTAGTTTATGACTTATACCATTTGGTATAACTAAAAAAACATTGCCTGATGAAATTCTGATGCTGATATTTTTAGATTTTACGCTTTGTTTAACTTGAATAGTTATAGCGTCAAAGTCATTTCCAAGTATTATTTCTTTCATAAAACAAAAAGGGACGTAAAATTTACGCCCCTCCTTTATATTAAAAATCCTAATTAATATTAGAATTTATATGCAATACCTACTAAGAACTCATTAGCTCTTATTTTTACAGTATCAAATCCTGTTAAGTTAGTGTTCAGAACTTTTGCTTTACCAAGATCTTCATATTGATAACGAACATCAAGATCGAAATCTCCATTTATAGCATATTGCGTTCCAAGACCAGCTCTGTACGCAAAGCCTGTTTTTGAAGACGAACCTGAAGCTTTCGTAACAGTACTTCCACTTGTTTTTGTTGCTGTATAAGAACCAACTTTATTTTTAGCAACACCAGCGCCAAGAACTATATATGGTTTAAAACCACTAAAGTCACCAGCATGAATATAAGCATTTGCTAATATAGATGCAGTAGTCATTTTTGCATTAGGCATAGAAACTCCAGTAGGAAGATTCTTATATTTTACTGAAAATTTTGGCATGTAAGAAAAGCTTAATCCAGCACGGAAATATTCATTAACATTTACACCGGCCTCAATACCTGGGAAATAGCTAGTACCAGCTGATTTGATATTTGCGTTACCTGATGTTGTGCTAAGAGCTGTACCAATATTTAATTGAGCAAAACCCATTTTACCTTCATCTGCAGATGCTGCAAATGCTGATGTAGCTACTAATACAGCTAAGGCTAATTTTTTTATTGTCATTTTATCCTCCTAAAGACTAAATAATAAAGCAATTAATTAATTACCATATACAACCCTGTAAAACATTATTTAGAAAAAATCAATAGATTAATTGAGCGAACCCGATTAAAAGTTTAATAAAATAATCTTTCGTGATAATTATGCAATTTGAAGAGTAGAGAGAAATAAAAAGAAGGATCTAGTTTACAGAAGCACCTAAATCCTCCGGTTTTAGATTAAAACTAAAAATTATATGCAACACCTAACAAGAACTCATTGGCTTTTAATTTGCCATTATATGTAGTATTTTTGAACGAAGCAGTTTCAAATTTACCCATATCTTCATATTGGTAACGCACATCAATGTTGAACTCTTCATTTATAACATATTGTGTTCCAAGACCAGCTCTATATGCAAAGTTAGTTTTTGAAGAACCAGCAAATGAACCTGTAGTTGTTCCAGTATATGAAGTGTTCTTAGTTTTATTTTTAGCAACACCAGCTCCAACTACCATATATGGTTTGAACTTATTAAACTCACCCACATCTATATACATATTTGCTAATACAGAATAAGAAATCATTTTTGCGTTATTGAATACATATCCAGCAGGAACAGTATTATATTTTACTGAAAATTTTGGTTTATATGTAAAGCTAAGACCAGCACGGAAAAATTCATTTACTCTTGTACCAACTTCAAGACCAGGAAAATAACTAGTACCAGCTGATTTAACATTTCCGCCTGTTGATGCACTCATTGCTGTGCCCATATTTAACTCTGCAAAGTTCACTTTTTCATCATCATCTGCGAAAGCAGAAAATGCTGATGTAGCAACTAATGCTGCTAAAGCTAATTTTTTTATTGTCATTTTATACTCCTTATAAATAAAAACAATTGATTAATATGATACAAATCCTAAACGTTCAATTATAGGTGAGGATTGGTATAAATCACTATACGGATAGTAAAACATATAATTATTAGGAATCAATAATATAATAAAATCAACTAAAAGTAGAGCCAATAAAATTAATATATTGTGATAATTGAACAACTTTATTTATAATATTCTTTAAGATAATATCCTGTAATACTTTCCTTGCAATTTATTATATCTAAAGGAGCTCCGGAGGCCACTATATTTCCACCTTTTTCCCCGCCTTCTGGTCCAACATCTATAATATAGTCAGCCGTTTTAATGACATCTAGATTATGCTCAATAACTAATGCTGTGTTTCCTAGATTTACCAATTTATGCAGTACACCTAAAAGTTTATTTACGTCATCCGCATGAAGCCCAGTGGTAGGTTCATCTAAAATATATAAAGTTCTTCCTGTAGATCTTTTTGATAACTCTTTGGCAAGCTTGATCCTTTGCGCCTCCCCCCCAGAAAGAGTGGTAGCAGATTGTCCTATTCTAATATAACCAAGCCCTACATCCTGAAGAGCCTTTAGCTTTTCTGCAATAGCAGGTATATTAATAAAAAGATTTAAAGCATCATTAACTGTTAAATTTAGAACATCAGATATAGAATGATTTTTATATTTTACTTCTAATGTTGAGCGATTATATCTTTCTCCATTACATTCTTCACATTTTACGTAAACATCTGGTAAGAAATGCATTTCTATTTTTATTACACCATCACCTTGGCACGCTTCACATCTTCCGCCTTTAACGTTAAATGAAAAACGCCCAACTTTATAACCTCTTGCTTTTGATTCAGGAAGCTCAACGAACCAATCACGAACAGCATTAAATGCGCCAGTGTAAGTAGCAGGATTTGATCTTGGGGTTCTACCAATAGGAGATTGATCAATTTCAATAACCTTATCAATATATTCAACTCCGGAAATGGATTCATAAATGCCAGGCGCTACGTTTGCCTTATCCAATTTTTTTATAATAGCTTTATAAAGCGTATGAATTACAAGACTTGATTTACCACCACCAGACACTCCAGTTACGCAGGTGAATGTTCCCAAAGGAAGAGTCATACTAACATTTTTAAGATTATTAGTTTTAGCTCCAGTCAAAGCTACAACTCTATCTTTATTCCATTTTCTTGTTTCTTTTGGTACAGGAATAAATTTTACCCCTTTTAGATATTGCCCTGTAATACTTTCCGGATTTTCCTGAACTTCTAGTGGTGTACCCTGCGCCACAACCATCCCACCATGAACACCAGCTCCAGGTCCTATATCTATTAAATGATCAGCAAAAAGCATAGTTTCATGATCATGCTCTACAACTATTACAGTATTTCCAAGTTCCTTTAGATGCTTTAGAGTTTGAAGCAATTTATCATTATCCCTCTGATGCAAGCCTATTGATGGCTCATCCAGAACATATAAAATTCCTGTAAGACCAGATCCTATTTGCGAAGCAAGACGAATTCTTTGACTCTCCCCTCCTGACAATGTACCAGACTCTCTAGACAATGTAAGATATTCTAACCCAACATTATTCAAGAACCCTAGCCTCTCTCTTATTTCTTTTAAAATCCTATCAGCGATTTTATTTTGAGTATTATTTAATTTATTTGGTAACTCAATGGCCCAATCATACGCCCTTGCTATTGTAAGATCACCAACTTGACCAATATTCATATCAGCTATCTTTATGCATAGAGACTCTGTTTTCAGTCTATATCCATTACAAGACTGGCATCTTCTTTCTTTTTGATAAACTTTTAACTCTTCTTCCATCCAATCTTTATTATCTTGTAAGGTTTTATTTAGAGCCGGGATAACTCCTTCAAAAACTTTAGTTAAAGATTGTTTTCTAAAACCATCTGTATAATTAAATACTATTTCTTCTTCACCCGATCCAAAAAGAATAATATTTTGTATTTCTTTAGGAAGCTTTTCAAATGAATAATCTAAACTAAATTTATAATGCTGAGATAGGCTTTCTAAAGTTTGCATCTGATATTTTGTTTTTGAAGCTCTCCACGGCGCTATAGCGTCCTCATTTAGAGAAAGAGAAGAGTCTGGGATTACTAAATATGGCTCAAAATAATGTTCTATACCAATACCTTGGCATTGAGGACAAGCGCCAAATGGACTATTAAAGGAAAAAATTCTGGGCTCAATTTCATTAATTTGGAACCCCGAAACTGGACAAGAGAATTTTTCTGAAAAAACAATAATTCTCTCTTCTTTCACTAATTCTACAAACAATAATCCTTCACCTATTTTTAAAGAAGCTTCAACGCTTTCTGTAAGACGAACATTAATATCTTTCTCAATAACAAGTCTATCAACTACTATCTCAATATCATGTTTCTTATTTTTATCTAAAACAGGGAGATCATCTAATTCATAAATAATTCCATCAATTCTAACTCTCTGATATCCATGCTTTCTAAATTGAAGTAATTCTTTACGATGTTCACCTTTTAAACCTCTTACTATTGGAGCCAAAATATAAATCTTAGTTTCAAGAGGAAGTTCTAAAATAGCATCTACAATTTGAACAGGAGTCTGGCTTTGGATGGGCAGCCCAGTAGCTGGCGAGTAAGGAATACCAACTCTAGCATATAGAAGGCGCAAGTAATCATAAATCTCCGTTATTGTTCCTACCGTAGATCTCGGATTGCGTGAAGTGGTTTTTTGATCAATTGCTATCGCTGGAGACAAGCCAGATATAGATTCAACCTCAGGCTTATTTTGCAATTGAAGAAATTGCCTCGCGTATGAAGAAAGACTTTCTACATATCTTCTTTGCCCTTCTGCATATATAGTATCAAATGCAAGCGAAGATTTACCAGACCCACTCAATCCAGTAATTACAATAAGTTGGTTTTTAGGAATATCAATATTAACATTTTTTAAATTATGCTCTTTTGCACCACGTACTCTTATATACTCATCTAACATTAACAATAATTCCTCTTCAAAAATCAATTGCTCTATTCTAAACGAAATATAGCTTACTTAGCAAGCATTTAAAAATTATGCTAAGCTTAAGCCACTAGAGCTCACCATTAACAATATATTTCGTTACAAAGCTTTTGTTGCGCTAGTTCCTTGGATTAACTATCTTTTAAGAACTTTTCATGAATTTTCTTATAACCAATTTTATCAAAAACAATTTCAACAAGTTCCCCATCTTTTCTAATAACTGTCCCTATACCAAAACTCGCATGAGACATTTTTTTAATGCCAATAATAGCCTCATTATTCTTACGATTATCTTGATTGCCAAAACTACTCATTTTTTCATATTTAAAACTTAAATTATTGCCATTATCTCGAATCACCGAAGGAAGACTAAGAATCTCATCTAAAAATATAGATTGCCTATTATATTGCCATGTTCCATACATCAATCTGCTATTTGCATGAAGAATATATAATTTTCGCTTAGCTCTAGTCATAGCCACATAAGCCAAACGTCTTTCCTCTTCTAGATTATCCTGCTCAATACTCATTTTGCTAGGAAAAATCCCCTCTTCCCATCCAGGCAGAAAAACAGCTTCAAATTCTAGCCCCTTAGCTGCATGCATAGTCATGATCTTTACTACATCATTTTCTTCTTTATTTTCCATTTCATTGACTAAACTAATATGCTCCAGAAATTCTATAATACTTGGAAATTCTGCGATATTTTTAAGCAATTCTTCAATATTTTCAATTCTTGATTCAGACTCAAGCGTATTCTCAAGCCTTAATGAGTCGATATATCCTGATTCCTCAATGATTATTTTACTGGCTTCATGCACTGAATAATTTGCAAATAATTTATTCCATCTTTCTGCGCGCTCAATGAACTCTAGCAAACCACTATATGTCTTTCCTTTAAAATACTGATTTAAGATCATTAATTGAGCAGATCTAAAATAACTACATTGATGAATATTGGCATATTCCTGTATCTGTTTGATAGTAGTTAATCCAACACCTCTTTTAGGAGTATTTATAATTCTTTCAAATGATAAACTATCATCTAAATTATAAGATAGCTTTATATAAGCTAATGCATTTTTAACTTCCATACGTTCATAAAATTTTAGCCCACCAAATATTTTGTATGGTATTTTATATTGAATTAAAACCTCTTCAATTATTCTAGTTTGAAAACTTGCTCTAACAAGAATAGCTATTTCTTGTCTGGAAATTATATCTGAAAGTTTCTTAATCTCTTGAGCTATGCGATCGGCCTCTTTATAAGAGTTTTCACCGATAATAATTCTCACTCTCTCTTCTGATTCTATTTCTGTCCATAAATTTTTTCCAATTCTGGTCTTATTATTGGAAATTAGTTGATTAGCTGTAGATAAAATATTTTGACTAGAACGATAATTCTGCTCAAGTCTAATAATTTTTGCTCCAGGAAAATCATGAGTAAATTTCATGATATTTCTTATTTCTGCACCACGCCAACTATAAATAGATTGGTCCTCATCACCAACCGCGCATATATTTTTGTGTTTTTGCGATAAATATCTTAGCCAAAGATATTGTATAGCATTGGTGTCTTGATATTCATCAACCATTACATAATGAAATTTTTCTTGATAATAATTTAGTATTTCAGGAAAATCTTTAAATAACTTAATACAGTATAGTAATAAATCTCCAAAATCTAAGCTACCAAACTGTTTTAGTCTCTTTTGATATTCTATATAAACAGATTTAATTGACCTTTGAGAACTAGAAGTTAAATCAGACGCAGATAAATCCTCAGGAAATAATCCTAAATCTTTCCATCTTCCTATCATCCCAGCCACTTTCTTGATTGGATATTCTTTATCACTATAATTCATTTCTTTAAGAATTTTATTCAAGAGCTTCCACTGATCATCTACATCAATAATTATAAATTCTTTGGATAATTTTAGAGCCTCTGTATGAACACGAATTATTTTAGTAGCCAAAGAATGGAATGTTCCAACCCAGATACCTCTTATGTCTGCAATATCGCTAATTCGCGCTAGCATCTCATTTGCAGCTTTGTTAGTGAAAGTTACAGCCATAACCCGATCAGGCATAGTTATTCCATTATTAATTATATGCGCAATTCTTTGTGTAATAACTCGAGTTTTTCCAGTTCCAGCACCAGCTAAAATTAGCAATGGACCTTCGGTCTGCTGAGTAGCTTCTAATTGCTGAGGATTTAATTTAATATTCATAAATATGCTATATAGCGTAAACTAACTAGATAATTTACTTAAAATAGTTTCTGAAATAGAAAAATTTCCTATCACATTTTGTACATCGTCATTATCTTCAAGCGCATCTATAAATTTATATATAGTGCTTACTTGATCTTCTGAATCAACTTGAATTATCGTCTGAGGATTCCAAGATAATTTTGCAGTTTTTTGATCACCAAACTTATTACATAAAAATTCTCTTATTTCATTTAAAGAATCGGGATTTGTAATGCAAACAAAATTATCTTCTTCCTCATAACAATCATCTGCTCCAGCCTCTAATGCAGCTTCAAAAAATTGATCAAAGCTTGGCGCGGCTTTCGAATCAAATTCTATGATGCCTATTCTATTAAACATAAAACTCACACTACCAGCTTCACCAAGCGCTCCACCATGCTTAGTAAAAGCCGATCTAACATCTGAGGCCGTACGATTTCTATTATCTGTTAACGCCTCAACTATAAAAGCTAAGCCACCAGATAAATATCCTTCATAACGCATTTCTTCAAAATTATCTCCTTCATGAGGATTACTAGCTCTTTTAATCGCTGCATCTACCCTATCTTTAGGTAAATTTCCAGCTCTTGCAGCTATCATAGCATTACGAAGCCTAGAGTTCATCTGAGGATCAGGTAACCCAGATTTAGCAGCTACAATAATTTCTCTGGTTAGTTTAGTAAAAATTTTTGCACGTTTTTTATCTTGCGCATCTTTTCTATGTTTAATATTTGCAAACTGTGAATGCCCCGCCATTTCTTTAAACTCGTAATATTTTACTAGATCTTTCGTCATTCTGAGCGCCAGCGAAGAATCTAGAGATCCTTCACGTGCGTTCAGGATGACGTCATTTATATTTCAGCGACTATACCATGCGTCAATATTATTGGCAAGAGAGACATTCTTCATATTTATTATCTTCCACCTTTTTCTCTAATCCACTTAAATCATGCTCTGCCGTTGTAACTTGATGTGAAACTTTATCAGCTCTTTGAATAGAAGTTGATCTACAATAATATAGACTTTTAACTCCCTGTTTCCAGGCATTAAAATGAATTTGATGTAAATATTTTTTACTTACATTTCCAGGTAAAAATAAATTCAATGATTGCGCTTGATCTATAAACTCTGTCCTATCAGCTGCAAACTCAACCAACCAACGTTGATCAATTTCAGGCGCTGTTTTGAACACATCTTTCTCAGCCTGAGATAAGAAATCTAACTGCTCTACTGAACCTTCATTTGTTGAAATTGATGACCAAGTTTGCTCATTATTCTTACCTTTTTCTTCTAATAACTTTCTTAAGTGCTTATTACGTACGGTAAAAGAACCTGATAAAGTTTTCTGAGTAAAACTATTTGCAGCATAAGGCTCTATTCCAGGAGAAGAATTTCCGCAAATTATAGAAATTGATGCCGTAGGAGCAATAGCAGTTTTGTTACTAAACCTCTCCATAATTCCAACTTCTTCTGCATCGGGACAAGCCCCCTTCTCTACTGCTAAATCTTTTGAAGCTTTATTTGCTGACTCTGCAATATGTTTAAACATTTTCTTGTTCCAAACTTTAGCAACAACTGATTCAATAGGAATCATTTTAGATTGCAAGAATGAATGGAAACCCATCACCCCTAGCCCTACACTTCTCTCACGCATTGCAGAATATTTTGCTTTTGCCATACTATCAGGAGCTTTATTAATAAAGTCCTCTAAAACATTATCTAAGAATCTCATTATATCTGGTATAAATTGAGTGTCATGATGCCATTCTTCATAATACTCAAGATTAAGAGAAGACAAACAACATACAGCTGTTCTCATCTTTCCAAGATGATCAATTCCTGTTGGCAAGACTATCTCACTGCAAAGATTAGACATTTTAACGGTTAGCTTTAGTTTTTTCTGATGTTTAGGAAGCCTATCATTCACATGATCAATAAATAACAGATAAGGCTCTCCCGTTTCAATTCTAGTTGTAAGTAATTTAATCCATAAATCTCTGGCCTTAATAGTTGAAATCACCGCCTTATCTTTAGGACTTAATAATTCCCACTCTAAATCTTTTTCTACCGCTTCCATAAACTTATCTGTAACAGATACTCCATGATGAATATTTAAAGCTTTACGATTTGGATCTCCTCCAGTTGGTCTTCTAATATCAATAAATTCTTCAATTTCAGGATGATCAATGGGCAAATACATGGCAGCACTACCCCTTCTTAAAGAACCTTGTGATATAGCTAAAGTCATTGAATCTTGAACTTTAATAAATGGAATAATTCCTGAAGTTTTGCCATTTCCTTTTACCTTCTCGCCTATAGAGCGAACATTTCCCCAATAAGTACCAATCCCTCCGCCCCTAGCAGCAAGCCAAACATTTTCATTCCATACATCAACAATACCCTCTAAATCATCTTCTACTTCATTTAAAAAACATGATATTGGTAATCCACGATCAGTACCACCATTGCTCAATATTGGAGTTGCTGGCATAAACCATAAATTACTAATATAATTGTAAATTCTTTGTGCATGCTCTTTATTATCGCTATAGTAACTTGCAACTCTTGCAAATAAATCTTGATACGATTCATCTTTCATTAAGTACCTATCTTTAAGCACTGCTTTACCAAAGTCTGTTAAATTATTATCAGCTTCTGAATTTATAGTTACGGGATTTTTCATATTTTTCTCTTTTTAATTGAAGATATTTTTGATATAAACGCTATAATAATTTGTAAAAATTTTTTTGTCCATCAAAATTAATATATATAGTGAATTTTTTTTAATACCACACTATATATAGTATATCAAAGGTTAGTTTTAATGTCTAAATATAAAGATCCAGATTCCTTAATAAACGAATATTCAGCGTTAAATAATCAAAAAACGTTAGAGCGCAGTGAACGGATTAAGAAATGCGAAGAAATATGTAAACAAAAATATGAACAAGAAAAAAGATCAAATATTAAGAAAGCAATTAAAAATAAATTTAATGAGTTCATTGAAAAAACAAACCAGATGGAAACCACCAAATATAAGGTCATTGGGAAAATCAATGAATTATTTCATGACTACTGGAAAGGCAGAGATAAAGATGGAAAAACAATTGAAAAAATAATTCAATATTATGAAACTGCAATATTTCAAGAAACATGCATATTACACATAGCGACTAGATTTCAAGAAGACTTACATTGCTTATGCCATTCTTCATCTAACACTACTTCTTCTAGCTCAAGTGCATTTCTAGGAAACTCAAACGATAACACTTTAAATTTATTTGGAATAATACCAGATGGAAGTAGCAACTTTATTGCGGATAAATAAAAAATATTTAAATCGGAGTAAAATTTTTACTTATAGTAGAAAAATATAGACTTTTTTAATATCTAGAGTGTATAATCCCAGAAATTATACAATTCTTTTAATAAACATACATGCTTAAATTTCTTAGAAAAGATAAAAAGAAATTGGATTTTGCTCTTAACCCAACCAAAGAGCAATGCATTCCATATGCATGTCATTTTGATGATTATACATTACTAACCAAAAATGGCGAATTAATGCAAGTTATACGGATTGAAGGTTTCTCAGAAAACAGAGGCGATAATCAAACGGAACTTGATATTAGATCTTTAATTAGAAAAGCAATTGTTGAAAATATTTCAGATACTAATATCGCTTTATACTTTCATACCATAAGGCAGAAGCGCAACCTAGATTCCGTTAATAGATACCCATGGACTTTTGCAAAAGATAATCATGAAGGATGGGCCAAAAAAAATTATTGGCGTGAGAAATTCATAAATGAGCTATATATAACAATAATTTATAAAGGAGAGGAATATAATAGTGAAAAGAATATATTTCTTTCACTTATTCCGAATATCTTAAAAAGAAGTGTTCTTAACAATTTAGAGAGAAAATCTAAAACACTAGATGAAACTATCTTAAAACTTCTCTTGCAATTAGAAAAAGTCGGAGCAAAAAGACTGCAAGTCTCTCATGATACTCTGGGAGCGCATTCAGAACAGTTAGAATTTATTTCTAGAATTGCCTCTTTGCGTTACAAAAGAGTTCCTTTACCAGTTCAAGGCATAGACGGCTTATTTACACCAAACAAAATAGCTTTTGGAGGAAACTCTCTTGAAGTGGTAGATAAGTCAGATAAACATTTTGCTGCGATTTTTAGCATAAAAGAATATCATGAAACAGATTTTAAAATTTTAGATCCATTACTTAGAATCGCAAGTGAATTCGTTATTACTCAAACTTTTAATTTTGTGAATCCAGGAGATGCAAAAAAACATTTTGAATATCTAGACTATATTCTTAATAAAGTTGGTAAAGACGAGGAGCTGTTAAATAATTCTGGTCTTAAATCCACTTTATCTAAAAATAATGATAAAGACCCCATTTTTGGCACTCAACAAATGTATATTATGGTAATGGGAAATACACTTAAAGAACTTCAGAGGTGCATCAACACAGTGGTAACTTCCTTAAAGAGTCTTGGGATAGTTATTGTAAGAGAAGATTTGAATATAGCGTTGGCTTTCTGGTCTCAGCTTCCAGGAAACTTCCATTTTTTTAGAAGATCAAGTTATATTAATATAGAAAAAACAGCTGGTTTTACTTCATTATATAACCTACCTTCAGGAAGAACCAAAAACATCTGGGGCAAGGCCGTCACTTTGTTTAGAAGAGAAAATGCCTCGCCTCATTTCTTCAATTTTCATGTTGATAACAATGGAAATACCCTAGTTGTAGGAAGAGATGATTCATCAAAATGTACATTGGTTAATTTTTTGCTTTCTGAAAGCTCCAAATATGAACCAAATGTTTTGTTTATAGATCAAAAAAATACCTCTAACATTACTATAAAAGCATTAGGCGGTAGATACGAAAAAATATCATTAGAAGAAACCAAACCAAGGGTTACGTTAAATCCTTTTTCTATGAAAGACACTCTTGAAAATAAGGAGTTTTTAGAAAAATTTCTATCATTATTGCTTTTCCCTGAAATCCTTCCAAGTAAAGAACATATAGATATAATCCACACAGCTATAGAAAGTATATTTTCTAAAGTAGAGGCAGGAAAAAGACAGTTATCTTCTTTTGTTAATCTTATTGATAATGAGGAAATAAAGAATTTATTATCACCATGGTGCAAACCAAATCAATTTGGAATATTATTTGACAATTCTTTTGATGATTTAGATTCTGGATCTAAAATATTAGGCCTAAATATCGCTCAACTACTTGACAAAGAAAATTCTAGAGCTGTTCCAGCTCTTATGGCTTATTGCCTTTATCAATTTAGTAGAAACCTAGATAAATCTCCTTCTATTGTAATTATACATGACGCTAGTAAACTTTTAGAAAATAAATTCTTCAAAGAATTTTTACCAGAATATTTAGATTATCTTACAAATAACAATGCTTTTGCTATTTTACTTGCAAGTTCAGATAATCCAATCTCAGAGAATATTTCTAATATTCTAAGCAAAATATCTACTAATTTATTTTTTCCTGAAATAGATCCTAGAATTTATCAAACTGCCTTAAACTTATCAGAAGAAGATATAATTGCAATTTCCCATATGAAAAAATTATATAGACATTTTATGATTAAACAAAATAACGAATCTATTGTTGCTGAGTTGAATCTTGATGGAATGGACTACGCAATAAAAGCTTTAGAGGGTGGACAAGAAGCAATTGAGGCAATGGAAACTGCTATTGCAAAAATTGGCGATAATCCTAACAGATGGATTGTAAATTTCTATCGAAATCTATTTCCTAAAGAGGAATAACAATGAGTCTCTCTTGTTTCAAGATATTACTTAAGAACCTCTCACTAGCTGTAATATATAGTATTTTTATAGCTATCAACTCATTCGCTACATCTGAAGTTATAAATTACACAACAAACACTACAGACACTGTAGGCTCATATACAACAAATTACGCTAATGTAATAGGAAGCAAAACAGTTCAAGTGGCTGAATCACTTGGATCATCTCTTGAATCAGCATTTCCAGGATTTGCTCATGGTAAAATATATTTTGTAAACCCATTTAAACCAAATCCTTTTAAACCAAAGTTTAGTAGATGCATTCACAGAGAATGGGAAATTTCAAAACCTAGTAATACTAATGCATTCATGCCTTTGATCAAAGTAAAAGTGGATATAGTTATAGCCTGCGTAGGATATAGAGGAACAGTAACACTACATTCATTTGGACAATGCAGCTTCTTAGGCCTAATTAGAGTATGCGCAAGGAATACTCCACCATGTAAATATGGTAATAACAGATGCTGCTCTGGAGACACTAAATGCAATCAAGAAGTAAGCACTTGCCCTGGATGCAAATCTAATTCAGCTTATAGAGCTTGCGTTTTTGAAGACCCAATGTTTCCAATAGATCCAACTGATATTAATGCCAATAGTATGCCATTTCAAGAAAAAACCAAAGTTCCCCCATCTATACCGAGCGGCAATTCACTTATCGCACTAGGAGCGCTTATATCAATTATTGGTATAATGGTCCCTGGACTTGGAGCATTCGCCCTAGCAGCTGGAGTTGGATTACTTATTGCCGGAGGAATAATGAATTTACTTCGGTTTATTTCATCGACAATTAATTATGTTGTAATGGGAAACCGTGGCTGTGTTGACATTCCTTTAACACCTTATCCACCTCCGTTCTGTTCACCGCTTGGAGAATATATACCAGAAGCACAAGTTATGACTATCTGTCAAAACTCTCCTGAATTTGCTCTATCTCAAGAACAAATAAGTAGTTTACAGAGCTTAGGATATACCCAAGCAGAGATAGATGAAATTAATAATAAACAGGTATCCTCAACTGATAATCCTTGTGAAATAGCTAAAGGATCAAAAATATATAGTACATACGAAAATCCTGTTGTAAGGTTATATTTCAGTAATCCATTGCCTGTATGTCCAAGTGGATATCAAATTCCGGAGGTTGGAACAATGACACCTGGGAATGATACTTGCGTGTTAGTCCAAAACTTGGATACTCCATATAATATTTGGTTTAATGATTTGAACTTACTTCCTTTATGTAGCTCATCTAGAACCTCTAATTGTCTTATATTTCCATCAGGAAGAACCTGGGGAGCGCCATTTAGACCTTATTATAATTATGTAAATGGAACCACTATAGGGTTAAGCGCAGAATCCGCATCTAGCCCAACACCATTTGCAGTGTTACCTACGGTAGTAGACTCTCTTAAATCAGTGGCGCCATCTTTAGTTTTTGCTGGGATAAATGATAGCAAATATCTTGACGCAACTCCTGGGTCTTTAGTAAAAATCACCGACTTTACTGGGGTACAAAGAAGTTTCTTAGTAACTTTTGATACGATTGGAGCAAATGTTTGTGTTTATGAGAGAATATTATCAAATTGCGGCGACAACTGCAGCTCTCTTAATACACTCTCCACAGATTTGCCGGTTTCTTGCGCCCCTCGTCCTGCAATGCTAAATAAACCAACTCTCACTGCCTGCACGACCAGCAATACTTCAACTTGCAGCTATGTTGGATCTTCTGATCCAAAAATCTTTACAGAACCTCGAGTTATAGTATCTATTGGAACAAGCCCAGCTACCCCTAGAACAGGGGTATTAGGTGTGGATCTTGATGTAAGTAATGATGATGGTAGCTTTGGAACAGGAAATTATCCGGCGACTGCCCCCCCTACTCCATTCTGCGCATCAGATGACGTCACTCAAAGCTCTAACAAAACGCCTGGAAATAGTACAGATAATCCTTCTCCATGCAGCATATATGGAGCGCAATTATACTCCACTTATTTAACAGACATATACAACCAAACCTCCCAGAAAGCATCAACAATAACCCCCACATATCCAGCAAGCAATTTAACAGTTCAATATTCTAATGGTTTATATTGTAGAGGCGCAACCAAAATATGCTTAACTGGATATACCGACAACTCAAAACAAGTTGTAGCAAGAATCATTTCCTATGTTGATGATGTGGGAATTACACAAACATCAGTTAGTGAAGATTTAAGGGATAGAATTATCCCCCCTTATGTAGCAGGACAAACAGAAATTTCTACTTTCTTTAATTCAAGCAATTACTGGACCAGCAATGCTTCTGTTGAAAGAATTGTTATTGGAACTCAAGACCCAAAAACTGGCGCATATTATGAAAATGAAAGCTGCACCTCCGCAGAAAATGTTTCCTGCGTTCCAAATGGCACACCAACTGTAGGCACTCCTGTAGGAACAGTTTGTACTTGCACCAACGTAAGCGTAACGCCTAACACTACAAGCACTTGTACAATCTCAGGCTGTGATAAAGCCTTTGTAACTTCAACTACTAATGCTGCTGTTGAAATTGGTGGAAGAGATCCTGTAAGTTTACAATATTTTTCTAATCCTGCTTGTGTAACAAGTACCGTAATTTGCACAGCTACAGAGCCAACCAACGGACAAACAATTACTTATCCAACAAGCGCCACTTGTCAATGCTTGGTAAGTGGCTCATGGAAGGCGTGTGGAAGCTCCACTCCAGAAAATTGCAACTGGGCATTTCAACCCAGTAGTTCAAGTACCATATCAGAAGCTTTGGGATTTACGTATAATGGAACAAATTACGCTTTGAACGATTCCAATGGCAATCCTCAATATGGCTTAAGAAACGCCAATTCTTTAGAGATAGGTTTATGCACAAATATTGTACAACCAACTTGCGCAAGCATTAATCATGCATCCACTAATGAAACAGGTACCGGTACCGATGGCTACGCAAATTGGTCAACTACGAGTTTAAACAATCAAGCTACCGGAACCTGTCTTTCAGGTATGAAATACGAAACTACCCCCCCTACTCGTTACTGTACTTACATAGATAACGGATATGAACAAATACAATTAGAAGACGAATCTATAGTTAATGGCTGTCCTAAATATACAATTGGATTTACCGCCGTTAGTAACCCATGTACTCCGATTGTACCGGCGTGGTGGCCAAGTGAATTTTTATATAACAATACTAATTTCCAAGGTGCAATAATTAATCAATTTAATATCAGCCCAAATTATATGGGAAAAGTTGTTCCAAATGCAAATAATTATCCACAAATATCTGGGAGCATTAATTCTTGGTCAACTACTAGTCCTGAAACTTGGATAACTCAGGGCTATAATGGCTGCAAAAGATATGGCTATAATATTGATCTAAATAGGGTACCAAGAACTGTTTCTAATGGTGATCAAGAAATGCTGTTCATTACACGTGACAACTGGAGAGCCATATGGGAGGAGAATAAATTTACTATACCTTGGGTACTAAATACTGCAAGTAATACCAATGGTTGTTATGTTTATAATGTTAATAATAAATTTAATGGAACAGTGAATTCTGGCGTTATTGTAGGTCTTAAAATCTGCAAATATAACTCAAAAATATCTTTCTCTTTAGTAGATTTAGGCGCTGACAGTTCCACAAGCTACACTAATACCTCTTATATTATGCAATCTAATATTATAGCATACGACGCTCTCACAACTAGATACGTTACACAAATAAGTGTAAATGGAGGAGGAATTACAGAAAAGACATATTTAGAAAATGGCCTTTATCAACATCCTATTAATCATGGTATTGTTATAGATAAAACTGGATTTGCCGCTTCTTCTGTTGTTCCAGTTTCTCCACCTTCAGATTTCGTTCCTATAGCCACACCAGAATCAATAATTACAGATTATAAGTTCTTAGGATTATATAAATATAATACTTCATCAAGAAGAGATGGAGATTATTTTAGATTCACATATTATAATAATGGCTCAATAACTGTATTAGGTGAAGATGATCAGTTTTGGATCTCTTCGGCTCCTTTTAATAGTTTTAGTTGCGCTCTTTCTGCTTACCGTGGATCAGTTTCTTATCCTGTGAGCTCAGGAGTTAGCTATTATGCAATTCCTAGCGTTAAATCATCTAGTAGCGTATTTAATAATTATAATTATGCTGGCCTCTATATTTCATCTTTATATACATTTACAGGATACGGTGGAGACCACAAACAGAACGTTTGGCCAAATGAGAATCATTGCTCAATGTATATAAGAGTTGGTAATCTTGTTAAAGGCAATAGCGCTGCAAATACAAATATGTTCTTATGGTCATCTCCAACACTATATAACGTATGCAACAATTAACCTAATATTAATAATTCTTTGGGAATATATAAACAAAGTATAGGAAATTCTAGTGTTTCTTGGCAGTATTAAATATAAATCTTTTTTAGCATTATCATTTTTATTGATAAACTTATTGATTACAATTCATAGCTTTGTATCTTTAAGTGATAATGATATAGAATTCTCTACTAAAGAAATAACAGGAACAAAGGCAATTAAACCTTTATATAATATCATAAATCCTTTGATTCAATACAGACTTGCCTATTATAATCTCAAATCACACTCTCAAGAACAAATTATTATTTTAGAAAAAGAAATCGAAAATAATTTCAAAATCTATAAAAATCTTAATAACAAAGAACTTATTCAAATTAAGATAGATACGCAGATTTTTAATGAGCTTTCTAAAAAAGAGCTAGATATTAGTAATTTATATAAATTATGGCAAGATACAAAAAATCAGTTTAATACCAGAACAGAACTATTTACCAATACTTCAACAGAACTTAAAAATAACCTACTAGCCCTTATAACATATATTGGAGATCAATCTAATTTGATTTTGGATCCTGATTTAGATAGTTATTATCTTATGGATGTTTTTATGATTAGAGTAGCCATTTTATATGAGCGCTTAGATCAAATGGCCCATAAATTCTTAACTTTATCAGAAGGCGAGAATATTAGAAAAGAGTATAATAATCTCATTTATGTTTTGAGTAATATAGATCAAGCCACAATAACAGCTGATTATACTACAGCTATCAATGAAGATAAGAATTTTTATGGCTTAAATGAAAGTCTACAAAAAGAAATTACATCATTACAACAAGACTTTAATGAAAGCTCTACAGCATTTTATAACTCTATTCAAAAGAATGATAATCATGATACGTTTTTCAACAATTTCAATAGATATCTTAAGTTAGTAGATAAAGTAAGTAATGTAACTGGTGATGAGTTGTATAAGTTATTAGATATTAGAGTAAACCACTTTATTGGCTATAAAAATAAGGTTCTGCGCACTAATTTAATAGGTATACTTCTATCATTAGTTCTAAGTTACTTAGTAATTATGCTAGTAATCGTGAAACCAATTAGAAAACTATCTACTGTTATGCAAGGACTTATGCAAAATAATTTAGATTTAGAAGTACCATATTTAAATAATAAAGATGAAATTGGAGATATAGCAGTTGTAGCATCGAAATTTAAAGACAGCCTCATTGAGAATTCATTCCTTATTGAACAAGGAAAACAAAAGGAACTAGAGAAGCTTGTACAAATAGAAAGAACAAGAAAAATGCAAGATATTACAGATAGCTTCAAACAAAAACTCTCCTCAATAATTATATTGCTTACCGAGACTTCTAAGAATTTAGGAACCAGATCACAAGAAGTTGAAAATGTAGTTGAAATCGCTGAAACACAATCGAGCAAGAGCCTTAACGAATCAGAACAAATTAATAATAATGTAAATTCTATTACCTCTTTGATTTCAGGTGTATCAGTTGCTGTGGATGAAATTAATAAGCAAGTCAAAAGATCCAATGATATTTTAAATAATACAGTTGATCAAACCGGCAATATAGACACGATATCCATTAGTTTATCCAAAAACACATCTGAAATTAATGATGCCATCAAATTAATCGATAGCATAGCTAGACAAATTAATTTACTAGCATTAAATGCTAATATCGAAGCCTCTCGTGCAGGTGAACATGGAAAAGGATTTGCTGTAGTTGCCTCAGAAGTTAAGGCTTTAGCAGGGCAATCAGCAAAAGCGGTCGAAACTATAGCAGCTCAAATAAGAAGCATCAAAACTAGAGGTAATGAAATCAGCCTCTCATTATCTGAACTAAAAAAATTAGTTGAGGATTTAAAGAAAATATTCTCAATAATCTCAACCTCTATCCAGGAACAAAATCTAGCAACACAAAGTATTTCTCAAAATATGGAACAAGTATCCTCTTCGGTTTCCTGCGTTACAGAAGGAATGAAGGATCTTGATAATTCATTCAATAAAGTAAAAACTTCAACAAACACACTAATTAAAGATATTGATCCAGTATCTACAATTGTATCTACTATGGATAAAGAAGTAGAATCATTTACAAAAGAGATGCTTAATCTTTCTGAGTTAGAAAAAAAATAATTTAAATAAAGGAGTAAAAAATGGGAAAAAATGAAGATCGTCAAAAGTTAATTTATACAGGACGCGAAGATGAATATGAGAATAATAGACTAGAACCAGACGGAGAACGAAGAAGAACAGATCACTCTACAAAAGCCCAAATGGATAGATTCTTGAGCAAAAAACGCAAAGAAGATAAAGCTTCTTACATGAATCCTGCGGAGGAAGTCTTACCTCAGAATCAAGGCAAGAAGGAAGTTGGATCTCCAAAGTCTATTTCTGATAAAAGAATAGATGTTAATACCGCTAAGAATAATTTTAATGAAATAGAAACATCTGAACTTGTTAAGCCTTCAGAACTTAAAAAAATGAAAATAGAAGGACTGACCAGATAATAAACAATTACTTTTTCTTTATAATAATATTATAAGCGCCCTCTCCACCATGTTTAGGTTCGGCTGTTCTATAGCTTTGTATATATTGATTTAATTCAGTATATTCTAGCCACCTTGGAATAGATGATTTGAGCAGGCTTGGACTCTTTTGACTTCCCTTCCCAGTAATTACTAATACTGTTCTTCTGCCTATTTCATAAGTATTTTCTAAAAATTCCTTTAATCTTATAAATGCCTGCTCTTCGTAACCGTACAGCCAAGCCGGTCTATTATTTAGGATTAATCTAGTTTAAGAT
>CAYHIS010000004.1:0-125941 GCA_964356785.1 uncultured Rickettsiales bacterium
TTACAGTGCGGCTTCGATCTATTAAATTTTTCCTTTGCCATTTCTTTTTACCTCTAGTCCTTATTATTAACTATTGTTCTTTTTTATAATTTCATCAGCTACATGTTGCGGCACTTGTTCATAATGCGCAAATTGCATTGTATATTGAGCTCTTCCTTGTGACATTGAACGTAAAGTATTAACATAACCAAACATTGTTGCCAATGGAACTGTTGCAGCTATTACTTGCGCATTACCTCTACTTTCCATTCCGCTAATGCTACCACGACGACTGTTAAGATCACCTATAATATCACCCATATAATCTTCAGGAGTTACCACTTCAACTTTCATAATTGGCTCAAGCAATTTTGCTCCACATTTTGGAATCCCTTCTCTAAATAAAGCTCTAGCTGCTATTTCGAAAGCCATAACGCTTGAGTCAACATCATGATAAGCACCATCAATTAGCGTTGCTTTAAAATCAATCATTGGGAAACCAGCAAGAACACCCGTTTCTTTTGCTTGCTCAAGACCTTTCTCAACACCAGGTATATATTCTTTTGGAACATTACCACCAACAATTTTACTATTAAACACAAATCCTTGACCAGGCTCAGAAGGTTCAAATATCATCTTAATTTTAGCGAACTGACCAGCACCACCTGATTGCTTCTTGTGAGTATATTCAACTTCAGCAGCTTTAGTGATTGTTTCACGATAAGCAACTTGAGGAGCACCGATATTAGCTTCAACCTTAAATTCTCTTCTCATGCGATCTACAATAATTTCTAAGTGTAGCTCACCCATTCCTTTAAGAATAGTTTGCCCTGTTTCAATGTCTGAAACAACTTGTAGTGAAGGATCTTCCGCAGAAAGCCTTGAAAGCGCCATACCCATTTTTTCCTGGTCTACAGCAGTTTTTGGTTCAACAGCGACTTCGATAACTGGCTTTGGAAACTCCATTCTTTCTAAAATCACTAAATGATCAGGATCGCATAAGGTATCACCAGTTGTAGTATTTTTAAGACCAGCTAAAGCAACTATATCACCAGTCCTTGCTTGTTTAATATCCTCACGATTATTTGCATGCATCATAAGCATTCTTCCAACGCGCTCTTTTTGATCCTTAACTGTATTCATCACAGCGGTTGAAGCATTTAATACGCCTGAGTAAATTCTTACGAATGTTAATGAACCAACAAATGGATCATTCATAACTTTAAATGCAAGACCTGAGAATGGCTCTTTATCAGAAGCTTTACGCTCGATCAACTTCTCATGATCATCAACATCAACACCTTTAACAGCAGGAACATCTACCGGACTTGGCAAGTAATCAACAACCGCATCCAATAACGGCTGAACACCTTTATTTTTAAACGCACTTCCACAGAGAACCGGGACGAATTTCGCACCTATCGTTCCTTTACGCAAACACTTTTTAAGCGTATCTACACTTATTTCTTCGCCATTTAGATAAGCCTCTACCGCTTCATCATCAGCTTCAACAGCTGTTTCAATAAGTTTTTGATGATATTCTTCAGATTGCTCTTTCATATCAGCTGGAATCTCACCATAAATAAATTCAGCACCCAAATCTTCATTTTTCCATGTAATGCTACGCATATTCACTAAGTCTACAACACCAACAAATGTATCTTCAATTCCTATTGGTAATTGCAACACCGCGGGAGTTGCTCCTAAACGATCGACTATCATATCTACACAACGGAAGAAATTAGCTCCGGTGCGATCCATCTTATTAACAAAACAAATTCTTGGAACATTATATTTATCAGCCTGTCTCCATACCGTCTCAGATTGCGGCTCAACACCAGCAACACCATCAAACACTGCAACAGCACCATCAAGAACTCTTAATGAACGCTCAACTTCGATTGTGAAATCTACGTGACCAGGAGTATCTATAATATTAATTTTCTTATTATTCCATGAACAAGTGGTTGCAGCAGACGTAATCGTAATACCACGCTCTTGCTCCTGCTCCATCCAGTCCATTGTGGCACCACCATCATGCACTTCACCTATTTTATGTGACTTACCTGTATAATAAAGAATTCTTTCCGTTGTAGTGGTTTTTCCCGCATCAATATGCGCACAGATCCCTATATTTCTAACATCTTCTAGTCGCACTGATTTATTTGACATTTTATTAACCTAATTATTCCTAAACAATATTATACTTTATAATGGGCAAATGCTCTGTTAGATTCCGCCATCTTACGCACATCTTCTCTCTTTTTAACTGAAGCGCCTCTTTTATTAAAAGCATCATTTAATTCGGCTGATAATTTCTCAATCATACTACGACCATGTCTAGCACGTGCATAAGTAATAATCCATCTCATTCCCAAAGCGAATGAACGAGAAGAACGAACTTCTACAGGAACTTGATATGTAGCACCACCAACCCTACGAGATCTCACTTCTAATTGCGGACGCACATTATTCAAAGCCTCCTCAAAAGCCTCAACTGCATTAGCCTTAGTTTGCTTAGCCAACTCATCTAACGCACCATACATAATACTCTCTGCAGTAGATTTCTTACCTTCATACATTAATTGATTAATGAATTTTGCTATAACCAGACTACCATATTTTGCATCTGGAAATATTTCACGTTTTTTTGCTGCTCTACGACGCATAATCCTTCTCTTATATTAATTTAATTACTATTTAGGCTTCTTAGCACCATATTTTGAACGCGCTTGCTTACGATCCTTAACACCTTGAGTATCTCTAGCACCACGAATAATATGATAACGCACCCCTGGTAAATCTTTAACCCTACCACCACGTATCATAACTACTGAGTGCTCTTGCAAATTATGCCCTTCACCAGGTATATACCCAATAACTTCAAATCCATTAGTCAATCTTATTCTAGCTACTTTACGTAAAGCTGAGTTAGGCTTCTTAGGCGTAGTAGTATAAACTCTAACACAAACACCTCTTTTTTGCGGACAGCTCTCTAAAGCTGGAACTTTATTACGCTTTATTTTACTAGCTCTTGGCTTACGAACAAGTTGGTTGATCGTTGGCATTCAACATCTCCAAATAAATAATTATTTATATTTTAATTCTTAAAAAAATTTTTTAAGTTGCGAATTCTACTCACTAATTGCAATTAAGTCAAGCTAAATCACTATTCTTTCAGACTAAAATCCTCATATACTCAGCTGAACAACCAAGTATAGTATGACAAACTCATAACTTACAAGCGGGTGAAGCATTTGAAAGCAAATTCAAACACCCTATTCATACTTTATTACTATCAAATTTTGATAGTAAAAACTTACCTTAAATATCAGTTCTGGTAAATTTATCTATATGTTTGTAGCTCATTTATTTTATTTTTCAACTGTTTTTTTAACTTTTCTTGCTTTTTTTTTATTATAAGGTAATTTTGAATAAAATAATTTGATAAATTTAACTTATGAGTAACTTTTTTAATATCAGAGAAATAAATCATTCTCTCTTCAAGTTTATTAATGAATTTTTTGGAAAAAATGGGTTTGATCATTTAATGGTCATTCTTAGCGAAATATTTAATCCTCAAATAATTATATATCAGTCTCTTGCTATAACTCTTGCATGTTTATACTACCTCTTTTTAATTAGAAAAAATAATTCTTTTAAAAAACAGTTTTTACTAATAACGGAAACTCTCAGCAGCTTTTTTGTTTCTGCATCCATTATCTTAATAATAGTCTTAATTATAAAACATTATACTCTTGTTGAAAGACCATTTTGTCATTTAAAAAATATTTATGTTATAGATAAGATTATTAGCACATCTAAATGCAATCACAGCTTCCCAAGTGGACACACAACTATTGCAGTCATTATGATTGCAAGTTTCTGGCCATTATTTACAAATTTCTTCAAATTCATTGCAGTAATTTTGTTAATTTTAGTATCTATTTCAAGAATAGTCTCAGGAGCCCACTATCCTGTTGATATATTTGGAGCAATAGTTATCGCGCTTCCTTTAACTTTATATATAAGGAATAGACTTAATCATTTTATAAATTATTATAATGATAAATATAATCTTTTTGATAAATTTTTAAGGCATAAATAATGCAAGAAGAAATTTTAGAATCTCGTGTACGTGACTATTTCTCTTTACTTAAACCTAGAGTAATGTCACTTGTAATATTTACAGCTATCACAGGTCTATATTTAGCACCAGGGAAAATTCATCCATTCATAGCAATTATTGCTATCTTATCTATCTCTTTGGCTTCAGGAGCTTCAGGCTCTATAAATATGTGGTATGATAGAGATATCGATAATATCATGACAAGAACCAAAAAACGCCCAATCCCTTCAGGCAGAATCACCCCAGAAAATGCATTATATTTTGGTGTATTCTTTGCATTCTTTTCTGTCATGTTGATGGGTTTAGCCGTAAATATACTTTCAGCCTTTTTACTTAGCTTTACTATTTTCTTTTATTGCTACATCTATACTGTTTTACTTAAACGTTCAACTCCACAGAATATCGTTATTGGCGGAGCAGCTGGAGCTCTTCCACCATTAATTGGCTGGACCTCTGTTACAAATAGTATAAGCATTGAACCTATAATTTTATTCTTGATTATTTTTCTTTGGACACCACCACATTTCTGGGCTCTTTGCCTTTATAGCGCAGAAGATTATAAAAAAGCTAACATCCCTATGATGCCGGTCACTGCAGGAATTGATTCAACCAAAAAACAAATGCTTATTTACACTATAATTTTAGCAATAGTAAGCATCTTACCTTTTCCTTTGGGATTTCTAGGAAATATATATTTATATAGCTCTATTTTACTAAATCTAATTTTTATCATAATGATGATAAAATTATATTATGATCCCAAAAATAAAAATGCAGGAAAAGTTTTTGCTTATTCAATTTTATATTTATTTATGATATTTTTAGCGGCAATTATAGATAGGGCTATCTAAATGGATAAACAACAAAGAAATTTAAAGCAAAAAAATAAAATTCTATTGATTTTATTATTAATTTTTGTAGCAATATTTTTTACTCTAACAATTATAAAAATGGGAAAATTATGAATATAGAAAAAATTGGAGCAGGAAAATCTGCACCAGAAGAAATAAATGTTATTATAGAAGTGCCAATGGGAAGCGACCCTGTAAAATACGAAATGGACAAAGATTCTGGCGCTATAATGGTAGATAGATTTGTTCAAACAGCAATGTTTTACCCATGTAATTATGGATTTGTGCCAAATACATTATCAAAAGATGGCGATCCTGTTGACGTTTTAGTTATAGCAAATTATCCAATTATTCCAGGCGCCGTTATAAAATCACGACCAATTGGCGTATTAGTAATGGAAGATGAATCAGGGCAAGATGAAAAAATCCTTGCAGTTCCAACCACCAAGCTAGATCCATACTTCTCAAATATATCTTCTTATAAAGATTTACCAGAAATATTTATAAATAAAATTACTCACTTTTTTGAGAATTATAAAGCTCTAGAAAAAGGAAAATGGGTAAAAGTGAGCGGATGGGAAGATGAGAAATCCGCAAAAAATATTATAACCGAAGGAATAAATTCATATAAATAATGACAGAAAACTCTAACGTACCAGAATATACAGTAAGTCAAATCTCCTACAAGCTGAAAGCAGTTGTAGAGGGAGAGTTTTCTTATGTTCGAATTCGTGGAGAAGTATCAGGATTTAAACTAGCCCCTTCAGGACATGCTTATTTTTCTTTAAAAGACAGCAACTCTGTTTTAGCGGCCGTTTGTTGGCGCGGTATTTTTAATAGTTTAACTATAAAGCCTGAAGAGGGAATGGAGCTGATTTGCATTGGCACTATTACTATTTACCCTGGTCAGTCTAAGTATCAATTAGTTGTAGAAAAAATTGAGCATGCAGGGCTTGGCGCACTCATGGCAACATTAGAAAGACGAAAAGCTCAATTTGCCAAAGAAGGTCTATTTGCGTTAGAGCATAAAAAACCCATTCCTTTTTTACCTAAAATAATAGGAATTATCACCTCTCCTACTGGCGCTGTAATAAAAGATATTTTGCACCGCATTGAAGATAGATTTCCTAGCCGTATTTTGCTCTGGCCAGTTTTGGTACAAGGGGAAAAGGCCGCAGGCCAAGTAACTGAGGCAATTTATGGATTTAATCAATTGAAAGAAAATCGCCCTGATCTAATAATAATTGCAAGGGGCGGAGGATCGGTTGAAGATCTCTGGGCTTTTAATGAGGAAAATGTTGTGAGGGCGGCTTTTGCATCAGAAATTCCTATAATTTCTGCTATTGGTCATGAAACAGATTTTACATTACTGGATTTTGTAGCAGATTTGCGCGCCCCTACTCCAACTGGAGCCGCTGAAAAATCTGTACCAGTATTAACAAATGTTGCTATTACTTTGCGAAATATCCAAAATAGAATCGATTATGCATTATCTAAATATTTTGAATATTATCATAATAAGCTTCTGATGCTAAAAAAATCTCTACCTAATTATCACACCATACTCTCTCATTTTATCCAGAGACTAGATGATTTCTCAATTAGATTCTTAAATGCAAATAAGAGATATTTTGAAACTAGACTTATTACTGTAAATAACTTCAAAGCTAGACTGAAACATCCAAAAGATGTAATAAATTTAGCTGAAACTAGACTAACTCAAGTTTCCAATCGCTTTAAGCAAGCAAGCAGAACATATTTTATAGGACAAAGGCAAAGACTAACTCTTGCTACTTCACTTCTTGAAAGCTATAGCTACAAAAAAACCTTAACCAGAGGCTTTGCTATTATAGTAGGAAAGGACAATAATGCCCTCACTTCAGCTACTCAAGCGAGAACCGGAGACAAATTAACAGCCGAATTTCATGATGGAAAACTATCAGTAACTGTGAATTAGAAAATTATTCATTATAATTATCTGTACAATTCCGGAATCCCATTCTATAATTGTACATATAATTAAGGAATAAATTATGTATAATAGAGATTTAAGCACTCATATTCAACAATTAAGCAAAGATTACCCAGTTGTTACGGTAACCGGCCCTAGGCAATCAGGTAAAACTACTATAGTCAAGTCACTGTTTTCTGAAAAACCTTATATATCTTTAGAGAATATAGACGAAAGAGAATTTGCAAAACAAGATCCAAAAGGCTTCTTGAATCAATTCAAGTCTGGAGCCATTCTAGATGAGGCACAATATGCCCCAGATTTATTCTCATATATTCAAACAAGAGTAGACAATAATCAAAAACCAGGCGAATTTATTTTAACAGGATCACAAAATTTCTTATTATTAGAAAAAATCTCTCAAAGTTTAGCAGGAAGGACAGCTATTTTGCATTTATTGCCTTTAAGTTATGCTGAGCTCAAGCCTTATAAACAATTGTCTCTTGATGAATTTATTTGTAGTGGAGGATATCCAAGAATTCACGCTAATAATTTAAATCCTAACATATGGATCAAAAACTATATTAATACTTATATTGAAAGAGACGTAAGACAAATTAAAAACATTACAGATTTATCTAAATTCCAACTTTTTATACGGCTATGCGCAGGAAGAATTGGGCAATTAGTTAATTATTCATCACTTGGTAACGAAACAGGAATTGATACAGCTACTGTTAAGGCTTGGTTGTCAATATTACAAACAAGCTTTATTATTTTTCTATTACAACCTCATCATAATAATTTTAACAAACGTCTAGTAAAACAACCAAAATTATATTTTTATGATACTGGTATTGCTTCATATTTTTTGGGCATAAAAAGACCAGAAGATTTATTAATTCATTATATGAGAGGAAATTTATTTGAAAATTTTGTAATTAATGAGCTGATTAAATTCCAATATAGTCAAGGCAATGAACATAATTTATTCTTCTGGCGCAATAATCATGGTAATGAAGTAGATATTATTATTGATCAAGGTACGGAGCTTATACCTATAGAAATAAAATCTAGTCAAACAATTAATCATAGTTTTTATACTGGAATTAAATATTGGCAATCTTTATCTAAAACTAATACCAGTTATATTATATATGGAGGAGATACTAATAGAATTCACTCCGATGGAATAACATTATTGGGATGGAAAGATATAAATAAAATCCCCTTTCTAAAGTATGATACCAATCCTCACCTATAATTGAACGTTTATTAATTCGATCTTTGGTCTTCTCCAAAAATAAAAAAGCATTAAATATAACCGCCGATATTCTCAGCTTTTTTCTTATTTGTATAACACTCAAACCTCAAATCCTAAACGTTCAATTATAGGTGAGGATTGGTATGACTTGTGATTCAGTTATAATTATATCAAGCTTTTGATCATGTTTAGCGCTTTCAATTCTTTCAATTAACTGGAAATCAAAACATAAGCCTATATATAATAAATTCGGATTCTTTTTTCTTAAATATTGTAATGTAATATCATAAAATCCCTTACCTAATCCAATACGATTACCTTTCGCATCACAAGCAACTACAGGAGCAATTATAATATTTGGTATAACTGGATCAGTTTGTTTTTTGAGCTCTAAAATATTGGGAAAAATTTGTGAATTTTTCATCTCACTGCCTGGCTTCCAAGAATAAAATTTCATAGGAGATAAGGTGGAATTCACTGCAGGCAGAACTATTTCTACCCCATCATCAGATAGTTTTTGAAGTAAAGGAAGTATGTTAAGCTCTGAAGCGATTGGATAATAGCCTGCAACTACATCATTTTTGGAAATTTGTATCTTCGAAGAAAAATTTTCAAATATCTTATTTAATTGTTCTGGCCTTGGGTTAAAATTTTTTCTTTTCTCTAAGAATTGTTTACGAAGTTTTTCCTTGGACATATCAAGAGTTGCTTGCCTTCTCAACTAACATAATAACTTTATCTTCTGTGATTTCAACATATCCATCAGCTATAGAAATACGCTCTTGCTCTTTATTTTCATAAATTGTTACTAATCCAGGCTGTAATTGCACAAGTAAAGGGATATGGCCACGCATTACTCCAAACTCTCCTTTAATTCCTGGCATCACTATCATATGAGCCATTTTATTATAAAAAATCCCTTCTGGAGTTATAATTTCAACTAGTAATAAATCTTTTGATTCCTTCATAGTATTTATGCTTTTGCCTCAGCAGATATTTTTTTTGCCTTTTCAATTACTTCATCTATTGATCCAACCATATAGAAGGCTGATTCAGGTAAATCATCATATACTCCTTCAGCAATTGCTTTAAACCCTTCAATAGTATCTTTTAGAGAAACTAATTTACCCTTCATACCACTAAATACTTCTGCAACAAAGAAGGGCTGCGATAAGAAACGCTGAATCTTACGCGCTCTTGAAACTATGATTTTATCATCCTCAGAAAGCTCATCTACACCAAGAATTGCAATAATATCTTGCAACGACTTATATGTTTGAAGAATTTGCTGAACAGAGCGAGCAACTGTATAATGTTCTTGCCCAACTATTTCAGGAGCTAACATTTGGGAGGTACTATCTAACGGATCTACAGCAGGATAAATTCCAAGTTCTGCTATCTGTCTGTTTAATACCGTTGTTGCATCAAGGTGAGCAAATGATGTGGCTGGAGCTGGATCCGTTAAATCATCAGCTGGCACATAAATAGCCTGAACTGAGGTAATAGAACCTTTATCTGTTGAAGTAATACGCTCCTGCAGAGCCCCCATATCTGTTGCTAAAGTGGGCTGATATCCAACCGCTGAAGGTATACGCCCTAAAAGGGTTGATATTTCAGAACCTGCTTGGGTAAATCTAAAAATATTATCAACAAAAAATAACACATCCAGGTTTTCAACATCCCGAAAATATTCTGCCATTGTAAGGCCAGACAACCCCACTCTTGCTCTTGCTCCTGGCGGCTCATTCATTTGTCCATAAACTAGAGCAACTTTTGACTTTTCTGGTTTATCTATATTAATAACACCAGAGTCTAGCATTTCATGGTATAAATCATTACCTTCACGAGTTCTCTCCCCAACACCAGCAAACACAGAGAAACCACCATGAGCTTTTGCTATGTTATTAATTAATTCCATAATAAGAACTGTTTTTCCTACACCAGCGCCACCAAATAAACCAATTTTCCCACCTTTAGCATAAGGAGCTAGAAGATCGATAACCTTTATTCCAGTAACTAAAATCTCAGAATGAGTAGATTGACTTACAAAATCCGGAGCATCAGCATGTATAGGAGCTTTTTTTTCTGATTTAACTGGCCCTAATCCATCTACTGGATCGCCCAAAACATTCATTATTCTACCCAACACCCCTCTTCCAACTGGTACAGCAATTTGCGCTCCTGTATCTTCTACTCTCACTCCTCTCGCAAGACCATCGGTAGAATCCATAGCAATAGCTCGAACTGTTAAATTTCCAATATGCTGAGCAACCTCTAGAACCAATTCTCTATCTCCATTCTTGCATTTTAACGCATTTAAAATAGGCGGGACTTCGTTCTCAAACTTAACATCAACTACTGCAGACATTATCTGCGTGATTATACCATGTTTATTAGTCATTCTTTAATTTTCCTCATATTGATTCAGCGCTAGAAATTATCTCTATCAACTCTTTAGTTATAGCAGCCTGGCGTGAACGATTATACAATAAAGTTAGTTTATCAATCATATCTTTTGCATTATTAGTGGCGGCATCCATAGAGGTCATTCTTGCTCCTTGCTCGCTTGCCCCAGCTTCCAGTAAAATATAATAAATTTGTACCGCAAGGTTTAAAGGCAATAAATGTTGTAAAATATCTTTTTCTTTAGGTTCATATTCATAAACATGCTTCTCTTGTTTTTCTATAGAAAGTAATTCCTCATTCATTGGAATAAGCTTACGCATCGCAATATTCTGCTTCAAAGCATTCTGAAACTCATTATAGATAAAATAGCAAACATCAAATTCATTTTTTCCAAACCAAGCAATGATTTTGTCGCTTAAAAACTGTGCATCATCGTATTTTACTTGTTTTTCACTCATGCCAGGCAATACTTCAATAATGGATTTTCCATATTGAGATTTTATTTGATCAAAAACTTTTTTCCCTATGCATAAGATCTTATAATTTTTACTAGCTTCTTCAAGAAGCTCTATTTGACTTCTTAATCTTCTTGCAACTACACTATTATAACTACCACATAAGCCTTTGTCAGACCCTATAGTTACCAATAAATACATCTTTTTATTACCATTACCAACAAGCAATGGAGTAAGGTCTCTATCATCTACAGATTCTGAAAGCTGAGCAATTACATGATACATTTTATCTGCATAAGTTTTAGTATGTTTCTGCTGTTCTTGGGCTTTTAACAATTTAGAAGCCGCAACCATTTTCATGGTTTTAGTGATTTTCTGGGTTGATTTAACTCCAGATATTCGCAGCCTTAATTGCTTTAAAGTACTCATTTAATCTTTCGTTCCATTTGCAAATTCAATAAGTAGTTTACTTAATATCTCTTTAAGTTTAGCTTCCGTTTCTTCAGTGATTTTTTCTTCTGTTCTAATGGATTCTAAAACATCACTATGCGCTCCACGTAACATTGATAATAAAGATTGTTCGAAAGCTTTTACATGTTTTACTTCCATCTTATCTAAATATCCATTCACTCCTGAATATAAAACCGCAGCTTCCTCTTCCATTTGTAGAGGTGAGTATTGATTTTGCTTTAACAATTCTGTCATTTTCTGACCACGGTCAATTAATTTTTTTGTAGTAGCATCAAGATCAGAGCTGAATTGAGAGAAAGCTTGTAATTCTCTAAACTGCGCTAAGTCTAATTTCACACTACCAGCAACTTGTTTTATTGCCTTAAGTTGAGCAGCAGAACCCACGCGACTAACTGACAAACCAATATTAATAGCTGGGCGGATTCCTTTATAAAATAATTCTGTTTCTAAGAAAATTTGCCCATCTGTAATTGAAATGACATTTGTAGGGATATAAGCAGAAACATCTCCAGCTTGTGTTTCGATAATAGGTAGCGCTGTTAGAGATCCACTTCCTTCTTTATCTGAAAGCTTTGCTGCTCTTTCTAAAAGACGAGAATGAAGATAAAAAACGTCCCCAGGGTAAGCCTCACGGCCAGGTGGACGTCTCAGCAACAAGGATACTTGTCTGTAAGCAACTGCATGTTTACTTAAATCATCATAAATTATCAATGCGTGCATTCCATTATCACGGAAATATTCCCCCATTGTGCAGCCTGCATATGGAGCCAAGTAAATCATAGGAGCTGGATCTGAAGCGCTTGCGCATACTATAATTGTATATTCCAGAGCTCCTTCTTCTTGGAGTTTTTTAACAACTTTTGCAATTGTTGATTTTTTTTGACCAATAGCAACATAGATACAATAAAGCTTCTTGCTTTCATCATTTGATTTATTGATAGCTTTTTGATTGATAATAGCATCTATTGCAATAGCGGTTTTGCCAGTTTGTCTATCTCCAATTATCAATTCTCTTTGCCCTCTGCCAATAGGTATAAGCCCATCTATTGCTTTAATTCCTGTTTGAACAGGTTCATGTACGGATTTTCTGTTTATAATACCAGGCGCTTTAATATCTAGAGGTTTATATTCAACCTTTCCCTTTAGAGGCCCTTGTCCATCGATAGGATTTCCTAAAGTATCAACCACTCTTCCAAGCAAAGATTTTCCCGTTGGAACTTGCATAATATTTTTAGTTCTTTTAACTAAATCCCCTTCCTGAATATCACTATCTTTACCAAAGATCATTACCCCAACATTATCAGACTCCAAGTTAACGGCCATTCCCATGGTTTTATTACTAAACTCCACCATCTCTCCTGATTTAACTTTATCAAGTCCATATACTCTGGCAATACCATCGCCAATTTTAATGACTCCCCCAGTTTCGCTATATTCAGCTTTTGTTTCTAATCCAGCTATAGAAGCTTTGATAATTTTTGAAACCTCAGATGTTTGTAAATCCATTTTTCTTTCACTCCGTTATAAAACTGCTATTTTCGCTTCTATTACTTGACTCAAACAAGTAAACTTATTTTTTAACGATAAATCCAGCATTTTTCCATCAAATTTAATTATTAAGCCACCTAAAATATTTGGATTAATCACAAATGCCAACTTAACTTTAGAATTTAAGCTTTTTTCTAATTTTTCTTTTAATAAAGCTATCTCAGAAGAGGTTAATTCTTCACTCACTAAAACCTCAACTAGCTTCTCACCTTTATACTGAGAAAAGAGAAAGGTAAAATATTTTAGCGTATCAATCAAAATAGAAAGTCTATTATATTTTGCAAGAGAATTTAAGAAGTTCATCATTACATCAGAAAGGCCAAGTATATTTACTAGGGTCTGAATTATTTCTTTTTGAATTTTGTTTGAATAGATGGGAGCTGAAATTTGCTTTATTAAATTTTGATCTTGTAACAATATTTCTTGAAGTTTTTCTACTTCTTGAGCCGCTTTATCAAGCACGCCACTTGCTAAAACGCAATCAAAAAGCACAGCTCCATAAAGTTTTACCTTTTCAGTGAAATATTCAGTCATAATGATTTGCAATTATTAATTAAACTAAATTTAGCACAGATATAGGATCAGCGCAATAAGTTAAATAAATATTTTTACCATTCATGAATTGATGATACATCACTAGATATCATAAGACTTAAGAGGTGCTTCAAGATTATTATTACCCACTTCTCTCTAAATAATATTTAAATTTCGCGCAAAATACATTAATCACTCTTAATTGTCAATTTAAAAAATTTAAAAAAAATCTTGACTGTTGCAAAAAAAAAATGCTTAATGCTATCAATTGATGGGAGACTTAAAGTCATGAAAATAGTTAATTCACTAAAAAGTGCTAAAAAAAGAGATAAAGATTGCTTCGTGGTTAATCGTCGTGGTCGTAAATTTGTTTTGCACAAAAAAAATAAACGCTTAAAAGCACGTCAGGGCTAGGAAGTTTTAAGAAGGCTCTTTTAAGAGCCTTTTTTATTTTAGGGTTCCCACATGAAGCTAATAGATAATTACTTAAGTAAAAATATACTTTTTCCTACCATTACTATTATTCTTATCCTAAGCTCTATTATTTTAATTACTCAATCACTTAAATATGTGGATCTCATTGTTTCGCATGGCACCAGCGCATCAGATTTTTTATATATAACAATTCTTCTTTTACCTTCCCTTCTTTCAATTATTATACCAATTTGTTTATTTATAGGCATATTATATAGTTTAAATCAATTAAATGCTAATAGAGAGCTTAATATATTAAAAGGGGTTGGGATTAATAACTTTAATATTTCAAAGCCAATTCTAAAAGTAGCAATATTAATTACAGTTCTTCATTATTTTCTTTCACTTTATCTTACTCCAGTAATAAATAATAAATTCAAAGATCTTACAAAAGATTTGAAGGAAAATTATGTAACTTTTTTTCTACAAGAAAAAGTCTTTAATCATCCTACTAAATTCATAACTTTCTACATTAAAAATAAAATAAGCAATACGAAATTTGAGCAAATCTTTTATCAAGACACTAGAAGACCTGATAGCCCTGTAACATTTATTGCCAAGAGCGGAGAATTATTTAAAAAAAATAATAAACTTTATCTGAATCTAAATAATGGTAATAGACAGGAAATTAATAATAAGGGTGAATTTGTTGTTCTAAGCTTTGACAGGCTATTAGTTCAGTTAGATTTCAGTAAAGATTCCATCGGGATAAGAGAATTAACTATTCAAGAAAGAAATATGTTTCAGCTATTCTTCCCTGAAGAGAACACAGATTTACAATCCAGAAAACGCATGCTATCTGAAGCTAATTATAGAATAATCTGGCCATTTTATAATATAATTCTCACTCTAATTGCTATATATATTTTTCTTTTTGGAGAGTTTAATAGGAAAGGAAAAACAAAGCGCATCATAATCTTCTCATGCTTTGCTGGTATTTTAATTATTTTAAATAATAGTATTATAAACTTAAGTACTTCATTTCCACTTATGATAATATTGAGTTATTTACTAACTTTTGGTATATTTGGTATATTAGCATATCAATTATTCTATCGGAAAATTAATGACCTTTATCAATTTAAGAGAATTTATCGAATTTTTAGAAAAAAAAGACGATCTTAAAAGAGTAGAAGCTGAAGTATCAACTCAGCTTGAAATCACAGAAATACAAAATCGTTTACTAAAAGAAGATGGTCCAGCAATATTATTTGAGAATATTGTATCTGAAAATGGTAAAAGCTCTATGCCTGTTTTGGTTAATCTGTTTGGTAGCGTTAGAAGAATCGCTTATGCACTTGATACGATTCCAACAAAACTTCATGAGATAGGAAAAACTTTAGCTTACCTTCGTCAGCCAGAACCACCAGAAGGTTGGAAGGAAGCTTTAGGAATGATTCCATTAATTAAAACTATTCTATCAATGAGCCCTAAGAATGTGAAAAAAGCTCCTTGCCAAGAAATCATCCTAACTGGCAATCAGATAGATTTAAAAAAAATTCCAATACAAACCTGCTGGCCTAATGAGCCAGCTCCATTAATAACTTGGCCATTAATAGTTACTAAAGCAAAGGAATCTAATAAAATAAATGATTATAACTTAGGCATTTATCGTATGCAAGTTGTTGATGAAAAAACTACTATAATGCGCTGGCTAAAGCATCGCGGTGGCGCCTCTCATTACAATGGATACCAGAAGAATGAAAGAATGCCTGTAGCTGCCGTAATAGGTGCAAGTCCCGCCACTATTTTAGCTGCAGTAACACCCGTGCCAGAAACTATCTCTGAATACCAATTTGCTGGATTCTTAGGAAAGAAGAAAATCGATTTAGTGGATTGCAAAACCATTCCTTTAAAGGTTCCAGCAGAAGCAGAAATTATTTTAGAAGGATATATAAATCCTGGTGAAACATTACCTGAAGGGCCTTATGGAGATCATACAGGATATTATAATGATGTTGAAGAGTTCCCAGTATTCCATATTACTGCAATAACAATGAGAAAAGACCCTATTTATTTAAGCACATTCACAGGAAGATCGCCTGATGAACCTTCCATTTTAGGAGAGGCTCTTAATGAAATATTTACGCCTATCATTAAGCAACAATTTCCTGAGATTGTAGATTTTTATTTACCACCAGAAGGATGTTCTTACCGCATTGCTATCGTCTCTATAAAAAAATCATATCCTGGGCATGCTAAGCGCATAATGATGGGTATATGGTCTTTTTTGAAGCAATTTATTTATACAAAATTTATATATGTAGTGGATGAAGATATAAATTGTAGAGATTGGAAAGATGTTATGTGGGCTGTTTCAACTAGAATGGACCCCGCAAGAGATATGACGATCATTACCGATACTCCTATTGATTATTTAGATTTTGCATCACCTCATTCTGGATTAGGTAGTAAAGTAGGATTCGATGCTACAAACAAGATATATCCAGAAACCAACAGAGAATGGGGCAAAAAACTTGAAATGGATAAGAAGACAAAAGAATTAGTTGATAAAAAATGGCATCTTTATGGATTGAACAATACCAATCCTAACCTATAATACCAAGTCCATCCTATAATTGAACATTTATCAATTATAGGATGGACTTGGTATAATTGCTATTCACCATTTTCAGCCATTCATCTTCAGAGATTACTTTTAAACCAAGCTCTTTTGCTTTTGCAAGTTTGCTACCGGCTTCGCTACCCACAATAACAAAATCTGTGTTTTTAGAAATGCTACTTAGAACTTTCATGCCTAAACTCTCAGCTTTTGCCTTTGCTTCACTTCTGGTCATATTTTCTAACGATCCGGTGAAAATTATTGTTTTTCCGGACAATTCTGTTTGATTAGTCAAATCAATGTAATCATCTATATGAATAAACTCCTTTAAATTATCTATGATTTGGCAGTTTTTAGAATCAGAGAAAAACTCTCCTATCATAAAGACAGTCTTATCACCAATTCCATCAATATCATTTAAATATTCTTCTATATTTATATTATTGTGCGCTAATTGTTTCATGTGATAATACCAATTCTCAAAGCTTCCATAATTCTTAGCTAATAATTTAGCAGTGACTATTCCAACTGAACGAATTCCAAGACTATATATAAATCTATGTAAATTTATGTTTTTTGCTTTTTCTACAGATTCAAGTAAATTGCTTACAGATTTGTCTCCCCAGCCTTCATAAGCCTTTAATTCCGCTTCATAGTCCTTAAGTAAAAATATATCAGAAGGTGATTTTATATAATGATTATCTATAAAAAATTCTAATTGCTTTCCTCCTAAACCCTCTATATTAAAAGCATCCTTGCTTACAAAATGAACTAAATGTTCTAATCTCTGTGCTTGACATGAAAGTCCACTAGGACAACGAATTACAGCCTCCTCCTCTTCTCTAACAACATGAGCACCACAAGAAGGACAGGAAGAGGGAAAATAAAACTTATCTTCACATTTTTCTCTTAAATCAGTTCTAACTCCGATTACTTGCGGAATAACATCACCTGCTCTTTGAACAATCACGGTATCTCCTATCCTAATATCTTTCCTTTCTATTTCATCTTTATTATGTAAACTTGCTCTAGAAACTAAAACACCACCTATATTTATTGGCTCTAATTCTGCAACAGGCGTTAGCGCGCCGGTTCTTCCAACTTGGATCGTGATATCAAGAAGCTTTGTTATGGCTTGCTCTGCAGGAAATTTATGTGCAATAGCCCAACGAGGATTTCTTCCTACGAATCCAAGTCTTTCCTGAAGAAGAAAATCATTTACTTTATACACTATACCATCAATATCAAAATCCATTTTGCTTCTTTGGTTTTCTGTTTTTCTATAAAAATCCATAACTTCATCAATAGATTTACAAATCTTATGCTCATGATTCACTGCAAAACCTATTTTAGATAAATAATCTAGAAGCTCTGTTTGCGTTTTAAATTTTATATCTGTTTCACCAATTGCATAAACAAAATAGCGCAAATTACGAGTAGCTGTTATTCTGCTATCTAATTGCCTTAAAGATCCAGCCGCGGCGTTCCTTGGATTAGCAAATTTCTCTTCTCCCTTGGCCTCCTCTTCTAGATTTAAACGATAGAAATCCTCATGACTCATATAAACTTCACCACGAACTTCAAGTAAATTTGTTACGCTTATTTCTTTAGGAAAATCTTTTATTTGAATAATATTAGAAGTAATATCTTCCCCTATATATCCATCACCTCGTGTGGCAGCATGTACAAGTTTGCCATCTTTATATTTAGCAGTGAATGAAAGTCCGTCAATTTTAGTTTCACAGCATAGTTCTGGAAAATAATCTATACCAAGAAATCTTCTAATTTTTTGAATAAATTCTTCAATATCTTCTTTAGAGAATCCATTAGCTAAAGAAAGCATAGGTTTACTATGCGTAATTTTCTTAAATTTACTAACTACAGGACTAACAATTTGTGTAGGACTATCTTTTGTTACAAGATTTGGGAATAATTCTTCTATTTTTAAACAGCGTTGAAATAATTTATCATATTCACTATCAGATATCTTAGGAGCATTTTTTTCATAATATTGCCTATTGTGATAAGATAATAAATCTTTCAATCGTTTTATTTCAGCTTTCGCTTGCATTTCTGTAAGCTGCTCTGGATTCTTATTAAGCATTTCAAATTAATAGTATAAAAATTTTGAAAATTGTAGACGAATACAAAAAATAATACAATCAACTATATTGACTTTTTTATTGATATGCTCCAAATTATATTAAACTTGAGAGATTTTATAATGAACGATATAGGAAAAATAATCCAAGAAAAAAGAGAATCTAAGTCTCTGGATATTTCGTCTATTTCGAGCACTCTAAATCTAAGACAGGAATTTATTATCGCAATGGAAGAGGGTAATAAAGAGGTGTTTTCTTCTGAGGCCTATTATTTTGGATATTTAAAACAATATCTAAAATTACTTAATATTGAAGAAGTAGATAATAAAAGAATCTCGTCTTTTGTTAGGCCTGAACTAGCCATTAATATTCCTTCGGTCGATCAATTTTCTCCAAGTCTTCTTTGTATAGTTTTTTCTATTTTTGCTAGTTTTTTGATCTATAATTTTGCAGACAATTCTTTTTCAAAAAAAGCACTGGATCCTATAACTATAGAAATCTCAAATTACCAAACTAGACTTAGTGCGTTAGACCAAGAAACTAATTCTCATTCTCAAAATTAATAATTAAAGCATAACCTAATGAAACCGTTGCGGCCCCTACAACAATTGCCGTAAGCATTAATACATGAGGCAATGGATTAGAATAAAGAGATGGGCAATTTTCTACCAATAAGCATTTTAGTATTGGGGGCTGTGCTTTAGCAACTTTTGCTATGCTTATATAAAACCATAATACTGAAGTTTGGAATAAACTTAATCCAAGAAGTTTCTTTATCGAATTATTGCTGGAGAAAACAACATAAAGCCCCAAGCAAAATAATAAGATGGAAAAACTATAATTCAGATTTACTAGTTGCATTTGCAATACCCAAATAAATTAAACACATTGTTGAGGCTACAGCTATAGCAATTCCTATCTCCGCTATCAAAATACTGGTTTTCTGACCTAAGATACTATAATTTAAAAACTCTAGTCCAGAAAATATTCCTATTATTCCTACTAAAAAATAAATAAGCACACCAAAAATAGAAGCTCTTAATAAATAAGAGCTTGAGCAATAAATTTCATAAAGCATTGAGTGTATTATAATACTCGCTGCTAAAATTGCTCCTGCTTGGAAGCCTCCTCCAGGAGAGATTTCTCCATGAAATAGAATATAAAAAGCAAAGATTATTAAAATAGGAAAAATAAACCTTGTAATCACCTTACTTAATATATCAGAAGTTTCAGATTGCTGTTGATTGGAAATATCGCTTACTAATAAAACACCGATGCCTGCTATGGTAATTACCAGAGTTTCATATAATGTGTCATACCCCCTATAGCTAGCTAAGATTGCCGCTACAACAGAAGGTATCTCTATTTCTTTGCCAGTGTTATTTAAATAATAATGATCAAAAATAGGAGCGCCAAAAACTGATAAATCAAAACTTGAATAGATTAAATAACCAGCTAACAATATGGTGAGCGTAAGCATAATCAAATTAAGATTCTCATCAAAAACATAGTTATTTTTATACGCTTTCTTTATAGTGAAGATAGTAAATATGGTCACAAGAACGCCAACTACTGCTTCAGTCATAGCTACATCTGGCGCATCTAGTAGAAGATACATTACACAGGTAAATAAACTAAAAGCGCTGTTTAAGATAGTCAGAACAAGTAAATTATTAGATCTTATAAAGAAAAGAACGCATAAAAAGCTAGAGAAAATAGTGAAATATATTAGAATCTCTTCAAGCATTATAGCTTCTCCGAATCAGAAGGAGCAATGCTCTTAAGCGCAATTTTATTAAGCAAATAGCTAGCAGTAGGAGTTATTATTAAAATAATCAAACTCAAAAGAATGATTTTGAGAGCTGTAGTTATGCTATTGCTTTGCATAGCAACTCCCCATAATATTAAAGGGCAGCCTATTGCATCTCCTAAAGTGGCCGCATGCATCTTACAAAAATAATCTGGAAACCTGAAACATCCTATCACTGCGCTAAAACAAAGAAATATTCCTAAGAAAATAAAAATAAATCCTATAAAACTAATCATTTCTACCATCATATAGTTTTTTTATAGCAAGATTAAAAACAAACCCAAATAATATATATATGTAAGCTATATCAACAAAACTATCTCTACCAGGAAAAAGACTGATAAGACATAATAATCCTACTATAAAATTATTCATGCAACTTAAGGACATAATTTTCTCAGGTAAATTCTTACCGCTTAAAATACCAATAAACATTAGAAAGATACATATAAATAGGCCTATAATTGCAATATATATACTCATTATAGCAACCTTAATATATGATTTTCTAGAGTTTGTGTTTTTAATTCAGATATATTTTCTTGTTTTAAAGCATGAACTAAAATTCTGTTTTCCTCTATGTCCATAGTCATAGTTCCAGGAGTCAATGTTATATAATTGGCATAAATGCTCTTCTTGATATCTCCATCAATTTTCATATCTACCCATTCAGAATGAGGGTTTATTGATGAAGGGAACCAAACTAACTTAAGTACTTGAAAAGCCGATATAAACATATCTCTTAACAGCGATGTAAAGAAAACTAGCCAACTCCATTTAAACCCCAGGAATAACGGAGAGGATATAAATAATTTTCTATCGATCAGAGCCACAAGAACCAAAGATACCAAACAAGCTATTAGAAAATAAATTGTTATTTTACCCGAAAGGATGAGCCAAAATAATAATAAAGCAAAGATCATAAAATTCAGCATTTTATTTTTCTTAAGCCTAAGGAAAATAAGAATCTTTGTCAATAATAAGTTGAGCTTGCTATAAGAATCTAAAACTCTGCAGCGTAATTTGTAAAATCTCCAATCTTATCAACATATGCCTTTTCTAGAAAGAAACATATTTCATCCTTAAATAAAATTACAGTTGAAGCCGTTGTAACCGTAATAATCGCTGCTACATCCCCTCCAACCGCTTGCTTTGTTATATCTACTGCTGAGTTTGACATGGCTAGCATAAAGGCGCCTGTGATCAATAGGTCTGGAAGTGCGCTATAAGAAATTTTATATATACCTAAAGCCCCCACAGCCAAATAAGCATTTAAAGTGTAATTTGAAGTTATAAGTATTTTATCACTCTGAGCATAAATATTGTCGTTAGAATCTAATAATTCTTTAGGAATGTTAAAAACATAGCTTATTGATTCATATGAATAATAATTTACAAAGCTAGAGACTTTACTTATAAGCTCACTGTTCCTAATCAATTTTAATCCTTCTCCAACCTGATCCGTTATTATCGATTTAAAAATAGATCTTGGTACAGAAGATAGTATATAAGAAGGGGTAAGAGCATCAAAAATATATTCAGGAGCGTATATATTTTTTAAGGTTGAAGATGGAAAAAAATAATATAATTCAGCCCCTCCTTTTTCTTGTCCTACGATTGATAAATCTTTCCCTATTATACTTACTGAATCAAATATAACATTAGAAGCCCTTGAAGCCATCACTGGATTTGAGAAATTCAAGTTTTGGAATGTTACTTTAGCTCCGAATCTAATAATCTGCCCCAAAAGAAAGGTAGTATCTTGCTTCTCTGGTGAACTAGAAATATGTCTTACACCCCAAATTATATTAGGAACAGAAGTAATTATAGCTCCGGCTTCTCTTATAACAGCGCTACTTGTGGGGTTATTATCCTTAGTTAATGGGCTGTCGTAAAAAATAAATATATCTAGAACATGTTTTAAAAGAACGGCGGGAATTCGAGAAACTATCGTGGGGCTATTTCCATAAATAAAATTATATATATTTACGAAAAGATTATATTTAGAACGATAATTATACATAAACCTTACAGACAAAAGTCAATTTTAGGGAAATTAACAAAATAATATACAAATAACAATAGAAAATTAAATCTAGTAATTTAATTCTTTTGCTTTACCCCAAAAAACTCTATAAGCAAAAATAGTATAACCTATTATGAAGGGGATCACAGCCAGAGCGCCCCAAAGTATAACCTCCAAAGACTCTTTAGAGCTTGCTGCTTCCCAAATAGTTAGTTTATCTTGTACGATATATGGAAAGAAGCTATAGGATAGACCACAGAAACCAAGAATAAATACCATTACAGTTCCAACAAAAGGTACCCAACAATAAGAATCTTTGGGGTATGGTAATTTTCTTAAAGTAAATTCAAGAAAAATTATCAAAAGTCCGGTAAGTACTGGAATAGGTGCTAGGAAGAAGAAACCCGGCAAGGTAAACCATTTCTCAAATATTCTTTCACTAAGCAGCGGAGTTGCTACTGAAACCAAACACATTCCAAAGGCGGCCAACCATAAAGAAGCTTTGGCCCATTTAATAGATTTAAGCTGCAGCTCTTCTTCTGTTTTCATTATAAGCCATGAGGCTCCAACTAAACTATAACCTGCAACAAGGCATATGCCAACAAGCAGGCTAAAGGAAACAGTATAAATATTATACTCAAAGCCCATAATATACATTCCTAGCATAAAACCCTGTGAAATTGTGGTTATAAAAGATCCGGTAATAAAGGCTTTATTCCAATAATGTTTATATTCATTTTCAACTTTAATTCTAAAATCAAACGCTACTCCTCGTAAAATTAACCCAGCAAGCATAATAGCAACCGGAATATATAAAGAGGTAAGAATAATTCCATGAGCCATAGGGAAAGCTACTAGAAGAATCCCAACACCCAAAACCAACCAAGTTTCATTAGCATCCCAGAAAGGACCTATTGAAGATATCATTTTATCTTTATCTCGATCATCTGATGCCAGACTCATCAATATTCCCACCCCAAGATCATAACCATCTAATATTACATAGGCTAATATAGCTACACCCATTAATATTACAAAAACTAAAGGTAACCATTGTCCATGTTCAAAAATTTCCATCATTTACCTCCTGTTTATACCAAAGATTCTAGTTTTATAGATTTTTTTGCCAAATTAAACACAACTAGAATAAATGCTATTATTAAAAAGACATATATAGAAAGATACATTATTAAAGTAGATATTATCATTTCACTCGATACATTCTTCGCTGTGGCCTCTGCTGTTTTAAGAATCCCCTGCACTAACCAAGGCTGTCTCCCAATCTCGGTAGTATACCATCCCGCTAAAGTGGCAATCCATCCAGAAAAAGACATTGTAACCAACAGCTTTGCTACCCAGGGCTTAATAATATTATTAAAAAGGAGTTGAGCCCCAGCCAGCCATGAAATAATTAACATTAAAACACCAATACCTACCATAATTCTAAAACCAAAAAATAATGGCATCACGGGCGGATGATTATCTTTAAATTCCTCTAATCCTTTTATTTCTCCATCTAATGAGTGAGTAAGAATGAGACTAGCCCCTCTAGGTATTCCTAGCTCATAATGATTAGTTTTTTGTTTTTCATCAGGAATTGCAAAAAGTAAAAGAGGCGCTTGTTTTTGGGTTTTCCATATAGCTTCCATTGCTGCAATTTTTGCTGGTTGATATTTTAATGTGTTAAGGCCATGTTGATCGCCAACAAAAATTTGTAAGGGAATTAAGATCGCCGCTAAATATATTCCCGTTTTTAAAGACGCAATAACGCTTTTGTCTTTTTTAAGCCATTTATAAGCAGAGATTCCAGCAAGTAAAAAGGCTGCTGTTAAGCCAGAGGCTATAAGCATATGTGTTAATCTGTAAAGCATTGAAGGATTAAAAACAACTTCAAACCAATTGGTTACATAAGCTTTTCCATCTATCATTTCAAAACCGACGGGAGTTTGCATCCAAGAATTCAGGGCGATTATCCAAAATGCAGATGCCGTAGTGCCAAAAGCCACTAAAAAAGTGGCAATTGTATGAACTTTATTTGAAACCCTTTTATAACCAAAGAGCATAACCCCAAGAAAAGTGGCCTCTAAGAAAAAAGCTGTAAGCACTTCATAAGCAAGTAAAGGGCCAGCAACATTACCAACGGTCTGCATAAATCCAGGCCAATTTGTTCCAAATTGAAATGACATAGTAATACCAGACACTACTCCTAAAGCGAAACAAAGTGCAAAAATTTTCACCCAGAATTTATAAGCATCAAGCCATTTAGAATCTTTGCTAATGTTAAATTTAATTTTAAAGAATAGTAGAATCCATGCTAAAGCTAGACTAATACTCGGAAAAAGTATATGAAACGAAATATTTGCAGCAAATTGTATTCTTGCTAACATTAATGCGTCCATAATTTACAACCTATATTAGATATATATTGATATTAGCTTATAAAACAAAAAAATTAAATATCTATTTAAAAAAATTTATATACCACTTGATAAAATAGAAAGCTTTATTATATATAAGAGTATATACATTATTAATTATTAACCTTTTTATGGAGAAAGATAGCATGTCTATAAATTTCAAGCCTCTTGGTGACCGCGTTGTCATTGAAGTAATGAAACGTGAAGAAAAAACAGCTGGAGGTATATATTTGCCTGATAGCGCAAAGGAAAAGCCAATGGAAGGAACGGTAGTTTCAGTTGGAAAAGGCGGAAGAGACAATCAGGGAAGCCTTATTCCTATGGAATTAAAAACCGGTGATAAAATAGTTTTTGGCAAATGGGCTGGAACAGAAATCAAAATAAATGGAAAAGAATTTCTAATAATGAAAGAATCTGATGTGATGGGGGTATTATAATGGCTAAACAAATTAAAAGTGGTTTTGAAAGTCAAAGAGCTATTCTGGAAGGAATGGCTATATTATCTGAAGTTGTTGGAAGCACTTTAGGTCCAAGAGGAAATAATGTTATAATTGGAAAAAGCTACGGTGATCCAAAAATTACAAAAGACGGCGTAAGTGTTGCTAAAGAAATTGAGCTTTCTGATCCTTATCAGGATTTAGGCGCAAAATTGATGAAATCAGTTGCAAGCAAAACAGCTGATATTGCAGGCGATGGAACAACAACATCTACAGTTTTAGCTTATGCGCTGGCAAGTGAAGGCCATAAATATGTGGTAGCTGGCATGAATCCTATGGATTTAAAACGTGGAATTGATAAAGCTGTTAATGTTGTTTGCGAAGAAATTAAGAAGAAAAGTAAAAAAATCAGTTCACAAAACGAAATCGCTCAGGTTGGTACTATTTCTGCTAACAATGATTCAGAGATTGGTGAGAAATTAGCTGAAGCAATGGAAAAAGTTGGCAAAGAAGGCGTAATCACTATTGAAGAAGGAAAGTCATTTGGTTTTGAATTAGATGTAGTTGAAGGAATGAAATTTGATCGTGGTTATTTATCACCATATTTTGTAACTAATGCTGAAAAAATGATTTGCGATCTAGAAAATCCTTATATTTTATTGCATGAGAAAAAACTCTCTTCTCTTCAACCAATGATTCCCCTTTTAGAATCGATTATGCAAACTCGTAAACCATTGCTTATTATTGCTGAAGATATTGAGGGCGAAGCATTAGCAACTTTAGTAGTTAATAAATTACGTGTTGGTTTACAAATCTGTGCCGTAAAAGCTCCAGGGTTTGGTGATAGACGCAAGTCTATGCTTGAAGATATAGCTATTTTAACTGGCGGACAATTAATTAGCGAAGACATTGGAACAAGTTTAGAAAATGTCACTCTAGAAATGTTAGGCCGCGCAAAGAAAGTTCGCATTGATAAAGAAAATACTACTTTAATTGATGGGCAAGGTGAAAAATCTACTATTGAGGCTCGTAGCAATCAAATCAGGGCGCAAATTGCCGAAACAACTTCTGATTATGACAAAGAAAAGTTACAAGAAAGACTGGCAAAATTAGTTGGTGGTGTAGCTGTTTTAAAAGTCGGTGGAGCAAGTGACGTTGAAGTAAAAGAACGCAAAGATCGCGTTGAAGATGCTTTACATGCTACACGCGCTGCAGTTGAAGAAGGAATAGTTCCTGGTGGAGGTGTCACACTTCTATATGCAACAAAATCTTTAGATAAAATCATTGTTGATAATGACGATCAAAAGGCGGGTGTTAATATCGTAAGAAAAGCTCTTCAAGCACCTTTACGCAGAATAGTTTCTAACTCAGGACTTGATGGCGCTGTAGTTGCTGGAAAAATTCTTGAAAGTAAAGATACTAATTTTGGCTTTGATGCTCAAAAATTAGAATATGTAGATATGATTAAAGCTGGTATCATTGATCCAACTAAAGTTGTACGTACAGCTCTTCAAGATGCAGCATCTATTGCAGGACTTGTTATTACAACTCAAGCATTAGTAGTTGATAAGCCAGAAGAAGACAAAGGTGGAAAAATGCCAACTGGAATGCCTGGTGGAATGGGCGGAATGGGTGGAATGGATTTCTAAATTAAACCCATTTAAACCTTCTAGATCCTTCGTTTCACTCAGGATGACACACTAGTTCGTCATGTTGAGTGAAACGAAACATCCAAAATGAACTCCATTTTCTTTTGATAATGGAGTTTTTTATTTTGAGGTGCATGACTTCAATGACTCCTTAATATATTTTACATTTATATTAAAGAGTTAATAAATATGATAAATAAAATTTTTAAAAACTACCTAACAAGTAAACAAAGCAACCCCCCTATAACAAAAAAGATAAATTTTAAGGATCAAGCATATTTTTATGATTCTAAAATTCCGCATTGGTCTACGAGAGAATATGAACAATTTGCAGATCAAGCTTACATAAAAAACGTAATAGCTCATAGAGCAATAAATTTAGTTGCGCAAGCTGCAGCTAGCGTTCCTTGGGCCCTTTATAGCAAAGATAAAAAAATATCAAATCACCCAATATTGAACTTATTGCATAGACCAAATCCATTTTTTGCAGGAGCTGAGTTTTTCGAAAATATTTATGCCTATAAATTAATTAGCGGAAACGCTTTTATCCAAGCAGTTGGAGGAGAAAATCTTCCTCCAAAAGAATTGCATATATTGCGCCCTGATAGAGTTAATATAATAGCAGATAATCTTGGAAATATTTCTGGCTATGTCTATAAAGTAAATAATTCAGAAAAATTTTTTCCATGTAATAAACTTTCTGGCCAAGCCAAAATATTGCATATTAAGAATTTCCATCCACTAGATGATTTTCGCGGCCTTTCTTCAGTAGAGGCTGCTGCATTTAGTATAGACCAGCATAATCAAGCAGCGGCTTGGAATAAATCGCTGCTTGAGAATGCTGCCCGTCCAAGCGGAGCTCTGATTGTAAAAAATAACAGCTCTTACGAAGGTGTCTTATCAGATGATCAATATAATCGCTTAAAAGAACAAATGGACGATGTTTTTACCGGTTCTAAAAACTCAGGAAGACCAATGCTAATTGAAGGTGGTCTTGAATGGCAAGAAATGAGCCTAACGCCTAAAGATATGGATTTTATCGAAGCCAAGAATAGTGCAGCACGTGATATTGCGCTAGCGTTGGGCGTTCCTCCGCAATTACTTGGTATTCCTGGCGATAATACATATAGCAATATGCAGGAAGCAAGACTTGCTTTATGGGAAGAAACGATAATTCCATTGCTCGATCATTTAACGGATAGTTTTAACCATTGGTTAATTCCTATGTTTGGGCAAGATCTTTTGCTTAAATATGATATAAATGATATAAGTGGACTCTCCTCTAGAAGAGAAAAAATTTGGTCTAGAATAGAAAATGCCTCTTTTCTTACAGTAAATGAAAAAAGACAAATGGTAGGCCTTTCACCAATTGATGGTGGAGATAAATAATCTTTATAAGAGAGCATCTTGCTTTACTTAGAATCAAGTGATATTATGTACTCATAATAATTGTGTTTTTCTTAGGAGAATTTTATGGAAGAAATTTGTAAACTAGCTAATCAAAAAAACTTTCCTTTTACTTTACCAAATTTGCCTTATGCTGATGACGCATTGGAGCCTCATATGAGCGCAAAAACTTTTAGCTTTCATCACAAAAAACATCATAATGCTTATGTAACGAATTTGAATAATTTGCTTGATGGCACAGATCTTAAAAACAAAACCTTAGAAGAATTAATTCTTTTAAGCTATAACGACCCAAGCAAAATGGGAATTTTTAATAATGCAGCTCAAGTTTGGAACCATAGTTTTTTTTGGAATTCAATGAAAAAAAATGGAGGAGGAGCTCCAATAGGAAAAATAGCTGATAAAATCAATAATGATTTTGGTAGTTACGAAAATTTTGTTAAAGAATTCAAAACTGCAGCTTCAACTCAGTTTGGTAGTGGATGGGCGTGGTTGGTTCAAGATGAGATGAACAAACTTTCAATTATGAAAACTGGAAATGCTGATTTGCCAATGACACATAAAAAAAGAGCTATTTTAACGATAGATGTTTGGGAACATGCATATTATCTTGACTTTCAAAACTTAAGACCAAATTATATAGACACATTCCTAAATTCACTAGTGAATTGGGATTTTGCTAACGAGATGTTGAAGTAGTGATTATTGGAATTGGAAGTGATATAATAAAAATTGCTAGGATTGAAGCCTTGCTTTTATACAAAAAAGAGCCTTTTCTTAGTAAGATTTTTACTTCTAAGGAAATGAGTTTGCTTGACAAAATAAAGCATCCAAAACGTTTAGCAGGATATGTAGCAAAACGTTTTGCTGCAAAAGAGGCTTTTTCGAAAGCATTAGGTACTGGAATAGGTGAATATGTTTCTTTTAAAGATATAGAAATATTTTCAGAAGAGAGTAAAAAACCTTTTTTTGTTTTTAGTAAAAAGCTTGATAAATTTTTGCATGATAAATATGGCTCATCTGTCGCTCATCTTTCTATAACAGATGAAGGTCATTATGCTCAAGCTTTTGTAATAATAGAAAAATTATGATAACAGTTCCTTTTTTAAACATATTTAAAAGTCTAATTTCTCTCTCAATTGCCTTATTCTTTGGCTTGTCATTATTAAGTTATAATGAATTAGATCAATCCTTTAATAAGTTAGGAAATTTTGCTACAAAAAATTTTATGGGAGAAATAGGAGCATATACCGCAGATCCTATAATTCAACTCTTTGGTCTATCTGCCGCTATTTTCATATTAATCTCTTTATGCTGGTCTTATGTTTTTTGGAAAGATGGCAAGGTCTCTTTTTGGCCCCTAAGATTACTAAGCGGAGTTATTGCTATAGCGTCCGCAAGCTTATCTTTAAGTTTTATAGATTTTAACAATAGTGTTTTTATATCTCTTGGAGGGGCTGCTGGTATATTAACAAAAAAAGCCTTAATACTCCATTTCTCTGAAGATCTAATAATTTATTCATCCATCTCTATCTTTATCATTAGTTTTTATTATTCACTAGGCCTTCCTATATATTTTTGGCTATCGTTAATCAAAAGCTTTTTTTCTGCATTAGGAAATTTATCTAAATACTTTAAACTACCTTCTAGAAAAGATTGCCCCAGCCCCATAAAAGATACAATTGCTCCAAGCTTTTCAAAGGCTGAAGAAAACCCACCTTCACAAAAAATCACTAAACCTAATAAAACTTATAATGTTTTAAAAAATAACTTGGGTGAATTTATTTTACCATCTACCGAGTTATTGCAGAATTACACCGTAAACAAGGATTTAATTACTCATAATAAATCCGTTATCAAACAAAACACTGAAAATTTATTACAAGTATTAACAGATTTTGGGGTTATGGGAGATATTATAGGCGCTGCATCCGGCCCTGTTGTAACTCTTTATGAGTTCGAACCAGCTGCTGGCACAAAATCTTCAAGAGTTATTGGTCTTGCTGATGATATTTCGCGCTCCATGAAATCAACTGCAGCAAGAATTGCTGTAATTCCTGGTCGCAATGCAATCGGTATTGAACTGCCCAACAAACAAAGAGAAACCGTTTATTTAAAAGAGCTTCTAGATTCAAAAGAATACCGAAATAAAGATTTCGATCTTCCGATAATTTTAGGAAAAAATATTTCTGGAGAAACAATAGTTGCAGACCTAGCAAGAATGCCTCATTTGCTTGTGGCAGGAACCACAGGCTCTGGTAAATCCGTAGCTATTAACACTATGATCCTATCTTTAGTTTACGCTCTAACTCCTGATCAATGTAAATTTATAATGGTTGATCCCAAGATGCTAGAGCTTTCAGTTTATGACGGCATTCCTCATTTACTAACAAATGTTGTTACAGAACCTGGAAAAGCAGTAACTGCTCTTAAATGGGTAGTAAAAGAGATGGAAACAAGATATCGCCTAATGTCTAACTTAGGAGTAAGAAATATTCATAATTATAATACTCGAATTAAAGAGGCTATACAGAAAGGAGAAATAATTCAGAGAAGCGTACAGACTGGATTTGATCCTGAAACAAGACGTCCAATAATAGAGCAAATACCTTTAGAAATGAAGCCCCTTCCTTTCATAGTAGTGATAGTTGATGAAATGGCTGATCTAATGTTAGTTGCAGGCAAAGAAATAGAAACATCTATTCAAAGACTCGCTCAAATGGCGAGAGCAGCAGGAATTCATATAATCATGGCAACTCAACGCCCATCTGTTGACGTTATCACCGGTGTAATTAAAGCAAATTTCCCTACTAGAATAAGCTTCCAAGTAACCTCAAAAATCGACAGTAGAACTATTCTTGGTGAACAAGGAGCTGAACAATTACTTGGCAAGGGAGATATGCTATACATGGCAGGAGGAAGTAAAATAACTCGTATTCATGGTCCTTTCGTTTCTGATAATGAAGTAGAAAAAATAGTATCTTATCTTAAAAGCCAAGGGCAACCAGATTACATGAATGATATAACTTCAGGCGATGAGAATTTCTCAAGCGACGGCGCCCAAAGCAACAATAATAATGTTTCAGATGAGTTATATAAACAAGCAGTAGAAATAGTACAACTAGAAGGAAAAGCCTCTACAAGCTTTATCCAACGCTGTTTAAAAATAGGTTATAATCGAGCTGCAAATATTATGGAGCAGATGGAAAAAGAAGGATTGGTTGGAAAACCTAATCATGTTGGAAAAAGAGAAATTTTCATGTAATGCATACTCTATACATGAGCAACGAAGTGACGCACCAAATCTTGAAGTATGATAGGTATATAACTACTTCATCTATGTTTTAATAACACCTAATAGGAAATTCTTGTTAAATTAACTTCTTTAATATATGCTAACGAGCATTATGAATAAGGAATGTTTAATGACTAATATAGAAAAAACAGATATAGCAATTATTGGAGCTGGGCCAGTGGGCTTATTCACGGTTTTCCAAGCGGGGCAGTTAAGAATGAAATGTCATGTGATTGACACTCTGCCCGCACCTGGTGGGCAATGCATCAGTCTTTATCCAGAAAAGCCAATTTATGATATACCTGCTTATCCAAAAATTTTAGCTAAAGATTTAATAGATCAATTAATGGAGCAAATTTCTCCATTTAATCCCATCTTTCACTTAAATCAAAGAGTTGAGCATTTAAGCAAACAAGATGACGGCTTTATTTTAGAAACCAGTAACGGCGCTATTATTCATGCTAAGGCCGTTATCATAGCAGCTGGTGCTGGCGCTTTTGGCCCCAATAGACCCCCTCTTGAAAATATTGAAAAATTTGAGAATAAAACTTTATTTTATATGGTAAAACAAAGAGAAGAATTTCGTGGTAAGAAAGTTATGATAGCTGGTGGTGGTGATTCGGCAGTTGATTGGGCTATATCATTATCTGAAATTGCAGAAGTAACTATTGTTCATAGAAGAGATAAATTCCGTTGCGCTCCTAATAGTCATGATCAATTATTAAAATTAGCTGAAACAGGAAAAGTGAATATTGTTGCTCCGTATCAATTAGATAGTTTAGTAGGGGATGAAGGTAATTTAGAGAAAGTATTATTAAAAGATTTTGATAATAATATCGCAGAACATGATGTAGATGTTTTACTTTCTTTTTATGGTCTTGCAATGGATATTGGCCCAATTGAGAATTGGGGACTTGATATTCACAGAAAACATCTTGCTGTAGATCCAGCTACTATGGAGACTAACATAACTGGTGTTTTTGCAGTTGGTGATATTGCCTCTTATCCAGGAAAATTAAAATTAATTATGACAGGATTTAGTGAGACAGCTGTGGCTTGCCATACGATTCACTCACTTGTATATCCTGATGAAATTCTTCATTTTGAACATTCAACTACAACAGGAGTGCTCACAACTAAATGAATTTAGCCAAAATTATAGATGGGAAAGCGATAGCAGCAAATCTTCGCCAGAATATAATTAAAGATGTATTAGAGCTAAAATCATCTAAAAACATTATTCCTGGCTTAGCTGTTATTTTAGTTGGAGATAATCCTGCTAGCAAGCTTTATGTTCGTAATAAAATAACCGCTTGTAAAAAAGTTGGTATTAAATTATTTGAGTTTTACCCTGAAGCAAATGTTTCTGAAGTTGAGCTAATAAAGCTAATCAATTCGCTAAATGAAAACAAAGAAATTCATGGCATCTTGGTGCAACTACCATTACCTGATCACATAAATTCTATGAATATTATTAATGCTATCGATCCAAGAAAAGATGTTGATGGATTTACCGCTACGAATCTTGGAAAATTAGTAACAGAACAAGATTGTTTCGTTCCATGTACTCCGCAAGGATGTTTGATTCTTATAAAATCTATAATTGATAAACTTGATGGGCTAAACGCTTTGGTGGTAGGTAGATCAAATATAGTTGGTAAACCAATGCTGCATGTATTAATACAAAATAATTGCACGGTTACTTTAGCGCATTCACATACAAAAAATTTACCATTATTATGTAAACAAGCAGATATTTTGGTAGTAGCCGTTGGAAGTAGTAATTTAATAAAAGGTGATTGGATAAAACCTGGCTCCACAGTGATTGATGTAGGAATAAATTATACTGCAGATAATAAAATTACAGGTGATGTGGATTTTAAAGAAGCTGCACACTATGCAGGAGCAATCTCACCTGTGCCAGGTGGAGCCGGCCCCATGACAGTTACTTGTTTGCTAAAAAACACTTTAAAATCCGCATTATACTCTGCTCTCTAACATCAATAAAATAAATTAGGCTTTTATTAATCTTAATGAGGTACTATAATTCTGTATAAAACTAATATAAGGTTTTTTTAAAGAATGGTTGATGTGACTAAATTATTAGAGTTAATGAGCGCAAGAATGTTTCATGACCTTGCGGGACCCATTGGAGCCGTTGATAATAGCGTGGATTTCATTGAAGATGAAGACCCAGTTATTAGAGAAAAAGCATTTAATCTTATAAAATCTAGCGCTAATGAGTCAATAATAAGATTAAAATATTTCCGTCAGGCTTATGGTAATTTAAATGATAATGAAGTTCATGCAAATAACATTTTTGATCTAGTGAAAGAATTTATAGGAAACAACAAGATTAAATTAGATTGGAAAATTTCCACAGAAATGATCAATACTCGCATTGCTAAAATAATTCTAAATTTTGTGATTATATCTTTAAATAGTATGATACATGGAGGAGTTCTTAGAATAGAATTAAATGACAATATATTAGTAATAAATTTCGAAGGAGAGAACTTAATTCTTTCTGACGACATGCTGATTTTACTCAAGGGAGAGACAAATCACATAAATCTTTCTTCAATAAATATACAAATTTATTATACTGGTTTGATACTTAAAGACGCTAAAGCAAAAATGAGAGTTAACAAAACTGATAGAGACATAAAATTTATGGTCACATGCTAAAGGAGTAGCGTATGGATGAATTAATAGCTGAGTTTTTGTCTGAGACATCCGAAGGTTTGCAGACTCTTGACAATGAATTGGTTGAATTTGAAAGAGATCCTCATAATGAAAATTTATTAAATAGTATTTTCAGACTAATGCATACTATAAAGGGTACCTGCGGATTTCTAGGGCTCACTAAACTTACAGCTGTAGCACATGCAGGTGAAAATATAATTGATAAAATCAGGCATAAGGAATTATCTGTTGATGAGCATGTTATTTCTGTAGTTTTAGAATCGATAGATACTATAAAAGAAATAGTTCTTTATATCTCTCAGCATGAGACTGAACCTACAACTGACTACTCAGCTTTAATTCAAAAAATAAATGATACAGCAAATAATGTAAGCTCTACACCTAATCAAGAATCCACCTCTTCTCAAGAAAAGCATGAGGAGCCTGTACATTCAGTGGAAGCTAGCTCTTTACAAACAATAAAAGTAAACGTAAAACTCCTTGAAAATTTAATGCAAATCGTTAGCGAATTGGTATTAAATCGCAATCAAATGATCCAGCTTGACCGCACCATACATGATCATCGTTTTGCTCCATCGATACAAAGACTTAATGTCATTACATCATCCTTACAAGAAACTGTAATGGAAACTAGGATGCAGCCAATTAGCAATGCTTGGGTAAAGATTCCAAGAATGGTTAGAGATTTAGCTAAAGACCTAAATAAAAAGATAAGATTGGAGATGACAGGGAAAGATACAGAGCTAGACAAGCAGTTAATCGAATCGATTAAAGATCCTCTAGTACATATGATTAGAAACTCAGCCGATCACGGATTAGAGACTCCAGAAGTTAGAATTAAAGCTGGTAAACCCGAAGAAGGAGTTATAACTTTAAAAGCATTTCATCAGGGAGGCCATATAATTATTGAAGCTTCAGATGATGGCAATGGAATAAACATCGGTAGAATTAAAAGTAAAGCCTTACAAAATAATCTTCTTACAGAAGAAGAGTTAGCTCTTCTATCTGAAAATCAGATCACGCAACTTATTTTTAGGCCGGGATTCTCCACTGCTGAAGTTATAACGGATATTTCTGGTAGAGGCGTTGGTTTAGACGTAGTAAAGCGAAATATAGAAGAGATTAGAGGAACTGTTGAGCTTAAAAGCATTGAGGGTAAAGGATCTACTTTTGTAATTAAGATTCCATTAACTCTTGCAATCATGCCAATTTTAGTAATAGAGTCTGAAAAGCAAAAATTCGGCATTCCTCAAATAAACGTAGTTGAGATGGTAAGAACAGGTGCGAATTTTGAGTATAAAATTGAAGAAATTAATGAGAATAAAATTTTACGATTACGGGATTCTCTACTTCCTTTGATAACTTTATCAGATCTTTTGCAAATTAAATCTGGCACTTCTGAAGAAAAAAATAACTTTGTTGTAGTATGTGAAGTAAGTGATCTACAATTTGGGATAATTGTTGATAAAATATATGATACTGAAGAAATAGTATTAAAGCCTGTATCTAAATTACTCAAAACAATTAATATATATTCTGGCAATACTCTGCTTGGTAGTGGAGAGATTATAATGATTCTTGATCCAGCTGGCATTATAAAACATTTGACTATATTGCATCATGAAGAAGATTTAGAACAAAAAGCTCAGAGAGAACAAGATAAAATTGACAGGGAAAATTCAACAAGCTTTCTTATTCTTAAAACTGGCAAAACTCGTAAGGCTATACCTTTAGAATTTGTTTCACGATTAGAAGAAATAGATGTAACAAAAATTGAAATGGCTGCTGATAAATTGGTAATACAATATCGTGGTGGACTAATGTTTTTGCATCCATTAGATCCAAAATATAAAATACCAGAAACAGGGTTGCAGCAAATTGTGGTTTTTGGAAGCAATAATCATATATTAGGATTGGCTGTTGAAGATATCATTGATATAATTGAGCAACCAATTGGAAAAAAGCATAATTTTGAAGAAGAAGAAATTACTAGCGCGATTATAGGTGGAAAAACAACAGATATTGTAAATATCAATCAGATATTTCATCAAGTTTTCTTTTCAGATGAAGATTCTCTTGAGGTTCCTTCATTAAAAAAGGAATATAAAATTCTAACAGTTGATGACAGCCCTTTCTTTAGAAAAATAATATTTCAATTTCTAACAGAAAGAGGCTTTAAAGCAATTAGCGCTAAAACAGCTATTGAAGCTATTGAATTACTTAATAGCGATCAAAAGTTTGATTTAATAATAACTGATATAAATATGCCAGAGATGGATGGTTTTGAGTTTGCAAAATTTTGTCAAGAAAAAGAGCAATTAAAAGACATTCCAATTATAGCATTAACTTCAAATATTGAGCTGGGAAAAGAGTCTAATAAATTAGAACAATCTGGTATAAAAAATTGCATTTCTAAAACAAATTTTGATGAATTGATGAATGCAATATATTCTTTGTTAAAAATACAAGAGAGTGTTTATGGAATCAGATAATAATAAAGAAACTTCCAAAACTGAGCAAATACATCAATATATTACTATGCGAATAGGACATCAATTATTTGGAGTTTCAGTAAATCATGTAGTAGATGTTCAACGTTATCAGAAAATTACTCCTATTCCTTTAACTCGCAGAGAGATTCTAGGATCTTTAAATTTACGAGGAAGAATAGTTACGAATCTTGATATTAGAGTATTGCTAGAAATAGATGATAAAATTGATATTGAGAAAAGCATGAGTATTGTTGTTGAACATGGTGATGAATTATATAGCTTGGTGGTTGATAAAGTAGGAGATGTAGTCTCAGTAAAGTCTCAAGAATTAGTAAAGAATCCTGATAATTTAAGCAAATTATGGCAAGAGGTTTCTCTAGGTATTTTCCCCATGCAAGAAGAGCTTGTGGTAATACTAGACTTAGATAAAATTATGCCATTATTATTGGAAGAAAAATGAGCGCAGGTTCATCTATTAATTTAATGATAGTTGATGATTCTAGGGTAATTAGAAACAGTCTTAAAGATATTATAGGGCAAGATCCTTCAATTAAATTAATTGCCGAAGCGGCCAATGGGCAAGAAGCCGTGGATCAGCTTTCGAGCAACCGATCTATTGATGTTATACTTTTAGATATTCAAATGCCAGTTATGGATGGATTAGAGGCAATTCCATTATTACTAAAAATTAAGCCAAAAGTGAAAATTATTATTGTTTCTTCGCTTTCTGCTAGAGGAGCGAAAATAACTCTCGATGCTCTTTCATTGGGAGCAACTGATTATATAGAGAAACTAAAATCCAAAGAAAATCTTGAAAAATTTAAAGTAGATCTTTTACTAAAAATTCATATTCTTGGGAAAGTGATTGATGATGTTAAAAGACCTATTTTATCAGATAATGAATCTGAAATAACTTTAAAAGAAATGCCTAAAGATTTTAAGCCCTCAATAATTGCTATTGCAAGCTCTACCGGAGGTCCAAAAGCTTTAATAGATGTTCTAGATGGGCTATCTCAAGGTTTTTTAAGCAATAATATCATTTTAATAACCCAACATATAAAAAATGATTTTGTTGATTTATTAGTTTCAAATATTAATGATATTGGAAAAATAAATTGTAAAAAGGCAGAAGATAATGAAATCTTAAAAAAAGGAATAGTTTATTTAGCTCCTAGTAACTCTCATCTTGAAGTGCAAAGGAAGAATGATAATTTAGTTGTTCATTTAAGTGATGAGCCCCCAGAAAATTTCTGCCGCCCTTCAGCTGACCCTATGTTTGCTAGTCTAGCTAAGCTTTCTTTAAAAATACTTGCTATTGTTTTAACTGGTATTGGTAAAGATGGATTAAGAGGCGCAGAGAACTTAGCAGATAAAGATAATGTTATAATTGCACAAAATAAGGAAACTAGTGTAGTATGGGGGATGCCAGGTTCGGTAGCTAGGGCTGGTATATGTTCGGCAATTCTACCTTTAAATAAAATTGCATCTTTTATAGAAAAAGGGGTCTAGTGGGAGACATTGCCTTCATAGTTGATTTAATGAAAAAAGAAACAGGTATGGTGATTTCAGAGGATAAGCATTATATTATCGCTACAAAATTATATCCAATTCTTGTTAAATATCATCATAAAGATTTAAAGAGTTTAGCCGATGAAACAAGAAATAATAGAGAATTAATTCAAGACATAATAGATACATTATTAGTTAATGAAACTTTCTTTTATCGTGATAAATATCTTTTTTCTGCATTAGATAAATATATATTGCCAGAGAAGATAAATAGCCAAAAACTAAATATACTCTGCGCTGCGTGCTCTTCTGGTCAGGAGCCATATTCTATAGTAATGCATTTTCTTGAGCATTATAATAATATGTTTGAATTTAATATTTTGGGGATAGATGTTTCTTATTCTATTTTAGATAAAGCAAGGCAAGGCACTTATAATAATTTTGAGGTCCAGAGAGGATTACCTAAAGAATTATTAGACAAATACTTTATTCAAAATGGAGATGAGTGGGTTATTAAAGACCTAGTTAAAAAGAATGTAACTTTTCTTCATGCTAATATAGGTGAGAATTTAAGTAGATTAGGAAAATTTGATATTGTTTTTTGTAGAAATGTTTTAATCTATTTCAATCAAGATTTTAGAGAGAAAGTAATAAATAATTTAACCAATGCTATGAATCCTGACGCTGTATTAATATTAGGATCTGCTGAATCTGTTCTTTCTAAAAATGATAATTTATGTAAATTCACGCCATATCCTGGGATTTATAAATACGTTACAAATCCAGATTATCTAATACAGAAATACCCTTAATATGCATCTGCTCTTGAATAAATTTAAAGCGATGCTCTGGTTTTTTACCCATTAAACGCTCTATTGTTTCGCTAGCCATTTCTTCTTCATCTTTTATAATGACCTTATATAGGCTTCTGCTCTTTGGGTCCATTGTTGTTTCTTTTAACTGCTTAGCTGTCATTTCACCTAGACCTTTGAAGCGTCCTATTTCTACTTTGGACCTTCCGGCTTTAGCAGTGATTTTTTCCTTATCTTTATCATTTGCAGCATAAAAAACTTTATCTCCAATATTAATTCGATATAAAGGAGGTTTAGCAAGATATAAGTGACCATTATTTATTAGCTCCGGCATTTTCTTTAGGAAAAATGTTAAGAGAAGCGAGGCTATATGCGCTCCATCAACATCAGCATCAGTCATTATAATGATTTTATCATAGCGGAGTTTATCTTGCTTGTAATGATTATTTATTCCGCATCCTAACGCTGTTTCAAGATCTGCTAGTTCTTGATTAGCTTTTATTTTATCGTCAGTGCTATTTGCAACATTAAGTATTTTTCCTCTCAAAGGAAGAACCGCTTGATTTTCTCTATTTCGCGCTTGTTTTGCAGAGCCTCCCGCAGAATCGCCTTCAACAATAAATAATTCAGTATTTTTTCTATCTCTTGCTGTGCAGTCTGTAAGTTTGCCTGGTAATCTAAGCTTTTGGATTGCTGTTTTTCTACTAACTTCTTTCTCAGCTTTTGAACTAAGTCTATTTTCTGCATTGCTAATAAAGAAATTAGCTAATAAATCTGCTTGTTGACGATTACTATACAACCAGTGATCCATATGATCTTTTAAAGAATTTTCAACTAAACGAGTTGTTGAGGTATTTACCAATTTTTCCTTGGTTTGCCCTTGAAACTGTGGGTTAGGGATGAATATCGAAAGAATAGCGCATAATCCACTCAGTATATCATCTTGAGTTACAAGTTGAATTTTTTTACTATTACCTATTTTATCACAATATTCTTTTACTGCTTTTAAAATAACATTACGAAGCCCTTGCTCATGAGTTCCACCTAAAGGAGTTGGCACTGTGTTACAATAAGAAGAAACAAATCCAGCCTCATCATCAGCAACCCAAGAAACAGCCCATTCTATTTTGCCTGCTGTATTATTAGTTTTCCCAGAAAAAATTTGTGGTATAATTGGCTCTTGGTCTTTTAAACGAAATTCAAGAAAATCTGTGAGCCCAGCAGGAAAACATATTAATTCCTGCTTTGGAATATCTTCACAAGCTACATCACAATTCCAATAAATTTTTACTCCACCAAAAAGATAAGCTTTAGAGCGAGCAAGTTTGTATAATCTTTTGGGATCGAATTCTATATGTTCAAAAATTTCTTCATCTGGAGTAAAGGTTATTATTGTTCCAGATTTAATCTTTTTTATTTTTTCATTAGTCTGAGCAATTGGATAAAGAGGCTTTCCTCTGCTATATTCTTGCTCCCATACAATGCTATCTCTTATAACTTGCACCTTCAATTTAGAAGATAAAGCATTCACCACAGAGATACCTACTCCATGCAAACCTGCAGAAGTCTCGTAGGTCTTATTATTAAACTTACCACCCGAATGAAGCATAGTGAAAATAACTTCTAAAGCAGATTTATCTGGGAATTTTGGATGTGGGTCTACTGGAATTCCCCTGCCGTTATCTCGCACAGTGATACTTCCGTCTTCATTTACACCAATATGTATCTCTGAAGCAAATCCTGCAACCACCTCATCCATACTATTGTCAAAAACTTCATTAACTAAATGATGAAGAGCATTTTTATCAACTCCACCAACATACATTCCTGGACGCAAGCGCACAGGCTCTAATCCTTCTAATACTTCAATATCATGTGCAGTATATTCTTTTTTCTGCTTAGTCTCTTTTGTCGTAAATAAATTATTCATGTTATCATTATTCTTTTGTTAATAATCCTTTTTGGGTTAAATAACCATTTGGCCCTAAACTTTTTTCACTTACCAACTCATTAATAAAATCTATAAGCCTTGGAAGCTCTTTAATGTGATCCATATTAACATAGATATACAAAGGCCTTGCAAGAGGATAGTTTCCATCTACTATCGTATTTTTTGTTGGATAAATATTATCAATCATTATAGCCTTAATTTTGTTATTCTCATTTAATAAGCTAAAACTAATAATTCCTATAGCATTTTTATTATATAAAAGTTTATGAATTATTAGATTATCATTTTCTGGCATTTCTATAAAAGCGCCATCGTCTCTAATTTCTTTGCAAGAGGTTTCACCGCAAAATGGAGACATAACTAATTCAATTAATGCATCTCTAGTCCCAGAAGTAAATGATGGTCCATAAATCTCGATCTTTGTTCTAGGTAGATTTGGATTAATTTGATTCCAAGTTTTATAATAATTATCTATAAATTCTCCATTCTGGGGTATTTTCCTCGCAAGAGCAAGAAATAGCTCTTCTTTACTTAGAGTAAATCCTAAAGCTTTTTTTGCGACTGCAATTACTATTCCATCATAACCTAGCATTATTTCTTTTATATTTGTAACTTTATTTGCTAGACAAAATTCCATTTCACTTTTTTTCATGCTTCTTGAAGCATTCACAATATCTGGATATTTTAAGGAATTACCTGAGCAGAAAAGATGCATTCCTCCTCCTGTGCCGGTGGCCTCAACAACTGGAGTCTTTCCATATTCTTTACCAAATTTTTCAGCTTCTATAGTTATAAATGGATAAAGTGTAGATGAGCCAACTATACGTATCTCATCTCTAGCGGAAGCCACAGAGCATATAAGAATGATAATTAGATTAATGATAAATTTCTTCAAAAACACCTCCTTGATCAAAATGCTCTTTCTTAAAATTATTCCAATTAATAAATTTATCTGCATCAACTATATTAGTAGCTAGATTAGCCTTATAATACGGCTGATAATAATATTTGCTTATAATTTCTTGTCCCTTATCAGAAAATAAAAAATCTATGTAAGAGTTTGCTGATGATTGCTTTTTTTTATTTATAGCAGCTGCTACAGGAATATCAACTTTAACTGTAATGGAGGGTTCTATAATTTCATAATTTGAATCAAATTTCTCAATAATATACCTTGCTTCACTATACCAGGTTATCAAAACATCGCCTATATTTCTTTTAATAAAAGTTGTAGCTGAATTACGGGCCGTACTATCTAAAATAGGAGTATTATGATAAAGATCATGCATGAACTTTTTGGGATTATGCGGATATTGTTTAAGAGAATAAATCCACGCCGCAACATAATTCCACAAAGCTCCTCCAGAAGTTTTTGGATTTGCAGTTATTACCTTTATATTAGGCTTAATAAGATCCGGCCAGTCAAAGATTTTTTTAGGATTGTTTTTACGAACTAAAAATACGATATGCGTACCAAAAGGGGATGAGTTGTTAGGAAATAATTGACGCCAATCTTTAGCAACAATTCCTTTGTCAGCCAATAATTCCATATGAAATGGCAATGCTAAAGAAACTATATCTGCAGAAAGTCCGTGCATAATAGCTGAAGTTTGCTTACCAGACCCCCCATGCGATTGAAGAATGCGAATATTATTGCCATATAGTTTGTTATATTCCGAATTAATATTCTTAAATAATTCGCGGGTAACATCAAAGGATACATGTAATAATTTTTCTTCAGCTTGTGCAAAAAAGGAAAAAAATACTATAAAAATAAAAACGCTAATATAGTTCATTATTTATTGCCCATTTCTCGTTCTTTTGGCTTTTTTATATCTAACTTATATGTTTCATTTTTTTGACTTTTTGTTAATTCTGAAGCGCTCATTAATTTTCTAATTTTATTCAAGACTCTCTTTATCTTGGCCTGCTTCATATCTTGATTCGATTGTTTATATATATCAAAGTTAATGATTTTTCTCAATAACGCTTTAAATCCCGCTTTACTTAAGAGATCTAATTCATTTTCCTCATCTTCTAATTCTATTTCTTGTGAACTTAGAGCGATAAAAACAAAATTATTTAACATTTCATCTATTGACTTAATTTTTTTGTTCTTTATAGAGCAGGTCATATCTTTTAATTGGCTTAACAAATATTTTTGTTGGTTCGGAAGCAGCTCATCATAAGACTTAATTTCATCGATATAATTTGAAAAGAAATTCACCATATTAATCAGCAATATAGATACTTGAGATTCTAACTCATTTAAATCAACGGATTCACCCTTTGCTAATAAAACAGCTATTTTATTCTTTAAGTCATCTGTTTGAGTAGCAATATTTGATATATCTAGTTTCTCTTTATTCATTTATGCATTTAATTTACCAATTTGGATATATAATATATCAAATCCTATTCTTTTAAAACAACAAGTTGATAAAACTTCCTATAAATTAGAATTATACAATGCCTTGCTTTGATATATTTTTTATATATAATATTCGAGAAATATTAATGAAGCTAAACTTTAGGCTACGGACTATATAAAATGAAATTTACTTTTTCTTGGTTAAAACAATTCTTAGAGACAGAATCTACTCCAGAACAAATAATTGATGGTTTAAATCGAATTGGATTTGAAGTCGAGGAAGTAATTAACCAAGCGGAAATTTATAAACCATTTCTAATTGCTAAAATAATTTCTGCCACACCACACCCAGATGCTGATAGATTAAAAATATGTCAGGTAGATAGCGGCAAAGAAATATTGCAAATTATTTGCGGAGCTCCTAATGCTAGATCTGGAATAAAAGTGGTATTAGCTCCCGTTGGCTCAGAAATTCCTACTAACGGATTAATAATTAAAAAATCTAAAATAAGAAATATTGATAGTTGTGGAATGCTCTGCTCTGGAGCAGAATTAGGTTTAAGCACTGATTCTGCAGGAATAATCGAGTTAGAAGAAAAATATAATATTGGCGAATCATTCGCTAAAGAATATGGATTAAATGAAATTATTATTGAAATTGCAATTACCCCGAATAGAGGTGATTGCTTAGGTGTGTATGGAATTGCTAGAGATTTAGCAGCAGCTGGGTTTGGTAAATTAAAAGAACTTAAAGTTGATAGTATAAACGGCAGCTATCGATCCCCTATTGATGTAAAGCTCAATGATTCTAAAACTTTAAAATATATTGGTAGACATTTTAAAAATATTCAAAACTCTATGAGCCCTGAATGGTTACAAAGAAAATTAAAAGCTATCGGCCTCAATCCAATTTCAGCTTTAGTAGATATAACTAATTATTTCACATTTGCATATGGAAGGCCTTTACATGTTTATGATGCAGATCTAATAGATTCCATTGAGGGTAGAGAAGCCTTAAGAGATGAAGAATTTACAGCTCTTAACGATAAAAAATATAAACTTACAGGCGGAGAGTCTATTATCACTGATAATAAAAAGATTATTGCTTTGGCTGGGATAATTGGTGAAAAAACAACTGGCGTTTCATTAAATACAAAAAATATATTTCTTGAGATAGGCCTATTCGATCAAGATGCTATAGTTAAATCAGCCAGAGCTCATCAAATAGATACCGATGCAAAATTTAGGTTTGAAAGAAAAGTAGACCCTGAATTTATGGAAACCGCTTTAAGTCTAGTAACTCAAATGATTTTAGAAATTTGCGGAGGAGAGCCTAGCCATCCTATTATTATAAACAATTATAAACATAAATTTGAGATAATAGAATTTCCTTTATCTGAGTTAAAAAAACGCATTGGTATTGAATATAAAAAAGAACGAGTGATTAGCATTCTTCAAGACCTAGGTTGTGAACTTATAGATAATGAAGACATTCTAGTTGTAACCCCTCCTTCATGGCGTCATGACATTACTATAAAAGAAGATATAGTTGAAGAAATAGTTAGAATAGATGGATTTGATAAAATCCCTACATTTCCTTTGCCTAAATATGAACATAATATATTGGATTTAAAGCAACGCAATAGATATAGAATTACTAGATTTGCTGCAAGTCTTGGTTTAAATGAAGTAGTAACTTGGTCTTTCATGAACTCCAAGAAAGCTAGTTATTTTACTGAACTAAAAGATGAGCTTTATATTAAGAATCCTATAAGTAGTGAATTAAATTATATGCGCCCAAGCACTGTCCCTAATTTACTTGAGGTTGCTGAACATAATCAAAATCGTGGAATAAATAACATTCAAATTTTTGAAATCGCTTCGGTCTTTAATGGAGTAAAACCAGATCAACAAATCTATACAATTACCGGACTTAGAAAGGGATATAATAATGATAAAAATATATATGGCGACTATAGACCAATAGATTTATTTGATAGTAAGGCAGATATTTTTAATATAATCTCAGAATTGGGATTAGACCCAAATAAACTTCAATACGACACTAAAAATATTCCAATATATTTCCATCCTGGTCGCAGCGCAGCTTTAACCTTAGGGAAGCAAATAATTGGTTATTTTGGCGAGCTTCATCCAAAAATTATTCAGCTTTATAATTTAAATGGCAATGCTTGTTGTTTTGAGTTATTTCTTGATAATATTCCTGCATCAAAATCAAAATATGGCAGAAAAGGAAATATACAAATTTCTGATTATCAATCAGTTGAAAGAGATTTTGCTTTTATATTAGATAAAAATGTAAGCTGTGACTCTATTATAAGATCAGTTTCACAAATTGATAAAAAATTGATCAAAGAAGTTAAAATATTTGATATATTTTCTGGTAAGAATATCGAAGAAGGAAAAAAATCAGTTGCATTTAGTGTGATATTGCAAGCTGATGATCGTACATTATCAGAAAGTGAAATTAATAATGTTTCTAATAATATCATTGATACAATTATAAAAAATTCCGGTGGAACATTACGCTGTGCTTAAAAGACTAAAGAAAAATAAAATTGTAGTTGCTATGTCCGGTGGAGTTGATAGCTCTACTGTGGCTGCTATGCTAGTAGACCAAGGCCATGAAGTAATTGGAATTACCATGCAATTATACGACCATGGTTTAACAATTGGAAAAAAGGGAGCATGCTGCGCTGGGCAGGATATTTACGATGCCAAAATGGTGGCAGATCGCTTAAATATCCCGCATTATGTATTAAATTATGAAACAGCCTTCAAACAATCTGTTATTGATGATTTTGCAGATAGTTATTTACGTGGAGAAACTCCCATTCCTTGCGTTAAATGCAATCAAACTGTAAAATTTAGAGACTTACTCCAAATGGCAAAATCTTTAGATGCGGATGCTCTATGCACTGGTCATTATGTAAGAAAAATTCAAACCATCTCAGGTTTTGATTTACTGAGAGGAATAGATCATAATAAAGACCAAAGTTATTTTTTATTTGCCACAACTAAAGCGCAACTAGATTATACATTTTTTCCTTTAGGAGAATATACTAAAGATGAAACAAGAAAATTAGCTACTAAATATGGTTTAGAAGTAGCTAATAAACCAGATAGCCAAGATATATGCTTTGTCCCAGATGGAAATTATTCTGAAATAATAAATAAATATAGACCTGGCGCATTAGATAAAGGTGATATCGTTGATCTTAACGGAAAAAAATTAGGCGAGCATAATGGCATTATAAATTTTACTATAGGACAAAGAAGAGGAATTGGAGTATCCAACCCCGATCCATTATACGTAATAAAGATTATTCCTGATAGTAAACAAGTTATTGTTGGTCCCATAGAGGCATTAAACAAAGTAAGATTCATTATCAAGCAAGTTAATTGGTTAGCTGATTTTTCTGAGAATCTAACCAATATGCATATCAAAATTAGATCGAATCATGAAGTGGTTCCAGCTAAGGTTAGATTATCGCCTAACAGAATGGCCGAAATTATATTACATTCTCCTGAGAAAGCGATCACCCCTGGTCAAGCATGCGTAATCTATGATGGAGATAGGGTTTTAGGTGGAGGATGGATAACAAATTTAATCTATTAATTGATAATTATTAATATCAGATTAAGTTAATATTTGTTAATAACTATCAACGCAAAAAAATCTTAAAAAAATATTTTCTCTTACACAAGCATTTACCTTATGCGCAGATTATCATTCTGATTGTCAATAAAATTTATTACAAAAAAAACAAAAAAAACTATTTACTCTAACTATAAAATAGGGCAATCATATAAGACGTAGTTAAGTTTATTTATCTTTTTTTCTACGTCAAATTTTAATCTTTAATACTGTTTTTATGAAGCATATAACTAATGATATAGGCAATATCCCTTCTCACCAATGTTGGGAAGCTCTAAAAGAAGCTAATACCGCTCTTATAGATGTACGCTGTGAAGAGGAATGGAAGCAAGACGGACTTCCTGATTTATCATCTATGGATAAAGAAGCTAAGCAAATTACATGGATTCATTTCTCTCCTTTTGTTCATAGTAATAATAATTTTATTGCTCAACTTGAAAATGAAATTGAAGATAAAAACACAAAAGTATTTTTTATATGTAAATCTGGTGGGCGTTCAATGCAAGCAGCTAATGCAGCGTTAGAAGCAGGTTACTTAAATTGTTTTAATATAAGCGATGGGTTTTTAGGCAATATGTTTGATCAGAATTTAGAGAATCTAAATCAAAATGGATGGGTTCATAATAATTTACCATGGAGGAAATTATGAATCTTAGTGTAAATATAGAGCAGCAAAACTTAAATATCTGGCAACAAGTTCAAGATAAATTAAAATTAGAATATGGCGAAGGAACATATAAAAGCTGGTTAAGTAAGCTTGATTTAGTTTCCAGTCATGATAATAAGCTGGTGCTTATTGCACCCACGAAATTTATGCGCGAATGGATTGTTACTCATTATATACATAAAATTAGAGATTTTTGGAAAAGCCTTGATTCAACAATCATCGATATCGAAATATTAATTGCTAACACTAAAGCAAATATTATTAGCAAAGCTAATACTCAATCTATAAATCTTGATATATATGAAGAGAAAGCTATAATTGAAACCGATAATTTTTATCAGAATTATAACCTTACATCTGTTCTTGACAGAAGATTTACGTTTGAAAATTTCGTTGTAGGGGTTCCAAATGAATTTGCTTATGCAGCTGCAAGATCAGTTGCTGAAGTAAATGATACTATTGCAAAAACAAATCCTTTATTTTTATATGGCGGAGTTGGATTAGGCAAAACTCATTTGATGCATGCAATCGCTTGGCATATATATAATAGCAAAAAGAACCGTAAAGTTATGTATATATCCGCTGAGAAGTTCATGTATCAATTCGTTAGAGCTTTACGTAATAAAGAAATTATGTCATTTAAAGAGCATTTCCGCTCTGTAGATGTGTTAATGATTGATGATGTACAATTCATTTGCGGAAAAGATAGTACTCAAGAAGAATTCTTCCACACTTTCAATGCATTAATTGATAATAATTGCCAGATTGTTATTTCATGTGATCGTTCACCATCAGACCTAGATGGCATGGAAGAGCGCATTAAGTCTCGCCTAGGATGGGGATTAGTTGCTGATGTTCATAGCACCACATATGAATTAAGACTTGGGATTCTTCTTTCTAAGATAGAACAAATGAACGTCGCCGTACCAAAATCCGTTCTAGAATTTTTAGCTAGTAAGATTACTTCAAACGTAAGGGAACTTGAGGGAGCTTTAAATAAAGTTGTCGCTCTTTCAAAATTAGTTGGTAGAGAAATTACTTTAGAAAATACCTATGAAATCTTGAAGGATTTACTAAGAGCAAGTGAGAGAATTGTATCAATCGAAGAAATTCAGAAAAAGGTCGCCGAGCATTATAACATTAAGATGAACGATTTATCTTCAACAAAAAAAGTACGTTCAATTGCAAGACCAAGGCAAGTTGCTATGTATTTATCAAAAAACCTCACAAGCAAAAGTTTTGTTGAAATTGGTCGTAAATTCGGTGGAAGGGATCATACAACCGTAATGCATGCAATTAAAACCATAGAAGGCTTAAAACAAAAAGATAGCGAAATCGCAGAGGATTTGCATATTCTATCAAAAATTCTGCAAACATAAATATAAAGGTAATAAGATGTTCAAAGTTATAGTGCAGCGTAGTGTTTTTTTAAAAGCCTTGTCTTACGTGCAATCCGTGGTGGAGCGTAAGAATATTTCTGAAATATCTTCACATGTAAAACTCGAAGCATTTGGAACTTCTTTAACTTTAACAACTTTAGATAATACTATGTCTATAACAACTTCGATTGTTGCAGATATTGAACATAACGGCTCTCTTACTTTACCTGTTCATACATTATATGATATAGTGCGTAAACTTAATGAGGAGACCATTGAGCTAAAAATAGATAAAGAGCAACCAAACATGGTCGCTGTTGCATCTGGTTTTTCATTATTTCACCTTCCTTATCTTAAAGCTGAGAAATTCCCAAGAATCGATGTCGGAAATTTTGAATGCAAATTTGCACTGCCCATCACTTCTATGCAAAGATTAATAGAAAAAAATCGCTATACTATCTCTTTAGAAGATGCGAGGTACCATCTTAATGGTATTTACTTACATCCTATTTTAGAATCAAATGAATTACGCGCAACGGCAACTGATGGTCACAGATTATCTAGTAGCATAATTACATTGCCAAAAGATGCAAAAAATATGCAACCCGTAATAGTTCCTAGAAAAACTATTTTTGAATTATCTAAAATAATTGCTGATAAGGAAAATGAGCTACAAATTGAAACTTCTGCTACTAAAATTAAATTTACAATCGACGGGATTACAATGGTAAGTAAGTTAATAGATGCTAATTTCCCTGAATATCTCCCCCTTATTCCATATAATAACGAGCTTTATTTTTCTATTTTCAGCTCTGACCTTGCTCAGGCCGTTGATAGAGTAACTACTATTTTAATTGCAAAATCACAAGCTATTGAATTTATAATTAATGGCTCAGAATTACAAATCCAAGCTGGAGGAGACAATCAAAGTCTTGCTAATGAAAAACTAGAAATAAACAGCAATATGGAAAATTTTATCATACCTTTCAATGCAAGATATATAATTGACATTATGTCTGCTATTGGGAACGAAACAAATGTGAGTTTCAAGTTTAGCGATCAAATATCTTCTGTTTTAGTGCAAGCAGAAAATGATGAAAAAACCGACTTTGTCATCATGCCAATGAGGGTATGATACGGATGACTAAGATAGGCATTATCCTGAACCGCAGGTTTATATTATTGTCTGGATCCTTCGGATAAATCCTCTAAGATAACGGGCTACAGCTTTCAATTTTTTTCTTGGCGAATATGCAAACTTCCTCTTAGTCGTTCGCAGTATATAATTCAATATTTCCACCAAGGGCTGTAGTGTTGGTAGATACAACTCTTTCAAATGAAAGTCTTTTTAAGTAATTTTCTCCACCTGCTTTAGGTCCAGTGCCCGATAATCCTTCTCCTCCGAATGGTTGAACGCCCACTGTGGCTCCTATCATGCTACGGTTAACATATACGTTACCAATTCTAATTTTATCTAAGACATATTGAATACGGCTATTGATTCTACTATGGATACCAAAGGTTAAAGCAAAGCCCGTATTATTTAAATAATCAATAACTTTATCTAATTCTGCAAGCCTATATCTAACTACATGAAGCACTGGTCCAAAAATCTCTTCTTTTAAATCATTTGGATCAGAAAGCTCAAAAATACATGGATTTAAGAAATTTCCTTCCGTCAAAGCTTCTGAATCATAGTGGATTACTTTAAATTTTTTAGCAGCTTGCTTACAATAGGTTGAAATATTGCCTAAGCTTACAGCATCAATAAGCGGGCCGATATCTGTAGAAATTTCTTTTGGATCACCAATTTTTAGAGCAGGAACTGCCCCTTTAAGCATCTGAATTAAAGAATCGGCCACTTCTTCTTGAACAAAAGCTACTCTTAAAGCCGAACATCTTTGTCCAGCGCTATGGAATGCCGAAATTATTATATCATCTATCGCTTGCTCCAATAGGCTTGAAGAATCAACAATCATTGCATTTAACCCACCGGTTTCTGCTATTATAGTTGGTATTGAAGCGTTCTCTCTTGCAACTAGAGCTTTATTAATATTTGCTGCAGTATTTGTAGATCCAGTAAATACAACTCCCTCTATATCTTTGCTGCTCAATATTTCTTGACTTATAACCCCACCTGAACAAGGAAGATAAAAGTCAAAAATTTATGAAAAAGCAATTCCGTTTTATGGAGTGAACGGAATGAAAAGTGTTTTACTTTTTAAAACATGCTAGATCTACAAGTTTTTGAGTATGAAGAACTCTTCCATTAGCAACTTTGGGTTTCAGATGATCATAAGTAATTGTATTATTTAGAATAAAGTCTCTTAATTCGTACGATGAACCATACACGAGACGGCTTAGTAATAATGCTGCTGTGCCGCTTGTTATTGCAGTAGCTTCAGAGGTGCCTCCACCTACTATTAAATACCCTCCTGGTATAATAATCAATATACCAGTTCCTGGGGCCGATATATCAACAAAATTTTTGCCATAATTACTACTATGATGCCATGTTGGTTCAGAAGAATTATTGACTGCACCCACTCTAATAATAGGATCAACACTTTTATTTTTGCATACTTGTGGATGAAGTGATGCTGGATAAATTCCTGCATCTAAATAATTCTCTGTGGTTATTTTTGTTGCCTCATTTCCAACTGCGGCAATAATTAAGATGTCGTTCCTTGTTAAGCATATATTACTGACAAGTTCATTCCATTGAAAGTCTTCTATTCGCTTTTGTTGCCCTCCAGATAAATTTATTACTGATATATTTGTTCTTAATCTCGATGAGGGAGACTTTAACACTTCAACATTTGAGTCAGTAGTTACATTATATCTATCATTATTCATAGCTTTGTGAACATTTGTAACATTAATTAATCCATTTATACTGTTGATCAAACTTTCTGGAGCTATGCCTGCTATTTTGCGTGTATTGTGATTGGGTTCAGAAGAAATTAAAGAATCTGAACAATAATTAGAGGGAAATGGTTTTAGCATCGCATACGTCTGCCTTTGTTGTATATTCTCAGTATCATTTAATGGTAGACGACATTCATGCGCTACCATCAATCCAACCATTGCTGTACCGTGTATATCACCCTGAGAAGTATTATTATAACATATTAATTCAGAGTCTTTGTTATGATCTTTATTAATTAGAGGAGGAATGCTAAAATCGACCCATGAATCTATTAAATCTATTACTATACCTTCACCTTTAGTTTTATTCCATGAATCTAGTATTCCCAATGCAAAAAAATGCCAAGGGTAATCATCATACTCCATAGTCTACTCCTAAGCATTTAGTGTCTTGTGAGTATCCTATTAATCCTATATTAGCTATGCAATTCTCTCTAGAATTATCTATAAGCTCTATCTGTATAGACTCACCTGATCCAGCCAGCACTCCTTTATATTTGTTAGCACTTATAGAATTATTTAGTAAGTTTATTTCCATTAGAGCTATATCTTTGGCTGTTCCAAGAAGTCCTCCCACAATGTCTTTACCGAAAATTTTTGATGATTGAATTTCAATATTACTAATTTTTACATATTCAGCATCTCCTGCTAAAGCTCCGACATAATAACTGCCATTAATAGTTGCGTTAATTATCTTTATATTGCTAATCATTGCTGGAGAGTATTTTTGTCTAGCAATTATACCAAATAAACCTACATTATTTTCGGAAGGCCTATTAATAAACAAATTCATAATAGAAAATGAATTCCCATCAAAATGACCTGAAAAGGGCATTTTATTAGAAATCAATGGAGCAAAGCCATTTCCATTGTCCCAACTAATGGTCTTATTAGCCTCGATATCTCGACTTAATGCATAATTACCATGCAAAAATTTAGTGATATCTTGTAAATCATTTATATCATTAACTAACATGTATGCGGTGCTGCTTTTGCTCCCAACATTGCGAGTATAGCTATTAGGATTATGATACTTGTGCGTATAAGTTTCTTCATCTATTTTTGGAGCCGGATTATAATAAATATAAACTTTACCGCCGCCTTCAGCAAAAATTTGTGGATGTTTATGATTTTCAAGAATAACAGTGGCATTGCACTCACTACCTCTGCATTCCAAGTCCCCTATGCCAGCTCCAAAACGTGCAATACTCATGTTTTTTAATGTAATAGAAGCATTTTCTCTAAAAATAATATTTTTGGATGTAAATATAGTTATATCACATAGTTCACTTAATTCTATTTTATCAGCAATTATAACATCGTCTTCTACTCCAATATTACTAAGCGCTAATAATTGTTCTTTTGTAAAAATAACAGTCTTGTCTGTTTGAGTATATTTATAATTAGTATGGTTAGATGTATTTGATTCCATTGCTTTTTGCTCCTCTGATATTAGGTATAGTTCGAGCAAAGTATCACCATTATTTTGGCTAGTCAAGCCAGCTATTGAAGAAGTCCTATCATCTTGAAGTAAAGTAGCATTCCCAATAGCATTACCTGTTGTTGAGGCATCATTATAAACATTTTGAACTGGTTGAGCAAATACGAAATAACTATTTCGAGCCAACAAGCCTAGAAATGGCTTCTTTAAAAACCAGCATTGCACGAGCTCACTCGCATCTAGATGGTGAACATCAAAAAAAAGCCATTGATTATTACCAACAGTCAATTCAAATTTGTAAACAACTCAAATCTGAACAAAATATCGCAGTAAACTTACAAGAATTAATCGCAGCATATAAAAAACTAAACGACGCAACTGATGTATCAAGTTATGCGTTCAATATTTTAACCTTAGAAAAGGCTAAAATTTCTAAGGAAGAATTACTTGAAAATGCAAAATTATTAAAAGAAACTGCAAAGATATTTAGTGCAAAACAGGACTTCCTTACGACAGTAGAGTTACAATCAAAAGCATTTGATATTTTAAAAGAACAACATGCTGAATTATCTTTATTAAAAGATGCGTGTTATGATATAGCTTTGACCTATCTTTATATAAATGAAGACGAACATTATAAGAGAATGGCTGAGTGCAATAATATGATTTACTCAGGAGGAGAAAATTCTGCATATGCCGTTAAAGATGAGTTTTAATATAATACCAATCTTCGCTAATAACTGAATGCCATTACAGCGAGGAACTGGCAACGCTCCACGCGAATCTTCGATGAATTAGATTTGTAAATTTAATTGTAGAAATTGGTATTATTCTACTGAAGTGTATAATTCTATATTACCACCTAAAGCTGTGGTATTGGTAGACACGACTCTTTCAAATGAAAGTCTTTTTAAGTAATTCTCTCCACCTGCTTTAGGTCCAGTGCCAGACAGTCCTTCCCCACCAAAAGGTTGAACCCCTACTGTGGCTCCTATCATGCTGCGATTAACATATACGTTACCAATTCTAATTCTATCTAAAACATATTGAATACGACTATTGATTCTACTATGGATACCGAAAGTTAAAGCAAAGCCCGTATTATTTAGATAATCGATAACTTTATCTAGTTCTGCAAGCCTGTATCTAACTATATGAAGCACCGGTCCAAAAATCTCTTCCTTTAAATCATTTGGATCAGAAAGCTCAAAAATACATGGATTTAAGAAATTCCCTTCCGTCAAAGCTTCTGAATCATAGTGGATTACTTTAAATTTTTTAGCAGCTTGACTACAATAAGTTGAGATATTTCCTAAACTCACTCTATCAATGAGCGGGCCAATATCTGTAGAAATTTCCTTTGGATCACCAATTTTTAGTGCAGTAACCGCTCCTTTAAGCATTTTAATTAAAGAATCAGCCACCTCTTCTTGAACAAAAGCTATTCTTAAAGCAGAACATCTTTGTCCAGCACTATGGAATGCCGAAATTATTATGTCATCTACCGCTTGCTCCAATAAGCTTGAAGAATCAACGATCATAGAGTTCAAGCCACCAGTTTCTGCTATTATAGTTGGAATTGAAGCATTCTCTCTTGCAACTAGAGTTTTGTTAATATTTGCGGCGGTGCTTGTAGACCCAGTGAATACAACACCCTCTATATCTTTACTGCTTAATATTTCTTGACTTATAACTCCACCTGAGCAAGGAAGATAAACTAAAGCTTCTTTAGGGATTCCAGCTTCATATGCTAGATCTATAGCTTTAGCGGCAATTAAACTAGTCTGCGTAGCTGGTTTAGCAATCACCAGATTCCCAGCGGCTAAAGCACCAACAATCTGACCTAAGAAAATTGCTAATGGAAAATTCCATGGGCTAATACAAACAAAAATACCTTTGGCTCTATAAAAATAACGGTTTTCTTCCCCTGTTACTCCTTTTAAAATTTTATCCTCAGCAAAATCTTTATCAACTAAACTTGCATAATAATAACAAAAATCTATAGCCTCTCTAATTTCAGCGATAGCATCGTTAAACACCTTGCCAGCCTCTTTAACCAATATATAAATTAGCTCTTCTTGATTTTTTTCTAATAAATCTCCTAATTTTCTTATCTTATTGGCTCTATTTTGTGGAGTATCCCAATCTAATTTTTGTTTCTTTATATATTCTAAAGCTTGTTTAGCTTGAGAAAAGTTCGCCGTTTCTGAGTATCCAACTATTTCATCTTGATTAGCCGGATTATTAACCGCATGCCTTTCTCCTTTAAGTAGAGACTTAACTATAGGAGCAGAAGTTAATTTATAACCCTTCTTCATAATTTTAACGAAATATTCTTGATTAATAGGATCAGCTAAATCTAGTCCTTTCGAGTTTTTCCGTGCATTTGCAAAAATATCCACAGGTAAAGGAACATTCTGTTTAATACTAGTTTCAGCAATTTCTTTTTTACATTTTAATATTGGATTTTCAACTACTGCACTAACTTCGATATTTTTATCTTTTACTTTATGCAAGAAAGAACTACTGGCTCCATTCTCAAGAATTCTTCTAACCAAATAAGGTAATAATATTTCATGCTCTCCTATTGGAGCGTAAACCCTGCATCTCACTTTTAAGTCTTTAGCTAAAAGAAGATCATAAAGATCTTGCCCCATACTGTATAAACGCTGGAATTCAAAAGAATATATTTCTACTTTATTTCTTTTTGCCATCGCTAAAACCGCACAAGCAGTATGAGCGTTATGAGTCGCAAACATAGGATAAATATGAGTTACATTTTGCAATAATATTTCTGCGCAAGCCAAATATGAAAGATCAGTATGATATTTTTTTCTAAATACTGGATAGTTCTTTTCTCCAAGCTCTTGTGTTTTCTTAATTTCTGAATCCCAATAAGCACCCTTTACTAATCTTATAGATATTTTTCTTTGTTTTTCTTTTACTAAATTAATTAATGCCTGAATTAAATAAGAAGCCCTTTTTTGGTAAGATTGCACCGCTAAGCCTAAACCGCCCCAATCTTTTAATTCTTTGGCATTTAATAAGCCAATAATTATATCTAAAGAGATTTCTAAACGATTTGCTTCTTCTGCATCTATTACCATAGAAACTTCATTAAGCTTACAAAGCCCCGCTAGTTCAAGCATTTTTGGCAATAATTCTTTTAATAATATTTCTCTTTTTGAATAATCATAACGTGGATGCAAAGCCGATAATTTAATAGATATACTTGGCATCAATTCTTGAGAAACTTTATAAGTTTTCTTGTATTTACCAGCCTCTATTATAGAATTTTTGTAACTTAAGAAATATTTTTCTGCGTCTTCGTAAGTTCTTGCACCTTCTCCAAGCATATCATATGAATATAAATATTTATCTCCTCTAGTTCTTAAAGTATTTTCTTGTTCTAAAGCTTTCTCTATAGTGTGGGCCATTATAAATTGCTCTGCCATTTTACTCATAGCAAAGTTTATAGTTTTTCTAATTACAGAAACTCCTAATTTTAAGAAGCTAACTTTTTTACTAGTTTTAAGAATTTTCTCAGCAGCAGATAAACCAAAACGAAAAACACTATCTTTCATGGATTTATTATTATCTTCTATCTGAGATAATTCTTCCATCCATTCTATATTTTCAATTTTATCGTGAATTAATTCATCTACAGTCTTTGTATCTGGGATTCTAAGCAAGGCCTCAGACAAGCAAACTAACGCCACTCCTTCTTTTGTCGAAAGATTATACTTGGCAAGCAAACTATCTAAACCAAATAATCTATCTGGTATTTTACGTATAGCTTCCACCAACTCTGTTGATTGAGTGGAGATCTCTTTTTCCTGAGCTTCAGAAAAATTATAATATTGTAATAAATGCTTAATAGTTTCTAGATCATCTGCACGATAAAACGATCTGAATTCTTTAAAAAAATCCTGACTGAGATTCAATTTATATACTCCTTTTTAAAAAGCTTATTGTGTTTTGGGCACAACAATCATCATTAATTGATTACCTTCCATTTTAGGCTCATATTCTATTTTTGAATTTTCTGATAGCTGAGCTATAATTTTATCAAAAACTGCAACGCCTATTTCTTGGTGCGTAATCTCACGCCCTTTGAATCTAAGTGTAACTTTTACTTTATCGCCATCTTCAATAAAAGAATTCATACTTCTAATTTTAATGCCTAAATCATGATCGCTAATTGTAGGTCTAAGTTTTATTTCTTTTAAAGAAACTACTTTTTGCTTCTTCTTAGCATCCTGATTTTTCTTTTTTGCTTGATATTTATATCTTCCAAAATCCATTATTTTACAGACAGGTGGTTCAGCATTAGGAGAAATTTCCACTAGGTCTAATCCCATTTTTTGAGCTTCATGTAAAGCATCTGTAGTTTTAAAAATTCCTTGCATTTCTCCGTTCTCATTAACTAAACGAACAGTAGTTGCTGTAATTTCCAAATTAGCATTTGGAAAATTGCCTGATTTTTTTTTCATTTATCCTCTTATATTTTGTTGATAGCGTCTTTTAGCATAGCTAAAGCTTGTGTAAATTGCAATATGTCTTGTTTCTCTGACCCTAGTCTTCTTATAGATACAGTTTCATTGATGATCTCATTCTTTCCTACTATCATAAGCACAGGTATTTTAGCTAATGAATATTCTCTAATTTTATAATTAATCTTACTAGAGCTAATATCAATTTCTGCTCGTATACCCTGATCCTTAAGCTCTTGATATATTTTATTAGCATATTCATCCGCATCTGAAGTAATAGTAAGAACAGTCACCTGCACAGGAGCAAGCCATAACGGAAATTTACCTGCATGTTCTTCAATTAAAATTCCAATAAATCTTTCCATTGAACCTAGAATGGCTCTATGAATCATTACTGGACGATGCTTGGCGCCATCACTTCCTGTATAATTAGCATCAAGTCTTTCAGGAAGCACAAAGTCTAACTGAAGAGTTCCACATTGCCAATCTCTTCCAATAGCATCTTTAAGTACAAATTCAAGTTTTGGACCATAAAAAGCCCCTTCCCCTGGATTTACAGTATATGGCATATCGCTTGCATCAATAGCTATTTTTAACAATTCAATTGCTTTATCCCAAGTTTCTTCGGTTCCAGCAAAAATCTCTGGTCTTGTTGAAAATTTAATAGCAATTTCAGTAAAGCCAAAATCTTTATATACTTCTTGTAATAATTCAATAAAGCTTAATGTCTCTGAAGTTATTTGCTCCGCTGTGCAGAAAATATGCGCATCATCTTGAGCAAATCCTCTAACCCTCATGATTCCATGCATAGAACCGGAGCTTTCATTGCGATGGCAGCAACCAAATTCCGCCATACGCACTGGCAAATCTCTATAAGAATGAATTTTTTGCTTAAAAATTTGAATATGAAGCGGGCAGTTCATTGGTTTTAATGCCATATGCTTACCTTCATCTTCTACAATAAACATATTTTCTCTAAATTTTTCCCAGTGACCAGAAGCTTCCCAGAGTGAGCGATCAGCTAAAATTGGAGTTTTAACTTCTATGTATCCATTCTTTCTTATTTTATCTCTAATATAATTTTCTACTATTCTATAGAGAGTCCAGCCCTTATCATGCCAAAATACTTGCCCCACTGCTTCATCTTGCATATGAAAAAGATCCAGCTCTTTACCAAGCTTACGGTGATCTCGTCTTTCTGCCTCTTCAAGTCTAGTTAAATATTCTTGTAATTGTTTTTCATCTGCCCAAGCAGTACCGTAAATTCTTTGTAGCATAGGATTTCTGCTATCACCACGCCAATATGCTCCAGCAAGTTTCATTAATTTAAAAGCTTTTTTAAATCCTGTTGATGGAGCGTGTGGACCACGACAAAGATCAATAAAATCTCCTTGACGATACATACTAATTTTTTCCCCTATAGGAATAGATTCAATAATTTCAGCCTTATAAAACTCACCAATGCTTTTAAAAAACTTGACCGCCTCATCACGATCCCAGATTTCCTTAGTAATAGATTGATTACGTTTTACAATTTCATGCATCCTTGCTTCAATTACACTTAAATCTTCTAAACTAAATTTCTCGTCTCTTGCAATGTCATAATAAAATCCATCCTCAATAGCAGGACCTATAGTTATTTGCGCATCAGGATATAATTCCTTAACAGCTTGCGCAAAAATATGAGCTGAATCATGACGAATAATCTCTAAACCCTCTGGAGTCATAGATGTAATGATCTCCACCTGAGAATCTTTCGTAATCTTAGTGGATAAATCCACTCCTTCCCCATTAACTTTCATAGCTATAGCTATTCTAGCAAGACTAGATGAAATGCTTTTTGCTAATATAAAGCCATCTATCTCACCTTCGAATTGACGAACTGAATTATCTGCTAGTGTAATTGCAACCATTTATAGTTCCTATATTCATTAAAGTCGATGAGATTACCAAAAATGTTTAAAAAATACTAGTTTTTTTAATGCTTTATAGCATAAATTCGTTATTATTATGATTAAGAATATATCTTTAATACTTCAAAAGTTGGAAGGAGCTAGGAGCAAAGTGTATAAATTAATACATGAGCTTTGATGCAACGCTCCAAATCTTGGAGTATTAAAGGTATACATAAAACATTGACATTTAAACCACTAACGCTTATCGCTATACCGCATGCAAAAAAAAGTAATATTTATATCTTTATATATTTTTCTAATAGCTCCAATCAATGCAAGAGCAATAGAGCAATATGAGATATATATAGAAAATAATAAATTTAGACCAAATATTTTAGAAGTTAAAGCAGGACAAAAATTTAAACTAATTATATATAATAATGATTCTGAAGCTGAGGAATTTGAAAGTTTTGATTTAAGACGCGAAAAAATTATTCCTCCATATGGGAAAATTATTTTAAAACTAGGTCCTCTAGATCCAGGTGAATATGAATTCTTCGGCGAATTTCATCCCAAGACAGCTCTTGGAAAACTTATAGTTAAAGAGTAAAATATGTTTGCGACAATGATAATAATTTTAAGAGAAGTTATAGAAATTTGTTTATTCCTAGGAATGTTCTCTGCTGCATTAAGAGAAGTGAGGGATAAAAATAAAATAATTTTATTAGGTATTTTAGGCGGGATAATAATTTCGATATTGCTTGCATTTGGCATGAATAGATTAAGCAATCTTTTTGATGGAACGGGCCAAGAAATCATCAATATAGTTACATTATTTATAGCTATTCTCTGCATATTATGGACTTTAATCTGGGTAAGAAAACATGATAAAAAATTTCATGAGAGGATAATAAACTTAGAGAATCAAAATATTATACCAATAGCACTGTTAATCATGCTGTCTATAGCCAGAGAAGGCTCTGAAATAATTTTATTTTCTTATGGAATCTTAGCCAGGGGAACCAGTAATTACGATTTAGTATATGGCATAATCTTAGGAACCACGCTTGGCATGGGTTTTGGTATTACATTATATTTTGGTTTATTACGAATACCAACGAAATATTTTTTTAGAACCATCAATTTTCTTTTAATTTTACTAGCAGCAGGCATGGCATCACAAATAGCAGAGAACTTAATCGCCGCGGATTTGGTAACAGTTTTCTCGAATAGTCTTTGGGATAGTGGCTGGTTAATTAGTGAGAAAAGTCTTTTTGGTAAATTACTTCATGATTTAGCTGGATATTCTTCACAACCCACAGGTTTACAATTTGTCTTTTACGTGACTACTTTTATGGCTTTATATACGATACATAAGAGAAAGATTTGATAGAAGGTATTTCTCAAAAATTATTATGTAGGTAGCTTTGCCTCCAATGGTAAATATTTGTTTACCATTTTTTACTATTATGCTACCCTAAGCTTAAATAAGTTATAAATTTATAGGGAGTTTTAGCATGAATAAAACAGAATTCAAATTGCCTATAGGTAGCTCAAATTTTAAAGAGATTGTTACAGAGAGCGATTTCTTTGCTGATCAAACTATACTTATAAAAGAGGTACTTGACAGTGGTTACAAAGCTATTTTAATAACAAAACCAAGAAGATGGGGTAAAACTTCAGCTCAAGACATGCTAAATACTTTTTTTTCTATTGAAGTTGATGATAATGGGCAGCCAAAAACAGAATTATCAAATAGAATATTATTTACAGGCGGGGCTACTACAGGAAAACAGCTAGAGCCATTACAAATTTCTACTATTGATGATGGAAAATATATGAATTACCAAGGAAAATATCCAGTAATTTTTATTAGTTTCAAAGATGTAAAAGGCTTAACTAATGAGGGAATAGAAATATGTTTAATGAAAGAAATAGTGAATCTAGTTAAAGCTCATAGATATCTTACAAAATCCTCTAAATTATCAAAAGATGAAATTACTTATTTACAAAAATTTATTGATGATAGAATGGAAATGCACAATTTAAAGGATAGTCTAAAGGAAATAAGTAGATTGCTAAGTAAACATCATGGTAAAAACACCTATGTTCTTATAGATGAGTATGATAAACCTGTATCATATCTACTTGAACGCAGCACCTCTTTAAAAGAGCCAGACATAATTAGAAATACTGCCGAACTAGTAAGTGGAATACTATCTAGAGTAGGTAAAGATAATAATTATTTAGAAAAAATAATTATGACTGGGATATATGATACGGTAAAAAAAGAAGGTAATTCTGGCTTTAATAATGTTAATGCTTATGGTATTTCAGATGCGCAATTCAGTAGTAGTTTTGGGTTTTCGCAGCAGAATGTTGATGAGCTGATAACTAAGATGGGTTTTAATGAAACGGAAGCTGTTGTTAAGGCCAATATAAAAGATTGGTATAATGGTTATTTGGTCCCTTCTGGCCCCATAACAATGGAGAATCGTTATACTCCATGGGCTGTAGTTAAATATTTAAACGACGCTCAAAAAGGCTTTTTGAAGCCTAAAAATTATTGGTCACAAACTGGGGCAGCGATCATTATACAAGATTTATTAAAATCATCAGCAACTGAGAAAACAATACTAAAGCTTATTCATTTAACCCAAGGAAAACAAGTTATATTAGATGGCGATAGTTATGCCTCATTATTTAGATATAATTTATCTAGTCCAATAAAAGCAGAGAAACTTATTACATATTTACTACTAAATTCTGGTTATATTACTTTAGTAAAAGGTACTGATGATAAATATCAAATTCCAAATCATGAAGTAAGGGAAGAATTTTCTAAAATTTTAGGAGATGAAATAAAAAACCACCCAGGATCTAATTTATATAATTCTTTAAAAAATTTAGGATACGATACAGAAAATTATGATGACTTATTATCAAAAATGAAAATCCTAAATCTCTCTCCAGAGGAAAGCGTAAGACATGCAATTAAATCAACTATTTCTGGAGATCATGAGGCTTTACAAGAATTGCTTAAGCTTCGTCCATCTTTAAAATGCGAAGATAATCGTCTAAACTTTAATCTTATACAGATTGGCGCAGCCTCAGGAGACGCTGAAATCTTTACGACTATATTAAAACAATGTAAGAAGCAATTATGGAATCATACAAATAAAATTACAGGGTTAAATATAGCAGATTTTGCATATATCTCAGGCAATAATAGACTTCTTTCCAAACTCGCTTCTGGTAGGGAATTTGAAGGAGGATCGGAGCGCAGAACCGGAGTGTACATAGAAGTACATGAGGATTCGAGCACCGAACCAACGTACAAATTACCAGCAGAAGTAGAGTTTCGAAAGAAGTCTATTGAAATACTTGAAGCATTAAAAGAAAATAAGATAGACACCAAAACCTCCGATGAGGCCATAAGCACAGCTGAGCAATTGTTTTGTAATTCAATTGCACGTAAAAGTGAATTTTTAATCAAACCAGCTCTTGCATATTTTCTCGGCAGTGAAGTTTCACAAACAGTATCAGAGGTAAATGTTAATGAAAAACTTACTGATTTTTGTAAGAATTATGATTCTCATAAACAAACAGACACAACATTACACCTTGAATATACATCATTAAAACAGTTTGAACAATTTATTATAAAAAGTGATGGATACGTTAAGCTTAATAATGAATGCAATGAAAATGATGATTTGATTGCAGAAATAGAGATTCCAATGGGATTATATGGTGTGGAAAATATAGTCTTTGGCCTTTGTAAAGAAGTCCATTGATGATAATGAATTATAAATTAGAAAATTGAAGAGCCTCTGTTATAGATAGGCTTCTTAAAATCTTTACTGAATTCCACTTTGACACTTTCCCACATTTATGATATATTTACATTCATTAACTTAAAGGAATTCATCAATGATAAATACAAATAAAATGTTAAGACCAGACGCTAAAGGTAGAATAACATTAGGGAAAATGGCCGATGGAATAAGTGGCTTTATGGTATTTTATGACGAGTTTCATAGAATTATATTAGAACCATATGCAGAAATTCCAGCTAAAGAAAAATGGATATTTAATGATACTGCAATATTAAATAAAGTAAAAACTGGACTTTCTGATTCTGCTGCAGGACTTACAAAACAAAGAGGAAGCTTCTCTCAGTATATCAAAGAAAATAACTGATGACGTTTTTTAATCTCATTTTTACCAATCAAGCGGATATGGACCTAAAAGAGCTTGAAAAGAATCCAGCTCTGCTAAAACAACTTAAGGCCGTTTATAAGGCATTGGGATATCTAGAAAATAACCCAAGACATCCTAGTTTAAATACTCATAAATACAGCTCTTTAACGGGAATCAACGGAGAAGAAGTATTCGAAGCATATGCAGAAAATCATACACCTGGAGCATATCGTATTTTTTGGCATTATGGACCATCGAAAAATATTATAACTATAATTTCTATTGTTCCTCATCCTTAAAATTCATCAGAGCAAATAGCAGATTTTAAGATCTTCATCATTACATTTTCCCGGAACTAACCAGCTTATAGGAAGGCTTAAAATTCACAAAAATACAACCACTCTCTGAGGATCTAAAAAACTTTACCAATTTTTTGGCTTGACAAATGAAGGCGATATAATTCCATCTATCTAATTATAGAATTGTTTCTATTATCATTAGGCGTATTACCAGGGATACGGATACTAACTGTGCCCGCATTGCTAATATGTTGATTATCTTCTGTAAATTTATTATATTCTTTTATTTTTTCTTGCGCATACTCCATTATAGCACGTTTACAGTAATTAGGAATTACACCCTCTTTCATATTTGGCACTAATAATAAAGCTATTTTAATGTTCTTGTTGTCTACCGCACAATTTAGAGGAGTATCTCCATTAACAGCTTCCATATAAGGATTAGCCCCTGAAGCAATAAGTTGGTTTACCATTTCAGAGTTATTCTCTATTGCTGCACGATGTAAAATAGTATGACCTTCTTTATTTAACGCGGTACTGGTTAACACTTCTCTAAAATATTCATCTTCTATACTTTGTAAGAATTTAAATGCGCCATCTAGACCTCCTTCAGAGTAAGCTTTTTCCAATTCTTTAGTTAGACTCTCAATACGCTCATCTACTTCTATTTCCCAAGGCTGCTTATCAAATATACTTTTCTTTTGAATAGTAACTGTCTTATTTGGGGTAGCAGTTTCTTTTGACATTTTTACACTCCTATTATTTTTTAGATATTTTTCTTTAATATCTTATATTATAGGTTACAATCTATTTCTTAATCTTTGGTTAATTCTTTAGGAAAGTTTAAAATCTAGAAATACATAATCACTATCTGAAGAACAAACTGAAAAACTTTACTTGAAATTTTTGCTAAATTCTATTATTTAGATAGTAGTAATTTTTTTAAAAAGGTAAAATATGAAAAGAGTTGTTATTACTGGTATCGGCCTTGTAACCCCTTTAGGAATTGGCGCAAGAAATAGCTGGCAGAATGTTATTTCTAATAAGTCTGGTATTTCTAGAATAGAAAGATTTAATACATCATATTTACCATGCAAAGTAGCTGGCGAAATAAAACATGGAGAAGGTAAATTCAATCCAACAGATTATTTACCAATGAAAGAACTCAAAAAAATGGATCTTTTTATTGCCTATGGAATGATCGCAGCAATTGAAGCTATTGAAGATTCTGGCTGGACGCCCACAGAACAAGAAGATCTAGATATGACTGGTGTATTGATAGGCTCAGGCATTGGTGGCCTTCCAGGAATAGAAGAAACTTCTATAATGCTTTCAAACACTCCTGATAAAAAGGTAAGTCCATTTTTCATTCCAGCAAGCTTAATCAATCTTATTTCTGGAAATCTCTCAATTAAATATGGCTTCTCAGGCCCTAATCACGCAGTGGTAACCGCTTGCTCAACCGGGGCTCATGCAATTGGCGATGCAGCCCGTCTTATTCAATATGGCGACGCTAATGTGATGGTTGCAGGTGGAGCTGAAGGAACTATTTGCAATGTTGGAATGGCTGGATTTGCAGCTGCCAGAGCATTATCCACTAGTTTCAATGATACTCCAGAAAAAGCCTCTAGACCCTGGGATAGAGACCGTGATGGATTCGTAATGGGAGAAGGCGCAGGAGTTGTAGTATTAGAAGAATTAGAGCACGCAAAAAAACGTGGCGCTAAAATTTATGGCGAGATTGTAGGCTATGGCCTAACTGGTGATGGATATCACATCACATCTCCCCATCCAGAAGGTAGAGGTGGTTTCAGGGCAATGCAAATGGCCATGAAAAGAGCTGGATTAAATATTGATCAAGTAGATTATATTAACGCTCATGGAACTTCTACTCCAATGGGGGATGAAATAGAATTAGGCGCAGTTCAAAGATTATTTGGCGATAATGCTAAAAATATGGCAATGTCATCTACCAAATCATCAATAGGCCACTTACTAGGGGCCGCTGGAAGCGTTGAAGCGATATATTCTTTACTTGCGATAAATGATAATATAGTACCACCAACGTTAAATTTAGATAACCCTCCTGAAAGCGCAATTATTGACTTAGTTCCACATAAAGCTAAAGAGAAAAAAGTAAATGTTGCTTTATCAAATTCATTTGGTTTTGGAGGCACTAATGCTTCCTTAATTTTTAGGCGTTATGAATAAAAGATTTAAGCAAGCTTATCTAATCTCGCTTTTTTTATTTATATTGGGAGTGAGCTTAGCGTATATAAATTTAAATCATTATATCAATTTTTACGGAAGTAATACAAAATCAGTTACGGTGATTATAAAACGTGGCTATTCGGTAAAAAAAATAGGTAAAGAGTTAGCGCTTAATGATATAATTAATCACCCAAAATTATTTTATTTAGTACATAAAGTTTTTTTTAAAGCAATTCCTTTGCAAGCTGGGGAATATGAAATTCCGCCTCATTCAACCGTTAGAAATATTATAAATATAATGAATAAAGGAATGGTAATTATACATAAACTTACTATTCCTGAAGGAACTACTCTTTTTGATACTTTAGAAAAAGTTCGTAATTCTGATAAGCTGGAAGGAGATATTATCAATAGATTCAAAGAAGGAGACCTCTTGGCAGATACTTATCATTATACTTATGGTGAAACTCGTATGGATTTACTAAATAAGATATATCATAAAAGCCAAAATATAATTAATGATCTATGGGAAAATAGGCAAGAAATCCTACCATTCAAAACCAAGGAAGAAGCTATAACTCTAGCCTCAATAGTAGATAAGGAAACAGGCATTGCTAGTGAAAGACCAAGAATTGCTACAGTATTTATCAATAGATTAAATAAGAAGATGAGATTGCAAGCAGATCCAACGGTAATTTACGCAATAACAAAAGGCGAATATATTTTGGATAGACCTATTTCCAATAAAGACCTAAAAATGAATTCTCCTTATAACACCTATCTTTATAGTGGATTGCCACCTACCCCTATTTGCTCTCCAGGAAAAGAAGCTTTAGCATCTGCACTAAACCCATTGCAAACAAAGGAATTATTTTTTGTTGCAAATGGAAGCGGAGGGCATAATTTTTCACATACCCTCAAAGACCATAATAATCATGTAAGGAGTTATAGAAGTGCAAAATGATATTATTATTTTAATTTTATCTTATCTGATAGGATCAATACCTTTTGGCCTTGTTATAAGCTATATAGCTGGCCATGGAGATATTCGTAAAATCGGTTCAGGCAATATAGGCACCACAAATGTTCTCAGAACAGGAAATAAATTCTTGGCTTTTTTAACATTGCTTGCAGATAGTAGCAAAGTAATTTTAGCAATTTTATTTGCAAAATTTTTAGGTTATAGCTTAGAATATTATGTAGCAACAGCTGCTTTTCTAGGGCATCTTTTTCCTATATGGCTTAAGTTTAGGGGCGGAAAAGGAGTAGCAAGTTTTTTAGGCTTAAGTTTATATCTATTCCCTAAAATAGCCGCCCTTCTTGCAAGCGTATGGATAATTACTTTTGTAACAACTCGTTACTCTTCTTTAGCCGCCATTTTTGCTGCTATTGCTGGAATGATAGTATTACCATTTGCTTTACCAATAGATAAAAATTTATACTTGGTTTTAACTCTAATATTGCTTATACTAATCAAACATAAGGATAACATTAGACGCTTACTCAATGGAGAAGAATCTAAATTTAAAAAGGATTAGTATTTATATATGAAGAATAGATTTTTTAGTTTTAAATTAGTTGTAGGAATTTTTATAATATTATCAACTATTGGATTAGTTTTTTTATCACAAAAAAAGGCACCTAAAGTGCAAGAAGTTTATAAGGAATTAAAACTAACCCAGAATGATAAATTATAACTTTAATACTTCAAAAGTTGGAAGGAGCTAGGAGCGAAGTGTATAAATTAATACATGAGCGACGAAGTGACGCTCCAAATCTTGAAGTATCAAAGTTATACATAGATAATTTTCTAGAAATGCTAGAAGCTGAAAGAGCAGCTTCTTTAAATACCGTATCTGCTTATAAACTAGATCTTGAAAGTTTTGCAAATTTTTTTCCTAAAAAAGAACTAACCTCTGTTAAGTTAGATGATATTAGAGGTTTTATTAGATATCTTAGTAAGCAAGGCTATAATCCAAGATCAATTAATCGGAAAATTTCTGCTCTAAAGCAATTTTACCAGTTTTTAGTTTCAGAATCCGTTATATCAGATAATCCAACAATTGAAATAGATTTACAAAAACAGACTCAGAGCCTTCCTAAAAAACTTGAAGTTCAAGAAATTGACACACTCTTTCATTCATTAGCACAAGAAGATACCCCTGAGTCTATAAGACTTGCATGCATGCTGGCAATTTTATATTCAGCTGGGCTTAGGGTATCTGAACTTGTAAGTCTTAAGCTTTCTAATTTTGAGATTAGACTTCTTTCGAAACTCGCTTCTGGTAGGGAATTTGAAGGAGGACCGGAGCACAGAACCGGAATGTACATAGAAGTACATGAGGATTTAGGGCTAGAACCAACGTACAAATTACCAGCAGAAGTAGAGTTTCGAAAGAAGTCTATTACTAAGCTAAACATCAAACCTATTTTCTATGTTATAGGTAAAGGCAATAAAGAAAGGCTTTGCATCTTAAATGAACGAGCTATAAATTTACTTAAGAAATATCTAGAAATTAGGGAGTTTTTTATTCCCAAGAACAAGAGCTGCACTTGGCTTTTTCCATCTTCTAGTCATCAAGGCTATATTACAAGAAATAGATTCGGGCAATTGCTTAAAGAATTGGCCGTTAAAGCAAATATTGATCCCAGCAGCATTTCTCCGCATGTGCTAAGACATTCTTTTGCAAGTCATTTACTAGCAAATGGCGCTGACCTTAGATCTATTCAAGAGCTTTTAGGCCATAGCTCTATAAACACAACTCAAATCTACACTCATTTAACTAATAGCAAATTAAAGCAAGTTATTGATCAATGTCACCCATTAAGCTATATCAATCCTAAATAATTATTAGTTCTGGTCGGAACGACTGGATTTGAACCAGCGACCCCTAGACCCCCAGTCTAGTGCGCTACCAAGCTGCGCTACGCTCCGGTTTTATACCAAGTATATCCTATAATTTAAGCATTTAGAATTTGAGATTTGAGCATTATACGGAAATATAAAAAGCTGAGAATATCGGTTATATTTAATGCTTTTTTATTTTTGTAGAATGCCAAAAATCGAATTAATAAATACTTAAATTATAGGATATACTTGGTATTATCTACTTACCACCAAACCAGGCAAACCAACCAGTAGATTGATGAACTTCTCCAACTAGAAGTAAGTTCTGCCCATCATTCACTAGTTCATACTCTTCCATAATAACATGATTTTGATTGTTATTAGTATTATTTCTATCCTCATTAGGAGTATTTGTTGGAACCACAAAATTTAAAACAGGTGCATTATTAGCATTATTATTTAGAATTTCCTGATATTCATCTTCATCATCAAGACACCAGTCCCAACGGGCAAAAGTATCATTAACATTATTGTTGATTGCACTACCACTTGAGCTAGATTTTTTCTTAGAAACGACAGCTTGACCATTTTCATCAAACTCAACCCAATGATCATGATTATGTTTATTTAAAAAATCCTTTGCTTTTTCTTTTGCTATTCTTTTTGCTGCTTCTTTTCTATAGTGATGTTGTGGCATAAATTACTCCATTTAAATTTCTGTATATTTAACCCAATAATTTGGGTGAGTTTTCTTGATTATTGATTCAGCTTCGACTGCCAGATTTTTATTTTTAAAAATACCAAAGCAAGTTGGACCAGACCCAGACATTCTAGCTATTAAACAATCTTTCTGCAATAATAGCAATTCTAAAATATCCTTAATTTCAGGCAATATGTCGATCGCTGATTCAGTCAGAACATTATCCTTATCTAATAAAAAGTCAATAAAAGTTTCAGTGTTTTTAAAGCCAATAGGCTTTTTTTCAATATATGGTATATCTATCTTTTTATTTAAATTAAAAACATCTTGAGTCAAAAGTATTTTCTTTGGATTTACTAAAACTAAATGTAGATTAGGCTTTTGATTTAGAGGAGAAATTATTTCGCCAATTCCTTCGCAATAAGAGGCCTTACTTAAATAACAAATTGGAACATCAGCGCCTATTCTTGCCAATTCTTCATTTGATATATTTTGATTTAAGTATCTTGCAACTGTGGCAGCATCAGAAGATCCACCACCAAGACCAGCTCCAATGGGAATATTTTTTGTTAAATTACATTGATATTTTTTTGCGTTAGAAAACTTATTTAAAACTTTATCAATAAGATTATTTTTTTCCTCAAGGAGAAAATGACCAAATTCACCAGCCACAATCTTTGTAAAATTTTCATTAGAAGGTATAATTTCTATTTCATCATAAATATCTTTAGCAAATACCATTAAGCTATCAATTAAATGATAGGAATCTTCTCTTTTACCAGTTATATGAAAGAAGAGGTTTATTTTAGCATGCGCTTTTAAAATACTCATAACCTAAACCTTTAAGAAGATTTACTGTTTCGTAAAGAGGTAATCCCATAATACCGGAGTAAGAGCCTTCTATATTTTTAATTAAAATTTGCCCTAAATTTTCTATATTTAAACCACCAGCGGAACCAATTCCCTGACCATTATCGATATATAGCTTGATTTCTTGATCAGTTATACGTTTAAATTTCACTTTGCTAACTGAAAGTTTACTAGACTGATCTACAATAATTCCATCTTTGAGCTTAATCACAGATATAGAAGTTTTAATGTAAATTCTTCGCCCAGAAAAGAATTTTAAATTTTTCTCAACATCTTCCGTAGTAACAGCTTTATCAAAAAGACGAGCATTAGTTCCAACTATGGTATCGGCCGCTAAAATAAAAGCGTTATCTTTGATATTGTTAGAAACTTCTACGGCTTTTTCCTTTGCTAAGCGCGTAACATAATCATTTGGCTTTTCTTTTTTTAGCCTGTCTTCATTTATATTAGGTGAAATTATTTGATCTGGCACCAAGCCAATAGTCTTTAATAGCATCAATCTTTGTGGAGATGATGAAGCCAAAATAAATTGATAACCTATCATCTATTTAAGACGCAATTTAATTCTAGCTTTAGTAAGGTCATATGGCGTCATTTCAACAGTTACCTTATCACCTGCTAAAATTCTAATTCTGTTTTTACGCATTTTTCCAGATGTGTGAGCTATAACTTCATGGTCATTCTCAAGCTTCACTCTAAACATTGCATTTGGTAATAATTCTACGACAATACCATTGAATTCTATTAATTCCTCTTTTGCCATTTAAGTTCCTTTAGTTAATTTTTAAAAAACTATTTTACATATTATTTTGATAATATCAAAGTCTATCTAAGTAAAAAGATAATTTCCCTATCACTTTTTCTTTTACCTGACTCATTTCATCCACAGTTCTAATAGCGTTATTTTTATAATTTGCAAACGCTTTCGGGGCCTCTAAAAATTCTCTAACAATTTTTTCTATCTCCGCTTCATCCAAAGCAAAAAGCGCAGCTTTCTTTTCCAAGAATTCATCGGCTACTTCTCTAGAATTATAAGTATTTGGACCAAATATAATTAAATTTCCAAGTTTGGCAGGCTCAATAAAACTATGAGCTATTCTTTTCCATGAACCACCCATGCAAACAATATCAGTCAATCTAAAAAATAAACCAAACTCACCAATCGTATCTAATAAAAATATTTCTGTATCATTTTTTATAGGATTCTTACTTGATCTAGTAACAAAATTTACTCCTTCCATAAGCTTTATAACTGCCTCAGATCTTGTAGGATGCCTTGGGGCAATAATAATTAAAAGCTTTGGATAATTTTCTTTTAAATTTTTACTTAAAGCTATAAACATTTCTTCTTCACCAGAATGGGTGCTGGCGGCCATTATAACCACTCGATTCTTGATTTGGCTCTTTATATTCTTAAGTTCAACTTCATCATAATTAAAATTATTAGCTAGATATTTAAGATTACCAAAATAATGAATATTTCTTGCTCCAAGCTTTTCTAAGTAATTTTTCGTTTCAATACTTTGGGCGGTAATTAAATCAAATTTAGATAGAATAAAGCTTGTAAAATTTGTGAAATTACACCAGTGTTTATATGATTTTTCTGATATTCTTGCATTTATAAGTAACAATGGAACATTGCATGTGGAGATTATATTGGGCCATATCTCAGATTCCGTCCAAATTACCAAGTTAGGCCTCCAATAACTATAAAATCTTTTTACAATATTGATGCAATCTAATGGCATAAATTGATGAAAAGCATTGCTTGGCAAATTATTCTTAGCGATATTTGCTGCAGTTAAAGTAACTGTTGTTACTAAAATATTATGATTTGTAATAGATTTTATAATTGGTAAAATCGCATTAAATTCACCAATACTTGCAGCATGAAACCAAATTAACTTGCCTGAAGGCCTTTTAACATTGTAAAACCCTAGCTTTTCTTTATATCGTAAATAATCTTCTTTGCCTTTAATTACGCGCGTCAATAATATAACATGTATTAAAGGATAAATTAAAAAAGAAAGTAATTGATATATTTTATAAATCATCTAGAAGCTATCTAAATATTTTGCAGCCTCTAAAGCAGCTATGCAACCAGTGCCCGCAGCCGTGACCGCTTGACGATAGATTTTATCCTGCACATCTCCACAAGCAAAAACTCCAGGAATATTAGTTTGTGTACTGCCAGGCTTAGTAATAATATATCCTTCTTTATCGCACTCTACTTGACCTATAAAAAGAGAAGTGGTTGGGCTGTGACCAATGGCTATAAATACTCCGTCTACGGCAATCTCAGTAATTTCATTAGTTAAAATATTCTTAAATACAGCACCAGTTACAAATTTTGGATTTTCATTACCTAAAACCTCTTCCAGAACATTATTCCACATAACTTTAACTTTAGGATGTTTAAATAATCTATCTTGCAAAATCTTTTCTGCGCGAAGCTGATCACGTCTATGAACTAAAATGACTTCACTTGCATGATGCGTAAGATGCAGGGCCTCCTCAACAGCAGTATTTCCACCGCCTATAACTATCACTTTCTTATTTTTAAAGAAGAATCCATCACATGTGGCGCAGCCTGAAACCCCAAAGCCTTGAAATTTTGTTTCGCTTGGAATTCCCATCCACTTGGCTTGCGCGCCAGTTGCTATAACAACGGAATCAGCGGTATAAGTATTTGTATCCGTAGATATAGCAAATGGGCGTTTAGAAAAATCAACTTTAGTAACATAATCTTCTATTATTTCTGTACCGACATTTGCAGCCTGCTTTTGCATCTGCTCCATTAGCCAAGGGCCTTGTATAGTTTCTGCAAAACCTGGATAATTTTCAACATCAGTAGTAATTGATAACTGCCCCCCGGGTTGCATACCGCTAATTAATATAGGCTTTAAAGAAGCCCTAGCAGCATAAATAGCTGCAGTATAGCCGGCCGGCCCAGAGCCAATTACAAGCATATTACAATGTTTATTAGGCATAATTACAATTTATCTGCGTTAGAAGTAAGGTAATCAGCTACGCCTTCTGGATTTGCTTTCATAGCCTCTTCACCTTTATTCCATCCAGCAGGACAAACTTCACCATATTTTTCATGATGTTCTAATGCATCAACCATACGAATCATTTCATCTATATTTCTGCCTAAAGGAAAATCATTAACAACTTGATGTCTTACAATGCCGTGTTTATCAATTAAGAAAGATGCCCTTAAAGCTATATTATCATTAAATAAAACACCATAATCTTTAGCGATGGATTTATTCAAATCTGAAACTAAAGGCAATTGCACATTTCCTATCCCTCCTCCAGAAACTGGAGTATTTTTCCAAGCTAAATGAGAAAAATGAGAATCCACACTAACTGCAACAACTTTTACTTTTCTTGATGAAAAATCACCTAAACGATGGTTAAATGCAATGATTTCTGTTGGACAAACAAAAGTAAAATCCAATGGGTAAAAGAATAATACCCCAACATCACCGTTTAAATATTTAGCGAAATCAAAATCACTTTTAATTTCATTATTAGGCATCACTGTATTAGCAATAAAATTTGGAGCTTGTTTTCCTACTAAGATTGTACTAGACATGTTTTTTCCTCTTCTGTTAGTTTATGATAGCATTCTTGCAAATTATATAGCAGAATCAGATCCTCTTCAAGAACTTCTCGCTAATTATTCATTGAGTCAAAAAAGCTGCTATTTGTTTTGCTTTGTTTTAATTTTTCAAGCAAGAACTCAATTGCATCTAATGAACCCATTGGGTTAAGGATACGACGTAATACCCACATCTTAGATAATGTGTTTTTATCAAATAACAATTCTTCCTTACGAGTGCCAGATTTAGTAATATCAATAGCTGGGAAAATTCTTTTGTCTGAAATTTTACGATCAAGGATAATTTCTGAGTTACCAGTTCCCTTAAATTCTTCAAAAATAACCTCATCCATTCTAGAGCCAGTATCTACTAAAGCTGTAGCAATAATAGTTAATGAACCGCCATGTTCAATATTACGTGCTGCACCAAAGAATCTTTTTGGTCTTTGCAATGCATTTGAATCAACACCACCTGTTAAAACTTTACCTGATGATGGGACAACAGTATTGTAAGCTCTTGCAAGTCTGGTTATGGAATCAAGCAAGATTACCACATCACGCTTATGTTCAACTAATCTTTTGGCTTTTTCAATTACCATTTCTGCAAGCTGTACGTGACGAATAGCTGGCTCATCAAATGTTGAACTAACAACCTCACCTTTTACAGATCTCGCCATATCAGTAACTTCCTCAGGTCTTTCATCAATAAGAAGAACAATTAAAGTAACTTCAGGGTGATTACTAGTGATAGAATGTGCAATATTTTGCATCAACACTGTTTTACCAGTTCTTGGAGGTGCCACTATTAAAGCTCTTTGCCCTTTTCCAAGCGGAGAAGTAAGGTCAATAACTCTGGTGCTAAAATCCTTGCTTTCGGAGTTCTCAACTTCTAACTTTAATCTTTCATTTGGATATAATGGAGTTAAGTTATCAAATTTAACTCTATGACTTGCTTTTTCAGGTGTATCAAGATTTATTGAAATAACTTTAAGTAATGCAAAATATCTCTCGCCTGGTTTAGGCGCTCTAATCTGACCATTTACTGTGTCTCCAGTATTAAGTCCAAATCTTCTAATTTGACTTGGAGAAACATAAATATCATCAGGGCCTGCAGCATAATTTGCATCGGAGGATCTTAAGAAGCCAAAGCCATCTTGCAATACTTCTATTACACCTTGTCCAACAATTGCTACATTCTGTTCAACAAGCTTCTTTAAAATTAAAAAGATAATATCTTGTTTAAGCATCATCCCTGGATTTTCAATGCCGCATTCTTCAGCAAAAATGCGTAATTCTTCAGGATTTTTCTTTTTTAAAGCCTCTAAATATACAATTCTTTGATTAGTTTCTTTAGATTCTTCTTTTATTTCTTCGTTTTCTGTCATGTTTATTTTTTTAATTTGGGCCATTAAAATTACTAAGCTTCTCTTATGTAACTTTATTGATACTTATGTTGATTATTTGAAAAAAGCTTTTAAAGCCTTTGTCTTTAAAGGGATTAACCAATTGGTTATTGATGAACTCTAGCATAAGTTCTTTAAATTGCAAGAAGTTTTTTACAACTCTATTTACCTTGCCATTATAAATTTAACTCCAACATCTGCTTTTTGCCATATTTTATCACAAGTTATTATAGAGAGGTTTTTAAGTATAGCTAAAGCAATGCAGGCTCTATCTCCTAGAGAAAGTCCATATTGCTTTGTTTTGTTAATTAACTCCGCAGTGATGATAGCTTGCTCCTCATCAAAATTAATAATTTTTATATCTATTAATTTTACTAAAGAGCGAGCTTCATCTTTTGTTAAGTTTTGAGAATCGATACAGTATTTATAAACTTCGGCGATATTTACGCTTGATATTATGGCATCTTTCAAATGATTTTTTATAAGTTCATATCCTTTTTCTTTTGCAAATAATGCAATAAGAGCAGATGCATCAAAAACTACCTTAGACATTTTTATTATCTCTTGTTTTTTCGATTATATATTCCTGACGTTTTTTATTTATGAAGTCATCTGTTGTAGAAATATTTCTGTCATTTTGATTTTTAGTAAAAATAGAATGTATTTCATCTATCATTTGACTATTATTGATTATCTTTATTTCATTTTGAGAGATTTCTAAAGTAACTTTCTCACCAGGATGTATTTTAAACATTTCTCTTATATGCGATGGAATGAGCATTCTACCATGCTGATCCAAGCTTGTAACTAATCTTTGCATAAAACTCTCTATAAGCAAATTCAAAATATGACATTTTTATCATATGGCATATTACCGAATTAAGCAAGAGGTTTTTTTATTAATAATTTATTAAACTTTGAGAGGGATAATTCATAATACATTTTTAAAAAAGGAGAAAGAAAATGAGCAAAGGTAATGATCCAAAAAATTTTGGATTTGATAATGTTTATAAAACTGATCGAAATAGCGCGATGAGCCGAAAGGTCGAAAGTCATTATGAAGAACTGAAAAAATGGGATGCTGCAAAAAAAGAAAAAGCAGCAAGAGAAAATGAAGAAAACGCAGTAAATGCTAGAGAAGATATAAATAACAAACATAGCGAGTATAATGCACAAACATATGAAAAAAGAGCGGATAAAACTAGAAGTGAAATCGACTCTAAAGATAGAATGGATTTTGTTTATTCACGCGATGATATAAAAAAGAAAAAACCACAAAATATTTCTAAAGAAGAAACAAAAGCTAGAAAAGAGCGTGCTGAAGCTCTTAGGCAATTTGTAACTGAAGGACGTCCTAATCCTTTATCTAGAGAGTATCAAGAAGCTGAAAGAGAGGAAAGAGTAAATAAACTCAACCTTGGAAGAGAAGACCAACAAAAGCGAGAAGATATAAAAAATGCACATCGTAAAAACATAGAAGCAAGAAAACAAAACCAACAAGCTGCTAAAGCTGCTATGGATAAATTATCACAAGAACCACCTTTGGCAATTGCTAACTATCCTCATAATCCAGATTTTCAATTAAGACAAAATCCAACTTTAAAGCAAGAATTCACAATTCCTGCAGGTTTAGCTGAAAAAGTACGTATTGATGGAGAATGGGAAAGAGAGAAAAATAATAAGAAAAAAGAAAAACAAGAGGTTAAAGAAACCAAGCCGTTAATGATTGCAAATTTCGCGCATAATGAGAGAGTTGCAAACAGCCCTGCTACTGTGACAGATAACAAAGTAATGGATACTTCCACGGTTTCTATGGCCGAGGAAAGAAAAGCTTTAGATGAGAGAAAAAAAGCTTTAGATGAGAGAAAAAAAGCTTTTGCTGAGAGAAGAAAAGCTTTAGATGAGAGAAAAAAAGCTTTTGCTGAGGAAAAAGAAGCTTTTGAAACAACTGCACAAACGCAAGCAATTCAGCCTTCAAACAGCCCTATTACTGTGACAGATAACAAAGTAATGGATACTTCCACGGTTTCTATAGCTGAGAGAAAGAAAGCTTTTGAAAACCAAAAAAATCCTGTTATTCAAAATGTTAGCAAGCAGGATGTGCCCCCAACAACTATGGGAATGAGCGTTAAAGAGAGAATAGCAGCGTTGACGCAAGTGCAAGGCAGAAGAACCTAAGCGTTGTCATTAGAATGACTAGATCGTCATCCTGAGCGCAGCCGAAGGATCCAGTATGGTTCTTTCTGGATGTTTCTACTATCGTTCAACATGACGAGTGACGCGCCATCCTGAATGAAATGACGGATCTAAGGACTTAAGCCTCATTGGAGAAAGAGATATGTTTAAGTTTTCATATTATGGCCCAACTACAGGGAATCTAATTGGTGCTGGATTATACTTAACGCCATATGGTTCATTGGCTATACTTGGATTAAGCGCGCTAAATTTACCAAAAATATTATGCACAGAAATTCTTACAGGATATCAATGCGCTAATCTTCTTCAGCTAGGTATAAAGAAAATGCCTAAATTGCTACTGGGAGACGGTTATCAACTTGCCTCTATTAATGGACATAGATGTCCTGGTGATTTATGGGAACTTGCAACTAATATATTCATTATATTGCAGGCTGATATAACTGTATCCATTGCTAATGCAATAACAGAATGGGATGGAAGCAATTTATTATCTGGAATTAATGAAGCCTTCTCAAATTGGTATAACGTAGTAAATTAGAAGTACAGCTTTAAATTTACTATATTACATTGATTGTTCCCATTCTTTATTCTTTCTTGCCTTGAGCTCTTTAGCAGTTTCTGTTGTAGGCACATTATCTGGGCCTGATGGTATTTGAGCCTCAGAAATTTTAGAAGCAAGAGTTTCTTTGATAGAGGTTTTCTCATTAGCTTCACCAACATATCTACCAACACTTTCATAATCTATTTCATTTACTTCAGACCAAGAGGAATTTGCCATCTCTGCTTTTAAAGTGCTTAAATCTGTAATGCCTTTATTCCCAGATACGTTTGCATATGCCCTAGCAGCTTTAGATAAAAGATTAGACAGGCCTTTAGTATTAAAATTTGCTAAAGCAGACATTTTTTCTATTACAGCAATTGCATTTTCCATCAGCCTCACATCGTTCACATCACTATCTAAACTAGGAGAAGCAATAAGATCTGCTACAGCAGCCTCTAAATCGGCAGCAAGTTTATTAGCCATGGGCTCTTTTTGTGCCTTTGCTGCTTGGTCTCTAGCATTCTGTTGAGCAAAATGTTTTAAGATAATATTGGCAATTATACCAATAATAGTTTTAGGTTTTTTTTTCCTATTTTTTAAAGTTTTATATTTTCCTTTAGTTAGTTTTCTTATTATTTTGGTAAGATAGTTAAGCATTTCATCATCAGAAATTGCACCAAGTTCAACAGCTCTTGCAAGCAGCATTATTGCTTCTGCAATATTATCAGTAATTTGTTCTGTTAATTCATTCTTCTCAAGCTCGCCTTTCTCTATTTTTTTTGCAAGCTTGATTAATTCAGATTTAACTTCATCTATTTCTGAATTTTCATTAGATTCTGGAATAGGTTCTTTTTTTGACATGTTTCATTCTCATCGAGTATATTTAAGAATATTGGACTTCTCCTGAACTTGCAAGACCAATTGCATAATGTTCTTCTTCACCCATATTTCCAATACGTTCATAAAAATGAATTTGAAATTTACTAATTAGGCTTTCCCCGCTTGCAAATGAGATTTGGAATTTAGCAATTTTACCAGTAAGAGCTAAGCTTCTTATTTTTTGCTCCGCTTCTGAATTTGCAAATGATCCCGTAACGGTGATGTCTATAGATCTAAGCCCAGAACCTATCAATAACTCTCTCCAAATACCACTAGAAATATTGCTCGAATCAACAAGGCTATTATTTAGACTAAATTTAGTTGAACGCATACCGCCTATTATCTGCCAATCATCATTTATTTCTATAGAAACGAGTAATTGTGATCCGCTATATAACATTTAATCTCCTTGAATCGTTTTAAATTGCATATTGATTGAATAAGTAATGGAATCGTTTAGAATAGAAACTCTCTGCTCTAAAAAATTGATTTTATCTGCGATTAATAACTCTCTTATTTCTTTGGAAAGCATTAACATATTTCTTAAATTCTTATCACGAAAATAGATAGAGATTTTAAAATTGATTTCTTCCAATTTGGAGGTTTTTGTTGATTTATCTTTGCTTAAAAAATCTCCGATAAAAATATATGGGAATTTACTATTTTGAGGGACTTGAAAATATACTGAAGCTTTAGATGCTATTTCATTAATATTTAGCTTTTTATATAATTGCTCTTGTAACTTTAAAATCATATATTTTCCTGCGCTATTATTATTGATATTAAATTTTGTTCATCTTGATTTATGATACGTTTTATCTCGAATTTTCTTTTTTCATAAATTATTCGCATGTTATTTTGTAAATTCGGCATAAATCTTATTCTAAACCGGTAATAAGAGTTATCCATAAGCTGCATAGCAATAACAGCTTCTCCTGAAGTTTTCTCAAAGATAGCTCTTACTTCTGCGCGAATAGTTGCAAAATCTTGCCAAGCTTCACCGCTTTCTAGCTCAAAAACATTATTGTTTGAAAGAGGCTTTTGAATAGTAATTACTTGCTTCAAGCAAGATGTAAAATTCTTTTTCATTTAAAGCCGTACTCTTTTAAAAGGTTGATAAAGGCTCTTTACTGAGGCAGGTAAAGACTGATTCTCTCCCCTTAAATCATAAAGCTTAGCTATATGCTCTATGATTCCTTGCTTTATAGATGCGGGAATTTCTTCATAACCTGCTTGATAAGTAATTTCTGCTCTTTTGGCATGATAAATTCTATTTAACATAATGGTTTCCGAATGTTTATCCAGAAGATAATGTTCATCTGAAAGATTGATAGAATTATCATTAAAAAGAAGTTTGAATTCTTCTATTTTAAGTATAGGTCCATGCTTTAATTTAATAATATCTGGAATATTATTAAAAATAGAGATTTTCCATTTTGCTAGAACTAAAGATAAGCCTGTATAATTTTCAGCAACTTCACACGCAATATCTATCATATTCATAATCATTTCATTATCATAATCATGATCTATTCTTAAATATTGTTTGAGCTTATCTAATGAAATGAAATTTGCTTTGCTTTTTTTAAGCAATTGAATAGTTTGATGCATTTTTTATCTCTTATATTTACTCGTCATACTGAACGGAGTGAAGTATCCATAGCAACTCATGATGGATCCTTCGGCTGCGCTCAGGATGACGAGAGTTTTGCCATCAGGAGACGGTGCTAATCACCAAAGGAGCGAGGAATATTACTAAGTGAAAGCTTAAAAATCTTTGATACTTGATTAAGTAATTGCTGATTATAGTTATTTTGAGTGTTTTTAAAAACCGCTCTATTAATAGATTTACCTAACAAATTTTCATCAAATAGTTTTTGAGAATCTGTTTTAATCATCGCCTTTAAGCTATTCACTTCTTCTGATAACTCTTGAACTTGTAGCTTTAAAGCATTAAGCTCAAGATAATCATCACGTCTTCTTAACATTTTTATGATGCTAATTTTAATAGCTTGATAGCTTCAAAATTAGTTACATCACCACCAACGCGTTTTGTTGTATAGAATTTAACAAAAGGCTTGAATGTATAAGGATCACATAATACTCTAATTCCTTGACGATCAACAATTTTATAAGCTGCTTTAAAATCTGCTAATGCAATGCTTAAAGAATCTTTTGTTGCTGTTGGCATATCTGCAGCTTCAAACACTGGAAGTCCAAGTAATGTATCTGGATTTCCTTCTACAAGACCTGGGTTCCATAAATATCTTCCACTTACATTATCTTTTAAGCTTCTAACCATATGAAGAGTGAATCTATTCATTAGGAAGCTTGCATTATTGCAATATTGTTCTTTTAAAGAGAAATATAAATTAAGCAGATCATCAGCATCAAATAAGCCATCTTTACAAGTTTTTATTTGCTCTATTTTACCCCATTCTTTTCCGTCCGCATGGCTTAATATACCTTTAGGGCAGCTTATACCATCTCCATAAATAAAAGCTTGGTTCTCAAGTTTAGAGAAACTATTTATTAATTTTTCAGCAAGCCATTTTTCAATATCAATAGATGAATCATCAATTAATTTCTGAGTTGCGGAAGGTTGTGCATAAAGTTCAAATACTGGAATATTTCTTTTATTGATTTTTGGAGTATCAGTATCTACAGCTAATTTAGTTTCAGCTGTCCATCCTGCTCCTGCTTTATCATAATCTTCTATTACATCTAATGAGCTCGTAGAAATTTGCTCTCTTGATGCAAGTTTACGCATTGGAGAGATTTCTTCTAGAATCTGAGTAATATTTGCTGAAGTTTGACGAGTTATTAAATATCCACCATCAGCATCTGAACCTGCAGATAGACCTTTTTGCTCTAATTTACTTAAAGTTAATTCATTTCCTGATCTTAAATAATTAGAGAAGGCGGCTTTATGTTCATTATCAAAATGCCCTGTTAGATTAGATCCTGAGAAAGCAGGTCTTGATAGACTGGTCTCAATATTTTCTATGCGAGATTTTTGCTCATCAAGATGAGAATTCATTCTTACTAATTGTTGAGTAAGTAAAGGATCATAAGAACCTTTTTGTTCTATGGTCTTTAAAATTTCATCGTTTACTGACTTAAAATTTTCCCAAGTTTGTTCTTGATTAATAGTCATTTTTTCTCCTATATGTTGTTGTTTTATTACGGTTATATTTGCTTCGATATTTGCTGGGAATGTAACTAAGCTTATTTCCCAAAGATTGATATTTTCAATTATTCTTACATCACCTTTATAATGGTAGTTAATAGGTTTGAATCCTATGCTCACACCAGAAATGGCTTTTTCTTTAACTAGCTTATAAGCTGCTTTTGCTTGAGGAACATCAAGTAATAATTTTGCTTTAAAAAATAATCCATGATTATCTTCTTTGATTTCTAGAATTGTGCCGATAGGTTTATCTGCCTTATGTTGCCATAAGAACTTCACTTTTTCTTGATGAAGATTTTTAAATGCACCTTGTTTGATAAGATCATTATGCTGATCTACTGAATTAAATACACTAGCATAGCCAGCAATAATGCCTTCTTCTTCGCTTTGCAAAGAAAAATTTATAGATTTTTTATCCATTTCGTACCTATTTGAGTTTTATCTCAATATATCGTACGATTGTACATATGTCATGCACCATTGCTGTATTTTTTGAATAGATCTCTTGCGAAATTCACTTATTTAGATAAAGCAGCTTTAGCAGCGGCAATTATAGCCACCGGCACTCTATAAGGTGAACAAGAGATATAATCAAATCCTAGGCTATGGAAAAATTTGATAGATTCTGGGTCTCCACCATGTTCTCCACAAATTCCAATTTTTAAGTTTGGATTAGTTTCTTTGCCTCTTTTTGTTGCGATCTTTAATAATTCACCAACCCCTTCTTGATCAATTGAGGCAAATGGATCGGTTTTTATAATTCCTTTTTCTTTATATTCATTTAAGAATATTGCAGCATCATCTCTAGAAACACCTAAAGTAGTTTGAGTAAGATCATTGGTACCAAAGCTAAAAAATTCAGCTTGACTTGCAATTTCATTCGCTTTTAAAGCGGCTCTTGGCAATTCTATCATTGTACCGACCATATAATCTAATTTCATTTGATGTTTTTCCATCACCTGTTTAGCAACAGAATCTACGATGTCTTTCATCATTTTAAATTCTCTTATATCGAAAACCAAAGGAATCATGATTTCAGCGATAGCGCTAGCTGACTTTTCTTTTTCTGCTATTATCATTGCTTCAAAAACAGCTCTTGCTTGCATTTCATAAATTTCAGGATAAGTTATACCAAGCCTACATCCACGATGCCCTAGCATTGGATTATGTTCTTTAAGTTGTAATGCTCGGTTCTTCACCTGATCAACAGAAATATCCATAGCAATCGCTAAATCTCTTATATCTTGTTCATTAGAAGGAAGAAATTCATGTAAAGGCGGATCAAGAAAGCGTATAGTTACTGGCAGATCATGCATAACTTTAAAAATATCTACAAAATCTTTTATTTGCATTGGAAGAAGTTTATTTAAAGCAGTTTTACGTTGATCTATATTATTTGCTATAATCATCTCACGCATTGAATTTATACGGTCTGCGTCAAAAAACATATGCTCCGTACGGCATAGGCCAATTCCTTCAGCGCCAAATTTTCTAGCAACCATACTATCTTGCTTAGTTTCTGCATTAGTTCTAACTTTTAAACGACGAACGTCATTAGCCCATTCAATCATCCGGTTAAATTCTTCAAAGAATTCAGGCTGAATCATTTTTACTTCACCTAAGATTATCTCACCTGTGCTGCCATTTATAGTGATTATATCCCCTTCATTCACCGTTACTCCATTAGTTGTGAAGTAATTTTTACTATAATTGACAACTAAATCTTGAGCGCCACATACACAAGGTTTACCCATTCCTCTTGCAACTACTGCTGCATGAGAAGTCATTCCACCCCTACTAGTTAAGATGCCTTCTGCAGCATGCATTCCGTGAATATCTTCTGGGCTTGTTTCCAGCCGAACTAAAATAACTTTCATGGATTTTGCAAGCCTCTCTGCATTATCTGATGAAAACACAACTTTACCAGTTGCTGCCCCAGGTGAGGCTGGCAGTCCCTGTGTAATAACTTTATAACTAGCATTTTCATCAATTGTGGGGTGAAGAAGCTTATCTATGCTATTTACATCTACTCTTTCTATAGCTTCTTCTTTGCTAATTAAACCTTCATGAACTAAATCTACTGCAATTTTAATAGCAGCTCTTGCAGTACGTTTTCCTGATCTAGTTTGCAAAAGCCATAACTTACCATCTTCAATAGTAAATTCAATATCTTGAACATCTCTATAATGAGCTTCTAACCTATTACATACGTCCAATAATTCTTTATAAAGCTCAGGCATTACCTCTTCCATTGCCGGAAGACTTGAGCCAGAGTCATTTTTTCCTTGGATGCTGATATTCTGAGGGGTACGAAGCCCAGCGACTACATCTTCTCCTTGGGCATTTATTAAATATTCACCATATATTTGCTTAACTCCATTTGTTGGGTTTCTAGTGAATACTACTCCTGTAGCTGAATTATACCCAGTATTACCAAATACCATTGACTGAATATTTACAGCAGTTCCAAGATCTTCTGGAATATTATTTAGCTTACGATATGTAATGGCTCTGTTGCTCATCCATGAATCAAATACAGCTTTAATAGCAGACCATAATTGCGCTTTAGGGCTTTGAGGAAAATCATTTCCTGTTTCTGATTTTATCTTCTCTTTGAATTCTATGATGAGATCTTGCAATGCAATAAGAGAAAGCTCGGTATCCTCTTTAATAGATAGATCTTGTTTTTTCCATTCTATAATTTCTTCAAATATATAATGATCTAATTTTAATACAACGCTTGCATACATTTGAATAAAACGACGATAGCTATCATAAGCAAAACGAGGATTATTACTTGCATTCGCAAGACCAATGACTGTTTCATCATTTAGCCCTAAATTTAAAATAGTATCCATCATCCCTGGCATTGAAACCCTTGCCCCGGAACGTACTGAAACTAGCAATGGATTTTCGAAACTTCCAAATTCACGACCGAGTTCTTCTTCAATTACATGGAGCGCTTCTTCAACTTGTATCACTAACTCGTCTGATAAAGTTTTTTCATCCATATAATAAGATTTACATACTTCAGTAGTTATAGTAAACCCTGGAGGCACATCTATTCCAAATGAGGAAATCTCTGCTAGATTAGCTCCTTTTCCGCCAAGCAAATCTTTCATTTTGCTATTCCCTTCTTTTTTTCCGGAACCAAATTGATATACTAGTTTTTCCATAATAACCTTTAAATCTCTATTAAACTAAAGTCTGCTATCTCTTTGCTTAAAACTGCTATATTAAATAATAAATTTAAGCGATTTTGCCTAATGTTTGGATCAGGATCATTCACCATTACTTCATCAAAAAATTGATTAATTATATTAACTAAGCCCTTCATATCTTGAATAGTAGCTTTGGTTTTAAATATTTTATTAAATAAATCTTGTTCTATTGGTATAAAAAGATCTTTATTTATTTCTAGACCTAAAGATGATTTAGATTCAGATAAAATATTTAAAATTCTTTTTATTGCTAATATAAAACCTTCAGCTTCTTTTAAAGAAACAAATTCTTGTAACTCATTTAAATTACTTATAGCTTGATATATATTATCGCTATTAGTATTTAAAGAAGCCATTATCAAGTCATGACGATAATCTTCACCCTTTAAATAATATTTGAGTCTATCATTAAAGAACACAAGTATTTCATCAATATTCACTTTTGAATCATAATTTCTTGTTGCTCGTTCAATTAATTCTGATAATGAAAGATTAAGGCTATGATGGTTGATAAGTTTAATAATACCTAAAGCACTTCTTCTTAATGCAAAAGGATCCTTAGAGCTGCTTGGTTTTTCTCCAGCAAGCCAAAGGCCAACAATAGTATCTAATTTATCAGCTATAGATATTATGGCTCCAAGGAGGGATGTATCACCAATGTCGTTAGCATCAATAGGTCTGTAATGTTCAGCAATAGCTAAGGCCACTTCTGGCTCTTGCTTTGTGTGAAGAGCGTAATATTTTCCCATAATTCCTTGAAGCTCAGGAAATTCTCCAACCATTTCAGAGACTAAGTCTATTTTACAAAGGAGAGCAGCTTTTTTAATTAAATTATTATCAAATAAGCCATTTCCTACAAATTCAGCCAATGCAATAATTCTATTAACTTTATCAAACATATTTCCAAGCTTGTGATGGAATGTCATTTTAGTAAGTCTTGCTAGCCCCTCACTACTTGGTGTTTTTAAATCTTTTTTATAAAAGAATTTAGCATCGCTGAGTCTCGCTCTTAGCACTTTCTCATTGCCAGCAATAATTTGTTCATTATTTTTAAAATCAACATTTGCAACGGTTAAAAAATATGGAGCCAGACTCCCCGTTTTCTCTTCTAGATAAAAATATCGTTGATGAACTTTCATTGCGGTGATCAACACTTCTTTAGGAAGCTCTAAAAATTCTTGATCTATCCTACCTAATAAGACATTAGGGTATTCGACTAGGCCAGTTACTTCATTAAGCAAATCCTGCTCAACTACAGGAGTTAAATTGAGACTCTTTGTTATTTTCTCAATTTGTTTTTGGATATTTTCTTGGCGCTCTAAGTGGGAAAGAATAACAAAGTTTTTCTCCATCTTATTCTTATAATCTGATATAGAACTAATATTTAAAGAAGCATTTGCCATAAATCTATGACCATAGGATATATTATTTGCTTTAAGATTTGAAAATTCTATTGGTAAAATATTTTTATCAAAAATACATAAAATATTTCTCAAAGGCCTTATCCACTTTACCTTACTCTGCGCTGATCTCATTGACTTAGGCCAAGTGAAAGAAGTAAGCATAGTCTCAATAATCTGCTTTAATATTTCACCAATTGGTTTTACAGCTTCTAATTTTTTAGCATAATAAAAATTATCAATAATAGATAATTCTTCTATTTTCATTCCAACAGATCTTAAAAAACCTTCAATAGCTTCAGGCTTAGCATCTATTTTAGGCCCCTTTCTTTCGATGATTCTTTCTGGCAGAAATTTCGGCAATCCCTCTATAATTAATGCAATTCTTCTTGGAGTTACAAAAAACTCAGCATTATCATAACTTATTGATAAATCTTCGATTGCTTTCTTTAAATTATCAAGCATCTGATTTGCAGCCTTAACTTGCATTCTAGCTGGAATTTCTTCAGAAAAAAGCTCAAGTAATAATTCACTCATTGTTTATCTATCCATTTTTGACAGCATGCTTTTGCTAAGCCTCTAACTTTTGCCATATAAGACGCCCTTTCAGTAACGCTTAAGGCTCCTCTAGCATCAAGTAAGTTAAAATTATGACAAGCTTTTAAAGCTTGGTGATATGCAGCTAAAGGTAAATTATTTTCAAGGCAGTTTTTGCATTCATTTTCTGAATCTAAAAACGCTCTTCTTAATATCTCTACATCTGCATATTCTAATGCATAAGCAGAAGTTTCTTGCTCTTGCTTTAAAAACAAGTCTCCATAAAGCAATGGAGGTTCCGTATTATTCCAACGAATTTTTGTAAAATGATCGACATTCTGGATATACATCGCAAGTCTTTCAAGCCCATAAGTAAGCTCAGCTGGAATTAACTCACATTCTATTTCACCTATTTGCTGCATATAAGTGAATTGGAGCACTTCCATTCCATCGCACCATAGCTCCCACCCCAGGCCCCAAGCGCCAATGGTTGGATTTTCCCAATCATCTTCAACAAAACGTATGTCATGCTTGGTACAATCTATTCCTATAGATTTCAAACTTTCTAAAGCTAATTCTTGAATATTTTCAGGTGATGGTTTTAATAAAGCTTGAAATTGATAATAATGAGATAAACGATTTGGGTTCTCGCCATATCTACTATCTTTTGGCCTTCTTGAGGGTTGAACGTAAGCAAGTTTTAAAGGTTTTGGCCCCAAAGCCATAAGAGCTGTGGCTGGATGCAGAGTTCCTGCTCCCACTTCACTATCATAACCTTGCAGAATTGCACAGCCCTGGTCTGCCCAAAATTTTTGCAAATAGAAAATTATATCTTGAAAAGAAAGTTCCTTCATTATAAGAAAAAATATATATTACTGGCTATTTAAGATAGCCAACTAATCAAATCTTGGCAAGAAGAGATTCATCTTGTTTGAGACAAAGAAGGATCAGTTTTTACTTTTTTAGTAGCAAAACTTAGATGCTCAGCTTTCCTCTTAGAAGCCTTTTGTTTCTGAATTCTTTGAATAATAGGAATATAAGCGCCTTCATCTTCTTCTCTTAATCTAGCCTCTCTTTGCAAAGGATTATATTTTCCTTTATTCATACTTTTCTTAACACTGTCTATAGCATGTTTTATAGAATTCTCAGCTTTACCAAAAATCTCATTATTAATAGTTAAGCTAGGATAATTCTTTTTAAAATACTTATCCAAACTAAGAACCGAACTACAAAAATCATTAAAAAACTCTATATCTCTCTTGGCGCTATTATATGCCTTCTCTGACAATCCATCTTTTGGTATATTTAATAATTGATTGCTCATTGACTCCATTTGTATACGCAACTGTTCAACATATTCTTGACGCTCTTTGTCACTTGCATTATTTAGTTGATCCTTATTTTTTAATATTCCTATACCATCTAAATATTCTTGTTTTTGGTTATCGCTTATCATTTTAACCATTCTTGAAAAATGATTATAGACTCCAAACACCGGATCCAGCTCACTTGTTTTTACTTTATCTAAAATTTCTTTTGTAGGTTCATATAGCGATGAAGATGCTATTTCCATTACATTCACTAAAATCTCAAAATTAGCAATCTCTTCTTTATTATAAATTGGAGATTCAAAATCCTCCATTAATTCAACAGCTTTATAATCTAAAGAACTGGTAAGATTATCTAATTTTGTTTGATTCTTTAAGAAGTTATCTTCAAAATCTTGCTGTGATTTTGGATAAGGGGAAGCATCTTCTGTTTTACTGTTAATATAGTTATAGAAAACTTCAAATTTATCTTTACTCATAATTACTCCGAATAATCTTGTAATATTTTATTGTATATAATAAATAAAGTAAATTATTAATTGAATAACTTAGATATTATACCAATCCTCACCTATAATTGAACGTTTAGGATTTTAACAGTTATATACGTGCTAAGAATGGTAAGAATTGTAGTGACCAACACTTTAAGTAATAGCCTTGGATTTGTGGGAGCACTGTCTGCATGACCTGCTCTAGGTTTTTTAGTAATTTGATTACCAAAAGGTAATACCATAAAAAATATTACCCACCATAAACATGTAAATATAATTAGATAAGAAAATATCATAAATCTTTTACCTGAATATAATACCAATTCCAGCCTATAATTGAACATTTATTAATTCGATTTTTGGCATTCTACAAAAATAAAAAAGCATTAAATATAACCGATATTCTCAGCTTTTTATATTTCCGTATAATACTCAAATCTCAAATTCTAAATGCTCAATTATAGGCTGGAATTGGTATAATGATATTAATAGTAAAAAAGCCCCTTGAAAAATTCAAGAGGCTTTTTTTAAAATTTAATTTTATAAATTTATAAAACTAGAATTTAAGTTTTGTACCAAGAATAAACACAGTAGCTTTCACTTTATCTTTGTCACCATTCATTGCTGTTGGTTTGAATTGAGCCATGCTCACTTCAGCAAATGGTTTTAAACCAGCTACAACTTCATAATCAGCACCTAAAGATAAGATTTGACTTTTAATTGATGGATTTTTTCCATCTGCAGTGTAAGTTTTCTTACCAGCTAAGTATGTTAAGCTTGTTGACATTGGTCCATTTTCATATGCAACACCAGTTGTCCACCAGCTTGATTTAACTGTTGAATTTTGTGGAGTTAAGCTTTTACCATCATTAGAATATGATCCAGCTAAGCTAAATCCATCTTTACCAACCATACCACCTACAGTGTAAGTTTTAAGATCGTTAAATTTAGCGTTCCCAGCAGCTGCAACAAGTTTTTGGCTTTCAATAGTTACTGAACCATTGAAGTTTTCTCTTACAGCAGTACCTCTGTCAGCAACAACAGATAAAGCTACATTAACATCTTCAAATGTATTTGTGTAATTTAAACCAAATGACCATACATTTTTAATTCTTACTGGTAAACCGAAGTATAAATCTGAATAATATTCTTTAGTTCCAGAAGCATTAAAGTTGTTTGATGTTAAAACATTGCTTCCACCATTATTGTTAAAGTCAGGAGCGAAAGAAACACCTAATTGTAAACCAGAAATTCTTGGTGACATATAAGTAACTTTTCTGCTGCTTTCACTATTGCTATCCATTCTGTTAGCAAGAGTGTCAACGCCAGTAACGCCAAAACTTTTTATGAAATTTGCTGTCGCTAAAGCACCAGTAACTGTTTGTCCATTTACTGTGAATGTTGGATATTGACCAAGAGTTTTGAAAGTAGATTGACCATAATTTGTCCAATCACCATCGACACCACCTGTTGCTGAAGCAATTGTGCTAGCATCAACTTGCATTAATTTACTTGCAGAGAAGTTGCTACCTAATTGTACAGAACCAGCATCTGTATCTAAATAAATGTGTGAACGATCGTTACGAGCATCACTCATACCATCTGAACCGTTACCAAGTACTCTTAAACGTAATACAGCACCATATGTTAAAGTATCAGATTTTCCTTCAGCTTTTAAAGCAGCTTTTTGTGAAGTGTAGAAACCTGTTGTTTTTTGGTTAGGACTGAATGATAAAGCCGCCTTGTGGTTTGAATCTTGCTTTTTTGTTCCCATTTCAAATTTACTTGATCCACAAAAACTCACTTTCACATCTTCAGCAGCCATAGTTGAGCAAGCAAAGCCAACTAAAGCTGTTGTACATAATAAAATTTTTTTCATAAACTTTTTACCTTAATTTTTATTTTAAGTTTCAATTAGAATAATTTCTAAAAGAAGTTACACAGATAAATTTCTGAATAACCTATTTATAAACCCTTTTTACCGCTATCATCAATTCTTTTCTTAAAATAGTAATAATTCAGCTAAAGGTTTTTAATTCATGTTGCAGAAATGTGACTTGATATTTTTGAGGAGATTGCTTTAATTAAATATGTGGTGACCCCTACGGGAATCGAACCCGTGTTCCCACCGTGAAAGGGTGATGTCCTAACCGCTAGACGAAGGGGCCATATTTAATGACAAGAGTGAACTTTATATCATAATAAAAAGAAAAAGCAAGCTATCTTTTGAAAAATATTGAGATAAGCTTATTGCAATTAAGAATTCTTTATGATACAAGCTTAACTCCACGTTTTTTTGCGGGTGTGGCGGAATGGTAGACGCGCTAGACTTAGAATCTAGTAACGAGAGTTGTGGGGGTTCAAGTCCCTTCACCCGCACCATTTAATTTTGTTGTTTGCTTTAGATAAGGATCAATTTATGAGTGTAGATATTTTTCAAGATAATTGTCAACTTAGCTTTTCTTTAACCGATCGTGAAAATAATAATAAAGATTTTTTTGCTATCCTTAATACAGCAGAAAATAGCGAAACAAATAAAGCATTTGATATAAAGATTTCAGAAACCACTCTAAATAATATAAAAGATTTTAAACTTATATCTTTGGCAAGTCACACTAATATAAATGGATTTAGACCAGGAAAAGCTCCTATATCTGTTGTATGGAAGCAACATCAAGACAGCTTAACAAGTGAAATTATTAATCAATCTATTAATTCTATAATAAGCATTATTAGACAAAAACTTAATGCACAATTAATTAGCTCACCAAATATTGAAGTAAAAGAATTTGGATTTGACAAAGGTCTTGAGCTTAAAGTGAACTTTGATGTAATTCCTGAATTTGAATTACCAGACTTAAAAGCCATTTCAATTACAAAACCTGTATTTGAAATAAATGAAAAAGATATAGCCGAAAAACTTAAAGAAATGGCTAAAATTAGAAAGAATTTTGTAAGCGCGGATGAAAAGCATAAAGCTAAAATTGGAGATCAGGTGATTATCGATTTTGAGGGCAAGATTGATGGAGTAGCCTTTGAAGGCGGCGCTGCAAAAGCTCATCAATTAGAATTAGGCAGCAAGTCCTTTATTGATAATTTTGAGGACCAATTAGTCGGTTCCAAAAAAGGTGATCAATTAGTTGTAGCTGTAAAATTCCCAGAAAATTACCATGAGAAAACTTTTGCGGGAAAACAAGCCGAATTTGCAGTTACTGTGCAAGAGGTGAAAAAACTTGAATCTTTCAAAGATGATGAAGAATTAGCCAAATCCATGGGACATGACTCTTTAGAAGCTTTTAAAGTAATTCTAGAAAAATTAATTAAGAATGAATGCGATAATGTAGTTAAGGTAAAAGTTAAAACAGAGTTATTTGATAATTTAGATAAGCAAGTAAAAATTAAATTGCCTCAAGTAATGGTTGATGAAGAATTTCAACTCTTATGGAAACAAGCGGAATCCATGATCCAAGATGGAGCTAAAAATGATAAGTCCAAAGAAGAGTTAGAAAAAGAATATAAAAAATTAGCAGAAAGAAGAATAAAGCTTGGGATTGTATTAACTAAGTTTGCTAGCAAATTTAATGTAAGCATTGAGCAGGAAGATTATGTAAATGCAGTTCGCGCTCAAATTAACTCTCAGCATCCTTCCCTTGCGCAATCCATTATTCAATATTATAATCAGAATCCTAAGGCAGTTGAGTCGCTTAAAGGACCAATCTTAGAAGAAAAAACTGTGGATCTTATTTTAAAGGATTTGGCTTATACTGACAAAAATACTTCAGTAAAAGATCTTTTGAAAGCTGAAAAGGAAGAATAATATGAATGAGCACCTAAATTTGGCTATGAACCTAGTGCCAATGGTTGTTGAACAATCCAGCCGTGGTGAACGAGCATATGATATTTTCTCTCGTCTATTAAAAGAGAGAATTATATTCATTAATGGGCCGGTTGATGATAATATGTCCTGCTTAGTTGTCGCTCAATTATTGTTTTTAGAAGCCGAGAACCCTGATAAAGATATAGCTATGTATATCAATTCTCCTGGCGGAGCTGTAACCTCTGGAATGGCGATGTATGATACGATGCAATATATCAAACCAAAGATCGCAACTATTTGTATTGGTCAAGCTTGTTCTTGCGGGTCTTTTCTTCTAGCCGCTGGCGAAAAAGGCATGAGATATGCTCTTCCTAATTCTAGAATAATGATTCATCAGCCATCTGGTGGATTTAGAGGGCAAGCAACTGATGCAGAAATTCATTTGAAAGAAATGCTAGAAGTAAAACGTAGATTAAATGAACTTTATTCATTTCATACTGGTCAAAAAGTTGATATTGTTGAGCAGGCTATGGAGCGCGATAATTTTATGAGTCCTCAAGCTGCAAAAGATTTCGGTCTTATTGACTCTATAATAACTAAGAGAACAGATACAATTCAGAAATAGTTACAATCCAGGACTTCCTAACATAATAGCGGTGTTATTTTCCAAGTGGAATTCTGCGTCATACCAGTGATATAGATTATGCGCTTTCGCTTCATGATCAATGATAATAACTAGGCTAGAATTAAATTGCTCTTTTATAAGATCTTGAACTATTTTTACTGACTCATGGTCTAGCCCAGCAAATAACTCATCTAGTAAAATAATATCAGGCTTTTCTTCCTGTAAAATTAATCTAATTAAATCCACTTTCTGCTTTTGCCCACCGCTTAAAACAGTAGACCAATCTTTTTTTAGCTCCAAGCTTGAAGATAAATTAATCTCATTTTCCTTAACATTATCAATATTTACCCTATTAAATAACTCTATTACTTTTTCTTTATATTTTAGAGAGTTACTACTAGTTCTAAAAGTTATCAGCTCTAGAAGAGTTATATCAGGTGGGATAAAGCTTTCTTGACTTGTCCTAGCAAAAACAGGATTATTTCCATGTATTGTAGAGAAATTAACACCCCCATCACTCCAAACACCGCTTTGAGTATAGTTACTTATAGCTTTAAAAAAAGTAGACTTTCCACCGCCTGAAGCGCTGGTAAATGCAACTATCCCACCTTCAATGCATAGATCATTAATATATAATCTTGATTCTTGCTTGATTCCAACCTTGTATCTATCAAAACAAATACTCGTTTTATCAGATTTATTATATGTGTAATTCACAAAATGCTCCGAAGAGTCATACATACTATCTAGCTTTGATACTAATTCCTTAACTCTTAATAAAGAAGTCTTTAGATTAATAATAGATCCATAATTTGATGCTTTCCAACTTAATAAATTTGCGAAATCTTGCGTCATTTCAAATACAGAAAGTCTAAACTTCTTTTCTATTGTTTTGTAATATATTTGATATGAAATTAGCAACCAACTAGTTAAATAATCACTATAAATATTAAATTTTGTCCAAGCCTGCTCCCAAATTTCCCATATGCCTTGTTTTCCACTAGCTTTTCTAAGGAGATGAGCTAATTCTAGATGTTTTGCAATTGTAAAATTATTCGCTGCATTAATATCCATTTGATCTGCATTCAAGCGGTTATAATCAAGTTTATTATGAAGATCTGCATGAATGTGAGCTATGTAATGGTTATAAGAATTTACTTTTTTGCTCAGGTAAAATGTAAGAATATTTGATAATTCCTTAAAAAACTTAGTATATAATATTATATCAATAGAGTTAGAAGAAAATAAATATCCGCAAGCATAAATTCCTGAAATTGTATGACTTAGAGCGCCAGATATTAAATTATTCTCAGTGATAGTAACTATATCTGAATTCATATTGTCAATTAAAGATAAATAATCTATTTGCTTACCAGCAATGCTTATATTAGTTTCTTGTTTCAGATGCACTAAAGAGCCTTTATTAAGTAATTTTATATTTACTTGGTCACTAAGAATATATGATAATTTCTCTCTGGAATACGCATTAAGTATGCTAGATACAATTTCTGTTTTGATATAAGGGGCCATGAAGGAGCTAGCGGCAAATAAATTACTAATAAATTTTTTCCAAGAAACATCACTTTGTTTTAAATTGGTTATGCTTGTATATAAATCTAATTTATAAGCAGCTAGTAGCACAGAAGATTTTGTAAGTATAGTTTGAGATGCTATTAAAATAATATATTGAGTAGTTAATATTTTATCTAATTGCTTTTTGGGTATGATATTGCTATAAATATTATAAATTTCATCATAGATTTTCAAGACCTCTAAATCCTTTTTATTAATTTTGAGATCTATAGCATAAGCAGACAATATTGTAGATAATACAGAATTAAAAACTAGATCATTGAAGTAATGAACCGGTAATTTGACCTTAAAGAATGATAGAACTTTTGGAGCTTGCGGTATTATTAAATTAACGTAAGCAATATTACTCATAGTATAAGTTAATGGGTATGAATGAGTGATATTAAAATATGAAAGCGTCTCGTCTATAATTCCTGCTGCTACACCATAAGGAACTCCATTATTTCCTAAAATACTATATCCTGTCATAGCGCCGTAGCTCGGAGCAATCAACATTTCCACATGATTAGTTAATGTTCCAGTTGTTGAAACTAACCCTAAAGTTACTCCTGCAATATCTGAAATATAATAAGGAGCTTTAAAAGAACTTAAAACACCCCAGCCTAATACAGCTGATGTTAAGTAAGGCTTTTCATAAATATTATAATGTTCCGCAAGCATATCAATCATACCGAATGCTCCAAAAGCAATACCTATTGGACCAAAATTTACGAACCCTATACCTGCCGTGGCAATAGTGGGAATTAAATATTCATATTTATAAACTAACTCGAGGGCTGGGTTATATAATTTAATAGTGATATCCGTTGTAGGCTCAGACATACATAATTTAGATAAGATTTTTAGGTGGATTATATTTTTTTATTAAGCTCTGTCAAATTATTTATTAATCTAGCTTTTGTTTTCTTAAGTAGAGAATTGCTATAAGGTGTTTCTTCAAAGTTAAATGTTGGTTTTGGCCAGGCCTTATCCTTCATAAATCTAGCGATTATATGAATATGTAATTGTGGAACTAAATTACCAAAAGAAGCAATATTAAGCTTGTCAGGAGAAAAAGTTGTTTTCATTAATCTAGATATTAGATTTATTTCCTCTATAAGCTGATGTTGATCTTCCATTGTAAGATCTATTATTTCTTTAATATTATTTCGTTTAGGGATAAGAATCACCCAAGGAAATAGAGAATTATTGTTTAAATATATATAGCATAAATCCAATTCTCCAATCTTATAGTCTTGGTTATTAAAGGCTGAATCTAATTTAAATTCATTATTCATAATTATCTTGATAATCCAGTAACTAAGCTTGGTGCATCTAGCCATGAATATCCATAATGATTTAACCAACGCATATCTGAATCAAAAAACTTTCTTATATCATTTAAGCCATATTTAAGCATAGCCATTCTATCTATTCCTATACCAAAAGCAAAGCCTTGATATTCATCTGGATCTAGCCCTATATTTTCAATAACTTTGCGATGAACCATTCCGCAGCCAAGTATCTCAAGCCATTTATCATTTGAGCCGATTTTGATTTCAGTATTTTCTATTTTATAACCAATATCTACTTCAGCAGAAGGTTCTGTAAAAGGAAAAAATGAAGGTCTAAGACGAATTATCACATCATCTGTTTCAAAGAACATTTTTAAGAACTCTTGAAGACAGCCTTTTAAGTGCCCCATATTTATATCTTTATCAATAAATACCCCCTCAACTTGATGAAACATCGGCGAATGAGTTTGGTCGTGATCAGAGCGATAAACCCTACCAGGAGCAATGAATCTAAAAGGTGGCTTTTCATTACTCATTTTTCTTATTTGCACATTAGAAGTATGAGTTCTAAGCACCATATCTTCAGCTGTATTTAAATAGAATGTATCATGCATTTGTCTTGCAGGATGATTCTCTAAAATATTTAAAGCTGTGAAATTATGATAATCATCTTCAATTTCTGGGCCAGAAGCTAGTGAAAATCCCAAATTATTAAAAATTGTAATAATCTCTTGAGTTACTTGTGTGATAGGATGAATTTTCCCAGGACTGGCAGGTCTAGTATTTTGCGTAACATCAATTTTTTCAGCATGTAATTTTTCTTCAATAGAATTTTCTTCAAATATTTGTTTTTGCGCAGCAATGGCTTCAGATATTTCGTTCTTGAAATTATTTAACTTTGCTCCAAAATTCTTCTTTTCTTCAATACTAAGAGAAGCTATTTCTTTTGTTGCTTGAGTTAATAAACCATTTTTACCTAAATATAAAATACGAAGCTCTTCTAACTGTTTTATATCTTGAGAATCTGTTATTTTTCTAAGTATTTCATTTTTTTGATCAAACATTCTATTTGTAAACTATCATGAATTAAATCTGGCTTTCAATATATCTTTAAGAACAAGTAGTTTCAAGGAAAAATTCATTATACCTTTTTTAAAAACTCGTTTAAGAGGATTATACAAATTGCGAACTTCAGCAATTTTATTTATTCTATATCATAAATTCGTTTTCTTGCTAAATTATAAACTAAACTTTTATCTCTTTGAGCAATAGCAATTACTTGAACAGTAACTATATCTTTAACTACTCTATAAACTAATCTATAACCTACTGTTCTAAGTTTTATTTTATAGCAATCACTTAAACCAGACAATTTATCTTTTAAAACTATAGGGCTCTCAAGACGTTCTAAAAGTTTTTTCTTGAATTGAGCTTTGATTTGACTATCTAAATTGCCCCATTCTTTTAAAGCGCTTTTGAGAAATGTAAGTTTATAAGTCATTTACATTAACTTCTACTTCTTGTTCTCCTGACCGCGCCTGAACTAATCTAACCAATTCTTTGTCTTCAATGCTTTCTATTAAAACTTCAAACATTGCTGGAGAAATGCAGTAAAAAGCAGGTTTGTTTCTATTAAGAACAGCGATTGGTCTGCCTTGAGTCTCTTTGATTACTTGCATAGGATGCTTTTTTAATTCTGAAACACTAGTAATTAATTCTGATAAAATAACATTGCTCATGATTTCCTCATTAGTTTTATTTATAGAGCTAATAATACCATCTTTAACTGGTCTTTTCAAGATTGTATTTAAATCTATCTCTTATATAGCTTTCTAAAATACTCATAAATTCTTTAGCTATTTGCTCTCCCCTTAAGGTATGCGCTTTTTTACCATCAATAAATACAGGAGCTATTTTTTCTTCACCTGTGCCAGGTAAACTAATACCAATATCTGCATGTTTGCTTTCTCCCGGTCCATTTACAATACAACCCATTACCGCAATCTTTAAATTCTCAACGCCAGGATAATTTTCTTTCCAGATTTGCATGTTAGTTTTTATAAATTGATCAATTTCTAAGGCTAGATGTTGAAAATATTCGCTCGTGGTTCTCCCGCATCCAGGACAAGCAGATACCTCAGGAGCAAAATTCCTAAAATTGAGTGACTGCAAAATATTTTTGCATATTTCCACTTCTTCAGTTCTAGGAGACCCAGGTTTTGGAGTAATGGAAGCACGAATAGTATCTCCAATACCTTGGCTTAACAAAATAGATAATGCGGAAGCTGTAGACACAGCTCCCTTCATTCCCATCCCTGCTTCAGTGAGCCCTAGATGCAAAGCATAGTTGCTTCTTTTAGCAAGTTCATTATAGACAATAATTAAATCTGGAACATTGCTTGTTTTACAAGATAAAATAATTTTATCTGCCTCTAGACCAACTTTTTCAGCCTGTTTAGCACTTAAGAGACAAGAACTTACTAATGCCTCATACATAACTTCTTTAGACGATTTAGGAGTATGAAGTTTATTATTATCATCCATCAACTTTGCAAGCAGGGCTTGATCTAAACTCCCCCAATTCACCCCTATTCGAATGGGTTTATTATTACTTATAGCAATCTCCACCATTTGTTCGAATTGCTTATCTTTTTTATCTCCAAAGCCAACATTGCCTGGATTTATTCTGTATTTAGCTAAGCTTTCAGCGCAATCAGGATAAGTTGATAATAATTTATGCCCATTATAATGGAAACAACCAACAAGCGGTATATCATAACCAGCTTTTAGAATTTGTTCATGAATTTTAGAAACAGCTTTAGCAGCTTCATCATTATTTACTGTTATTCTTACTATTTCAGAACCAGCATTATGAAGAGAGATTATTTGCTTTGCTGTTGATATCACATCAGCTGTATCAGTATTAGTCATAGACTGAATTAATATTGGAGCATCCCCCCCAATATACTGACTTCCTACTTTAACCTTAAGTGTTTTATGACGCATAATTTCTGAATTCCTGATAAGAATACCAACTAAACGAATAGCATAATTTATTGTTTTTAGCAAATTTAAGTTATAGATTTCTTAGCAAAACAATATACAACTAATAGTTATATTAATTATTAATAATTACTGTTTTTTAATATTTATCTTATAAGTTATACACAGTTAAGGAATTAACTACTAAAAATACATATATATTATATTTAGAAAAAGCTTATAAATTAATTAATATGATGTGTGGCGCAGATTTGCTTGCGTTGTATAAAAACACTTGCTAATACAACCAGATATAATAATCTATCTGTAGATAAGGATTTCTATCGGGTTCTGATAAAATACAAATTTTATCAACAAAGTTATCCACATTTTTCGTGTATAGATTTTATGAAAGAAATAAATATAAAAAAATCAGTAGATTTAATAAAACAAGAATTAAAGAATATGCCAAGCTTGCCTGGTGTATATAGAATGCTAGATAAAAATGATAAGGTTTTATATGTTGGCAAAGCAAAAGACTTAGGCAAAAGAATAATCAATTATACTCAAATAAATAGATTATGCGAAAGGATGAAGCTTGCAATAGCTCAAACTGAGAAATTAGAAATTATTACTGTAAAAACCGAGGCTCAGGCTTTAGTATTAGAAGCAAATTTAATAAAGAGTTTGCGGCCAAAATACAATATCTTACTTAAAGATGATAAATCCATGCCTTATATCTTGCTTCGCCTTGATCACGAATTTGCAAGTCTTACAAAATTTAGGGGCGATAGAAAGATTAAGGGCCAGTATTTCGGTCCATTTGCATCTGCTAAAATTGTTGACGAAACTATAGAGTTCTTAGAAAAAACTTTTCTCTTAAGAAACTGTTCAGATAGTTTTTTCTTGGCCAGAAAAACAGCATGTATGCAATATCAAATCAAAAGATGCTCCGCTCCTTGTGTTGGTAGAATTTCTGAAAATGATTACCAAAGCAATGTAAGAAAAGCTATAGATTTTTTAGAAGGAAGAACAATTCAGCTGCAAGAAGAGCTAAGTTTATTAATGCAACAAGCGAGTGAGAGGTTTGAATATGAAAAAGCCGCTAAACTTCGAGATCAGATCCGCGCTTTAAATTATATTCAGAATAAAAACTCTAATCTATTTAACATTGAGAATGCTGACGTGATAGGGATAGCAAAAATGGGAGACATTGCTTGTATCCAATTGTTCATCTTTAGAAATGGACAAAATTATGGAAATAAAATCTATTTCTTTGAGCAAGTCTTAGATGAGAATATAGAGAAAATATTAGAAATATACTTAGTTCAATATTATCAAAATAATCCGATTCCCAAAGAGGTTATCTTATCAATCCCTATAGAGGAGAAAGAAGAAATAGAAAAAGCATTTGGTTTAAAAATTACTATCTCTAAACCTGGAGATAAAGCATCTATATTTGTTAATGATAATGCTAATAATGCTTTAAACAGAAAATATGAAGATAAATCTAAACGCATTACTATTTTTAGGGAGTTAGAGAAAATCTTTGATATTAAGAATCCAATTAAACGCATCGAAGTATATGATAACAGCCATATCATGGGAGCACATGCTGTGGGAGCCATGATAGTAGCGACTGAAGAGGGTTTCAGTAAAAAACATTATCGCAAATATAATATTTCTAAGACTGAAATAGGAGATGATTATGCAATGCTAAGAGAGGTGTTAGCACGAAGATTATCAAAATTAGAAGAGATACCAGATTTATTATTAATAGATGGAGGAGAAGGACATTTATCCACAGCTAAACAAGTTTTAGATGAATTAAATCTACAACTGCCATTAGTATGTATTTCTAAAGGCATAGATCGGAACGCAGGCAAAGAGATTTTTCACCAAATAGACAAAGAAGCTTTTACGTTAGACAAGCATTCCCCAATCATGAAATATCTTCAAATAATTAGAGATGAAGCGCATCGCTTTGCCATTACAAGCCATAGAAAAAAAAGACAAGCCGCGATGAATTTTTCTATACTTAAGCAAATTCCAGGAATTGGTGCTAAAAGAAGGCAAGTTCTAATAAATCATTTCACTTCAATTGAAGAAATTAAGAATAGTAACATCACGCAGCTTATTAAGCTTGAGGGAATTAATAAAAAAATAGCAGACTCTATAGTTGAATTTTTTTCGAGAGTCTCGTCATCTTAGTGCAACCCCCGTCATCCTGAGTAAAACGAAGGATCCAGTGATGGAAGCAACCCCCGTCATCCTGAGTAAAACGAAGGATCCAGTGATGGAAGCAACCCCCGTCATCCTGAGTAAAACGAAGGATCCAGGGAATTCTTTCTGGATGTTTCGGCTAAAGCCTCAACATGACGAAAATGTTACTATAGGTTTTGACCTTGACCACCACGTCCATTATTGCTTGGTGTGATATATGGAGTTTTTTCATTCCCATCAGCATCAGATATTAAATTATTTACATTATTTCCCGCGAAGTTTTTTTTTTGGTTGGAGATTGCGGTAGTATTTAAAGGAGAAGTAGGATAAGTAATCAGCAGCCGTCTTTCTTCGCTAGCTAATCCATTATACTTAGCCACGAAATTTCCAAAATCCTGAAATAGCTGAGTAGTATTTACTTTTTTATCAGGATGAAAGACCCGAGCAAGTTGTCTAAAATTAGAATCTGACAAATTTTGAAAATCCCAGCTGTTATTTAAACATTTTTGATAGATCATATGCGCCACTATTCTTTCACCCTCATTTAATTGAAGGTCATTTGTTTGTTGGTTGCTCACTATTACAGACTCTCCTTCGAATTTTATATCATCCTCTTTAACACCAAGTGCCTGAAGTTTTGCTTTTAAAGAAGCTTTTGCATTGTTATTATCATTCTCTTTTTGCAAAACACCCTTAACATACTCAGGATTCTTCATATTAGCTAATATAGCGTTTTTGAGTCCTTTGATTTTACCATCTATTCTTATTTTTATATTTTGGTCACCCGAAGCCATTTCATTATTAGGATCAATTACTGCTTGAATATTTACAGTTAATATCCTATCGATAAGCTTATCTAAATTCTGGCATTCTTGCTTATCATCTTTTAATCCTTCTTGTAATTGATTAATTATAATAAGTTGTTCGCCAAGCTGTTTAATTATAGCTGTTTCTAAATATTCCTGATACTGAGGATTATTAGTTTGCGCATCTGTCACCCATCCTTGGATATATGTATTATTAATAAAAGAATTATTGAGATTTATAGAAATTTGTTCATTTATAGTTGGGACTTCTGTAGTTTTTTTCTTTGGAGCTTGCTTTTGAGCGCGTTCACCTTTTTCATCAATAAGTTTTTTTGTTTTTTTAAGCTGATCTGCAAGCAAATTTGTTGCAACAGTATTATTTCCACTAGATTTAGGCGTAATTACAATATTATTTCCGTATGAAATAGCACAGCGATTGTCTTTAGGAATATTTGGAATAGTCGCGTTACTCGACTGAGCTGCCAAATCTACAATATCTAAAAGAGCTTTAACATTCTTTTCTGCAACATCAGAAATACCTAGCTTTTCTCCTTCTGCTTTTAAAGTTTTTTCTATAGTTTCAATTTGATTATTTTTAGCTTTATATAAAGCATTTTTTGCATCAATAACAAGCCTTTCTTTTAATTGCCGAATAGCATCTTCATTAACTAAAACTTTTTTTGCCTCATTAACAAATTTCTCTTTGAATTTATCAACATCGCCCCCCAAACCCTCAAGAGATGGTATAGTTATGCTTTTTAAAAGCTGAGCATCACCGCTATTAAAACTCATGCCATCTATTGTTACGGTTTCTTTATTTTTTAAATTCTTTATGGCAACTAAATTATCATAGGTTAGTGACTCCAACGCTTTAATATAATTTTTTGCCTGCGCTATTTCTTCCTTTTTTCTTCTTTCAAGTTCAGTAGCTAGCCCATGAAATTTTTTCCAATTATTTATTACTCCATCTAAAACTTCTGACATGAATTCTTGTCTTTTCTCTTCAGTTGGAGAGCTATCTCCAATACTAGCTCTATTAATTTTTCGAATTAACTCTGAAAATTCAATTAGGTTTTCGTATGGCCGTCCTTTTTCACCTGTGAAATTAAATACTGCTTTGGGCTTGCCTTTGTCATCATTAATTGTAAACTCATTTATTGCATTATATAATTCTCTTGCTCTTTCTATATCTGCCTGCTTAAGGAAGACTTTCTCTGGCACTTTGTTGGCTTCTGCGCCAATCCATTTTATTTCTTTTTCCTTTGCAAACTTATCAATTCCCTGAATAACACCTCCTTCTTGCACTCCAACCTTGAGCATTTTAGCGCATATATCTGCAATTTCTTGCATAAGTTCATTTTTTTTAGCTTCAGATGCTTCAATTGATTTTTCTAGTAACTCAAGTTTTTGCTTTATCGCTTCCGGCCATTTTGTAGACAAATTACTCCAGTGATCTAATTTTTTTTGTTTTTCTTCAAACTCTAATATTTTGTTCCTTAATTCTTCTATTTTTTGTCTTAAAGCTTCCGCATCTGCATCTACAATACCAATTGACTTAAAGTCTTTCCTTGCAAACTCAGCTAATTCTTCTTTTAGTTTTTGGAGTCTCTCCTCGTCGCCTTCTCCTTTATTTCCTTCATTTATTTTATTTATTAAAGCCTCTAAATCTTTATGAATTCCTTGGAATTCTTTATTCAATTTATTGCTATTAATTTCTCCTCTTAGCGCTGCATTTTCTTGCTGTAACCTCAATAATAATGCGTTATCCAATGCTCCACTGTTGTTGTTATCGCTTCCATTAGCATCGCTATTTCCTGTTTTACCATTTCCTCCATGCTTTTCATCTCCTCTTCCATCGCCAATATTGTTTCCATTAATTAGGTTAGGATGACGCGTTGGTGCATTTGGAAGTAATGGCTGCTCCCTTAGCAACGCATTTGCTTGCTCAAGCTGCAGCAATTTGGCTTTTATACTTTCAACCTCCTCATCACTCTCCTCATCACTAATTTTACCAAGTAATTTATTTCTTTCTTCTAAAAGTTTGTTTAGCCGCAACAATTTGTCTTCCTCTAATTGTCTTTGGTTTTTCTCTAGTTGTTGCTGCTTATTATTTACGTTTTGGTTTGAAGTACTATCATTGTTGTTGTTATTAATATCACCAGATGAGTTATCGCCTGTTCCACCAATCTCATCAATAATAATATTATTATTATTGTTATAGTTGTCGGTATTGAATGAGGAGTTATTATTATTTTCAATTGTATTATCACTTGAATTCTGGATGGAATTTGATTGGTTATTATCTGTTATATTTAGGGTTCTTATAGTATTATTGTTGTTATTTTCATTATTTGATGAAGTGTCATATATGGAATTTAAAGTAATAGAGGAATTATCTGAATTAAAACTTTGGTTATCATTAAAACCTTCACTACCTAAGTCATTATTATTTATTAGGTTCAGGTTTTCTATAGTATTTAAGTTCAAATTATTATTATTGTTATTATAATCGTCTGAGTTTTGTTCATTTGGAAAAGGTATATGGTTCTTTATGTTAGCTTTTTTTTTATTATTGTTGTTATTCTGAGAACCTTGGTCTGAATCTTCTTCATAGCCACGCAAGGAAGTATCAGAGAAGGAGTTAGAAGTATTAGAGGAATTATCTGAATTCAAACTTTGGCTATCGTCCGAGTCCTCACCATCTAAGCTATTATCATACTTACTACCTGTATCACTATTCAAATTGCTTCTGTTACCACCACTCTTATTGACAACATTCTGCTGGTTGTTATTTCTTTTGCTATGGATTCCATTATGCAAGGAGGAATCACTGGATACTTCAGCTAACGCTTCAGTATGACGGACCTTAGAATTCTGAAGTAATAACTCTCTTTCTTTTAGCTCTAATTCCTTGAGTCGTCCCTCAAGCTCTCTCTGTTTCCTTTTCTCTTCTAAGATTGCTTCAATTAACCACTTTCTTTTAGCAAGTAATATTTCTATTTCGTCATCATGTTCAAAATCATGCTCTATATTATTAGGTGAAGATCTTTCCCTCTGGTTTAGATTTTCTAACTCTTCTGATAGCATCTGCTCCATATCAAATGGATGTTCATCTCTATTTACCTGGTTAGAGCCAAAACCGTATACTGTATGCCTTACTTCTCCATTTGAATCAAATGTTAACTCTTCATAATTATATTCAGAATATCTTCCATCATCAAATACATACGGTATTTTAATAGAATAACTTGTATGCAAGTTATTATTGCTATTTATTATAGCATAGCTATATGTTCCATCTTCCTGTAAAGTTTCTTGAATATAAGGGGTATTATCATGTGGATAAATAAAAATAACTCCAGCATCAGTGCGCACTGGATATAACTCATAACTCACCCCTTCAATAAGCATAGTTGCTTTCTTGCCTGGTGCAGGATCTATATAATTAAATGTAAATTCTTGAGCTTCTTTAGATAGCACGGAAGCTTGCAATGTTGGAGTTCTTGAATAAGCGCCTAAATTTTCATGATATTGATCTATGAACTCTTTTGCATCCATTTCTCCCTTAGCAGCTTTCAGAGCTTTATATACCTCTTCTCTTAGCTCCTCTCTATCATCATCTGTAAGAGGAATTGCGTTGACTATAGCCCCAGTTAAAACTTTAAGTGGATCTTCATCATCTTTAATAACATCTATATAATCTCCAATATAATCATATATTAGCTTACTTTGCTTAACTGATTCATTAGTAAGCTCAGCATAAAGAGCTTCTCGATTATAAGTAATATCCTTATCATTTTGATAAAAATTAATTCTATTTTGAAGTGTTTTTTTGGCAATAAGAGTGGGTATTTTTATAGCGCCCAACTCATTTTCTTCCCCATTAGTAAAGCCTCTGCGTTCAAGACCTAAATCTACTACCCAAGCCTCAAGATTATCTAGTATAACTAATAACTTAGGTTTTTGTTTAGAGTTTTTTTTCCCTCTGGACTTGCTCATATTTTGTATTTACTTTCGGTTTTTAGAATAATTAGAGTAACTGATATTTTTTAACAAATTATTAATTTATAATGTGTAATTTTATTTATTAGTAATTTTTGACGTCATCCTGAATGCAATGAAGGATCCAGAGAGTTTTTCCTGGATGTTTCGCTAACGCTCTAACCATGACGAGAACCGTCATCCTGAGTAAAACGAAGGATCCAAGAATATTTTAAATGGAGTAATTATAATGAAAAAATCTGAAGAACTTAAAGATAAAGCAAGTTTTTGGGACAATCCTACAGTCGTAAAAGCGAAAGGAGTAGCGAAAATTGGATTTGGCGCTTTAATATTACTTCAACCTCATTATGCTTTTTTAATAGGCGGAGCTTTATGCGCATCAACTATAGCTGCAATAACTTATAATAAAATAAAGGGCCGATCTTTTAAACAAATGTGGGAAGATGTTAAAGATGGAACTTTCTTAAGAGAGTTAAAAGACACACTTGGAATGGGATTCGGTGCATTTGTTGGGTTAATGGCGCCATATGTAGGCGTAGGTCTTGCTGCATTCGGGGCTTTAAGCTTTTTAGCTGGAAACCCTCAAGGAGTTGAAGGAATTTTTAAAGGTGGGGCTATGGCAGCCACCATAGGAACCGTGGCCTTGCCAGCTTTAGGGGCTCTTTTAGTTGCAGAAGGAGTGGTTAATGGATTAGGCTTTAATTATTCATTAATAGGTAAGGGTACCGAACTAATAAAAGGAGCATGTGAATCAATTGCCAAAATTGTAGGCGTTGCTGAAGCAAATCCAAAAGCTCCTGAGAAAGCTATTAACCAAGGTGTAACTGAGGTTACACACAATGTAAGTAATGCTGTCCAGACTGGAGCATCTACATGGCGAGATTTAACAGGTCAAGCTGGTAATGTAAATGATAAAATACAACATTCTAATTTATCACAAAATACTAAAGCATGGGCAAGTAGGTTCACCAATTTATTAGGGCTTTCACATACAGAAAAAGCCGAGCAAAGAAAAAATACGTCGGAAGTTAATCAAGATCGGAATAAATAAGACTTTGATTCACTATCTTTAACTCTAGATTGTAAAAGCCATCATGATTATGCGCATTCGCTTCATGATCGGTTATTATAAATTGAGTATCTGGGAGATATTCTTTGAATAGATGCTTAGCAGTTGCTATAGACTTACTATCCAGTTCTTTAAAAACTTCATCAAGCAAAGCTATTTCTGGCTCAGCTAAAATAAGCCTAATAATAGCTAAAAGCTGCTTCTGCCCTCCGCTTAAATATTCATTCCATTCATAAACCTCCTCTAGAATAGGAATGAATTGATTTAATGAAAATGCTTTCAGAAGCTTCACAGCCTTATTCTTATTTAGTGAATTAGACTCTAAGGTAATTAACTCTAGAAGCGTTGATCCTGGTATAATCGCTTCTTCTTGACTAATCATCACAATTTTTTTCTTCTTCCCATAATAAATTATATTTCCTGTATACTCGATGCTCCCAAGGTCTAGGCCCTTTATGATTTTAAGAAATGTTGATTTTCCACAGCCATTTTCTCCCATTAAAGCAATATTTTTAGCGAATAAACATAAATCATTCACATTCAATAAAGTTTTTTTATTAACTTCAATTGAGAAATTCTTTATGCATATTCCAGGATTTGAGCTGTTTTTATAATCAGTTATTAATCCAGTTTTAGTTGCTTTTATTCTGTCATAAATTTCAGATACTCTATCAATAGCATTATCAATGGAGAATCTATCTATTTTATTATGGGTATCCCATAGAATCATGCTAGAAATTTCTTTTAAATGAGGGAGATATTTCCAACGATCTTTTTTATGAATATTTCCACTATTTATTTCATTTGCTAAAATATAATAATTACTAATAAAACCAGCCACTTCTTCAGCAACACTTAGTATTTTTATTACCTCATCCCAAAAGTAATTTTTAGCCTTAAGGTCATTTAATCTTTGAATCATTAATGATTTTTTGCTTTGGATAAAATTATTTGCATCAGTTTGACTTATAGCAACCGCATGCGCTAAATAATATACTTCTAGAGTATTTATTTCATTTTCTAATTTTTCTATTGGTTTAATCAAGTTTATTTGCTGAGCTAGAATATTTTCCTTTACGACTAATATTACAAAATTATAAAGAGCTAGTGAAAAGAATATATTTCCGGTATTGATGCTCATTAAAGAAAAAATAGCATATCCTCCATTAATAAAAGCAGAGGTTTTTTTATTCAGCAAATTTGGAGCTTTATTACCCAGAGTTTCTATGTCTTTTTTTAGGCTATTTATTAATAATTGAGGGTCAGTTACGTTATATTTATTGCTATGCTTTAAATATAATATCGCTTGGTCGTTTAGAAGATTGTTATTAAGTTTGGCACTAAGAATATTTCCTATTTTTCTATTATAATAGATGTTAATAGCACTATTAAATAAATACGAAGGTATATAAAGCAATGCAAATAGCGATAAGTTTAATATATATTTCATAAAAATAGCTAAGCCATCTTTATCGTTTTTCTGAACAGCCTCAAAACTACTATAGATTCTTCCATGGAATGAAGATAAAATACCAAGTCTTAAATAAGTGGTGAGTAGTTGAAAGACAAACTGCAAGCTTGTTTGCTGAATCAACAAATCATTTAACTTATCTTGTGGAATTATTTTATTATATAGTTTGTATAATTTATAGTTTAGTGATTGCATAAATTTCTCCTTAAATTATTTAAAGAGAAGCTGATAAAAGACTGCGTAAATTGGTATTTAGGCTTTCAAATATCACACTCCCTCCGCAAGTATTAACTAGATCAGGTTCTAAGGGTATATCTCAGCTTACGTGCAAGCGCCCCCGGTGAATAATGATAGACTTTATCAATGGCAAAAAATTTTGTCAAGACGAAACAATGATATAAAAAGGCTTTACAAAATCTTAATAATCTATAAGATTTTTACTCTTCATAATTTAAGGATATATTTGTTTATGACGAAGTATAAAACGGCATTCACAGCAGGATTTGCAATGTTTGCAATGTTCTTTGGTTCGGGGAATTTGATTTTTCCAATCATAATAGGGGCAAAAACTACAGACAAATTTTTAACTGCAACCATGGGTTTGATGATCACTGGTGTGATAGTCCCTTTTATTGGCCTGTTTAGTATGATTTTATTTCAAGGAGATAAGGAAAAATATTTTGGTTTGGTTGGTAAATGGGCGCCATTTACAATTAGTATTTTAATATTATCATTAATCGGCCCATTTGGTGTAGTTCCGAGATGTATATTAGTAGCTTTTGGAGGGGTGAATTTACTTTACCCAACAATTCCTCTTTATATATTTAGCGCTATTTTTTCATTGTTGATCATTCTAATAATTTGGCAGAAAAGTAAGATAGTTCCATTAATCGGGAAATTCCTAGGACCATTAAAAATAGTTGGTATCGCCTTAATTATTTTTGTTGCAGTCAAGCAATCTCCTGAGTTAATTCCAATGAGTCAAGCAGGTAATCCTTTTATTCTTGGGATAACCCAAGGCTATCAAACTATGGATTTAATGGCTTCATTATTTTTCTCAATTACTATTGTGGAATATCTAAGGTCTGTTTGTAAAAGCAAAAATGAAACCATAAGGTTAAGTATTATGTCTAGTATTATAGGTGGCGGTCTAATAGCTTTAGTTTATGTTGGTTTTATATATTTGGGCGCGCATTATGCAGATCGTTTAATTGATATAAATCCTGAGCAATATTTAGCAGTGATTGCACAAATAACTTTAGGTAAGCATGCCGCTTTAATTGTAGCTCTAACAATATTTTTATCTACCTTAGTAACAGCAGCAAGTTTAGTGAAATTATTTGCTGAGTTCTTAAAAACTGATATAGCAAAAGAAAAAATTTCTTGGGTTAATTCTGTTTTTGTTACTATCATAATTGGATATGGTTTGTCATTAATTGGGTTTAGCAAAATCGCATCTATGTTACATGCTGTTTTAAGCTATATATATCCAGCTTTAATAACTTTAAGTATTTCAGCAATATTATATAAAACTTATGGATTTAGATGGACAAAACAATTATTTTGGTTAACAATCTTAGCATTTGCAGGATATGGGTTCGTCTAGAATTTAAAGAGACTTTATGACATCTAACCGGATAGTAGCTCAAAATAGAAAAGCGAGACATGAATATACCATTGAGGACACTCTTGAAGCCGGTATTGCGCTCACAGGCACTGAGGTTAAATCAGCAAGAACTGGTAAAATTAGTATCAATGAGTCATTTGCAAGTAATATTGGAAACGAACTATTTCTCTTTCACTCTCATATTGCTGAATATGAAAAAGCTAGTAACTTATTCAATCATGAGCAAAAAAGACCAAGAAAATTATTATTGCATAAGAATCAACTCAATAAGTTACTTGGTAAAATTAAAATAAAAGGCTATACTCTGGTTCCGCTATCTATTTATTTTAATAATAAGAATAAGTTAAAAGTTGAATTAGCTGTGGCTAAGGGAAAACAGCTTTTTGATAAGAGAGCGGCAATTAAAGAAAGAGAATGGAAAATAGAAAAAGCAAGGCATTTAAGGGAGAAATAATACCAATCCTCACCTATAATTGAACGTTTAGGATTTGAGGTTTGAGTATTATACAAATAAGAAAAAAGCTGCGAATATTGGTTATATTAAATGCTTTTTTATTTTTGGAGAATACCAAAAATCGAATTAATAAACGTTCAATTATAAGTAAGGATTGGTATAAGATGGTAAATATTGCTAATATGATGAAACAAGCGCAAGCAATGCAAAAGAAAATGCTTGAAACCCAAGAAGAATTATCTAAAAAAGAATATACTGGTAATGCTGGCGGCGGTGTAGTTAGTATTACTATAGATGGAAAAGGATTTCTAAATAAAGTTAAAATTTCTCAAGAACTTGCAAACCCAGAGGAAATAGAAATATTAGAAGATTTAATAGTTGCTGCATTCAATGATGCAAAGAAAAAACAAAGCGAAGATTCTGAAAGCAGCCTCTCTGGCGTAATGGGTGGAATGAATATGCCCGCCGGTTTAAAGTTTCCTTTTTAAAACTCTATAATCATAAGATAAATTGCTATCAAGATTAAATGTAATTACAATATATTTCTAATATATTAACTTAATGGCCCAATCATGTCTCAAATTTCACCAGACAAAGAGAATATTAATAATAGAATTAGAAAAATATTTTTATATGAGTCTACGTATATAGATGATGCAGAAATTATATCAGCAGTTAACACTTACCTAACAAGCCCTTGTTCTATAGATGACATTAATGATCTACAAATAAAACTAAAAGCCATCCATATTTTGAAGACGTATACTGAAATCTCAAAATCATCTTCTGTTTTGAGATTGTTATATACTGTAACTCATGAATATATTATGCAGCTTTTAGAAGAAAATATTATATTAGATATAGATCTATTGAGTAATAATTATAAAACTTCAGCAAAGTTAGTTGAAAATCTTTCAATTTTTAAAACTATATTAGAAAGCTCCCTAGGAAACACTAGAATTGCTCCAGTTATACCTATAACTGTAAAATCCTGTACAAAGTCAGAAGATTCTTCGGCCTTTTCTGAGTATAAATTCAGCGCAGATAAAGATATTTATACAACTTCGAATGAGGCTTCTCAAGTGATATATAACATGCTTCAATGTTATAAATGGGCCGATACGAACAATGAATTAATAATATCGATTACAGGTCTTTCACAAGATTGCAAAAAAATAACAAACAAAGACGAAGCCCTCATAAGATGCATGCATTACTTACACCCAAGTCCAGATTCTGAGTTATAGCGGTTAGGCTAGTCTTCATCAAGACCAAAAATAATAGCCTCTTCATCATCCTCTGATTCATGATGTGCGCATGCTTCCTCTATTGCAGCCTCCACTAACTCTTCATAAGTAATTACATTATCTTCAGTTGATTCTTTCATGATTACATCCCCTCGTAAATATGGTTAAATTCTAAAGAGAAATAAATAATAAAGCAAGATATTTTACTTTTCTCTAAAAGCTTTATCAAGAGTTAAGGTAATTGGATCCATTAGATACTGCATTAACGTTCTTGTACCAGTTACGATTAATACATCCGCTCCCATTCCTGGATAAAGGAAAACATTTTTTGCTTTTGCAACTTGATCGAAATAATCTTTATCAATCTCTATTCTGACTTTATAATAAGGTTGGCGAGCAGCACCAGTTTGTAGGTCCATTTGATCTGGCATTGTAACATCTGCACCGATGCTAACAACCGTCCCCTCTAAAACCGGAACAATTCTAGCTCTAAAAGCAGTTAAACGCACTCGTGATATTTGTCCTACTTTTACAGTTGCTATCTCAGATGCTGGAACTTTTGCTTCAATAATTAATTTATCATCTTGCGGCACTATCTCCATTAAAGTATGTTGTGGATGAATAACACTATGAGGCGTTAGATGTTCATTTACATTGGAAATATTTCCCTCCTCTGGGGCTGTAACAACCGTAAGCTTCAAATGCTGCTCTGTTTCTTTTAACTGCTCACTTACTATTGAGAGCTCAGCTTGAGCTTGTTTTAAGCGCTCAACTGTATCATGAAAAAATTTCTGCTTTATATTTTCAAGCTCAAATTGCGCTCTAAGAGTTGCTTGCTCAGCAGCAGCTAGAGTGCTAATTAATTGCCCTCTTCTTCCAATGGCATCTGCATTACGAGTTTCAGCTTCCTGCAAGTATACTTTGCTTATATTTCCTTTAGCAAAAAGCTTTTTATAAGAAGCCACTTGATCACCCGTAATTTTAATAAGCTTCTCAGTAGCTTCTATCTGCGGCTCTAAAGCATTCCTTTGTTCAATTGACTGCGCTACATTCTTTTCTGTCAATGCAATTTGAGAAGTAATAGTTGCTTGCTTAGCTGCAAAAGTTTTTTCTTGGTTATGCATCATCTCTTGTATTTTTGGATCACCTGAGTAAGATAAAATTTCTTCTGGAAATTTGATTGAAGCAAGATTGTCTCTTTCAGAAGTTAATTTTGCCAATTCAGCTAACGTGGATAAATATTTATACTCGATTTGTTTTTTCCTTGCCTTTAATTCAGTATCATCAAGAAGAAGTAATTCCTGCCCCTTCACCACATGATCGCCATCCCTTACCAAAACTTCTTTAATTAAACCACCATAAGGATGTTGAATGATTCGTTTCTTAGATTCTAAAATTATTTTACCCATAGCATGTGAAGCGCTGTCTAAAGGAGCGAATGTAGCCCACAACATTCCTACTCCAAAAGTAATAATTAAAACCCACACCCCAAAAATCGCAGGAGATCTGGTTTCTTGAACTACCTCTCTTCTACTAGGATCCTCAGTTTTTGTAATATAATTTATAGCTATATCAATACCAGTAATAGTTTTATCTACATATGGAGAAATACCTCTAGCTTTTTTTATAGCCTCTGAAGCAAGAAGTAATTGTTTTTCTCTAAAGGGCTTTGTTTTTTCTATAACGTCTTTAGCTAGTTTCTTTGCTTTTTGTAACTTCGTTTGATTACCTTCAATTATACCTTCTGGATGCAATAAATCAGAAGCTTCCGCTTTAAATATCAACTCTTCTTGCATTCTTTTGGGATTAACTGAAGCAGAAGACTCGTTTGTTTCTTCTAATTTAACTATTTTTGAGCTACCTTTAATTTTCATAAATCCACTTCACTATAAAATTATTGAACTGCTGGCATATTTGTTGGTTTTGCAAATTTTGCCATTATTTCATCTTTTGTACCAAAAGCTGCTACTGCACCATCTTGAACTATTAATATTTTATCTACACAAGATAAAATTGAAGGACGATGAGAAATAACTACCGTAGTAATTTTTTTCTGCTTAGCATAATTAATTGCTCCTACTAATGCCTGTTCTCCAAGCTCATCTAGATTAGCATTTGGCTCATCTAGTACCACTAATTTTGGATCACCAAAGAATGCACGAGCTAATCCAATTCTCTGTCTTTGTCCACCAGAAAGATTAGCTCCACCAATTCCTATATCTGTTTCATAACCATTCTTAAAGCGTAAAATAAGATCATGAGCACCAGTTATCTTTGCTGCTTCAACTATAGAAACTGGATCAACATCTTCTTTAAGTCTTGCAATATTATCTTTTATACTACCGCTAAACAACTCAACATCCTGAGGAAGATACCCAACATGATTACCAAAATCTTCTCTATTCCAAGTATAAACATCTGCACCATCAAGCCTTACAATTCCTTGCATAGGTTTCCACACACCAACTATTAACTTTGCTAAACTTGATTTTCCAGCAGCACTAGGGCCAATAATTGCCAAAGAATCCCCAGGTTCTAGGGCAAAACTCACACCTTTAAGAGTGTAGGCAACAGGACCAGGCGCGCCAGGAACGGTAGGAGCGAAAAACACATTTTCTACTGAAAGCGCACCATCCGGCGTTGGAAGCTTCATACTTTCTTGTCTATCTGACAAGCGAACATAAGCTTGTTTTAATCTTTCATACGATTTAAGAGCACCACCAATTTGCTTCCATATTTCAATAGCATTATCAAAAGGCGCTAAAGCTCTTCCCATAATAATGGAACTACCAATCATTCCCCCCATGGTCATTTCTAAAGGATAGTTAATTACTAAATGCGCTCCTATAGCGGTTACTAATAACTGAAGTAGCATTCTTATAAAACGAGAAATATTAGAAATCACACCGTTTCTATAACTGGCAACAGAAATAAGTTCCAGAGATTTTTGTTGATATTCTTTCCAGCGCTTAGCGACAGCATTCATCATACCCATAGCTTCAATTACTTCTGCGTTTCTAGTGGATATTTCAGATTGATTCATACTACGAATAGAATGTTCATTAGCTTGATTTAATTTAGTATTGGTTGCATAAGCATTGAATACAGCAAAAACAAAAAGAAGCAAAGCACCAATAACTGATAGCCAGCCCATCCAGGGGTGAATCCAAAAAAGTACAAAAATATAGATAATTGACCAAGGAGCATCAAATAAAGTATTAATTCCAACGCTTGTTAAAAATTGCTTTACTGTTTGTAAATCCCTAAGATTTTGCGCCCCTCCAACCGAAGCCTTCATTGCAGCGCTTCTTATAGAATTCATAAATAAATCAGGTGATAATTGCTGATCCAGCCATTCTCCTAATTTGATTAATGTAAATGACCTTGCTACTTGGATCATATGCAGTGAAAGATATAAAACTGCCATAATAAATGTTAGCCAAAATAATGTATTTTCATTTTGACTCGATAACACTCTATCCAATACTTGTAACGAATATAATGGCGTTATTAACATCAATAAATTAACACCAAAAGAGAAAGAAAAAACAATCCAAAAAACTGGACGACATTGGTCTAATACTTTGATTAAAGTATTTTGTTGCGCTGAATTCACTATAATAAATCCTTAAATAGCTGTTTATAAAATATTAATTTTTAAAGGTTAAAAAATATATAATAAATTATTATTGTTTGTTATATAGTAAGATTATTGGTAATTTTCAAGCTTTTTGACCAATAATTTTTATTTCCCACTCTAAATTAACTCCTGTTTTCTTATAAACTTTCTCCCTTACTAACTCTCCAAGCTCCTCAATATCTGAAGCTGTAGCGTTGCCAACATTAATTAAAAAATTACAATGCTTTTCTGAAATCATAGCATCTCCAATTCTTAATCCTCTGCATCCAGCATGATCTATTAGCTCCCAAGCCTTCTTACCAGGAGGGTTTTTAAAGCTGCTGCCACTTGTTTTGCTTCTTATAGGTTGAGCTTCTGATCTTTGCAATTGTATATGATTTATTTGTTTTTCAATTTCTTCTTTTTTGCCAAGAGAAACTTCTAAAAATGCTTTAGTAAAAATTAATTTATCACTTAATCCATTTCCTCGATATGTAAATCTACAATCTTCTTTATTGATAGTAAGTAAATTCCCATTTTCATCCAGAGCCTCAAGCTTTATTAAGCAATCTGAAATTTCTCTGCCATAAGCTCCCGCATTCATAGCTAAGGCAGCCCCAATAACCCCAGGTATACCACTTAGGAATTCAAGCCCAGCTAGACTATTTTCAGCACAATATTTGCTAACATTAAGATCTAAAGCACCAGCTCCTGCAATTAATATATTATTCTCATGAGTAATATCAGTAAATCCCTTACCTAATCTTATTACAATATCACGAATACCAGCATCTCTTACCAATAGATTAGACCCAACCCCAAGAACAAAATATGGAATTCTTGACTTATTTTTTTTAAGGAAAAAAGAAAGATCATCTATATCAGCTGGTTTAAATAAAATATCGGCAGGGCCACCGACATTAAACCAAGTTACATTACTCAACTGAAAATTCTCTCGGTAACTTCCTCTAACTTTTGGTAATTTGCTAATCATTTTTTATACATTTTACACTGCTACGAATTTGCTTATCCATCAAATATTTTTCCCAAGCTGCAGGTAAATCATAAGCCCATTTTGTACTTGTTCCAGCACCCATAAATATTACTAAATCTTCTTTAGAGGCAATATTAGATAACATTTCAGGTAAAGAGTCTGGTGATTCCAAGCTAAAAATTTTCTTATTTTTATAATTTTGTTTTAGCGCAGAAATCATAACTTCTTTGTTTATTCCTTCAATTGGTTTTTCTCCAGCTGAATAAATATCTGATATAAAGACAATGTCAGCATCATCAAAACAATGAACAAAATCTGAAAATAGATTTTCAACCCTTGTATAACGATGCAGCTGAGCGATAGCAATGATTTTTGAGTCTTTAGTATCTCTAGTAACTTGCTTTGCGGTCCTTAAAGTAGCTTTAATTTCTTCTGGATGATGAGCATAATCATCAATAATTGTAATACAATTTACTTCACCTGTTTTAGTAAATCTACGTTTTACACCTTTAAAATTAGTGAAAGCATTAGAAATTTGCTTAGGTTTAAACTTTAGCTTAATTCCTATAGAAATAGCTGCTAACGCATTTAGTACATTATGCTTACCTGCCAATGGCAAAATGATTTTTTCTAAAACAAATTCCTTCTCCGTGATTCTTGAAGAAACTTTAACATCAAAAATAGTACTTGAAATATTTTCCTTTATATTAATAGCTCTTACGTCTAACTGGTCAGAGTCTATTCCATAGGTTATAATTTCTCTGTCTTGAATTTTTTGTATTAAATTAGCAACCTCATGATGGTCCTTGCATGCAACTGCAAATCCATAAAATGGCAAATTATGAATAAAAGTCTCATAGGCAATTTTTAGATTTTCAAAAGATCCATAATAATCAAGATGCTCTGGATCAATATTAGTAATCACTGCTATAGTTGATGGAATTCTAATAAAAGTACCATCAGACTCATCTGCCTCTGCCACTAAATAATCGCTACTTCCAAGGTAAGCATTTGTTTCTCTAGTATTAATTATTCCACCATTTATAACGGTTGGACTTAACTCTGCTGATTCAAGCATAGCAGCTACAAGCGCAGTTGTAGTAGTTTTTCCATGGGCCCCAGAAATAGCGATTGAAATTTTTAATCTCATCAATTCAGCTAACATTTCTGAACGTTTAACCACAGGAATTCTAGATCCTCTAGCAGCAACAACTTCAGGATTATCCTCTTTAACCGCTGTAGATCTAACCACTACAGAAGCTCCTTTAATATTTTCCCCTTGATTTCCTATAAAAACCTTAATACCCAAATTACGCAATCTCAAAACATTATCATTTTCATTAAGATCAGAACCTTGAATTTGGTGACCTAAATTATGCATTATCTCAGCAATGCCACTCATACCAATTCCACCAATCCCAATGAAATGGATTATTCCAACATTATCAAACATCATTTTTTCTAGAGCAGCTCTCATCAATTTCCTCTCATTTAACTATTTTAAAGCCGATGGTTAGTACTATTTCTATGCTTATTAAAATTATAATAATTATTTCTAGGAATGAACTATGACGACTATTAAATACATCACTTAACATTTCAAATAATTCATGTACTAAATTAAGTCTTTTATTTAAAATATCAACTCTTTGTTTTATATCCTGATCCTTTGCGGCCATATGATAAATCGGCTCTAACTCAGGATTATCCCAGAAATATTCTGGCGTATCAAGGATATCGCTGTGTAAATTAATAGAGCTTCTTTCAATAAATAATTTTCCCATTTTTTGCGCTATTTGCTTTCCTGACAGAGGAATTCTCCCATTCTTAGCTAAAGATTTTGGTATATACTCTGTCTTTTTTATAGTTTGCTCAACTCTTTCTTCAAATACTGCTAATTTCATTGATTGTGCTAAAGCATATGATATAGCAAGTTTTTCTTTGATACCAGATTCAGAAGTTAGATAAATTTCATTTTGATAAACTTTATTTGTTTCGCCTTTTACAATGAAATAGGAATCTGAATTAGGTTTTGGCAAATGATCGTTTTCAAAGTTTTTTATCTTTTGAAGCAAGCTATTTATTTCATCATCAGATAATTCCCAGAAAACCACACATCCATAAGAAAAGAAAAATGCATGACCGTTATTTACAGGTGTGTAAAAAACATCAGGAAATTTCTTGAGTTTATAATCTTCTTTTTTAAAATATTTATATAGATGACTCATCTGATATGAATCAGCAGTACAAAAGGCTTTAGATTGCATAAAATTCTTTGTTATTTAAGTAGTACACGCCTATTATAGCAATATATAAATTAAATCCTATTGCTATTTTTATATTTGATTATTATACTGCATTTTCTTAAAAGAATTTGGGGCGGTTAGCTCAGTTGGTTAGAGCGCAGCGTTGACATCGCTGAGGTCGGAAGTTCGAATCTTCTATCGCCCACCATTCCCCTGTAGCTTAAACCCCAATCTCCACTGATTTTACCCATTTCGTTTTTGGCGCTCTAGACCGCAGTATTCATAAGGACTTGCCCTTCAAAATAGCGAAATGAGCTTGATACTTTTACCTCCAAAAATCACTCCAAATCATCCATTTTTTGACCAATTTAACCCCTGTTTTATCTCCATTCTCCGTTTGAGGTATTGCTAAAATAATCCAGCAATAGCTACAGAATGCCTGGAGTACAGAGGAGTTCGTAAAATAACAGAGTCGCCTAGGCGGAGAATTTTCGCGAACTAATCGATTAATAATTCGATATATTAACATGTTAATAAAAATGATTTTAGAAAGTTATATTTTATTATTGATTAGCGTAAAATTAAGGCGTAGAGTTGAATTGTTGTTTAATTCTATTCTCGCGTAAGTTGAGACAAAGTGGATATATAAATGGACCTCGAGATGACCTCAACCTTGGATGAGAAACTAGAAAGAATTGAGAAAAATAAAGCTACTCCTAAAGTACTTGATTTAAGCAAAGAAGAAATCACTATAGAGCAACTTGTAAGACTTAATAGATCTATGTTAAGTAATAACATTTTAGGCCATGTTGTTTGGGGAAAAATACCACCTAGCACAGAAGTAATAGATACTGATAATCTTGTAAGCGATATAAACGAAGCCCTAAGTAGTAATAATTTAGACCATAGATATTACCCTTTAGATTATGATTTTGGTCTATTGGCTAGCCGCGTTTATAACAACTTAATAGAAGGAAATCTAATTACAATTGATGCTAAAAAATCAAATGAATGGAAAGTACACAGAATATTCGATTATTGGGACGAAAAAGGGTACTATAGTGTAATATATAAAAATACAGAACAACCTTGGCTTGTGGTTGCCCACAGAGGCACAAATCCCAATTCAACGTTCATGGATTTTTTTAAAATAGGTACTTCATTATACTTAGATGTCAAATTTATAATGAGAAATCACTTCGAACCATCAGATTATAAAAGTATAAATGAACAAATATTAATAGCTGTAGCAGCTCATAGCTATAGTTATATCCCTATATATAGCGATAATTTTCGAATTGGAAGCGAAGAAATAGGTTTGTTACTAAATGAAAAAGACGAATTATGCTATAAAACGAAAATTCAGTACGAGAAGCGATTTGATGAGCTTTCCACAATTAATAGCACCCTCTATAATAAAATTACTAATGAGCTTAAAAGCAAAAAAGCACCTCTTAACTTAAATCAATACGAAAAAGACTTAATATTTAGATATACTTTATATAATAATGATAATGTTGAGAGATCAGGGTTTTATCTTTCTGGTACAGGACATTCCCTTGGCGCATGGCTTAATCAGCAGTTCAGTTGTTTTTATTATAAAACATTTGATGAAAGCATGAGAACTACAGTTTTTGATAGTCCAGGAATCTCAAAAATGTTTGAAAAAATGAATCCTGGTGTTATTACTAATGACGCAGTTTGTAGTATAAACTCTTTGGATTCTACCATTTACCTATCAGCCCCTAATATTGTAAACATGCTCCATAATCACATTGGCACTGCGCTTCTTGTTTCAGTTAATATAACTCATGGTATAAAGACACAAATAGAGGAATGGGGGAATTGGTCATGGCCATATCTTAATAGCTTTAGATCAATACCAATTATAGGAACTATCATAAATGAGTTTATTAATATTGAGCAAAATTTCAATCAAGCAGCAGATTTAACAAAAATATTACATAGCCTTGAAGGACATTCTCTAACTACAATATTACAAAATTTTAATAAAACATCTGGTAAACCAGAGGGTTACTATCAAAATAAAATTTATCAGATAAGAGATTATTACCCAAACTTTGATGTATTGGAAAATAAACTAGTACATAACGAAGATATTATATGGGGAACAAAAATTTTACTTTCAACATTTATACCATATATAGCTTCTAACTTACTATCAAAAAGTTTACGACTTATTGAAGTGGTTCATGAGTTAACGACCCCTCCATTGATACATAAAACGACATTCATATTTACGATGTTTTCTTATTTAACTGATCTAAATTTAATATCTCAAACTACATCACACCTAATTACACAAGCCACTTCATATATAATTATGCCAAATTTTGTGTTTGTAGAACTTGAAAATATAGTAGAATTGAGCTATTACGCGTTAGTTTCGTATGTAGCTCAATCTATACCAGAAGATTATCAATCAACGGAGTATAATGTTGTAGTGCAATTAAAAAATTATAGCATTGCAGAATGCATAATGTATACCTTCGCGTATCCTTTATATAATCCAGTTATATGCAGTCTTAGTATAATCACTAAACATGTAGTTATGCATGTTACTTCATATCTTCTTGCAAATTATGTAATAGATAAACTGGTCAATATAACAAAAAATGACCAAATTCACCTTGGTTCAATGGAGCTATTATCTAGCCATATGAATGGCGCATTTAACTTTAGCAAATATTTTGAATATTATAAACATCTTGATAAAGATAAATACTATCTACAATTTGAAGCATTGGAAGATAATATTAAAGAACATTTAAGAGAGAATAAAATATATGATGCAGCTTATTTTAATCCAATGGTAGGCGTTTTTAGTAAAGCAACAATTACTGGAGAAGTTATTCTTGCTTTACCGGATGAGGCAGCCAGATCTTGTCAACATTTGCATAAAAATGACAATCTCATCAAAATACAATTCTGTGAACTTTCAAAAAAATATAAAGTCGTAAAAGAAGAAAATAAAATCTTGATGATTCAGGGGTCAATAGAAGAATTAAAAAATTTTGTGAAAAGAATGCTAGAGATTATAGCAGAATATCAATATGAAAAAACGACAAGCGATATAGAATTATTTGCAGCTTGGCGTGAAATTATGGAATCTATAACTGAATCACGGCTAACAACTACTCAAGGCGCTGAGAGCGAAATCATAGAAGGCGCTGAAAGTAAAATAATCACAATGCCTAATATGTCCACTACAAGTGATATGATGGGTGAGCTCAATATAAGTAATATTAATCAATTATTATATGAATAAATATTTATTTTTAAAAATAGGAAAACATTTATGAGTAGTCACGACAACACTAGTGTAGCAAAGAATGATTCTAATAATATAAGTGTACCTTTTATTAAATTGTTCGAAGCAATGGCTCAAGAAGCAAAAGAGAAAGGGTATATACCATTTAGTATGTATAACACCTCTAAAAATAATTTTGGTATACTTCTTTCTATCCCTCGCTTTCTAGCCAGCCTTTCATATCAAGGTGGAATTGAGTGCTATCAACATAAGAAATATAATGATAGTATACAATTTTTTGGAGAATCTATAAAGCTACGATTAAATCTAACGCATGAGAAAAATACTGAGATTGTAGCTCATTGTTTTAATAATATTGGCGTATCTTATGAAAAAATGAAAAAATATGACAAAGCTTTGGAATGCTTTGCGCCAAGTCTTGAAATTCAAAAGACTATCAATAAAGGAGTCAATAATACAGATGAAGCTGATATCTATAGAAATATGGCCTCTAGCTATTTTCAACAAAATCTATACAAAGAAAGTCTGAATTATTATAATAAAACACTTAATATCTTACAAAACACCACTTCAAAGAATGATACGGATATTGCTCAATATTTAATGAGCATAGGAACAATTTATGGAAAATTAGAAAAATATAATGAAAGCTTGAAATATCATAATGACGCCTTAATTCTACTCAATAAATATTACTCGACGGAAAATAATACTAATAGTATATATATAGCTGATGTCTATAAAAATATTGCTATAACTAATTTTCTTAGAAAAAATTATACTGAACTAGAAAAATATAGCGAGCTAGCATTTAGCATATATAATAAATATCCAGATCATGACGAAAATATTATTCTTGAATCTCGCAGAATAGCGGCAGCAAATTTTTATCTAGAAAAATATGATAAAAGTTTGAAATATTATTTATTAACTCTAAACAAACAACGAGAATCTAATGCCACCATTTATGAAATTGCTGATACTTTAAATGATATAGCTATTATTTATAATAGATTAGGCGATTCAACAAAAAGTATTGAATATTATTCAAACGCGTCGTCAGAACGGGAAATGATAGCCAAAAACGCCCTTCATCAAACTAATATAGTGACAACTAATGTTGATGGCGAAATGGAATCTACTGCTTTATACAATAATGCCCTAGAACCTATAAATGCAATACTTGGTGAAGTAAATTGTACTGAATTATATGATTTATGGAATAATAGAGAGTTATAAATTGCGCTAATATGCTATCGCTTCTTCACCCAATAGCTCGGATGAACTAGTCCCTATTATGGTGTTAGCAGAACCTTCGCATTTATTATATCTCATATCACACAAATTAGAGCATTTTTCTTCATCTAAGCTTTTAGATGAAAAATCTGGATATAGTTTGTATAAATCATTTGAAAGAAACTGATCATACTCATATGGTTTATGAGTTTTTTTAAAAATCATATACTTACTATTTATTATATCATTCACGGCAATAGAATAATCTCTACAATTTTTAGGATAAAAATTTTCTCTTATTTTTACAAATCCTTCTCTATACTCAATTGATCTTTCATAGTGTTGTAAACGACCAAAAAAATCGGCAATTATACTTAACTGTTCCATAATTTCCTTTTGATTTTGTTGTGAGTTATTGTATTGTAGAAAATTAAGTTCATTTAATTTGATTGTTATAAGCTTGTATATATCTTTTACAAGCGCGCTATTTGAACAAATATCACATATTTTTTTCTCTTTTTCAAATAAATATTCTTTGATTTGTAAAGCAACTAATTTATGCTCTATTCCCTTTATATCAAAACCTAATTTTATATATTCATCTCCTATTATATCAAAAGATTCTGCATTTCGTACGAGAGTACTATTGTTTGTTTTTAATAAAAATGAATCAATGTTGTTCATATAACATCCTATATAAATGAAGTTAAGTAAGGCTGGCGAGCGATAATCTAAAGTAGTTGCAATTATCTGTCAATATCTTAATTACGCCAACTACTTAATTATTTTCTGCTGCCATAAAATGCGACATAATTATCAACTAAATCCAAACTTTTCCATTTGCTCCTCCCATAGTAATGGGATTCCTGTTCTCAAAAAATCAATAATCTTTAAGTCCTTTGGTTGCTTGCCATCTAAAATAGCTTCAACTATATCTGGAGCCAGCAAATTCAATCGTAAAAGTCTGCCCATATACCCATGAGTGAAGCCTTCCTTTGTAGCTAAAGAACTAATGCTCTGGTTAGGACTCTGGTCCATCTTCAGTTGTAGTCTCCGGGCTTTAGCTAGAGCATTTATAAGTCTAAAATCATGACTTGGCTTTTCTTCTACTGGAAATACTTTATTCTGAGGCGTAATTATAGATACACTTCCTCTTCCACCCCTATTCTTAATCTTTATAGGCACAAATACGCTGATAAAACTTTCTTCTGCTATTGATTGAGTGTTTTCCATTACGCTGCTTTCCTTGTTTTATCACTAATCTCACTAGTAAGTTCTGCTGTTAGTAAATGAGACCGTTGCACGAGCTATAGAAATTTTGGGATAATTTATATTTTTCACAAATT
>CAYHIS010000005.1:0-84620 GCA_964356785.1 uncultured Rickettsiales bacterium
AGCAGGTCCCAAGGGTTCGGCTGTTCGCCGATTAAAGTGGTACGTGAGTTGGGTTTAGAACGTCGCGAGACAGTTCGGTTCCTATCTGCCGTGGGTGTTGGAAAATTGAGAGGATCTGTCTTTAGTACGAGAGGACCGAGATGGACATACCTCTAGTGCGCCAGTTGTCACGCCAGTGGCATAGCTGGGTAGCTACGTATGGAAGGGATAACCGCTGAAAGCATCTTAAGCGGGAAACCCACCTCAAAACAAGTTTTCCCCATTAGAGCCGTGAAAGACCATCACGTTGATAGGCCAGGTGTGTAAGCATGGTGACATGTGTAGCTTACTGGTACTAATAGCTCGATTGTATTTTAGTAGCATCTAACTTTTGCATGTAGCATTAAGTTTATTTAAATCCGATTTTGGAAGTGGTTGTTGTTATAATTCATAAGTAATTTAATTTGACTATTAAATTAAAAAAGCTTATATATTCAAATAAACTTGTTTAAGTTTATTTGATAAGCTTGGTGGCAATAGCATAGGTGAAACACTCGATCCCATACCGAACTCGGCAGTGAAACCCTATAGCGCCGATGATACTATGTCTTAAGGCATGGGAAAGTAGGACACTGCCAAGCTTATCAAGTAAATTTGAGCAAGTTTTTTTTTGAAGTTTATAAAGAGGTTACTATGACTATTAAATTAAGTGATGATTTTGAACATAGATTTTATAAAGCTTTCAACAAGGAAAGACTAATTACCGAAAGAATTTATGATTATATTGATGCCTTAGAAAAAGGGCGTTTAATTGATTATAATTCTTTTAAATCATTGCTCCATAAATATCCAGTTTTTTTAAAAAATTATGATTTGAATTATTTGAATTATTTTAGCTCTTTTATTAATGATATTTGGGTTGATACAAAAAATGGTAGATCCATAGGTTATCAAGAAGCTTTAAAAGAAGAAATTACAGATCAGATGGTTTTTTTATTTAAAAATAAATATAATTCTGATTTTATATCAGTACCTGATAAATCCATTATTTTAGAATACGCAGGTTGTTTGTCTGGAGCTTCTTGGAATAGTAATAATATAGAAAACTTATATTCTAAGTTAGAAAAAAAACTAGGAGATAGCTTTAAAGAATGGTCAGTAGACTGGAATAGAGAAAATATTCTAAAATTATTCCATCAAATGATTGTTGATTTAATTGTTCAGCAGGATAGTCATAGATATAATGATGACACTCTTAAATGTTTTTTTGAAGCTGAGAAAAAAGATGATTTTGTAGAGGAATTGTCTCTTTGCCAATATAAAATGCATGGGGTTAATTTAGATATGGTGGGTGATATTTCTTAAGATGGTGAAAATAGAAAATATTCTAAAAAATTACATGTCTATTTAATAAACTCTCTATTGCTTTATCTAAAGGTAAATTTTGATGAATAATAGCATAAACAGAATTAGCTATTGGCATTTCAACGTTAAGAGATTTTGCTAAAAACACTATTGATTCAGCTGTATAAAAACCTTCTATCAATTTTTTCTCAGTATCTATATGATTTTTACTAGCGAATTCAATTCCAAAGCTAGTATTTCTTGATGTATTGCTGCCGCATGTTAAATACAAGTCGCCAATTCCAGCTGGGGAGAGTAAGGTTTCAACATTTCCATTTTTTGCTTTAATTAAATTAGCGATTTCATTAATTCCACGAGAGAAAATTGCTGCATTGGCATTTTCACCAAGATTTTTTCCTATACACATACCTAAGGCTATTGCCAACACATTCTTGGCTGCGCCCACAATTTGAGTACCGATAATATCATCATTTGGATAAATTCTAAAATTGATATTACTCAGTCTTTCTGAAAGATATTTAGCTAATTCAATATCTTTAGCGGCTATACTAGTTATAGCTGGTTTATTTTCTGCGATAGGAAGAGCAAAATTTGGACCAGATAAAATAGCAACTTGGGTTTTAGGTAATATTTCTTCAACAATCTCGCTCATTAATTTTAAAGAATTTCTTTCAATGCCTTTTGAACATATAAGTATAATTTTATCCTTGGGTAATCCGGCTATTGCTAGGTTTTCACAAATTTTACGAATAGTTTGAGCTGGAGTAACCAGCATTAATAGGTCGTTGTTAACAATATCTTTTATGTTACTAGTAGCCTTGATATCTTCAGGAAGATTTATATTAGGCAAATAATTTTGATTAGTGTGATAATGATTTATTTCTTCGCATATATATTGATTATTAGAAAAAATAGTTACTTTATTTCCAGCTCTATTTGCAATGAGAGCCAATGAAGAACCCCAAGCTCCACTACCAATTACTGCTATTTCCATAATATTCCTCAAAAATAAATATATACACTCGTCATTCTGAGGTGATAACCGAAGAATCCAGGGATTATATACTGGATCCTTCACGTTGTTCAGGATGACGGTCTTCGTCATGGTTAGAGCGTTAGCGAAATATTCAGGATAAAAAACTAACCGTAGTTTACTTACTCCTGGATTCTTCATTTCATTCAGAATGACGCTGGGTCCTTAGCTAAAGCTCTAAGATGACTGGTGCTATCCTTTCAATGCACAAATTATATAATTTTTTTTCTCTTTAGAATAGAGTTTTAATTTATTATTAGTGAGTCTTTTGATTATTCTGTCTATTATTTAGAAGAGTTGAATTAGAGTTAATTTGATTAGGATTATTCACTTCGGTTACACAAGATAGCCTTTGCGCGTCAACCATTTTTCCAGCTTTTACTTGCTTAACTTCAAATTTATCTCCATTTTTTATTGGAGGAAGTACGCAATTGACTTCACCCTTAACTACATTGGCCTCTGTCATATTTCCATCTTTATCATAAGTACATTTAATTTGTTTACTTTCATCTTTTGGATCTTTCCAAGTAACCGTAGTATTACCATCATTTCCTACTACTGGTTCACCAACCTGAACAAAATTCCTATCTTTATTTTTACTAGTATTTTCATTATAAAGATTTTGTGCAGATTCATAGGAGTCGCATCTAGACATCTTTTGTGGAAGGGTTTCATTTGCCTCTTTAGTGGCCGGGCTTTTATTGTTGTTTGTTACATTATTATTGTTATTATTATTCACAGACTGAGTAGTGGGAGGAGTTATATTATTATCCACAATGGGAGGAGTTATATTATTATCCACAATAGGAGGAGTCTTAGCATCATCTTGTTGTTTTTGAGTATGGTCTTTAAAAGAATCCACCCATTTTACTTGTGTGCTATACATTATTCTATCTATCATGCTTCCTGTGGCGCTTCGTGCAGAATTTTTTCCAGTTGTTAAGTTATATATACCTTGAGTAAGCATAGGAAGGGCTGATAGTGCGGCCGCTGGCGTCATAAAAATCCCAGAGACTCCTGATCTAAGCCTTTTTCCAGAGTCCATTATCATATTAGGGCCAAGGTCTTTTATTCCAACTCCAAGGTTTTGTATAAGACCTCCTAATTGCTTTACAAGAGGTAGTCCTGTCCACTTAAGTCCTTTACCTACATATTCTAATATTTTTCCTGCTGGCCAAAGAGCTATAGTGCAGCCTAAACCTCCAAAGAACTCAACAGGAGATAATAAAGTATTTACTGCTCCTTTGCTAAAGGAAAATGCTGCTAGACCTAAACCTGTTGGTACAGCGAACAATATCTTAGCAATCCCTTTTATTCTAGGATTAATATCAGCAGTATTTCTATCCCAGAAGTTTTTCCAGGTTGATTTAGGAGTTTTTTCTTCAGGCTCAGCCATTTTATTATCCTTTAAAAAATTTATTTAAATAGTATAAGAAGAGCGTTAATAGATTATTAATGCAATTATTTTTAGTGTATTATAGTATATAAGATGATAATATTCGTCATCCTTCGTCTTAAAGACTCTAAGATGACGATGTTTGATTAGTTAAGCCGATATAATGTTAAAAATAAATATTTCCCCATCTAATAGTTTAAAATTTATAGATAAATATCTAAGATTTATAATATTGCTTATGCTTATATTATTCTTTAGCGGAAGTTATTTTGCTTTTCTAGCATCTCCAGCTGATTATCAGCAAGGGGAGTATGTAAGAATAATGTATATCCATGTTCCGTCAGCTTGGATTTCTTTAGGTTGTTATAGTTTGATGGCTGTGTCTAGTTTTATTTATCTTGTGTGGAATAATCCCATGTATGATTTAATCTCCAAGTCTAGTGCGCCCATTGGGGCTCTATTTTGTTTTGTAACTTTAGTGACTGGTGCATTTTGGGGTAAGCCCATTTGGGGAACATGGTGGGCGTGGGATGCAAGGCTTACATCTATGTTAATTCTGTTTTTTTTCTATATTGGTTATATAGTCCTAAGTAAACTTACCAAAGATCAAGTGCAAAATAAGGCAGCTGCAGCTCTTGCAATTTTTGGCTTTATAAATGTTCCAATTGTAAAATTTTCTGTGAATCTGTGGAATAGCTTGCACCAACCAGCAAGCATTCTCAAAGCTGGAGGTCCTAGCATTCATAATTCTATGTTACTACCATTAGTACTTATGTCTCTAAGCTTCTGCTTTTATTTTTTAGCAAATCTATTAATAAATATAAAACAAAGACTTATTGAGCAAAAGAATCTGCGAATTATCTTGAGAAAAATAATTTATTAGGTTGAGGAACATATATCTTCTTTATGACCTTGTTCTTTTAGGTGCGTTATTTTGCTCTCCCATTAATTTATTCAGAAATTTATTTGTATACCTATCACACTTCAAGATTTGGTGCATCACTTCGTCGCTCATGTAACTAGTTGTACACATCGCTCCTAGCTCCTGCCAACTTTTGAAGTGTGATAGGTATACTATAAATTTTTCTACCTAACTGATCTTTTTTAAGCTGTTCATTATATAAATATTCCTCAAGTTGATGCATTTTTTCTAGAGCTTTATTTCTATAATTGATGTCATATTTTTCCGAAGTCACCACTTGATGAAGATTTTGTAGAGTTGTTTTTTCAATTTCAGAAAATCTTGATGGATCTGTCTGATTATATTGAGCTGCTCTATATGCGGATTCTACCGCAGCTTGTCCGCCTTGAAGAGAGAGACCAGCTGCGCTATTAGAAATAGCAGCTGCCTTCATTATTCCTAAAGAACAGGCTCCGCCCACTATACCAACTCCAGCAATTGAGGCAGCAACAACTTGAGGAAGAAATGGAGTTGAGAAGATAACGAGCAAAAGAGTTGCTCCAGCTATAAGAGTGTCTTTTAAATCTTTAGAGGCATCCTTTATATTCCTCATAATAGCTTTTTTTTCTTGAGCTAAATCTATTGTTTTGTCAAAAGGGCTTTTTAAAATTCTATATGAATGATAACCAATCTTGGTTATATTTACCGCTAAGGCTATAGGCTTTCTAATAAGATTTACGCATTGCTTGCCAATAAAGGCAGTAGCATTAATTGAAAAACCTATGGCCTGTTTTATTCTATTTTCAAAACTTCTAAGACTAGGGTCTGATTTCCATTTGAGACGAAGAGCATCCAGCTTCTGGTGAACAAAATCATCATTCTCTCTTAGTGTTTGTCTTATATATTCGTCAGCAGATTGTATGGAATTTATATTTAAAAAATCTAGCCTTTGGTTGTTCTCTGCTTTATCATTTTTTTCTTTTTTAGGAAATTCAATTATTCCTAATAGTTTTTCTATTTGCTCTTTATGCGAATCATCATAAATAAAATCAATTCTAGGATCTTTATCGGTTAAATTATAATCCAATATTTCTTGTGTTAATGCATAATATGCGGCTTTTTTGAGTTCTTGATCGTTTGAAGATCCAAGTTTCTCATTTACTAATTTTACTTTATCTTGAATTGGTAATTTATTAAAATTGGCTACAGTTACTCCAAGTTTATTGAATAAATGAAGCCTCTTTTTGTTGCGCTAGATCTTTGAATTAACCATGGGTTAATTCTTTAAGGCGATAGATAGTACTTTTTCCGGTGAAACCATAGCATATTCACATACATTTAGAAAATCGTCATTATTAATATCGAGCCATTTTTGTGCTTGTTTCTTCCAAGTTCTATATCTCTTATTTGTGGGAGGTAAGTCTTTGTCTTCTAGGGCTTTATTTATTACGCTTCTCCATAATTTGACTTCTCCATATTTATTTTCTTCTAAATCTTCATTATATAAAGTATCACAGTTAATTATTAGATTTTTGTTTTTCATATATACCTCTTAAGTTTAAAAGATTATATATCGTACATTTGTACGAATGTCAAGCATCAAATTACAAAGACCATAATTAGTAATGGAACTTGGTATAAGTATATGGTAATTTTGACAAATACTTATAATAGCGAAAATTACGTTTAAAAATGTTTCTTAAAGCTTCTAGAATTATTGATATAAAACAAGTTATTGAATCTTTACCTAAGGATTCAATAATTTTTATTGATGTTGATGATACAATCATAACTCCGGTATCTTCTTCTTTTCGTGTAAGAGTAGGGGAGTTAAATCTAATAGATGAAATTAAACTTAATAAAGAGTCCTATCCTAATTATAAAGAGATTATAAGCAATTGGCGTTTAAGTAGAAAAACTATCTTAACTGATCCGGATTGGCCAGAGTTTATAAAAGAATTAAAGAATTATTTTAAAGTATTTGCTCTTACAAAAATGGATAAAGGAAAATTTGGAAATATTAAATCCATGGAAGAATGGCGATATAATGAGCTTAAATCATTTGATATCGAGTTTACTGAATTAAATGATTATAATGCTTATCAAGGAATATTTATGACTGGAGATATAAAAAAGAGCGAAATAATACAAGATTATATCTCTTATTTAAAACCTGCTCATATATTATTTATAGATGATATTGATAAATATCTTAAAGATATGTCTGGATATTGCTCTGAGCAATCTATTCCCTTTACTGGTATCCATTATCATGGTACTGAGAATATTACAGGCTCAGTAAGTGAAGAAATAAAAAATATTCAAAAACATCATTTAATAAATAATCTTATATGGTTAGAAGATGACCAAGCCTTAAAATATATTTCATCCAATAATTAAATTACTATTGCATTTTTAGTTTAAAAATTGTATCGGTAAAACTTGTGATGCACTACAAGGAGATAAGTAAATGAGCAAGTTAGCAGTTGTAACTGGTGGAACTAGAGGAATTGGAGGAGCAATTTCAAGAAGCTTGCATGAGGAAGGTTATAAAGTAATAGCAAATTATTCTAATAATGATTCCAAAGCACAAGAATTTCATGATGAAACGGGTATACAAACTATAAAATGGGATGTTTCAAATTATCTAGCATGTCAACGAAATATTAAAGAAATAACAGAACAGCATAATATGCCTGTTTCAATTCTTGTTAATAATGCAGGAATAAGCAAAGATGCAATGCTGCATAAGCTTGAGTTAGAGAATTGGCTTGAGGTTCTTAATGTAAATTTAAACTCCTGTTTTAATATGTGTAAAGCTGTTATATCTCCAATGCGGGAGCAAAATTATGGACGCATAGTTAATATCAGTTCAATAAATGCTTTAGCTGGTAATATTGGAGTTGCGAATTATTCTGCTGCAAAAGCTGGAATTCTTGGCTTAACTAGATCGTTAGCTAAAGAATCGGCAAGCAAGGGAATAACTGTAAATGCAATTGCACCTGGTTATATTGATACAGAATTACTTAGCAATGTTTCACCAAAAATTATGGAAGAGATCATCAACCAAATCCCTGTCAAAAGACTTGGGAAGCCTAATGAAGTTGCAAGACTTGTTAAATTTTTAATATCTCCAGATTCGGGATTTATTACTGGTGAAACTATATCTATTAATGGTGGACATAATATGTCTTAGTTTATTAATTGCTGATTGAGATAATTATAAATCTGATATATAATTCTTCAATCTTAAAAGAAAGAATTAAAATCAATGCTAAGACAAGAAGATAGAATTTTTACTAATTTATATGGATTTGATTCAAGTGATCTAAAATCATCTAGAGCTAGAGGTGATTGGAGTAATACTAAGGAGCTTATTTTAAAAGGACGAGAATGGCTAATTGAAGAAATTAAGTCTTCGGGTCTTAGAGGGAGAGGAGGGGCTGGTTTCTCAACTGGTATGAAATGGTCCTTTATGCCAAAAGATTCCAATAAACCGCATTATCTGCTGGTAAATGCCGATGAAAGTGAACCAGGAACTTGTAAAGATAGAGAAATAATTAGAAATGAACCACATAAACTTCTTGAGGGCTCTGTTCTTACTAGTTGCGCTATTGGTGCAAAAACTTGTTATATTTATATAAGAGGTGAGTTTTATAATGAAGCTAGAATATTACAACGAGCAATAGATGAAGCTTATGCAGACGGAAATATAGGAAAAAATGCTTGTGGTTCTGGTTTAGATATAGATGTCTATTTACATAGAGGTGCGGGGGCTTATATTTGTGGCGAAGAAACTGCTTTAATGGAAAGTTTAGAAGGTAAGAAAGGGCAACCAAGATTAAAGCCACCATTCCCAGCTGGAGCAGGGTTATATGGATGTCCTACAACTATTAATAATGTTGAATCAATTGCTGTAGTTCCAACAATTTTAAGAAGAGGGGCTCAATGGTTCGCGGGACTTGGAAAACCAAATAACACAGGAACCAAGATTTTCTCTATTTCGGGGCATGTTAATAAACCTTGTAATGTTGAAGAAGAAATGGGAATTCCATTAAAAGAGCTAATAGAAACTCATGCTGGAGGAGTAATAGGTGGGTGGGATAATCTGTTGGCTATCATACCGGGTGGTTCTTCAGTTCCTATGCTTCCAAAAGAAATTTGTGATACGGTTTTAATGGATTTTGATTCATTAAGATCGGTTCAATCTGGCTTAGGTACAGCTGCAGTAATAGTTATGAATAAAACAACAGATTTAATATATGCAATTGCAAGATTGAGTAAGTTTTATATGCATGAATCTTGTGGGCAATGCACGCCATGTAGAGAAGGTACTGGGTGGATGTGGAGGATGATGACTAGATTGGCTGCTGGGGATGCGGAAATTTCTGAAATTGATAGGCTCTTAGAAATTACAAAACAAGTTGAAGGGCATACTATTTGTGCGCTGGGTGAGGCTGCATCTTGGCCAATCCAAGGTTTAATTCGCCACTTTCGTCCAATGTTAGAAGAAAGACTGGCTAAAAATTAGATGATTTTTTAGATTGCTTTTTTTGAGTTTATTTGTAAAATTTAATCGATTTTTTATTTAATTAATATTATAGGTGCTTAATGTCTGGGTTGGAGCTAAATAAAATAGTAGCATCAGTTTTAGTTGCTGGTTTGATAGGGATGGTAACTGGAAACCTAGCGGATATTTTATATAAGCCGAATATAAATGCCAAAAGAGGTTATACTGTATCTGTAAGTGAAGATAATAACTTATCTGCCGCCGCTGGGCAACCAGTTGAAGTTAAAGTAGATATCATTGAGTTAATGGTTAAAGCAAATAGTGAAAATGGTGCGATTCTTGCTAAGAAATGCGCTGTATGTCATGATTTTACAAAAAATGGACCTAATAGAGTAGGGCCTAATTTATGGGGAATTGTAAATAATAAAAAGGCTCATAGAGCCGATTACACATACTCTAAAGCTTTGGCTGGAAAAGGAGGTGTTTGGAGTTATGAAGATTTATTTCATATGATACATAAGCCTATGGAGTTCTTGCCAGGCACAAAGATGAATTTTATAGGTTTTAAAAAGCCTGAAGATGTTGCGGATGTGATTGCATATTTGCGTAGTTTGAGCGATAACCCCGCTCCATTACCCACAAAAGAATAATTAAATTATAGTTTTAAAAGAGTCGTCTATGTTATTTGAAAAAGTTTTAGTTGCTAATCGTGGAGAAATTGCTTTACGTATTATGCGCACCCTTAAAAATATGGGAATTAAATCAGTAGCTGTGTATTCAGAGGCTGATACAAATTCTTTACATGTTCAGTATGCTGATGAAGCAATTTATATTGGACCATCCCCAGCTACAGAAAGCTATTTATCAATAAATCATATAGTTAATGCTGCTATTAAATCTGGTGCTCAGGCTGTTCATCCTGGGTATGGATTTTTATCAGAGAATGCTAACTTTGCAAGAGAGCTCAAAAAAGAAGGTATAAAACTTATTGGTCCATCTGATATGGCAATTAAAATGATGGGTGATAAGATTGAGGCGAAAAAAATGGCCCAGACCGCTGGAGTTACGACTGTCCCGGGATATTTGGGTGAAATAAATGACTTAGATCATGCAATGAAAATAGCTACTGATATTGGATTTCCTGTGATAATAAAAGCTGCTGCTGGTGGTGGCGGGCGCGGTATGCGAGTAGTTAAAAATCCTGAAGGTTTGAATGAAGCATTAAATTCAGCAAAACGTGAAGCTGGAAATAGCTTTAGTGATAATAGAATTTTTATTGAGAGATTTGTTGAGAATCCTCGTCATATAGAAATTCAAGTTTTAGCGGATGATTTTGGAAATGTTGTTTGTTTGGGTGAGAGAGAATGCTCAATTCAGCGCCATCATCAAAAAATAATTGAAGAAGCTCCGAGTCCATTTATTGACGAAGCTACAAGACAAGAAATGTATAATCAATCGATAGCATTATGCAAACAAGTTAAATATTCTTCTGCTGGTACAGTTGAATTTATTATGGATCAAAATAAAAACTTCTTTTTTCTAGAAATGAACACTCGTTTGCAAGTAGAGCATTGTGTAACTGAATTAATTACAGGCATAGATATTGTAGAGCAAATGGTTAATGTTGCCTGCGGTGAAAAGCTTCCATTTACTCAAGAAGATATAAAACTTAATGGTTCTGCCATAGAATCAAGAATTTGCTCAGAAGACCCAACCAGAGGCTTCTTACCTTCTAGCGGTAGAATTATTGAATATAAAGAGCCAAGCAAAAGCTCACAAGTTAGAGTTGATAGCGGTGTTAAAGAAGGTCATGAAGTTAGTATGTTCTATGACCCAATGATTGCTAAGCTTTGTACCTACGCGCCAACAAGAGCTGAAACAATAGAGCATATGAAAAAAGCTTTAGGAAGCTTTATAATTAAAGGTGTTGCGCATAATATAAGTTTCTTAGAAGCAATTATGGCGCATCCTAAGTTTGCTGCTGGCGATATTTCTACAAGCTTTATTGAACAAGAATATCCCGCTGGTTTCTTAGGTGCTGATCTTACGTCTGAAATTACAAAAGTTTTCTTAGCTTCGGCAACTTATATTCATTTAACTGAAACACTCAGAGAAATGTCTATAAGTGGACAATTACGCGGTAAGGAACGTCAAATAAGCACTCGCTGGGTTGTTTCTATAGATGATAAACCATTCCCTATTTACATTAAGCCTATAGACCAAGGGTATCTTATAAGATTTGAGCATACTAAAATATTAGTCAAAAGTAATTGGCTTCTAGGTAATAATTTATTTCATGGTATGATTGATGATAAGGCAGTTAATGTGAAAATTACTTATAGCGAAAGTGGATATCATTTAAATCATGCTGGGGTGTCTGTATTTGCTAAGGTTAGATTACCAAGAGTTGCAGAGCTTGAGCAACATATGCAAGTAAAATCTAATGATGCTATACAAGATTCAGTAATATTAGCCCCTATTTCTGGTAAAATTGTTGATATTAAAGTTAAAGTTGGGGATGAAGTTAAGTTGGGGCAAGATCTAGTACTTGTTGAAGCAATGAAAATGGAGAATGTTATTTATTCTCCTAAAAAGTCTAAAGTTATTAAGGTGCATTTTGCGATTGGTGATTTAGTTAACGTAAATCAGGAGCTTATTGAGCTAGAATAATGAAAAAACTATTTTTTACTTGTTTGTTTATATTATCAGCATATTCACTATATTATCTTTCAAGCGTAGAATATGCATCTTTAGATAAGGTTTATCTAATTAATTTAGATAGAAGTGCAGATAGGCTTAAGAAAATGCAAGAAATCCTTGATTCAATAGATCTTCCTGTTAAATTTACTAGATTTTCTGCTATTGATGGAATGAGCCTAACAATTATAAATGAAGATACAGATGAGGTTTTAACTGGATCAGAAATATATGCTAATAAACTAGTATTGAATGGGAATTATAAAGTCATTTGTTCTGTAGAGTCTCAAGATTATATGCATGGATCAGTAGTTTGGAATGAATTTCAAAATAGAGCGTTGGGCGAGTTAGGTCATGCTTGTAGCTCAAGAAAAATTTGGAAAGAAGTGGTTGAAAATAAATATAATAATGTTTTAGTTCTTGAGGATGACGTTTTCTTTGTAAAAAACTTTTCATCATTATTTTCTAGGAGTATGGACAATGCACCAAGAGATTTTGATATTTTATATTTAAATTTAGGTAATTTTGGTAGAGCTTATAAAAGTGATATAGAAAATAAATATTTGCAACCTATTATGAGTATTTTTGATCAATTCATTAAAAATCCTTTTTGGAAACAGGCCAGAAGACATGTTCGCTCAGCCAAAGCTTATGTGGTTTCAGCCAAGGGAGCTAAAAAACTATTAGAATGCACTAAAACACTACCAGAAGGAGTATTTCTTGCAGCAGATGTTATAATTAGCAAATGTATCACGAATAAAGATATTATTGCGTATAGATCTAAACCAGAGTTGGTTTACGGAAATGAAGAATTTAAGTCGGTGATTGGTGATTAAGGATGATTAAGAAAGTCATATATTTAATAATATCTATTTTAATTACGTATATAAGTTTCCAATTTTTTACAACAAATAATGAAACTATAGATAGAATCTTTGTAATAAATCTTGATAGAAGCAATGAGAGATATTCTCTAATGAATTCTAAGTTAAAATCACTGAACTTAGGCATTAAGCATGAGAGAATATCCGCTGTTGATGGAAGAGAGGTTGAGTTTATTAACCTTAATACTCAAGAAGCGTTGACTGGTGCGGATATTCTAGATAATCAGATTATTTTAAAGGGTTACTATAAAATTATATGTTCAAAAGAAGAGCCAGGAGATGAGATCTTTGTAAGGCTTGATTGGTCTAAATTCCATATGAGAGGTGTTGGAGAAATGGGGCATACATGCAGTAGTAGAAAGACATGGAAAAAAATCATAGATAAAGAATATAAAAACACTCTTATTTTAGAAGATGATTTAATATTCTCTAAGGATTTTAGCAGTTATTTGAAGCGGAATATGGGATTTGCCCCTAAAGACTATGATTTATTATATTTAAACCTTTGGGATCACTGGAGCTCATATACTTATAAGAGAAAAATAGATAATAGTTTTTTAAGATTTTCTCTTAATATTTATGATCAATATATTCGCAATTTATATTGGAAAAAAGTTAGAAGAAATATCGTTTCTGCTAAATCTTATATAGTTACGCAAGCTGCTGCAAAAAAACTCTTAGAATATACTCAAAGAATGCCGGATAATATTTTAGTTACGGATGTGTCTATATCATTTTTTATTGAAGATGAAAAGTTAATAGCTTATAATTCAAAGTTAAGACTAGTTGATAATAATGAGGATCTAAAATCTGATGTTGATGCGCTCTTTAAAAAGAAAAATAATTAGTTTGCTATTAATTCTATGGAGCTCGCTAGCGGTTTCGATAGAAATTCCATCAGAGTTTTTATACCAAGATAAGTTAATAGACCCTAATTGCATTCTTGAAAGTAACTTAACACCATATACTGACCTAAAGGAATGTAGTAAGCATTTAAACTTAAAAATTACAAATTATATTATTCAGAATGATATGATTGGGTATAAATATTTAGATACTGCGAATAATAATTATCCAAGTTCAATAATTTACAAATACTTAGGAAAAATCAAAGATAGTCATGTGGTTTACGGGGAAATGCTTGGAGCTCAGAGACTTAGTTTTATAAATTATTATCAGATAATAAAAGAAAATACTTTAAGGTTAATTAAAAAAGATGCTGCAGGAGATAGAAGTTTTGGTGGCATATATAATGCTAAGATTGAGAATCAATCTCTGTTTTATGAGATGAGTTTAACTCCGAAATTATTCATATTAAATTTTAGTGAGAACCAAGAAACAAATCCTATATTAGAGGAGCTAGGAGATTGCGCTGTTTGCCAATTTGCAAGAGTAAAAATAAAAGATAATAAGGCTCAATCAATTATTTTGAACCATGAAATTGGTAAATATCAATCTAATTCTGTAGAGCAATGTTTCAATAATATACATAATGATTATATAAAAAAACATTATTTAGAAATAACAGCAGATGAGGCAAAAGAATTAGTAAAAAGCTTTTTGTTAAATTGCAAATGAATCATATTTTAATAATAGGGTTGGGTAATCCTGGTGAAAATTATGAAGATACTAGACATAATATAGGTTTTAAACTAACAGATGCCATATCAGAGAAATTTAATTTTCCAAGTTATAGTAATAAATTTTCTTCATTAGTTTCTAGCAAGATAATTAATCATAATAAAATTACCTTGATTAAACCTCAAACATACATGAATTTATCTGGTAATTCTGTTTCTAAGCTTGCGCATTTTTATAAAATTCCTACAGAGAATATTATAGTGCTTCATGATGATCTAGATTTAGCTTTTTTAAAAGTTAAAATGAAAATTGGTGGTGGAGCGGGTGGTCATAATGGCATAAAGTCTATAGATCAGCATATAGGAGAGGGGTATTATCGTGTAAGGATTGGTATTGGAAAACCTTTGCATTCAAAAGACGTAAGTAATTTTGTTTTAGATAATTTCTCTAAAGAAGAACAAAATAAGGTTCAAGAATTAATATATTTAATTATTGATAATTTTGATCTTATGATTGAGAAAAATATGCCAATGTTTATGTATAATACCAAGTCCATCCTATAATTGAACATTTATTAATTCGATTTTTGGCATTCTACAAAAATAAAAAAGCATTAAATATAACCGATATTCTCAGCTTTTTATATTTCCGTATAATGCTCAAATCTAAAATTCTAAATGCCCAGTTATAGGATGGACTTGGTATAAGCTTTAATATTTAGTTAGTCTTTTTAGCTGTTAATAATTTTACTTCTTGACAATATTGAATTTCTTGTTTATGATGCGAACATCAGTTAGGTGATGAATTTTTTACTCCTTTAATGACTCACAAAAACTTTCTGATGACGTGGATCTGCTCTAGTTTTTGCTCCAATTACTCCTTTTTAATACTAAAGCAGATCCTTCATTTTAATCTGGTACTTTTACACTATCTCCTGGTTTCATTATTATCACTTGGCCTGCTGGAACTTGTTCATTTTCCATTGCTTTAGCTAAATCTGATAATGGATCTTCATATTTCTCATCAGATAGTTGAAAAACGTCATAATGCATTGGTATTGCATATTCACTTTCAAGTAACTTAAGAATCTTCATGGCTTCAAATGGTGATGTATGCATGGGATAGAAAAACCATTCAGGTTTATATGAGCCTATGGGCAGGAAAGATAATTTTATATTTCCAAATTCTTCTTTTATTTGTTTGAATATTTGATCATCAGAAATTCCTGTGTCACCAGCAAAATATATATTATCGTTACCATTGTTAATAACGAAACCTCCCCAAAGGCTGGTATCTTTGTCAAAAGAATATCTACTTGACCAATGATTTGCTGGAACAAATGTAAAAGTATTTTTTGATCCATAAACTTGAACTTTCTCCCACCAATTGAGTTCATAGCAATTTCCCTTTCTTATCTGGCAATAATTTATATTTTTACTAACCCCAAGGCCCATGATTAATATTGGATTAAATCTTTCTACTAGAGCTTCAATGCTGGAGACATCTAGATGATCATAATGATTATGAGAAATGAGGATAAAATCTATTCTAGGTAAATCATCCATATCCACTCCTGGATAGATAGATCTTTTAACTCCAAACTTTCCAAAAGGACCGGCATAATCAGACCAAATGGGGTCAGTTAAAATATTTTCATCACCAGTTTGAATTAAGAAACTAGAATGATTTATTGCGGTAACCATAATATCATCACTATCTAGATATTTTGGGATATTAGGAGGGGGCATATCAGGTTTGATTTTTGGTAATTCAGGCCATTGAGGCTTTTCTCTTGTTAACTTCCATTTTAACAAAGCTAACATATGAGGGGCTCCGCTACCTCCAATGTTTTTATAATGATCTTTATTATACACTAGAAAAAAGATAATTATTAAAGATAAAATTAAACTCCGCTTAATCCACCCCATAATATTATTCACCCTGGATTAAAGAAAAACCAAGCTTATCATTTCCAAAGATATATAGATTATTTGTTCTAACAAAATCAAAACCAGCTTCATTTAAATTATTTAAAAGTGATACTATAACTGAATGAGAGATTGTTTTATCTTGGCTTCTGGGGGCGAACCTTAAACAATATTCGTCGCTATTAACCTCTATATCACCTACATCTGGCCAAGATTTTAGTCCTTTAACTGAAATCATTTGTAATCCAAGTTCACTTTTTTCAACTAATTTCATAATTTCATCAGCCAGAATTGTTGGGCGAGTTTTATTCCAATTAATTACTATATCAACACCAACTAAAATTTTGTCTTCGCTTGTATCAATTTCATAAACTCTCTTATTATTTTCTTCTTTTACATTAGAATATTTAACAGGAGAGAATTTTAAAGGTTTTTTACCTAATCTTGAAATAACTTCTTCTGTGAATTCCTTGGTGCTTAATCTTTTTTTGCTAGTTTTTTCATTATATATATCACCTGTATGCAAGCCTTCTTCCATAGTCTTTAACCAAGCATTCTGAATCCTGCTCGCCACATCTCCTTGTCCTATGTGCACCAGCATCATTATAGCGGCATTTAGCAAACCAGATGGATTAGCTATACCTTTGCCAGCAATATCTGGAGCAGATCCATGTATGGCTTCAAATAAAGCATATTCATCTCCAATGTTTGCAGAGCCTGCAAGACCTACAGAGCCAGAAATCTCTGCTACAACATCAGAGATAATATCTCCATATAAATTACTTGTTACAACAACATCAAAAGCTTGAGGTTTATTTGCAAGCCTTGCTGTGCCGATATCAATTATATAATGTTCTGATATTATATCAGGATATTCTTTAGCAATTTCATCAAATACTTTATGAAATATACCATCAGTGAATTTCATAATATTATCTTTACTGAAACAAGTAACTTTCTTACGATTATTTTTTATTGCGTATTCAAAGGCAAAGCGGATGATTTTTTCAGAGCCTGTTCTAGTTATTATCTTTATAGATTGATATACATTATGAGTTTGGCGGTATTCTATACCTGCATATAAGTCTTCTTCATTTTCTCTAATGATCACAATATCCATTTCTGGATGATTAGTGGCTATAAAGGGGTGGTATGATCTGCATGGGCGAACATTAGAATAAAGTCCTAACATTTTTCGCATGGTTACATTAAGGCTTTTATATCCTCCTCCTTGTGGAGTGGTTATCGGGCTTTTAAGTATAATTTTATTATTTTGTATAGTTTTCCAACTTTCAGGTGAAATACCGCTAGAAAAACCATGTTCATACATAAGCTTGCCAACTTCGATAGTATCGATAGAAATTCTGGCCTTAGCTTCTTTTAAAATTAAAAGTGTAGAATCCATTATTTCAGGACCTATTCCATCCCCATATGCAACAGTAATGCGCTTATATTCTTTCATTTGAGTTATAGTCCTCGTTCTTGAGACGTTTGTTTATCAATGCCATCTAGCTCTCTTTTGATTTGCTTAAGGTCAATTACATGTATATATATTACGCCCGCAGCATTTAGTATTTTTCCATTGTCTTTTATTTGCTCTTGAGTCTCTTTAGAAAGGGGGGATACTTTATTAGTAATATCATCTAAGAAATCCCATGACTTTTCTTCAGCGATTTGTTTTAATTCTTCTTTAGGTATAGACATCTTAAATATTCCGAATCATAAACTCTTTTATAGGCAATTTATACACTAAGGAAGTTAATTTTTTGTTAAAGCTTCTCCCAACTATTAGCTTCTTTTACCTTAACAATTAATGGTACAGATAATTTTATAACTGATTCCATAATATTTTTTGTGATTTGCTTCACTTCATCAACGAATTTTTCTTGGGCCTCAATTAATAATTCATCATGAACTTGCAATAAAATATTAGCTGGCAGATTTTTATTATTTATTTCAAGATCAAGTTGAATCATTGCTTTTTTAATGATATCAGATGCAGTTCCTTGCAAAGGAGCGTTAACTGCAGCTCTTTCAGCAAAATTTCTAATAGCATTATTTGAATCATTGATAGATTTAATATAACATCTTCTCCCAAATAAAGTTTCTACAAAGCCATTTTCTCTGGCAAATTTTTTAGTATTTTCAATATATTGAATTATACCAGGATAATGATTGAAGTAATTTTCAATATATTTTCCTGCATCAGACCTAGAAATTTTAAGTTGATTAGCTAAACCAAATGCGCTTATTCCATAGATAATGCCAAAATTAATAGCTTTCGCTCTCGATCTTAATTCTGGTGTTACATCTACAAGATCTATACCAAAAACTTCACTTGCCGTAATGGCGTGAATATCTTTTCCTTCTTGAAAAGCTTGTTTAAGTGAAGGAATATCAGCCATATGAGCTAACAATCTAAGTTCAATTTGAGAGTAATCTGCAGATATAAATTTACAATTTTCTTTAGCTATAAAGGCTGATCTAATTTTTATACCGTCTTCAGATTTAGTGGGGATATTTTGTAAATTAGGAGTTACTGAACTCAATCTTCCAGTGGAGGTAATTGTCATTTGAAAACTCGTGTGAATTCTATTTTGATTATCCACGTTATTTCCAAGACTATTTGCATAAGTATTATTTAGCTTAGTTAAATGTCTCCAAGATAGAATTTTATCAGCAATTTCATACCCTTCAGCTGCTAATTCTTCTAATACATCAGCATTTGTACTATTCTTAGAATTTTTACTTTTTATTCCTAACTTGTTAAATAGCACTTCGCTTAGTTGTTTTGGGGATGCAACATTAAACTCTTCACCACTTAAATTATATATTTCTCTTTGAATAATTTCGCTTCGTTTAGTGAAGTCTTCTGAGATTTCCTTAAGTCTTTCCTTATCAATTTTAATGCCGGTTTTTTCCATTTTAAATAATACAGAGGAAAGAGGCTTTTCTACTCTTTCATATAATACTAATAATTTTTCTTGAATCATTCTTAGTTTAAATTGATCTCTCAATTTTAGTAAAATTAGCGATGAATATGCGAGCCATTGCTTAAGCTCTAAATCCGCTTCTAAAGGATTATATGTTTGAACTAAAGTTTTTAGATCATGAGAATGAACACCATTATTTAAAACATATGAAATTAATTGAATATCATCAGCTTGCCAGGCTGCTTCATCAATTTCACCATATTCACTAAATATATGATACATGCGCTTAACATCATGCATTACTTTGGCAACTGATAAATCATTAACAAAAGGCAATAAAGTTTGAATAACGGAAGCAATCTGAACCCCAAATAGACCAGGTTTCTCACAATTTATTATTACTATCTCTCTTAAACCACATGTGAGACAAAGTAATCCTGCTTCAAAGATAATACTTAAAGTTCCAGAATGAGTGACGTTATTCTTAAGCCAGGATTCAAAGTCTGATATATTTGTTAATTCTATAATTATATTACTATGGATTGCATCATGATGATGGCCATTTTTTTTATGGAATTCATTACATATTCTTTCAGCTTTTTGGTATAAGGATTTAAAATTTTGTTTATGAAGAAAATCTTTAAATTGTTCAACATGAGAAATTTTTATTCTTATATCATTCAAGGATTTTTGCATTTCAACTTGATCGCATAAAATAACTAATTTCTGTGATAAAATTGCAAGATCTTTATTCTCTATTAGAGATTCCTTGCGTTTACTAGTTGATATATTATCTAGATTCTGATAGATTCCTTCAAGGCTATGAAATTTCTGTATTAATTCTGCAGCTGTCTTAGGCCCGATCCCAGGAACTCCAGGTACAAAGTCAGAGCTATCGCCAATTAAAGCCAAAACATCCACTACTTGCGAAGGGTTAACTCCAAATTTCTCAATAACTTGAGCATCTTTAATTATTTTATTCTTCAAAGGATCGTACATACATATATTATCATCTATTAGTTGCATCAGATCTTTGTCTGAAGAAATAATTGTAACTTTTATACCTTCGTTGCTAGCCATTTTTGCATATGTTGCTATTAAATCATCTGCTTCAAATCCGGGTTTTTCTAATACATCTATATTTAGTGAAGCAACGGCCTCCCTAACTAGAGGAAATTGGGGTTTTAATTCTTCTGGCGCTGGCGGGCGATGTGATTTATATTCTGGAAATATATCATGGCGAAAAGTTTTTCCACCGGAATCTAGAACTACAGCTAAGTGAGAGCAAGAAAACTCAAGTAAAATCTTGGTTAACATTGAAGTAAAGCCATATATAGCTCCAACATTTAATCCATCATCTCGAATCAATGGTGGGAGCGCATGAAAAGCTCTAAATACAAAGCCGTATCCATCAATTAAAACTAAATGCTGATTTTGATTGGTCATAAGATATATTCTTTAAATAAAATATTAATTCTTAAGGTAATCATTTAAAAGATAATAGTAAACTAGATAATTATTCATTTGTGAGATGGAATCTTTTATTGTATAGTCTAAAGGGGTTTTTTATAAATCAACATAAACAGGATATAATGCTTAATCGAGTAGCCTCTAAAACCAACGAAGTTAGAAATTCTATTTTAACTTTATTAAATCTTCTTTCTGAAAATAAACGTTATATAACTCACAAATATTTACCAACATCATTACTATATGTTTTGTCCGCTTATATTTATAGTTTGCTTAGAGGGGTTAAGGATTCTATTTTGGTGCCTCGTTTGGGAGCGGAGTTAATAAGTTTTATTAAATTTTATGGAGTTTTTCCGGCTACAATCATATTTTTTATCTGTTTTGCTAAGCTTGCTAATAATTTAACTAGAGATAAGTTATATTATTGCATTACTAGTTTCTTTATAAGTTTCTTTCTGTTATATGCATTTCTTCTAAATCCATATCAGAATTATTTTCATCCAGATTTATCTCATTTAATTGAAAGCTTCCCTCACTTTAAATATCAACTATTAATGATAGAAAATTGGACGGTAACTTTATTCTACATAATGTCTGAATTATGTGGGACTGTGTTATTAACGCTTCTTTTTTGGCAATTTGCTAATGATGTTTATAGCATAACGGAAGCAAAGAAGACCTATGCATTATTTGGTCTAATTGGGCAATTAGGTCTTATTTTGGCTGGTTTAGTGCAGCATTCAGTATCAAATTATTTCATTTCACATCCAAACACATTAGAGGCTTGGATCAATATAATGAAGGGGATGATGATAAGTATTGCTATGGCCGGATTTGGGTTGATGTTGCTATATAGATGGATGTATAAGAATGTTCTACAGAATCCTGAATTTTGTAGTAGGCAACATAATGTGGAAACCGAGAAGGTTAGGCTTTCCATTAAAGAAAGTTTTAAGTATGTTTTTTCATCGCATTATCTTTGGCTGATTATGGTAATAGTATTTTGCTATGGATTTGGAGTTAACCTTATTGAAAGCGTATGGAAAAATCAATTAAGATTAGAATATGTAACCAATAGTAGCTATAGTGCTTTTATGGGTAAGTTTCATATTTACTTTGGTTGCACAAGTATAATAGTTATGTTATTCGGTAATTATATCTTAAGAAGATTTAAATGGGTGATTGCAGCTTTATGCACTCCTGTGGGAGCGGGTAGTACTGGTGCCATCTTTTTTTCCTTACTGATATTTAAAGATTTATTTATTCCTTTTATAAATAGTTTAGACTTAACCTTATTAAAGGTAACTATTCTTTTCGGTTCAATGCAAGTAATCATATTTAAATCATTTAATTATACTTTCGTTGATGCTACTAAAGAAATGGCTTTTATTCCATTAGACCGTGAATTTAGAACTAAAGGTAAGGCAGCGGTTGATGTAATAGGTGGAAGATTCGGAAAATCTTTTGGTGCCATATTGCAACAAATTATGTTCCATACCATTAGCCCAAATCTTTCTGACCTTACTAACCAGATATGTATAATCTTTGTTGTAGTGATGAGTTTATGGGTATATAGCGTTTTAGCATTAAACAAGAAATTCACTAAAATCTCTCATGAAGAATAGCTCTTCGCTTCATCTTATAGTTGCGATAATGCGCATCATATTTTTTCTCGGAAGTCCAAAAGACCAGATTGCGTAATTACGAATTCGGGAGGTATATCTAGTCTAGACAACACATCGATGGTAAATCATAGAACTAATCAGAATGCTATGGGCCATTAAGAACGATTTAGAATCCACTTCTAGGTAATGCTCTATCTTCTTTCTTGCTTTTGTTGAATCTTCCGATGTTACCAAAAAATTGTTGAGTTGTAGTTGAGTCATTGCCTTTGACGATGGTTACTTCGCTAACTATTTCATGATTATGTTTAGCATCTTTTTCTGAGTAATAGATAATATTATCAACTATGCCATTTTTCTTAAAGGCAACAGCTATAATATTTTGTTCAATGAGGTTTTCTTTTAAAAAAGCTATCGATTCTTTTTTTGAGGTGATATAATACCACGTTTCTTGACCGAATTCAGAAACTGTAGTTGGGCTACCTAATAAATTTTCTAACTCTTCTTTATTTTGTATTTTTTTAAGGGCGGCAATCTCTTTTTCTTCGAATAAATGGCCAGAAGTATGTATAGTTTTAATGCAGGAGCTGCAAACTAATAATAGAGAGAATAAAAAAATTACTTTGGTCATGTTTAAGATTTTACTATATTTTATTTGAAAAATATATTATAGATATATAAATATCAAGAACAACTTATTTTTTTGAAAGGAAATTATAAATGGCAGTACCTAAGAAGAAGACATCAAAATCTAGACGTGATCAGCGCCGTTCACATCATGCTCTAAAAACAACAAATGTAATAGAAGATCAAACAACTGGTGAACTTCGTTTGTCACATCATATCTCTTTGAAAGACGGATATTATAAAGGAAGACAGGTTATAGCGCCTAAAGTTAAAGCAGCAGAAGCTGCGGCACAGTAATAATTTACTTTAAAAACAAAAGCTCTTATGTCAAATAATAAGATAATTGTTGCTATAGATGCTATGGGAGGAGATTACGCTCCCTTATCTACAATTGAGGGAACTCATAAAGCATTAATGCTTTATATACTCCATAAGAAACAACTCAAAATAGAGTTTTTAATATATGGTGATAAGAATATTATTGCTCCTTTGGTCAAGAAATATCCAGAGCTTGAGAAGCATTCAAAGTTGATTCATTCAGAGCATAAAGTGGAATCAAGTGATCGTCCTTCTTATGCCTTAAGAAATAGCAAAAATACTAGTATGGGAATGGCTATTAATGCTGTAAAACAAAATGAAGCTCATGCAATTATCTCTTCTGGGAATACTGGCGCGCTTATGGCTATTGCAAAAGTTGCATTACGGACTTTACCTGGAATTGATAGGCCGGCAATAATAGGTCTTGTTCCAACAGTTGATCATAAAGTAGTGGCTCTTGATTTGGGGGCTAATGCTGAATGCGAAGCAAATAATTTAGTGCAATTTGCTATTATGGGTGATGCTTTTGCAAAAGTGATTCTTGAGAAGCCCAAGCCATTAATTGGTTTATTAAATATTGGTTCCGAAGATATAAAAGGAAATGAAGTAGTAAAATCAGCCGCGCAGATTCTTGGGCAGCAAGATTGCTTAAATTATCATGGTTTTATAGAAGCTGATGATATTGTGCGCGGTAAAGTTGATGTAGTGGTGGCGGAAGGATTTTCCGGTAATGTGGCCATTAAGATGGCGGAGGGAACGGCATATCTTTGTAGGACATTATTAAAGAAAGCTTTTGAAAGTAGTATATTTTCGAAACTTGGTTATTTATTAGTTAAAAAATCTCTCAAACAAACCTTCAAAAAAATTGATGGGCGATATTATAATGGAGCCATGTTAGTGGGTTTAAATGGAGTTGTTGTGAAGAGCCATGGTGGTGCTGATTCTTTAGCTTTTGCTAATGCTGTTCAAGTTGCTATAGAACTCAGTAGAAACAATATTAATCAAAAAATCATCCAAGAAATCAACCTTGTTCAGAAAAATGTTCAATTATAATCTAGACTTGGTTTAGCTTCTTATTATAATATTCATTAGATTATTCATATAAAAATAGAAATAGAGTTATGAAGAGGATCTAATGAATAGTTTCGTTGAGTATATATTAGATATCTTATCTAATTTTGGTAATATCAAATCACGTGAGATGTTTGGTGGTTATGGTTTATACTCAGACAAGATATTTTTTGCCATTATCGCTGATGACGAATTATATTTTAAAGCAGATGAAACTCTAGCTGAAGAATATAAGAGGTCTGGTTCATATCCATTTACATACCAGAGAGGTAATAAAACTTTTTCAATGAGTTATTGGTATGTTCCTGCGGAAATTATTGAGGATAGTGATTTAATTAAAGACTGGTATAATAAGAGCTCAGCAGTTGCTAGAAATAAAAAATCTAAGAGAAAATAGTTGTATGGTAATGGATATATTTTTAGCCACAAAAAATGATATAGTATCAATAGTAAACTTGTCTTATCAAAAACGTAAAAATTATGAACAAGCTGAGCTGCAATTCTGGAAATATGCTGAAGGTGCCGAAGAAACTCAAGCTAAATGGCTTGAGTTGTGCCTCAAGATGGTATGTTGGTAGTATATGAATTTAAAATACAAGGAAGCTCTAGAGAATATTAAAAACGAAATCAACCAAGAATATGGATTTCAAGGTAATATTCCTAGTATAAATTATGGTCCTTGCGGTATATTTGCTAAAATTTTTTATAATGAGTGGAATTCTATATTTCCTCAAAATAAATGCCATATTTGCTTTGTGATGACTTTAGATAGAAGTGAATGTGATCATATCGTGATTAGGCTTCCTTCTAAAGAATTATATGATGGAGGCATTGGAATTCATAATGAGGATAAATATATAGAAAAATTCATCATTGATGAAATGTTTGATTATGCTGAAGATTTATTAGAAAAATGGTCTTATGGCTTGAACAGAACTTATCCAAGGTTTTGTCCTAATTTCAATCAATATTTTGTTGAGAAAATAATAAGAAAGCACCTAGTTTTTTAAATTAAATAACTTAAATTTTAGAGTATAAAATATGACAAATTATAATATTACAAGACGGAATGATTTATCTTTTTCTAGCTCAAAATTACAAATATTACCTAAGGTTACTTTAAAACATGAAATATTAGCTAAACAAATGCCTATAGTTTTTCTTCATCAATCTAAAACTGCAGGTACTAACATTGATTATATGATAAAAGCATTAGCTCAAAATTCTGGTTTTATTGAAGAAAGAGCCAGAGTTCCTGCAAAAGAAGGAGTTTCACCTAACTTATTTGTTGAAGGATCAATAGGTGGATTAAGCAGTATTTATTCTGACCCAGAAAGATTTGATTGTAGCAATAGAGATATTAAATTTATTAGTGGCCATATGCCATTACCTACTATCCAACATGAAATTGACTATTTTAAGACTACAGTTAATTATGTAACTCTGGTAAGAGATCCAATTGATAGAGAATTATCCCTAGCAAATTATCTTTATCAACGTAATTATATCAAACAAGAAGAGGTAGAATCTTTTCTTCTGACCCAAACTATTGATAATATTCAAACAAGATTCTTAGCTGGTGAAGAATATATGGTAGGAGAATGTAATGAAGACACTTTTAATGCGGCAAAGCAAAATATATTAAACCAGATTACCTTAACAATTCCCACAGAAGAAGTTGAGATACTGATGAGTATTTTAGCAAAGCATTTTGATTATCAAAATATTGCTTACTCTAAAGGACAGATCTCTGGAATGAAAATTTTAACTCGTGATAATGCTACTATATGCGAAGAGTTAGCTCATAAAAACCAATTTGATATTAAATTATATGATTTCGTGAAGATATATTGGCAGGATTGGAAAAATGAAAATATGGAATCTATTTCAGCTAATAAAAATATTTCTGCAGAATACCTAGTTTTAAGCCCGTTGTTTTATCAAACCAGAATGCCAGAATACATGAGTTTTAGCCAAATAGAGCATTATGGAGAAGATCAATCTGAATTAGTAATGATTAGCCAAAATATGAATAAAACGGTTACTTCTTCAACAGTATTAGAAGAATCAAATATGGAGACTAACAATACATTATTGGGGATGAGCGCTGAGAATGATGAATTATAACCATGAAATAAAAATTATCCCAGCAACTATCACCGATTATCTTAGCATTCAAAATATGGCTAGGTTTTATGTTTATGATATATCGCGCTATTGCGGTTTTATTTCAAAAGATTGGGCTATTGGTAAAGATGGTTTATATGAATGCTTTGATTTAAAGAAATATTTTGAAGACGCTGATAAGAAAGCCTATCTATTGAGGCTTAAAGATGGTGAATTAGTTGGTTTTGTTTTGTTAGACAAACACTCAACATCTAATAATATTGATTGGAATATGGGTGAATTCTTTATTCTTGCTAAATTCCAAGGGAAAGGAGTAGCAAGTGAAGTTGCTAAAAAGATCTGGATAATGCATCCAGGAAAATGGGAAGTATCAGTAATTCCTGAAAACCTACCTGCTTTAGCTTTTTGGCGTAAGAATATTTCTTATCTAACTAATAACAATTACCTAGAAGAAATAAAAACTATTGATTATGATAAAGATCAACCAAAACGAGTTATTTTTGAGTTTAACACTATGGAGGATTTTATAGCAATTAATGATATTGGTGTATTAAACATTCCAATTCTAGAAAATAATGATCCCTTAGTTGATCTAAGAGAGCAAAATATAATTGCCTTTGGTCCTTCGCCAGAGATTCCTAATAATACCGATTACACTTATTTGCGTAAAACTGTTTATGATAAGCTAGTAGAAGCACAAAACATGCTACCTAATGACTTAAAGTTCTGTATATATGAAGGCTATAGAAGCCTAGGCTTACAAGCAAAACTCTTCAATGATCGTTATCAGAAAATAAAAAATTTATACCCTGAATTAAATTACCAAGATCTTTTTGTAGAAACCACAAAAATGGTTTCACCTGTAACTAATCTTGATGGATCAATTAATATTCCTCCACATTCAACAGGAGGTGCTTTCGATATTTATTTAATTGATTCAAATAAGCAAATTATTGATATGGGAATTAAAATAGCTGATTGGATGGAAGATGTTGATGGCTCCATTTCGAAGACTAATTCAAACCTAATTTCAGACGAGCCCCAAGAAAACAGGAAGATAATGAGCAAGGCTCTAGTGCAAGTAGGTTTTGTAAATTACGCGCAAGAATATTGGCATTGGTCATATGGTGATCGTTACTGGGCATATCACAAAAACGAAAAAAAGGCGATATATGGAAGCGTTAATTAGAAAGGCAGAATCGCAAGATAATGAGAGCATCACTTCTATAGCTATTACCTGCTGGAAAGATGCTTATAAAGATATTTTTCCTAAAGATCTTCTTGATAATTTGAGTTTAGAAGATAGGTTGAAGCAAAGACTAAGCTGGTTTAATTTACCAAACAGATATTCGATAGTAGCTATGATTCAAAATACAATTATTGGATTTTGTGATTATGGCGAATCAAGACGTCCTCAATTTTCACCAGGTGAAATTTATTCCCTTTATGTTTTACCAGAATATAAAGGCCATGGTATTGGCAAAACTTTAAGTCTTAAAGCGATGAGGCATCTTCAAGAAGTTAATCTAACTCCTTTTATTGTCACTACTTTAGAAGTGAATTTTCCAGCACGCAAATTCTACGAAAAACTAGGGTTTGAAGTAACGGGTCAAATTATAACAGAAGTTGGCGATAAATTATATCCAGAGACTGTATATTTATATGGAAAATAGTAATCAGTTAATTATTAATATTATTGGTACTCAAGAGTTCTTCTGGCGATCAATGGCAACTGATGTTTACCATAAAAATGGTCTATTTGGTTGGACAACGGAACTTAAGGCTGATTATTTAAATGGAGTTATTAATACTGGTGCTAATGTAACACTAGAGAATGTCAAAGAAGTTATTGATTTTTTTAAAACTCATGATGTTTCGTGGCTCTGGATTTTGAATCCTATTTATGACGCAAAAAGCACCATAAAATTACTTCTTTCGCAAGGGTTTAAAGAAGCTGGTAGTTACCCAGTAATGTGGTATGATTTAACTAGAGACTTGCCAGAACTAGACTTAAAGCAAGCTTATATCAGAGAAGTGCTTGATGAAAAAGGCTTAATGGAGTGGAGAATTCCTGAAGATGAAGGATTCAAGGTCGATAAGAATGAGCAATCTGGCTATTTTGATAGAGTTGAGAATGTTCCCTTTGGCGGAGCGGAGGCCTTTCATCATTATGTTGTATATAAAGATGAGAAGCCCATTTCTTGCGCTACATTATCTATAAGCAAATATGGAGCTAGAATTGATAATGTTGCTACATGCGATGATTTCCTGCGACAAGGCTTTGGAAGGGCTGTAACTATATTTGCTATGAGAGAAGCGCAAAAATTTGGTTGTAAAATGGTTTGTCTTGAATCTTCTAATGAAGGATTGTCATTATATTTAAAGATTGGTTTCAAAGAGATTTATCAAAATAAAGAATATTGTTTATTATAAAAAATGATCGATTTTAGACGATTTTTAGGTAAAAAGGTTCGATAGTTATTTCGCTTTTTTGAAGCATGAAATACCGCAGATACTATGGTCTAGAGCACCAAAATCGAAATGGGTAAATCTAAGCGGAGATGTCATTTTGTTAAGCAAAACTGTAAAAGCTTAAAGGAGAGAAAATAGCAATAATTCTAATCTAAACAAGCGGAATCAACTCCTAGATATTTTGTTGTTAAAATTGTTTCTGAAATGTTTTCTTCTTTAACTGAATTATTGTTATCAGTTACTTCTTCCATTGTGGTATTAAATATTTTTAGATTTCGCGTCAAAGTTTCCAAATCTCCTTGATCAGAGGGCCAGCTCAAGAGATATTCCTATATTCCCAATAATTTAGGATCAAAGGGTTTTCCTATGCTTACCTTTTTTAAAAAGGTATACATGAAACGGAGATTGGAGACAAAATTGGGGAGATTTTGGGGTAAAAATCAGTCAAATTTGGATGATTTCTGGGCCTAAAAGTAAACTGCTGATTTTGTTTTTTTGAGGCGCAAAACCGCACAGATACTGGGCTTTTGAGAGCAAAAACCGAAATTGATAAAAACGAGCGGAGATTGAGTTTGTGCCATTAAAAATGGCGGATAGAGTGGGATTCGAACCCACGGTACGCGCAAACGTACGCCGGTTTTCAAGACCGGTTCCTTAAACCGCTCGGACATCTATCCAAGAGGAGGTTTACCAAACTTGCAGAAAAAGGTCAAGAAATAATTTTAAATTTATAACTTTTAGTATATATTTTTTGAAACACTATAAAGTTTTCTACGCAGAAATATATGTCGAAATTACAAAAAATTGTCAATAATCTATCAATTAAGCAAAAACTAATTACTTTAAGTATGATAACTAGTATTTTTGCGGCCATGATAACCTGTACTGTTTTTATAGTTTTTGATGCTGTGTCTGAAAGAAAGGATTTAGTTGAAGATACGATTCTGATTAGTAAGATTTTCTCAGAGGAACTTTCAGAGTATATTATAGAACGAGACTTAAAGCAAATTCATAAGTCACTTGAAACGCTTAAGAATAGGCAATCTATCGTTCAAGCCTGTGTGGCTTTATTTAAGAATGGTAACGCTGAATATGTATCATTTATAAATGAAAAAAATAGGAGTAAAAATTGTTCTGATATTAAGTTTGCAAGAGGAAAATACGAATTCGTAAACGATAAAATTATTGGAAAACATCTCATTGTTTCTAATTATATTTCTGAAAAAGATCATAAAATAGGCACTATTTCTATAGTTACAAATTTTGATAAAATAAATGATTTAGTTAAAAGAGAAATTCTGATGTCTTTGTTGTTATTAGTGATTATTATATCAACTTCTTATATAATTTCTAGATTTCTGCAAGGTACTATATCAAGGCCTATCCTTCATTTAGCTGATGTTTCATACGCCGTAAAAAGTGGTGACTATAATATTAGAGCTAGCCATTATTCCAAGGATGAACTGGGAATATTAACCGAAGCTTATAACAATATGCTTAATAAAATTCAGTTCGCAAAAGAGCATCTTGAAGAAAAAGTTATTGAAAGAACTCAAGATTTAGAGAAAGTGATGCAAGTGAAAGTGCAGTTTCTTTCAAATATGAGTCATGAAATTAGAACTCCTATTCATGGTATAATGAATTATATAGATTTTTTGGTACATGATTGGGATGCTTTAAGCAAAGATGAAAAATATTCTTTTATAGTTAAATTACATAATAATAGTTTGAGGTTACTTTCTTTAATTAATAATCTTTTAGATTTATCGAAATTTGATGCTGGAAAAATGGAACTTTGTATGCAAAAGAACGATATGGTTTCCGTTATCCAAGGTGCTATTGAAGAATGTGAAGCATTATTTATGCAAAATAAAAACATCTCCTTAAAACTTAACCATGATAAAGAACAAAGCTATATTGCGGTGTTTGACCAAGAAAGAATAGCTCAAGTACTTAGAAATTTATTATCAAATTCTATTAAATTTACTAATAAAGGCCAAATTATAATTAATCTTGAACATGCTAAAGGAAAAGATTCTAGAATTAAAGCGCAATCGCTCAAAGTTTCGATAATAGATCAAGGTATTGGCATACCAGAAGATCAGTTAGAGTATATATTTGATAAGTTTAACCAGAGCAGTAAAACAAAAACTGGAGCCGGAGGGACTGGCTTAGGTTTAACTATATGTAGAGAAATTATTAAAGCTCATCATGGAGAAATCTGGGCAGAAAATAACATTAATGAGGTTGGTTCAACTTTTACTTTTATCATTCCATTAAATCAAAATAGATATAAGCACTTAATGGCAAAATAACTTGAAAAAAATATTAAATAAATATACTCTCTCCCACTATAATAATATTTAAAATTCTAAAACTTTAATTACCATGTTAACACAAAAATATAACCACAAAGATATCGAACATAAATGGCAGAAAATCTGGCAAGAAAGCGAGGTTTATAACTGGGATAAAAGTTTTCCTAGAGATCAAACTTTTGTAATTGATACGCCTCCTCCTACGGTCTCTGGAATGCTGCATATGGGACATGTATTTAGTTATACTCAAGCAGATTTTATTGCAAGATTCCAAAGAATGCGAGGGTTAACAGTCTTTTATCCTATTGGATTTGATGATAATGGACTTCCTACAGAAAGATTAGTTGAAAAGGTAAAGAAAGTTCGGGCTAATAGTATGCCAAGGGAAGAGTTTATTGGTTTATGTAAAGATGTAGTTAAAGAAGCTGAAGACGAATTTGAACGATTATTTAAATCAATTGCTCTTAGTATAGATTGGAATCAAAAATATCAAACAATAAGTGATAGATGCACCAAATTATCTCAATTATCTTTTCTTGATTTAGTAGATAAAGATAGGGCATATAGGAAATTACAACCAACTCTATGGGATCCAGTGGATGCAACGGCCTTAGCGCAAGCTGAGGTGATAGATGTTGAGATGGAAAGCTTCATGAATGAGATAGTTTTTACTACAGACGATGAAGAAAAGTTTGTTATTAGCACAACAAGACCGGAACTTTTGCCAGCATGTGTTGCTGTATTTTGTCATCCGGAGGATTCTCGCTATAAACATTTAATTGGTAAAAAAGCTATTACTCCATTATTCAAAGATGAAGTTCCTATTTTAGCTGATGAAAAAGTAGATATAGAAAAAGGGACTGGGATTCTTATGTGTTGTACATTTGGCGATACTACAGATGTGGAATGGTGGCAAACATATAATCTACCTTTAAAAATAATCATAAATAAATATGGTAAATTAGATAATGTAGCGTTTGAAGAGCTAAAAGGTTTGCGATTGAAAGATGCTAGAATCAAAATTCTTGAACTTTTAGGAGATAAATTAGTAAATCAACATAAAATCACCCATACGGTAAAATGCGGAGAAAGATCCGGGGCTCCATTAGAAATTTTAGTTACTTCACAATGGTTTATTAAATTATTAGATATTAAAAATGAACTTCTAGAGCAAGTTAATAAATGTAACTGGAATCCTAGTTATATGAAAATTAGGCTGGACCACTGGATTGAGAATCTTAAATGGGATTGGTGCATAAGCAGACAAAGATTCTTTGGCGTACCTTTCCCCGCATGGTATTCTAAACGAGCAGGGGAAGAAGGAAAAATTATTTTCGCGCATCCTGATGATTTACCGGTGAATCCTCTAGTTGATTTACCTAGAAGTTATTTACGAGAAGAAGTTGAACCTGATTATGATGTTATGGATACTTGGGCCACAAGTTCTATTTCTCCGCAATTAAATAGTAGAGCTATTAATGATAAATATTTTATAGACCATGAGAGGCATGAGAAATTATTTCCAGCTGATTTACGTCCTCAGGCTCATGAGATAATAAGAACTTGGTCATTTTATACCATCGCAAAATCTTACCTACATGAAAAATCCATCCCTTGGAAAAATTTAATGATAAGTGGTTGGTGCTTGGCGGCTGATAAAACTAAAATGTCTAAATCTAAAGGAAATATAGTAACTCCAGTAGATTTGATAGAAGAGAAGGGAGCCGATATCGTTCGTTATTGGGCGTCTAATTCTAAGTTAGGAGCAGATATAGCATATTCTGAGGATGTATTTAAATTAGGGCAAAAACTTATAAATAAATTATGGAATGCTGCTAAATTTACTGAATTACAAATTACTAATCTTAAAGTGAAACCGTCCACTGTTAAAGAAGATGTAGAAAAGAAGTTAATCTTTAAGCCCGTGGACCTCTGGTTAATAACTAAATTAACTAAGACTTTTGATAAAGCGACTAATGAACTAAATAAATTTGAATATTGTAATGCTAGGGTTGCTATTGAAGATTTCTTTTGGAATATATATTGCGATAATTATATAGAGATAGTTAAGACTAGAAGTTATAATGAGAGTTCGAGTGATAAAGAAGGGCAGGTGAGCGCTTTACTTACAATGTATCATTGCATGCAAATTCTGCTTAAATTATTCTCTCCTTTCTTACCTCATGTTACGGAGGAAATATATTCACATATGTATGGAGATGCTTTAATTTCCCAAAGAGGAACCTGGCCAAAAAAGGAAGAATTCACTTTTAATGAAGGAAGTGAACAGCTTGGAGATGCTTTAGTAAATATTCTAGAATTGATACGTAAAGTAAAAGCTGAAAAGCAAGTTTCCGTGAGTTTTCCTATTCAAGAGCTTTATATTTATAATAACAAACTTGATCTAGATCTTGATTTAATTACCGATGATTTAGCTAATGTTACAAAATCCTTAAAAATTTCTGTAAAAAATACCGAAGATATGGTATATACAGAAGGTGAATTATTTAAAGCAAGTGTAAAGTTATAAACTAAAATGAGCTTGGTAGTATTAAAATTTGGTGGCACATCTTTAGCAAATACCAAGCTAATGGGTAATGCTGTTGCAAAAGTTATTGAGGAGGTTAAGCAGAATCATCAGGTGATTGTGGTGGTTTCTGCAATGGCTGGAGTTACTGATAATTTAGTAAGCTTAACCCATGAAATAATAGATACTCATAATATTGATAGCTTGTATGAATACGCAAATATTATAACCACAGGTGAGCAAGTTTCAGCTGGTTTATTTGCTTTATTATTACAACAAGCTGGTTTAAAGGCTAGGTCATGGCTTGGATGGCAAGCCGGAATATTTACTGATGAAGATATTGAGAATGGAAATATAGCTAAAGTTGATTATTCTGCTTTAGTTAGCTCTTTCAAGCAAGGTTATCAGGTTGCAGTTGTTACTGGGTTTCAAGGGATTACGAATAGCAATAGAATTAGCACTTTGGGAAGAGGGGGGTCTGATACTAGCGCCATTATTTTGGCGGGTGAGCTTAAAGCATTGAAGTGTGATATTTATACTGATGTTGAGGGGGTTTTTACTGCCGATCCTAGGATTGTAGCAAAGGCTAAAAAAATTGATAATATAAATTATGATGAGATGATAGAATTAGCATCCGCTGGCGCAAAAGTGTTACAAACGAAATCTGTACAATGGGCTAAACATTATAATGTAAAATTACAAGTATTATCAAGTTTTACAAATAATCCTGGTTCAATTATTTCTAATGAAGCAAATTCCCATAAAATAACAGGAATTTCAATAAATAAACTTCAAGATCATTTAAATATTGCTAAAGTTACAATAATTGGTACAAATATAAGAGATAAAAACTTATCAGAATTTTTTAAACAAACGCTTCTGAAAGAATCTATTGAAGTATTGTCAATGGAAGAAAATTATATGAAGATTAGTTTTGCGGTAAAAGAAGAAGATAAATTTGATGCAGTTAGATATCTGCATTCTGCATGTAATTTTGATTAAATTTTAAAAATAAAGAGAATTATGGAAAATAAATCAATTATTTGGAAAAAAGGACAAGAATTATTAGGCTCAAAATATGCTATCCTTGGTGGAGCAATGTCTTGGGTTTCTGAGCATAATTTAGTAGCTGCTATTTCTAATGCTGGTGGCTTTGGAGTTCTTGCTTGTGGTGCTATGAATGCGGATCTTTTAGAGAAAGAAATTAAAGCTACGCAAAGATTAACTTCTAATCCTTTTGGAGTTAACTTAATTACAATGCATCCTGAGCTTGATGAATTAATTGAAATATGTAAAAAAAATAATGTAACTCATGTAGTATTGGCTGGTGGATTGCCAAAATCTTATATGATAGATGCATTAAAACAAGCGAATATAAAGGTTATTGCTTTTGCTCCTGCTTTAGTTATCGCAAAGAAACTAATTAAAATGAGAGTGGATGGTATAGTTATTGAAGGAATGGAAGCAGGTGGACATATTGGTCCAGTTTCAACAACTGTTCTTGCGCAGGAAATTCTTCCTATACTAAAAGATGAAATACCTATTTTTGTTGCTGGTGGCATTGGAAGAGGGGAAATGATTGCGCAGTTTCTAAAAATGGGGGCTGCTGGATGTCAATTAGGTACTAGGTTTGTTTGCGCCAATGAATCAATTGCTCATGAAAATTTTAAAAATATTTTTCTCAAGTCTCAAGCAAGAGATACAATAACTTCAATACAATTAGATTCAAACTTTCCAGTGATTCCAGTTAGAGCTCTTGCGAATAAAGGGACTGACGAATTTTTAAAAGCGCAAAGAAATGCTATAGATGAATATAATGATGGCAAGCTTTCTAAAGAGGAGGCTCAGCTTAAGATAGAGAAATTCTGGGCTGGAGCCTTAAGAAGGGCTGTAATTGATGGTGATATTGAGTATGGTTCTGTTATGGCTGGTCAGAGTGTTGGAATGGTTTCTAAAACTCAATCAACAAAAGAAATTATAGAAGAGCTTGTTGATCAAACTTATAATTCTTATTTTTATTAAATGCCTGAATATTTTCATAGTTTAAAACAAATTTTAGACTCAGATATAAAATATATTATCTCTATTGGAAAAAGACAGCCAATGCATATTGGGCATAAAAAAAGCCTAGAGAGAATTTTATCAATTAGGGGGATTCAATTAATATATGTAATTGGATCGACTAACACTGGAGGAGATGCTCTTTTTGATCCATATACCAATCCTTTAACTGTAGATCAGCAAATTGAGCAATTTAAAACAGTTTTTCCAAATGAAGAAGTTATTTTTCTAGCAATTCTTGATGTTGCTGATATGAGTAAATGGGGGCCCAGCATCGTAAAAGCCTTAGATGATATAAATATTCAACCAAATGAATGCGTAATTCATTTTATTGGTAAGCCTGAAGATAGGCTCAAAGAAGCGTGTAGTTTCTCACTTCCCAGTGGAGAAATAATCACTCTAAAAAAAGGGCAATGGTTAATTGAGGCTCTAGGAAGTTATGGTTTTATAATTTGGTTTGATGATGAAATGAAAGTAGACCTTAGTATTTCAGCTAGAAAAATTAGAAAATTAGATTTGAAACATTTAAGCAAGCAAGAAAGAGAAATTCTAGCAGCATCAGATTATTTATTAAAAATTGCAACAAAAGCAAGACTCAATAATCCTGATAAAGATGCTTTAAAAGATAAGCCCATTAGCCTTGAGGATTTGAGCTTGGAAAGAATAAGATTAGAGTATGGCCGAAGGATCTAATATATTTGCTAACCTATACTTAAAGTTTACCTGACCAATTCATTACATATAACGAAATAGACTTGACTATTCCGTTATGCATATATCTTTTTTAGAAAGAATTAGACTGGAAACAAAATCTTAATTTTAGAGTCTATAGGCTGGAATTGGTATTATCTATTAACTCTTGAAAATATTCAGCTAACCTGTACTTACGTCCTTTATTAGAAAAATCAGCTATTTCTAAAAATCCAATATCAACCCAGTCGCTACAAATTTTAGTACTAGTACGTGACTTAAATCCAAACAATTCTCCAACTTGTTTACTGGTAACTAACTGAAATTCTTGGAAAAGTGCTAAAACCTTGCGTTGTTTGGGATCTAATTCTTTAAGTAATTGACTTTGGTCTTTAGAGCCATTGTTGGCTTCTGAAGTCATTTGCTTTAAAACATTTTCAAATGAAAATACCATACCTTCGATAAAATAGTTCACCCATTTAGTAATATCTGCTTCTGCTCTACCCATATAATAATTATGAAAATCTCCTGCACTGATAGCTTCATAATAAGTTCCAAGGTTGCGAGCATAATATTCTTCTAAAGAATAAAGACCTTTTAGGTCATACCCACCTAAGTGTAAAATCATTGTTGTTAGTAATCTAGCAGTGCGTCCATTACCGTCATAATATGGATGAATTGTTGCGAATTGGTAATGAGAAATAGCGGCGATAATTGGAGAAGGTAAATCTTGGTTTTGTGCTATCCAATTTACTATACTCTTCATTAATCTTGGGACGTCTTTAGCTTCAGGAGGCATATAAATAATACTTCTGGTTCTACTATCTCTAATGACATTTTGACCATCACGATATTCTGTAGGCTTAGCTTTTATTTTCCCATCACTCATTACTAAGGCATGTATAGTTTTTATGATATTTTCAGTAATAGGAGAAAATTTTGCTACCCATTGCTCTACTTGACTTAAAGAAGCGTAATAGCCCTTTACTTCATGTTCATCACGTTCCCTACCAGGAAAATGTCCTTGATGCTTTAATACTTCCTCAACCTGCTGTGGAGAAAGCGCATTCCCTTCTATCATGGTTGAATAATGCGTAGTGTAAAGTCTAGCGGTTTCACGTAATGAAGATAAGACTGTTGGAGTTAAAGGTAAATTTAATATTTTTTCTTTTGCTGCTTCAATTCTCATCAGATTCTTTGCTATCTTTGGAGTAATAGAATAATTTGGTTCAAATTTTATCGGCATAATATCAGCAATTTATCGGCATTGAATATATAGTATATGATGCCGATAAATTGCCGATAAATCAAGCTATTTCTGCAGTCAATGCAGAGCTACCTCATATATGAAGGATCTCTGGATACTGAAGCGTAGCTGAAGTATGACGACTCCGTCATCCTGAGTGAAACGAAGGATCTAATATATTTGCTAACTTATACTTTAAAGTTTGTTTGACCAATTCATTACATATAACGAAATAGTCTTGACTATTCCGTTATGCATATATATTATAGTCATAATATAGGGGGTATTATGAAAAGAATATATGATTTTCTTTTAGAAGAGCATTTGCTTAAATATGAGCAGATGGCTTTTTTAGCTGGACCAAGGCAAGTTGGAAAAACTACTATTGCACGGAATGCAGTGCATGAATCTAAATATTACAGATATTTGAATTGGGATAATATAGACAATCGAAAAATTCTATTATCAGGCAATAAGTCAATTATAGATGGGTTACCAATTAATACAATTGTTGGTATTAAACCTTTTATAATTCTTGATGAAATTCATAAATATAAAAATTGGAAAACTTTACTAAAAGGCTTTGTTGATGAATATAAAGCAACTTCGCATATTATTGTAACTGGTAGCGCTAAACTTGATGTATACAGAAAGGGCGGGGATAGCCTGATGGGACGTTATTTTCTTTATAGAATATGCCCTCTATCTGTTGCAGAAATTACTGGGGTAGTTAACACAAAAGAACCAATCTCTCTTCCTACTAAAATTAATAATGAGTTATTAGAAAATTTAATGGAATTTGGAGGATTTCCAGAGAGCTTTATTAAGCAAGATAAGAAATTCCATAATAGATGGCAAAATATGCGATTCCAACAGCTCATCAAGGAAGATATAATGGATTTAGCCAAAATTCAAGAACTCTCTCAGTTAGAGGTATTGGCTGACTTGCTTAAATATCAAACAGGTCAATTAGTATCTTATACGAATCTTGCAAATAAAGTAAGAGTAACCGATACTACAATTAGAAGATGGATATCTACATTAGAGTCTTTTTACTATTGCTTTTCTTTAAAACCATGGAGCAATAATGTTGCTAGAAGTCTATTAAAAGAACCTAAAATTTATCTTATGGATTGGTCTATTATAGAGGATCGTGGCGCAAGGTTAGAGAATTTTGTTGCCTGCCATCTCTATAAAGCTGTGAATTTTTGGAATGATGCAGGTTTTGGCAAGTATGATTTATTTTTTCTTAGAGATAAAGAGAAACGTGAAGTAGACTTTCTAGTAACTTCAAATAATAAACCATGGATAATGATAGAGGTTAAAAATTCTGATAATCATTCTCTTAATAAGAATTTGATTCATTTTCAAAAACAAATTAATGCTAAATACGCATTGCAACTTAGCGCTAATTTACCTTTTATTGAGCAAGATTTTAGAGAATTAAACTCACCTAAAATTTTTCCCATGAGCAGCTTTTTATCTCAATTAGTATAAAGTTTTTTATTCTAGATTGCTTCAATTCTCATCAGATTCTTTGCTATCTTTGGAGTAATAGAATAATTTGGTTCAAATTTTATCGGCATAATATCAGCAATTTATCGGCATTGAATATATAGTATATGATGCCGATAAATTGCCGATAAATCAAGCTATTTCTGCAGTCAATGCAGAGCTACCTCATATATGAAGGATCTCTGGATACTTCAGCTACGCTTCAGTATGACTATAGTCATCTTAGAGGCTGTTTCACTCGTCATCCTGAGCTTAAACGAAGGATCCAGGAATAATGTAACCTGCGGTTAAGTTTTTTTATTCTAGATGTTTCATCGGTGCTGATTATTACCGCCATTACCACTATTATAGATGATGGTCGAATTTTTTACCTTATTAGCGTTATTGATTAGGTTATTATCAACACTAAATGATGACGAGACCGACAATCTATTATTGTTATTGTTGTTATTGGTGATGCTGCTGCTGTTGATGATGTCATTGTTGTTAAGCTTCAATTTCAGCCTACTTGCTAATGCACGAGAAATATCTGGGTTTTCTTCTATTGTTAGCCGCTGAGCAGATTGAATAGTCTCTGCAGTAATGCCTGGAGCCTCTAAAAGTGCTTTCATAATTTTTGTATGTCTTCCTATAGCAGCCAAGTCCAATGCGGTACGTCCATATGTATCTTTAGTATTAACATAAGTAATATTGTATTCGTAGTCGTTGTTGTTATTATTGTTGTTGGTGCTGTTGTTATTGTTATTGGTGATGCTGCTGTTGATGATGTTATTATTATTGTTGATGATGTTATTATTATTGTTGATGATGTTATTATTGTATTCGTAGTCGTATTCGTAGTCGTATTCGTCGTCGTCGGAGATGCTGCTGCTGTCGTAGGGGATGCTGTTGTTGTTGTTATTGTTGTTATAAATTTCATTATTATACAGTTCTGTGTGGCGGTTTAATTCTTGATTCAGGTTTTGAGTTCTTTTCCGCGCAACCTCTAAGTTTCGATATAAAACATCATTATCGTCTCTTAAATTTGGTGGGTTATAATAGTTATTAGTACTTAAACTATGGTAGTAGTTATTATTATCGTTGGGTAAGTCATTATTGATAATTATATTATTATTTAAGTTACGACCATCATCACCAACATTCATCTTTGCTCCAGAGCTTCTTGATTTTTTTTGATTATGTTCTTTTGATAAATCCTGAAGCTTTTTATTTAACCATTCTTGGTTCAGCTGGCTTTTGCCTTGATCAGATTCTCTATAAGCAATTAATTTTCCTTCTTTATTAAAAACCATTTCATCAAATGCATTATCTATATGGTTACCATCTTCATCAACTCTTGGTACTTTCATAGAGTAGATTCTGCCTGGAAGATCGGTATCATTCTTTTTTACTTTATATTTAAAGCCTTTACCTTCCTCATATGTTTCTTCAACGAAACCTTTATTGGGTCCGGCCTCTTTAAAATGCATGGTATTTTCAGTACCTACTGGTTCTCCGCTTAAGGATTTCTTGCATAAATCGCTATATAGCTCTACTGGATGAGAAGGAGGCACAGCTATTGGTGGTATAAATGCAGTGTTGCTACTGGTGGTTCTATGAATGTTATTTACATTTATCTCTTCATCATCATCTTCGAACTCATTATTATTGTTTTGTATAATGCGTGCAGGTATTAAATTATTTGAGCTTATCTCAGAATCAGTATCACCATCGTCAGAATTATTATCGCTATATCTTCGTGAAGCATGTATACCTTGATTCAGGTTATTATTAACCCTCAAAGGCGTAATATTAAGATCCGGGTTATTATCACCGGTGTTTATAATTACACCGCTATATCTATCATGGTACTCTTCTACATTATTACTAAACTCTACATATTTTTTACTCTTTTGATCTGTGATTGCTGTTGGAAGATTATCTTGTTTTCCTAATGCTTCTTCAGCTTTAAGCCTATTTTGAAGATTTGTAAGTACTCTCTTGCGTTCTGTTAACTTTGCCTGACCCGTTTCGTGCTCAGTATTAGCTTGCACTCTTTTTTCTAAAGCTTCCTTTTGAATATCAGCTATTGGTTTTAAAACACCAAAAGTTCTTTTTTGAGTTTTTTTATCTGTTTCTTCTGCACTGTTTTTTTGTTTTTCATAATGTTGTACAATTTCTTCCCATTCGTCTACTTGTTTTGTAGCTCTTTTTATGGCTTGTTGAAGCCTTTCTATCCTTGCCTCGCGTTGTTGTTTTTCAAGTGCTTCTAAATGTTTTTTTGCTAGTTCCTTAACATTTTCCTTTGCTTCTTGCAGTAATTTTGCGGCATTACTATTTTTATTAGTTAATAAATTATTATATCTGTTTATAGCTAAGTTTAATGGATCATCATCTTTTAAATTCTTTATATTATTTATCTTGGCATTATTATTATTATTATTATTCCACAAACCATTGAGTTCATTTCTTAGGTCTATTTGTTGCTTTAGTTCTTTAAAGATTTGAAGATTGTTTTTGCCATTATTAGGGAATCCAGGCTGATTTTTATTTTGAGTTTCAGCTTCTCTAACAAGACCATCTAGATGATTCTTCTCAAAATCCTCTCTTAAAACCGGGTCTAGTTTATCTAATAATGCATATATTACTTTTGGGTTAGCGTTGTTTGCAATGGCTAGTTTTAAATGCTCATTTAAATCAATTATATTTTTATATTCATTTTCTGCATTTATTATGCCTAATTGTTCGTCAGTTTTCTTTTTAAAAAAATCTGCATCATATGGGCTGTCAAATGGATTACTACTCTTCATAATTTTTAACCCTATAAAATAGTCTGCCTTAATTATAGGATTCAAGTTTTAATTATTGGTTAATTTTATGACTAACCACTCCACATATATTTGTAGCTAGGTTATGCAGTCGTCATACTGAAGCGCAGGTGAATCCAGAACAAAAAACTAACCGCAGGTTACATCATTACTGGATCCTTCATTTCATTCAGGATGACGAATGTACTCGTCATGTTGAGCGAAGCGAAACATCCAGAAAATCAGGTCTCAAACTCTCCTGAGATTCTTTAAGCCTAAGCTTCAGAATGACGAGGTTACTTTGGATCCTTCCCTAAAGGCTCAGGATGACGGGGGTTGCTCTAAGATGACGCCAAACTTATTATGTTGTTATTCCAGCTTTATTAAAATTAAAAATAACAAATTTCTTAGTTATATCCACTCTTAAAATAAACTCATCTTCAAAGGGTAAGAAGATAGTTTTACTACTATCATCAATTTGCATCTCTAATATATCTCCAGCACCAAAATTATGAATAGCGATAAGTTTTCCTTTTTTCACTCCTTCTGGACTAAGAATCTCTGATCCTATTAAATCAGCATGGTAATATTCATTATCTAGAGGCTTTGGTAACATATCTCTAGTTATGTATAAATTAGTTCCAGATATTTCTTCTGCAAGATTTCTAGAGATATTGTCATTAAATGATATAATAAAATTATTCTCTTTTTGAGAATGAAATTTAATAATGTATTTATTTAATTTTTCATCTAAAAGATAAGGATAGCTAAATATATTTTTAGGTTCTTCAGTATAAGAAGTTAACTTTGCTTGCCCCTTAATTCCATGAGGTTTGTTAAGCCTACCAATGAGTATGAGCTTACTGTCCATGCTTATTTCTTAAGGAGATAGCTTTTTCTTTTAAAGTTACTTGCTTAGCTCTGCCAAATGCTAAATCATCTTCATCCACATCTTTAGTAATAACGCTTCCAGCTGCTATATATGCTCTATCTGCAATTGAAACAGGGGCAACTAAACAAACATTAGATCCAATAGCAACTTGATTGCCTATAGAGGTTTTGGACTTCTTCTTAATTCCATCGTAATTGCAAGTGATGCTTCCGGCTCCAATATTTGTCTCCCAACCAATTTCACTATCTCCAATGTAACTTAAATGATTTATTTTAGATTCTGCTCCAATTTTGCTATTTTTTACTTCAACAAAATTTCCAATTTTTACATCTTTAGATAAATAAGTTTGTGGGCGAATTCTTGCAAAAGGACCTATTTTTACATTGTCTTCAACGGTAACTCCATCTAAGTGACTAAATGAATGAATTTCAACATTATTTCCAACTGATACATTATTACCTATAAATATATTTGGAAAAATCGTAACATCATTTCCAGCTTTAAAATCGTAAGCTATATAAGAAGTAAATGGGTTAATAATGGTTACGCCTTGATTCATTAAGCGTGTTTTTATTTTATTTTGCATTATTTCTTCTGCAAGGCTTAAATCTTCTCTAGTATTTATTCCAATTACCTCTTCTCTTTCTACATTATAAACCTGACAAGGAATATCATGATAATTAGCTAATTTTATTATGTCCGTAAGATAAAATTCTCCTTTAGCATTTTTATTTTTAATTAATGGAATAAGTTTATGCAAATATTCATTCTTGATAGCTACAATACCTGAATTACAGTGAGTTAGAAGCTTTTGTTCATCATTTGCTTCAGTAAACTCAACTATTTCAAGAAGATCATCATCATAAGTAATAAGTCTTCCATAAGATTTAGGATGATTAGTGTGAAATCCCACTAATAATATGTCTTGAGAAGATTCTTTTAATTCATTTATTGTGCTTTCACTAATAAAAGGAGTATCACCATAAAGAATGATGGTTTTTCCTTTTTTATTTAACTCTTTTAGGGCAGTTTTTACGGCATCTCCAGTGCCAAGAGATTTTTCTTGGATGATATGTTTTATATTGGCGTAACTATTAGAGACATATTCTCTGATGTCTTCCATAAAAGGAGAGGTAACCAAAAGCACTTGATCTGCTTTTATTGAAGTTACAGTATCCAAAATATAGGATAAAGCAGGTTTCCCAGAAATTAAATGCATAACTTTAGATGTGGTGGAATGCATTCTGCTGCTCTTTCCAGCTGCAAGAATTATAATGCTTGTTGTGGACATATTATTATCATTAATATATTGTTTTATTTAAAAGTACATAAATTATAGTTATAAGGCAAGCGCATATGCAAGTTTATTTAATAGGGATTATAGTAGCTGGTATAGTATTTTTTTTATCAGTAAAGCTTATAAGCAACAGACTAAAACTTTCTGCTCAATTGGATATATTAAGAAATGAATATGAAAAATCATTAGAAAGAAATATAGAACTTGAAAAACATTATAATTTAGAAGTTGAAGCAAAGTTCTTGAGTATGCAAAAAGAAGCGTTAGCTAATCAAAAATATGAAGCATTACTTGAAAGAATGAGAGATTGGGAGCAGCATAAAGCAAATTCTATAGAAAATGCTAAAGCAGCTATTTTTGAGGTTGGTCATAAACTCTCAAATCAGCTAATTGAAGAGCATAAAAGAGAATCGGTTACTCATAAAGATGAGGCGCAAAAACAATTTAAACTTACAACAGAAAATCTATATAAAGATTTTTCTAAGCTTACTGATATTATTTCCTCGTTAAAAGAGCAGGTTACTACATCTTATAATACTACAGATATGGTTTATAAAGCGCTACTTTCTCCTAATACAGCTGGAGGTCTTGCAGAAATAACCTTAGAAAATATTTTAAAATCATCAAATTTATTAAATAATATTGATTATCAAATGCAATATTCTATTACCGATCAAGATAATAATCGCTTAAGACCTGATGCAGTTATATTTCTCCCAGGCGATAATCTATTGGTAATAGATAGCAAAGCTTCAAAATTTTTCTTAGAACTTGGCCAAGCAACTTCATTAGAAGAAGAAAATGAGATTAAATTAAAACTTAAAAATACTATGCGTAATCATTTAAAATCACTAACATCTAGAGATTATAGGCAGGCTATTTCTTCGCATTTAAAAAGTAAAAAAATCAATCATATCTCTACAATAATGTTTTTACCTACAGAATCTTCCTTAGAGCAATTACAAATTATTGATAATCAGCTAATTTCTGATGCTTGGCAAAGTAGTATTTTTCCTGCAGGTCCAATAGGTCTAGTAAATATATTAGCTAATGCGAAATTCCAAATTAGTGAAGAACGTAAGAATGAGAATTATCATGCGATTATTGAAGAGGTTAATAGTCTTCTATATAATATTGCTCTCCTTTCTGGGCACGCTAAAAAATTAGGTAATAGCTTAAATAATTCATTGGGTTATTTTGATAAATTCGCTTCCAGCTTTAATAGTAAATTAATTTCTAAAGCTAAAAAGCTTGAAAAACTTGGTATCACTCTAAAAACCAATAAACAAATACCAGAAATGATTGAGCGCTATCAAGTTATATCAGGTAGTAAACTAACAATGATAGAGGGAGAAGCAACAGAGGATGAGGAAATAAATGAGTAAACCATGCATAATCCCATACAAAGGAATATTACCAAAAATTCACTCTAAAGCATTTATAGCTCCAAGCTCCAGTATAATAGGAGATGTTACTATAGGTGAAGGGAGTGGGATTTGGTTTAATTGCGTATTAAGAGGTGATGTAGAGCCTATAACAGTTGGAAAAAACACCAATATTCAAGATGGAAGCGTTATTCATTGCACTAGGGGGGGTGGGAAGACTATTATAGGAGATCATGTAACAATTGGTCATAAGGCGCTGATCCATGCATGTATATTAGAGGATGAGTGCTTTGTTGGAATGGGCGCTATTTTAATGGATAACGTAGTTGTTGAAACTGGAGGTATGGTTGCTGCAGGTAGTTTGGTCACTCCAAATAAAAGAATTCGTAAAGGAGAGATCTGGGCGGGAAATCCTGCAAAATTCTTTCGCTTATTAACTAAGGAAGAGGCTGACTTTATAATGATTTCAGCAAATAATTATTTGAAGCATGTTCAAGAATATAAATAATACCAAAAATCGAATTAATAAACGTTCAATTATAGGTGAGGATTGGTATTATGACTTTAAGGTATAAAATTACTATTGAATATGATGGTACTGAGTTTTCTGGGTGGCAAATACAGGCCTCTTGCCGCTCAATTCAGCAATCTATTGAAGAGGCTATAGAAAAATTTTCATCAGAAAAAGTTATCATTCATGGAGCAGGGAGAACGGATGCTGGAGTGCATGCGATAGGGCAGGTTGCTCACTTTGATTTAGAAAAACATTATGAACCCAAAGAGGTTCAAGGGGCTGTAAATTTTTTCTTAAAACCTAATCCTATAATAATAACTAATTGCGAGATAGTTGATGAAAATTTTCATGCAAGATTTTCGGCTATTCAAAGAGTTTATAAATATATTATTTTAAATAGGAAAGATCCAAGCGTTTTTTACAATGAAAGAGCTTGGCATATAAGATCAGAATTAGATACTGAAAAAATGCAAGAAGCTGCTAATTTTTTAATTGGCAAACATGATTTCACAAGCTTTAGGGCATCGCAATGCCAAGCGGCTTCTCCAATTAAAACAATTGATCAAATTAATATTTTTACAGAAGATGAAATAATATATATATTGGTTGAGGCTAAATCATTTTTGCATCATATGGTAAGAAATATTGTTGGTAGTTTAATTTTAGTTGGTCTTAAAAAATGGTCTCCTGAAGATATGAGAACTGTATTAGAAGCTAAAGACCGAAGAAAGGCTGGGCAGACAGCACCAGCTTGTGGATTGTATTTTATGAAGGTAGTGTATTAATTTTTATGTTATCTATTGATTTTAAAAGCCAATTTTCTAAACAAATTTTTATATTATGGTTTATTTTAGCGACTTTAGCTCTTGCGTTCTCGGGTATATATTCATTCTTCCCATACTTGTTTAGAACTCCATTCTTTGGGAGCAACGCTCAGAATCTTTTTAATTTATCTCTAATGGTTCATGTAAATCTTGGGGTTTTAGTGTGGTTCTTATCCAGCACATCAATGCTAATGAATTTAATAATAAAAGAAAGCCTATTATCTTTCTCATTTATTGCATTTTTATCTTCAATGGCTGGAACTATTTTTATAATAATATCTCCTTTTATAGGCGAATCTGAGCCAGTCAAAAATGATTATATTCCTATCCTACATAATTTTGTATTTATTTTAGGGATATCTCTATTTTTAAGTGGAGTATTGCTTCAAGTAATTTTGGCTTTACTAAGTTACTTAAAAGCCAATAAAAACTTGTTAAATTTTACGATTCTTATCAGCGCTATAATCTTTATTATCTCTTGTGTATGTCTTATTCAGGCAGCTTCTCAGTTAAGGATACTAACTCAAGAAAGATTTGTAGATCTATTAGAATATTATCAATTATTATTTTGGGGAACTGGTCATGTTTTGCAATTTAACTATGTTCAGTTGATAATCATTGCTTGGTTAATTATTGCAAATCCTAAACCTTCGTTATCTTTATATTTATACCAATGGATAAATCTTGTGTTGATTATTCCTTCAATTATGGTTTACTGGTTTTATCAAATTGATAGCTATGAACTATATAATTTCTTTACCTTACACATGAAGTATATTGGTGGAATATTATTATTAATTATGGCTATAAAATGTTTTTTATCTATATCAAGAAATATTTTAGACTTTAGAATATTATCTTTCTATAGTTCAATTTTCTTAATATTATCAGGTGGAACAATAGGTTACTTAATTGATGGAGCTAATGTTACTATACCTGCGCATTATCATGGAGTAATTCTTGGAATTACCGTAGGTTTAATGGGATTATTTTATTTACTCCTTCCTAAACTGGGATTTAGAAAGGTAAATGAAAAATATGCAAAAATGCAAATTATGCTATATACTTTAGGACAATTTATTCATATCACAGCTTTAGCTATTTCTGGTGGTTATGGTGTGTTACGAAAAGATCCGGAAGCCACTTTAAGTGCTAAAGCAAAAATTTTTATGGGTGCAATGGGAATTGGTGGTAGCATTGCTTTAATAGGTGGGGTATTATTTGTGGTATTAATTTTTAAGAGTTTAATAGTAAATAATGAAAAACAGACCAACTAGAGAAGAAGCTCAGCAAGCCGTACGCACTTTAATTGCTTGGGCAGGGGATGATCCTGATCGCAAAGAGTTACTAGATACACCTAAGAGAGTGGTGAAATCCTACGAAGAATTTTTTAAAGGTTACACAAGTTCTATAGATAGTAAAATTGACAAAACTTTTAACGCCCCAAATAACTATTCTGAAATGATAATATTACGTGACATTGATTTTATATCCCATTGCGAACATCATATGTTGCCTATGATTGGACAAGCTACAGTCGCCTACGTGCCAAATAAAAAAATTATTGGCCTTAGCAAGCTCGCCAGGATAGTAGAAATATTTTCAAAAAGATTACAGATTCAAGAACGATTAGTAGTTGAAATTACAGAATGTTTAGATAAAATAGTTGAACCAAAAGGAGTGGGGGTCATGATAGAAGCTTCTCATCAATGTCTTGCGCTTAGGGGGGCTTGTAAACCAAATACAATAATGAAAACCTCTCATTTATTAGGTTGCTTTAAAGAAAATTCAGTTCGTGCTGAGTTTTTAAATATTAAATAATAAAGGTAAATTATGTCTTTTTTAATAGGTTTTCTTCCAATTCTTTTCTTTATAGCGCTGTATGTAGGAAGCGGAATTTACTTTACTATAATGGGTGTTGATAACTCTTTTTATCAATTATCTCCATTGACAGCCATTATTCCGGCTATAGTCTTAGGATGGTTTCTTTACAAAGGAAAAACAGAAGAGAGAATGCATGCTTTCTTAGATGGTGTAAGACATAGAGATATAATTACAATGTGTATAATATTTCTATTAGCAGGTGCATTTAGTGAGGTTACCAAGTCTATAGGAAGCGTTGATTCAACAGTTAATATGGCGCTTTCATTTGCTCCATCAAATTTCTTATTAATTGGCCTATTTTTAATTTCTGCTTTCATATCCACTGCTATTGGTACTTCTATGGGAACGATTGCAACTGTTGCGCCTATTGCAGTTGGGCTTGCTGCGCAGGGAGCTTTTCCGACGGTGCTTGGAGTGGCTACCGTAATTAGCGGCGCAATGTTTGGTGATAATCTTTCTATTGTATCCGATACAACTATTGCAGCTGTTCTATCTCAAGAAGCTAACATGAAAAAGAAATTAAAGCTTAATGCTAAAGTAGCAATTATAGCGTCTATATTGACTATATTAGTATTAATTTATAATTCAGGGACTTCTATTGAAATTGATAGTCATGGCTATTCAGTTTTATTAGTTTTTCCATATATAATTTTGATTGTTCTTGCTGGAATAGGGGTTAATGTATTCGGTGCATTATCTATAAGTTTAGTTTGCGCTTTTATTGTTGGAAAGATAATAAATGATTATAGCATTTTCCAGTTTAGCAAAGATATTGTTAAAGGCTTTAGCAGCATGGAAGAAATCATGATTTTATCTTTGATGGTTGGTGGGTTATCTGGATTATCTGGAAAAGCATCTTCTGAACTTGCAGTGCACTTGGGTGAATGGGTTTCAAAACATGGTAGCGTAAAAATGGCGCAATTTATTATAGCTAAAATGGTTAGTATATTTGACATATTATTAGCGAATAATACAATTGCTATAATTTTTACGGGAGAAATTGCAAGAAATATAGCTAAGAAACATCATTTGCCACCTCATTATAGCGCAGTATGGCTTTCAACATTTTCTTGTGTGTTTCAAGGAATTATACCATATGGCGCTCAAGTTCTCCTAGCTAGTAGTATTGCTGAAGTTTCTCCTTTAAGCATAATTCCGCAGGTTTATTATTGCTATATTCTAGCTGTTGTTTCTATTTTATATATAAGTTTTGCCAAAGTTAAGAAGGATATATAGAGGTATCAAGCTCATGAATTTAATTAGATATTTGATAAAGAGCTAGGCATTCTTAAAAACAAAATAGCTACGAAGAATGGAAAAGATTCTGACTCACTGAAAAAGCACAAAATTTCCTAAGTTAACGTGATGTCCCTGTGGTCAGATGTGAATCCTTAGATTTTTTATAATCTAGATTCATACTCTGAATATCCTCTTGAGTCAATGGACGCATAGATACATCTTGAAGCTTGGCTCTTTCTTGTAATGCATCGAGGAAAGCTTTAATATGTTTACTATCTTTCATAAATCTCTCCCAATCAGCATGAGACAGATAGTCTATCTCACCTGTATCAACTTGCTTTTTGATATTCGCTAATACTGCTTTTTGCAGAGGATTAGTTTGTGAAGATTTTATCAATTTTTCAAAATTATTTACTACATGTTGGTTGTCAGCAGAAGGTTTCAGCATAATTAGCTCGTTAGGATTACCTCCACCCAACACTGGTTTTAACCAATTTGTATCTAATCCTACGGCGTTCATACAAACTGCTAATGTTGCTAATCCCGTAAAAAGAGTATTATTAATCTCTTCAGCAGACATACCGTAATTATCAATATTGCTTCCAGTTCCAGCGCCCCCTTCAATTTGTGGAGAAGGAATAGAAGTTGTAATTCCTCCGCTAGAATCATGCAGTTCTAGCGGGATAGAAGTTCCTTTAGCAGAAACTTCTCTGAAATCGAGAATTGTACTGTTACCTTCTTTTGTGAGCTCATCATATATTGCTTCAGAAACCTTTCTTGATGCAAACTCAAATTCCTTATCAATATATTTATCATACTCATCAACCTCAGAACCAACAACAGTACGCCCCTCTAAAATTTGACGTGCCTTTATTTGAGCTTCAGTTAATGGCGTTCTTTTACTTGTAGAAGGATATTTTCCTCCATTAACCTGCATTAACATTATTAATCTAAGCTCATCCTCATGAACAGGAATTGCATGAATTGTTCTAGAATTATGAAATACTACCGCCCCTCCTGGAGGAGCGACTTCATAATTGTCTTTTATCATCTCCTTCACATGTTCAGGGCTCTCATAGATATCTCCTCTGTAAGGAGGTTTAGCAAACTTAGTGGGTGCGTCGCCACCAAATGTCATAATAAATCTAGCAGCACTAGCATCATGAGAGACATCATCAATATGCCACGAAAATATATCTTTTTTATTTTCTGGATCCCAATAAACTATTGGAGATATAACATGTTTCTCTACACCTAAACATTCAGCCATTTGCTGTTGGGCCCTCTTAGCGATCTTATCAATTGTTGGGATCAACGCAGGCCACAAGCGTTCGTTATTTATAATTCTTTTATAAGCATAATTGTTTCCTAACATCTCCTTTGCATCAGCCAATTCTTTTAAAAGTTCACTTTGCTCTTTTTCCTCAACAAACATAAATCTTTGATATAAATTACTATCCAATTGCATTACGCCAGTACAAATAGAATTTACTGTTCCATCTTCATTTAAGACAAGTTCCATTCCAACAGCCTTTTGTTTTTGATTATTGTTATAATCTTTCATATCGTACTTCCTTTTATAATATTTTTTATATATATTTACAATATATATAAAATCTCAAAGATTCAACTAATAGTTAGATTATTGCTAGAGAGATAAAAATTATTAAAAAGACCTAAACATAAAGGTAATCCAAAAATTAATATCAATAAAATCAACATGTGATTACCATATTTATGGTATAATGTAGAGTTTGCTAAATATTCAGGGACTTTAGTATTTATAATTCCTTTTTCAAATAATGGAATTTTATGACTTATATTACCAAAGCTATCGATAATAGCTGATATACCAGTAAGTGAGGCTCTAACCATAGGAACACCATGCTCAATACTTCTAAATTTTGCTATCTCAAGATGTTGATGCGGCCCAATATCTGGCCCAAACCACCCATCATTAGTTAAATTTACTATCCAAGTGAATTTGTAATTTGGATGTTCCGGAAAAGAGTCTTCGTAACAAATACTTGGGAGAAAAGGGTATTTAGTTTTAGAAATGTCAATATTTGATCCTGGACTATAATCATTTTCTCCAGGAGTTATTTTATTTATAAATGGCAACAAACTCCTTAGCTTAAATGGTATAAATTCACCTAATGGCACTAAATGCATTTTATCATATATATCAAGGATTTCTCCTGAATTATTTACTATAAATAAACTATTATAATATTTATCATCTCCTTTTCTTGATGCATTCAGAATTAAGGATCCATTTTTTGGTGCAGCTGATTTGATATACTCAATAAGATTCCCATCCATTGTATATTCATTTGCCCCTTCAGGCCAGATTACATAATCAATATCATCAGAGTTTTGGCTTAAATCAATAATTTCCATTAAATTATTAAAGTTATTTTTTAATCTAGAATGAAGATTCTGATCAAGATTTGGTTGAATAATTCTAACCTTGATATTTTGCTCTTTTAATGGAGATGATAAATGTATGGCGCCATAAACGTAACAAGCAATAAAACTAATAAATGCTACAAGAATTATATTAAAATTCTGCGTTCTTGTTTTAAGGAAGGATTCAGTGATGGCGTAAGTCCAAAATATAGTTAGAAAACTTAAACCAAAAATACCAAATAATGATACAGATTGACTGATTATGATATCATCAGACCATATATATCCAATCAATATCCATGGAAACTCAATATATAAATAACTCCGAACAAACTCCATTAAAAGCCAAGTTAAACTAATCGTCAATATATTGGTAACTTGGGTTTTTTCTATCATGTATCCAAATAAGGCAAAGTAAAGGGCAAAAAATGCTGGCAATAAAATCAAACCAAATGGCATTAACCATAATAAACTATCACCATAAGCAAGAAGTGATTCACTAAACCAATGAACGCTATATATGAAATAACCATACCCAAAACTATATGAGAACCAAGTTTTAGAAAACTTGTAATACTTAGATTCTATTAAGGCAAAGAATATAGCTAAAGAACAAATAGAAGGTAAAATAAGATTGAATGGTGGCTGCCCAAATGAGCATATCAGCCCCAAAATAAAGCTAATAAAATAAATCATAGTTTTTTTATTATAAGTGAAATTCCCACAGTATACATTACGCAGCCTATAATGAAATCTAAAATTTTCCACGCCTTTGGGTTAGTAAAGAATTTTTTTAAGTATCTCGCTCCAAATCCAAGTGTAAAAAACCATATAAATGAAGCAAGACAAGCGCCAATAGTGAATGAGATTTTTTTATCTACACTAAAAAGACTTGTGATGCTAGCCATAAATATGCAGCTATCTAGATAAAGATGTGGGTTCAAAAATGATACAATGAATAAAGTTTTGAACGTTCTTTTTAATCCTATATTATTTGGTTGATCGTCTATTTTTAAAGAATGCTTCTTTAATGAATCAATAAAAGACTTTGTTCCATATGCAAATATGAATATTACCCCGCCAAAAAAGAAGGATTCTAGAATAAATTGATTTTGCGATAAAATTACTCCTAATCCATTTACTCCAGCTATTATTAAAATAGCATCACTAAGCGAACAAAATAGCGCTATTATAAATACATGGTTTTTTAAAATACCTTGTTTTAGTACAAAAGCATTTTGTAAACCTATAGGTATAATAAGACTCATTCCAATCCCGAATCCTTCAAAAAAAGAAGATAGTAAAAAATTCATAGTGAAAATAATCTATAGGGTTGCATAAATGTTCTTATAATCTATTATAAATATTAATGGTTTTTATTTCTAATACAATAGAATTTAAATGAATAATATTTTACATGAAATTTTAACAAATTTACCTAGTAATTATACTGCTGAGACAGAAGCAGAGTTAGTAAGTAAAATAATTTTTGCTAAGCTTGCTGATTTTAATGCGGATGTCGCAGATTTATTAGCTTTCGCAATTAGCGAGAGATACAATAAGCTTGCTAAAGCAATTTTAGAAAAGGATTATCAAGGTAAATATTTAGATTTACAAAATATAAATCAATCCATTATAAATCAGAGCCAAGAGAAATATTCTTTGTTACACTTCACTGCGCAATTTGGCAATGAAGAAATGTTTTTATATTTTTTAGAGCATGGTATAAAAATCACCTCGGATAAAGATAATTTATCTCCGATACATGTATTAGCCTTTGCTAAAAATTTAAATAAAAAAGCTTATTTAAATATTATAGAAAAAATCAACTTAATTGATCCTGAGTTAATTAACCAGAAAGATAATTCCGGTCTAACAGCTCTACATTACGCTGCGCATGAGGATAATGGACTTTTGATGTCTGTTTTGCTAGAGATGGGCGCCAAGAGATAAAAAACGATTAACTCAATATTAATATGTTGAAGATATAAATAATTATACCTATAATGACGTTAAAGAACTATATCCACTTAAATAAGCAAATGTATAACTTAGTTGAGAATTATATTATAAATTACTTACCAATAGTGATATTTTTTTGTATCTCTTCTGGTCTTGCGGTTATAACTATAATGATTCCAACCATTTTTGCTGCTCATAAACCAGATAAAGAAAAAACCTCCCCTTATGAATGTGGATTTGAGCCTTTTGAGGAATCCCGTAGGGAGTTTGATGTTAGGTTCTATTTAGTATCCATTTTATTTATAATCTTTGATCTTGAAATAATATTTTTATTTCCATGGGCTATTACTTTAGGAAAAATTGGTGCTTCAGGCTTCTGGTCAATGATGATATTTTTGCTTTTACTTACTATAGGTTTTATATATGAGTGGAAAAAGGGCGCTTTAGAATGGGAATAAGAATAGAAAATACACTTACAGCTGTGGAAAACGAACTAAGTGATAGAGGTTTTGTAATAGCAAAGTTAGACGAGTTAGTAAGCTGGGCTAGATCTGGGTCTCTTTGGCCAATGACCTTTGGGCTTGCATGCTGTGCTGTTGAGATGATGCAAGCTGCAGCGAGCAGATATGATCTAGATCGTTTTGGATTAGTGTTTAGACCTAGCCCTAGACAATCAGATGTTATGATTGTAGCGGGAACTTTAACTAACAAAATGGCCCCGGCTTTGCGCAAAGTTTATGATCAAATGGCTGAACCGAGATATGTGATTTCTATGGGAAGCTGCGCCAATGGGGGAGGGTATTATCATTACTCTTATTCAGTTGTGCGCGGATGTGATAGAATAGTTCCAGTAGACGTTTATGTCCCGGGCTGTCCGCCAACTGCTGAAGGGCTGATTTATGGCATTATGCAGCTTCAGAAGAAAATAAAAAGAACAGGAGTAATCAAGCGCTAATGTTAGAAATACTAGAGAAAGAATTAGCGAAAAAGGAAATAAGCTTATTAGAAAATGATAATCTTATAACTTTAATTACTAAGGCTGATGATGCTAAGGATATAGTTAAGTATTTAAAAGATAAAGGTTTTGTTATTCTTACGGATCTGTCTAGTGTTGATTATCCTGATAGACCTGAGAGATTCGAAATTTTATATAATCTTTTAAATATATATGACAATAAGAGAATATTAGTAAAATTTTCTATTTCTGATGGTCAGAAAACAGAAACTATATCTGATCTTTTTAGTGCCGCTATTTGGTATGAAAGAGAAGTTTGGGATATGTTTGGCATTCATTTTGCTAATCACCCAGATTTAAGAAGAATTTTAACAGATTACGGCTTTGAAGGTCATCCCTTAAGGAAAGACTTCCCGCTTACTGGATATAAGGAAGTCCGTTATGATGAAAAAGAGAGAAAAGTTATATATGAACCTGTAAAGCTTGCTCAAGATTATCGTGATTTTGATTTTTTAAGCCCATGGGAAGGGCCGAATTATGTTCTACCAGGTGATGAAAAAGTTGAGAAGAATTGATGTCAGATGAAACTAACTTAAAAAATATAACTATTAACTTTGGCCCACAACATCCGGCGGCTCATGGTGTGTTGCGTTTGATATTAGAAATGGATGGAGAGGTGATCACTAGGGCTGATCCACATATAGGTTTACTTCATCGTGGCACTGAAAAATTAATCGAGAACAAGACTTATCTTCAAGCTGTTCCATATTTTGATCGTTTAGATTATGTCTCCCCAATGTGTCAAGAACATGCATTTGCACTAGCTGTTGAAAAGCTACTTAACTGTGAGGTTCCTAAACGCGCCCAATATATCAGAATATTATTTTCTGAACTTACTAGAATTCTTAATCATTGCCTAAACATAGCAACACAAGCTCTTGATGTTGGAGCAACAACTCCTCTTTTGTGGTTGTTTGAGGAAAGAGAAAAGATAATGGTTTTTTATGAAAAAGTTTCAGGCTCTAGAATGCATTCTGCTTACATTCGCCCAGGTGGGGTGAGTCAGGATCTTCCTGAGGGTTTATTAGAAGAGATCGCTGAATTTACTGAGTCTTTTCCAAAAATATTGCGTGATACTGAAGGTTTACTCACTAATAATAGAATTTTTAAGCAGCGCACTGTAGATATAGGTATAGTCACTAAAGAGCAAGCATTAGATTGGGGGTTTAGCGGCGTTATGCTCCGCGGTTCTGGTTTTGCCTGGGATTTAAGAAAAAGCCAGCCTTATGATTCATATGAAGAATTTGATTTTGATATTCCTATAGGAAAAAATGGTGATTGCTATGATAGATACCTCTTGAGAGTAGAAGAAATGTATCAATCACTAAGAATAATAAAACAATGTATTGAAAAAATGCCTTCTGGGCCTATTAAAACATTAGATGCTAAAATCTCTCCTCCAACCAGAGTTGAAATGAAACATTCTATGGAAAGCATGATTCATCATTTTAAACTATATACTGAAGGATACCATGTACCTAAAGGTGAAACTTATGTAGCTGTGGAAGCTCCAAAAGGTGAATTTGGAGTATTTATTGTTGCAGATGGCACAAATAAACCATATCGTTGTCGAATTAAGGCTCCTGGATTTGCTCATTTGCAAGGATTGGACTTTATGTCACGTGGGCATATGCTTGCAGATGTTGTAACTAATATTGGAAGTTTAGATATAGTATTTGGAGAAATTGATAGATGAGTAGAAGAAGACCGGCTCCAAAAGAGTTGCAGCCAGAATCATTTGCGTTTACTGAAGATAACCTAAAGCAAGCTTTGAGTCATATTGCTAAATATCCTGAGGGACGCCAGGCCAGCGCAGTATTAGCATTGTTAGATTTAGCGCAAAGGCAGCATAATAATTGGGTACCTATGACTGCTGTCGATTATGTTGCAAATTTACTTAAAATGCCGGCAATCAGGGTATTTGAGGTGGTCACTTTTTATACGATGTTTAACTTAGCGCCAGTTGGAAAATATCATATTCAGTTATGTGGTACTACCCCATGTTGGTTAAGGGGAGCCGAAAAGATAAAGGAAACTTGCAAGAAAAAATTAAAAATAAATTTAGGAGAAACTACAGATGATGGTAAATTCACCCTCTCTGAAGTTGAATGTTTAGGAGCTTGTGCAAATGCACCTATGGTACAAATCAACGATGATTTCTTTGAAGATTTAACAGAGGAATCGATGATTAAACTTATTGATGATTTATCTAATAATAAAAAAACTAAATTAGGGTCTCAAACTGGAAGAGTTTCTTCTGAGCCTTATATGTAGAGGATGTAATCAATGCATTTAAACAAAGTCTTTAACCAGATTATTCAGGATGGATTTAAGCTTGTAGGATTCATGTCTTTTCTAGCACTATGTGGAGCGTATTTTTCTGAAATATTATGGCAATTAGAGCCATGCATTCTTTGTATTTATCAACGTATACCTTATTTTCTTATTATAATTATTTCTGCTTTAAAATTTCCTAGATCTAGGAAATACTTAAGCTTCTTGATAATTATATTTTTATTTATAGAAATAGGGTTAGCATTTTATCATTTGGGTATAGAACGACATGTATTTAATGAATCTAGCATTTGTAATACTGATCTTAATATTAGCTCAGCTCTATCTACTACTAAACTTGCAAGTAGTTGTAGTTTAGCTGAATTTAAATTCATGAATCTATCCATGGCAGAATGGAATTTCATTTATGCTTTTAGTATGATTTACTATTTTATAAAAAAAGAAGGAAAGAATGGGTTATTTACCTGGAGATAAAAAACACTCTAAAAATATAGAGCAGATAATCAGAGTGAATCACGCCGGAGAATATGGAGCCAAGAGAATTTATCAAGGGCAATTAGATGTATTAAAAGATGATTCTGATCAAGCATTATTAAAACATATGGCAGAACAAGAAGAAGAGCATTTAGGATATTTTACCAAAGAAATGCAGCAAAGAAGAATTAGGCCCACATTATTAATGCCTATCTGGCATATTCTAGGTTATGCTTTGGGCGCTTGCACTGCTAAACTTGGAAAAAATTCTGCGATGATTGCAACTGAAGCAGTTGAAGAAGTTATAGATAAGCATTATCAAGAGCAGCTAAAGACTCTTGAAACTGAAAAAGATTTGGCAGAAAACATCGAGAAATTTCGCCTTGAAGAGGTAGAGCATCATGATATTGCTAAAAAAAATATGACCAAATTAAATTTAGGGCATAAATTATTATATAATTTTATAAAATTAGGGTGTAAACTATCAATTGCAATAACAAAGAAAATATAAACTAATAAAGGAGTAGTTATGGTAAAAGAGAATGAATCAATTTTTTCAAAGATTATTTCTTATTTTGAGAAATGGTATGATAAAGTGATGGACTTTATGTACAGCAAGCCAAAATCAACAAAAACTAATTGGGTTGATAATGCTAATCAGAGCTTAAATGATCTTGAAGAAAAAGCAAAAAGAGCTCATGTTAGTAATGAACAAGTTCTCAGTAAAATGGTTGATGCAGTAACTCAAGTAGCTGGACAAAATCTTAAAAATAATAAACAAAAAACAGAGCCAACTCCTGTGCCAGTTGAGGCTAAACAAAACCCTAAAGCTAAGAGGTCATGGGCGCAGATGATAATGGATCCTCTTGATATAGCAGGAACAAAAACTAAACTGGATCAAGCCTTAAACGAAGCGAGTGCTAGTCATGATAAATCAGGAGGTGCTTTAAATAAAGCTCAAACTCATGCTGCTAAGGCAAAAGAAAATAATAATAAAATGCAAGGCATATTTAACAGATAAATCAAAGTTTTGGCATTATGCATTTCCAGAGATGCCTGAGTATTTGTTTAAGTTAATTCCTGCAAGTTCTAATGCTGTATTCCATTTAAATAAATAATCTTCTGTGAATAATAAGTTAAATTCCGGACTAGGATTTTTGTTTTTATGTTTTTCTAATATGACATACCAATCATTATTTTTTATTTCAGAAGCCAATTGACCGGCGGACCAGCTAGCATAACCAAGCAATAAAACTTTGTGTTTTGGCCCATTATTTGTGATGATGTCCTTTATTAATTTTGAGTTCGTGCTAATATAAACATCTTTTGCAACTTCAATTGCGGATCTTGGTTTATAGTCTCCGCTATGAAGTATTATTCCTTTATCTTGCTCAATTGGACCTCCAAAACATACAGACATATTAGCATCAGGATTTGTAATGTTATCTTTTTGATCAGAATCTGGAAGTTGTAGTGATCTTAAAATCTCTTCACCATGCAGAACATGCAGGGGCTTATTAATAATAACTCCTGAAGTTCCATTTTTATCATGTGCAATTATAAGAATTACAGATTTACTAAATATTAGTCCTTTATTAGTATGTGGGCTGCTCACAATAATATCACCAGGTTTTATTGTTTGATATTTTACCAATCTCTTTCTCCATTTTTAATATCATTAGTTAGATTCACAATATCACTAGCTCTAATATATTCTCTACTTCCAGGAGATGACATTTTAAGAACTTTATTGGCTAATATATTGCTTTTTTTGTAAGCTCCTAAATAGAAATAATAATCAGCAAGAGAAACTATAGCCTTCCTTTGATTTTCTAATTTGCCATATGCTCTAGATAGCATAAAATAAGCCATAATATTATCATTCTGAGTAGATACAACTTGATTTAGAGTTGATATTGCTGAATTTAACATGATAGAATCTTGTTTATTTTTTGCTTCATTGATTTGAGCTGCTGCTAATTCAACTTTAATAATTTTATCTTTAGGAATAAAAGACAAAGCCTTGTTATAATTATCAATCGCCTGCAAGAATTTTCCATTCTCAAAATAATATTGAGCCCTTAGTTCATAAAGATAAGGATCCTCTTTTTCTTTTGCTATCACTATATCTAATTGTTTTACTGCCAGATTCAATTTTCCTAATCGGAAATTTGCAATAGAAGTTGCGTAATTATTTCCTTTATAATTACTTAGAACCTTATTAGGTAATAATAAAAACGCATCTAGTTTAGTTGCCATTCTTATAAAGTCAGCTCTAATTTGAGGAGTTATATTATCTCCAAATTTACCTAGCTTTTCTTTTATTGAGTTCTGTACGCTAAAATATCTAGTTGCACTTAAAGGATGCGTTAGCAAATATGGGTCTGGGTTGTATTGACTATCCCTTTGCTCCATAAATTTAAAAAACTTAAGTAGCCCAGAACCATTATTATGAGTTCTGTAAAGAAGTTCTACAGCTATTTTATCAGCTTCTGTTTCATGTTCACGTGAATGTTGTAGCATCGTTTTCCCTGCGGCATTTACTGATGCTAAAGCAACAAAAGCGCCAGCTGCATCTGGAGCTCCTGCTAAAATAGAAGCTAACCCTAATAAAGTCCCTCCTGCGGCTAACATGGTCATTCGTTCAGCTTCTCCACGCTTTTGAATCAAATGACCAGCGTAAATATGAGCAATTTCGTGCGCCATTACGCCATATAAAACGTTAGGATCATTAGCAAATTTAATTAACAGCCCTGAATTGATATACATATCTACGCCATTTGTAACAAAAGCGTTCAAAGATGAGTCAGCTATTATTCTAATTCTTATATTTGATGGATCTAAGTTCGCCGCCCTAACCAAAGGAGACATAAAGGCTTTGAGCTTATTTTCTATTTCGGCATCTGAAATTATTCGAAACTCTTGTTCAGCACGCACTAGAGTTGAGTATAGTAATATAATAAAAAATACAATTTTTTTCATACCAATCTCGCCAAAATAGTAGCAAGATAAATTAAACCTCCAATAAGAATATTTGATTTAAAGCGTATTCCACAATTCTTAGGATTTTCTATATCTATGGTTCTAACTTGCCAGAATAATAAAATAACAGGCACTATCATCATAGCATTAAAATGCATTCCAAGCCCACCTATATTTCCAGCAAAGACAAACATAGTTGCAGCAATTGTGTAAAATGAATTAATATATTTTTTTCCTTTCTCACCAAATTTAATTGCTGTTGACTTTATGCCCAATTCTAGATCATATTTTATATCCTGATATGCATAAATTGTATCATAGCCAAGTGTCCAGAAAACTGAACCAATATATAATAAAATCGCCGGGAGATCCAGTCCACCACGAACATTTGCCCACGCCACCAAAACTCCAATATTAAATGTTATACCTAAAATTAATTGCGGCCAATAAGTGAATCTTTTACAAAATGGATATAAGATGATTAGAGTAATTGAAGATAAACAAATAAGTATCGCTAATCTATTTAGAAAAAATAATAATGAAGAAGCAAGTAGTAATAATATTATAAGAAGAATAACAGCTTGTCTTTTACTTATTTTTCCGCTTACTAATGGCCTTTCTTTTGTGCGTTCTACTTTTCCATCAAAATCATAATCAACTAAATCATTAATTATACATCCGGCTGAACGCATTAAAATACTACCAATAATAAAAAGTAAAGTCAGACCTATATTGAAGATCCCAAGAGATGCCATATTAAGGCTTATTAAACATGGCCACAGAAGTAAAAATATACCAACAGGCTGATGTAAGCGTATCAATTTTAAATAATTCAAAATCATTTTGTCTTTAAATCTCCTTTTTGGAATAAATAATAACCTGATTGGTAATAATCAATAGCTTGATTTATTATTTGTTTATCATCAAATATCTCATCATTATTAAGGTCATAAATTTGTACTTCTTTTGCAGGAGATAAAATAACAACTCTATTATTTTCTATATAGCCTAGTTTCTGGAAAGTAGAGATAAAAGCATTTTGATAATTTTTTCTAAATATATCATTACCAAAGAATTTACTTTCATAAGAAATATTTAAAAGCCCTAAAATTGTTGGAGCTATATCAATCTGCCCTGAGAGAGTGGGGATAACCGCTGGTTTTATTATTTTGGGAGCATAAATTAGTAAAGGTATATGATATTTCTCAGGTGACAAAGCTTTTTTTCCAGCGCTTCCTGCACAATGATCTGCTGTAATAACAAAAATTGTATTATCAAACCAAGGCTTCTCACTAGCTCTTTTTAAGAAATCCCCTAATGCAAAATCAGTGTATTTTACTCCACCTTGTCTATTTGAATGCGATGGTATATCTATTCTTCCTTCTGGGTAAGTATATGGTCGATGATTAGACGTGGTCATCACAAGTGAAAAAAATTTCTGGCCATTTTGATAGGATTTATCTGCTTCTTTTAATACTTGAGAATATAAATCTTCATCTGATATTCCCCAGATATTTGCAAAAACTACTTCCTCTTTAGGAGCGTTATTCCTATCGATTATCTTAAAACCGTTATTTTCAAAGAAATAATTCATATTATCAAAATAGCCATATCCACCATATATAAATTTAGAATCGTAGTTTTCTTTATTTAGTATTGTAGTAATAGAAAATAAATTCTCATTATTTTCTCTTCGTAAAATAGATTGCCCTGGCAATGGTGGAACTGAAAGTGTAATAGCCTCCAGGCCTCTAACCGTTCTTGTGCCGGTAGCATAAAAGTTATTAAAATACATTCCTTGTTTAATTAAATCATTAAAGAATGGAGTAATATTTTTACCTTCATATTTAACATCCAAAAACTCAGCACTTAAGCTTTCTATAGTAATAAGAATTACGTTGTAATCTTTTTTAGGACCATCATATTTAACGAATCTATTTAAACTTTCTCCATTAGCTATTTTTGTATAAAGATCTTTTAACGCTAAATCAGTAGCTTTAGTTTGGTATAAACTATAATAATCTATCGTATTATGTAAAAAAGCTGAAAATAAATTATACAGCCCGTTTTTACTTAACTCGCTAAGAAAATTATTATCTTTAATATCTGTAATTTTAGGTTCATAAATGATAAAGCTGGTGGTTGATATAGCAATAATTAAAACTAACCGCATTAATTTCTTTTTTAGAAGAATTTTTTTGATAGTAATTAACGGGTAAATTTTATAATAAATAATAGATCCGATAATAAACATTAAAGGAAATATTATAAATATTGAATAAGATTCCCTTATATTTCCTATAATTTCATGAGTGTAAACCAAATAGTCAACGGCTATAAAATTAAATCTAGTGCTAAACTCTAACCAAAATGTAAATTCAGATACCATAAGGAAGCATAAAGCTTGCACCAAAATAAAGTAGAAAAAATATAGAAGATATTTATTAGGTTTAGAAAAGAAACATCTAAATATTGAAATAGGAATAAGAAAGTAAGACAAAGTAACGAGATCGTTTAGAAAACCAAAAATAAAAACTTTAAAAAATTCAAAAAATGAAAGGTCTATTTGGTTCTCGAATAAAGCATAGGTAACTAAATCTAGTCTACTAAGACTATTAAAGATAAGAAAAATTATTATAATTAATTGCATATACTATCATACTTGATTCACTATAGATTCATCATAACGGATCAAACAAATAAAAACAAGAAAGCATCTAAAAAAATCACCAATAAGACTGAAAATGCAAAGGTATAAAGTATTTATTCATGATTATCACATCAAATCTAATATTATAGTTTTTATATTTAGGATTCTTAAGTAAAAAATATTGAGCTGCATTAATAATTCTATTTTTTTGTCTTACACCAATAAAATCCATAGACTTGGTGTCTTTTCTGGCTTTTACTTCAAAAAAAATAATAATATTTCCTTTTCTAGCTATAAGATCAATTTCACCAAATGGAGTCTTATGCCTTTTTAAAAGAATTTTATATAATTTGAAACGTAAATAAATTGAAGAGGCGAACTCAGCTAATAATCCGAAATAATATGCTTTGCGTTTATTCATTATTTATTTGCTTAAAGAATTCTTTACCCATTCTGAAGTATATGGTATTTTTTTCTTTTAAGCTCACTTCTTTATTTTCTTCTTTAAAGAAACTTGCCTGAACCTTTCGTCTTTTTATTGAAAAAGACCCAAGCCCTCTTATCTCTATTCTATTTCCATCTCTTAATGCATTAGAAATATTGTTAAAAACACTCTCAATAATGGTGGAAACTTGAGTAGTTTTTAAAAAAGGAAACTGATTCTTTAAAAAAAATATAAGTTCTGATTTATTCATATTTAATAAAATTCACAAATACTAATATCTATACCTATCACACTTCAAGATTTGGTGCGTCACTTCGTCGCTCATGTAACTAGTTGTACACATCGCTCCTAGCTCCTGCCAACTTTTGAAGTGTGATAGGTATATATTATTACGCTCAATGTTGAGTATATCATAGAATAACTTGTTTTTTTATCTATTTTTTAATATACTGAAAAAGAATTTTTAAGAGGATATATCATGCAAATAATTCAGTTTATCATTTTATCATTTTTAGTTTCTTCATGTATGGCCCCCACCTTGATGTTTACTGGAGTAACTGGAGCTGGTGCTACTTTATCAAAGGAGCAGACCGTAGGAAGTTCTATAGATGATAAAACTATCTGGACAAAAATTAAAGCAGCTTTCTTGCAGCATCATAAGCAGATAGAAGGAATTATGGGAGATGTTTCTGTTGAAGTTTCTGAGGGAAGGGTATTACTTACCGGGAAAACATCCACAGCAGAAAGTAGGTTAGAGATATTAAAACTTGTGTGGGATCAGAACGGTGTAAGAGAAGTAATAAACGAGATAAAATTAAGTAGTGATAAAGATTCTCTTAAAACATACGGAAAAGATTCATGGATTACCGCGCAAGTAAGAGGTAAGCTTCTGGCAGATAAACAAGTAAGGTCAATTAATTACTCGGTAGAAACAATAAATTCAACGGTATATATCTTAGGTATTGCTAGAACTGAGGAAGAGCGCTTGCAGGTAATCCTTAACGCCGAAAGTGTAAAAAATGTAGAAAAAATAGTAGACTATATTAAGGTTGGAACTAAATCTACAACTCAAGAAGAATCAAAAAACAGCAAAGAGGTGATTCCAGATAATAGTGGAATTAAGTCTGAGTCTTCCTCAAAAACTGTACCAGCTCAAGAGACTTCTGCTCCATCAGGAAATACATCAAGCAATATTGATAATGAAGAACATGAAATAGAGATTGGGAATGATGAAGAATGATCAATTTAGATCACATTATTACTGAAATAGCTGAGCTAGTTAATAGAGAAATTTCGCTATTATTACCGAAATCTGATAACAAACTCTCTCAAGCTATGAGATATAGCGCAGAATCTCCTGGAAAAAGGCTTCGTCCATTCATATTAGTGTCCACGGCTGATATATTTGAAGTTAATAGAGCTCATTCAGTTAGAGCCGCAGCTGCTATTGAAATAGTCCATAGCTATTCACTAATTCATGATGATTTACCTGCGATGGACGATGATGACTATAGGCGCGGCTTGCCTAGTTGTCATAAAAAATTCGATGAAGCTACGGCTATTTTGGCTGGTGATTCATTACTCACTTTGGCATTTGAAATTTTATCCGATGACGCTACTCATCCAGATGGCAAGGTTAGATGTAATTTAATTAAATCTCTAGCTGAAAATATCGGGGTTCATGGAATGGCCGGAGGTCAGATGTATGACTTGATTTATGAAAGAGAAGTAATAGCTTCTTATCCAGAGATTTTTAGAATGCATTGGATGAAAACTGCAAGATTATTTATTGCGAGTAGCTTCATTGGTGCCACTCTTGGATATGCTTCAGATCATAATAAGCAACATTTAATAAAATATGCAGAATTTTTTGGTTTAGCATTTCAATTTATTGATGATTTAGAAGATTTTAAAGAGAAGAAAAAATCAAATAATAACGTAGTACAAATTATTGGCAAAAAAGAAACCAAAATTGAAATAAATAATTTGACCAATCAAGCTATAAAAGAATTAGAATATTTATCTTTAGATACAAAAATTTTAGAAAATCTAGCAAAACATCTTTTAGCTCGTGTGTAATAATCATTATACACAACATAAAATTAACTTCACAGAACCTAATATTATTTGCTATACTGTTACAAAGGTAAGGATTGATATTATATATTGATGGTACTGATATGAATCTAGAAAATTTTAAAAAGAAGATATTATATAAAGCTACCAATAGAGGGTGGAAGGAAACTGATATACTCTTAGGTGAATTTACTAAAAAAAATATTGAAAGTTTTTCTATTGATGAATTAAAAATGTTAGACAATTTATTAGATGAAGCAGATGCAGAAATATTTGAATGGGTTACAAATAAAAAAAATCCACCAAAAATCTTCGATAATAAAATAATGAGAATGTTAAAACAATATGCAGAATGAAAAAGATCGCTCCGTAGATTCTACAATAATTTTGGAATTAATAGAGTATAGTTTTGTTGGTGCAATAATTGGCGGTATAAGGCATGATTATTTCGGAGGCAAAACAAACTATGATATTAAGTATTTGCCAGTAGGTGTTTTGGTCTATAGTGCAAGCGTTTTCTTAGGAACTACAAAAACTACTATCATAGGTAATTTCATTTATAATATAGAAGGCGCTGCAATTGGGAGTTTTTTATATTCTTATGAGCAATTTATACTTGGATTAGTCGGTGGCATTGCTACTAGAGATTATTACGGTGTGTTTGCTGGGTTAACTTTAGGAACATTTATCCATGAATTCTCTGCTATAAGTGCTTATTTTAATGGCTTTAATATTCTAGAGGATAGAGGTTTATACTTAAGAGGTGGTGTAAACGAAACATTTATTGGCCTTAATAACAGCGAAATTCTTAAATCAGATTAACAATTAAATGAAAATTTTTTCTAAAATTCAGCAAAATGAAAAGCTAGACTTATTTCCTCTGCCAACAGATAGTTATGGTTTAATCCTTAGTCAAATAATAGGATCTTCAATATTTATAACAAGTGACGATCAGAAACTTGAGGTTCTTGCTCAACAAATAAAATTTTTTAATCCAAACAAGAAGCTTTTAATTTTCCCGAGTTGGGATTGCTCACCTTATGATAAAGTTTCCCCTAATATTCATAATTTAATTCAAAGAATAAATACGTTGGATGCATTAACTCGTCATGTTGAGGCTTTAGACGAAACATCCAGAGAGAGTCATGCTGGATCCTTCGCTAAAGCTCAGGATGACGGTAGCACTCAGGATGACAAAGATATTATTCTACTCACTTCCATAGATGCTCTTATACAACGTTTGCTTCCTGCTGATTTACTAAAAGATTTAGTAAAGAAAATTAAAGTTGGAGATAAAATTAATCGTGAAGCTTTTCTATCTCAATTAATAGAACTTAGTTATAGGAGATGTGAAGTTGCCAGTGAACCTGGAGAATTTGCAGTTAGAGGTGATATTATAGATATTGTTATTGATTTTAATAACGGTTGGAGATTAGATTTTTTTGGTAATGAATTAGAACAATTACGATCATACGATCTTACAAGTCAGATTAGTAACGGGAAAATAAATGAAATTACTATTCTTCCCTCTAGTGAAGTAGTATTAAACCATTATTCAATAAAAAACTTTTGTAAAAATTTTTTAAGTAATTTTATTCATCAAGAGAATCATCCATTATATGAGGCTATATCATCTGGTAGAAAATACCCAGGAATGGAGCATTATCTACCGTTCTTTTATGATAATTTAAGTGATATTTTTGACTATTTTTCGCCTAATAATATAATTTATGAGCATAATTTTATACACCAACTTGATGAGTATATATATCAAATCAATGAGAATTATGAAGCTAGAAAGAATTTATTAAATAACCATTTCCAGGATGAAGTTATATTTCATCCAATTACTCCATCTAATTTATGGATGACAAAAGCTGAGCTTATTAGAAAACTAGATAAACACAGAAAAATTATTTTACATAACTTCAAAGTAGATTTCGAACATGGAATAGACTTAGAAATGAAAAAAATGGATGATTTTAACATTCTAGCTCAATCAAAAAAAATATCAGCATTTGATTTATTTAAGCAATATAGAGAAAAATCTAAAATTAAATTATTTATTGCCTGTAATAGTGAAGGGTCATTACAAAGAATCAAAACATTACTAGAAAATTATAATATCCATTGGTATAGAATTAATAAATTTAATGAATATATAAATATTTCAGGAAAGACTGTTGGGCTAGCTATGTTACCAATAGAGCATGGTTTTAGTTTTGATAATTTTGCTATCGTTTCGGAGCAAGATTTACTTGGGGAGAAAATCGCTAGAAAAAAATCTGATAAAAATTTAGCCAATTTACTTGGAGAAATTAATAATATTCAAATTGGTGAATATGTAGTTCATAAACAGCATGGTATAGCTCTATTTTCTGGGTTAGAAACAATCAAGGCAGTTGGTGTTGATAAGGATTGCATTAAACTTACATATTCTGGTGGAGATATTTTATATATACCGGTAGAGAATCTAGACTTACTTACTAGATTTGGATCTTCTGAAGAAGAAGTACATTTAGATAAATTGGGTGGAGTTGCGTGGCAAAATAGAAAGAAAAAACTTAAAGAAAAACTTTTTGAAATTGCAGCATCGTTAATAAATACAGCCGCCACAAGGACTAATAGCAAAGGAGAGTCATTAGTTCCAGTTTACGAAGCTTATGAAGAATTTTCTAGACGTTTTTCTTATGTGGAAACAGAAGATCAAATGAATTCAATAAGAGATGTTGAAAGTGATTTAGCCTCTGGTGTCCCAATGGATCGATTAATATGCGGAGATGTTGGTTTTGGAAAAACTGAAGTAGCTATGCGGGCTGCTTTTATAGCTACCAACCCAGAACATAATATTAAACAACAAGTGGCTATAATAGTTCCAACAACCTTACTTGCAAGGCAGCATTATCATAGTTTCTTAAAAAGATTTGCTGGCTTTCCTATGCAAATAAGGCAATTATCAAGATTAGTGAATGCAAAAGAAACGAAGTTAATTAAAGAAGGTATAAAGGAAGGCTTAGTTGATATCGTTATTGGAACTCATTCTCTCTTAGGTAAAGAAATTGAATTTAAAAATTTAGGACTTCTTATTATAGATGAAGAGCATAGATTTGGAGTGATACAAAAAGAGAGGTTAAAAACTCTTCAAAAGAATGTTCATATCCTTAATTTATCTGCAACCCCTATTCCTAGAACTCTTCAAATGTCATTAACTGGAGTTAGAGATTTGAGTATAATCGCTACCCCTCCAATTGATAGACAAGTAGTTAAAACTTATATAATGAATTTTGATTCTATAATAATTAGAGAAGCAATTTTAAGAGAATATCATAGAGGAGGGCAGGTGTTTTTTGTTTGCCCAAGAATTAGCGATATAAATGAACTTCTTCCAAAGTTAGTTGAATTGCTCCCTGAAATTAAAATTATAGTTGCTCACGGACAGATGAGTCCTAACTCATTAGAAGAGATAATGAGTGATTTTTATAATAAAAAATATAATTTACTACTTTCTACAAGTATTATTGAATCAGGTATCGATATACCAGAAGCCAACACTATTATCATTTATAGAGCAGATAAATTCGGTTTAGCTGCGCTTTATCAATTAAGAGGTAGAGTTGGTAGAAGCAATATCAAAGCATATTCATATTTATTATTACCCAATCATAAACTATCAAAACTTTCCAAAGCTAGACTTGAAGTTATGCATACAATAGACTCTCTTGGAGCGGGTTTTACGGTAGCTAGTCATGATATGGATATTAGAGGCTTTGGAAATTTAGTGGGGGATGAGCAATCCGGTCATATTAAAGAGGTTGGTCTAGAGCTTTATCAAGAAATGCTTCAAGAAGCTATTTTTTCATTAAAAAATCCTGATAAAACGGAAGAAATAGAGGATGATTATAGTCCCCAAGTAAATATTGGAATTCCAGCAATTCTACCTGAGGATTATATAGACGATCTTAACCTAAGGTTAAGTTTATATAGAAATTTAGCAAGTTTTAAATCCTCTGGTGAAGTGGATCATTTCGCAGTAGAAATGATAGATCGTTTTGGAGAATTTCCAATAGAAGTGGAGTATTTACTTGATATTATAAAGCTAAAAATAAAAGCTAAGAAAATAAATATTGAGAAAATTGATGCTGGTATGAGGGCTATTACATTAGCTTTTAGAAATAATCATTGCCTTAATCCGGAAGAGTTATTAGATTTCATTTCAAAGAATCAATATTGTATAAAAATAAGATCTGATCAGAAACTTCTTATAAATAAAGAGTTTCCTGATACAAAATCTAGACTACAATATATAAATGAGTTATTAGATAAAATTACATTTACATGATAGTTTATACCAAATCCATCCTATAATTGAACATTTATTAATTCGATTTTTGGCATTCTACAAAAATAAAAAAGCATTAAATATAGCCGATATTCTCAGCCTTTTATATCTCCGTATAATACTCAAATCTCAAATTCTAAATGTTCAATTATAGGATGGATTTGGTATTAAATAATTTTTTGCTTGATATATAATTCTTAAAAATATATTTTAACTAACTTTATAATAAATAAATTGGAGAAAATATTAATGTATAATAGCAAGGGCAATTTCTTATTTACCAGTGAATCAGTATCTCCTGGGCATCCTGATAAAGTTTGCGATCAAGTCTCGGATAGTATCTTAGATTTATATTTAAACCAAGATCCTTTCTCAAGAGTTGCGGTTGAAACAATGGCAACTCCTAGCAAGATTATTGTAGCTGGAGAAATCACAGGTCCTGAATCTATTACCAAAGAAATGATCAATGATACAATTCGTAATTGCGTAAAGGAAATTGGTTATGAACAGGAATTATTTCATTGGAATAAAATTGCAATCGAGAATTTACTCATTAAACAATCAGCTGATATTGCTTTAGGTGTAGATTCTAGAGATGGTAAAGAAGAAGGAGCAGGGGACCAAGGAATTATGTTTGGTTTTGCTTGTGATGAAACGCCAAGCTTAATGCCAGCACCTATATATTATGCGAATTTAATTATGAAGAATATTTTTGATGCTATTAAGCGAGGTGAGTTAGTAGGATTAGGTCCTGATGCTAAAAGCCAGGTGACATTACAATATATAGATAATAACCCTGTTAAAGCTACTTCTATTGTGGTTTCAATTCAACACTCAGCAAATCTTACCCAGAAAGATGTAAAAGAAATGATAAGGCCTTTTGTTATAGCTGCGCTTCCAAATGTTGATTGGATGTGCGCTGAGGAATATTTTTATGTAAATCCAACTGGTTTATTTATCATAGGTGGTCCTGAGAGCGATGCTGGCGTCACTGGAAGAAAAATTATAGTTGATACATATGGAGGAGCTGCTCCGCATGGAGGAGGTGCTTTTTCTGGAAAGGATCCTTCTAAAGTAGACCGTTCTGCAGCATATGCAGCAAGATATTTAGCCAAAAACGTTATTGCGGCGGGAATTGCTAAACGATGCACTATTCAGCTTTCATATGCTATTGGAGTATCTGAACCATTGTCATTTTATATTCATACTGATAAAAATTGCCAAGTAGATGAAGAAAAATTAGCTAAAACATTGCAAGAAATGATGCATTTATCTCCTGCTGGAATTAAAAAACACTTAGGATTATTAAAACCGATATATAAGAAAACAGCTAGTTTTGGTCATTTCGGAAGAACTCCTGAGTCTGATGGAAGTTTCTCATGGGAAAGAACGGATCTTTCTGAGAATCTAAGAAAAATATTTGGGTAGATTTTTGTTGTTTGTAGTATATTATAGTATACAAGAATTTTTTTCTTGACTGGTAATATATTCATGAATATAAAAAACTTTTTAGGCTTCAGACCGAAGTTATTGCCTACGATATTTACTGTCTTAGCAATGATAGTTTTACTTTCATTAAGTTTTTGGCAATTCAAACGTTTGATTTGGAAGAATGAGTTAATTAATGTAATTGAAAAACAAATTCAACTTCCGTCTATAAATTTACCAGATAAAGTAGATATGGATAATATGGTTTATAGGAAGGTTAGCCTCAAAGGACGGTTTATGAATGATTATGAAATGTATTTATATGGTGGCAGTAGGCAGTTCAAAGGAGGTAATGGATTTTTTATTCTTACACCTATGTTACTCAAAGATAATAGAATTGTTATTGTAAATAGAGGTTGGATAGATGAAAAAAGAAGAGACCCTGAAAAACGACCGGAAACTATTATATCTGAATTAACAGAGATAGAAGGATATATAATGCCAAGTGAAAATAGGCCATTATATGTTCATGATAATCAGATTAAGATTAATCTTTGGTTTTATATTGATTTACTGGAGATAGAAGGTCATTTAAATAGGCCGGTAGAGAATTATTATATATTAGCTAAAACTAATAAAGAAACCTCTCTTAAAACCAAAGATCTTTCTCCTAATATTAGGAATAATCATCTTGGTTACGCTTTGATTTGGTTGTTCTCAGCAATTGCTCTGGGCTTTATCTATGTTTATTATCATAAAAAATACAATAATTGATAAAATGTTTAATATATTAATACTTGACAAATATATACATTTATATTAAACAAACTTATTAACAAGAATTAATTTTTGGGTTTTTAAATGGAAAGCGAGAATATCGAGATCATAAATCATTCTATAATTAGTTATAGTAAGAACTATACGAATTCTACACAAAAAAGAGATATAGAAATTGAAGAAACTAAGCTTGATGATGATGATAGTATAAGATTTACAGTTAATTATAATGATTATAATGAGGCTTTTCCTAAAATTACCGCAGTTATTATATCAAATGAAGAATCTTGGCACTCTAATAAAGCTGTCGTTACAGTAGAAACAAGAACTGATCCAGATACAAATACTAGTGTTTTTACTCCTTTTATTTTATACTTAAAGAAGATTGAGGCAACTTATAAGATTAAATCAACTGAATATATCGATTCAAATGGCGAGATTCTTACGCTTATTCATATATCTACAAAGCGTTTACATAGTTTTGCTTTATTGATCCAATTGTACAAAACTCCAGAAACAAAATTATTGCTTACAAAAGCATTAGAAAAAATGATTTTATACTCAATACAAGATGAATTTAATGAAGCTAAGAGGGAAGTTATTCTTGCTAAAAATATTTTGATTGAACAACAAAAAGAAATTATAAATAAGATATCATCATTGCAAAATGATAAACAAATGCTTAATTATCCTCAATTATTTTTTGAAGGTAATACTCAATTAGCATGTTCAATAGATCTTAATAAATTAAGTAAATTAAGCGAAAATGAATTAAGACTACTTCGCGCTGAGTTACCTTCAAGTGAAGAGATTCAAAAAATATATAATGGGATGAGAGAGGTTTTAGTAAAAAAATATGTTGAAGAGTTAGGGGTGTATGTAAACTCTACTTTATACAATAACACAATAAATAGTATTCCTGAGAACGTAGAAAAATGTAAACAATATTTAGATGCTGTTTTACCTGACTCAAGAACTCTTTTGAATCAAACTTTCTCTACTATTAAAGCTTATATGATAGAAAAAAATAATGATCATTATTTTTATAATAACATCAAAAGTAATGTTGGATTCGGTGCAAAGATTACAAAATATGTTGCAAGTGGTTTCACTACTTTTTTGGGTATAGCTAAGAATGCGCATCAACTAGAAATATTAAGAGGTAATATAGGACCATTTTTTGAGTTTATAGATAATGTAACACCAGTAGAATTAAAAGTGATTTCAGGTATTCTTACATTAGGTTCAATAGTTACAAGCACTATTGTATTGTATACAAGTGATAAAAAGCCATCAGTTACTGTTGATGATAAATTAATCGAGGAATTTAGCTGTAGAGCGATCCTATGTAATTTTGAGCTATTCAACTCTATAACGGCTAAGGGACAGGATTCAATTACAAAATTCTATGGAGAATTTTTATATAATGCTATTTCTAAAAATTCAGATCGTTATTTAAAAAATGGTAGCGATCAATTATTGCTAGATATTCAAGATAAGAAATACTTAGAAGAGATAGGCTTACAAAGTCAATTAAAAACAATTTCTCTTGATACTATAGATGCAACAAAACTATCCTTATTTGAATTTATTGGCAACCATACGGGAAACTGTTGTATTGTTGGTGACTATCCCATCTTCACTAACTAATACCAAGCCCATCCTATAATTGAACATTTACTAATTTGATTTTTGTTAACGAGTTTTTTACTTCTCTAGAATATTATTATTTATAATAATGGAGTAAAAAATGGAACATCAACCTAAAGTAGAAATTAAGATTAATAATCAAATATCCGAGGAATTCCCAATTAGTACTGGTACTATTGGTCCTAGCGTTATTGATGTAACTAAATTATATCGTGAAACTGGAATGTTTACGTTCGACCCTGGGTTCATGTCTACGGCTTCTTGCGAATCAAAAATTACTTATATTGATGGTGAAGAAGGGATATTAATGCATCGTGGGTATTTAATCCAAGATTTAGCTGCTAAAAGCGATTATATGGAAGTAGCATATTTACTTCTTAATGGAGAGTTGCCAACATCAAATCAAAAAGAAAATTTTATTTATGATATTAAACATCATACTTTAGTTCATGAGCAATTACAGTTTTTATATCGAGGATTTCCAAGAAGAGCTCATCCAATGTCAATATTACTTGGAGCTTTTTCTTCTTTATCTTCTGTCTACCATGACAACCTAGACATTACGGAAAAGGAACAGAGGGATATATCTGCAATCCAAATGATAGCTAAAATGCCAACTCTGGCAGCTATGGCTTATAAATATTCAATTGGACAACCATTTATGTATCCAAGAAATGATTTAAACTACGCAGAAAACTTTCTTTATATGATGTTTGGCGTGCCATCTGAACAATATAAACCTAATCCTGTTCTTGCAAAAGCAATTGATCGAATCTTTATATTGCATGCTGATCATGAACAAAACGCATCAACTTCTACGGTAAGGCTTGCCGGCTCTTCTGGTGCAAATCCTTTCGCTTGTATTAGTGCTGGTATTGCATCCCTTTGGGGTCCAGCGCATGGCGGGGCCAATGAAGCGGTTATAAATATGTTAAAAGAAATTGGTGATGTTAGCAACATTCCACAATTTATTGAGAAAGTTAAAAATAAGAATTCAGGCATCAAGTTAATGGGGTTTGGGCATAGGGTGTATAAAAATTACGATCCTAGGGCCGCAGTCCTCAGAGATTCTTGCTATGAGGTATTAAAAGAATTAAAAATCAATAAAGAGCCGTTGCTTGAAATTGCAATGGAATTAGAAAAAATTGCCTTGCAAGATGAGTATTTTATTGAGCGTAAACTATATCCAAATGTAGATTTCTATTCTGGTATTATTTACAGAGCCATGGGAATCCCAGCTTCAATGTTTACTGTGTTATTTGCTGTAGCAAGGGTATCAGGTTGGATAGCTCAATGGAAAGAAATGATGGATGATCCAAACAATAAAATCGGAAGACCGCGTCAATTATATACTGGATATACCAAAAGAGAATATATGGATATAACCAAAAGGTAACAATATGATGTCTGTGATACCAAAAAATATCAAGAACTCAATCTCGAGTTTAATTGTTTTATGGATTTAGTCAACCTGTAATATATTACTCATCACCTATTTTTAAAGCTGCTATAAAGGCGGATTGTGGTATTTCTACATTGCCAATATTACGCATACGTTTTTTGCCTTTCTTCTGCTTTTCAAGAAGTTTACGTTTTCTAGTAATATCTCCACCATAACACTTAGCTAAAACATCTTTACGAAGAGCTTTTACAGTTTCTCTAGCTATAATTTTTCCTCCAATAGCTGCCTGAATAGCTATTTGGAATAATTGTCTTGGAATAAGGTCGGATAAACGTTTGCATAATTCTCTACCACGGGTTTCAGAGCGACTTTTATGCACAATTCCCGAAAGCGCATCTACTGGCTCTTGATTTACTAAAATAGAAAGCTTTACTAAATCGCTTCTTTCATATCCATCTATTTTCCAATCAAAGCTTGCATAACCCTTTGAACATGATTTTAATCTATCATAAAAATCAAATACTATTTCATTTAATGGTAAGCGATAAACCACCATTGCTCTAGTACCAACATAAGTAAGGTTTTTTTGGAACCCTCTTTTATCCGTGCAAAGCGCTAAAACTGCTCCTAGATATTCATCTGGAACTAATATTGTAGCCTCAATCCATGGCTCTTCCATATATTCAATTTGTGTAGGGTCCGGCATATCTGCAGGATTATGAAGCTCAAGCATTTCGCCATCACGAAGGTAAATTTTATATATTACGCTTGGAGCCGTGGTGATCAAATCCACATCATATTCTCTTTCTAGTCTTTCCTGAACAATTTCTAAATGTAAAAGCCCTAAGAACCCACATCTAAACCCAAATCCCAATGCCGTTGAGCTTTCCATTTCATATTCAAAACTTGAATCATTTAACTTAAGTTTTCCTAATGATTCCCTTAAATGATCAAAATCAGATGCATCAGCAGGGTACATTCCACAAAAAACTACAGACTGGTTGGGTTTGAATCCAGGCAGAGGAGAGACTATAGAAGCAAACTTTTCTTCTGTAATTGTGTCTCCAACTTTACAATCCGCAATTTGTTTAATGCTTGCAGAAATATAACCAACTTCTCCAGCACTTAAAGACCCAATAGAAGTTCTTTTTGGAGAAAAAATTCCAACATCATCAAGAGAATAAACAGCTTCAGTGGATAACATTTTTATTTTCATCCCCTTGGAAATTTTTCCATCTATTACTCTAACTAGATTGATTACTCCGAGATAAGAATCATACCAACTATCAATAAGCAATGCCTTTAAAGGAGCTTCTGGCTCACCTTTAGGTGCTGGTAATTTATTAACTATCGCTTCTAGAATTTCTTCAATGCCTATTCCAGATTTTGCTGAAGCTGGAATTGCTTCACTTGTATCAATTCCTATAACTTCTTCTATTTGCTCTTTAACCCTTTCAGGGTCAGCAGCTGGTAAATCAATCTTATTAAGAACAGGAATTAATTCATGATTATTATCTATTGCTTGATATACATTTGCTAATGTTTGAGCTTCCACGCCTTGGCTTGCATCAACTACCAATAATGACCCTTCACATGCAGCAAGACATCTGCTGACTTCATATGCAAAGTCAACGTGACCAGGAGTGTCCATAAGATTCAAAATATAATTCTTACCATTTCTAGCCTTATAATTTAATCTTACAGTTTGTGCTTTTATTGTAATTCCTCTTTCCTTCTCAATATCCATTGAGTCTAGAACTTGAGCTGTCATTTCTCTTTTCTCTAAACCACCACAATATTCTATTAATCTGTCGGCTAAGGTAGATTTACCATGATCAATATGAGCAATAATTGAGAAATTTCTGATTTGCGAAAGTTGGTTTGTCATAGATTTAAATTATATAGTTGGTTCACCTAAGATTTCTTCAATTAGCTGCTTAGAGATAATACCTTGTCTTAAAATTTTAGCTTTAGCTTCTGATAAATCTATAATTGTTGAAGGGGCAGCATGTTCCGTTCTTCCCTTGTCAATTATGATATCAATTTGATCTCCTAATGAATTTATAACTTCATCTGCATCGGTTGCGCTTTCCTGATTAGTAATATTTGCGCTTGTGCCGACTAATGGTCTACCAACGGCTTGAAGTATTTTTATGGCAGGCAAATTTTTAGGCATCCTAATACCAATAGTTTCTTTATCTTTATTAACATTCGAAGCTAGGTTACTATGAGGCTTTGCTTTAAGTACAAGGGTTAATGGTCCAGGAAAAAGCCTAAAAGCAAGTTTTTTTGCTCTTTCATCAAATTCAGCTATTCTTTTTGCTTGATATATTTCACCAACTAAAATTGGTAATGCTTTATCATTATATCTGCGTTTAATTTGATAAATTCTTTCTACAGCTTTAGGATTAGATGCATCTGCAGCCAATGCGTACACTGTCTCAGTTGGAAAAGAAATTACACCACCATCATCAATTACCCTAACTATTCTTTTTAAGTTTTGTTCGTTTAATTCATGAATAACTTCAACCATTATTTTTTACCATATTAAATATTTTTCAGCTGTGCTTCAGTAAGCAATTCTTTAGCGATTTTGACTGCTAAAGCAGGAGTGCCACCATGCTCTATAATTCCACAAAATGCGTATTTAGGCTGATGTATAGGAGCGTAAGATACAAATATACCATGATTTCTAATTTTTTTCATTACATTAATTCTACTTAAATCATCATCAGCATGTCGTTTTGAAATTACTTGCGATGTACCAGTTTTTCCTGCCATGGCCAGTTCCTTAATTAGGATTCTATTTCTATAAGCGGTTCCAAGAAAACTATCTCCTGTTGCCATTTCCATGCCTTTTTTTACTATTTGTAACTCTTTTTCCATATTTAAGGAAGCAAAATCTACATTTGCCTGTTCTTTTTTAAAAATAGTTGGGATAACTTGTTTACCACTAGCAATTCTTGATACCATTGTTAATATTTGAATTGGAGTAGCCTCAACATAACCTTGCCCTATAGCAGCATTTAATGTATCCGAGATAGTCCAACTAGATCCAATTGCTTTACTTTTCCATTCAGGATCTGGAATAATGCCGTTTTGCTCCCTTGGCAAGCTATTATTCAGTAGCTTTTGATCATAGCCCATGATCCTTGCCATATCAGCAAAAGACTGAATGCCAATTATTCTTGCAACATTCCAAAAATACACATTACAAGATCCAGCTATAGCTTGATATAAATTTATTTGTCCATGCCCAGCTTTATTCCAGCATCTAAATTTTCTGTTTCCTAAAGTATAATGTCCTGGACAATGAAATATAGTTAAAGGATTCAAGTTATTCTTTAAGGCGGCTATTGCAACATTTACTTTGAAACCTGAACCAGGAGGATAAGTTAAAGCCACACTTCTATCTATCAAAGGAAGTTCAGGGTTATTTAGTAAATTATTCCAATTATTTGCTGAGATCCCATTGTTAAATAAATTAGGATTAAATGAAGGATTTGATACTGAGCACAAAATTTCACCAGTATCAATTTTTGAAACTAAAATAACTCCAGTATTGTTATCTAATAATGCAGCTGCCTTTTTTTGTAACTCAATATCAATTGAGAGCTGAACATCTTGCCCATTTATACTAGGAATGTTAGATATTTCTTTAATATATTCGCTTTTTGCATTAACTTCGATTGTCTTTATTCCGCTAGTTCCATGAAGAAGTTTTTCTTGCGTTTTTTCTATACCATTTTTTCCAACCTTTGAATCAGGATGATAAGTGATAGTTGGTTTATCTTTATTTGATATTGTTCCAATATATCCAGTGAGATGCCCGCAAAGTTCATTAAATGGATAAATTCTATTAAAGCCAGTTACTATATTAAAACCAGTCAATTCATGCGCATTAAATTCAAATTCTAATAATTGTTGCCAATTTAGATTTTCTTCAATCATTACTTCATCATTAAGTCTTAGATTTTTTAAGTCATTTATTAAGCTTGCTTGTATTTCTGGAGTAAGAGATAGGATTTGACCAATTTTTAAAGCTATTTTGTAAAGTAAATCTTTATTATGGGTTTCAAGTTTTTCAAAAATTAATTGATATTTTTGCTCATTCAGAGCTAGTTGAGCATTATTTCTATCTATAATTTTTCCTCTTAAAGAAGGAAGGATAAGGGTTTTTATTCTATTTCTATCTGATAATATCTCAAATTTTTTATTATTAATTACTTGAAGATAAAACATACGACTAAGTAACCCAGCGACAAGTAGAGCTTTACACGACCCTAAGACTAAAGCTCTTCTTGTAAAAGTTTTCTTATAGATTAGATCTTTGTTCATTTTTTAAGCTTTATAATTGTCTAATTTATTTAACAGCCAATGTATTGGAACATATGCTAGAACCGAAATCAGCCATTGAATTGAAATTACATTAATTGTAAATTTATCTAAAATCAAAGGAATCAATAACATAAGCGCTAATGAGAACATGAACCCACTCCAAACAACTACAAAAACCCTATTATATATGTATTTTCTCTGAGATTTTATAAGAATCTGAAAAAAAAGTAAGCATAAAGAACTAAGTCCCCAAATATTTGAGTTAAGTATATCCTTAAGCAATCCTATAAAAAATACAAAAAGATAGGGCACAGCTCTTGGCCTATATGTTATCCAATAATATAATGTAATATAAAGAAATAACGGAATAAATAAAGAAAAATTACTAATTCTAAAAGGAAATACTTCAGCAAATAAACTAATAATTATAGTTAAAGAAGGAATCAGAAAGAAATTTACAATCCTTGTTATTTTCTTTAGTTTTTTTAGCATTTTAATTTTTTATACCTGTCATAGTTAGAATTTCATAATTAGCCATTATTTCATTTTCATTAATGCTAAAATTATTTATATAATTTTTACTAAAAAATTGCCAAAAATTCTTTCCTAAATAAGATTTATTTCTATCTAGTAATATGTTTGCTTCCCCCATATTTTTTATATCATATAACAAATCAATAGGGCTTTTATAATGAACCTCTATTATATCGCTATCTATGACTGGGGATAAAAATCCTGCCCTTTGCATAAGGCCTCCTAATTGCTTAATTTCTATATTAGGAGTCATTCTTGGGCTTATACCGCCAAATAAATTTAATTCAGTTTCAGTTATTGTCTCTCTTAATTCTTGTAAATTATTTCCTCCAAAAATAGAAGCTATCAAAACTCCATTTTGGGATAAATTTTCCTTTAGTCTTACTAAGCATCCTGGTAAATCATTTACTAGATGTAGATTTAATATACTGATTATCAAATCGAATTTTTGTTCTAATATTGGTATGTTTTCTTCATCAATCCTAAGAATATTTAAAGAATCTGGAGATATATCGGATTGAATAATTTCAATTACACCTTTATGTTTTAATTGTTCTTTGATTTCTATTCTACTACCCAAATTCCAAACTCTAGGAAATTCTCTAGACATTTCACTAAGTCTTTCTAAAATATTTTCAAATGAACGCTTGATTAGGAAGTCAGCTTTGTATAGACTATCGCTGGTTCTTTCTCTTCTTTTTATTAATAGGTTGCGGTCAAAAATTATCATATGTCTTATTATCAAAAAAACTTTTTTGGATGTTTATTAGCATTAGTAATTGCTTTGATATTTATTCATTACTCAGGCTTAGATATTAAATTCCAATCCTTATTCTATAATCCAGGCATTAAACAATGGTTTATAGATAAAAATAATTTAACTTTGAAATTTATTTTTTATCGGTTACCAAAATATTTAATCATAGCTTACGGAATCACTTTAATTGCTATTTTGGTTAAATTAAAGATAAAAAAACAAAATATTGAATTACAAAAGAAATTATTATTCTTAATAAGCGCTTTAATTTTTATCCCTTTAATAGTTGCTAGCTTAAAACATTATAGCCATGTGCATTGCCCTCATAATATCTATGAATTTGGAGGAGGGGTTATGCATGTCTCTCCATTAGATATTTTTAAAGAAGGGGTGTTTTTTGCTAATACTGGCAAATGCTTTCCTGCCGGACATGCATCGGGTGGATTCGCATTAATTTCACTATATTTTGTTTTAGCTCACTCAAGATTAAAATTCTTAGCTTTATTTGGTGGTTTAAGTCTTGGATCTATTATGGGGCTTTATCAAATTAGCAAAGGTGTGCATTATTTAAGTGATACTATAGCGACTGCAGCTATTAGCTATTTAGTATGTATTACTTTATATAAATTCATTATAGGAAAAGACAGCGCAAACTAACTATCGATCCATCTTTTATGTAACCAGAACCATTGCCCTGGAGTTTTTCTAACCCAACTGCCAATGATTTCATTAATTTCTATCATTATTGTTTTAGTATCTTTTTTATGCAATTCTAATTGAGGTAAAATATCAATATCAAAATAATATTTATTCTTTCTCGTTATATGAATTGGAATAATAGGGCAATTATATTTAAGAGCTAAGCTTGCTATAGCTGGAGCGGTCATTGCATCTTTCCCTAAAAATGGGACTTTGATACCATCATTCATCTTTTGATCAATAAGCATAACGATATGTTGCTCAGCGAGTATTGTTGCAATTACTTGTTTTGCTCCAGCTTTTCCTTTTGGAATCAGTGGCATATCAATTTTTGCGCGTATATCATTATTTATTAGATTATCTACTAGTTTATTGTTGGCAGCACGATACACTGCGTGGAATCTGGTTCCATGGGCATTTAGAGCCTTGCTTGCAACTTCCCAATTGGCCATATGGGCTGTAAAAAATATAGCCCTTTTATCTTTAACTTTATAAAAATTTTCAATCCCTGTAATATTGACATGCTGCGCAAGATTTTCTTTTGACATAGATAAAAATATTGGAGTTTCTGCAGACATTCTACCAAAATTATCCCATACATCTAGGATTATGTTTTTAATCTCTAAGTCATTTAGTTCTGGAAAGATCATCTTTATATTTTGATATGCAGTTTGTGAAACTTTTAGCTTCATGCCTATAAAACGAAAAAGCTTACTCCCAAAGTTGCTGGCTTGTTCCAGGGGCAAGAACCTTAGAAGAGTCAACCAAGATTTTACTAATATATATTCCAGAATATAACGGATTTTTTTCATAAATATTATTATTTTTATATCTAGAAGATTTTAGCAATAATTCATCACAACACAAGAGATTTCTAATCTAATCTTGAACAAAGCTTTACAATAGGAAAATATTGAGTTAACTTTTTGATAAGAGTAATCGTTAGGATTTAAGTGCAGTATGAAAAATAACTCAATGGAAAAAAATCGCCCTATTTCTCCGCATCTATCAGTTTATAAGCTGCAAATTACTTCGGGGCTATCTATTTTACATAGAATTACAGGTGCATATCTTTATTTTGGCTTAGTGATTTTTGCTTGGCTAATTTTTACCTTAGTTTATTACCCAGACTCTTTAGAAGCTTTTATAGTAACCTTAGGAAATAATATTTTTTTAAAAATAATATCTAAATTAATGCTATTTGGTTGGACTTTTGCATTATTCTATCATCAATTAAATGGATTAAGACATTTATTTTGGGATATAGGTAAGGGCTTTGATTTAAAAACAGCAACAAGAACTGGATGGCTAGTATTTATTTTAGCGATAATGCTAACTTTTGGTTCATGGTTCTTAGCTTGTAAATATTATTCTGCACAAAATGTTGATGTGATTCCTGAAGCCGTTATAATTGAAGAGAATGAGTAAGGAGTATTTATGAAAAATAATCTTAAAAAAACTAATGATGCAAGCAGCGCATGGTTGGCGCAGAGAATTTCTGCTGTTGCTTTATTTCCTTTATTAATTTGGTTTGTCTATTTTATATTCGTAGTTGCTGAATATAGAGATTTTGATTTAGTCATTTCAATGTTTGCATCTCCTTTTATAGTGCTGTTTTTAGCCTTTTTTATTAATGTTGGTTTATATCATGGCTATCTTGGTGTAAAAGAAATTATTGAGGATTATGTCCATTGCCAAAAGGCAAAAATTTCATTAATTCTAATGTTTAAATTTATTACCATTATTTCAGCTGTTGCTGGTATATGTTCAATATTGGTGCTTCATTTATCAACTTTTAATATCGACTAAGGTTAATATGGTAGAAAAAGCTTATAAAATTATAGATCATTATTATGATGTTGTCGTAGTTGGCGCTGGTGGAGCTGGTCTTAGAGCTACATTTGGGATGGCTGAAGCGGGTCTAAATACTGCATGCATCACAAAAGTATTTCCGACTCGTAGCCATACCGTAGCAGCTCAAGGCGGAATGAGCGCAGCTCTTGGGAATATGGGAGAGGATGATTGGCGTTGGCACATGTATGATACAATTAAAGGCTCTGATTGGCTTGGTGACCAAGATGCAATTGAATATATGTGTAAAAATGCAGCTAAAGCTGTTATAGAACTTGAACATTACGGTGTTCCATTTTCTCGTACAAAAGAAGGAAAAATTTATCAACGTCCATTTGGTGGTATGACAACTCATTATGGAGAGGGAAAACCGGCTCAAAGAACTTGCGCTGCGGCTGATAGAACTGGTCATGCTATTTTACATACTCTTTATCAGCAGTCGCTT
>CAYHIS010000006.1:0-64670 GCA_964356785.1 uncultured Rickettsiales bacterium
AGAGGTTTTTAGTCTTTGTGGGGTCATCGTTCCTAAAACGCTGGGAATATAGGAACTTCTGAATATGAGTCAAAGTTATTTTAAATGCTCAAACGCCTGAGAGGTTAGCATTCTCCCCCTTGGAGTACGTTGAATTAAACCTAATTGAATAAGAAAAGGCTCAATAGTTTCTTCTATATTATCTTTTTGCTCTGCAAGACCGGCTGCTATCGTTTCAATTCCAACTGGTCCACCTGCATAATTACTTGCTATAAAGCTTAAATATTTTCTATCCCCTGAATCTAAACCTAAATGATCGATATCCAACTCAGTTAAAGCTATATTAGTGATTTTTTCATCTATTATATTTTCATTATAAAATAAAGCATAATCTCTAACTCGCTTTAAGATCCTCAAAGCTATTCTAGGAGTGCCTCTACATCTCTTTGCTATCACTTGCGCACCTGTATTATCAATAATTACATCAATTATTGAAGAAGCCCTAGTAATAATATGCTGCAAGTCCTCTGGTTCATAAAATTCTAAACGAAATGGTATATTAAATCTATCCCGCAACGGGTTTGAAATAAGTCCAATTCTTGTTGTAGCACCAATTAAAGTAAATTTAGGCAGATCTATTTTAATACTTCTAGCAGAGGGCCCTTCACCAATCATTATATCCAAGTTAAAATCTTCCATAGCTGAATATAATATTTCTTCAACACTAACATTTAGCCGATGAATTTCATCAATAAATAAAATATCATTCTCATTTAGTGAGGTTAGGATAGCAGCCAAATCGCCAGCTTTTGCTAAGATAGGACCGGATGTTGATTTGAAATTACTTCCCATTTCATTAGCAATAATTTGAGCAAGCGTAGTTTTCCCAAGGCCTGGAGGGCCATATAAAAGAACATGATCTAAAGACTCCTGTCTTTTTAAAGCAGATTTAATAAAAATATCAGCATTTTCTTTAATTTTACTTTGACCAATAAATTCCTTGAATTTTAATGGCCTAAGCTTAGTTTCTTGCTCATCTTTTAGTTCTGGATCAAGTAAAATATTGGTCATTTCGCTTATTAAAGTATTTATTTACAACCTTACTATTTAATCATTTTTTAAACAAGATATAAATAATCACTGGTCTTTTCTAGCTTGTCTTTTCCTTTCATTAGAATCCAAAAACCTCTTTCTTAGACGAATACTCTTAGGAGTAACCTCTACTAACTCATCTGAGTCTATGTATGCCATTGCTTGTTCTAAAGTCATAATTCTAGGAGGAGTTAATTTAATTGCCTCATCTTTTGAAGTGGTTCTAATATTAGAAAGCTGCTTCCCTTTGATTGGATTCACTTCTAAATCATTATCTCGACTATGTTGACCAATAATCATTCCAGAATAAATTTTTTCCTGGGGGTTAACAAACAGAATCCCTCTCTCTTCTAGATTCCAAAGAGAATAAGCTGTGCTTACGCCATTTTCCATAGAAATTAAAACACCATTTCTTCTTCCTTCTATTTTTCCACGATAAGGTCCATAACCATGGAATAATCTATTCATTATTCCAGTCCCACGAGTGTCAGTTAAAAACTCACCTTGATAACCAATAAGTCCTCTTGAAGGAATATGGAAAGTAAGCCTTAATTTACCCCCTCCAGAAGGACGCATGTCTTGCATTTCACCTTTACGAAGAGTTAGTTTCTCAACAACTATTCCACTAAATTCTTCATCAACATCTACCAAAACCTCTTCAATTGGTTCTAGCATTTGTCCATTTTCATCATTTTGGAATAATACTTTTGGCCTCGATACTGAAAGCTCAAAACCTTCACGACGCATGGTTTCAATTAAAACTCCAAGCTGTAATTCTCCTCTTCCACCAACTTCAAAAGAATCTTTTGCATCAGCTTCAGTTACTTTTATAGCTACATTGCTTTCAGCTTCTTTAAATAATCTCTCACCTATCGCTCTTGATGTAACCTTCGATCCTTCAGTGCCAGCAAAAGGTGAGTTATTTACTGATATAGTAATAGACATTGTAGGAGGATCAATGGGAGTAGAAGAAATTGCAACATTTACTTCTGTGGAACATATTGTATCCGCAACGGATGTATTAACAAGCCCTGAAATTGCTACAATATCACCAGCCTCTGCTTTTTCAACGGCAACTTTTTCAACACCCCTAAAAACAAAAACTTTTGTTAGTCTACCAAGTTCAATTTGTTCACCATTAATGTTAAGAGCTTTGACTGGCATATTAGCAATGGCACTTCCACTATAAATTTTTCCAGTAAGCATTCTTCCTAAATACGGATCATGATCTAAAATTGTAGCAAGCATTGAGAATGGCGCTTCTTTTGCTACGTTTGGCATAGGAACATGGTTTCTTATTGTTTCAAAAAGAGGTACTAAATTTTCTCCCTTTATGTCAGAATCAAGACTTGCCCAGCCTGATCTGCCAGATGCATATACTATTGGAAAGCTTAATTGATCATTATTTGCATCTAAAGCAACAAATAAATCAAATATTTCATTTAGCACTTCATCCACTCTGGCATCTGATCGATCCACTTTATTGATAACTACAATAGGATTAAGTCCAAGACTTAAGGCTTTATTTAGCACAAATTTAGTTTGTGGCATCGGACCCTCCGCCGCATCTACTAAAAGTAATACACCATCCACCATTGATAAAACTCGCTCAACTTCTCCACCAAAGTCAGCATGTCCTGGGGTGTCTACAATATTTAATTGTAAATCTTCTAATCTAATAGAAGTACATTTTGCAAGGATAGTAATTCCTCTTTCTTTCTCTAGAGCATTTGAATCCATAGCTCTTTCAGAACGTTGCTGATTCTCACGAAACACCCCTGATTGGCTGAACATTGAATCGATTAAAGTAGTTTTTCCATGGTCAACATGGGCAATAATTGCCAAGTTTCTTATATTTGTCATTTTTGATTGTCTTTTTATAGGTTTAAGTTTTCGCTAACATAGCATAAAATAATAAGTTTCGCAACATATACTCGAAACTGTGATAAATCAATGTGTAGTCCATTTGATTGATTTAAGATCCACTCCCTCTTGCGCCATTTCCCATAATGGACTCATTTCTCTCAGTCTTTGGATATTATTTATTATAACTTTGCTTGCAAAATCAATTTCCTCTTCAGTAGTAAATCTTCCTATTCCAAATCTTATTGAAGTATGAGCTAATTCTTCATCTACTCCAAGCTCTCTAAGCACATAAGATGGTTCAAGTGAAGCAGAAGTACAAGCAGAACCAGAGGAAACGGCTAATTCTTTGATAGCAATTATTAAAGACTCCCCTTCTACATATGCAAAACTAAGATTTAAATTACCAGGATAACGCTTTATAAGATCCCCATTTAAATATACTTCAGGTATGTGTGATTTGATTTCATTGTAAAATTTATCTGCTAAATATTTTATATGTTTATAATCTTTATTCATTTCTTGCAAAGCAAGTTCAGCAGCCTTACCAAAACCCACAATTATAGGAGTTGGCAATGTTCCTGAACGGAAACCTCTCTCTTGCCCACCACCATTAATTAAGGCTTCCAATCTAACCCTTGGCTTACGCCCCACATATATTGCGCCAATACCTTTAGGCCCGTATATTTTATGAGCAGTAATACTCATTAAATCTATATTCATAGCTTTTACATCTAAATGAATTTTACCAAAAGCTTGCGCACAATCTGAATGAAAAAACACTCCCTTCTCTCTACAAATTTTACCAATTTCGCTTAAGTCCTGTATCACACCAATTTCATTATTAATCCCCATAACGGAAACTATACTTGTTTCTGGAGTAATCGCTTGCTTTAGACCTTCTAGATTTATTAGACCATTAGGCATAACCGGTAAATAAGTAACTTTAAACCCCTCCCCCTCAAGATGCCTGCAAGCATCTAACACGCATTTATGTTCTGTAACCACGGTAATTATATGATTCTTTTTAGCTTTATAAAATCTGGCCACACCTTTTAAAGCCATATTATTTGATTCAGTTGCGCCAGAAGTAAATATAATTTCTTTAGGATCTGCATTTATAACTTTAGCAATTCTCTCTCTAGCTATTTCAACTGCAGCTTCTGACTCCCAACCATAACTATGACTACGAGAATGCGGATTACCGAATTTTTCTGTAAAATATGGTAGCATTTCTTCTACCACCCTAGGATCAGTAGGTGTAGTTGCTTGATAATCTAAATAAATAGGTGTCTTAATCATTTTAATCTCTTAGTATAAATATTTTTCCATAGATTGATAAATTTTATAATATCATCTTCTTCTGTATCAGCACTTAAACTAACTCTTATTACTTCATTTGCTTGAATTTCATCCATTCCCATAGCTTTTAATACATGAGAGGTGGCAATTCTTCCAGAAGAGCAAGCAGAACCACTACTTAAAGAAAACCCCTCTAAGTCAAATTTTATAAGCTGCTCTTCGCTTTTTACACCAGGCATTCTTATACTGCTAGTGTTTGGAAGTCTAGACGCATTAATTCCTACGATCTCAGCACCAGAAGTAATTAATTCTTTTTCCATATTTTCTTTTATATTGGCTATTTTTTTATATTTTCCAATTCTTTTATCTGAAATTTCAGCAGCAAGACCAAAGCCAGCGATAGCAAGAACATTTTCTGTTCCGGCACGCAATCCCAACTCTTGCTTTCCACCTTTAATTAATGGCTGAAGGTTTAAATGCTTTTTTGCTATGAGTGCTGCAGCCCCAACCGGACCTCCACATTTATGACTTGATATGGTTAGCATATCACATCCTAACTCATTAAAATCTACTTTTGTTTTACCAAAAACTTGAGATGCATCACAGTGAAAAATACCATCTTCCTGATGTATAATTCTACTTAATTCTTTCATATTTTCTTGTATAACACCGGTTTCATTATTAGCATACATAATAGAAACGATTTTTTTTCCTTTATGATTTGATAATATTTTCTCTAATGCTTCAGGAGCAATAACTCCATTATTATTAACGGAAATAGTTACAAGTTCAGGCCTAATACTCAATACTGAAACATGCTCTGTAGCACTTACGAATAATTCTATATTGGTAAAATTACTTAAAGCCAAATTATTGCTTTCTGTTCCAGATGCTGTAAAAATCACCTGCAAATCATCTTTTGTTATATCAATAGATAAGCTTTTAGCAATTTGTTGACGAGCATATTCTACAATCCCTCTCGCTTTTCTTCCATCATCATGAATTGAAGATGGATTATAGCTTACAGGATTTTGTAATAATTTTATCATCAATTCAGCCACTTTTGGATCTATTACTGATGTGGCATTTGAATCTAAATATATTCTTTGCATTCTTCCTCTAATTTTAAAGGGAAGAATAACTTAAAGCTCTATGAAATGCAAGTTTCTTAATTCTTAAAATCTGAAGCAAGTCTGAGAGTGATGATTGTATCTGGATTTGTTACTAATCCATTATTATATGAATCACCCTTTTTGATTTGGTCAATATATTCCATTCCTTGAGTCACCTTTCCCCAAACCGTATATTGTCCATCTAAATGCGAAGCATCTTCTAAACAGATAAAGAATTGACTATCTCCAGAATTAATATCAAACCCATTTCTAGCCATTGAAACTGTACCACGAAGATGAGGTTCTCTTGAGAATTCGGCTTTTATTTTAACTCCAGAGCCACCCGTTCCATTCCCCGCTGGATCACCAGTTTGCACCATAAAACCATCAATTACGCGGTGAAATTTTAAACCGTCATAAAATTTCTTTCCAACTAATTCTTTAATTCTAGCTACATGAAGAGGAGCAAGATCTGGCCTCATTTCAATTACAACACGACCATCTTTTAGGTCCATGTATAATATATTATCTTGGTTTTCTGCTTGCGCGTTTAAAGTCATAATAAGCCCAATAATTATTAGAAAAAATCTTATAAACATATCAAATTTCGTTTTGAAATAAAATGTAACCTATGCGCCCGGAATGGACCCATAAAAACTGGCTCCTCGGGCCGGATTCGAACCAGCGACCAAGCGGTTAACAGCCGCTTGCTCTACCACTGAGCTACCGAGGAATGTCGTAGAGAAATCTTATAACAGATTATTAGAAAATATTCTAGAAGTTTTTTTAAAAAATACAAAAATTATTCTTACGCTAAAGTTTTCATTAAAACTAATAATTTCTTTCTTGTATCTTTATTATCAATACTATTGAAAGCCTTCACTAGAGCCATAGACTCTTTCACAGATGAAAATTGATCATTTCCGTGTTCATAATTAAATTCCAAAGGCTCTTCTCTAAATGCAGAATCATTACTTAGATTTTGTTTGGAATCATTAACTAATGACAATCCTTCAAAAAAATAACTTATCGGCACATCCAAATTATTAGCTATATGAAATAATTTACTAGCTACAATTTTATTGACTCCCTTTTCATATTTTTGTACTTGCTGAAAAGTAACGCCAATTTTTTGCCCTAAAGCCGCCTGACTCATTCCAAGCTTATGCCTACGTGATCTTATTTTATCGCCTATATAAATATTTATTTTATTTTCTTTATCCATTTCAATGCCATTAAAATTATTAATATCAGCTAAAATTAACTTTTAACTATATATTGCAAAATTATTTTTAATTCAATATCTTTTACTTCAAAACTTAATTTAAGAAGCTAAAACTTGAATAATAATAGGCTGAAACTATTAAATAAAGATTAAAAAAGTTTATTTATAAATATATTTAGATATTAAGCATATCACAGGAATTATTATAAGACTCATACCGATGTTAATCTGAATATACAAAAAACCTTCTTCAAAATTATCTGTTAAAATAATTTTTTCTGCTGCTAAACTGATAATAATCAGACTGGATATCAATAGAGGAAAAATAAGAAGAAGTGAGAAAGCTATATTCTTACGCAAATTAACTGCAATCATAGAGCCAAATATACTTATACTAGCGAAGAGTGGAGTTGATAAGATAATAACAAGAAGTATCTTAAGTGATTTACTTAAAGTGAAATAATAGAATATAGAAGCAGTTGGTATTACCATACTCAATACCAATGAAAATTCAATAACAGCAGCAAGAAGCTTTGCTAGAAAAATTTGATACATTGGAATACCAAATACAATATATTGATTAAGACTGCCATCACTTACATCTTCTTCAAAGATATGATTAGTCATTATTACAATACCAAGCAAAATGCTAGTAATCACAACTGAAAGAAAAAGCTGATGTAATAATTCAGGCCTAGGATCTATTGTAAAAGGAAATAATGAAATATTAATTATTAAAAATATTGCCGCACTTATCCAGTTCATATTATAACATAAACTTCTTTTAATCTCATATAATGAAAGTGATAATAATTTACTACTCATGTTTTATAATCTTCAACATTAATTATAGGGATTTTATTATAATATGATTGATTATGAGAAGCAATTATTGCCATTCCTCCAGAAGCTATCTTTGCTTGCAATAGCTGAAGCAGCAACTCCATTCCCTTCTCATCTAAATTCGCCTCTGGCTCATCTAACAACCATAATTGTGTATTACTAATGATCATCCTTGCCAAAGCAACTCTCTTTTGCCAACCAGCTGATAAATATTTACACTGAATATCTTCCATTTCTGTTAATTGAAAATGAGATATTGCTGGATTAAGAAGTAACTCCGAAGATTTAAGCTTAGACCATAAAAGGAGATTATCAAAAACTGATAAATCTTTCTTAATTGCTATTTCATGCCCGAGGTAACTTACTATATTTTTATGATATAATTCATAATCAATAGCTTTATTATTCCAAAGAAGGTTACCTTCCGTAGGGCTCTTAAGGCCAGCTAAGATTTGTAATAGACTTGTTTTACCGCTTCCATTAGCCCCTTTTAAAACATATATAGAGCCAGGTAATAGAGATAGAGTCAAAGATTTTAGAACAGTTTTATTATTCAGTTCTAAACCGATATTGATGCATGAAAGCATAATGTAGAAAAATTGATGAAAAATAAGTAGCCTAAAAATAGACTACTTATAATAAAAAAAGACTAGTTTAAAGAGTCTTTTAAGCCTTTACCAGCTTTAAATTTAGGCTGCATAGAAGCTGAAATTTTGATTTCAGCGCCAGTACGTGGATTACGCCCAGTTGTAGCATTTCTTTTAACTTTATAGAAAGTACCGAAACCAACTAATCTAACTTCTTCGCCTTTTTTAAGCGCTTTTGTTACAGAAGCCATAAATGCATCTAAGCATTTTTCTGCTCCAGCTTTTGATTGACTTGATAGCTCAGCCATCATTGCAACTAATTCTTTTTTATTCACTTTGTTACCCTTTATTTATGAGGTTGATAAGCAAAGATAAATTCACCACAAATTTATCTGTTTAAATTCAACAATAAATACTAAAACTAGTACTTGAGTATTATCATAAACTTATAATTTATTAGATGTCAATGCGTTACAGCGGCCTCATCAACAGTTTTTTGCAAAAAATCACATTTTTCTTCATTTTCCACCCATTTTACTGGTTTCAAGTGGCTAGTTAGTGCTATTTTTAACACGTCTTCAGCAGTTTCTGCAAAGAATATCTTCATTTTCTTTGTAACATCTGCAGGAATTTCTGCTAAATCTTTCTTATTTTCATGTGGAATAATCACCTTTTTAATACCACCTCTAAGAGCAGCAAGTAGTTTTTCTTTTAATCCACCGATCGCCAGCACTCTTCCTCTTAGAGTAATTTCACCTGTCATCGCCACATCTTTATGAATAGGCGTACCAGTCATTATTGATACAATAGAGGTAAACATCGCAATTCCAGCTGAAGGACCGTCTTTTGGCACCGCCCCCTCTGGAACATGTAAGTGAATATCTTTCTTGGAATATTCTGGAGGAGTAACGCCAAAATCAAGACTTTTAGATTTAAAATAACTAAAAGCCGCTTGCGCAGACTCTTGCATCACCTCACCTAATTTCCCTGTAGTTTTAATCTGCCCCTTCCCTGGCAGGCTTACGGCCTCTATATATAAAAGATCACCACCAACTTCAGTGTAAGCAAGACCAGTTACTACTCCTATTTGATTAGATGCCTCTACTTTGCCAAAATCAAATTTTCTTACACCACAATATTTAGAAAGCACCTCTTTACTAATTATATGCACTAAGTCTTTCTTCTTTTCAATTATCGCCTTAACCATTTTTCTAGAAATCTTTGCTATTTCTTTTTCCAAACCTCTAACCCCAGCTTCTCTTGTATAGTATCTAATAAGATCTTGGATAGATTCCATAGAGATTTCTAACTCATTCTTTTTTAAGCCATTTTCTTTTTTTTGTTTGGCTATTAAATATTGCGAAGCAATTTGAATCTTTTCCTCTTCTGTATAACCAGGAAGCTGGATAATTTCCATACGATCAAGTAATGGACTAGAAATGTTACGCGTACTATTAGCCGTGGCTATAAATAATACATTAGAAAGATCAAATTCTACTTCAATATAATGATCTGTGAATTTATTATTTTGCTCAGGATCAAGAACCTCTAGCAATGCAGAGGCAGGATCGCCTCTAAAATCTGAACCGAGCTTATCAATTTCATCTAACAAAAATACAGGATTGTTAGACTTCGCCTTTCTCAATAGCTGTATGATTTTTCCAGGCATCGCACCAACATATGTTCTGCGATGCCCTCTAATCTCAGATTCATCACGCATACCGCCCATAGCAAATCTTATAAATTTTCTTCCAGTTGCATCTGCTATAGATTTCGCTAAAGAAGTTTTTCCAACACCAGGAGGCCCCACAAGACAAATAATAGGTCCTTTTAAAGAATTGGTTTTTTGTTGCACCGCTAAATATTCTAAAATACGTTCTTTAACCTTCTCAAGCCCATAATGATCTCTATTTAAAATGCGTTCTGCATGCGCTAAATCCTTCTTAATTTTAGTCTTTTGTCCCCAGGGAAGAGAAAGAGTAGTGTCAATATAGTTTCTAACAACGGCAGCCTCTGCGGACATGCTGTTCATTACTTTTAATTTTTTAAGCTCTCCTCTAACTTTTTCTTCAGCTTCTTTGCTCAACTTAGTTTTAGCTATTCTTTCCTCTATCTCTTCAAACTCATTTTTACCAGATTCTCCTTCAGTTAACTCTTTCTGAATAGCCTTCATTTGTTCGTTCAAATAATAATCTTTTTGAACTTTTTCCATTTGTTTCTTCACTCTTTGCTGAATTTTCTGTTCAGCATTCAGAATGGTAATTTCTTCATCTAAGATTGAAGAGATTTTTTTTAATCTTTTTGCGAGTCCAATAATAGCAAGAATCTCTTGCTTTTTATCGGTATTAATGACTAAATAGCTCGCAATGTTATCCAATAAAATAGCCGGATCCTTTATTTCCTTAACTATAGAAATAACATCTACACTAACTTTTTTACTAAGTTGCGCATACTCAATGAATTTATCTGTTACAAATCTAATTAATGCTTGAAAATTAGAAGTGTTTTTTTCTTTTGGTTCAATTATTTTCTCAGCAATAGCTTTTAAATGTGAATTTGTAACGATTACTTCTTTGACTTTAATCCTATCTTTTGCTTCCACTAAAATTTTTACAGTACCATCTGGAAGCTTAAGCAGCTGTATAATGGTTCCAAGCACACCTATGTCAAAAATATCATTTTCTTTAGGGTTTTCATTAGATGAAACCTTCTGAGCAACCAAAGCAATTAACTTATCATTTTTTACTGCTTCCTCAATTGCAGCAATAGATTTACTTCTTCCAACAAAAATTGGAACAATCATCCCAGGAAACATTACCATATCGCGCAAAGGAACTAATGAATATAATTCTGACATTTTTTTATCCTCATAAATTTTCTTCTATTATTTAAGTGGTAGTTAGAATCTATTAATTCAAGTTATTATCAAAAGATTTTTGCGCATTTGAGATTAGTACTGTTTTTATTCTTCTCGGATCACTATCTAAAATCTCAAACATTAAACCAGTCGAATAATGAGTTATCTTTTCTCCTTTCTCAGGAACATATCCAGTTATTGATAAAATAAGCCCACCTAAAGTATCGCATTTATTTTCATCCACTAATTCTAAATTTAATTTCTCTTCTAATGATTCTAACTCCGTTCTACCACTTGCCTCAAACTTACCATCACCAACATCCTTTATATCATACTCTGTTAGATCATGCTCATCTTCAATCTTACCTATAATTTCCTCAATTAAATCTTCAATAGTTATCAACCCATCCACTCCACCGAATTCATCAACAACTATAGCAATATGAATTTTGCTTTTTTTCATTTCTTCAAGCAAAGTTATTATTTTCATTGATTGAGAAATAATTAGCGGCTTCCTGATAATATCATTAATATCAAATTTAGTCGCTTTTTTCGGGTTAGCTATATATGGAAAAACATCTTTTATATTAATGAATCCAATAATATTATCTAACTCCTCATTATAAATTGGCATTCTTGTATGCCTTGACTCAACAAACAAACTATTTATCTTATCTAAAGAGCTTTTAGAATCTACCGCTATAATATCCACCCTTGGAATCATAACATCTTCCGCTTTAAGATTACTATAATGCAACCAATATTCTTGCGTTTCAAGATCATTATTATTATGTTTAGAATTTTTACACTTAAAGAATGTAAATAACTTGCTGATTAAGTTATAGAATTTTAAATTTGTTCGCTCACCGTCTGGCATAATGTTTTAATCCTTTTTTAATTAATATAAGGGGATTGAATATTAAAATATGAAAGAAACTCTTCCTCTAACTTCTCCATATGAATAGCTTCGTCTTTTCTGATATGATCAAATCCTAAAAGATGCAATAAACTATGTATTAGCAAATGAGAAAAATGATCATAGAAATTCTTATTTTCTGTTTTCGATTCTTCTAAAATCACATCATAAGCAAATATTACATCACCCAAATTAGCTACTTTCCTAAGAAACTGATTCTTTTTAATTTTTCCTTCTTTGATTTTATATAGAGGGAAAGACAAACAATTTGTTGGAGAATTTTTACTTCGGAAATGGGAATTCACTTCTTGAATATATTCGTCATTTACAAACAATATCGTAAATTCTATCTGATCTGCATAAGACTTAATTTCAAATTTATCAAAAACATAAGTAGCAATTCTTATAATATAATCATCAAGATCATTACATGATTCCCACTTATTATACTCCATATTGATATCAATATTCAGAATATAATCTTTATTTTTATTATTTATGTTATAGTATTTGCTCATATAAAGATCATTATATCAAAAAAATAATAAAACAAAAGTATATTTAAGATGACTAGAAAGTTTAAAAGCAACAAACTTCTTATTGCAAGTAACAATCCGGGGAAAGCAAGGGAAATACAAGAGCTATTGAATCCATTTAAAATTGAAGTTCAAGGAATTCAAACCTCAAACATAATAGAACCAGAAGAAACTGGAAAAACTTTTATAGAGAATGCTATATTAAAGGCTCAATATTATGGAAAAATATTTAATCTACCGGCTATTGCTGATGATTCTGGTTTATCAATTGATGCGCTGAATGGATTCCCAGGCGTATATTCTGCTAGAGTTGCAAATGGTAATTTTTATGAGGCTTTTGATATAATTAAAAAGCAGCTTCTAAAAAAAGATTTATCTTCTAGTAATGCTCACTTTACTTGCGCGCTTGCCCTATGGTGGCCAGATGGTCATATAGAAACATTCGAAGGTAAGGTATTTGGATCCATTTCATTTCCTCCAAAGGGAAATAATGGTTTCGGTTACGATCCAATTTTTAAAGCTGAAGGACATAATAAAAACTTTGGAGAAATAACTTACGAAGAAAAAAGCAAAATAAGCCATAGATCAATAGCATTTCAGCAAATGGTAAAGAACTGCTTCTAGTTAGTTACCAATATTCTTTAGTAGAATATTCTCCCCTTTAGTAAGGTGATTTTTATCTACAGGAGCATTTTCTTTCTTCATTTCTTCTTCTGGAGAAAGAACAGTTTGAAGATCATTAGGTACAGACAAAGGTTGATTTGAGATAACTTGATACTCATCAGGTTGATTTTTAACCAAACCAACTTTTTCTTTAAAATTATTGCTGCAAGCTGAAATTATTAATAATAAAAATACATAAACTAATCTAAACATTCTTCTCTCTTATTTTTTGCACGAGTATAGCATATATTAAACAAAAGTAAAAGGATAACACCTATACAAATACTAGCATCTGCAATATTAAAACTTGGCCAATAATATTCATGCCAGTGAAATTCTAGAAAATCTACCACTCCAGGATATATGAACCGATCAATTATATTTCCGATAGCCCCCCCTATGATGAGCGCTAACCCCATAATTTCTGAAGTATACTTAGAAATTCTTATCCATTTAATTAAATATCCTACAATTAAACTTGATACACCTAAAAAAACATAATTACTATATGGCAGATTATTAAATAAACCAAAGCTTATTCCTTTATTATAAACCAGAGCTAAATTGAAAAAACTTGTTACCTCTAATTTAATGTGAGATAAATATTTCACCGCAGCGTATTTGCTAATTTGATCTATTATTACAATAACAATTGCTGTTACTAAACTTATTTTCTTCATTGGATTGGCTTTCTAAAAAATTGACCTACGAGTATTTTTCATTATAATACATCATTCCGCTATTATTACCAGTATCAAATACAACTTAATGAATATAAAAAATAAATATACTGATTTTCAAATCCTTCTAATGCTTTCTTTCGTAGAAACTTGGGAAAGATTTAGTTTTATAGGAATGCGCGCATTATTGGTATTATATCTTTCTACTCATTTAAATTTCTCAGACCATAAAACCTACGCGATTTTTGGTATATTTACTGCGATAGGTTACGCAGTACCAGTTCTAGCTGGTATTTTGGCTGATAAACTAATAGGCTTTCAAAAGACCCTTATCATTGGAAGCGCTGTAATGACTTTAGGTCATTTCTTTATGAGCTTTATAGAAACTAGACAAGAGTTTTTATATTTAGGCCTGTCATTAATTGCAGTAGGAACTGGTTTTTTTAAAGGAAATATTCATAATTTACTAGGCTCAATCCATAAAGACAAAGATTCTTCAGCAAGAGATAAGATTTTCTCTCTATTTAATATAGCTATTAATCTTGGTGGATTACTTGCAGCTCTGTCATGCGGTTTTGTGGCGCATAATTATGGATGGCATTATGGATTTGCCCTTGCTGGAATGGGAATGTTTATTGGGCTATGTGTATTCTTAAAATACAGACATATACTAGGAAATATTGGATTACCTAAAGAAAAGAAACGCCTTGCTACTATAAAAGCTGCTAGTACATGCTTAATAGCAATTATCGTCTTCATTTTTGCCTTATATTATAGTGAGGCTTCATTGTCATGTTTTAGCTTACTTGGAATAGCATTCTTTGGCCTTTTAGGAAGATTACTTTATCAAAGCGACAAAAATACCAGGACAAAAATCATTTCTTTAATGATAATTTTATTATTTCTAGTAGGTTTCGCTTCAATTCAAATGCAGTTAAGCTCTTTAATTAATTTATTTATACATAGAAATGTAGATAGAAATATTTTAGAATTTCAAATTCCAACAGCTATGTTTCAAAGCGTAAATCCTCTATTTGTTATAGTGTTTGGCTTATTATTTGCAAATATCTTTGCTCATTTCGGCTATAAAAATTACCTAAAACGTTTTGGCTTGGGATTAATAACTAATATATTATGCTTTACCATTATATATCTGGGATGCCTAAATTCAAATAACGGACAAGTTGAGTTAATTTACTTAATATTTGGCATTGCATTAATTAGCTTCTCTGAAATTTGCTTATATCCAATGACAAAAATTTTATTTATTACCCTTTCCCCTAAGGGGTATAAAGGTTTCATGATGGGGTTTTTTATGTTTGGCATGTCTTACTCCAACCTTGCTTCAATTTTTATTGCAAAATACATGTCTATCTCTCCTAAGCAGTTAGAAAATTCTTTAGATTCAATAGAAATCTATAAGCAAGGATTCTTATCAATAAGCATATTTAGCTCTATTCTATTTTTGGTCTACTTAATTATATATCCCTACTTAAAGAGGGTCATAATCTTAAAACAACCGTCATCCTGAGATAATATCCGAAGGATCCATAATAAACATAACTAGATACTTCAACAAAAATCAATATCCCTATTTACTTATAATTAAATTAATATTATAATGCGTGCTTTCTATTTATACTACTTATATAAATAATTGTTTAACCCTTAGAAATTTAAGAGTTTTTCTCTTAAGAATGAAATGAAATTTTATGAACAAACTATCTAAATCAAAATATAGATCTAATTTACAATTAATTGAAGATTTTACAACAAATGAAAGTTTTGCTGATTTATTGTCTAGCTCTAAACAAGCTAACATCAAAGAAGGCGATACCGTTTTTGGTGAAATTATTCGCCTAGACAACGAATTTGCAACTGTAGACGTAGGCGCTAAAAACGAAGGGCAAGTTCCGCTTAGAGAATTTGTTTTTGACGGTGTAATGCCAGAGTTAAACCTTGGTGATAAAGTTGAAGTATTTGTTGAAAAAATAGAAAGTAGAGGCGGTAAAACCATACTTAGCCATGAAAAAGCCGTACGTGAAAAATACTGGATCATCCTTGAGGCGGCCCTTGAGAAAAAAGAACCAATTAACGGTACTATATTTGGCAAAGTTAAAGGCGGATTTACAGTGGATGTTAATGGAATTATTGCATTCTTACCAGGAAGCCAAGTAGATGTTAGACCTATTAAAGATATCACTCCTCTGATGGGCATGTTACAACCATTCATAGTTCTAAAAATTGATCGTGAACAAGGAAATATAGTGGTTTCTCGTCGCGCAATTTTAGAAGGATCTAGAGAAGAAGCTCGTCACGAATTGTTAGCAAATATCAAAGAAAACCAAATACTTGATGGTGTTGTAAAAAATATAACTGATTATGGTGCATTCGTAGACTTAGGTAGCGTTGATGGATTATTGCATGTTACAGATATTTCATGGGGTAGAGTGAATCATCCTTCGGAAGCTTTATCTGTTGGTCAAACAATAAAAGTACAAGTAATAAAATTCAACGAAGAAACAAAACGCATTTCTTTAGGTATGAAGCAATTGGAAGCGAATCCATGGCAAGGTGTTGAAGGTAAATATCCTAAAGGCACAAGAAGAAAAGGCAAGATCACAAATATAACTGATTATGGCGTATTTATAGAACTTGAGCCAGGAATTGAAGGATTAGTTCATATATCTGAAGTGAGCTGGACAAAAAACAATGTTCATCCGAAAAAGCTTGTTAGCGTAGGGCAAGAAGTTGAATATGTAATTTTAGATATCGATCCATCTAAGCATCGCATTTCACTCGGAATCAAACAATGTAGTGAAAATCCATGGACTGAGTTTGCATCTAAACATCCTGTTGGTTCAGTATTTGAAGGAGAAGTAAGAAATGTTGTAGACTTTGGCTTATTCGTAGGCTTTAATAACGATATAGATGGATTAGTTCACCTATCAGATCTATCTTGGGATGATGATAATATCGAGAAGTTAAAACAATATCAAAAAGACCAAAAAGTAATGGTAAAAGTTTTAGCTATCGATGCTGAGAAAGAAAGAATAAGTCTTGGAATTAAGCAACTAGACGAAACCGCTCAACCTCAATCGTCTTCTAAATATAAAAAAGCATCTAGAGTTAAAGCTAAAGTTTCAGAAATTAACGATAATGGAATTATCGTTCAAATAGACGAAGAAACTTCAGGAATCGTAAAAAGAGCTGATCTATCGGCTGAAAAAACTTCACAAAGACCGGAGTTGTTTAATGTTGGTGATAAAATTGAAGCAAAAGTAGTCGGTTTCGATAACGCTTCTAAGAAATTACTATTATCTATAAGAGCAATTGAAATGGATGATCATAAAAAAGCTATGGCTGAATATACCTCAAATGAATCTTCAGGAAGTAGCTTAGGCGATATACTAGGTGCGGCTTTAAATAAATAATAAGGCACATTCTAAAACTTTAAATGCATCCTTGCTGAATCAGGGATGCATTTTTTTTTAAATAATATTAAATTGACTTTTTTACTTAATTTACTTAGTATTTAGCACTTATATAAACAACACTTGCATAGGAGGTCAATAATGGAGAAATTTCCAATTACAGCAAAGGGATATGAACAACTGCTTGAAGAAATAAAGCATTTGAGAAGCGTTGAAAGACCTCTAGTTATCCAAGCGATTGCCTCTGCTAGAGAGCTTGGTGATTTATCAGAGAACGCTGAATATCATGCAGCGCGCGAGAAACAAGGCTTCCTCGAAGGAAGAATTATGGACTTGGAAGATAAATGCGCCAGAGCAGAAATCATTGATCCAACTAAATTATCTGGTGATACTATAAAATTTGGAGCTCACGTAAAGCTCATTGACGAAGAAACAGAGGAAGCACATTCTTACACTATTGTTGGAGATTATGAAGCTGATATTAGCAAAGCTTTAATATCAATTTCCTCGCCCATCGCTAGAGGACTAATTGGCAAATCACAAGGAGAATCTGTTGAAGTATCAACTCCAAAGGGAATAAAATACTACGAAATTATTAATGTACAATATGTTTAGGCGGAGAATTTTGATGTCAAAAATTTTTAATTTAATGATTTTATTAGCGTTAATTACCGCATGCAATGGAATGCAAGTGGATAGAGATTACAAGGATTACCATCCTCAAGTTGGAGAAGATTTACGTGAAAGTAAAATGAAAAGTATTATTACTAAAACTGATGAACCAGTTATAATTTATAGTAATAAAAAATCATCTTCCGAAACAGGAACTGCAACTGGCATGGCAGGGAGTTATCTTTGGAAAGCAGCGATTGAAACCATTTCATTTATGCCTTTAATTTCAAGTGATTCTAATGGTGGAACAATTATTACTGATTGGTATGTTTCCTCAGAAAGTCCAAATGAAGAATTTAAATTTAACATTTTCATTCTAAGCCCTGAATTGCAGATTGATTCCGTTAAAGTAACGGCCTTTAGACAAATAAGAAATTCTGGTGGACAATGGAACGCCGCGCCTATTAGCAAGGAGATCGCTCGTAATGTTGAAGATAATATCTTAAAAAGAGCTATTTCTATGAGAGTCAAATCTGAAGGGTCTAAGAAAAAATAATATTTGAGCTCGTAAATGTCTGACTATAATCATATCTCTATTGAAACTAAATGGCAAAATCATTGGGAGAAAAACAATTCTAATAATTCTGTTATAGATAAAAATAAACCTAAATATTATGTTTTAGAGATGCTCCCCTACCCTTCTGGTAAGTTGCATATGGGGCATGTACGAAATTATTCAATAGGCGATGCTTTTGCTAGGTTTAAAAAAGCAAATGGGTTTAATGTTCTTCATCCAATGGGCTGGGATGCTTTTGGTCTTCCAGCAGAAAATGCTGCAATTGAAAATAATACTCATCCACTAAACTGGACACTTGAGAATATAAAATCCATGAGAGAAGAAATTAAATCTCTCGGCTTCTCATATGATTGGAATAGAGAAATCACAACATGTACACCAGAATATTATAAGCATGAGCAAAAGCTATTCTTAGAATTTCTTAAGTATGGTTTAGCATATCAGAAAGAGTCTTTTGTTAACTGGGATCCTGTTGATAATACAGTACTTGCAAACGAGCAAGTCGTAGATGGCAGAGGTTGGCGCTCTGGGGCTTTAGTTGAAAAAAAGAAATTACGACAATGGTTTTTAAAAATTTCTGAATTTGCTGACGAATTATTACCAAGTAATTCGAATCTTAAGAATTGGCCTGAGGCTGTGAAATCCATTCAAGAAAAATGGATAGGAAAATCGCAAGGGGTTTTAGTTAATTTTAAACTTAATAATCATCAAGAATCTATTGAAGTTTTTACTACAAGGGCGGATACCTTATTTGGAGCTAGTTTTATCGCTCTTTCTCCTCATAATCCTCTCGTTGAAACATTGACTCAAACGCAAGAACTTAAGAATTTCATTGCTGAATGCGATAGTATTGGAACCGCTGAAGAAGCAATTGAGAAAGCAGAAAAACAAGGTTATTTAACAGAATTACAAGTTATTCATCCGTTTACTAATAAATTACTACCTGTATATATAGCAAATTATGTTTTAATGGAATATGGAACTGGAGCTATTTTTGGCTGTCCAGCTCATGATATGCGCGATCATGAATTTGCACTCAAATATAATTTATCTATTTTACCTGTGGTAAAACCTAATGATGACTGGAATTATAATAAGAAACCATATATAGGCGATGGTACAATCTATAATTCTGAATTTCTTGATGGATTAAGCATCGGAGAGGCTAAGAAATCTTCATTAGAAAAACTTACAGATCTTGAGATAGGAAAGAAAATTATAAGCTATCGCCTTAGAGACTGGGGAGTTTCAAGGCAAAGATATTGGGGCTGTCCAATTCCAGTTATTCATTGTAAATCTTGTGGAACTGTTCCAGTACCACAAAATCAATTACCCGTGACTTTACCAGAAGATGTAGAGTTTTTGGGAGCAGGAAATCCTTTGGATCAACACCCAACTTGGAAACATGTGAAATGCCCTTCTTGCGATGCAGAAGCTGAAAGAGAAACTGATACTTTTGATACATTCTTTGAATCATCTTGGTATTTTATGCGTTACTGTTCTCCAAATGAAAGCAATAATTTCGCAAGCGATGATGACATAAACTATTGGATGCCAGTGGATCAGTATATTGGCGGAATTGAACATGCAGCCATGCATCTTCTTTATGCAAGATTTTTTGTTAAAGCGATGAAGAAATGCAGCATGTTAGATTTTGACGAACCATTTTCTTCCCTTCTTACACAAGGAATGGTCTTGCATGCCACTTATAAAGATAAAAATGGTAAATTCATTTATCCAGAGGATGCAAAAAACAATGATGGAGTTGTTATTGGTCGCAGCGAGAAAATGAGTAAATCAAAAAAGAATACCGTCAGCCCTTCTGAAATTATTATTAAATATGGAGCCGATACTGCAAGATTATTTATGCTTTCAGATAGCCCACCTGAGAAAGATTTAGAATGGACAGACAATGGAGTTGAAGGAGCTTATAAATTCTTAAATCGCCTGTGGAGATTCGTTCATGAATTTATAGAGATAAATCCAGGAAATGAAGCGAATAATGATAAAACAAGAGGGCAAATTCATAAATTGTTAAAACAAATAACTGAAAGCTATAATAACTTATCTTTAAATCTTGTGGTTGCTGGTATACGTGAAATGTCTAATACTATATTTGCAATTCCTAGAACCTCTGATAATTATAATATAATAAAAGAATCAACTACAATATTACTTCAATCATTATACCCTGCTGCCCCCCATATAGCTTCCGAGTTATGGAAAAAGATGGGGAATAAAGAATCTATAGACGATAACTGGCCTCAATTTGATTCTGAAGCCATTACTGAATCAGAAATTACTATTGCAGTGCAGGTTTCTGGGAAACTTAGAGCCACCATTGAAGTAGATAAAAATATTTCTAAAGAGGAACTTACTGAAATTGTAACTGGTTTACCAAATATCAAAAAATTTATTGAAGGCAAAGAAATTAAAAAGATTATAATAGTTCCAGGAAAAATAATTAATATAGTCTGCATTTAAAGTTAATCTTTTGTATAGAAAAATATTTTGATGAGACGACATGAAATAAATCTTGACTTTTAAATGATAACATGTAATTTTTATTTCCTTCGAATATTTTAAATATAGGAAAAAAATATGGCTAAAAAGACAGTATTATTAAAGCTAGAAAGCACAGCTGGTACAGGCTATTTTTATGTTAAAAATAAAAACCCAAAAAAGCTAACAAAAAAGTTAGAATTTATGAAGTTTGACCCAAGAGCAAAAAAGCATGTGCTCTTTGTTGAAAAGAAAATGAAATAAGTTTTTAAAGGAATTAATTATGGCTGTTAAAATAAGATTAACAAGATTAGGCTCTAAAAAGAAGCCTTGTTACCGTGTAGTTGTTGCAAATGCAACATCTCCAAGAGATGGGAAATTTATTGAAATTGTTGGAACATATAATCCAATGATTGCAAAAGAAAATCCTGAAAGAGTAAAATTAAAACAAGACCGCATTCAATACTGGCTCTCAGTTGGCGCCCAACCTACAGAACGCGTATCAAAGCTAATTAAAGCTAACTAATATTTAGTTTATATTTAAATAAAAAAACACCTACAGACTTTTGGCTGCAGGTGTTTTTTTATATTGACAATTCAGTATAAACAACTATCTTAAGGAAGATTTATTCATTCACCACAAATTATAAATATAAAATTTTTAAAGGGTCTATTATGACAAGAACATTATCAATTATTAAACCTGATGCCACTAAACGTAATATCACAGGGAAAGTAAATGCAATTATTGAAGAGGCTGGCCTCCGTATTGTAGCACAAAAAAGAACCCACTTAACTAAGGACCAAGCGGAGCAATTCTATATTGTTCATAAAGAACGTCCATTTTATAATGACTTAGTTAAGTTTATGATTTCTGGACCAGTAGTTGTTCAAGTCTTAGAAGGGAATGATGCAGTAGCTTTATATCGCAAAATTATGGGAGCAACAAACCCAGCTAATGCTGACGCTGGAACAATTCGTAAAGAATTAGCTTTAAACATCGAAGAAAATACAGTTCATGGCTCAGATAGTGATGAAAATGCTTTAATAGAAATCGGCTTTTTCTTTTCTGGCATCGAAATAGTAGGTTAAGATAAAATGATAAATGCCTATCAAAATTTGGAAGAAATTTTCAAAGAGATAGGCATTCTAAAATCTATCACTTCTTTAGCTCAATGGGATAATGATTGCTATATGCCGCTTGATGGGTCCTTCCTTAGGCAAGAGCAAATGGTTTTCCTAACATCTCAAATACATCAACGTATAACAAACCCAAAAATACAGGATCTAATTCTATCCGCTGAAGAAGAAGAGCTTAATGGTTGGGAACAAGCTAATTTAAGAAACATAAAACGAGAATATATCCATAATAATGCTATTGATGAAGATCTTGCTAAGCAATTGACTAAAGCCAGGTTGGTATGCGAAATAAACTGGCGTGAAGCAAGAGAAAATAATGATTATAATAATTTCAAGAAATATTTTAAACCTCTCTTAAATTTAATCCAAGAAGTGAGTATTAGAAAAGCAGAAATATTAAAACTATCTCCTTACGATGTATTGTTAGATGTTCATGATGAAGGAAGAAAATCAAAAGAAGTTGATATTATTTTTGCCGATCTTGAAAAATTCTTATTAGATTTCACAAATAAAATTGAAAGTAAAAATGAAAAAAATAAACCATTCCCTCTTGCTATTGAGAAGCAAAAACAACTAGGTCTTGCTTGTATGCAGAATTTAAGTTTTGATCTTAAAAGAGGTAGATTAGATACTAGTACTCATCCTTTTTCTATTGGATTTTCTACCAAAGATGTTAGAATTACAGCGCGTTATAAACAAGAAAATCTTCTTTCTAGTCTCTCTGATATATTGCATGAGACAGGTCATGGTATTTATGAACAAAATTTACCACAGAGCTTTGATCTTCAACCTGTTGGCAATGCTTGTGGAATGAGCATTCATGAAAGCCAATCACTTTTTATTGAAAGACATATTGGACTTTCAAAAGAATTTTTTATTTGGTTAAAATCACATTTACCAGATAATTTCCTAGTTAAAGATTTATATATTCAAGCAAATAAAATTAATAAGTCTCTCATTAGGATAGAATCGGATGAAATTTATTATCCTTTACATATTATTCTAAGATATAAAATAGAAAAAGCCTTGCTTTCAGGAGATTTATTAATTGATGAATTACCTATATTCTGGAATGAAGAAATATATAAATTATTTGGAACTAGACCAAAGAATTTAAAAGAAGGAGTTTTGCAAGATATTCATTGGGCATGGGGTGAATTTGGTTATTTCCCTACATATACTTTAGGGGCTATTCTTGCAGCTCAAATTGAGACCTCAATTAATAAAAATTTAAACATGAAAGAACTAATTAAGAATGGTGAATTTAAGCCTATTATCGATTGGTTAGTAACAAATATCCATTCAAAAGGATCCTTATTAAATAGCGATGAATTAATTAAACAAGCAACAGGTGAGTCTTTAAATGTAAATTACTTTAAAGAGTATTTAGCAGAGAAATATATAACAAAAAGCTAACAATCTAACCAGAGCAATAGTGAGATAATAAATGCTTACTCCTTAACCACCAATCGATTGCTGTTTATTACTGATACGATCATTTACCACTTTATTGGTTGCTGGTCCTATTACTTTATTTGCACCTTCTATTGGAGGGCGAATATTTGCTTGATTAAACCCAGGAACTGGAGGAGGTGAATAAAAAGGAGGTGAGTCAAAAGCATCAGCTACGGCATCTACATTCATATTTTTTTGTTTAATCGCTTTATTCATAAAATCACCAATTTTTACAATAACTGATTTAACATTATGCAAGATATCACCAAACCATTCTCTCCAAGTTGAGTTTCCTAACAAGGCAGCAGATTTTGCAGAGTTATTTGTATCAATGGAAATGCCTTCATTATTTCTGCTTGATAAAATTTCTTGTTCTAACCGGTTACTTTCAGGACTCTTGTAATGCTTTGCTAATTGAATAAAATTATCTTGCACAAGCTTATGAAGAATAGTTAATTCTTTGGTAGGACAATATCGCTCGTTATTATTGCTGTATTGCGTAACTTGAGCTAGTTTTATATATTCAGAAAATTGATATTCTTTTTTCTCTAGCTCAGAAAAGTTTGTATCTTTAGGCATTGTATCAAATGCCGCTATATGATTTGGATTTTCATTTTTAATCAAGCTTTGAACAGCCCATGATTCAATTGCAGAAAGCATTTGATGTTTTATTAAGTCCCTCTCCGCCCTTGAATTAGCATCCGTTTTTTTTGACTCTGTATAATATTTATCTAGTTTATTGGAAAATTTCTCATAAAATTGCATTTTCTGAAATAGTGAATCTTCATTCGAAGTTCCTTTATTTTGCTCTTGTAAAGCAACCCAATCAGAAAATTCATCAACTAATTCTCCATCCTGCAATAAATCTGCTGTTTTACCAAGATCATATAATAAATCTTGCCTTGATTCTTCAGAATGATTATATAATTTCAGTTTGCTCATAGTTTTTGCCCCCAATCTCCAAAAACTAGATTAGCTTTAAATAGTAAATAATTAGTAAATTATATTAAATTTAATAACTCACTAATTATTATGAGCACACCAGCTATAGCAATTAGGTTAACAATTGGAAAACCCTCAAGTTCAGCGCAAAGATATTGCTTAGGATTTATTTTATATAATAAATATACTGGTAATATAATAGCAATAATTGATAAAATCATTCCTGCAAAAGCGAGTAAACTAATAAATGCATTAGGTATAAAACTAGCCATCAAATAAGCTGGGAATATCGTAACAATAGAAGAGAATTTTGAATATTTAGTTGGCAAACTATTCTGTATGTTTTCACACAAGCTTATCCCCACTCCTATTAATGAGGTAATTATAGCTAATAAAGATATCCAAGAAATAAGATGACGTACTAATTCTGATTGGACTATAGAACTTAGCGCCACCACTAGCTCTCCAACTTCTACATTTTTATTTCCTAACATAAGTTCATAGATGGAGTGATTATTGCTATAGCAGATGGATAACACTCCAATTGTCCACACAATATAAACGATGGAAGGGATAGAACAGCCCCAGAAAAATACTTTCTTTAATATTTTGGGATTATTATCACAATATTTAATAATTGTAGGAATACTTCCATGAAAACCAAATGAAGTAAAAACTATAGGAGCTATAAGTATCCATGAGGAAATATTTGTAAAATTTGGAGCGAAATGCGGTAAATTATCCCAGTTAACTTTAGTAAATAAACCTATCACTAGTAACGCAATTACCCCCAATAATCCCATAAATAACCCACGATTAACTAAATCAATATTTTTTAAAGGAAGCATTAATAATATTATTACCAAGAAAGAATAAATGCCAGCAATAGTACTAAAAGACTCTTTTGGTAAATCAAGTATACTTCGTATAACTGATGATCCGCCATATATATACGCTATTACCAAGCAAAATGATAAAGCTCTAAAGCTGCCAACACCTACTAATTCTGCAATTCTACCTGAGAATTTACGGCCTAAATCACCAAGTGACATAGCCCTACCGGCGTGAAGACTAAGCTCCAAATTAATAATCGCGCTATAGTAAATTATAACCCACATTATTATCATTAGAAACACACTAGGTATAATACCGATTTTTGCTAAAACCATCGGTAAAGACAGCATACCACTTCCAATGCAAGTACCTGCAACTAGTAGCGTAGCGCCAGTTTGTTTATTCATTGTTTAATCCTTATTAATTATTTGATTTTTTAGTGATTCTATATTTCTTTTGAATTAATTCAATATTTTTCTATTTTTCTTGATATATTTAAGAAGTTTTCTATACTGTCTGGATAAAACTAAATGGTGACTATATGAACTTCTACTTTCCTTTAAGACTGATTCCAGACAAAACAAAGATTGATTTTATGGGTATTCGTTATATTAATATGGCAATTTCAGTTTTATTATTATTAATATCCATAGCTTTAATTTCTACAAAGGGCCTAAATTTTGGAATTGATTTTAAAGGCGGCACAATAATTGAAGCAAAGCTTGAAAATTCTATTGAACTTACTCCTTTATACAAATCTCTTGAAGAATTAAAATTGGGGGAAATTTATATCCAGAATATTGATAAAAATAATCTTATGATAAAACTAGGTAATAATGGAACTGCAAATGACCAAATGGAAAATATTACCATTTTAAAGAATGCTCTGAATACTTACTTTAACAATAAAATAGAATATAAAAAGATAGATTTTGTTGGTCCACAAGTAGGTGAAGCTTTAATTAAAGATGGGTTATTAGCCATAATTTTCTCTTTTGCTGGGATTATGTTTTATATAGCCTTTAGATTTGAATGGCAATATGGGCTTGGGATCATCATAGCACTGATACATGATGCTGTTTTTACATTAGGCTTTATGAGCATAACTCAATTAGAATTTAACTTAACTTCCGTTGCAGCCGTTCTAACTGTTATTGGTTACTCTGTAAATGATTCTGTTGTTATTTATGATAGGATTAGAGAAAATATTTTAAAATACAAAAGACTTTCTGTTGATGAAATAATTAACCTTAGTATTAATGAAACCTTAAGTAGAACCATTCTAACTGTTACCACCACTCTTATTTCTACTGCCGCTCTAATCTTTTTTGGCGGAGAAAGTCTATATAGCTTTAGTGTAACAGTATTTGTTGGTATTCTTGTTGGAACTTATTCATCAATTTATATATCAGCTCCAATCTTAATTCATTTAGGTATCAAGAAGTACTTAAGAAATTAGTGTACTATTTCTTGTTGCTAAACTTATTCTTATTATATTATAATCACCTCTACGAACATTAATTAAAGAGGAGCTATAGTGAGAGAAGTTTATATCATTGATGCCACACGCACTGCTATTGGTGGTTTTAACGGCAGCCTAGCAAATATTGAAGCACATAATCTAGGTGCTACTCTCATTAAAGAACTAATCCAAAGAAATAACATCGATCCATCTATAATCTCTGAAGTTATCTTAGGGCAAGTTTTAACTACCGCTCAAGGGCAGAATCCAGCAAGACAAGCTTCGATTCACGCAGACATCCCAAAAGAAACTCCAGCTTGTTTAATAAATCAAGTTTGTGGATCAGGCTTAAGATCTGTGGCTATAGCTGCTCAATCTATTCTAACTGGAGATTCAGATGTAGTTATCGCTGGAGGACAAGAAAATATGAGCCTTTCTCCGCATGCAATACATTTAAGAGAGGCGCATAAATTTGGTGACACTAAACTTACTGATGTAATGATGACAGATGGCTTAATCGACGCTTTCGCCAAATATCATATGGGAGTCACTGCAGAAAATCTTGCTAAGAAGTATAATATCACTAGAGTAGAGCAGGATGAATTTGCATGCCTATCTCAAAATAAGGCTGAGGAAGCTCAAAAAAATAATTGCTTTAAAGATGAGATAACCCCAATAACTCTTCGTAAAAAGAGCGATGAGACTTTTTTTTATAAAGATGAGTTTATTCGACTTGGTACGAGCGTGGAGTCTCTTTCAAAACTTCGTCCAGCTTTTGACAAAGATGGAACAGTTACAGCGGGAAATTCCTCAGGAATTAATGATGGTGCTGCAATTATTTTATTAATGGAAAAAAGAACCGCAGAAAAGCACGGGCTTAAACCTATGGCTAAGATTGTTTCTTATGCTAATGCCGGTGTTGATCCAAGTATTATGGGTATTGGCCCAGTTTATGCTACAAGAAAAGCATTAATGAAGGCCAACTGGGATATAAAAGATCTTGATCTTATTGAAGCAAATGAAGCATTTGCAGCTCAAGCAATTTCAGTGAATAGAGAGATGAATTGGGATTTAAGTAAAGTTAATGTCAATGGCGGAGCTATAGCAATAGGTCACCCCATCGGCGCATCTGGCGCAAGAATTTTAGTAACTTTACTTTATGAAATGCAAAAGCGTGATTCTCGTAGAGGTCTAGCTACTCTTTGCATTGGCGGTGGCATGGGTATAGCAATGTGTATTGAAAGAATCTAAATGAGACTCAATCAATTAAATTCTTTTTATAAGATAAAGAATCTAGCAAAAAACGATTTATCTTTAATGGATGAAGTAATAAAATCACGACTTCTTTCTAAGGCCGAATTGATTCAAGATGTTTCATATCATATTATCAATTCTGGAGGAAAAAGATTACGTCCTATTTTGTTAATCTTAATTGCAAAATTATTTGGCTATATTGGTAATAGACATATTAACTTAGCTGCTACTGTAGAATTCATTCATACTGCAACCTTACTTCATGATGATGTAGTTGATCATAGCAACACAAGGCGTGGAAAACCTACTGCAAATTTATTCTGGGATAATAAATCAAGTATTTTAGTTGGCGATTTTTTATTTAGTCAATCATTTCTACTAATGGCAGAAGATGGTGATTCTAAAATCTTAGGCATTCTTTCTAAAGCTGCATCAATTATCGCTGAAGGAGAAGTAAAACAATTAACAGCATCTATCGCCAATTTGCATTTAAGCATTGATGAATATCTTCAGGTTATATCAGCTAAAACTGCTGAGTTATTTGCCGCCAGCTGCCAAGTGGGCGCTATAATTGCCGGAGCTTCTGTAAAAAATCAACAAGCCATGTATGATTTTGGGTTAAATCTAGGTATTTCATTTCAGATTATAGATGATATTTTAGACTATACTTCAAATTCTAAAACTATAGGAAAAGACATAGGAGATGATTTTAAAGAATCTAAAGTTACTCTTCCAATTATTTTAGCTTATAAAAATAGTAATGAAAAAGAGTTCTGGGAAAGAGTTATTAATGATAAAAATCAGAGAGAAGGTGATTTTCAACTAGCTCTTGAATATTTCAATAAATATGAAGTCGTACCGCATTGCTTAAAACTTACAAAAGAATTTCTCAAGAAAGCTAAATTAGCTATTAGTACAGCTCCAAATAATGAAATTAGATCTTCACTTATTGATCTTTTAGAGTTCTCTATAAATAGAGAATTCTAATTACAGCATTGATTTATTAACTGTCTAATTACATATTGCAGGATTCCACCATGTTTGATGTAATCCGTTTCATTTGCTGTATCTATACGGCACTGAAGAGTTATATTATCCTCTTTGCCATTAGCACGTTTAATTCTACAATTCATATCCATTTTTGGAGTAATATCTCCCTCAAGGCCTTCAATATCAAATTCCTCTGATCCATCTAGATTTAAAGATGCATGAGTCATGCCATCTTTAAACATTAATGGTAACACTCCCATAAATACTAAATTCGAGCGATGAATACGTTCAAAGCTTTCCGCGATGACTGCCTTAACACCAAGCAGGAAAGTACCTTTAGCCGCCCAGTCTCTGGATGATCCTGTACCGTACTCTTTACCAGCCATGATTATAAGTGACTTATTATCTTGCTTATATTTCATTGCAGCATCGTAAATACTCATAATTTCATCAGTTGGAAAATATTTAGTTACCCCTCCTTCAACACCTGGAACTAAAAGATTCTTAATCCGAATATTAGCAAAAGTCCCTCTCATCATAACTTCATGATGCCCTCTTCTTGTACCATAAGAATTGAAGTCTTTAGGGTCAACTCCTCTGGCCATTAAATATTGACCCGCTGGACTTGTTTTAGCAATATTTCCTGCAGGAGAAATATGATCCGTAGTAATACTATCACTAAATAAAGCAAGCAGCTTTGCATTGCGAATGTCTGCGACTTTTCTTAGGCTTATTTGCATGTCTTGGAAGTACGGAGGGTTAGCTATATAAGTACTTGACTCGCTCCAGTTAAAATTTAATCCTTCATTTACTTTAATTTTTTGCCATTCATCCGTGCCCGCAAATACATCTGAATATTTCTCTTTAAACATTCTTGCTGTAACTGATTTTTCCATTACTTCTTTTATTTCTTTATTTGTTGGCCAAATATCTTTTAAATATACCTCTTTACCTTCTTTATTTATTCCTATTGGATCAGTAGTCAAATTTACTTGAATAGATCCAGCCAAAGCATATGCCACAACTAACGGTGGAGATGCAAGATAACTTGCTTTCACAAGTGGATGGATTCTTCCTTCAAAATTTCTATTACCTGATAAAACAGAGACAACAACTAAATCATTTTTATTTATACTTGCTTCTATTTCTGTTTTTAAAGGACCTGAGTTGCCAATACATGTTGTGCATCCATAACCTACAAGATTAAATCCTAATTGATCTAAATATTTTTGCAGCCCGCTTATCTCTAAATATTCTGAAACAACCTTAGAGCCTGGCGCTAAAGATGTTTTAACCCATGGTTTCGTCTTAAGACCTAAGCTAGCTGCTTTTTTTGCGACCAGCCCTGCAGCAATCATCACACTTGGATTAGAAGTATTAGTACAACTCGTAATGGCAGCAATCACCACATCACCATTCGCTATTTTATAGCTTTCACCTTCAACTAAAGCATTTCTTTCTAAGGAGGCATTTGTTTTAGCCATAGAAGGCAATTCTTTTATAAATGAGTTGTTTCCTTCTGATAACAATACCTTGTCTTGAGGGCGTTTTGGCCCAGCAATACTAGGTTTAACCAAAGAAAGATCTAGTTCTAGCGTATCTGTAAATATTGGATCTATAGTATTTTTATCTCGCCATAATCCTTGCACTTTAGCATATTCTTCGACAAGTTTTATTCTATGTGGATCACGAGAGGATAAGTTTAAATAATTTATTGTCTCTTTATCTATCGGGAAAAAACCACATGTAGCTCCATATTCCGGTGCCATGTTGGCAATTGTCGCTCTATCAGCTAAAGATAAATGATCTAGCCCTTCTCCAAAAAATTCAACAAATTTATTCACAACTCCTTTCTGACGCAACATTTGTGTAACGGTTAACACTAAATCAGTTGCTGTAGTTCCCTCTGGCATTTTACCTGTTAATTTAAACCCTATTACTTCAGGAATTAACATAGACATCGGCTGCCCAAGCATCACCGCCTCAGCCTCTATTCCACCAACTCCCCACCCTAGCACACTTAATCCATTTATCATTGTTGTATGACTATCTGTTCCAACTAATGTATCTGGGTATACATAATCTTCCTTTAACCAAGCAACTTGAGCTAAATATTCCAAATTCACTTGATGACAAATACCCGTACCAGGTGGTACCACTTTGAAATTACTAAATGCCTTCTGCCCCCAACGCAAGAACTCATAACGCTCAAAATTTCTTTCCATCTCAATTTCAACATTTTCTTTAAATGCTAAGCTATTTCCTGATTTGTCTGCTTGTACGGAATGATCAATGACTAGATCCACAGGTGATAATGGATTAATTTTTTCTGGATCCCCTCCAAGCTTGGTTATAGCATCTCTCATTGCTGCTAAATCAACCACTGCAGGGACGCCTGTAAAATCCTGCATTAACACCCTTGCTGGAGTATAGGCAATTTCATGATCAATTTTTTTATTCTCAAGCCATTTTGTGCAAGCCTTGATATCTTCTATAGTAACGCTTCTACCGTCTTCAAATCTTAAAAGATTTTCCATAATTATTTTTAAAGAAAACGGCATCCTCTCCAGATCTACGCCTAATTTCTTAGATGCTTCATTCAAACTAAAATATTTGTATTTCTTTCCATCAACAGAAATATAACACATTGCACCAAGATTATCTTTTCCAAACATTTTGCTACTCCAATATTTTAATTGACTAAAAAATTATACCTTTCTACTGGTTAATAATAAATGAATTTTGTTGAAGTTAATGGAATATCAATGTATATATATTTTAAAAAATTTGTTAGGAACTATGAAAAAATTTAATATAGCAATAATAGGCGCAACTGGTAATGTTGGCAGAGAAATTTTAAGCGTTTTAGATGAACGTGATTTTCCTGTGGATAATATATATGCAGTAGCCTCTAGAAGCTCTCTTGGCAAAAGCGTTAGCTTTGGAGAGAGAAAAATTTTAAAAGCGCAAACATTAGATAGCTTAAATTTTAAAGAGGTTGATATTGCTTTTTTTGCAGCTGGATCATCTATTTCAAAAGAATATGCGCAGAAAGCAGCTGATAGCGGCTGCATTGTAATAGATAAATCATCTTGCTTTAGAATGAATTCCAAAGTTCCCTTAATAGTTCCTGAAGTTAATGGAGAAACTATTAAAGATCATAAAAACATTATTGCTAGCCCGAATTGTTCCGTTATCCCTTTAATGGTAGCCCTTAAGCCATTGCACGATGAAGCGCAAATTAAAAGGATCGTTGTTTCTACTTATCAATCTGTTTCTGGGAAGGGTAAATATGCAATGGAAGAATTATACAATCAGACAAAAGGTATGTTTATATATAAAGAACCCGAATTAAAAGAATTCCCAAAAAGAATTTCCTTTAATGTGATTCCGCATATTGATGATTTTATGGCATCTGGCGATACTAAAGAAGAATGGAAAATGGTAGTTGAAACGAAGAAAATTTTAGGCAATGAAATTGAACTGAGTGCAACTTGCGTTCGTGTACCTGTATTTATTGGTCATAGTGCAGCAGTAAATGTGGAATTTGAAGAAAATATATCAGTAGCTGATGCTAGAAAATTACTCAAGGCTACAGCTGGAATTACTATAATAGATAGCCATAAAGATGCTGGATACGCTACCCCTATTGATGTAGTAAGAGAAGATAATGTATTTGTTTCAAGAATCCGTAAAGACCCTACTGTAGATTCAGGTCTTAACATGTGGATTGTGGCTGATAATTTACGCAAAGGCGCAGCTCTTAATGCGGTGCAAATAGCTGAACTATTGATAAAATAGACTCAATTCAGTATCTATACGTCTTTAAGTCTTAATGTTGGGAATGCAATAACTTCTCGAATTGAAATAGAATCAGTAAGAATCATAACTAATCTATCAATACCTATACCTAAACCACCTGCTGGAGGCATTGCATATTCTAAAGCTGTAATAAAATCATGATCTATACGGTGAGCCTCTTCATCCCCGGACTCTCTAACTTTATCTTGATGCTCAAATCTCTGATACTGATCTATAGGATCGTTTAATTCAGAGAATCCATTAGCTATCTCCCAGCCATTAATATATGTTTCAAATCTCTCAGTAATTCTTGTATCATGCTCACATACTTTCGCTAAAGGAGAAATTTCTGTTGGAAGATGCGTAATGTGAATAGGATCAATTAACGTATGCTCTACTTTTTCAGCAAATACCGCTTCTAAAACCTTTCCCCAACCAAAATTAGCTTCTACTTTTACTCCTAATTTATTTGTAACTTCATGAGCTTCTTCATCAGAGTGAATTTTCATAAAATCCACACCTGTTGCTTCAAGCACTAAATCACTCATTGAAGCTCTTTTCCAAGGAGATGTAAAATTTATTTCTTTATCACCATAAGTAATAATAGAATCTTGATTTATTTTTTTAATAATATAGTTGATTGTATCTTCCGTAAGCTTAATCATTTCTTCGAATGATACAAAAGCGCAATAAATCTCTACAGAAGTAAATTCAGGATTATGCCTAGTTGATATTCCCTCATTTCTAAAACAACGATTAATCTCAAATAATTTTTCAGATAAACCACCAACTAAAAGCTTTTTTAAATATAATTCAGGAGCTATTCTTAAATATAACTCCATGTCTAATGTATTATGATGAGTAACGAATGGTTTAGCAATTGCACCGCCAGGTATCGGGTGTAGCATTGGAGTTTCAACTTCTAAATAACCTTGGTCTATAAGAAAATTGCGTAAAGCAGAAATTATTTCAGAACGCTTTCTTAAAACTTCTCTAGATTTCTCATTTACTATAAGATCAACATAACGCTGTCTATACCTTGTTTCAACATCGTGCAATCCGTGATATTTCTCAGGCAATGTTAGAAGAGATTTAGAAAGCAGATAAAGCTCAACTGAATCAATTGTTAATTCACCTCTAGGAGTTGAGCGAATTTTTCCCTTTACTCCAATTATATCCCCTAAATCAAATGTTTTTAATAAAGATTGCTGAACTTCATTTAAATTATTTTTATGAGAAAAGACCTGAATTTTTCCACCATCATCATGCAAATCTATAAACATTCCATCATTACGAATAGACATTATTCGACCAGCAACTGTATAAGTATCTTCTGTTTTTTCGCCAGCTTCTAAATTCACATATTTTTTCGCTAATTCATTTGATTTTGCATTTTTTCTAAAATCAGAAGGATATGGATTAATACCCAGTTCTCTTACCATTTCTAATTTATTTAATCTAATTTTACGGTAATCACTAGTCTCATTATTTTGCATTTTTATTCTCTTATTTTAAATCTATACGGATTATAGAGTTAACAAGGAATTTTGCAAATAAATTATATCATATTTTAATCAAAATAAACTTAAATAAGCAGATCTCATATAAATTTCCTCTAGACAAATAATATTTTGCCAGCTATAAATATTTACTCAATCGGGCCTGTAGTTCAGTTGGTTAGAACACGCCGCTCATAACGGCGGAGTCGTAGGTTCAAGTCCTACCGGGCCCACCATTTCTAAAATAGAAAAATTTGCTAAAAAGAATTTTAGATCAAGAAAAGAATCAACTATTTACCTGGATACCAATCTTCATTGGAATAGGTATTTTGATCGGATTTAAAACACCAGGAATCAATAATATAATTCTAGTATTAGCAATATTTTTCTTGTCTTTTGTTAGTCAAATATTTTCAAAAGAAATCATTAAACTTATAGCCACCGCATCCTATAGCGTCTTAATAGGAATTCTTGCCTTAAATATAAGGATACAAACTGTTAAAGCTCCAGTTGCTCCATATGCAGAAAAATTTTCTTTTGTTAAAGGAAACATTGATAATATCACTCCTCTTGAAAAGGGTTACAGAATTTATCTAAGCAACGTTAAAATTTCATCTTTGTCCAAAAAAGATACTCCCGTAAAAATCAGAATTACCGCCAGAACAAAATTAAATAACGCACAGATTGATGACGTAGTTAAGTTCAATGCAATTTTAAGCCAACCCTTAGAGCCATACTTAGAAGGAAGCTATAATTTTGCTCAAGATGCTTATTTTAAACAAATTGGAGCTGTTGGATATAGCGTCTCAGAGTTTAAAATAATAGGCAATAACAAGCATTCATTTATCAGTAAAGTCAACTCCTTACGAAATAGAATAAAAGAGAGAGTAGATACAAATATCGGCAGCTATTATGGAAGCATTGCTACAGCCCTAATGCTAAATGAATATAACAATATAAATAAAGAAATACTAAAGAACCTAAGGGCTACAGGCCTTGCACATATTCTTTCTGTCTCTGGAATGCATTTAAGTTTAGTAGTTGCTATCTTTTTCTTTGCAAGTAGACTCTTATTGAACTGCTTCGAAACAATAGCTTTGAGATATAATTGTAAAAAAATTGCTGCTCTTATTGCTCTTCTTGGAAGTCTTGGATATTTACTAATTTCTGGAATGGAAGTAGCTGCTGTAAGATCTTTTATAATGAGCAGTATGATAATAATTTCTATTTTAATAGATAGAAATTCTAATCCAATGAGGGCTATTTCCATAGCGGCAATAATAATTTTACTATCCTCTCCAGAGAACATCATTCATCCAAGCTTCCAAATGTCTTTTTTAGCTGTATTAGCGCTTATTGCTTGCTTTGAGAGCTTCAGCAAAATTGAATTTCATTTTTCAGAATTTTCATTTCTACAAAAGATTTTATTTTACTTCTTAAGTTTAAGCCTAGCATCTTTAGTGGCAGGACTTGCAACAACGCCATTTGCTTTATACCATTTCAGCAATTCTTCAAACTATAGTATTTTAGCTAACTTATTAGCAGTACCAATAACTTCATTTATCTTGATGCCATGTGTTGTACTAACTTTCTTACTTTACCCATTTCATTTAGAAAATATAAGCCTATATATTATGAAATTTGGAATTGAGATATTAATAAAAATCACAAATTACATAGCTAGTTTACCTCACGCAGTATCAATCTTCCCAAGAATCACTGATACGAATTTATTATTGATAATATTGGGTATTTTATGGCTATGCATATGGCAAACACGGCTAAGAATAATTGGTATATTTATTACAATAATAGGTATAGTTTCCCAGTCTTTTATAATAAAGCCAGATATTTTTGTTGATTGGCAAAATAAAACTTATGCTATATTTGATAAAGAAAATAATCATCTAAGATTTTTTGCCAATCCTCTCACAAAATTTAAAAAACAATTGGTAATGAATCATTTTGGTGTTAAAAATGAATCCAAAAATATAAATAATTTGCTTTGTAATGATAAGCTTTGTGAATATAAAAATGAAAATTATCTAGTAGAATTTGATATAAGCAACAATAAAATAAAGATTTTTAAAGATAAGAAGCTTTATCAAATTTATGAAAACAATATTGGAACCGAATTAATAACTTTGAAATAAAAAATGAGCATAAATATGGCTAAAGCATCTCTTGAAATAAACAAATTAATTTTACCAGTATATATCGGGGTTACATCAGAAGAAAGGAAAGAAAAACAACAAGTTGAGATAAATATAAAAATTGATTTTATAACTATTCCCCTAGGATGTGAGTCAGATAAAATAAAAGATACCTTCTGTTATGAAAATATTGTCAATATAATTAGAACATTATGCAATGACCAAGAATTTCATCTAATTGAACATCTTGGAAGCATAATTCATAAAACAATAAAATCTAATTTACCTAGCTGCGAATTGACTGTTAAACTATGTAAAAAACCTAAAATAGAAAACTTAGAGGGCAATTGTTGTTTTACAATCTATTATACCAATTCCAGCCTATAATTGAACATTTATTAATTCGATTTTTGGCATTCTACAAAAATAAAAAAGCATTAAATATAACCGATATTCTCAGCTTTTTATATTTCCGTATAATACTCAAATCTCAAATTCTAAATGCTCAATTATAGGCTGGAATTGGTATAAACAGAAAAACTAGCTTCTGTTTTAGCCTGAATCTCATCTAACGTCACACCTGGCGCAAGCTCAACTAAATGCATACCATTATTATCTATATCCATAATAGCGAGATCTGTAATAACTCTCTTCACACAAGCAATACCAGTTAAAGGAAAACTACATTTCTTTAAAAGCTTTGGTGACCCATCCTTGGCCACATGATCCATCAGAACAACAACTCTTTTAAGGTTTGCTACCAAATCCATCGCTCCACCCATGCCTTTTACCATTTTTCTAGGAATGGTCCAGTTAGCTAAATCTCCTCGTTCTGAAACTTGTAACGCTCCAAGGATAGTTAAATCTAAATGAGCGCCTCTAATCATTACAAAAGAATTAGCACTATCAAAATAACTGCTTTCAGGAAGCGCAGTAATAGTTTGTTTTCCTGCATTAATTAAATCTGGATCTTCCTCACCTGCAAAAGGAAATGGCCCCATCCCTAACATTCCATTTTCACTATGCAAAAGAACTTTTATATGCGATGGAATGAAATTCGCAACATTAGTTGGAATACCAATGCCTAGATTCACATAGAAACCATCTTTCAATTCTTTCTCAGCTGCAATTTTACATATTTCATCTGTTGTCCAAGCCATTATTTCTTCTCCCGATTAGTTACTCTTTCTATCCTCTTTTCAAAGTTGCCTTTGAATAATCTATGAACAAAAATTCCAGGGGTATGAATATGATCTGGATCTAGCTCTCCTATTTCAACGATTTCTTCTACTTCCACCACCGTAACTTTAGCAGCAGTAGCCATTATTGGTGAAAAATTCCTTGCAGTTTTATTGAAGATTATATTACCAGCTTTATCAGCTTTCTGAGCTTTTATAATAGCTAAATCAGCCAATAATCCTGTTTCCAAAATATAAGTTTCCCCATTAAAAACTTTATGTTCCTTACCTTCTGCTACAATAGTACCTACACCAGTTTTTGTATAAAACCCAGCGATACCAGCACCGCCTGCTCGGATTCTTTCAGCTAAAGTTCCTTGAGGATTAAATTCTATTTCTATTTCTTTATTAAGATATTGCTGCTCAAAAAGCTTATTTTCCCCCACATAAGAAGAAAGCATCTTTTTTATTTGCCTTTTCTCTAATAAAATTCCAAGACCAAATCCATCTATACCGCAATTATTACTTATTACCGTAAGATCTTTTTTATCTGAATTATAAATTTCTTTGATTGAATTTTCTGGAATACCACATAAACCAAATCCACCAGCCATAATGGTAAGACCATCACATAAGATATCACTCAATGCTTCGTGAGCATTATTAAAAATTTTGACCATATAAACTCCTTTAACAAAGTTCACTTATTGAAACAGGTTTGTTTCATTTGATCAAGATTTTTTTAGGCGAATTCTTCTACGCTTTCAAAATCTTCTTTTATTTGAGATTCGAATCCTTCATTTTTACGTGATTTAGCTTTTTTAGATTTTTGACTAAATTGAGACCTAACTAATTTGCCTCTTTTTTCATCCCAAGTATATTGAAAGGTAACGGCTTTTAATTCAGTAACTATTATATCACCATTGGCAAGTTGAAGGACATCGCATCCTTTTTGCAAGGATTCTGTAATAAGAGCGCAGGATTTGCAAATATATCTTGTATCAGACATTAAATCCTTTTCTTTAGCATCTTTTTTTTCAATAAAATTTTCAATATTTTTTAATAACATATTCAGGCCTTCAGCTGCGTTCTTAATTTTCATAATTGTTGATATAATCAATATATAGCAACAAAGCTTAATTGTCAATATTTTAACCATATTGACAAAATAAACTAATTATTAATTTTTAAATTAAATAACAAACCAATAACTTTATGTCAAGACTTGATTATGTTATAAAAAAATGCAATCATGATTGTTTTATTCATTTTGAATTCATAAATAATGACCAATAAACTAAACATCTACATATCCTGGCTAGTCTTAGCGATATTTTATTTATATATTTACCTCTTAAGAAGTTCACCTGGTGTGTTAATAGAAGAAATACGTTTCACATTCCGCATGAATGCAGATAATTTCGCTCTTATGGGATCTATGTATTACTATGGTTACTCGTTAGTTCAAGTTCCACTTGGACTAATTGTAGATAAACATGGTGTTAGAAAAACCGTAATATATTCTATACTTCTTTGCATCATTGGAACTATTCTAATTATTTCAACCAAAAATAATTATTTAGTTTATTTAAGTAGATTACTAGTAGGAGTAGGAACCGCTTCCGCCTTCATGTGCTCTCTTAAATTAGCGAATGACTTTTTACCCAAATCTTTGAAAGAAGTGGCTATTGGGGCAACTTTAACATTCGGCTCTTTTGGAGCACTGCTCACAGGCACGCCTTTAAATTATATTTTAAAAAAATTTACTACTTGGCAAGCTTCATTCTTAATTTTTGTAATTATAGGAATATTCATTTTAGTTTTCGTCTTAATATTTCTTCCTAAAACTAGCAAAAGTAAATTAGCTAATGAAAACACTAATATTCTTGAAGATATTTATTCTATAATCACTAATAAGCAAATTCTTATTTATGCTATTATTGCTATAGGATTATACAGCCCCCTATCTGTAATAGCTGATCTTTGGGGTACAGCTTTTATTGTAAAAAAATTCAACCTTACAAGAGAAATTGCTAGCCCTATATTAATGAATATATATATTGGTATGGCTGTTGGTAGCGTTATCGTTCCTTACTTTGGTAAGGTTCTAGGGATCAATAGAATAATAAGATTTTCATCTATAAGTTTATTAATTTTATTTTCATTTCTTGTATACGCTCAAGATATAGATTATTATTGTTTAGTGGCAATATTAGTTTTAATAGGATTTTTCTGTGGAGCAGAAATGTTGTGTTTTGCGGCAGCTCTGCACTATGCTAAGCCTAACTCCTCTGGTTTAACTATAGGCGTGGTTAACACGTTAAATATGTTAAGCGGGGCCATATTGCAACATGTTATTGGTATATATCTTGATTATAATTGGAAGGGGGTTTTAGACATTAATGGTTTAAGAATATATTCTGTTGATAATTTTATTGAAGCATTTTCAATTTTAATTGGTATTATGGTAATAACTACTATTATCGCTTTTATTTATTTAAAAAGTAAAAAGACATTAGGTATAAATGAATAATTTTTTGGCTAATATAGGAAGAGTAATTTTATCTTTTCTGTTTGAAACTGGCAAACTGAGCATTTTTTGCTTTAATGCATTATCAGGTATCTTCCATAGACCCTTTTACCTTAAAGCTGTATTAAAACAAATGCTAGAGATTGGTTACTACTCTTTGCCTGTGGTAGGATTAACTGCGATTTTTACCGGAGCAGTCCTTGCCCTGCAAAGCTACACAGGTTTTTCAAGATTTTCTGCAGAAAGCGCAATTGCTACGGTGGTAGTATTGTCAATCACTCGTGAATTGGGGCCTGTTTTGGCTGGGTTAATGGTTGCAGGAAGAGTTGGTGCCTCAATGGCTGCTGAAATTGGTACGATGCGTATAACAGAGCAGGTTGATGCTTTAATTACCTTATCTACAAACCCTATAAAATATTTGGTCACTCCTAGAATCTTGGCTGCTGTTGTAATGTTGCCATGTTTAGTTGTAATAGCAGATATTATAGGAGTTATGGGTGGATATTTTATTTCCGTATATACTTTAGGATTTAGCCCCGACCTTTATTTACAAAATACTTTTCAATATTTAGAAATAGATGATATAACCTCTGGTCTTATTAAGTCAGGGGTTTTTGGTTTTATAATTTCTATAATTGGTTGTTATAATGGTTTCTATTCTAATAAGGGAGCGCAAGGTGTTGGTAATGCTACCACCAATGCAGTTGTGGTGGCTTCTATATTAATTCTACTATCCAATTACTTATTAACAAAGGTGTTTTTCAGCTAATGACAGAAAAGATAATTATAAAAGACTTACATAAATCTTTTGGCAGTAAAAAAGTACTTAAAGGTATTGATATAGAGGTTCAAAAAGGAGAATCTTTAGTTATTATTGGTGGATCTGGTTCTGGGAAATCTGTATTAATTAAAAGTATCATTGGGATTTTAAAGCCTGATTCTGGATCTATAATTATAGATGGTCAAGAAACTACTAACTTAAGTAATAAAAACTATATTAATATGCTTAAGTTATTTGGTTATTTATTCCAAGGAGGAGCATTATTTGATAGTTTATCAATTTGGGAAAATATTGCTTTTGTACCGTTGCAAACAGATTCACTCAGCAAAAAAGAAGCAAGAAAATTGGCAATTGATAAGCTTGAGTCTGTGGGATTAGATGCAACAGTTGCAGATCTATTTCCTGCAGAACTTTCTGGTGGAATGCAAAAAAGAGCCGCATTAGCTAGAGCTATAGCTTTAAACCCTGAAATTATATTTTTTGATGAACCAACCACTGGCTTAGATCCAATAATGTCTGCGATAATCAATGATCTGATCAAGAAAAATTCAAAACAACTAGGTGCAACCACTATTACAATAACTCATGATTTAATTAGCGCAGCTCATATAGCAGATAGAGTCGCCATGCTTTATAACGGGGCTATAATATGGCATGGGCCAATAGAAAAACTTAACTCCTCTGGCAACCCTTATGTCGAGCAGTTTGTTTCAGGAGATATAAATGGGCCAATCAAAATTAAAATCCAGGATCACTAATTTTCTTTTATGTTAGAAATATTATTAATTGTTATAATTTTTATATCATTATTACTTTCATCTCTTCTTTCAGCTACAGAAACAGCAATCACAGCTCTTTCAACTGCAAAAATTCATAAGCTTAAAACAGATGGAAACCAGCAGGCGTCAATAATTAGTAAATTAAGAGAAGATAAAGAAGGGCTTATTAGCACTATTCTTATAGCAAATAATGCTTGTAATATTTTCTCCTCAACTCTGGCAACTGCTCTTTTAATTGAATCTTTTGGTAGCGAAGGCGTGATTTATGCTACATTAATCATGACTATATCTATTATTGTTTTTGCTGAAATATTACCTAAAACTTATGCTATAGCACATCCAGAAACCTGCGCACTTAAATTTGCTAGATTCTTACAAATCACAGCAAAAATTTGTAAACCCATTACTAAACTTACAAATAAAATTGTTCAAACAATATTAATATTTTCAAATATTGGTCAATCTCCAAATTATATGATTTCGCCAACTGATGAAATCAGAGGCACTATTGAATTATATCACAAGGAAGGGAGTGTAGATCAAAGCGATAAATACATGTTAGATGGCGTTTTTTATTTAAGAGAAACTCAAGTAAAAGAGGTCATGACTCATAGAAAAGATATAAAAGATATAAATATAGATCAGAACATTGATGATATAGCAAAAGAAATAAAAGAGATTAAACATTCTAGAATACCAGTTTGGAAAGATTCACCTGATAATATAATTGGTATCTTGAGTTCTAAAGATTTCTTACATTCTTTTATTGAAAATCAAGATCTTAAGAAGATAAATTTACAAGAACTCGTAGTAGAGCCTATGTTTATTCATGAAAATACAAGATTAGATGAGCTTCTTTCTGAGTTTAGAACACGTAAAATTCGTTCTGCTATTGTAATAGATGAATATGGAGATATTCAAGGACTAATCACATTATCAGATATTTTAGAAGAAGTAGTAGGATTAATTCAAGATGAGCATGATAATGATAGAGATAATATTATTATCCAAAAAAATACTTGTCTTGTTAAAGGTAAAGTTACAATTCGAGATTTAAATAGAATATTAAATTGGAATCTCCCTGAAGAAGAAGCTACAACTATAGCTGGTCTACTCATCAATGAAGCACAAAGAATACCAGATGAAAATGAAAGCTTTGATTTTTATGGGTTTCATTTTAAAATAATCACTAAGAATTCTAATCAACTTACAAATATTGAGATCTCTAAAATAAATGATGAATAGAATTTTATATTATTTATGTATTTTATTTGGCAGCTTATGCGCTCATGGCATTGATTATCAAGATTATTTAACGTTACATAATTCCAATTACTGTAATAATTATTTTGATCATTTTGAAGCAAAATATCAAATCCCTAAACATCTATTACGATCTATTTCGATTAGAGAAACTGGCCGTTGGTTTTCGAAAGCAAAAATATACATACCTTGGCCATGGTCTATAAACCAGGGCGGTAAGTCTTATTATTTTTCAACTAAAAAGGAAGCTGTTGAAAAAGTGAGGCAAATGCTAAAAATGGGCTATACAAATATCGATATAGGTTGCATGCAAATAAATCTTCATCATCATCAAAATGCATTCTCTACATTAGCTCAAGCTTTCGAACCAAAAGATAATATCGAGTATGCAGCTAATTTCTTAAAGAAGAATTATAATATCTCTCAAAACTGGCAACAAGCTGTAGCCTTTTATCATTCGCAATCCCCTGCAGGAGAAATTTATGCTAAAAAGGTACTAAAAACATGGACCAATCTTGATAATAAAACTCAAAATTATGATTATTGCTATTCTGAGCAAGGAAACATTAAATCATGCAATCATGCAACAGATAAGAATACTCTATTAGCTGCAGAAGAGAAAGAAAAATTGCCTTTAGAAGTTCCTATAAGTATAATTAAGAAAGATTCAAAAAGACTGAAGAGCGCAATAATTGCATACTCTTCTAATAACGAGATACAATGATTTATGAAAAATAAATATATCTTAAAAAAAGATTCAATTTACGTAAGTTTCCAAGCTAGAATGCTATCTAACGTTATTGATTTATTTCTTATTGGTTTGTTTTTCATGCCGCTTTTTGCAATATCTTCGAATTTAATTTATGGCAATATACTTCCTAGTGAGGTCATGGCGCAGATTATCACAGAAATGCAACAAACTCCAGAGCGAAGCATGAATATGGCTGACTTTATTACACAACATAAATTATTTAATGATTATTTCTTTGTCCACAACGCTTTCTATAAGATGATTCTTGATATATTATTTCAAGTTACTGTTATGGGCGTTTTATTGCTAATATTTTGGATAAAGAAGCAAGCTACACCTGGAAAAATGCTTCTATCGATTAAAATCGTAGATGCTGCTACTTTAGGAAAGCCAACGAATAAACAATTAGTTATTCGGGTATTTTCATGTATTTTATCAGCCTTACCTTTTTTTCTTGGTTATCTATGGATTGTTTTCGATCCTAAAAAACAAGGCTGGCACGATAAATTGGCCGGTACATTAGTAATAAAATGCGATGAAAATGATAAAAAATAGATCTATAATTATAATATGTTTATTAGCAAGTTTGCTTGTTTTATTTTTAGCATTTTCTATTTCAAGGAAGAGTCAAAAGCTTATGGATAATTTTTCTAAATCACCTATAGATCATAAACTTAGAAATGAAATGATAAAGAAAAAAATATGGAATATAACCTGCCCTATTACTTTAGATAGATTGACTTTATTAAGAGTCTCTTATATTGATTTTGATGGAAATAACCATGATGATGGAGAATTAGTGGTTTTTGATGTTATAGCAGATCATGTGCTGGCCATTTTTAAAGAATTATATGATAATAAATTTCCAATAGAATCTATCAATCTTATTAATAAATATAATGGAAATGATGAGCTCTCTATGGAGCAAAATAATAGCTCAAGCTTTAACTGCCGTAACATTCCTAATAGCAGCATTATATCGCTACATTCATATGGCATGGCAATTGATGTAAATCCACAGCAAAATCCTTATTTAATAACTAGTTACGAAAATAAAAAGACTTCTGTTCCAATATTTCCTCCTATTGGTATGGAATATATTAATCGCACAAATATCAGAGCTGGAATGGTTGAAACTGTATTTGAAAACAAAGAAACAGTTATTGATGTTTTTAAGAAACATGGTTTCTCTATTTGGGGTGGAAATTGGAATGACCCAATAGATTGGCATCACTTCCAAGTCACACGAGAACAGGCTGAAACTATGGTAAAATTACCATATGAAGAAGCTGTAGAGTATTTTAATAATTTAGTTTCTACTAATAACTAAACATTTTTCTTCTATAGTCTTTTTTAATTCTTCCATAAAACTTCTTTTATCCAATTCGTTAGATATAGCAGGAAGAAATTCTATGATAGTTTTACCAGGTTTTTTAAGAATAGTATCTTTAGGCCAGAACATACCAGTATTTAATGCTACTGGAATAACAGGTGCAGCTTTAAGATTGTAAATAGCTGCGATGCCTGGGTGGTAGTCTACAGTCTTACCTGGTGATGTTCTAGTGCCTTCAGGAAAAATCACTATCGAATAGCCATCATTAATTTTTTCCTGCACTTGTTCTAATAAAAATTTTAAGCTTTTGATACCACCATTTCTATCTATGGCGATCATTCCCATTTTTTTCATATAAAAACCAATCACTGGTAATTTTAACAACTCCTTTTTTAATATAAAAACTGGCTTATTAAGAATGAATAAATACATAAAAGTTTCTAAAGCAGATTGATGTTTAGAAGCATATATAGCACTATGCTTTGGCATGAACTTTTTTCCCTTAACAACTACGCTTAAATTACAAATCGTCTTTAGCAAATAATATGTTCCACCAGCCCATACTTTTCCTACAATAATAATGACGAATCTACTCGGAAGAAAAATTACAGGTGAGAAAATTATCCCTACTATAAAAAGCCAAATAGTAGCAGCAATATAAAATAATAACGATCTAATCAATTTAATAACTCATATAAAAATTTATGATACTCTATGGACAATAACTTGTAATTATTGAAACCCCTTTTCTTAATTATAGCGTAAGGTATTACCTCGACATCAGCGGGCATTAGCTTTCTAAACAAATATAAGCTTCTAGGCATATGATAATTTGAAGTTACTAAAATTATCTTTTTATAATTATTCTTCTTTATCCACTGCGCAGTTTCTATTGCATTTTCTTTAGTGGAATTTGCAAAATGACCCAAAGTTATCTCAGATTTTAATTCAACTGCTTGTTTAGCTGGAAAACTCACTAAATATTTACTTAAATCTTCCAATAGCGTTTTTTGCCCCACACCAGATATAAATAAATGCTCAGCATATTTATCACTTAGCAATTGAAGTCCAGCATCTATTCTTCCAAGAGCACCAGTTAAAACAATAATAGCATCTGCTTTACCATTCAATTCTATTTTATATTTTGGTATTTGAATTGTGAACCACCAAAAACCCATAAGCCAGACAAAAAGTAAAAATGATAGTAATCTAAAAAAAATCATAGAATTTTCTCTTTAAAATATTATCTATATCAATAGACGAAATATTAAAACCTAAATCCTTAAAAGAAGTTACGCCATATTCTCTTATTCCGCAAGCAATTATGCCTTTGTAATAATCAAGATCTGGGGAAATATTTATAGAAACACCGTGATATGTAACCCATTTACGCACTCTAATACCTATGGCAGCTATCTTTAACTCTTTTTGCCTGTTATTAACAGTCCAAATACCTATTCTCCCTTCTTTTTTCTCCGCAACTATACCAATTTCTCTTAAGCTTGCAATGACCCAGTCTTCTATAGTAGCTACAAATTTACGTAAATCCTTACCTCTGTCTTTAAGATCAAGCATCAAGTAAATAATTCTTTGACCAGGGCCGTGATAAGTATATTTTCCCCCTCTTCCCGTATTATATACCGGCAGTCCATTTGGATTCATTAGCTCATTATCCTCTGCACTGCTTCCAGCAGTATAAATTGAAGGATGTTCCAAGAACCAAATGAGCTCACTCGCCTTACCTTGGTGAATTTGTTCCACCCTTTTTTCCATCAGCTCTACTGCATCTTGGTAATCTATAGCTTGATTACTTGTTTTCCATTCAATCATAATGATATAATATTAATATTGAGGTACATATGAATAATCTTAAAAAAATTTCTCTATTAAATCTTCTTTTATCTGAGCTTAAAAGCCTAGATCTATTTCCAGTAATCGGAACTGAAACGGAATTTTACCTTTTACCTGAAGATAATAATCTGCAAGATTCCCTATGGCAAGCAGATAAATTACAATTAAACCTGATAATTGAAAAAGAGAAAGGATTAAATCAATTTGAGATTCGCACAAATCACACTAGAGATATTTCCAAAGCTATTAAAGAAGTTTTAGAAATTAGAAAGCTAATCAATAATCAGGCCATGACTCAAAATATGAAAGCTGATTTTAGCGCAAAACCTTTTCAAGAGCAGCCTGGTAATGCATTTCATGTTCATCTTCATCTAGAAAATTCTAAAGGGAATAATTTATTTATTAAAAATGGAGGATTAGAATCTGAGTTTCTGCTTTATTCCATAGGAGGATTATGCGCAACCATGGAAGAGGCTATGGTATTTTTTGCTCCATACAAAGATGCTTACGCTCGCTATATTGGAAATTTACTTGAATCACCAAGCAAAATATGTTGGGGAGGAAATAACCGCAGCGCCGCCATTAGAATCCCTCTTGATCAGAAATTTAATCGAAGATTAGAACATAGAGTATCTTGTAGCGATAGCAATCCTGCTGAAGTTATTTGCGCAATTTTTTACGGTGTATTAAGAGGCATAAAAGAAAAAAGACTACCACCTGAAAAGCTTTTTGGTAATGCTTTTTTAGATCAATATGATTATCCATCACTTCCAAAAGATTATGCCCAAGCAAAAAAACTATTTGAAAATAGTGACCTCAAGAAATTTATAACCGATCTATAATTGCATATAAAGCAAAAAAATGCACGATCACAGCAAAAATTGCAGCCACTACATCGTCTAGCATCACTCCAATACCGTTTTTAACATTTTTATCAATATAATCAATGGGCCAAGGCTTTGTTATATCAAAAAGTCTAAATAAAATAAAAGCAGATACTAAATTAAGCAACCCTAAATAATATTCATCAATTCCATAACTTTTAAATTTCATAATCGCTTCAATACCTATATAAGGAAGAAGAGCTAGGGTCAAACAAATTGCCAGAAGCTGTCCAACCACCTCATCTATAACTATCTCTTTGGGATCATTTTTACCAATATCATTGCTATACTGATCTGCCGCCCATGATCCTAAGAAAAATAGACCAACAATAACAACTAGCATAGCATTTATTAACTCGCTAGTAACGACATTTGCTACTCCTCCTTTTAATATACTAAGACCTATAGTAAGAAGTATATACAAAGGAAAAGCTACAATTGAACCAAAAGTACCTGGAGCAAATGGAATATAACCTATTCCAAAAAAAGTCGCTATAATCTTACTCATTGTAAATCTTTTTTTCATAACTACTTATACCATGTTCTGTTTTATCCCAATAAAATGGAGCTTTAAATATCTGCAAACAAGCCTTCATTCCTGCTATTGGCATTAGGAAAAAATAAAGAACGCTTTGAAAAATACTTAAACTCATATTATTCCATTTCTTAGTCAAAATAACAAATAAACTTTGCCCTATGGGTAAAATTATAGCCAAATATAAATTAATCTTCCAGAATAATTCGCATTCTTCTTTCTCATTTGATAACGCACAAGTTAAAAGATAAATAGGTAACAATATATATATTAAATTTGGTATATATAAGAATAATAATACTGATAATTTTTCTCTTAGAGATAATTTATTATATTTATTCAGATGCAATAAAGATGTTAATAAATGCCCCTTTATCCATCTTGAACGTTGTTTAATCCAAGCAGAAAGCGTAATTGGCGCTTCTTCTAACGTTATGCTATTTATTATATCAGAACTATATCCAGCATGATGCATTCTAATACCCAGGTCTGCATCTTCAGTTACATTAAAAGCATCCCATCCACCTAATTCTTCTAATTTCTCTCTTATAAAATGATTGCTAGTACCACCTAAAGGAATTGGCATCTTAAGTTTTTTTAATCCAACAAGCATATAATCAAACAAGATACTATATTCAATAGCAAATAGTTTAGTTAAAGAATTTTCCTCTCTATTAAAAAAATTAAGCTTAGCTTGTACACAAATCACATCATCAGGAACATTTTTAAATCTTTCAACTACTTCTTTTAATTGTTTGGGATGAGGGGCATCTTCAGCATCATAAATAGTTATGTATTTTCCTTTAGCAAACTGTAATCCATAATTACAGGCCTTAGGTTTTGTTCTTGGAAAAGAAACCGGAACTTTAATAACTTCGAAATACTCAGGTAGATCTATCTCCTTCAAGGCATTAATAGTTTTGTTATCATCTTCTTCTATTAAGAGTTTCACATCCAATAAGTCTTTTGGATAATCTATCTTGTTTATTGACTGGACTAATTTCCTTAAAACTTTATCTTCCTTATACACAGGCAATAAAATTGTATAGATTGGCAAAGTATTTTTTCCAATAATGTAAGATTCTTTTCTACTGAGCGCGCCTATAGACAGCAACAAAATCTTAAAAGTCTGAGCTATAAAATATAAACAATTTAATAAAACAAATAGCAGCAAGTTCAATATACTTGGGGTAAGTATTTGCAACATCATCAAACCTATACCTAAAGAAAATAGATATATCCTGTTTTTTGAATTATACCATAATCTAACCGAATATTCAGGAAATTTTTCCTCCAATCCATAAATGGACCTATGCAACAACTTATCTTTGTTCATAATGAACCGCTCTTGCAAATTGAATACCAGCATTTTGGTGAAATTTCCTCTTCCTTAGCGGCACCACATATGATTAATTTATCCTCAGCTCTAGTAAGCGCTACATATAATAATCTTAAATATTCTGCATATTCTTTTTCTTCCCGTTCAAGCTTTGCTTTTTTTGCGATCTCAGGATAATATTTACTTCTTCCTGGCCATAATAATTTATCTTCACTTAGCCAAATAATTGTATCATTATTAAATGGCAAAGATACCGTGTCAGTTAAGAAAACTAAAGGAGCTTGTAACCCTTTCGCACCATGAACCGTCATTATTCTAACCTGATCATTTTTTTGACTAAAATCTCTCTTTACTTCAGTTTTTACATTATTCACAAAATCCAGAAATATTTGCAAGCTAGGTATATTTTCTTTTTCAAAATCTGAAACAAGATCTAAAAATGTATCTAATATATCATTTGCTTCGGATCCATATTCTTCTAAATAACTAGACCTAACGTTAAAATATTCAATTAAATTAAAATAAAATTCAAATGGAGTCATACTATAACTCATATCCATAAATTCATTTATTTTACGAATAGAGGAATGATCTCTTAACTTCAATTCATCCCATAAATAACCTTCACGATTATGAGCTAATTCAAGTAATTCTGTTTCATCAATATTAAAAAGCGGAGACTTTAATGTAATAGCTAAATTTAAATCATCAGCACTACAAAGCACAAAAGAGCTTAGCGCAATTAAATCTAATACTATAGGATGCTCAACTAGGGTAAACCTATCAATTCCAGCAGTTGCGACGTTTAGGCTTCTCAGCTCCTTTATCAAATATCCAATAAATTCAGTTCTCCTTCTTGTGAGAATCATTATATCACCAGGACTTGTCATAGATCTAGAATCTAATTCCAACTTGATTCTTTCTGCAATCATTTTTGCCAGCTCTTGTTCTGCAGTTTCTTCGTTACAAACTGGACCCTTCAGCTGCGCTTCAGGGTGACGTTCATAATGACTTGGCAATAACCATTCTTGTTTTTCTTTAGATTCTTCTTTTATTACTAATGGCCATATTTCTACAGAACTTAAAGAATCTCTGTGTAGATCATGTTTTATTACTTCCTCAACTTCAGAAACTTTCATTTTAATATGAGCTTGATTAAAAATCTTATCTACAAAGTCTAAGATTTTTGCCCCTGAGCGATAAGATTTTTGAAGCTGCACTCTCAACATTTCTGCTCTTAATGATACATTCATCTTATTAAAAATTTCAGGCACTGCACCTTGAAATCCAAAAATAGATTGCTTAGCATCCCCAACTATAAAAATACTTTTATTACCCTCATCTAAAAAATCTTCACTTAAACGATTAATGATCCCCCACTGGCTGTTGCTTGCATCCTGAGCTTCATCAATTAATATATGCTCAATACCACCATCTAATTTATAACGAATCCAATCTGCATGCTGGCTATTGTTGAGTAACTCCATTGCTTTACTTATTAAATCATCATAATCCAAGGAATTACTCTGTGATTTTAAATTCTGATAAATATCTCTAATATAAAAACTTAAGATAATAAAAGCCTTACTCAAATTAATGGCCTTAATAGTTTTAAAAAATATACTAAATTTATAAACTCTTTCCTGCTCTGTATCCATAACTTTGGAAACTTCAGGAAACTTGTCTTTTATATACTTTCCATAAAGCATTTTAGTAGGTTCATCTGTAGAAGTTAAAAAGCAATTTAAATATTCAGACAACAGTATCTGCTTTAGTTCATCGCTATATTTTAAAAATTTTGCTAATTTATTGCTTTTGGATAGATCATTCTTTCCACTCAAACTTAGAGCCTCAATAATTGGATTATCAATCGGAATATTTTTAATAAACTCTATTATAATTTCTTCTTCATTAGGAATCCCAGGATCTACAGAGCTTAATGCAGCTTCAAGGTTATTATTATGATCTTTAAAAAAATGATCTAACTTCTCACGATTTAAAATAATCTCTTCTAATAATTCATTCAAACTATACTCTTTAATATGCCAAGCTAAATATGATAAAGATTTTTCTACATCAGAATATTTATCTATAGAACTGAGTAAGATATCTTTAGCCTGCATTATTAATAAGGAAATTTTATTTTCATCTAAAAGAGAAAAGTTTAAGTCAATCCCAGACTCAAAAGGAAATTTTAATAATAATTGCTGACAAAAAGAATGGATGGTTTGAATATTAATTGGCTCAATAGAATCTAATAATTCGACGAATAATATCCTAGCTTTATATTCAATCTCTTGAGAAGATTCAGATATCCCTATTTCCTCGAGCTCTTGTTTTAATTCTTCATCGCTACAAATAGTAAATTTGGAGAGTTTTTGGTTTATTCTAGCTAGAATTTCAGCAGCCGCAGCTTTTGTATAAGTTAAGCATAATATCTTATTAGGTTTAACGCCATTTAGTAAGAGGTTAACCAATCTATCAATTAATATTTTTGTTTTACCAGTACCTGCAGATGCAGAAACAAAAGCTGAATTTTTAGGAAGAACCGCTTGCTTTCTCATCCTAACTATCGCCAAAAAGAAACTAATTTGTTATTTTGAAATAAAGCAAGACTACCAGGGCTAAAGCCCTTATCTATTTCATCATTAGATCCATTTATTAAAATAGCCAATTCTGATATCGCTGGATTATGATTTACTAGTAATATATTTTTTTCTGAATATTCTTGAATGAACTCAAATAACTCTTCTCCAGAACATCTATATAAACTTGATAAATAAACCACTTCTATTTCTTCTTTAAGAAATGGTAATACACTCTCAACCGTCTGCTTCGTTCTGACTGAATCTGAAGAGTAAATTTTATCTATCTCGTAGTTTTGAAGAATTTCCCCAACTATTTTGCATTTACGAATCCCTTCTTCGTTAAGAATGCGCTCAAAATCACCTTGCGCTGAATTATCTGAATGACCATGTCTCAATAAAAACAAATTCTTCATAAATCCTCCATTAGCCACTTGATATATTAAAGCACATCTAAGGGAAAATAAAGGAAAATCAATTTATTAGTCTTTTTCCTGTTTTGAGCATATACTCTATTCTATCAATTGTAGATTTATTATGTAACAAATTCAGAAATATTTCTCTTTCTTTTTGCATTAATTTCTCTTCACTTGTTTCATTCATATTAAATAAATTAGCCAATTCTTTAGCAATTTCTCCGTCATATCCAGAAAAATTATCTATTATATTATCCTCTAATTTTATTGGAATAAATTTATCGTTCTTTTCAATTTTATAACTTAAAGCCATATTTTTAGCATCAGCTAAAACTCTATTTATATTCGCAGTGATTTTATAATTTTTAAATTGAAGCATATCTTGTAATTCATAGGCACCTGATGAAATTTTTCCTTTAACTATATTTTCAAAAGCTTGTAGTCGATCCTTTTTGTTTTTAGTTCTAAGCAATAATTCTTTACAACCACCCCATCCAGGTATAAGCCCCACACCAGATTCAACTAGACCAGAATTAGTTTCAATATGTGCAATTACACCATAAGAATGAAGTAGTAATTCGGCTCCTCCACCAAGCGCCATTCCTTTAAGAGCGGATACGACAGGAATATCAGAATATTTAATAGCGAGCATAGCCTCAGCTCCAAGCTTTAAGTAATCCTCAATCGAAGACCATTTCTTCTTAAGAACCATATCAAGCATAAACTGAAGATTCCCACCAACTGAAAAATTAGCTTGGTTATTTGCAATTACTATAGCTTTAAAATTTGAAGCTTTTTTATCAAAGAAATCTAATATTAATTCGAATACTTCATGATTTGTCATTGCCATTTTACTAGTAAATTCAATTGCAACCACTTCATCGCCAATATCCCAAATATTAGCTGAATTATTCTTATAGATAGGCGGTGTATCTTGATAATCTTTTAGATAAATTATCCCTTCTGGTCTAGGTATAGAAACATATTCCTCTCCATTAAAGAAACTATCATCTTTATAAAACTTTCTATCCTTAATTTTATCTAGCAATTCAAATGGACCAAATTTCCAATTATAACCAAGTTTCATTGCTTGATCTATGTCATATATATTATCTGTAACTTCAGGGATTAAACTTTCTACATAATTTAAAACTTTAGTAAGCACTTGTGAAACATATGGATTATTTTCAAATAATGTTTTTATGTCATCTTTTCTGGGTGCAATATTTTTGCATAAATTATATTCCCCTGTGCTTAAATCAATGCAAAATTTATCCTTACTTCTATCTTTATTTTTTATTATTTTATAAAATCCAGACCCAGTCTTTCGTCCAATATTATTTTCTTTTATCATTTTTTCGATAATTAGATGTTTTTTACTGACATTATTAAAATCATCTTCTTTTAAAAGATTAGCTTTCAGTGAATGAACTATCAATTGCATCACATCAATACCTATCAGATCGTATAGTCCAAAAACCGCGGTTCTTGGAATCCCAATAACTTCGCCCATTAAGTTATCTGCTTCTTGAATGGATATCCTCATCTCTATTGCAGTAGTTAAAGCGGTTTCCAACCAATAACATCCAATTCTATTGGCAATGAACCCTGGAGTGTCATTTGATTTAACAATAGTTTTTCCAAGATTAACATCTAAGAAATTTGTAATTTTTTTGATTATCTTTTTATCTGTATAATCACTAACTACTAATTCCAGTAATTCCATATAACGTGGAGGGTTAAAGAAATGCGTAATTAAAAAATTCTTTTTAAACTCCTCACCTCTTCCATCAATCAAATCCTTTAATAGAATCGTTGAAGTATTGGAAGAAATTACACAATCCTTGCTGCATAATTTTTCTAATTTTTTATATAATTCTTGCTTTATTTCTAATTTCTCTATGATCGCTTCGACAACCCATTCAGCGTCTTTAATAAGATTTAAATCATCCTCTATATTTCCCGGAATAAGATTTTCAGGTTTTAATGGATCAAGCTTTGCTATAGCATTTTTAGCTAAAATATTTCTATCAAGAGAATCATTTGGAACAATATCTAATAAATTAACTTTAAACCCACTATTTGCAACTAATAAAGCAATTCCAGCTCCCATTACCCCAGATCCGAAAATAACTATTCTCATTGATTTCTCCACTGTGATTTTAAATTATGTTCTTTTTGTAATTTCTCTACGAAAGACGCTTTCTTTACTCTCTTATTATGACTAGAATTTACTAGGTGTTTAGCCTGCATCTTAGCCTTTTCATAATTATGATCTTTAGATTCAACTTGAGCAAAAGCTCTTGGGTGCTTTTCTTGCGAATATTTTTTAGCTGTATAACCATCCCCTTTCAACTTCGTGTGATAAACATAATAATTAGTTGCAATAGAACCAGCTGAGACTATTGTAGCTGTGACAAGTCCTGCTATAGCAACTTCAGGTGATTCAGTTGCTAAAGCAGTAGTTGCAATCATTGATGCGGAGAGTCCAGTAATGGTTTTAGCAAAAATTTTATGATCTTTTACTTTTTGGTAATCACTATATGGATTAAGAACCTCTCCCATTGCATAAAAAAACTCTTTAAATCTTGATTTATTTTGTAAGCTAGGATCATTATTAACATCTGCTTTACCCATTTCTATTTCTTGCCGTTTAATAATTTCTTTTAACTGCGCTAAATCTTTATAATTTGGAACATCTGGTGATTCTTTTGCTTTTGCAATAGCTTCTTTTAATAATTCTTTCTCATCTTCATGAAATTTTCTAAAATAAGATCCGACACCTACACCAACTGCAGACAAAGCCGCTAAGGAGCCTATCTTTAATATATTCACAATTCCATTAGTAGGACATGCCATTGATAGAAGAACTGGAAGAGCCGCTTCAAAAAAATAAGTGGAAATATGCTTAGATACGGATTTTATCCACTTCATCGCTGGACTCTGTTTTTGCGCTTCATTTAACCGTGAATCTTTAAGGAATACAGGATTCTTACCCAGTAAAGTATTATTCTTTTTATATCTTTCTAATAACTCAGCTTCTTCTGATAATTTATTTATACCAACTCTACTAGCTGTTTGCTGCACCACCGCTATTCCTATACCGCCAACATAAGCCCCTGCCAGCGCCAGCGGAACAATTCCTCCTGAGGCAATGGCAACCGCAACAGATGATGCAATACTAGCGATCCTCATGCCCGTTTGACTTGAAGCAAATATACAGATATTTTTGAAACCCTTGGATGCAATCAAATACCCATTATAAACACCGGGGTGCTTAGCAATAAAATTATCCTCCATATCTTTAGTGCCTTGCACAAATTTCTTATGAAAACTTTGTTTTATTCCAACATTTACTTTATTTAAGACAAGGAAATCATATAATTTTGTTTGCGACTCTGTAGAGAGGATGGCTTCTTTTTCCTTATCATCTAATATAGTCATCATTTCTTCATGAACTTTTTCACCTATATCTTCTGGGAAAAGTTCTAGATCTATATCCAATTCCTTATTACAACAATATAATTTATTATCTTGTTTAAAGAAATAAACCTTATTGGCTTCGATTTTATCTTCATCAGGCTTTCCATCATAACAAAACTGAAAATCTTCATATCCTAGTTGCCAGTCAATAAAATCAAGTACTGGAGAAGTATACGCACGTATCTTCCCCATGATATTAAAAGGGTTTAGAGCTTCAGCGACTGCATTTAGGAAATAACTATCAAACACAAATTAAAACAATAATATTATATAACCATAGGTTACATCTTAATATATAGTTATGTTAGTTTCAATTGTTCTAAGTAATCTTTGTTTAATAAAAATACCGCTACGATCCATAAAGTGACAATTAAAACAAAACAAATCATTAAAGTTTTAGAAATAGTAAGATAAGTAGCTGTAGGGAAAACAATAAAAATCGATGCTTGAATTAATGTGGCAAATCCTTTAGAAAGCCTAGATCCAATCATGTCTACTGCAGCCCTTCCCTTATTTCTAATGGATTTATCAACTGGTATATAAACCATCTCTTTAGTAATATCAAATAAAGCATATTTAGTGGATTTACCAAGGACTATTTGAATCATCCCCGCATAAGAAATAAAAATCAAAGGATCAAAAAAATTGCTCAAATAAATATTAAATTTTGTATTAAGAATTAAAATTGTAAAAAATATAATTCCAATAAATAAAAAAACTACTGGAGTAATGATAGCAGCAAAAAACCAACTATATTTATTAATTATATACGCACCTAGAAGAATAATTATCATAGATATTCCACCAGTCCATTGATTTACACTAGCCATAAAGCTCATATAATTATGCGTATCTGGATAAATATTTCTTATACTTGCTTTCCAAGGACCTTCAATTAAATTTAAAGCAACTCCATAAGCGATAATTAAGATTGTGATATAACCTAAGTAGCGAGAGGAAAATATTAGCCTCAAACTTGGAATCAAGCCTTTAGATTTTGTAGAAGTTTTCTTCACAAGATTGCTCAATCTTTCTTCATCTTTAATAGATCTACGTACTAGAAATTCTACTGTGAAAATTAATACTAAAGATGTTAAAGATAGAATAAGCATAATCAATTTAATTTGTTGCAAGGCATCTCCATCATCGGATGATAGTTTAATCATTGATCCAGCGACCAAAGTACCTAGGCTGCCAATAAATGCAAAAAAGGAATAATATTTCTTAGCAGTTTTCGTAGTAGTAATTTGGTTAGCAAGCTGCCAGAACAGCAATACATACATAATCGACCATAATTCTGCTACAACATAAAAAAGAACATAAGACCATTTATTAGCAATAAGTAAAAACCATTTAAAATGTAAAAAAGAAATTTTAAAAAATAGGAAATCCAAATTCTTTTGCATTAAGTTATTAATCATGTCTGTAGAAGGATGAATCAATTCTTGATTTGGATATAAGATAAATCCAAATATTAGAAAAAATATAAGAAATGAAGAAGCTATAATTATATATAACATTCTAAAACTAAATTTATCTAATAGCTTAATATATGATATTACTAAAAGACAGGCTGTAGGTATAATACAAAAAAACTTTATAAAACTAATAGCTTCTGCACCAATATTTGGAACTACTAAACTATCTTTTAAAACTCTGAGTACACTATAATTAAATAAAGACAAAAAAATCATTAAAGATAAACAAAAAATTACTGATATTTCGTTAGATTTTAATGTCCAAGATTTCACTTAAGCATCTATATATTAAGAATATTTAAGCTGCATCTTATAATTGAAAAGTATATTGTCAAGGAAATTATTACTAAAACATATTATTTATTCTTGCAATTAGCGAAAAATTTCTTATACTAACTACTTTACAAAATAGTAAAAGTAGTATGGCCTAAGGCATGCCTAATCTACTTGTAAATATCATCTATTACTTTAAAGAGGGATAAAATGCCAAAAATGAAAACCAATAGTAGTGCAAAGAAAAGATTTTCTTTTACTGCTACAAAAAAAGTGAGAGGCACTCAAGCTGGGAAACAGCACGGAATGCGTAAAAGATCTTCAAGTCAAATTCGTGAACAACGTGGCACAACTATTCTTTGCGATGCAGATCGTAAAATAGTTATGCATTTTATGCCATACGGCAAGAAATTTAATTAAGATTTGGAAGGTAAAGAATGTCTCGTTCAGTAAGTGGAATTGTATCAAAAAAACGTCATAAGAAAGTTTTAAAATTAGCTAAAGGCTTTCGTGGCAGAGCAAAAAATTGTTTTAGAGTAGCAATTGAGAAAGTTGAGAAAGCTTTAACATATGCTTACCGCGATCGTCGCACACGCAAGCGTGATTTTCGTGCTCTTTGGATTCAAAGAATTAATGCAGCAGTTCGTTTGCATGGCTTAATATACTCACAATTCATTAACGGCTTAACTCTTGCTAATATTGATCTTGATCGTAAAGTGCTAGCTGATTTAGCTGTAAGAGAGCCTGAAGCATTTGCATCAATAGTTGCGCAAGTTAAAAAAGCATTAGACAAAAAAAATAAAGCAGCTGCTTAAATATAAGTAGCAATACCAAAATCCATTTTTAGTCAGGCATATGGATTTAAGAACGAGGATGCGCAGCGTAGATTACTACGTGAGCATAGCCGAGATTCACAAAATTCATTTGTATCACTAAAAATGGGAAATGGTATAACTTACTTTGTGGGGTCATAGCTCAATTGGTAGAGCGTTAGGATGGCATTCTAAAGGTCGGCGGTTCGATTCCGCCTGGCTCCACCAGGAAATCCGCGGGGTTGCGAAGGTTGACAAAAATCCAAAATAAATCCTAGGTCGCACATAGGTCGCAGCAGGAATGCGATTTTATGATAGAATTTTGATTTTACAAAGTTATTTTTAGAGTATCTACCAATCTTTTTAACATAGTTATAACTCAGAATATAATGACTAAAGATGCAAGATTTTTATGAAGTTAAAAGTAATATCTTTGCTAGCTCTCTTGTGCTTAAGAAAAACGGACAATGATCCGTATCTATTGAGTAGATATAATCAACGAATTGATGAGTAATCATTTTATTTTGCATCTCTAACGTAATAGCATTATCTTTGTTGCATTTGATATAAGTTTTAGGAATAGAGCCAAATTTCTCTTGAGTTAAAAAGCATTTACTAGAAAAAATATTAGTTGCTTGCGTGCGCATTAAAGGTCTTGCAAATACAATGTCTTGATGAGAGCAGCAATTAAATAATGCATTATTGATCAGGTCACTACGTATGTCGCATACATTATAATGGAGTGAGAAATCAAATTGCATATGAGGATTAACGCTTGCGTTGACAATATCTAGTAAACTTTCTCCATCTTGCGGTAAAAATGCACATAAATAAATGAGCGAGTGAATTTTCTCTGGCATCAATTCACCAAGCGCTGAAATCACCATGCCAGCCATACTATGCCCGACTAAAATAACTCGCGTCTTTTGCTCATTAATGAGTGTGCTTAAGCGACTGATATATAGATCTAAATTAATATCCTTTAGCAGCGTTTGATCATCGCCAAGGCCTGGTAGATCTGGAGTAATTATTTTATGTCCTTTAGCTAAAAGTAGAGGTATTATATCGCGCCATACCCAAGAGCCCATCCAAGCTCCATGAATTAGTATAAAAGTTGTCATATTTACCTCGATGCTAGGAGTGATCTCTGTGTAATTTCTGCTAATTCATTTAAAGTATCTTGGCTAATATTAAGCGGTGGCAGCCAATATAAACAATTTCCCATAGGGCGTAAAATCGCTCCATTTTTCATTGCTTGTTTGTACAGCTTAAAACTATCAATGTCAATCAAATCACCAGCAATAATTGCACCAATTGAGCGGATATTAGTAAGTAGCCCTGTAGATTTTGCAATTTCTTCCATCATTGAAGCCATATTAAGTGAAGCGGCTTTATTAACAATATCTTCCTCTTCAAAAATTTTTAGTACCTCTAGAGCTACGCTTGCCGCAAGCGCGTTACCATAATGAGTATTAGAATGCAAAAAAGGATCCTTTTCATAAAATATATCATAGATTTTTTGAGATGTTAAGCAAACGCTTAATGGCAGCATCCCAGAAGTTAAGCCTTTACTTAAGCAGAGAAAATCAGCTTCAATATTGCTATGCTCGCAAGCCAGCATTTTTCCGGTGCGTCCAAGTCCAGTCATAATTTCATCAGCAATTAAATAGACGCCATTTTTTAGAGTCCAACTACGTAATTGCTTTAAAAAATCTTGAGAATATATTTTCATTCCACCTGCACCTTGGACAATTGGTTCAATAATAATTGCCGCTAATTCATCCTTATGTTGATCTAAAAAACTCTTAGTTTTTTGCCAAATATCATTACAATCCTCCCATAGAAGATCTTCTTGATTTAAAACATAAGGAATATTAGGAATAAAATTAGCTTTAAATAATAGATCTTTATATGGCTTGTTATATTTACCAAGATCACTAACGCTTAAACAGGCTATAGTTTCTCCATGATATCCATTGGTTAGAGCTATAAATTTACTTCTTTTAAGATGTCCTTGATTTTGCTGCGCGTGCAGACTCATTTTAAGGGCGATTTCTACAGCAGTTGAACCATCACTAGCATAAAATGACTTGCTGAGAGTATTTGTCAGTCCAGATAGTTTCTCGGATAAATTAGCTATCGTTTCATGCGTCATATGCGGTTGCATCACGTGCTCGAACTTTGACATTTGCTCAATGAGAGCTTGTTGAAGACGCGGATGACAATGTCCTAAAGACTTGCACCACCAGCTGGAAATTGCGTCGATGACTCGCCTGCCATCGGACATTTCGATATAAGAGCCATATGCTTTTTTGATATGCTGAGGTTTAAAAATTTGATAATCTTCCATTTGAGCGGCTGGATACCAGATATGTTTTAGTGACTTTTCAATGATATTCATATTGGATAACCCTCAAGCATGGAGCATTTATATAAGTTTTTAATGTTGTGATATTTTCATTAATGGCTAAACAATTAGGATCAATGATATTGGCGATCCAACCAGCAATATTTAGATTGGCATTTTTAATTGTATTATAGGTGAGCAAAGCATGATTTAAGCAGCCAATCCTGATGCCCACTACTAAAATAATTTCTATATCTTCAAATTTTTTGACTAAATCATCCATAGTTTCTAATAGATTAAGTGGGGTCAACCAGCCACCTACGCCCTCAATAATATAAATATCAGCTTTAGTATTTAGCGCTGTTTGTAAGGAGGCCCAAACTTTATCTACTGTTAGGTCAAGCATAGCAATATTTGGGGAAACAGGTGATTCAAAAGCAAATGGATTAATTAAAGCATAGTCTAATTTAATTGAAGAATGTTGCTGCAATAACAATGCATCTTGATTATGGCCATTGATCGCACCCGTTGCGACCGGTTTGATGCCTATAGTTTTTAGACCACGCTCATTAAATTCCTGCAGTAGCTTTATGCTAACATATGTTTTGCCAATATTAGTGTCGGTGCCGGCGATAAAGATTCGTCTCATGACTTCACCATAAAATAACCGATATTATATTTTAAAAGGCAGGGTGATTTATCTCTTGAGATCCTCTTGCCAGTTTTGTTTTTGTAATAATTAGCTCCAACATATTTAATTGACCTTAAAGCTTCAATTAGACTTGGAAAAAGATAACTGATCGTTTCGGTCTTGGCATAAATAATTTGCCACTCAGATAATAACTGCTCCACTTGTGCAAATGATAGAAATGACATAGTTGATATATTAAGATCAGCAAACGTACCTGTTAAAGGAAGGGAAAATGCTAATGTTCCTCTAGGGCGTAGATTAGCTTTAATATTACTCAAAGTGGATTTTAAATCTGCGCTCCATTGTAGTGACATATTGGCGAAAGCTAAGTCTAATTCTAACCCTGAAAAATCATCAAAACTTTGCTCTAAATAAATAATATTTTTATTACCAAGTTTTAGCTTCGCTTGAGCCAGTAGTTTTTCAGATATATCAAGAGCATAGAGTTGTTGATATTTAAGTTTAGTAGTAGTAATGCCTGTGCCACAGCCAAGATCTATAATATTGTCAGCTGGCGGGGTTAAGCTTAGTAGTTTTTCTCCAGTTGTTAGCTGCAATTGACAATGAGTATCATATTTACTAGCCGCTTTATTAAAGCAATCTTTTATCTTCATGTCATTGCCTTAATCAAATTAATTACATTATCTTCGCTATGGTTAGTACAAAGCGATATTCGAATACGACTAGTTTGTACCGTTGGTTTGACAATTGCTTTCACAAAAAACCCTTGCCTTTGGAGAAGTTTTTCTAACTGCTTGGCTTTTTTATTATCGCTAATTAAAATAGATCTAATTGGTGTTAAATCCCGTGATACTAACTCAAGTCCTGCAGCATTTACATTAAAAAATGTAATCAAGCTTTTAAGCTTATCAAGGCGCCATGTTTCTTGTTGCATTATTTTTAAAGCAGCAAGATTAGCATGTGCAATTGCTGGAGGCAAAGCAGTTGAATAGATGTAGCTGCGAGAAAATTGTTGTAAAGAGTCAATAAGCAGCTTAGATCCAGCCACAATAGCTCCCATTCCTCCTAATGCTTTACCAAGAGGTATTATTACCAAATCACTTTTAATATTATTTTCTAAGATACCAAAACCATGTGCATCATCAATAATCAAAGTAGAGTTATATTTTGCAGCTAAAGAGGAAAGTTTATCAGTATCACTAATATCACCTTCCATGCTAAAAACTCTTTCGCTGATCAAGATATTTTTAGGAGCTTGTTGTAATAATTTCTCTGCATGGAATAAGTCATTATGGCGATAGCGATAAAACTTATTATTTGATAATCTAGCGCCATCAATTATAGAAGCATGGCATAATTTATCCATCACTATGGGCATATTAAGCGCCTGTAGAACACCTAAATTGGCATGATAACCTGAGTTAAAAAACAGCGCTCTTTCTGTTCTAAGCGTTTGTGCAAAGGCCTCTTCTAATTTTCGTGTTGAAGGATAATAACCTGAAATCAGTGGAGATGATCCACTGCCAAAACCATAAAGCTTAACTCCTTCAATAAAAGCTTGTTTAACCTCATCACTTTTCGAGATTCCTAAATAATCATTACTAGAAAAATTGATCATATTATTATCAACCTCTCTTATCTCACGAAGCAAATGATGTTGTTTGTAATAATCAAGTGTTTGCTCGAGCACCCTTTAATCCTAATTTATCTAGCATTATTTTATCTAAATCAACGTTCCTATTTTCAGCAGTTAGTAATTTTTCATCTAGCCAAATTGAATTAGCGCCGGCTAGAAAACATAAAATTTGTGTGGATTCAGAAAGCTCAGCTCTGCCAGCAGATAATCTTACTACTGAGTATGGCAAAATAATTCTAGCAACTGCTATAGTTCTAACTAACTCAAGATCTTCAATAGGAGGAGTATTTTCAAGTGGAGTGCCAGCAAAAGCGATAAGGCGGTTAATTGGTACTGATTTGGGCTGTGGGTTTAAATTCGCAATTTGCGCAAGTAAGCTTACTCGGTCTTCTCTGGTTTCTCCCATGCCAATAATTCCTCCGCAGCAAGTATTTATACCAGACTCGTGAACATTTGCTATTGTGTCTAATCTATCTTGATAAGTTCTTGTGGTAATGATATTAGGGTAATATTCTGGAGAGGTATCTAAGTTGTGATTATAAAAATCAAGCCCAGCTTCTTTGAGCTCTATTGCTTGGCTTAAAGTAATCATCCCAAGAGTAGCGCAAGCTTCTAACCCTTCCGCTTTAATTGCCTTCACCATTTCGATTATTTCTGCTAAATCACGTTGATGAAGACTGCGCCAAGCGGCGCCAATACAAAATCTTTTAATTCCTGTGTTTTTAGCAAGTTTTGCAGATTCTTGCACTTGTGCTAAAGATAAAGATTCTTTCTTTAGACCAGTTTTATGATGAGCGCTTTGAGTGCAATAACTACAATTCTCAGGACAACCACCTGTTTTTACACTTAAAATTTTACTTAGTTCGATTTCATTGGCAGGAAAATTTTGTCTTAGAATTGTCTGTGCTTTGTAAATTAAATCTAAAAATGGTAACTCAAAAAGCTCAGCAATAGTTTGCTTGTTATAAGTTTGCATATCTACCTCTTCAAAAGAGCTAGTATACAAAATTACTCTTAATAGTCAACTGATTTTATATCTACGGTTTACTGTTTTAATGTTGAGCCACTCAGAAGAGCAAACTATTAATTTTTTTACCAGTAAATTTAAATAAGTTATCTTGTTCATTTATTTAGTTATCTTATCTATCGTTTTGAGCTTAATTTTTTTATTATAAATTAGTCTTTAAAATTTACATGAAGAACTAAGTTAGCTCTTCATATAAAATCTTTAAAGTATATTCCGAAGATTATAGCTCACTTATCGTTGATGTTTCACCACTAAAAGCATTAAAACACTGATCATATTCTCCCTGAGCTAATGATTCATCCTCAAGTCTTGTAAATATATTTGTACCTATGTGCGTAGATTCCCAATTATTTTTATGTTCAGTTTCTCGAGTAAGGTAAGCGTATAGCAAAGCCGGTCTAGAAGAGCCATAAATCTTATGTTACCT
>CAYHIS010000007.1:0-54054 GCA_964356785.1 uncultured Rickettsiales bacterium
AGAGGTTTTTAGTCTTTGTGGGGTCATCGTTCCTAAAACGCTGGGAATATAGGAAGATGGTCGGGGCAGAGAGATTCGAACTCCCGACCCTCTGGTCCCAAACCAGATGCGCTACCGGGCTGCGCTATGCCCCGACTATATGAAGAATCTATTTATAACGTATTTGCAGAATAAATCAATAGTTTTATAAAGCAGCATCAAATATTTATTTGCTAATCTCCAAACATTGTCACCTGCTTAGCCCTCGTATAAACATTATCGCCATTCTTAAGCTGTAAATTATTATATATATCTTGAGAAAGCTCAGCTTGAATAAGCTCATACTCATTAGATTCCAACTCAACTTTAACAATTGGCCCAGCTAAATTTAAATGAGTAATTTTTGCTTCAATATAAGATTCTTTAAATGGCTGCTTTGATATTTCAATATCATGAGGCCTCACAAAAACATCGAAATATTCCATTTCATTTGAAGAAAACTCTTCTTCATTAGATTTAAATAATTCTACAAGATTAGAAACGATTTTATGTTTATTATACCATTTATGTGCTTTAGTAAAATTTTTTGAGTCCTTGCTTAGAAGAGCAATTTTACCTTTATTATTTTTAATCGCTTTAAAAACATTATAATGACCTAAAAAATTATAAACAAATTCATTTATAGGTTCGTTATAAACAGTGGATGGAGTGCCGAACTGCTCTATATTACCTTGATTTAAAATTACTATCCTATCTGCAACATCCAACGCTTCCTCTTGATCATGAGTTACTAAAACAATAGTTATATTCATTTTTTTTTGTAATTTTCTCAACCATCTTCGTAATTCAACTTTCAATTTAGCATCTAAAGCAGAGAAAGGCTCATCTAATAACAAAATTCTAGGCTCTACAGCTAATGCCCTAGCAAGAGCAACCCTCTGCATTTGACCACCAGAAAGTTCGTGAGTATACCTATTGCTTAAATGCTCAATTTGAACTAGTTTCAGCAATTCTTCTACCTTATTTTTAATTTCCTCTTTTTCTAAACGAACAGATCTAGGTTTAACTTTGAGCCCAAAAGCTATATTTTCGAATACCGACATATGTTTAAATAGAGCATAATGTTGAAAAACAAAACCTATACTTCTTTCATTTGTGGTAAGCTTAGTAACATTTTTATTATCTATAAAAATCTGCCCTTGATTGGGTATTTCAAGACCGGCGATCACCTTCAATAATGTCGTCTTTCCACTACCAGAAGGTCCAAGTAAAGCAAGCAACTCTCCTTCTTTAATTTCTAAAGAAATATTAGATAAAGCCTTACAATCTGCATAAGCTTTACTAACCTGATGAAGATCTATTTTCATTCAATCATAACCTTCACTTCACAAGACAAGCCTGGTTTAAGCATAGATAGGTCTTGATCTTTATCAAATAGAATCTTTACAGGAACTCTTTGAACAATCTTAGTAAAATTTCCTGTAGCATTTTCTGGAGGTAATATACTAAATTCTGCGCCAGTAGCAGGCGAAAGACTTTCTACAATTGCCTTAAATTTCTTTCCTGGAACACTGTCTATTGTAACTATAACTTGTTGATTAACCCTCATTCTTCCAACTTGAACTTCTTTAAAATTAGCATTTACCCAAATATTATCTTGAACTAAATAGGCTAGAGCAGAATTAACTGAAACAAGCTGCCCCACCTGTAATGATCTATTACTTAACTTTCCTCTTGTTGCCGCTTTTATATTTGTATTCTCAAAATCAATCCATGCTATATCTAACTCAGCTTCATGAGATTTTAATATAGATTTAGCTTCAGTACGCTCAATTTCCGTTATCTCTAACTTATGCTTGCTAGCTTCATAATTGGAACGAGCAGTAGAAAAAGCATTTTCTGCTTTGCTTTTAAGATCTTTAATTTTATCAAAATTAGTTTGAGAAATAGCTTTATCTTTAATTAAAACTTGCGCTCTTTTAAATTCTTTATTAGCAATATCTAAAGACACTCTAGCGGATTCTTTACTAGAAAGACTATTGTTAACTTCGTATGTACTAATATGAACTTGGTGAGTTAATGAGTTGATTTTAGCTTTGGCGATTTTTACATTTTCCTGCGCTTGAATCAGCCTTAATTTATAATCTTTATCATCTATTTTAGCAATGATTTGACCATCTTTAACTGTCTGATTATCTTCCACAAACACATCAGTAATATAACCGGAAACCTTCGGTCTAATAATTACTATATCAGACTTTAAATAGGCATTATCAGTATATTCATGCTTTCCGCGGATTATATAAATAATCACAATTAGAAAAATAAAAGAAAATGCTACACCTGCAATAATCTTCCTTTTCTTTGCTGGCAATATCATAGGATCAACTTAACTTATGTAATTTATATTAAATATACATAATTTATTAAAGTTCAGCAATTATAATTTGTTTTAGATATTTGCTGATTTCATCTCGGCTTTCAAAAATATAACCACCGGCTTGCGCAAGATCTACTCTTCCACCGCCACCTTGCCCACCAGCTAACTCATTAGCTTCACGAGCTAAACATGACGCGTCTATTTTCTCTACCAAATCTTTGGATACTCCAATAATTAATGAGGTTTTATCTGCAAATTTTGAACCAGCTACAATAACAGTTTTTGCTTTTGTTTGCTGTAAATGTTCAACAAAATTACGAAGATCTTTAACTTCTATATTTTCTGCAAAATTCTCAATTAAGCTAATGCCAGATATTTCTGTTGTCTTAATATTTGGATCAGAAAGTAATAGTTTTTTCTTTAAATGAGTAAGTTCATCTTCAAGACTTTTATTTTCTTTTATTAAATTAGAAATTTTATCTGATATCTCAGCTTTAGGAGTTTTTAAAATCACTGATAATTCACTTAATTTTTGTTCTTGCTCGTTCATATATAGTAAAGCATTCTTTCCAGTTAATGCTTCAATCCTTCTAATTCCTGCAGCGATTGCGCTTTCTGAAATAATTTTAAATATAGCAATATCACCTGTGCGCTGCACATGTGTTCCTCCACATAATTCTGTAGATTTCCCCATTGATACCACCCTTACTTCTTCATCATATTTTTCACCAAATAGAGCCATAGCACCTGAGCTAATAGCTTGCTCATTAGACATAATTTGAGTATTGGTTTCAAAATTTTGTCTAATCATTTGATTAACCATATCTTCTACTTTAGAAATTTCATCTTGAGAGAGAGATTTATTATGGCTAAAGTCAAAACGTAATCTATCGCTTGCAACTAAAGATCCTTTTTGCGCAAGATGATTTCCTAGAATTTCTCTTAAAGCAAGATGCAATAGATGAGTAGCTGAGTGATTTGCTCTTAATTTATTTCTATGTTCTTCATCAATTTTTAAACTGATGGTATCACCAACTTTTATTGAAGACTTTGCTATATAATGTGCATGAATTTTACCCAGAAATTTTTTGGTATCTAAAACTTTTACCACTTCATTTTCTGTGGTAACGATTGAACCAATATCTCCCATTTGACCACCAGATTCTCCATAAAATGGAGTCTGATTAGTAACTATTATCTGCCCATCATTATCATCAATAATTGCTAGCACAATGGCCTGAGCTTCATTAGTATTATAACCTAAAAACTCAGTTGCTCCATTTTTCTGGTATAATTCAAACCAAATTTCATTTGTAGCTTGCTCACCAGATCCAACCCAAGCAGCGCGTGCACGTGTTTTTTGTTCTAACATACATTGATCGAAGCCATCCATATCAACCTCAAGATCCTTAGATTTAAGAATATCTTGAGTTAAATCAAGAGGGAATCCATATGTATCATAAAGTTTAAATGCTACCTCACCCTTTAATAATTTTGAATTCTTCATATGAGATAATTCATCATCAAGATGTTTTAGGCCCTTATCTAAAGTTTGTTTAAATCTGATTTCTTCTTGTAATAAAACATCGCTAATTAATCCTTGAGCACGAATTAATTCAGGGTAAGCATTGCCCATTTCATTTATTAGTGAAGAAAGTAGTTGATGCATTAAAGGCTCTTTATACCCTAAATGATGAACGTGACGCATTGCCCTACGCATAATTCTACGCAAAACATACCCTCTTCCTTCATTTGATGGCATAACGCCATCAGCTATTAAAAATGCAGAAGATCTTAAATGATCAGCTAAAACTCTATAGGAAATCAATGCATTTCCTTCCGGTTTTAATTTAACTATATCACTTGTGAAATTTATCAAATTTTGAAAAAGATCAATCTCGTAATTATTATGAACATTCTGCAACACAGCGGCAACTCTTTCCATTCCCATGCCAGTATCAATACTTGGTTTTGGCAAAACGACTCTTTCTCCATTCGCTAATTGCTCAAATTGCATAAATACTAGATTCCAAATCTCTATATAGCGATCCCCGTCTTGTTCAGGAGTCCCAGGTAACCCACCTGTAACTTTCTCACCATGATCATAAAAAATCTCAGAACATGGACCACATGGACCTGTATCACCCATAGACCAGAAATTATCATTCGTAGAAATTCTAATAATTCTATCATCTTTTAAATTTGCAATTTTTTTCCATAGACTAATCGCCTCTTCATCAGTATGGTAAACCGTTATGTATAATTTTTCTTTTGGAAGCGCTAATTCTTTTGTTAAGCATTCCCAAGCGAATTTAATCGCGTCTTCTTTAAAATAATCTCCAAATGAGAAATTACCTAGCATTTCAAAGAATGTATGATGTCTTGCGGTATACCCAACATTATCTAAGTCATTATGTTTTCCACCAGCTCTTACAGATTTTTGGCTAGTTGTAGCTCTAGTATAAGGCCTGGTTTCTTCACCTGTAAAAACATTTTTGAATTGAACCATACCTGAGTTCGTAAACATTAAAGTAGGGTCATTATGCGGCACTAAAGGAGACGATTGAACAACTGTATGACCATTTCTAGTAAAATAGTCTAAAAACATGGATCTAATTTGATTTACGCTAAGCATTTAAACATCCAAGAGATTGTTGAAAGATAATGCATTTACTTATATTATATATTCATATATTTTCAAGATAAAAAATATTAAGGCATGAGCATGAAACAGTTAGTATTAGATTTTATAAAAACAAGAAAGAGAGTTTTAATTTATTTAAGTATCATACTCGTTATTATAATAACTTACTTTATATCTAAAAAGGAAATCGCAATTTATCAAGATATTAAGGTAGTAGAAATTGAAAAAATTAATAAGAAGAACATCAATAAAACCACTTCTCTTATTGCTAAAATAAAAGCTAAATATTCAGCAAATTTAATTACCCAGGCCTCTGGAATTCTAAATATAATAGTAGAAGCAGGAGCAAATGTAACAAAAGGAACTTTAATCGCTAAAATAAATAATATTGAAGTAGAAAGACTTTATTCTTTAACATCTTCTGCAGAAATTATAGCCAAAGATCAATATGACAGAGCAAAAAGATTACTAAACTCTGGCGCTTATAGCAAATCAGATTTTGAAATTACTCATAATAGATGGATAAACGCTAAGAAAGATAAAGCAGATGCAAAGATTGCTTTTGATAAATTGAATTTTTATGCTCCTTTTGATGGAATCATTGGAGTTTACAAATTTAAAGATGGAGAACAATTAAGAGGTAATGAACAAATAGTTAGTTTTTATGATCCAAAAAATGTAACTTTAGAGCTTGATATACCATCTTCGTTAGTTCCTTATGTGAATAACGGTCAAGATCTTACAGTTTTAGGTAAACATTATAAATTAACTCACATTCAAAAAATGCTAGATGAAGAAAAACATATGAGCCCAGCTTTTGTGGATATTACCTGCGAAGATTGTTTAATTGGTTCAAATTTAGATGTTGATCTAACAGTTATTCAAAAAAATAATATTATTATGATTCCTTATGAAGCTATTTTTAATAACAATGGCAATTCCATGGTTTACATAGTAAAAAACGATATAGTTGAACCAAGAAAAATTAATCTCGGTATAAGAGAAAAGGAAGAAATAGAAGTTATTTCAGGCCTTGAAGAAGAGGAAATGATTATTGCTAGAAATCCAAGTAGGTTATATCCTGGCTGCAGAGTTAAAATTCATGAGAGTATAAAGTGAAGCAAACCAGTCTATCACCAAATGAAATTGCTAAATTTGAGTCAATGGCTGATGATTGGTGGAGCCCAGAAGGTAAATTTAAACCTCTTCATGATATAACTCCTCTTAGGATGAAATTTATAAAAGATCAGTTCCAGAAGCATTTTAAATCAGATTCTATGAAAGACATATATGCTTTAGATATTGGCTGCGGCGGCGGCTTAGTAACAGAGTGCTTAGCAAGGCTCAAGTTTAATGTTTTAGGGATAGATGCAAGTGAAATTAACATAAAAATAGCTAGCGATCATGCTAAAAATTCAAATCTAAAAATAGATTACCAAAAGATTTTAGCCGAAGATTTAGCCAAAACCGGTAAGAAATTTCAATTAATTACCGCTTTAGAAATTGTAGAACATGTTGAGAATCTTGAATTCTTTATAAAAAATTGTTGTAAGCTTCTAAGCCCTGGAGGGTTAATAATTTTCTCTACGATTAATAGATGTCTTGAATCTTATTTTAAGTCCATTATTGCTGCGGAATATCTTTTAAGATGGCTCCCTATTGGTACGCATGATTGGTCAAAATTTGTTAAACCTTCTGAACTAAATTATTATATTAATATAGAAAATGGAAAATTATTAGATCTAACTGGTCTATCTTATTCAGTTCTATCTAACGATTGGTCTTTTTCTGAAAATGTGAGTAATAATTATTTTATGGTTTTTACCTTATGAATTTTAAAGAGGCGATGCAGATATGCAACTTAATTAAGAAAGAAAATGGCGACGTAAGATTCATAGGTGGTTGCGTAAGGGATGCTTTATTAGAAAAAGAGATTTGTGATATTGATTTAGCAACTAATTTACTTCCAGAAGAAGTTGAAAATATTTTATCTAAAAACAATATAAAATTTTATTCTATTGGTAAAGATTTTGGCACTATTACAGGAATAATAGGTGACAAAAAAATAGAAATCACTACTTTAAGAAAAGATTTAAACTGTGATGGACGCCACGCTCAGGTGAGTTATACGGATAGTTGGAAAGAAGACGCAGAACGCAGAGATTTCACAATAAACGCTATGAGCATGGATCTAGACGGAGAAATACATGATTATTATAGTGGAGTAGAGGATTTAAGAAATAAAAAAGTAAGATTTATAGGAGATGCTGAAAAAAGAATTTGTGAGGATTATTTAAGAATACTTCGTTTTTTTAGATTTTCTGCTTATTTTAATAATATAGATCAAGAAGGATTAGAAGCTTGTAATAAGTTTGCTAGTAATTTAAAGAATATTTCAGTAAATCGCATTAAGCTTGAGCTAAGTAAAATTTTTCTATCTCAGAATGCGGAATATATTTTACCTTTTATGGAAATAGTTTTGTCTCAGGTTTTTCCATTAAAAGAAAATCCAAATAATTTTTTAAAAAAACTATTTAAAATAACTTCGATATTTAAAGAAAAACTCAATGACTTAATCTTTTTTGCAAGCTTAATCTTACACTGTGATAAAAGTAATACATTGATTGATAATTTTTCATTCTCAAACAACGAGAAATCTTATCTTAAATTATTAATTAATGCTAGAATCACTTCGTGGGATTATTCTAGTTTGAAGCAATCTTGGTGTGAGTATAAAACTGCATTTAAAGAAGTGGTTTTACTTAACCTAGCAGCCGAATCCTTAGTTCCTGATGAGCAATTAATAACTAACTTAGAAAAATTATTTTCTATAGAAATAAAAGAACTTCCTATTAGAGGAAGAGATATTTTAAAATTAGGAATTGAATCGGGAAAAAATGTGGGTAAGCTGCTTAACTATGCTAATCAAATTTGGTATGACCAAGAGTTTAAAATAACACCAAAAAAATTACTAGAAAAAATATATGACAGGCTTTAGTTCTATTTTCCCTCCTCTTTTAAGTACCGCTCTTTTTATGCTAGGAAATGGCTACTTAAATAGTTTTATCTCTATTAGAATGGCTTCTTTAGGACATAGTGAATTAAGCATAGGTATAGTTGCTTCTGCTTATTATATTGGGCTAGTGCTTGGAGCACTACAAATCGCAAAATTCATTCTCAAGATGGGACATCTAAGGGTTTTTGCAAGTTTTATCGGTTTATTTAATTGCGTTTGTTTGATTCATGCTATTAGTGATAATCTTTACTTATGGTTTATATTAAGATTATTGGCTGGGATATCTTTAGCTGGTTTTTATGTAACTATAGAAAGCTGGTTGTTAGAATATAGCACTAATAGAAATAGAGGAGTAATCCTTGCATTATATATGGTGGCGGTTTCTTCTTCGCAAGCTTTTGGACAATTATTTTTAGATAAATATAATGCTGACGCTAGTTTGCCTTTTATTGTTGTAGCGATTTTATTATCTCTTTCAATATTGCCTGTTGCAGTTTCTAGCGGCAAAATAACCAGGATGCATGAAATAGAGTTGGTTAATATAACTACTCTTTCTAAATTTGCTTCAGCAAGTATATTTGCGTGTTTTGTAAGTGGATTGATGTTAAGTGCGGTTTATAGTTTGTTACCTATTGTTTTTGAAGAAGCAACTAATCAGTCTGAAAAAACAGCTTTTTTAATGTTTATTACTCTTCTTGGAGGAATGATATTACAATATCCTATCGGCTTACTTTCGGATAATTTTGATCGTAGAAAAGTTCTTATTTGGGTTAGTAGTGTAATAATATTATTATCTTTTGTTATTGTAATTGCAGGATATAAAAATCTTTCGTTTAGCCAATTAACTATAATCTACTTCATTTTTGGTGGAATGAGTTTTACATTTTACCCTGTAGCTTTAAGTATGATTTGTGATAAACTAAGGAGTGCAAATATTGTCTCTGCTACTCAAGGCCTATCACTTATTGAGGGGATTGGGTCCATTATCGGTCCGATCATGGCACCACCATTTATGAGAGCATTTGGTTTGAAAGGATTAACTATCTATTTTATAATTGCAGCGTCTTGTCTTTTAGCTTTTCTTATATATCGCATTATAAAAGCTGACCCTGTTGATAGCCAGAATCACTTCGTGGTGGCACTTCATACCACACCAGTTGTAGCTGAGCTTGATCCAAGAGGTGAAGAACTAGAGAATAATCAGCATATTTCATGAAACATACTGATTACAAATGATCAGCATAATCAATTATAATTTGATCAATAACTAATTTATTATCATATAATTCCTCAACTCTATCCTGAATTGAATGAATGCGGTTCACTGCTTGATGATAATACTTAAGATATTTATATGTTGAGTTCACAAAATAAGAAGAAGCAACCCCAGAAAATAAAATAATAGGCCAAAAATATGAAGAATCTAAATTCAAAATTTTATGTTGATATATACCATAGGAAAATAAAGAACCAATAGTAAATGATGAACCAAAAATAGCAACTGAATCTATAACTAGATCATAATTTGTATCAAATGACTCCTTAACAATCTCTGGTTCAAAAACTGCAAAATTTGTTAAGTTTGCTGTATGCAATAAAATTGAGCTAAAAGAAGAGTTAGTGAAATTATGAGAAAGAATTTCTTGTTCAAATTTAATATTAACTTGGCTTAATGCATCTATTATATTTATTAATGCCTGGTTTTCTAATGAATCACAATCACGCGAAAGTTCATTCTTATTACAATATTTATAGTCTTTTATAAAATTCATGACATGATTAACCAAAAGTCTTGATTTTAATGAAAGTAAATTAAGTTTACTGCAGATATCATTATTTTTACCTTCTCTTAGAAGATGCGCACCATCTGCAGATGAATCAATCATAATAGACTGAGAATAGTCACAATAAACTTCTTTATTATCTACTGTAAATGTTACCATATTATTTATTTAATTTAGAAGTTAATAAATCATTGACCATAGCTGGGTTTGCCTTACCTGCAGAGAGTTTCATCACCTGCCCAACAAAAAAACCAAATAATCTTTCTTTACCAGATTTATATTCAGCGATTTTATCAGGATTGTCTACTAAAACCTGATCTATAATAGATTCAATTGCTCCTGTATCTGTGACTTGCTGCAATCCTTTTTCTTTAACAATTTCTTCTGCTTCTTGCCCTGTTTCAAACATGATATCAAACACATCTTTAGCAATTTTTCCTGAAATAACATTCTCGCTAATTAACTTAAGTAATCCTGAGAATTTCTTAGGCGTAATAATACATTCATTTAAACCTATTCCAGCTTTATTAAGCCTTCCAAATAATTCTGCACTTATCCAATTTGCTGCCATTTTTGGATCTGCATCCTTAATCACTTCTTCAAAATATAAGGAAGTTTCTTTCTCACTAGTTAAAATCTCAGCATCATAAGAAGATAAATTAAAATCTTTGATATATCTTTCCTGCTTTTGAGCTGGAAGCTCAGGTAAATTATCTTTTATATTCTGTATATATTCTTCTGTTAAAATTAATGGCATTAAATCTGGATCAGGGAAATAACGATAATCTCTTGCATCTTCCTTGCTACGCATAGACCTAGTTTCACCAACATCTGCATCATATAACCTAGTTTCTTGCGTTACGCTCCCGCCAGACTCATATATCTCTACTTGGCGAATTGCTTCATATTCTATTGCTTTCATAACGTTACGCATAGAATTAATATTCTTAAGCTCACATCGGTTATTTAATTTGTTATCACCGAATTTACGAACTGAGACATTGGCATCACAGCGCATAGACCCCTTCTCCATATCTCCATCACAAGTACCAAGATATCGTAATATCGAGCGCAATTTCTTAAGATATTCCGAAGCTTCTTTTGGAGAGCGCATATCTGGAGCCGAAACTATTTCCATTAATGCTATTCCAGAACGATTCAAATCCACAAAAGATGAATCAGGGCTTTGGTCATGGATACTTTTTCCTGCGTCTTGCTCCAAATGAATTCTTTCCAATCTTACTTCTCTATTTGCACCATCAGCAAAAATTTCTATTTTCCCTTCTCCAACGATTGGGTGATAAAATTGAGAAATTTGATATCCTTGTGGTAAATCAGGGTAAAAATAATTTTTTCTATCAAAAGCTGAAACTAAATTTATTTTAGCATTTAATCCTAAGCCCGTTTTTACAGCTTGTTCAACACAAAATTTGTTAAGCACCGGAAGCATACCCGGCATAGCTGCATCAACGAACGATACTTGAGTATTTGACTCTGCACCAAATTCTGTTGAACTTCCTGAAAATAACTTTGCCTTAGAGCTTACTTGCGCATGAACTTCTAAACCGATTACTACTTCCCACTCTCCCGTGTTTCCCGTAATTTTATACATAATTAAACTCCCTTCGCTTTAGCAGTAAATTTAGCTTGTAATTCTAAAATTTTAGATACTTTTAGCACCATCGCTTCATCAAAACTATTTCCTATTATCTGCAAACCTAGAGGCAATCCTTTCTTAGAAAGAGCAACCGGTACAGATATGCATGGAAGCCCTGCTAAACTTGCAGGTATTGTGAATACATCATTCATATACATTTCAAGAGGAGTCATTTTTTTATTTATTGCAAAAGCCTCTCCTGTAACAGAAGGAGCTAAAATTGCATCTACTTTTTGAAAAGCTGATTTAAAATCATTAATGATTAAATGCCTTACTTTTTGGGCCTTTAGATAAGTATCCTCATATTGATCAAGAGACAACACATATGTACCGATCATTATTCTACGCTTAACTTCTGTTCCAAATCCTCGCTCTCTTGAAAGTTCGTACATTTCATCAATATTTTTTGGGTCTGGAGTTCTATATCCATAACGCATACCATCATAACGCGCGAGGTTCGAAGAAGCCTCAGCAGGAGCTATAATATAATAAGCACCCAATCCATACTCACTATGTGGCAAGCTAATCTCAATAAGCTCAGCCCCAGCTTCTTGTAAATATTTTTGCCCTTGTTTCCATAAAGCTAATACTTCAGGAGAAAGACCGTCAATATTATATTCTTTAGGTATTCCTATTTTAACGCCCTTTAAATCATGAACATTTTTAAGATTCTGATAAAGATTTGGTACTTCTATATCAACTGAAGTTGAGTCTTTATCATCAAACCCCATCATAGCTTGAAGAGAAAGCGCAGTATCTTCAACGCATCTAGCAAAAACCCCAGCTTGATCGAGCGAACTAGAAAACGCTATCATACCATATCTTGAGCATCTTCCATAAGTTGGTTTCATTCCAACAATCCCACAAAATGAGGCAGGCTGACGAACCGACCCCCCAGTATCACTACCCAAAGCAAACATTGCAGATTCACTAGCTACAGCAGCAGCTGAGCCTCCAGAAGAACCACCAGGAACCAAATCTTCACCACTCACTTTCCAAGGATTTTTAACGTTACCAAAACAAGAATTGATATTTGCAGAGCCCATTGCAAATTCATCCATATTTGTTTTGCCAAGCATTATTGCGCCTTGATCAAAAATTTTCTTGGTAACAGTAGATTCATATTTAGGAATAAAGTTTTTTAAAATATTTGAACAGCTTGTTGTTCTAATATCTTTGGTGCAATATAAATCTTTAACAGCAACTGGAATGCCCTCTAATAAACCAGACTCTCCCTTGTTTATCTTATTTTGTGATTTTTCAGCATTAGCATATGCTATTTCATTCATCTCTAAAATATACATATTGAGGTCTCGATGCTCTTTCATTGCATCAAAATGAGAATCAACTAATTCTTTTACAGAAAATTCTTTTTTTTCTAGTCCAAGCTTAGCTTGAGTAATAGTTAAGTTATTTAATTTTGTCATTATTCAATCACCTTTGGTACTACAAAACAATTAAAAGCAGATTTTGGCGCATTAACCAAAATATCTTCAACATAATTTCCATCCGTAACTTTATCTTCTCTCATTAAAGTTTGAGCAATAGATGGATTATTAATTGGGGTTATTCCTGTAGTATCAACCTGCTGCAATCTATTTATTACTTGAGTAATTGAAGTAAATTGATCATTAAATATTTCTACTTCAGCTTCCGTTAATTTGACCTTAGCAAATCTTGCGACCTTCCTAATTATTTCCGGTGAAAATTCCATAAATACCCCATTATTTAGATAGTCGTGGATTATACTAAAGTATCTATTTTAATCAAGCAATTTGTCTTTAGTAGTTTATATTACTCATAGTCTTATCTTTAAATCATATTTAAGCAACTCTTGATCAAAACTTTGTATTTCAATTGTTTGCAGCTGTGCTTTAGCAATTATGATACAATCGACAATATGAAGGTTAGCTTGAGCGTAGATCGATAAGGCTTCAAGTAAGACTTCCTTCTCATGATTATAGACACCTTTATATTCAAGTAATCCAGTTAAAGCTTCGCTTATTTTTTCTTTAGGGACTTCATAAACTTTACTTAAAACAAATACAGTTTCAGTAAAAACAGCTTGCTCTAAAATGGCTTTGATTTTACCCAGTCTAACTTGGTCAAAAAAATCTCGAGCTATTTTATAATGAGCTGGTTGATCATTAACAAGATATCTAATAATTAGATTGGTATCGATAATTTTTTTATCCATATTTAAACCTTATTAAACTTTTCTAAAGTCACTTGATCCCAAGCTCGATTACGTAAATCATTAAAATCATTTGCTACTGGTTTTTTAGCAAAATCAGTTAAGCTTCCAGCCACATCTTTGATTGGAATAATTCTAACTTGACTGTCATTGCTTACTTCTAGTTTGATAATCTTACTGCCTAAATGTTTAACAAAATCTTTTGGGATAACTATTTGACCTTTATCAGAAATAGTTAAAGCTCTTACTAACATAAATATCCTCACACTTTATTTTATCATAAAATAAATATACATTACTTACCAAATAAATGCAATTTTATTTACAATCCATCATTTTGTATAAGTAATACAATTATCATAAGTAAGATATGGTGAGCAAGTAATATATCTAAAGTCTCTATTCTAATCAAGCAATTTGTCAAATATCTGTATACATCAAACTCGTATTAAAACTTAGCCCCATAGGAAGTACGATAGTAGCTGCATTAGAGCTATTACTGCCACTAGAATAATGATCACTTCCACCGCCATTTCCATCACCTGGATCAAAATGAGGGGGCCTATAAAATGGAATTGTTTTTGTATGTCCACTAGCAGCATAGTCAAGTAAAAACTCAAGCTGCGCAATCGCTATAGCAATTTTATTTGGATTAACTGAATGATCAAGTAATTTTTCTAAATATTCATTTAGATTAAGTGCAGATTGCATAACCTGCTTTGAAAAAGATGAAAGATAATTATTACTTAATATTTTAGAAATAAGTAACTCAAATCCCATTTTCTCATTTAGCTCTGAAGATTCAACTAATTTTCTAAATTGCCCAATTTTTTCAATAAGTATATCTGAATTATTAATATCAAATATAATTTCTAAAACCTTCTCAACTCCAAGGCTGTTGCTTGAACTTAGAATCTGCTCTACAATTTCATTATCTTCACCTAATTTTACTAACTTATCAATCTCATCTTTATCTAAATAAGCTTTTGCCTTAGTTAAAAATTCAGCAAAAAGTAATTTGTTAGCTACCTTATCAATTCCATCTATCTCGATCTCTAATAAAAGCTTTTTTGCATCTTCTTTTGAAAGATCAACTAACTTATTAGCATTTATTCCTTTATTATATAACTCAAGTAATCTTGGACTATTTAAAAGAGGATTATCAAACACAAGGCGTGCATTCATAATAATGCAACGAGGTTTTGTACAAGTTGTATCAACTACTAGAACAGTTGTCGGAACAGCTGAAGATGAAGAACTACCTTGATTCATTTTAGCGTTAATTGAATCAAAAATTATTTGAGCCTTTTCTTCTGATCTACGAGCAGAGCCGAATTCAATCTTGCCTTCAAAAATCATCTTCACTATTAATCTCGCTATTATTCCAGCATCTTTTTCTCCTTTTGATGATTGAGAATCTTCTTGAGAATTTTTTATAAATCTTGAAGCATAATCTTTTAATCCTTTAACTTTATTACCAGCTACTACATCATCCTGAATATTCTGAACTCTAGAAGTAATTTCTTCTAAAGCATTAGTAACAATACTTGCAACGGAAATAGATTTGGCATTATTCACAGCATCTATAGTAGCCTCAATTCCATCAGATATAGTCATAACCTCTGTAATTTCCATATTGGATAAAGCAAATTTTCTAGCAATCTTTTCAGCCACTTTACTCATTACATTACTATCTCTAGCAAGTTTGACATAGTTTTTTACTTTTTTGCCTTGGTTAAAATCGTTCACCCCATCAAAAATTTGCCCCACAATAGTTAGTCCTATCCCAGCAAGTGGTGTATGTTTTCCAATAGTAGTTAACAGCCCCCCTATTTTGCCAGCTATATCTTGTCCTTCATTTTTAACCATACCAGTTGAAATAGCTGAAGTTGCGATATACACACTATTTAACTGCCAAATTATTGCATTATACAAAGAGGCTTTATACTCATCAGCTTCAATTTGAATAACTTCTGCGCGATCATTTTGATGTAATTTTTCCTTATCAATAACGGCCTCTAGCACTTCTATATTTATATTTTTAAGCTGCTTTTGTACTTCTTGTAATCCAGATCGCAGCTCCAATATATCTATGTCTTGGCTATCCCTGCGTTCATGAGCACCTAGTAATTGCGCTCTAGTATATTGAACGCAGAATATAATATCATGAGTCAAATCCCCTGTTAAAGCTATATTAACATCTTTTGCTTCTTTTATAGCTTCTTTAAGAAGAGAAACTAATCTCTTGGAATTTTCTTCCTTATATATCTTAGCCACAGGAGAATTCATAGCATTTACATTCCCAACTTGACCAAAAATTATTGATCTCATTTTAGAAATAGTTCTTTTATCGTCAGAACTACTTGTTCTTTCTCTATTAAATGGATTTAAATTACTTGGCATATATTGCCTCATTCTAGATAGGCCAGACGTTACAGAAGTATCATGAGATTGATGAACCTCCTCCTCTTCTTTCTCTTCTTCATCTATCATTCTTAATCTGCCTGGTTGCATTATTTGCCTTACGTTCGTTGCAGGCCTAGTCAATACAGCCTCATCATCACTATCATTTCCTTGAACGGGACTTGGAGTAAATCTATTATTAGCAATAATAAAATCTTCTAATGCTAAAATCTTCTCTAAAGCGGCGTGAGATAGTTCAATTGTATAAATAAAATAACGAGCTTTTTTTAATTGCTTTATATCATATTCCATACCACCAAATATCTTACGTTTTTGATTAAGATTTATTTCATCTGGATGACTCTCAATTTGAGCCCTAGATATAGCTCCTCCATCTAAATATGATAATCTATCCACGACATATCTTCCTAAAACTCTCCTTTCAACTAAAATAAAGAAATCTTCCGGTATTGACTCTCTCTGATCAGACAAATAGCAAATAGAAACTCTTGTTGTTGTGGAAGAAAGCTCTTTGCCATCGACTAAACTATTGCATGGCAAATCAGTGGAAGCTATCTTTATCCCAGAACCTTCATTTTTAAATAATGCTTTATAGGATATAAACTGCCGCGCTAATCCGTCTTTACTATTTAAAAGTATAGTACTTGCTATAATCTCTAAATGCGTGAGGTTTTTCTCGCCTATAAAATGATAAAGAATGCCTTTAAAAAGTATAGTGAATGCAATTTCCCCCTTAGAATTTAATTCTGGTCGGGTGATAACATTTGCAAAATTATATTTAACTATACAAGATAAAATAAACCTAACCTCAACAGCAGTTATTACCTTATCTTTTAGAGCTTGATGATACAATATCTCCATCAACATTCTTGCTTTTGTTTCAGAAATATCATTCAACTTTTTAAAATTATCGTTTATCCACTCAAGATAAGTATCATCTGTATTAGCTATTAGAATTTGTAGTCTTTCCTTAACCTTTTTTACTAAATCCTTCTTAAGATTAAGCTCAGAATCAGAATCATCGCTTGCCAAGATTTTTAAAATACTCTCAATTTCTTCCTCCCATTTTTCTCCATAAGATTCTTTCTCTGTTAAAGTTCTAATGGCGATTTTTCTAATAATCCGATCATCATTCTGAAGATATTCTACTAGTTTGATAATTGACATTTCATGAAAAATTATTGAAAGAGCATTATCCAACTCACTACTATTATCTAGCGTAAGTAAATACTTAGTAACATCAGTTACAACAGGATAAATCATGTCTTCATTAATATCATAATTTTTTACTAACTTACTAATAGAATTAATTGCTATTGAATAAGATTTTTTATCATTTTCTAACTGAGGAAGCGTATCTATCATCGATTGAAGCAGAGTTGTATGGTCTTGAAGTATATGTTTCTTTAATAAAATTTTGCTTATCGTATAAACACTACTAGATAATATTTGTAAATTACCGCTTTTTAATAATGGAACAAGTACATCAAGAATTTCTTGATAATTTCCAATAACAATATTTTGCTTCTTAACTATTTTCCCAAGAGCATATATTGCATCAGCGCTAACTTCATCTTCTTTTTTGGCGCCATCTAAAAGAACTGCAATTGCTTTTCCGGTTAAAATAGAATTTCCTTCAACTAGGTTCCCTATGGCATGAGCAACAGCTCTCGCGTTAGCTTGCTTCAAAACTAATTTAGCAATTAGAACATCGAAAATCCTATCGTCATAATCATTCGTTATTCCTTGACTAATTCTGCTTATAGCTTCAATTATCCTGGAGGTACTAATAAGATTACTACCCTGAACAAATCCTAATAATTCAACCAATTTTTTATGAAAAATAATCTGTAATTGTTTACTATCGCAAGTAATTTTACAAATTAGCTCAATAACAACATCATGATTGTTTGAATTATTATTAGTTAATATTGAAAGTAGTAAATCCACAAATGGATCAGTTAATACAGAAATTATAAAATCTTCACCAGAAATTTGAAATAAACTATTGAAAATTCTGATCTTCGTATTTTCATTAGTATCATCAAAATGAAGTATTGTTGAAAGTTTATTGATAAACAAATTTTTAAGATCTTCAGAAGAAAATTTAATAACCTCAGAAATTACCTTAACTATTTTATCATTATATTCATCTACGGCTAGTAATACACTTAACCAATCAAGTATTTCTCCAATTTTACCAGATTCATTAGATATTACTAAAGCTATTAATAATGGACTAGAGAATGTTTTTAACTCAATAAGCTTCAAAATTAATTGTTTTCTTTTTTCTGCATTTATCTCAATAGATTTATCAGCAAGTGCTAAAATAGCTTTTACAGTTGCTTCAGCATTTATTTCGTCTTGCAATAATTTTTCTATAAGCTGGTTGCTAATAGTATTTGTTATTTCTGCATCAGCATCAGACCTTGTATAACTCAACAAAGATAATAGATAAGTTGGAGCATTTTGAAGCTTAGGTTCTAAAAATTTTAAGATATAATTAACCAACCTAATATCACTTTCATTTAACAAATAAGCTATCACATTAAAAGCTTCATTTGAGTTTGAATTTTCCTCTATTAATTTAATTAAACTTACTAGAGTCAGATCTATTATTTTCTCTCCCTTGTTAAGGTATAAAAGGGTTAAGAACTTAGAATAATTCTCATGAGAATTTTGGAAACTGATTATATTATCTAAACCAAGTTTTTTTATAAGAGAGCGCAATTTATCTTCATTTAACCTAGATGATATATAAACAAGGATTTGGGCTATAATAATATTATCATTAGCTATCTCAAAAATATCGTCAATAATCGTCTCAAAAAGATCAGAATCATCAATAAGTGAAAGCAATGATATAACAATAGAACTAGCTTCTTTGTTAAGGTTAATATCTAGCACTAAAGGAAAAACTCCTCTTAGTATAGAGGTTTTATCCTTTAAGCTAAGCTCATACTTTACTTTACCAAGTATATAAGGGATTATAGTTAATATTGGTCTTTTAGTTTGCCAGCTCAATTCATCCTTTAACTTACTCACTAATTTATCTAAGATCTCTTTTTTATTGAATTTATTTATATTGCAGTAAACTATGCTTAAAAGCGAGTTCACTTTATATACAGACATTCCACCATTGTTCCAGTTGCTATTTATAAGATTCTCAATTTCAGTTTTCATTTCATTGGAAAAATATCCACTTGTTTTAAGCTCTTTTTTCCATTCAAGAATATCTTTTAAAACATGCATCTCTATAAAGTTTTTTATAACTTCTAGATTTGGTATCCTTGAATCAAAATCTCCATTTACTAATGCTTGAGGCAGTAAATGCATAAGTAGAGCAACTTTTTCATCAGCACCGATTTCTAAAACACCATCAACATTACAAGTAGCAGCCTCCCAAAATCTCTGAATTGGAGTTGGGTCTTCTCCATCTTGTATTTGGGAAAGCAATTCAGCTGTAGTTTTTAATAAAGGAAGAAAGGAATCAAAATTTCTATGCTCAGCCACAAAATAAGCAGCTTTTGAAGATATATCTTTATCACCACTCATTAATTGCTTTGCTAATGTATAAGCTGCTAAATAATCTTGCGTAGTTATATGTCCAAAACGATACGAATAGTCTGCCAATCTCTCATTATCTATATGCGTTAATGGATTCGCAGATTTAAGAAAACCAATTTTATATATATTCTTTAAATTTAATTGATACTTAAGCACAATCTTTTGAGCTTTCTCTCCAGAAATAACATTATTTTCTTTTAATGCCTCTAGAGCAATCTCCGACAGAGCAGCAAATTCTTTAGAGGTAAAAATCTCTTGTTCAGTAGCATCTCTAAACTCTGGTACATATCTTTTCGCAAGCCAAATTACAAAGAATTTATAGAGTTTTCCAATCGTAAAATTCTCAGCAAGGATCTTTCCAGCATCTGAATTTGAGCAGACTAAGCACAACATAGAAAGATTAATTGGATTACGAGTTAGCTGATTAACTTGAGGATCATCTAAAATCCTTAATAACAATTCTCTAGAAACTTGATTATGCATAGATACAGTTTTTTGATTTTCAAAATATTTTACTATAAATTCTTTTACCCCATTCAGGCTTAACCCTTTTGTTTCAATAATTCTCTGAAATTTATTTTTTTCATTTAAAGGTAAAGCATCAAGTTTTGAAGTAAAAATCAAATTCTTAAAACCAAAAATTTCCTTAATTATCTTTTGAACAACAGGATCATCTTTTTTACGTTTTAACTCCTCATACCTAACGTCATACTCCTCAACTATAAACAAAATTTTATCTGAATTGCCAGCAGATAATGCATCCATAATTTCACTAAAGTCAATTTGTATATCATTATAACCAGCTATCTCAACTTGAAGCAAATAATGAACAAAACATACTAAAGGCGTTGTTAGATCTTGTCTTGAGTAGCCTTGATCTTGCCTCCAGTTATTTAGTAAATATTTGAGGTTTATTTTAAAGACATAATCAAATTTATTGTGAAAGAGTTTCTTTAACGCCCAGTCATAGGGTAATTTCTGAGAAAATATGGTAGTTTTTCCTGTACCCATTTCTCCTTCTACTAATATTCTAGTTAAATCACCAGAACAATCAGAGTGGAATATAGATTCTAAATCGATATTTTCAACTTTAGAATTTGCCGCTAAAACTTGCAGCTGAGGGGTTACATAACAACTATCAATATCTCTTTCAGTTATTGATGCAGTATCTAAAATTTTTGGTAGAACTCTTTGCAAAGAATATAGTTTTTCTAGCTTTCTGGTTAATTCTGGCATGAGTTACTCCTTTTATAATATTGCTTATTTTACTAAAAACAGCATATACTACTTATATAACTAAAAGTTACCAATTTGGGAAGTCAAATTTTTTAATAATTAACTTCCAATCTCATGAATTTTATGATATTTTGTGAAATGTGAATTTCATTAGTTATAAGTTGAGAGTTAAACCAAAATATGAACGATAAAGAAAGCAAAAAACATCAAGAAGAATTACACTGTTCTTTCTGTGGCAAGAGCCAACATAAAGTAAAAAAATTAATTGCAGGACCTACGTTGTTTATTTGTAATGAATGCGTTGAACTATGCGCAGATATCATTGATAATGAAAATATTCCTACAAGCATCTCCGCAAAAGAAAGTAAGCCTATTACACCTAAAGAAATCGTTGCAATTTTAGATGAATATGTAATTGGCCAAGATTTAGCTAAAAAGATATTAGCAGTGGCTGTCTATAATCATTACAAAAGAATGAAAAACTTCGACAAGAAAAACGAAGTTGAAATATCAAAATCTAATATTTTAGTAATTGGTCCAACAGGTTGCGGAAAAACTCTTTTAGCTCAAACTCTAGCAAGAATTTTAGATGTGCCCTTCACTGTTGCTGATGCCACCTCTCTAACAGAAGCCGGCTATGTTGGCGAAGATGTTGAGAATATAATCTTAAGATTATTGCAAGCAGCTGATTACGATGTAGAAAAAGCTCAACGCGGCATTATATATATAGATGAAGTTGATAAGATTTCTCGCAAATCTGAAAACCCTTCTATAACTCGTGATGTTTCTGGAGAGGGCGTTCAGCAAGCTCTCTTAAAAATCATGGAGGGAACAATAGCTTCCGTACCTCCACAAGGTGGGCGCAAACACCCGAACCAAGATTTTATTCAAGTTGATACAAATAATATTTTATTTATTTGCGGTGGAGCATTTAATGGTCTTGAAAAAATTATCGCCGCCAGAGGTCAAGGTACATCTATTGGATTCGAGGCCGATATTAAGGGTAAGAAAGATAAAAAAATTAATGATGTTCTACACAAGGTGGAACCAGAGGATCTTAATAAATATGGTTTAATTCCTGAATTTATTGGTCGTTTACCTGTGATCGCTACTCTTGATGATTTAGATGAAGCGGCCTTAATTAAAATCCTTACTGAACCTAAAAATGCATTAATTAAGCAATATAAAAAGCTTTTTGAAATGGAAAATGTAGAATTAAGAATTCTTGATGAAGCATTGGAAGGAATTGTAAAGAAGGCTATTGAACGTAAAACAGGAGCAAGAGGATTAAGAGCGATTTTAGAATCTTTACTGCTCGAAGCCATGTATGAATTACCAAGCTCAAACGAAATATCAGAAATTATTATTGATGAAGAAGTAGTTCTTGGAAAGAAAAAACCTGTCGTAAAATATTCTAATAAACAACAAATTATAGAAACTTTGAACATAGTTAACCCTTCTAAGAATGATAAACAAGCTAGCTAGAATCCATATGGAAAAACTTGCAAAACCAGATTGGATAAGAGTTAAGGCTCCAGTAAGTAAAGAGTTCAAAAACACTCAAGAACTTATAAGGAGCGCAAAGCTAAATACTGTTTGTGAAGAAGCGGCTTGCCCAAACATTGGAGAATGCTGGTCTAAGAAACATGCAACTGTGATGATTCTAGGGTCAACCTGCACCCGCGCATGCAGTTTTTGCAATGTTAAAACAGGTAGACCAGATTTACTTGATCCCCATGAGCCAGAAAGACTAGCTTCAGCAATTGCTGAATTAGGTTTAGAACATGTAGTCATAACATCTGTAGATAGAGATGATTTAGATGACGGAGGAGCTTCGCATTTCGTTGAATCAATATTGAGAATTCGCAAAACTTCACCCAAAACTACTATTGAAGTTTTAACTCCTGATTTTTTAAGAAAAGAAGGATCTATTGAATTAGTAGCCAAAGCAAAACCTGATGTTTACAATCATAACATTGAGACTGTTCCATCACTGTATCATACGATTAGACCAGGAGCTCGTTATTTTCACTCACTAAACTTACTATTCAAAGTTAAACAATTAGACTCAAGTATTTTTACTAAATCTGGTATAATGGTAGGTCTTGGCGAAACTAAAGAAGAAGTATTACAAGTTATGGATGATTTAAAGGCTGCAAAAGTAGATTTTTTAACTATCGGTCAATATCTCCAGCCTACTTCAAAACATGCTCCAGTTATGCGCTATGTTACACCAGATGAATTTAACTATTATGAAAGAATGGCTAAAGCTAAAGGATTTCTTATGGTGTCTGCCTCTCCTCTAACAAGATCCTCCTATCATGCTGGAGAAGATTTTCAAAAGCTAAAAGATGCCCAAGCAAACTTATAATATCTTGGCCCCTCACACAACAGAGAAACTTTTTAATTTGGTTACGGATATAGAATCATATCCAGAATTCTTACCATGGATTGTAGCAGCAAGAATATTAAAAAGAGAAGAGAGCGTCATCATTGCTGAGTTAGTTATTAAATATAAATTCTTTCGCAGTAAATACACATCTAAAGTAACTCTAATCCCAAATGAAGAAGTGATAGTAGAGCTTGTTGAAGGCCCTTTTAAGCATCTTAAAAATCATTGGAAATTCACAAAAAAGCCTGAAGGAGTGCAGATTGATTTTTTAATAGATTTTGAGCTAGAATCAGACCTACTTAACTCCATAATCGGTAAAGAATTTGAAAACCATTCTAAAGAAATGATCGACGCTTTTATAAGAAGAGCTGAAGATAGTCTATAAGCCGGATTCTGTAGAAAGATAAATCTTTCTGGTGATCATTTATCTGGGGTTGATGTCACCATCAACCTCAAGCAACCTACCCAAATAGTCCTCTATAAAAATAGAACAAGCGGAAAACTTTAAGACTATTTCTATTTGGTCTTGCTCCTAATGGGGTTTGCCAGCAAAATTAGTCACCTAACTTGCAGTGCGCTCTTACCGCACTATTTCACCCTTACCTTGTATACTCGATGAAAATGAAAAATTACTGCGTTACTATTGAATCCTGCGCGTGCTCATTTACTACATGTAAACTTAAGCTGCTCAGATTCAAAGACTCCTTGTACTTTTACATTTTTACCTTCGTCTACAACTTTTCATTTAAGAATAGTGTAATTTTCAAGGCAGTATATTTTCTGTTGCACTTTCCCTAAGGCTTTCTTAAGGCCCCGCTAGACGTTATCTAGCATTATTTTTCCGTGGAGTCCGGACTTTCCTCTCTTTGAGTAAAAATTACCAAAAAGCGATCACCCGACCATCTTCAAAATGAAAGATACCATTAATGAGTGCAAAATTCAACCAGATAAAAACTTGAATTTATTTTTATTCAGGTTTATGGTTATAAGAAATGTACATTATACCAATCCTCACCCATAATTGAACGTTTAGGATTTGAGGTTTAAGTATTACAGACTTAATTATAGAAACATCTTCTAAGATTTAAAACCAAGAACAATCCTAAAGCAATACTTATTATAGATGGCCCCGTAGGAAAATCATGCATTACAGCCATAACAATCCCAAAAGCCACAGATAATAAACCTATAATTATTGAGTACATAACCATTTGCAGGGGAGATTTACTAATCGCTAAAGCAGACGCCGCAGGTATTATTAACATTGCTGTTATAAGTAATATACCAACAATCTTAAAAGAAATTGCTACAAATAATGCTAAAACTAGAGAAAAGCTGAAATTAAGAAGCTTAACATTTACAGCTTCAGACTTTAAAATTTCAGGGCTAATACAAAGCAAAACTAACTTAGACCAGTTAATATAAACCCAAACTATTATTATTAGCCCTAAGGATAATAAGTAATAAAGATCATCTATACTTATAATTAAAATATCACCAAATAAATAACTAAACAGATCTATCTTAATTTTATTGTAAGATGCCACAATGATCGCTATTGAAAGCGCAGAGTATGATAGAATGCCAAGGCTAGTATCGTTTGAATATTTTGATTTATTAAAACTAAATAATGAAGCAAATAAAATAGAAACACAGATTACAGCCAAGGTTAAATTCAAATTAAGCAATATACCGAGAGCAACTCCCAGCAAAGCTGAATGAGATAAAGCATCTCCAAAATAAGACATATTTCTCCAAAGAACAAATGTTCCAAGAAGACCAGCAATTATTGCAATAAAGACCCCTCCAATAATTGCATTAATTAAAAAGCCATTTAAAAAAATAGAGTTTATTTGATCAATCATTTAAAATTTTCTGCATAAGTTCTTTTAATAAATTTTTTCTCTTTAGGCTCCATTACTTCATAACTCAAATCATTCTCTTTAGCAAAATTTATTGCTAATTCTTTGGTTAAAAACTTGAGCCTAACTTCTCTTTGCGTATCTTTGGAAGAAACCCAGCCCATTAAAGGCTCTTTTTTTCTACTAGCATCATGCTGAAATTCAATCATCCATTGCTGCGTATTGCGGAGCCCAGATTGCATTGCTGTTTTAGCAGGACGAAAAATAGATACTTGCATTAAATTTTTCTCTCTTTATATTATAGAAAGTATATAATAACCGAACTACTCTAATAAATATATGAAAAATTTTAAAGAAGAAATTGAAAAATTAAGTTTTGAAGAAGCTCTATCCGAACTTGAGAAAATTGTTGCTAAACTTGAAAGTGGAAAAGAAAGTTTAGAAAATGCAATTAATGAATATGAATATGGAAATGCTTTACGTGAATTTTGTGAAAAGAAGCTTAATGAAGCAAAACTTAAGATTGATAAAATAGTTAAAAAAGAAGATGGCTCTGTAACCATTGAACCTGCAGAAATAAATTAAGGAAATTGATATGCAAAATGATAGCTGGCATGGCACAACGATTCTCTCAGTTAGAAAAAATGGAAAAGCAGTAATAGGAGCTGATGGACAAGTATCTTTAGGTCCAACTATAATAAAATCCTCTGCAAAAAAACTTCGTACATTATCTCAAGGAAAGATTCTGGCTGGATTTGCTGGAGCTACCGCAGATGCATTCACTCTATTCGAACGTTTAGAAGAAAAATTAGAGAAACACCCAGGTCAGCTCACAAGGGCGGCTGTAGAACTTGCAAAAGATTGGCGTACAGATAAATATCTTCGTAAACTTGAAGCGATGATGATCGTTCTAGACAGTAGCACAACGCTTATTCTAACTGGAACCGGAGATGTTTTAGAACCAGAAGATGGAATTGCAGCTATAGGATCTGGCGGGAATTACGCACTTTCCGCTGCAAGAGCCTTAATTGATGATAAAGATTACTCCGCTGAAGAAATTGTTAAGAAATCTATGAAAATAGCTGCAGATATTTGTGTATATACCAATCATAATTTAACCATGGAAGTTATAAGCTAATGCAAACAAACGAATATTTCACCCCTAAACAAATAGTAACAGAACTAGATAGATATATTGTGGGACAACATAATGCAAAAAAAGCTGTAGCTATTGCTCTGCGCAATCGTTGGCGCCGCAAACAAGTCCCCTTACCACTTCGTGATGAAATAGTTCCTAAAAATATTTTAATGGTAGGACCTACTGGAGTTGGAAAAACAGAAATCGCTAGAAGATTATCCAAACTTGCAAATTCTCCTTTTATAAAAGTAGAAGCCACTAAATTTACCGAAGTAGGTTATGTAGGACGTGATGTTGATTCAATCATTAGAGACTTGATCGACATAGCAATAAATATGACTAGAAAACAAATGCATGCTGAAGTACTTGAGAAAGCTACTATTAATGCTAGAACAAGAATTTTGGATGTACTCATTGGAAAAACAGCAAGTCAAGAAACCGTAGATAAATATACTCGTTTATTCAATGATGGAAAACTAGATGATAGAGAAATAGAAATTGAACTTCAAGAAGCCCCATCTTCGCCTTTTAATTCTTTAGATATTCCAGGAATGCCAGGTGCACAAATGGGTGTACTTAATATTTCAGATATGATTGGAAAAGCTATGGGCAATAGCACAAAAATGAAACCCAAAAAAATGAAAGTTAAAGACGCTCATTTAATTGTGCTTGCAGAAGAAAGTGATAAGCTTCTTGATGAAGAACAAATTGTTAAACAAGCTATAGAATCAGTAGAAAATGATGGAATTGTTTTTTTAGATGAAGTAGATAAAATCGTTACCAAACAAACATCCACCAGAGGAGATGTAAGCCGCGAAGGGGTTCAAAGAGATTTACTCCCTTTAATTGAAGGCACAACGGTAAGCACTAAATATGGAGCGGTTAATACAGATCATATACTCTTTATTGCTTCAGGAGCGTTTCATTTAGCAAAACCGTCTGATTTATTACCAGAGCTACAAGGAAGATTACCAATTAGAGTAGAATTAAGCCCTCTTTCTCAGGAAGATATGGTAAGAATTTTAGTTGACCCTGAGGCAAGTCTTATTAAACAATATATAGCTCTTATGGCAACAGAAAAACTTGAACTAATATTTAAAGATGATGCGATTGAAAAAATAGCTGAACTTGCCACAGAAATAAATCGTGAAGTAGAAAATATTGGCGCCAGAAGATTGCATACAATTTTAGAAAAGTTATTAGAAGAAATAAATTTCAACGCCTCAGAACAATCCGGAGAGTTAATAACTATTGACGCTCTTTATGTAAGTAAAACTCTTGATGGGTTGGCTAAAAACAGAGATTTAACTAATTTCATTTTATAGAACTTGTTAGAAATTGGTGTTTCCAACAATCAACTAGATGATCATTCACCATTCCTACGGCTTGCATATATGAATATATTATTGTTGAACCAACAAATTTCATCCCTCGTTTTTTGAGATCTTTTGATAATATATCGCTTTCTTTAGAAGTAGATGGAAGCTGAGATAATGTTTTCCAGCTATTTATTATTGGAGCTCCTCCAATAAAATCCCATATATAATTATCGAAACTATTAAATTCTTTTTGAATGGATAAAAAAACTTCTGCATTTATTCTAGCTGCAAAAACTTTCGCTCTATTTCTTACTATCTCTGGATTTAATAAAATTAATTCAAGTTCTTCATCAGTCATTTTAGATAATTTCTCTGGATCAAAATTTTTAAAAACCTTACGATATCCTTCTCTCTTTTTAAGAATTGTTTCCCAACTTAAGCCCGCTTGAGCACCCTCTAAGATAAGCATTTCAAAATGCTTCCTATCATCATGTACAGCAACTCCCCATTCTTCATCATGATATTTTTCATAATATGATTTATTTATACCAACCCAGCCACATCTTATTTTATTCATACGCAAGTATCTCCAGAAGAAATAGATTTTATTACACCAGTTGGAAGTTCAAGCATAAGATTTCCATGTTCATTAATCCCCTTGCTTATACCTTCATACTCTCCATTATTAATTTTAACTTCCTGATTATAGAGGCTATCCAGTTCTTGCCATTTTACTAAAAATTCTTTTAAACCGTATTTTGTAAATTGTTCTAGGTAAAAATTTAAATTATGTATAATAGCAATACAAAGCTTAGTTCTATCAATATATTTTCTAGATATTTTTCTTAAAGACGTCCAGTTCTGAGTAATATAAGAAGAATCTTTAAGCATATTAACATTAATACCTATGCCGATAATAGCACTAGAATCACCATAACTCTCAGATTGAAGCTCAATCAAATTGCCCATAAATTTTTGCTTTAAATAAACACCATCATTTGGCCATTTAAGTTTAATTTCTGCTTCAATTCCTATTTCCTTTATTGCAGCCAAACAAGCCATACCAACCACTAAGCTTAAGCCGTTTAGCTCACTTACATCTTTTTTAAAATTATATAAGTATGACATATAAATATTTTGGCCAAAAGGAGAATGCCAAAAACGCCCCATTCTACCTTTACCATTTGTTTGAGTTTCAGCTATATAAATTTTACGTTTTCTTGGGTCTATATTTTTCTTAAGATAATTATTGGTAGAATCAATATTTTCAAATACTTTAATTTCTACATCAGGCATCGCAAGGGCTTCTTCAATTTTTGCTTGATCAATAAGCAATAAAGTTTCTTTTAATTGATAGCCCTTATTTTTTACCGAAACAACTTCGACACCATATTCTTCCAGCTTTTTAATCGCCTTCCAAACAGCACTTCGCGTTATTCCAAGTTGAGCGCCTATACTATCACCATCATGATAATTTAAATCACTAAGGATTTTAGTAATATGCACAAGATTTGAGGATAATATTTTTATAGTCATGATGTGATTATCATTATTCAAATGACCAAATAAATCAACAGTTTTTGTTAAGTGATTTTATTATGAACATTAGGATTATTTGTTTTTCCTATTTCACGAACAGCTAAAGAAGCATCTTGCTGCTTAACTGGCTCAACTTTAACCCCTTCTCTTTCTGAAAATGGTTTATTATCTTTTTTCTTAATTTCTAGTTTTTTAAGATTCTCGCGTTCTGGCTTCTTATTTTGCTCATTTTGTCTTTCTGCGCATTGAGCTTTTACTCTTCCTTCTTGCGTATCAGTATCTTTAATGTCATTAAGCATTTTTTTATATTGAGCTTCTTTTTCTTGGGTATATTGGTTAAAAGGTGCATTCTTTCTTTCAATCTCAGCTTTAGCCCCTAATGCATTGGCTATAGACTCAACCATTGCAATATTGAAATCAAATTCGTTTGCTATCCTATCAGCTGCTATCGCGAATAATAACACAGAAGAAGCACTTGCAATAATTGGAGTGGCCATAGCTAAAATTACCCCGCTTAAAGCAGCAGGGGCAAAAAATGGTATTGCTAATGGAATTGCCACAGAGATTACAACCATACCTATAACCATTCCTATGGCGTATTTATTATAAGTAGCTTTCTTATTTTCTTCTATTTTTTGTTTAGCCTGAAGAGATGCGCATTTTAATTGTTCAGCTCCAAGTAAAGCCTTAGAAAAATCTACTCCTTCTACATTTTTAAAATTATCAACTAAGACTTGAAAATCTGCATTATCTAAACTAGTACGGACTAAGATAGAATTCCCTAAACTTCCATCAACTCTTGCTTTCTCTAATTTGGCATCTGTTAGATCTGCTTTGTCAAGTTTTGAATTTTTAAAATAAACCCTAAATAAGGTTGTATTTTCAAGCTTATCCCCTGTTAAATCAGCATTTGAAAAATCTACTTGTGAAAGATCCGCATTTGAAAAATCTGCATTCCTGCAATATGCATAACTCCAGCATGAACCATTTGCTTTTATAGATTGAGCCTTCAATCTCTCAAAATCCGACCCTGAAACATTTGAGTTACCAGAAAGCTTTGCACCCCTCAAATCTAAGCCTTTTGCATCTAAATTTAATGCCTCTATATTCTCAAAAACGGCATTTTGTGCATTAACTTTAGTTAAATTTGCTGTATTAAGATTACAATCCTTAAATTTTGTATATTCCAAATTAGCTTTTTGCTCTGATTTACTCACTTGAGGTCTAATGACATTAGGTAACCACGCGAACCAGTCTTCATATCGCTCTACTAGCCCCAAACTATCTTCTGAGAATCTCGCTCCTGATAAATTACAATTTTCAAATCTAGCATATTTTAGATCTGTTCCACTAAAGTTCGCAAAAGCAAAGTTACAATTTTTAAATACAGCCTCATCACCATCACTGGCTCCTTTAAGGTTTTTTATATTTGTAAGGTCTAAACTAGAAAAATCAGCTATCTCATTAGATTTAATTCCCTTCCAAGTACAAAAATCTTCAATTGCACTGACTTTTGTGCGCAACCGGTAAGCTACATAATCTTCTAAATCTTTACGCGTACATCGAATAGATTTTTTTATATCTTGTGAATTACTACACCTTACGTAACATGGATCAAGTACTATCCCTTCATGCCCTTTAAAGTCAGGCTGAAGAAGATCTTCAGTCAACATAGTTGGTAAAATACCTTTTTCATAAAGTAATTGCGGATCATCTATTCCGATGCTCATTTTGGGTTCTTGAAAAAGAACTTCTCCTTCAAAAATAGTGGCTTTAAATTTGGTATCCCCTCTTGGAACCACTAAATACGTACCACGCAAATCTGGCCTTATTAAAGTACAATCACTAAATATTGTTTCGTTAGTATAACAATCTCTTAGTTCTAAATTATGAATTTCACCAGTGATTATTACTCCTCTAAGATTTGTACCGGAAAGATCTTTACCACTAAACTCTCCATCAATAGTTCTTCCACTTAAATCAGCTATTATTCTAGTTCCTTTGGGATATTTATCACTTAATAGATTAGTTAGATATTGATTAAGATTAGTTTCTGTAGATCTTAAATAATCTTCTAATTGTTGATCTGTAACATCAACTAACATTTCTTGAGATTCATAAGGCACATAATCAGCGTCTTTTAGCTGACAAAGTTTAAACATTTCTTTACTGAGACTTACAGACCCTAGTTTTGTTCCACTCAAATTAATGTAATTTGTAAATCTAACATTTTTTAAAGAAGCTCCTCTTAAATCTGCTCCTTTAATAACTACATGCTCTCCACTAAATTCTAATCCATCTAAAATAGTTCCTGATAAATCACAATTTGTTAAGTTTATAGGTTGATCTAGTTGGATTGCAGATAAATCAGCTATAACTTCTACATCTAGCTCTCTAGATAATTTTATATATTCATTTAAGCTAATTCTTTCTTGAGGATTTTCTCTTTTATATTTTGAGTAGTTGTCTAACTCTTCAAATGTGATTTTGATTACTTGAGAAACCATTTTTTACCTTAACTTTTAAAAAGATTAATATTAAAGAAAAGAGTTTAATTTTTGGTTAATAATGTATATCGATATGATTATCGAATTTGGTTGTTCTAGAATCAAAATGTAGTTTTACACCACCTACAGGCCCATTACGTTGTTTTGCAATAATTACTTCCGCTACATTAGTAACTTTATTCATATCACTTTGCCATTTTTCATATTCAGACGTCCCTTCTTTTGGTTGTTTACGGACTAGGTAATACTCATCTCTATATATAAACATAACTATGTCTGCATCTTGTTCAATACTTCCGGATTCTCTAAGGTCAGATAATAGAGGCCTTTTATCTTCACGCTGCTCTACAGCTCTTGAAAGCTGAGATAAAGCAATGACTGGAATATTTAACTCTTTAGCGATTGCTTTTAAACCTTGAGTAATTTCTGAGATCTCCTGAACACGGCTATCTTCACTAGATTTAGAAGAACCTCTAATTAATTGCAAATAATCAATTACTAAAAGACTTAAATTATGCCTTCTCTTCATTCTACGAGCCCTAGTCCTTAAAGCCGCTATTGAAACAGAAGGAGTGTCATCAATAAAAAAAGAAAGCTCCGCTAGATCCTTGCTAGCTTTAACAATTTTTGTAAAGTCACTCTCTGATATTTGACCAGATCTTAGATTACTTGAATGAACTTCTGAAATAATTGCCATCATTCTAGTTGCAAGCTGTTCGCTAGACATTTCAAGTGAGAAAAACCCTACTGAAGGGGTAACCTCCTCTTCATCTTTATTTTTTTTATGATGGTCACGCAAGTAAAAGCAGGAATTTAGCGCCAGATTTATAGCCAAAGCAGTTTTCCCCATAGATGGACGACCAGCTAAAATAAGCAAGTCAGAATTTTGCATTCCACAAAGATACTTATCTAAATCTAGAAAACCAGTAGAAATTCCAGTAATATGCTCTTGTCTTTTAAAAGCTACTTGGATTTTTTCTAGCGCAATAGTTAGTGAACTCTTAATTGCTGCAAAATTTGCATTCGATTCTCTACCTAATGTTCCTAAATTGAATAATTCTTGTTCAGCTAATTCTATCTGGTTATTCGCTGAACTTTTTAAACCAGGATTATATGCATTATTTACAATATCTTCACCAATATTTATTAGGTGACGCCTCACTGCCAAATCAACTATAGTTTTAGCATAATCAGTAATATTAATAATTGTTGTAGAAAGCGAAGATAATTGAACTAAATAATCACTTTGATTCATTGCATTTAATGCAGGATCCTGATCAAAATGATTTTTTAAAGTCACAAGATTTGCAAGCATCCCTCTATCAATAAATATAGTAACCGCCTCAAAAATTCTTCTATGCACCGGTTCATAGAAATGGTCAACCTGGAGAAAATCACTAACTTTATTATAATGTTCGTTATTAGTTAGAATACTACCCAGCAGCATTTGTTCAGCTAAAATATTAGCAGGAAGACTCCTGGCTAAATTATTATCTAAATTTTTATTATTATCTTCTGACATAAAATTAATATATTTACCTTAATAATAAATCCAGTTTATTTCCAATATCTATACTTAAAAACTCTGCATCTTCTGGAATATTCGCAATTTTTGCATTTACTTGCATATATTTCCCAGGTCCAATTATCTCTTTGGAAGAATTTTCTGTATACTTAAAAATAATCTTCTTATCTTTACTATAAATCATATAACGTAAATTAGGGCTTCTTTTTTCTTTAAGACTATTATTAGCAATAATGCCATTGACAATAATCTCTTTTTTATCTAGATCAAAGTAAAAATTATCCATAGAAAGATCCTTACTATCATAAATATGCAATTTTTCATATAAAGAATTTATTGGCGCAAAACGCATCAAAGTTTCTGAGAGAAATACAAAACCAAATAGAAAAATAAGTGAAATCAAGAAAAAAGACATTATACCAAAAGAAGGGAAGCAAGCAGGCTCTACCGCCAAATCTTGTGATGAACAATTCACCACCCATGAATTTGAGCATTTATAGCATTTAACTATACGACCCAATGGTGAAATAAATTTATCTGCAATGCTATAAGTGGAATTACACTTGCTGCAAGTGATTAACATAATTAAATTGATTAGAACTTAAACAAATATTATTATCATGATAAACAACTTAAGGGAATAAGTAAATGATGAATGATTCAATAACAGAGATAATTGAAAAAGCCTGGAGCGAAAAAGACACAAATATTGATTTCGCAAGAAATACTATAGAATTTATTTTAAGCGAGCTAAATCATGGAAAAATACGAGTTGCAGAGAAAGTTAATAATAAATGGATTGTTAATGAACCTATAAAAAAAGCTATCCTACTTTCTTTCAAGCTAAATCTTTCTAAAATAATAGATCATCATCCTTTCAATTATTTTGATAAAGTAAAACTAAAATTCACTGATTGGAAAACTGCAGATTTTGATAATAATAAAATCAGAGCCGTACCTGGCGCTATAGTTCGAAATTCCGCCTATATAGCTAAAAACACCGTCCTTATGCCATCATTTATTAATGTTGGAGCCTATGTAGATGAAGGAACTTTAATTGACACTTGGGCAGGTATTGGAAGCTGCGCTCAAATTGGTAGAAATTGCCATATTTCTGGTGGAGTTGGAATTGGTGGAGTATTAGAACCTATACAATCCTCTCCCGTTATTATAGAAGATAATTGTTTTATTGGCGCCAGAAGTGAAGTTGCTGAAGGAGTGATCATCGGAGAAGGATCTGTGCTTTCAATGGGAGTATTTCTAAGCAAATCAACAAAAATTTATAATAGACTAACAAAAGAAATCTCATATGGATATATTCCACCTTATTCAGTAGTGGTACCGGGAAATATTCCATCAGAAGATAAATCTCACTCTTTATATGCTGCTATTATTGTAAAACAAGTAGATAGTAAAACTAGAGACAAGGTTTCAATCAATGAATTACTGAGGGTATAATTATGTATAATGATCCTATTTCGCTAACTCAAAAACTAATAAGCTTTCCTTCAGTAACACCTATAGATGCTGGAATCACCGACTTTCTTATTGAGTGTCTTTCTAATTATAACTTCAAATGCACAAAATTAATTTTTGATGATGTAACGAATTTATATGCAAGATTTGGAAATAATGGACCAAATTTCTGCTTTGCCGGCCATACTGATGTTGTTCCAACTGGTAATAATTGGTCCTTTGATCCATTTATTGGAACTATGAAAGATGGAATGCTTTATGGGCGCGGTACATCTGATATGAAAGCAGCGGTTGCAGCCTCTATGATTGCAAGCATAGAGTTTGTTAAAGCTTATAACTTCAATGGATCAATTAGCTTTCTAATCACCGGAGATGAAGAAGCAAAAGCCGAAAATGGTACAGTAAAAGTTTTAGAATATTTAGATACAATTAACGAAAAAATTGATGCTTGTATTGTGGGAGAGCCAACCTGCCCAGAGATTCTAGGAGATATGATTAAATATGGCAGAAGGGGATCTGTTAGTTTTGATCTTATAGTTAAAGGCACTCAAGGACATGTAGCTTATCCTCATTTAGCAGATAATCCAATCAATCATTTATTAAAAATTTTAACTGAACTAAAATCTATTAAACTTGACCAAGGCAATGAAGATTTCATGGCTTCTAATTTAGAAATAACTAATATTGAAATCGGTAATCTTGCTGGAAATGTTATACCAGGACAAGCAAAAGCAACCTTTAATATTAGGTTTAATAACTGCCATACAAAAGATTCTCTAATTAAGTTAGTTCAAACTATTTGTGATAAATTCTCTCATGATTTCGAGCTTAACTCCCATCTAGGAGCCGAATGCTTTGTTAACTCCAAAAATTCTGATTTAGTTTCATTATTAAAAGAATCAGTAAAACAAATAACTGGCATTGAGCCTGTTTTATCTACTACCGGAGGAACTTCAGATGCAAGATTTCTTAAAAATTACACACAAGTAATAGAGTTCGGTCTGATAAATAAAACTGCTCATAAAATTGATGAACATGTATCCATAGAAGATATTATAAAGTTAAAAGAAATATATTTTTCATTTCTTGAAAGGTTTTTTAAAGTAAAGTGAAAATTAAGTTAATTATAATAGGATTGTTTTTCTCAATCACCGCTCGAGCAAGTGATATTAACATCTTTAATCTACAAGTAAGAAAAGCTTATACAGATGGCGCAACGACTACCATATATTTTGACATTAATAATAATTCTGATGAAATAAACTATTTACTTGATGCAGAAATAATCAACTGCCCAACATGCAAAGTTACTATTAACAAAACAGTTATAGAAAAAAATGTTGCAAGAATTATCACAATCAATAGGTTAGCAATTCCAGCAAACTCCAGTATAAACTTAGCTCAGAAAAGAATTTACATGGTTATAAAAAATTTGGGATTAGCTAGAAAACCACACAGAATAAAATTAATTTTTCAAGATCAGGAAGTTATTTTAGATCTATTTCTTGTTTCTACTCTAAGCAAATAAACACCGGACATAAGAATTAATATATATCCTATATATGCACTAAAACTCGGCTCGTTACCAAAAAAGCAATAACCTAAAAATCCACCAAAAACTAGTTTACTATAATCAAACGGCGCAACAACGGACATTTCAGCCATTTTTAAAGATTGGAAATTACATGCCACATGGATAAAATGCAACATTCCTAAACAAAGAAGTAAACCTACAGCTGGCATTGTTAAATTAGATAAGAAACTAGCATCAAAACTTGCAGGAACTGGAATCCCATTAACGCTACTCCATTCAAATAATGCCGTAGGGCCGGCAACCAATACTGAAATTACTGATACATAAAATAATTGGGTACGATTAGATTCGGTTCTACCAAGAACTTTGACGATACTGGTATTTATTGTCCATAGAAGCACACCAGCTAAAATGATTAAGTAATTATAATTAAAACTTGGTTTCGTTGAAGAAAGTAATGAAAACTCAATATTTCCATTAGCAAATGTTACTATAGGATAAACTACAAATAACATTCCTATACAACTAAATACTACTGCAAATATTTTTGACCTGCCAAGCTCTTCTTTAAAATAAAGAGCACTAACAATCATTAATAAAATTGGCTCCATCTTATTTAATGCAGTCGCACTAGCTATATCAACTTTAGTCATGCCATACATAAAGCATAGAGCACCACCAGTGCTCATAATCCCACGAAGTATATGTACTTTAAGCTTTTTTGTTTTTAAACAGCTAATACCATCATATAAAATCCAAGGAATTAGCCCTACTAATACTAAAAACTTATATAAAAAAACTACTTGATTAGAGCTTATAAAGCCCGTTAGATATTTTGCTACAACATAAAGCATTGATGTAGCGAAGGCGTTAACCAACATCAACACTATGCCGTTAGTGTTTTTGTATCTGGAGGATCTTGACATAAATATATTTAGAACAAAGAAATGATTACATTAAAATTTGACTCTATTCCAGAGACTAAAAAAAGTCAATAGTTTGTAACGTCATTAACAAAATTTATATCTAAATCAGCATGATTAAATTGATGTTTAAACCAAGTGGTTTGCCTTTTTGCATAGTTTCGAACTACTTGCTGTGATTTTTCTATAGCCTCTTTCAAGGTCCATTCCCCATTGATATATTTCATTAATTCTGGTACAGCATGTGATTTCATAATGCCTGTGGAAACCCTAAAATTTTGCTGCATCAAATATTTCACCTCTTCTATAGCTCCATTTTCTAATTGTTTTAAGAAACGCTGGTTGCAATTTTGATATAAAATTTCTCTATCAGGATGTAATATAATCATTTTAAAAGAATCAATAGGAAAAAATTGCCTATTTTGCTTTCGCCAATATAAAATAGATTTTCCAGTGGATTTAATTACTTCATATGCTCTAATAGTTTTTTGATAATTATTTGGATTTAAATTACTAGCTACTTCTGGGTCTATTGATCTCAAAGCTTGATAAAATTCTTCGGGACCGATTTTTTCATATAAACTCCTTGTAGCATCTCTTGTTTCTTGATCAATTTCAGGAATAGTACTTAACCCAAAAATCAAATGTTTTAAATAAAATCCAGTTCCCCCTACTAAAATAGGATTTTTACATTCTTTTATTTGCTCTACAGAGTCCCCAAGCCATCTAGCAATATTATATTCTTCTGCTCCACTAATATATCCAAATAGATGATGAGGAATATTTCCTCTTTCTTCAATAGTAGGTTGCGCAGATAAAATAGGGTTCTCCTTATATACTTGGAGAGAATCACTGTTAATAATCTCGCCGTCAATTCTTGCAGCCATTTTGATTGCAAAATCTGTTTTACCACTAGCTGTTGGCCCTGTAATAACTATAATCTTTTGGCTATTCATTTTCTATCTTTAATATTTGTACGAATTCTATTTTATCAAAATCAATGTTTGGTTTTATATAATAGGTCTCACCATCTTTGAATATTGACCCTATAACAATTTTTGAAGGAATAGAAACAACTTCACCCGATGTTTCTACTAACTCTCCCTCTACTAAATTAGCTCCTTCCTTTAGAAATTTACATGTAAAGTAATTGGCTGCATTACCAGAAGCTATAAATTTATTTTTTGAAACAATAGATACCACAGGGATTCTGGAGTTTGGGTCCGTTGCTAACAATACTTTAGAAGTGTTTTTACCACTCTCAATAACTCTTCCAAAAAATTGATTCTTTACAACCACTATATCTCTCTTTTCAATACCATGCATCAAACCTCTATTTAAAATAACTTGCTGGTTAGAGCTGTTATTTGTTCTACCAATGATCATTGCTGTAATAAATTTTCCTGGAATATCTTTCGTATACTGCAAATCTTCTTTTAGAAGCTTATTTTCTTCTTCTAATTGTTTATATTGAAAGAAATAATATTCTAGAAAGTCATTTCTTGTCTTTAATTGTTTATTTTCTTTGTTGGTATTTATAAATGATTCAATATTTTTTTCTAATTCATTAACTAAATCCACTGTTGCAACGCTTAAACTCATGACAGGAGATACTTTATCTACTATCCAATTTCCAAATTTAGAATATCTATCGGAATTATAATAAAACATCAACAAAACTGATGTTATTATACATAAAAAAAGAGAGATATTGGATTTACTAAAAACTTTCATTTTCACCTAGTCTATATTATTCGTGTGAATGATTATGCCTATGAGTATATACAGAAAAATTCATTAACTCATCACTATTAAATAATTCTCTAAAATCCTTATGTTGATTAATAAAACTAGCCTCTCCTTCGCAACAAATATGATGATTTAAACAAATCACATAATCTGTATTTTTCATTACCATATGCAAATCATGTGAAATCATTAAAACAGTTATATTTTTTTCAGCTCTTAATTTCTCTATCAATTGATAAAATTCAACTTGACCATTTACGTCAACACCTTGAACTGGTTCATCTAGAATTAAAAGTTTTGGTTTATTAAGTAAAGCCCTAGCAAGTAAAACTCGCTGCATCTCTCCACCAGAAATTCTTTGCAAGGGATAAGATAAAATATGTTTAATATTCACTTCTTCAACTATATTAGAAAAAGATAATTTAATATCTCTATTAGTTTCTAGAAAATCCCTTACAGTAATTGGAAGATGAGGGTTTAAAGTTATTTTTTGAGGTAAATATCCAATTTTGAGATTAGGAGAATAAGTGACTCTACCTTTTGTAGGCTCTATTAATTTTAAAAGACAACGAGCAAGAGTGGTTTTGCCGCTGCCATTTGGCCCCACGATAGTAATTATCTTTCCTTCTGGAACTACAAAATTTATATTCTCAAGAATATCCTTTCCATCCAAATTTACTGAAAGACCTTCTATCTTAAGCAACTCTAACATAATGACAATTACCTTGTGGTATAAAAGATTTCATTATATATAATATAATTCAATATATCAATTAGTCTTAAATTTATGAACAAAGATCTACTAAAAGAATTAGATGAAAAGCTAAAAACTTATCAAGAAAATACAGAGAAATCTAAATTAACTCATCGCGATTTAAGTTCAAGCTCAATATTTGTTGTTGCAGAAATTCTTTCCAGTATAATTGTAGGAGGATTTATTGGTTACTTCCTAGATCATTATTTGCATACAAAAATATTATTTCTATTGATTTTTATAAATTTAGGTTTAATATCTTCCTTATATAATATTTATAAAAAACATAAGTAAGTATGTTACTAAATCCTTTTCATCAATTTGAGATTACGCCTCTAATAAAGCTTTCTATAGCAGGATATGATGTTAGCTTTACTAACGCCTCTCTTTTTATGATGCTGGGCATTGCTTTACTTTTAACATTCATATACAGCGCCACTCGTAAAGCTTCAATAATTCCTGGTAAATTGCAATGCGCAGCAGAAATTCTATATGAATTTGTAGAAAGCACTTTAATTGGTAGCACGGGCAAAAAAGGTAAAATATTTTTTCCCTTTGTTTTTACATTATTTAACTTTGTTCTGATTTTGAATCTTTTGGGAATGATGCCTTATGGTTTTACGGTAACTAGCCATATTATAGTCACATTTATTTTAGCTGCCATTGTGTTTACCATAGTTATTTTAACTGGGTTTATAAAACATGGTTTGCATTTTTTATCATTGTTTTTACCTAATGGAACTCCACTATGGCTTGCGCCAATATTAATTGTGATTGAGTTATTTTCATTCCTAGCGCGTCCAATTAGTTTATCAATACGGCTTGCTGGCAATATGCTAGCAGGACATGTATTATTAAAAGTTTTAGGCGCTTTTGTGGCGATGATGGGTATGATAGGATTTCTACCAATACCATTAATGGTAATAATGGTTGGTTTTGAGATATTTGTTGCAGTATTACAAGCTTATATATTCGCTATTTTAACATGCGTATATTTAAATGATGCTATAAATCTGCATTAATATGATTTATTTTAATAATTTTAACTATAGAGGAGAAAAAAATGGACACCGTTTCTTTTAAATATATTGCAATAGGTTTAATGAGCATTGGTATGCTTGGAGCTTCAATTGGAGTTGGAAATATTTTTTCAAGCCTGCTTAATGCAATTGCTCGCAATCCAGCGCAAGAAAATAAATTATTTCAACGCGCTATTATTGGAGCCGGTATGGTTGAGGCTCTAGGTATTTTTGCATTCACACTAGCTTTAATATTAATGTTTCAATAGATAATGCCACAGCTTGATATATCAACATATTTTTCGCAATTTTTTTGGTTATTAATAAGTTTTATAATTTTATATTATTTATTAAATAGATTCTTTTTGCCTAAATTAAACAATATTCTCCTTGAGAGAGAGGCGACAATATCTGAAGCCTTAAGAGCTGCTAATTGCGCAAAAGAGGAAGCTCTGAAGCTTAAAGAAGAGTATGAAGAAATTCTTTCTAATGCAGCGGATACTAGAAGCGAAATGATAGAGAGAACTTCGAAAAAAATCTCCATTTCGATTGAAGAAAGCTTATTTAAACTTGATGATGAATTAAAAAAACTCGTTTCTGAATCAGAAATAAGAATAGAAAATTACCTAAAAAATGCTGAAAAAGATGTTGATTTTATCTCTATGGAAGCTACGAAAGCTATATTAAGTAGCCTAAGTGATGAAAAAATAGATGAAAAATTATTATCTAATGTAATAAAAAAAATAAAATCTGAAGGTAATCATGTCATTTGATGCAGAATTCTGGGTAGCATTCTCAATTATATTTTTTATAGCTCTAACGTTTAAACCTATTAAGAACTCCATCATAAGAATCTTAAATGACAAAACTGATTCTATTAGACAAAAAATAAATGAAGCAACGAACCTTAAATATGAGGCAGAATCATTGTTAAGTGAATACCAGAATCGCTTCAGAAATGCAACGAATGAAGCAAAAGATATACTTAAATCTACCGAAAAAGAAATTGCGTATATGCATGAGAGAGCTAAAAAAGAGTTAGCTAAGAAAATACATTATAAAAGACTTGTTATCTCTACAAAAATCAAAAATATCGAATCAAAATATCTAAATGAATATAGAATGAAAGCTTTTTCTATTGCGATTTTCACAACTATTTCGCTATTAAAGAAAAAAGAATTCAAGAAATTAAACTCGCAGATTATTTTAAACTCCATTGAATCTGTAGCGAAACCTAATTAATAATCGTTAAAAATTAATGTTTCTATTAGTTTATTAACCAACCAATAAAGCAACTAATGCCAATAATTTTAAGTAATTTTTACTTGCATAAATATGTATTAATTTGTAATAAATTTGTCATAACCCTAGAATATCCTTAGAAAAATGCTACTACCTTTAATATAAGCTCTTGACAAAAGGCTTAATTATAATTAACGATAGTCTTAAATTGTTATTAATTCTCGAAAAACCCTGGGGTCTAAGAGATATAACTAATTATTTATAAGGAATATAATTATGACAGATTTAAATAAAACTTCTTCTGTTCTTATAGCGTTGTGCGAATCTCCAATTCAAACAGTCATTTCTTATCACCTAGAGCGTTATGGATATATAGTAAATTCAGTACAAACAACAGAAATGCTTCTTAATACCATTGAGCGCATTGAACCAAATATGATAATTCTTGACGAAGAGCTCCCAGGGATCATAAAGACCATTAATTTGTGTAATATGTTAAAGAATAACCCTAAAACAAAAAATACCATTATAATTCTAGCCACAAAAAAAGCACCTATAAATACCGCAGATATTAATGACTATATTATTAAGCCATTTGTTCCTAGCGAATTAGTAAGTAAGATCAAATTACTTACCACTCAACCTAACGAAGTTAATAATAGCAAAAAGATTATCTCTTTTAATGATATTGAAATGAATCTTAATACATATAGAGTTACTAAAAACAATAAAATCATTCACTTGGGTCCCAATGAATTTAAAATTCTACAATGTTTCCTTGAACTACCTGGAAGAGTTTTATCTAGAGAACATATTCTTAATTATGTATGGGGGAATACCAACCAAGTTGAACCGAGAACTATTGATGTGCACATAAACAGACTTAGAAACGCTCTAAAGGATGATAACAACATCTCTTTAATCAGAACAATTCGTTCTGAAGGATATTCCTTAACCACCCAGAATGAATTAACTAACGCTTAGGTCATTTTTTAAATCTTTCTCTAATATTATTTTTCAAAGACTCCAGATAAAAAAACATTTTTTCCTTCCAAGTATAATATCTCATCTTGTTAGGATACATAGTAAAACTCTTTCCTGATATTTCCTCATAGCTTTTAATACTACCTGGAGTTAATTTATAATAATAAAACTTATATAAATTTCTCCATAAAAATAAAGTGGTTTTATGCCCCCATTTGTTTACTTGTTGTGGGACTCTAGCTAAGGCCTCTATACAAGCGATTGCTGTTTCAATATTTTTATCTTTATTTTGATAAACATCAGCCACTGGGGCCAAATTAAACATCATATCACTTAATAATTCCTGTAATCTCAAACCAGTATAATCTTTGTTTTTCATATCATCAATTGGCCCAAATCCTACCTTCTTAGCTCTATAAATAAATATATATCTTGCTATGTTCATCATTAACAATCTTCTATAATAATACATAGATTGAGCAGCATTCCTTCTCATAAATTGAATTTCTTTATCTCTATCTACTAATCTATCCAGTCCTATTTGGTTCAATTTCTTCCAAAATACTTGTATATTTCTCATATCTGTATTTCGTGACAAATCAACTTGAGGATCCGCTCTGGTTCCGCTAAAATTGGCGGAGTATCTGCCCGTTTGTTGGCCGTATTTATTGTAAATAATATCGCTATAATGACCCGTTTCTTGCCCAGCAATTCCCATCATTCTAGCTAAAGCAGGAGCACCATCTCCAAAAAGCAACTCTTCTGGCGGTTTTTTTTCTCCTTCCATTTTAGGTGGATCTAACAACAAAGGATCACCACCGCATGAAACAAATACTGCTACATTTTTGCCATCAGTACTTTGCATACCACTATTTCCACCCGCTTGCTGCCATGAAACTATATCCATTACTTCACCGATATTATTCCCGTAAGATACAAATACCTGCACCTGATTTAAGATAATCATTAAAAAAACAATAGGGTGAGCTGATTGAACTAAAATCCTTGCTAATTGCATTTCTAATTCAGGTTCTACCGGAACAAATTTATCTAGTTGGTTTTTAAGTTTTTTTATTTCTTTATCAACTTTTGACTTAATATCTTTAGAATAACCAGAGTCCAGAATAGCTTTACTTAGCTGCTTATATGTCCTTGAATAAAGCCTTTCATCAGATAATTCACGTTTACTAAAAACGATATGAACATTTCTGGTGGGCATAGAAAATCTAGCGAAATTTTGTTTTGGCTCAGCATCTATTCTAAGCAAGCCAGAATCGACTAATCTTTCAGCAAGCTCCTCCAACTCCACAAACATATCTTTCTTTTGTAGAGCAGGCATTTTGTAATAAACATGATAAAGATTAGTGTATCCCATATATTAAAATCCCAGTTTTGCTGAGATTCTAATATAATTTTCTTAAGATATATTTAATAATGCTTTACATTATAATTTTGAAGATAACGAAATCACGCTATAAGATCTTCCTCTTTTTCTTGGATGTTTTCTAAATCAAGCCCAGACTCCATCGGATATTCTTTAAGCATATACCCTCTTCCCCAGACTGTATCAATATAATTAGTGCCACCTGACGCGTCTGCAAGTTTTTTTCTAAGCTTACAAACAAAAACATCAATGATTTTTAATTCTGGCTCATCAATACCACCATAAAGATGATTTAAAAACATCTCTTTTGTAAGTACCGCGCCTCTTCTCATGGCTAATAACTCAAGAATAGCATATTCTTTACTAGTTAAGTGAACTGGTATTGAATTAACTTCAACAATTCTTGTATCTAAATTCAATGTAACTTTATCAAATCTTAAAACTGATTCAGAATGACCTTTAGATCTTCTAACAATAGCTTGAATTCTTGCAACTAACTCACCACGATTAAATGGTTTAGTTAAGTAATCATCTGCACCAAAACCTAAGCCTTTAATTTTTTGTTCAGCCCCTGAAAGACCAGAAAGAATAAGAACAGGAATCTTAATTTTAGCAGAGCGAAGACGTTGCAAAACTTCGTATCCATCAATATCAGGAAGAATTAAATCTAAAATAATTAGATCATAATCATATAGTTTACCCACCTCTAATCCCTCATGGCCAAGTGAACAGGTATCACAAATGATACCTTCAGAGGCAAGAGCTAACTGAACTGACATTGCAGTTGAATTATCATCCTCAACAAGTAATACACGCATTTTTTACTCCTAAAATAAATTGCTCAAAAAACATCATGAGCATTGAAAATTAACTGTTTAACATTATAACGCTTAAAAATTTTTACACAAGAAATTATAGTATAATTATTTAACCTTTTAATTTAATATCTCACATAAATTATACATAGCGCAATAAAAAAAATGATATAATATCATTTTTTATTAACTAATTTTTAAATATATACCTCTAATCCTTCAAAATAACGGATTTTAGAGGATTAGAGGTATACACCACACATGAGCATATTTCAAAGATTTAAAGATAATTTTTCTAAATTACATAATACAAATGACGTAGCTATAGCCGTATCCGGTGGAAGCGATTCTTTGGCTTTATGCTTTTTGGTAAAGGAATGTTTAGATGAGAAAAATTTAAAAACTATTGCATTTATAGTCAATCATAATTTAAGAGAAGAATCGTTAAAAGAAGCTCAGTCAGTAAAGAATTTGCTAGATAACTGCGGCTTCGAGGTTCATATTATCGACTGGGAGGGAATAAAGCCTACTAGTAATATACAAGAAGCCGCGCGATTAGCTAGATATAAACTTCTTACAGATTTTTGTCATAAAAATAATATCACATATTTGGCTACAGGCCATCAACAGAATGACCAAGCAGAAAATTTTATTATAAGAGCGGAGCATGGAGCTGGAGTTTATGGATTGTCAGGCATTCCTGAAACCAGCTCTTATAATGGCATCACCTTGATTAGACCTCTGCTTAATTTTACTAAGGAAGAATTACAGAATTATCTTAAACATAAGAATATTAAATGGATTGAAGACCCTTCTAATAATAATGAGCGCTTCGCTAGAGTAAGGGCGCGTAATTTTTTAAAACAATTTCCTAAATGGGCACCAAGAATCTCTCAAATTAGTAAAAATCTTTCAAATACAAAAGAGGCGATAGATTTTTATGTAAATAAAGAAATAGATATATTGGTTCGTCGTCATGAATCTTTTTCTGCATTAAAACTAAATGAATTTAACCAACTCCCACAGGAAATTAGATTCAGAATAATTGCTAAGATTTTACAAGAGGTTGGGAATAATTCAAAACCCGCACGCGCTGAGAGAATAGAAAGACTTTTGAACAAGATTCAAGATGAAAGGTCATTCAAGGCCTCTACTTTATCAGGTTGTTTAATCAAAAGAAAAAAAGAGGATCTAATTTTTAGTAAAGAAATTTGATTTTTTACAGATTTAGCTAGACAACGTGGTTTTTTTATTTTATTTATATAGCGGATTATATAACGCTAATACTTCAAAAGTTAGAAGGAGCTAGGAGTGAAGTGTACAAAAATTAGTACATGAACGACAAAGCAACGCACTAAATATTGAAGTATGAACATTATATTGCGCCCAGATAGCTCAGTCGGTAGAGCAAAGGACTGAAAATCCTTGTGTCGGTGGTTCGATCCCGCCTCTGGGCACCATTCTTCTTAAAATAATACCTTATTAAATAAAAAATGCCCCTTAATTTCTTAAGGAGCATAATTATACCAAATAACTCAATCTAGTTATTTTTCTTCTGAAGCGGATTCTTCTGTGTTATCTACAGAAGTTTTTCCAGCTACAATTGTTGCAATTGTTGCGTCTTGATCAAGCTTTGTTTCAACACCAGTTGGTAATTTTAAATCACTTACATGTATTGTTTGCCCAACAGCCAATTCAGCAACATCAACTTCGATATTTTCTGGTATATTACTTGCTAAACAGAAAACTTCTAACGCATGACGAGCAATATTAAAAACACCGCCTTGTTTGAGTCCTGGACATTTAGCTTCATTTACAAAATGAAGAGTAACATTGATTTTGATTTTCTCTTTTTCATTAACATGAACGAAATCCATATGCTCAATTGCATCCGTAACTGGATGGAGTTGGAATGCTTTTGGTAATGCGCGGTATTTATTTTTACCAACTTCAATATCAAACATATGGGATAAAAAACCCTGTTTATGAAATTGAATTGTTAATTCTTTCTCTGGTAAAGCCACCATTACAGATTCTTTATTAGAACCATAAATAATAGCAGGAACCATATTTCTTCTTCTAAGCTCTCTTGCAGGCCCTGTTCCAACAGCAGTACGCGCTTCTGCTTTTAATGCATAAGTATTTAACATAAAATTATCCTTCTTATATTATAAAACGTACATAATACATATATTTTAAATTTAATCAAATATTTCTAATTAAATTTTAAAAAATAAATATTTAATGATTATTTAATAAATTAATAATAATATTGTTATTATTATTGAAACCCAAGGAAATACCATGACTCAAGATAGAAACAGCGTCCTAAAGGCAATTAAAAAAATCTTACCTAAATCCGCACAAAATATGGTTGATACCATTAAAATTGAAATTGAAGATGCTCTTAATATAAATCAAAATCCTTTTAAGCAATCCCCTGAAGAAAAGGAAGCACGAGATCAATATGTACAAAGATTAGCTAAACAACATAACTCCAGGCATGGTCGCTAAAAAAATATATCTATAGCAAGGCCTATAAACTTACTAAAAGAAACTAGTATAAAGAAATGAAAATATCTATAATTTAGAACTCCTGCGGCAGTTGTCAGCAGAGCGCCCCAAAGCGGGACGAAAGAAAAAAGTAACACCCATTTTCCTTTTCTGCCAAAGAAGTCTTCTGCTTTTTTAAGACTATTTACACGATGAGAAAAGCTTCTTAAGTTTTCTAATTTCCTTGCAAACATACCAAGCACCCAATTTAAAGTAACTCCAATCATATTTGCAATAAAACTAACTATTAAAATTATATATGGATTGTAAACCCCCAACATTGACATAGTTTCAGCAACATAAGGAGTTTTTGGCACAAACATTAGTGAAGTATATAAGCTATCATTAAATAACTGCATATATGCATGAATATTATCCATTATTTTACTCCTTTTTTATATATAAAACTCAAATCCATAACCTTGGAATAATAGCATATACCAAAATATATAAGCATTCCAACTAGTATCTCACTTGCAAATAATAAAAATTTTAGAAAATTATTATCATGCGTAGGTAATAATTTTTCAAAAGCTAACAACCCAAAACTCATTAAACAACAAGCAAATAATATTTTAAACGCTTTTATAAGAAAATCTTTTTTAATTCTAAAAATATTTCTCTTATATTGATAATAATATAATAAACCTACATTAATCCAGGCCGCCATCGTAGTTGCTATCGCAATTCCAACATAAGAGAAAAACTGAATCAATAGCAATGAAAATAAAATATTCATTATGATACATGCAATTGATATTCTAACCGGCGTTTTAGTATCATATTCCGCAAAATAGCGCGGCGTGAATATTTTAACCATTACAAAAGCTGGCAGACCAAAAGCTAAAGCCGCTAAAGTATTAGCGACTCTAACGCTATCTTCTGCTGTAAACTCCCCTCTTTCAAAAAGAAAACTAACCAGAGTACCCCCAATAACGGATAAAGCAAAAGCGCAAGGCAAGCTCAAGAAAAGCGCTATTTCTAAAGCCTTATTCTGAGTTTTTACTGCTTGATCAAATTCATTATTACGAATCTGTTGTGATAAAGTTGGTAAAAGTACAGTACCCAGTGCAGTACCAATAATTGCTAATGGGAATTGATTTAAACGCTCTGCAAAGTAAAGAATCGAAGGCGCTTCATCTATATAAGATGCAATAATAGTACTTATGGCGATGTTTATCTGCACAACTCCGCTACCAATAATAGCTGGGAGCATATTTTTAAACATATGCTTCATATCTTGATCAATTGTTATTTTTGTGAATTTAATTTGTAAAGAGGCTTTATGGGCCGCAAAAATAATAATTCCTAATTGAGCAATTCCAGCGAGAAATACCCCATAAGATAATGCATGCGATGGTGTTTGTGAGATAGGAGTTAAAAACTTTATCGCCATAATCATTACTAAGTTTAAAACAATAGGTAAGGAAGAAGCGATAGCAAATTTTCCACAAGAATTTAATACTCCTACGTAGAGCGAAGCTAAAGCTATAAAAAATAAATAAGGTACTGTAAAATATGATAAACTTATAGTAAGCAAGAACTTATCCGGAGAATCCATAAACCCTGGAGCTAAAACAGAAACTATCTGCGGCATAAAAAACAGCATTAAACTTACAAATGAAGCTAAAATCAATGTAAGCAATGAGAATACCTGGCTTGCAAACTTTATAGCATTATCCTGTCCTTCTTTAGTTAATTTAGAAGAAAACATGGGTACAAAAGCCGCACTAAATGCTCCTTCAGCAAATAAACTTCTAAAAGTATTTGGTAAACGAAAAGCTACAGCAAAACTATCCGCATTAAGCCCTAGATAAGAGGCCATAAAGATGTCTCTAATATAACCAAATATTCTTGAAACTAAAGTAAAGAAACCAACAACAATACCGGATTTAATAATTTGCATAACTTATTTATTATAGAACTTACTTTTTAGAAGAGTATTTTAAGATTCTATAGAAAGCAATGGCTTTTTAATATTTCGTGTAAAATCCTAGAATCTCTAGATTTGCTAAAATCAGAAAAAACTCTAACCCAACTTTGCCAAGAATATGGCGTCCATAAAAGTGCTCTACAACGCTGAGAAAGAACTCTACTTGATAAAGAGATCAAAGGCAGAAAGAGCCAGCAATCAACCAAACCGGTGATCTTGAGCGTAAAGTTGGTCAATTGACTATGGAAGTTGATTTCCTAAAAAAAAGCCTTGGGGCAATAGATAAAAAAGATAGAGTTAGGCTAATATTGCCAGAGCATTCTGTAGCAATAACTTCCTAAAGTATTGGGAATATAGGAAGTTACAGTGCTAATAATTACCATCACATGTTTCTGCATCAACTCCAGCTACAGATAAATTCATAGCTTCTGAAAATAATATAAAAGATAGCTGACTATTTGCGCTTTCATTAGCTAGAAATACCTTTGAAGGGTAGATAGTATAACTATGTCCATCTTGTAAATAGTTATTTGAAACAGCGAAACCATCATAATTTTTATGTGAATTCTCTAAGCCTTCCTTCACATCACGTTTATCACTAAAAGATACCTTTTTATTTACTGTATCATAAGTAACACTAGTAGGAAATTTATTTTGATAAACAAGTAAATCGGTATGTCGGTTTGAATTAGCATTATGATCACCAAATCTTATTTTTATTTCACTCTCAGAAGTTGACATCAATTCCTGAATCTTGTTTAAAGTTGAGCTTAAAACATTGTCGTCTATGACTATTTCATAAGAAACATGTATATTAATAAAATGCACATTTAGGCCTTGAATATTAAATAAATAAGAATTTGCTCGTTGATCTAGATGCTCATTAATACTCAAAATTGCTCCAGTTACATCTTCATCATAAATAAACATCAACGCCTGTTCATCAGTGCTACCAGTGTTTCTTACCTGATATTTCCAAGAAGAACTTAGTTGCATATTTTGAAAAAAACTTTTTGCTGTTGTCTCTCTTGGAGCTTCTTGTAAAGCGATAATACTAGTGCCACTTTGAATATCTTCTTTATATTCAGATCCAAAAATATCTAGCCTTGTTTGATATTGCTCTTCAGTTTCGCTAATATTCCATGCATTATCTGGCCATTTTCCTGCATGACATTTATTTAACATGTTATGGCTAACAATTCTAATGGTTTGATTATTAATTCTGAAATCAGCAATTTGTTTAATGTGATCAGAAAGTGTGGAATCTCTAAAAATTGGATGTAATTCTGTATTTGTCATCGTTATGGCTATATCCTAAGTTTTTAGCTTTTATAGCAAGTTTTGAGGAAAAAGTCAAAAAATACTACTTTATTAATTCAATTAAAGCCTTAGGCCTGTCTGTAAATACCGCATACGCCCCAAGATCTTTAGCTTCTTCATAATCCTTTTTATTATTAATTCCAAATAAAAATATTCTTGCTGGATTTTGAAGGGAATTATTGAAGCATTGCATAGCTTTTGGATCCCAAAGCTTAAAGCTAATCTTATTATTTGATTTACCTAGAACAAATGATTCTTCCACAATCATTTCTCTATTTAACTCAAAGCCTGCATATTGGCTAGTTTTATCAATACAACAGCATGTATCTTCATTGCGCATTTTAAGTAATCTTTCGCGTGTAAGTTTTCTGCTTTCAAAAACCATAGCATTAGGTTTCTTTTGTTTTAGATATTCTATATGTTCATCATTAGTGGAATAAAAAATCAATCTACTCCAAGCATTTTTCTTATCAACTAGCTTGATAACACTATCAATTAAATCCTCTTTGGGAAGTGATTTTAGATCAACAATTATTTCAGCATTAGGAAATTTATCAATTACCTCTTCTAAAGTTGGAATTTGCGGATTTATTTTTTGAAGTGCAACATAGTTAAAATCACTGACTGCTGCTTTTTCATTTATATATCTTGGATGATATAATACTACTAGCTTATCTTTAGTAACTTGTACATCAAGCTCAATACCATCAGCTCCAGCTTTTATTGATTCTTCAAATGCTAAAATAGTATTTTCAGGAAATTCTTTTCCCCCGCCACGATGAGCGAAGATTTTAGGTGAATGGGCGAATGCAGAACTAGAAATAAAAAATATTAATACGATATATTTTATAAAACTATTCAACATTATATTTCCTTCTCATAAATTATTTCATATGGTTTAAACCCATATTTTTCATAGGTTCTAACTGCGGCAATGTTATTTGCTAAAGTATTAATTCTAATACGTCCTTTAAATCTTTTAGATCTCAAATCTTCATATACTTTATTTAACAAATTACCCGCAATTCCATTGTTTTGGAATTTTTTTAGCACACAAATATCACTAATATATGCGTAAGATTTGGAATTTTCTTCTTCAAAAATAGTGTTATCTTGTTCAATATAATAGCTAATAAATCCAGTAAACGCCTCATCTTGCAACAGACAAAATATTTTACCTTGGGTTATTTTAATTTTTTCTATTAACTCTAGAAGATATTCTTCACAAAGCATTGTTGAAGCAGATTTTCTGGTATTACTTAAATTATGCTCATGAGTCTGCAATTCTACTAAAGCTCTAATGAGATCTGATTTATATTCTTCTTTATATTCGGTAATTTTGTAATTCATATTATTTCTGACACTCAACTATAATGGCCTTATCGTTAAAATTAGCATCTTCATTCCTATTAAACGCTTTTATAAATCTTATGTTCCGAAATCCTACATTCCTTAATATTTTAGTTAAAGTATCTAAATCATTATAAATGCGCACATTTATTTCTTCTGTTTCAGTGTTAATTACTTGAGCGCCATCCATCAATTCATATTTGCACAGGACCTTACAAACATTATCGTTTAAAGTAGCAAATTGATTTAAGCGGATCATTTTACCATCTGTTTTTTTCCAGACAGATTGTCGCCATTTATTAAGCTCTGGTACCGCTGCCATAGTATCTAAAGCAAGTAGTAAAATGCCATTATCATTTAAAGACTCATAAAAAATCTCCAATGATCTTTTAATTGCTTGTAGATCAGTTATTAGACAAAAAGATCCAGCTGGTATAAAAATGAGATTATACTCTTTTATTGTATTTAGCTCTTCTATAAAACCTTGCCAAATGTTTGGTGACAAATTTTGTGCTTTAGCTTTGTCTTTGAGCTTTGCAAGCATATGAGGGCTAGCATCAAAACCACTAACAGAAATACCTTCAGCCAGTAACAGCAAAAGAAATCTTCCAGTACCACACATTGGTTCTAGAATTTTTTTCTGCGCTTCTAAAGCATAGCTTTTATAAAAATTATACTCATTTTTATTAGGTTCTGGTTTACTTAAGTCATATACTTCTGTGCATGACTCAAGGTAAGTATCAAGTTTCATTTTAGAACCTCTCCTATAATTCTTCTTTGCTCTATAGCTTCATTACTATTTTTATCTTCTAATTCACAGAGAACAAAAGTTGCTTTCCACAGAGCCCAAGCTTTTGCTCTGAGCCATGTATTTTCATCTAAATTCATTTCTCTCATAAAAATCTCACGCGAATTTCCTTCTAAATAGACCCAAGTAATTACTAAATCACAAGCAGGATCGCCCATACCCATCCCACCGAAATCAATAACAGCAGAAAGCTTTCCATCTTTCATTAGCATATTACCAATAGCAAAATCACCATGAATCCATACAGGAGGCTTATTCCATTTAGTGTTTAATGCGTGTATCCATAAATCCATCGCTTTATTAGTATCGATAATTCCAACTAACTTTGCAATTTGTTCTCTAGCATCTTTATCATAAACTGATATATTACTCCCTCGCCACCAATTATGCTGACCAGGCGCTGGGCCTTCAACTTCTTTAATGGCTTGAAGTTCTTTTAAAAACTTCGCTAGATTATACGCTAAACTATCAAGATCTATTATTTCTTTATTAATAAGATTTATGCTTTTTCCTTCTAACCACTTATAAATAGAAAATGGATATGGATAATCTGCAGATGGAGCACCCATCTTAATAGGTACAGGAATATCAATGCTTAAATGAGGAGCAAGCTTTGGTAATAAATCTTGCTCTTTTGCTACCTTCAGAGCATATTGGTAATCTGTTGGCATGCGAATAAGCATTTCATCGCCTAATCTAAATGTACGATTATCATGACCTTGGCTTTCAACTGAAGTTATGGGTAGAGAAGCATATTCAAGAAATTGTTCAGCTATCAATTTTTGGGCAAGTTCAGGAGTGATGTTAATTGATTTTATCATATTTTTTCTATTAATTTTGGCATAATGTCTTGTATTTTTAAAATAATATTTATAGTTTGCGTTATTTGGGTCTCACTCAATTTTTTCATTTCTAAATCTCTTAAGAAAGAACGTTCAATATTATAAACCAGCCAATTTATCCAATTACCTAACACTCCAGCAAAAGCATATTTGTAACCGTACAGCCAAGCCGGTCTATTATTTAGGATTAATCTAGTTTAAGATT
>CAYHIS010000008.1:0-50788 GCA_964356785.1 uncultured Rickettsiales bacterium
TAAGCATAAAGCGAAATTTTTTATTGAATATATTGCCTTAGATCTAATTATGGATGAAGAAGGTGTGTGTCGTGGTATAATGGCTTGGAATTTAGATGATGGTACAATCCATCGTTTTAGAGCGCATATGGTTGTGCTTGCAACAGGCGGTTATGGAAGGGCTTATTTTTCTTGCACCTCTGCTCACACATGCACTGGAGACGGTAATGCTATGGCCTCAAGAGCTGGTTTACCATTGCAGGATATGGAATTTGTACAATTTCACCCAACAGGAATTTATGGAGCTGGTTGCTTAATTACTGAAGGATCTCGAGGTGAAGGAGGATTCCTGGTAAATAGTTTAGGTGAAAGATTTATGGAGCGCTATGCTCCTTCAGCAAAGGATTTAGCGTCACGAGATGTTGTGTCTAGAGCTATGACTATTGAAATACGTGAAGGACGTGGATGTGGCCCTAAAAAAGATCATATTCATTTACAATTATCTCATTTAGATCCAAAAATTTTACATGAAAGGTTACCTGGTATTTCAGAGAATGCTAAGATTTTTGCTGGCGTTGATGTTAATTGCGAACCTATTCCAGTCCTTCCTACAGTCCATTATAATATGGGTGGGGTACCCACTAATTATCATACAGAAGTAGTTACTTTAAAGAATGGTAATCCTGATACAGTAGTTCTAGGACTTATGGCAATAGGAGAGGGGGCTTGCGTTTCTGTGCATGGAGCAAATCGTTTAGGTTCAAATTCCCTCCTTGATTTAGTAGTGTTTGGGCGTGCCGCAGCAATTAGGGCCGCTGAAATTATAAAACCTGAAATGGCTCATAAAAAAATGAGTGACAATGCGGGGGATGAAGCAATTGCTAGATTAGATAAAATTCGCTTTTCTAAAGGCAAATTATCTACAGCGCATATCAGAGATAACATGCAAAGGGTTATGCAGAATAATGCTGCCGTATTTAGAGAGGAAGAAAGTTTATCTGAAGGTGTTAAGCTCATTGACGACGTATATAAAACATATTCAGATATAGGTATAGAAGATAAGGGAATGGTTTGGAATAGTGATTTAGTAGAAGCTTTAGAGCTTGATAATTTACTCGATCAATCAGTTATCACAATGAATTGTGCATATAATAGAAAAGAGAGCAGGGGAGCTCATGCCAGAGAAGATTTTCCAGAAAGAGATGATAAAAAATGGATGAAACATACAGTGGCTTGGATTGATACAAAAGGAAAAACAACTATTGATTATCGCCCTGTACACCAATATACTTTAACTAATGAAGCTGAAGTAGTTCCACCTAAAAAAAGGGTTTACTAAAATGGTTGAATTTAGATTACCTCCCAATTCCAGAATCAATAAGAAAGAGGGCAAAGTTTATAAAGCCTCCTCAAATTCTAAGAAAACTAAAAACTTTAATATATATAGATATAATCCAGAAAATGAAGCTAACCCAGCTATAGATAGCTTTGAAGTTGATTTAGAGAATTGCTCCATGGTTCTTGATGTATTAATCAAAATCAAAGCAGAAGTTGATCCCAGCCTAACCTTTAGACGCTCATGTAGAGAGGGTATCTGTGGAAGCTGCGCAATGAATATTGATGGAACCAATACCTTAGCTTGCACTAAACATATCGATGAAGTTAAAGACGAGGTAAATATTTATCCTTTACCACATATGAATGTGATTAAGGATCTTGTTGTTGATATGAATAATTTCTATAAACAATATGAATCTATTGAGCCTTGGATAAAAAATTCAACCATACCAGAACAAAATGCAGAAAGACTACAATCTCCTAAAGATAGAGAGAAATTAGATGGTCTTTATGAATGCATCTTATGCGCATGCTGTTCTACAAGCTGCCCAAGCTATTGGTGGAATGGAGATAAATACTTAGGCCCAGCTATATTACTTCAGGCAAATAGATGGCTTGTTGATAGTAGAGACGAAGCAACGGACGAACGTTTAGATCAATTGGATGATGCATTTAAATTATACCGCTGTCATACAATAATGAATTGCGCTAAAACCTGTCCTAAAGGACTAAACCCAGCTAAAGCTATTGGAAATATTAAGAATATGATAGCAGAGAGAAAGGAATAAAGTATTAAGCAAATTAATGGTTGCAATGAGCTCCGTGGACATGGGGTGGATGGTTTCTAATAAATTTTTGCATTTTTTTAAGTAGCATATCTTTTTTTAATTTTGATATATGATCTAAGAATATTGTGCCATGAATATAATCCATTTCATGTAATATAACTCTGGCTAAGAATCCATCTGCTTCTAAAGTTTGCTCTTTATCTTCTAAATCTAAATATTTTACTTTAATTTTGCTTGGTCTTTTTACCATAGCAGAAATTCCAGGAAAACTTAAGGAAGCCTCTTCATGTTCTAGCATTTCTTCCGATAGATCAATAACTTGCGGATTAATCATGATGTAAGGATTTTCTATTTTATTTTCCCTTAGATCAATCACAATAATTTGCCATGGAACAGCAACCATATTAGCACCAAGACCTACAGCGCCCTCAAAATACATTGTCTCAAGCATATCATTAGCAATTTTACGTATTTCATCATTCACCTGTTTAACAGGCTGTGCTTTTTGTTTAAAAATTGGATTAGGTGCGTAAATAATATTTAGTATAGCCATTTTAATTCCAAACTTAAGATTTACTTTCTTTTGAAAAAATCATTTTTCCTATTAAAGTTTCAAGATTAATGGAAGATTGAGTGAATCTTACTTCACCATTAGCATTTATCATCTTTTCATCGGCTCCTGGTACAATTGAAAGATATTTACCACCAATTAAACCTTCGCTTGAAACTTTTGCAATCGAATCTTCTGGAATTTGCACTTTTTTGTCAATAGAAAATTTTATAATAGCTAAGTAGGATAGGGGATCTAACTCTTCTGAAATTACCACTCCAATCTTCACCCCACCGATTCTAACCGGAGTACCGATAGAGATGCCGTCAGCTTGCTCAAATTTTGCAAACAAAGAATAATGATCTTTAGTAACGCCTAGGCCGGTATTATGTTTCATAAAAAACATTAGAAACCATCCGGCTACAATTAAAACTAGGGCCCCAGTTAATGTTTCAAGCGTATTTTTAGTCATAATATTATTCCTTTTTCTTTATTTCTAAAAATTATAGATGGAACTAGAAATAAATTCAAGGATTAAACAATATTGTAAAATATTCTAGCTATTAGTTAAAAATAAAGCTAAAGTGCGCAGATTAAAAATATAATACAAAACGTGGGTATAATGAAAGAATTAGAAAAAATGGTTGACGATATAACTGCAAATGTGATGTTTGAAATAGAAGTTGATTTACAGAATTTACGAGAAATCATTAAAGAATTAAGAAAAGAATGGACTATAAAAGGGTTGATGAAAGAGTCCTGTTTTAAATACAATCAAATTATTAGAATTATTGCTAATGAAACGACTGAATTAAATAGATTGGATGAAAACAAAGATACAATAAAAGCAAAAATAGAATATTTATACAAAATATTAAATATACATAAGTCAGCGGTCATCACAACTGACTTCGCGGGGTATAGTGATAGTTTTTTAGCATCATATGATGCACTGATGCTGATGATATCACCATTATTAGAATATTATAATATAAATAGTGATAGTAAGAAAACCAGCGATTCAAGCAGTTCTAGCTCTAATAGTCAAAATAATTCAAGCAGTTATAATGGTCAAAATAACTCAATAGATGATGATTATGGGTATTTTGTTTGTGATGATTCTGAAGATAGCGAAGACTCATTTATGGGTGATACTAATTCATATGTATATACTATCAGTAACTTTGGTGGTGCCGATAGTTCATATTAGAAATTTTTATTACTCATTTACTAAAAGTGATGATAAGGGGGAGTCATTTGTTTGTCGCATAATGAATATTATGGTAAATCAACCTGTAATTACAACTCCATCCTTAGGAAGTGCGGTTAATTCTTCTTTAATAAAATGTATTTAGGCTTTATAAGCCATAAACTGATTGAAAGTACTGATAAAATGCAACCAAACTTACCAAGTAAGTTTAAATTTTTAGATGAAAAAAAATGGAAAATTTTTCCAGGAAAATTAGCTGGATCTTCTCAACCAAATTCATCAGATAATTTAATCGCTATTTACGCGCAAGGAATAAAAAGTATTTATAATTTAGTTCCTGCAAAAGATAAGGATCCAACTTTGATTAAGAGTTCCTGGGAATCCAGGTTCATGGAAGCACATTATATAACTGAAATCAATAACGTTACCATTGCAATTGAAGATTTTAAAGCACCAACCCAAGAGCAGCTCCATCTAATTACTGATGATGTGATTGTTAATATAAAAAAAGGTAAAAATATTTTAGTGCATTGTCGCGCTGGAATGGGTAGAACAGGCACGATACTTGCGGCTATATACATGAAGGCTTGTCAGAAATATGACTCTGATGAAGCCATAGAATACATCAGAGTAAATTATTCTCCACATGCAATTGAAACATCTAGTCAAGAAAATGCATTAAAGATTTTTGGGGAAAACCTTAGCTTTTGTAACCATTACATGCATAAATATTAGAAAACTTCACGGAACCTAGTGTGGATAACCTTCCCCCCTCTTCTAATACCAGATTTAAAGCTCTAATGATTGACACATGTTATAACATGTGATATCCTATCTAAAAGATGATGAGGGAATAATGAATCTAAATATTTATATAAATGATAATTTAGCAAAAGAACTTGATTTTATAGTAGCGCATGTACATAAGAAGCGTAATACTTTAGTGCAAGAAGCAATATCATTATTAGTAAAAAGTTATCAAAAAGAAAAATGGCCAGATTCTATTCTAAGCTTCCAAGGAATCCATAGCTATGATAAATGGGAAGGATTTGAGCAAAATAGAAAAGAATTAAAAGAACCAAACGCAGATATTTTTTAGGACTTCTATATGAAATATTTATTAGATACCTGCGTATTAAGTGACTTCGTTAAAGGTAATCTAAACACAATAAAACAAATCACCACTCACAATCCTTCAGAGTTAGCTGTGTCCGTTATAACTATAATGGAAGTTGAGCATGGCATTTTACTGATTCCAGGCAAGAAATCCGCTGCCATTAAAAGAATTCTCTCTGATTTAATCCAATCAATAAACATAATTCCTTTTTGTAATGAAACCGCATTAGAAGCGGCTTTAATTAGAGCAGACCTGCATAAACGAGGTAAACTCATTGGGTATTATGATATTTTAATAGGAGCCACAGCATTACATCATAATTTAATTATTGTCACTGCTAATGTTAAAGAGTTTGAAAGGATAGATAAGCTAAAGGTACAAAATTGGAGAAGTTAGCGCATCAATTGATAAGATTTAGAATTGCATACCTAAGTAATTATATCGATTGCGATCATTAACCCAGTTTTCTCTAACTTTAACAAATAAAAATAAATGTACTTTTGTCTGTAAGAAATCTTCTATATCTTCCCTTGCTAGCATACCAATTTTTTTAATCATTTTCCCCTTATTACCCAATATTATTTGTTTATGCGTATCTCTCGATACAAATATAGCTTGAGTAATTTTAACTGAGCCATTCTTTTGCTCTTCCCAATTTTCTGTTTCAACTGTTAAATTATATGGCAGTTCATGAGATAAATTTAAGAATAGTTTCTCTCTTGTGATTTCTGAGGCAAGTAATCTTATTGGCGCAGTCGTCAGCTGATCCTCAGGAAAGTACCATTCATGCTCTGGAGCATTAAGTTTTAAGTAAGATAATAACTCAGTAACCCCCTCTCCTTCAAGCGCGGAAACAGTTATTACTTCTCTGAATAAATTTAAGTTTTTATATTCAAGGGAAAGACGATTTAATTTCTCTTTAGTTACCAAATCGGTTTTGTTTATAATTAAGATAGGTTTAATTTTTTGTTTTTCTAAACGATTAATAATAGCTCTAGTTTCTTCTGTGAATCCTCTGACTGCATCAACAAGTATTAATACTAAGTCTATTCCATCTAATCCAGACCAAGCAGTTGTAACAATAGCCTTTTCTAGGGTCTTTTTAGGAGTAAAAATTCCAGGAGTATCAACAAAAATAATTTGAGTGTCTCCATCAACGTAGATTCCATTAATTATAGTTCTTGTAGTTTGAACTTTAGGGCTAACGATGGAAATTTTCTGACCAATAATTCTATTAAGAAGAGTAGATTTACCTACATTTGGAATTCCCGCGATAGCAACAAAAATAGCTTTACTCATAAATTTTCCATTAATTTTAGTAAATTACTAGCTGCCAATTTTTCTGCTATTTGTTTAGTCCTTCCTTCGCTAATAATGTCATCATAGCCGGAAGCTCTTAGTTTTACTTTAAAAGTTAACATATGCTTAGGTCCAAAAGACTCCATTAATTCATATATTGGAAGAGGCTTGCCATTCTTTTGCAATATTTCTTGTAATTTACTTTTAGGATCAAAAGGAACTTCCAGCATTTCATCTATATATTCTTGCCATATATTTTTTATAATTATTTTTAACTTATCGATATTGCCATCTAGATATATGGCACCAATTATTGCTTCTAAAGCATTTTCTAAATTACTATCATTATCTTGGCCACCAGATTTTTTTTCGGCCTCGGTCATAATAATTCTTTCGCCAATTCCAAGTTTACGGGCGATTTTTGATAAATTTTCACCAGATATTAAAGCAGACCTTCTTTTTGCAAGTTTTCCCTCATCTTCATTGGGAAATTGTGTAAGTAACATTTCAGCTATGACAAGCCCTAAAACAGCATCTCCAAGAAACTCTAGCCTTTCATATGTAAAATTTTTATTATTTATAGCAGCGCTGGGATGAGTTAAAGCTTCTTCTAATAATAATGAATTACTAAATTGATAACCAAGTATTTCAGAATTCATATTTTTAGTAACCAATTTTCTATAATTGAGTAATTATTATGCGTTTTTGTTTCTATTAGGGCCATAACTTTACTGATTTTATAGTTAGGAGTGTGCAAGGAAAGTAATCTATCCATAACTAATCTTGCTTCAGATACCATGTCTTCATCAATATAAAACTCCGCTAGAACCAGATATCCAGACTCATCTTCTGGAGCTTCATTAATTAACCCTTCAAGCAATTTTGCTTTCTTAATTATAGTTTCATTTTGAAATATATTTAGAAGTATGTAAGCTAATTGTTCAGACGGCTTCTTCTTCCAAGCTTTGTCAATAATTTTCTGCGCTAATCTCTTTTTATTAGTTTGAGAATATAATCTAGTTAGTATAAGCACTGCATCAGGATATGCTGGATCTATTTTTAAAGCTTTCTCTAATAAAGAAATAGCGCAGTCTACATCTAGTTCAGCTATATAAAAATTTGCATGGTTCACATAATTCTCAATCAATAATTCATCAACTTCTTCTTTAGCAATAAATTTATAATCTAGTGCTTTTTTAATAACCACATCTAACTTATCGTATAAATCCAGCTCTTGATAAATTTTTATTAGATCATTAATTAACCAATGATTCTTAGGTGATATAGCATACGCTTTTTCAGCATAAAATAATGCATCATTATATCTATCTCTTGCAAGCCTAATTTCAATTAATCCCTTATAGCTAAGTAATTTATGTTTTTCAGAATGAAGCAATTCCTGATATGAATTCTCTAAATCCTCTTCATATTCATTATTATGTTTATATAAAACCTCATAACATTGCTGTTTTATAAAAGAAACAGTAAAGTTCAAAGATTTTATTTGTTGATGCTCTTTGCTTTTATCAATTATTTTAACTAGATTTTTTATTTTATCAATATTTTGACTATATAGAACTTCATTTACCTCTAACAATAACAATAGATCGCTCTTTTCTTGCTTTTCTTGGTAATATTTCTTTATGGAGATTGGGAGGCTTTTTAGAAAAATAACAAAATGTAAAAATAAAGATAATATCAATATAAAGAGAAGTAGAAGAATCACCATGATTATTGAGGAAATTTCAATATGATAACCAATCCAATCAATTGTAATTATTTCTGAATTCTGGAATGGAATCCAAACTGTTGCTATTGCTATTAAAAGTATAATTATATAAAAAATTATTCTCATATCTATTTCCCAATCACTTCACAACTCAAACGAGTATTAATAATTTGATCTAACATACTGATATATGACATAATTTTAGCTTTACAATCAAGCTCTATCTTAAGAGTTTCAAAGCGATTTTTCTCATCTTTAATTTTTTCAATAGATGAAATTGCACTTGTTATATCATTATCTGCTAAATATTTTTCTATCATAACTATCTCTTGATCTATCCCACCGTTATCTATAGCTCTTTGTCCAATTGGACGTATAAAAATCATATTCTTTAGATAAGGAAAATTACATGAATAAATATCTCTAGTAATATCGTTTAATAATTTCTTATAATATTCGTTAGTTTTATTATGCTTAGCTAATCCTTCCAATTGAGTAAGAATTTCATCTATTTCATTAAATTTAATTTTAAATTTTTTTAACTCAACTAATTCGCCTGTAAAATCTTCGCCACTATTAGCTATTACTTTCATTTGATAATATTCTTGCATAAATTGCACTAATTCATTGCACGCTATTTTAGACTCAATCTTTATCCTTTTTTCATTAACTACCGGATTTTCTTCTTGCTCTTTAGGCTTAGCATTATCTTTAAGAGAAGAGGCTTTTATCTCCTTATTAACAGGAGGACTAACTTTTTGAGAGAAATCAAAATATAAAAAACCGGCAATTGCTAAAGTAACCAGAATAACTAAGCCTAATAATATATTTTTATTCAGCACTTTATTTCCAGAATTACTTTTTTGTTCATTCTCGCTCATCTAAATTCACTCTTTCGATTAAAGATAACATAGCTTGCTGATCTGGCCTACCAGCAACCAAAATCTTTTTAAATTTAATATCATTAAAAACTGCAGCGATTTTGCTACTCAAAGCTAATAATATTATCTTATCACAATATAATAAAAGATTATACTTATTAAGTAAGTATAAAAGATTTTCCGCTGTTTTTAAAGAAAATAAGCTAATGACTTTAGTCTCTTTTTCATAAAAAAAATCTATGATATTATTGGATATTTCTTTTATAGGGTTAGAATTGTAAACAATTATTCTTTTTATATTTTTATATCCTTTCAAGTCATCTGTTACGTTATCACCCGAACAATAGAGCAAATTATCTTTTTGATTAATTATTTTTTTTAGCTCAGTGATAGTCTCTCCAGCAAATTGCACATTCTTGAAGTCAAGTATATTAGCATATTCAGCGGTTTGCTTACCAACTATATATAGCTTTATTTCTTTATTAAGATTAAATATAGAATCCAAAGCGTTTCTACTAGTAATTATAATCCCATCAAATTTTTTAATAACTTCTAGATCAATATTTAAATTTGTAATTTCTAATAATGGATAAATTATCGCTTCATTTCCTAAATTCTCTACTTGTTGAGAGAATTCTTGCGCTTGCTTAATTGGACGAGTAATTAATAATTTCATATAAATTTACAAGAAGATCTTGAGCCTTAAACCAACTGAATAGCCCAGGTCCCAAGCTCCAATTTTAGGGCCGGTAACCGTTTCTTTGAAAATTTTATTATCTTGATTAATAACTAAACAGTCTAAATGCACCTCATCATTTATAATTTTAGCATATGCAGCTACAGGTGAATTACAGTCCGCATCTAGACTTTCCAAAAAACCTCGTTCAGCTTGATTACATATATGAGTTTCTTCATGATTAATGCTAGATAATAAAATCTTCATAACCTCATTCTCTGCAAGACATTCTACACCTATCACACCTTGAGATATTGCCGGAAGAAATTCATCAAATGGAAGTGGATAATATAAAGCTTTATCTATTCCTAGTCTTTTTAAACCAGAAACAGCTAAGAATGTAGCGTCAACTTGGTTTTGTTTTAATTTATCTAAACGAGTTAAAACATTTCCCCTAAAGGAAACAACCATTAAATCCGGCCTTTCACTTAAAACTACAGATTTTCTTCTAATTGAAGAAGTACCAATCAGACCTCCTTCAGGTAATTCATTTATATTTTTATATTTTAATGAAACAAAGGCATCTCTAGGGTCTTCTCTTTTAAGGCAAGCAGCAATACATAATCTATTATCTAAATTAGCCGTCATATCTTTTAATGAATGTACAGCAAAATCTATTTGCTTTTCAATTAAAGCCTCTTCAATTTCTTTGATAAATAGGTTTTTTCCACCAATATCACTAAGGTTTTTATTGAGAATTCTATCTCCTGTAGTTTTTATTTTTATAAATTCAAATTGGTCAAGTGACAGATGAGGGTTAGCCTCAACTAACCGCTTACATACCATTTCTGTTTGCAATATAGCTAATTTACTTTCTCTTGTTCCAACTTTATATTTCATTTCGCTATTATTTTTCTCTGCTGAATATGTAATTCTTTTAAATGCTTTTCTGGAGCGCTAGCTGGAGCATTCATTAATAAATCTTGAGCCTGCTGGTTCATGGGAAAAGCAATGACTTCTCTAATATTCTTCTCATCAGCAATTAACATAACAATTCTATCAATACCAGGTGCAACACCTCCATGAGGAGGAGCTCCATATTTAAATGCAGTTATAAGGCTGCGGAAACGGTCTTCAACCTCTTCTTTTCCATATCCTACAATTTCAAAAGCTTTATACATTATTTCTGGCTTATGATTACGAATAGCTCCACTAGAAAGCTCAATTCCATTACATACAATATCATACTGGAAGGCTTTTATATTTAATAAATCTTCTTTGGTTTTAGCGTTACTTAATGCTTCTAAACCACCTTGTGGCATTGAGAAGGGATTATGGCTAAAATCGATCTTTCCATCTTCTTCGTTCCATTCATAAAATGGAAAATCTATCACCCAACAAAAAGCAAAGCAATCGTGAGCTATTAAGTTTAATTCTTCACCCAATTTAATTCTAACTTGTCCAGCAAGCTTAACCGCCTTATTTTCTAAATCTGATGAGAAAAAAACAGAATCGCCATTATTCAGTCCAGCTATCTTTTTTAAATTCTCTAACTGCTCGTCTTTTAAGAATTTAGCAATGGGACCTTTTGCAGACCCATCATCATTGAAGTTAATATATCCAAGCCCTGCCGCTCCGTTCTCTTGAGCAAATGTAATCATCTTATCAAAAAAACTACGTGGTAAACTTGCGGTCTTAGGTGCTGGTATTGCTCTCACAATAGCGCCTTTTTTAATATTCTCACGGAAAATTGTAAATTCTGAATCTCTAAATATTTCCGTAACATCGCTGATAATAAGTGGATTGCGTAAATCAGGCTTATCCACTCCATATTTAAGCATGGCTTCACTATAGGCAATTCTAGGGAAAGGAAACTCTGTAACTTTCTTGGATGAGAAATCAGTAAAAATTGAACGCATTACTGGCTCAACTGCGTTAAACACATCTTCCTGAGTTGCAAATGCCATCTCAATATCTAGTTGATAAAACTCTCCAGGTGACCTATCAGCTCTAGCATCTTCATCTCTAAAACATGGAGCTATTTGAAAATAACGATCAAAGCCTGAAGTCATCAATAATTGTTTAAATTGTTGGGGCGCTTGCGGCAGAGCATAAAACTTCCCTGGGTGCATTCTACTTGGTACTAAAAAATCTCTAGCTCCTTCAGGAGAACTAGCCGTTAGAATAGGTGTTTGAAATTCCATAAACCCAGATTTTGTCATCTTCTCTCTAATTGCAGAGATGATCTTGGATCTTAAAATAATATTATTATGCAATTTTTCCCTTCTCAAATCTAAAAAACGATATCTTAAACGAGTGTCTTCAGGGAAATCCTTATCAGTGTTTACTTGAATTGGTAAGGCTTCAGCATCTGATTCTAAATGAAATGTTTTTATTTTTACCTCAATTTCACCAGTTGGAATATTCATGTTTTTTGCATCATCAGCTCTTGGAACTACTGTACCAGTAATAGTAACAACAGATTCATAATGCAAGTGAGCAATAGCATTTGTTAATTTCTCATCTGAAGCTATAACACATTGGGTTATTCCATAATGATCTCTTAAATCAATAAAAACCAAACTACCATGATCTCTTCTTCTATGAACCCAACCAGAAAGTTTTACTTCTTGATTAAGATGAGTTAAACTCAATTCACCACATGTATGAGTGCGATATTTATGCATAATTTAGAATTCTCAAGTTAGTTTATTTAAAAAGAGCATTTAACCCTGAAAACAGTATTTTTGCAAGTAAAAATTTATGAAAATAATAACCAATTCCTTAGAACTAACCAATCTTTGTAGTGAATTACAGGGTAATAAATATATTGCTATAGACACAGAGTTCTTTCGTCAAAACACCTATTATCCAAAGCTCTGCCTTCTCCAGCTGGCAACTGAGAGTGAACAATTTCTGATTGACCCATTGATTAATAATCTTGATCTATCACCCTTGGATGAAGTTTTACAGAATGATTTGATAGTAAAAATTTTTCACTCTGCGAAGCAAGATTTAGAAATCCTATATCAGGTTTTTAAACGATTGCCAAAAAATATATTTGACACTCAAATTGCAGCTAGCTTCTGCGGATTTGGCTTGAGCATAAGTTATGATAATTTAGTTAAAGAGTTTTTTGGTATTCAATTAGATAAAAGTCTTCGCATTAGTGATTGGAGAAAACGCCCATTGCTCAAATCGCAAATAGATTATGCTATAGGTGATGTTACTTATCTGTATGATATATATATTAAGCTAATAAAACTTTTAGAAAAAAATAATTATTTAGATTGGGCAAATGAAGAGATGTTAATTTTAAGCGATCCTAATACTTATATAGTAGATTTGGATCAAGTATGGAGAAAAATCAAAAGCAATAAAAATCTTTGTTTTACTCCTCTACTTAAAAATTTAGCAGCATGGAGGGAGATGAAGGCTCAAGAAAAAGACTTGCCTCGTAATCATTTTCTCCATGAAAATGATCTTATAAAGTTAGTTGAGACTATCCCCCTCTCCCTTTTAGAGCTAAAAAAAACTATCTCTATAAAAGAAAAATATGCTATAGAAATTATTGAAGTTATAAAAAAGACCCTAAAAGAAGATGAAGTAAAAGATATTAAGAATAATAATTTAGAACTTCTCGTGGAGTTGAAAAGCCTTCTTAAAAATGAAGCAGAAGCTTACAGGCTCCCTCCTCAATTAATAGCAACGAGTAGTGAGCTTAAATCATTTGCAAATGGATTAACTCCTAATCCTAGGTTTTTAAGTGGCTGGAGGTATAATGTTATTGGGGCTAAGGCTTTAAAAAGCTTTTCTAGAAATAAATGAAGCTTCTAACGTGCTATCATCTAAGTAATCCAACTCCGCGCCAACTGGTATTCCATAAGCTAGGCGCGTTATATGTATTTGAGTTTCTTTATTTAGAAATTCTGTTATATAAAAAGCTGTAGTTTGCCCATCAAGTGTTGCACTGGTAGCTATAATAACTTCTTCAACTTGATCGGTTTTAATTCTTGAAGCTAAAGTCTTTAGACTTAAATCATCGGGCCCTCTTCCATGCGACACTGAAAGTGTTCCCCCAAGCACATGATATGCTCCATTAAAAATTTTACCTCTTTCAATGGCCCATAAATCACTAATATTTTCAACAATACATATAATTTTTTGATTCCTTTTATTATCTAAACAAATAGAGCATGGAGAGTTATCGTCTATATTATTACAAATTTGACAATGCTTAATTAATTTTGCTGATTTCTCAAGTTCTTCAGCTAAAGGAAGCATCAATTGTTCACGATATTTAAGAAGATGCAATAAAGCTCTCCTTGCAGAGCGCGGACCAACGCCTGGAATTTTTGAAAGTAAATATACTATTTTATCTATTTGCGTAGCCATGAAAACTTCAAGAAGTTAAAATAATTATTATAATAATTTTATTATAATAATCTAATTAAAAGTGAGATATTAACATTTTCTTATTAATTATTATCTAATAATAGAGGGATATAGAGTTAATAATAGAATGGTTACATTGTATGAAATATTTTAGAAGAAATTCAAAAGAACCGGTTCAAGTTGATGAAGAAGATAGATTAGCATATCAGGAAAGGTTATTTACCCTTTGTCAAACACAGGATGCTCCCCTTAATAGTATTAAAGAATGTATCGAGAATGGAGCTGATCCATATTTTACAGATGAAGATCATCCAATACCAGCTTTTCAGTTGTTATTTAATAAAGGGAATCATGGAATAATGTTTCATGTGTTTAATATGTATCCTCCAACAAAAAACTTCTCTAAAGTACAAAGCAGTATTATAGAGTATTCATCTCAAATTGGTAATGCAATATTTGATAAAAAGTATGCACAAGAAGATTTTGAGAATAAAAAATTAGAACTTGCTCAAAAATATTTAGACGAGCATCCAGGAATTTTATTAGAAGAAGATTTACCTAATCTTATAGAGCAAGAAAAAACAAAAGAACTTATGCAGAAATACAGGTTGGGGTTAGCTGATGATGCTCAAAAATATTTAGATGAAAAAAATACATTCGTAGATTCTAATAATAGGGAGCAGTTTTTAAAAGAGCATTTTGTGTATGAATACATAAAAAAACATCCTTTTATTTTAAGAGAGCTAGGATATGATCAAATAAAAACTGCAGATGAAGTAAAAGAGTTAGTTATAAATGCTGCAAGGTTGTATGATTTAAGAATACCAGAGGCTAGAGAATTCCTAGAGCAAAATCCTCAACTTGGAAATGATTTAACTAAAGATGGACTTGCAGGTAAAGCGCTTGATTTTGCTTTAAATAATATGCAGAATCCTGATCTTCTTGATATGACGATTAATCTTATTGCTAAACAAAATCCTAAATTGATGCATCAAGTGTTAAATAGACTTGTAGAAACTAGTAATAATTCTAAGAATATAAAAAACATCCAACAAATTGATGCTCTAATTAAATTATATAATCCACATTATAAAAATGCAGGATATAAATTTGGTGTACTTTCAAATGAAGAAAGAGACAATTTAAAAGAAATATCAAACATAATAGACTCTAGAGAGGATCAACAAAATTTCGATAAAAACGAGGTTCACAAGGATACTCTTGTAAATCTACATGAGAATTATCAGGCGCTTCAAGGAAAATTACCTACTAATCTTCATGGAAGAATCAATGCATTTATTGTAAAAGGAACTAATGATTATCTCAATGAACAAGTTCATTTAGGCAACGTTGCTGCAATAAAAGAAATGTGTGAGATTGCTGGTAATACTGAGGCCTTCGTTAGTATTTACTCTAATCCAGATCATCCGCTTTTAACTGTTGAAGATAAATTCACCATTGCCGCATATAATCAATGCTTTGATAATGATAAGCCTAATTTTGATAAAATAAATGCCCTCCTGGATCAGAAACCTTCTCTAGGTAATCCTGAAGAGAAATGGGCTTTGTATAATCAATTATATAATTTTGCTATTGAAAATGCTCAAACTCATCCTGAGATTTTAAAGAAATACGCTCTTCTTGTGAAGGAACAGCACCCAAGTTACGCTCCTGCTATGGTTATTGAATTAGTAGAAGAAACAAACAAATTAGAAGGTGAGGCTAAACAAAAGCTTAGTTCATTCATTCAAGATGAATTTAAAGATCACATGCAATTTAACAATTCTCAAGACATAAATGATCTTTTGGTAAGTTGTGTCATGGGTAATAATTTAGAATTATATAACGCATTAAAAGACAAAAATAAGGAGCATAAGCTAAACTTACAATCTGCTCAAGAGTTTTTAACTAAGCCTCAGAATGCAAAATTAATTCATGATTTTATTGAGAATTCAAATGATAAGCACCTGGCACTTGAAGTTAATGCTAAGGCAATTAACAAGTTTTTAGAAAAAAATCCACAACTAGCGACTTCTGAGATGAATCAGGAAGAAAAGCGAGATCTAGCTATAAATATCTTAGGAACAAAAATTATTGGCAACACTGAAGGGTACCATAATAGTGTTAATGAATTAATTAAAGATTTACCATATATAGATAACAATATTGCTAAAAAAATTCTAGAAGATCAGAACCTAATTAACAGCCTATCAAAGGATAATTTAAATAAATTAGCACCATATTTAAAGGAAGAATTAAAGGAAACAAAAGCTTCAAAGGATGGTAATCAAGAGCTTACAAATCCAGAAATTTTTCTCTATAGATTAATAGTTGAGAATGGTAAAAATATAGAAACTGGTGATCAATTGCGTGAAAATGTTAGTGAAGCGATTTTTGGTGATAAAAATATTATACCAAAAGAAAACACAAATGACCCGTTTGATGAATATATTAAGAAAAAAGAAAGCTATAATGATGATAGTAAATTACATATTCTTCGTGGAGTCCGTATAATAATTAAAGCTATACGGGAAAAAAAATCATTTAAAGAGTCTGAAAAAGAATATAAAGCGGCAAAACTTAAGACAAGAGCCAATAACGTTAGGAAGAGCCTTTTAGATTCAGCTACACAATTAGCAGCGCTAAGAATAGATGATGCAGATAAAATCCCCCCCTCTACTTCTTACATTCCTAGAGCAAACTTTACAAGCAAGGGACAACGTTGTCAGTAGCAGCTAAGTTCCAAGGAGTAAATAAGAATAATTATTTTTTATTATTATCTTGAACAAAGAATTTTGCATTAAATGCGAGAAAGACGAAAGTACAAATAGGCATACCAAATAATTTAAATTTAATCCAGAAATAGTCAGAAAAATTTCTCCAAACTAATTCATTTAAGATGGCTGCAAATATTAAAAAATATATACATCTTTTAGTGAAAATTTTCCACTCCTCATCGGTAAGACTTATATTTTTTTCAAATAAATTTTTAAATAAGATTTTCTTTATACATAAACCAAATGCAAGTATTGCTGCAAAAAACAAGTATAATATTGTAGGTTTTATTTTTACAAAAGTAGGATCATTGAAAATAACGGTGAGAAGTCCTAAAGCTATAATTAATATAGCACTATATAGCATAATTTTAGGAACTGATTTTAGAATCAAATACATAAGCGATATTGATATTACGCTTGAAGCCATGAGATATTTCGTCGCCATAACAAAATCATTAGAAATTTTATAGGAAATAAAAAACGCTACCAATGGAGCATATTCAAAAATGAGTTTTAGGATTCCATGTGCTTTTTGTTTCATTTAATCACTCGTTAAAAACTGTTGAAAAAATAACCGTAATGAATCCATGTCTGTATTTCCAATTTTAATAAATCCATCTTTTGAATTATAGATTCTAATATTTATATTATCAATATCTTCACTTCCACTAATTGCTTTAAAAGCTTCTTTTAATATATTGGCTTTTTCAGCTGATATTTTACCGTTACTTAATAATAGATTTATAAAATTATTAAAATCTGTGATCGATAAATTAAACTCAATAAATAAATTATCATTCACATGATCTTTCATCTCTCCAGAAAAAGTTAGTTTCGTGCTGTTAAACTTAAGATCTAAGTTATCAACTTTTGCTGCTAAAATAGAAAATGTATCACCTTCATCATCTGGTTTTAATTTTGTTTCTAACTTTATGTTTGTGATAATATTATTAGAATCTTTTTTAAATGAAGAATCTTCTCCAATATTTATGTTAGATGAAGAATCTAATGCTAAATTACGGAGTTTATCTGACCTATATCCTAGATTCACTTCAAAATCAGAGTCCATATTCACTATTTTTTTATTTAAGGATTCATTTATTAAATCTAGGTTCTTAGAATAATATTTCACTTGTTTAACTGTGATGTCATCATATTGAATTTTTTCTATATCTTTAATATGTTTTATAACTCTGTATAAATTTATGAAATGATCCTCTTTGATCTGAATATAATGCTCATCATTAGAGATGAGTTTAATATTAGAAAATTTATCATCATAAATCACATTCAGCATTGATTCTTTAGGGAAATGGAATGAAAATTTATTAAATAGAATATTTGAACAAATACTTAAGCTATTTGCTGTAAAATTCGCAGTAAATTTGCTAGTTGGCTCTTCAGTATAGTGAAAATGATATTTGAGATTATAAACCTTGGCCTTAAGTTTAAATGGAAAACCAGAAACTTTCACTTTTTCAAATTCAAGCAACTGATTCTCTTTTTTAAAAGCTACTTCTTTCAATAAAATCTCTAAATTACGTGCGGCATAAAACCAAATGATAGAGTAAATAACGCTTAAGAAAAATAAAACTACAGAAATTAATAAAGCTCTTTTTTTCATTATCTTTATTTTACAGAAATATTTCTTGAAGCAGCTGGAATAGTAACTTTAAGCCCATCTAATTCATCGCTCATAGATATTTGACAACCGAGCCTAGAAGTTTGAGTAAGACCAAAAGCTAAATCAAGCATATCCTCCTCTTCCTCAGATGCTGGTTTTAATTTATCATAATATTCGGGATCTACAATTACATGACAAGTTGAACAAGCAAGTGAACCTTCACAAGCTCCTTCTAAAGGCAAATCTTCTTGATGAGCTAGCTCTAAAATGGTTTGTCCATTTTTTGCTTCGATTGTTCTTTCACTACCGTCTTTGTTAATAAATGTTATTTTTGGCATATATTCCTTTCTATTTTAATTATTCAATATTTTGTCTTCTTCTTCTGTCTGGCTTAGATTTCCGGGGCTGTCTATTAAGCATAGTATGCGTAATATAGCTGCCTACAATCTCAGTTAATTCGTCAGTTTTTCCGCGGAAGAAATGATCAGCTCCGTGAATAACTTGGTAATCTACATCCGTATTTTTTTGCTTAGATAATCTATCCACAAAATCTGCTACAGCAGCTTCACTCACAATACTATCTTGATCTCCCTGAGCTATAATTCCTTTAGCCGGGCAAGGAGAAAGAAATGAAAAATCATATTTATTAACTGGAGGAGACGCTACAGCAAAAGATTGAATCTCAGGTCTTCTCATCATTAGCTGCAAAGCAATCCAAGCTCCAAAAGAAAATCCACTAATCCAGAAATTTGAAATATCAGGATTTTGATTTTGTAGCCAATCTAATGCGGTGGCGGCATCGGTGAGCTCTCCTACGCCATTATCAAACTTTCCTTGCGATCTACCAACTCCTCTGAAGTTAATACGTAATACATGGAACCCATTTTGTTTAAAGGCCTGATATAAGGAATAAACAACTTTATTATTCATTGTTCCACCGTATAAAGGATGTGGGTGCAGAATAAGCGCGCCTGGTGCATTTTTAATTTCAGACTTATGAAACTTTCCTTCTATCCTTCCATCTGGACCATTAAATGTTACTTCTGGCATTATCAATATTCCTAATAAATTAAAAGCTTAAGTATAGGATAATTATTAAAAAACTCAAGAAAATTAATCACTTAAAAAAATGTTATAATGTTGCTAAATTACAATAAATCATCTCTGGCTAAATAAAACGCTGGACTTAGGAGAAATTAGGTTGATTTATATTATTTTGACTGCTAGGCTTTTACTATCTATGTAATATAAGGGATTATTTTGTCTAGGTTAAGTATTAGAAGCTTTTTACTAACTTTTTTTTCAGCAGCAATAATATGTTACTTTTGTTATCATATAATTAGTGGAGGAAGAGGTGTTTTAGCCTATTTCAAACTCAATAGTCAAATTTCTTCTCTTTACTCTGAATTAGAAATGGTTAGAGCTGAGAGATTAACCTTAGAACATAAAACAAATTTATTGAAATCTGATTCACTAGACTTAGACCTCCTAGAAGAGCAAGCAAAATCTATTCTCGGTTATGCAAGACCACAAGAAAATCTATATATAGATGATTCTGTTGAATAATAATTGAATTAACTGAATTTTAATTTAAATATGATTAAACTTTTCTTTATGAAGAAATAAACCACAATAAAAAATGAAAAAAGATACTAAACTACTTATTTTTTACTCCTTTATTATACTAACTTTAATTACAGGTTATTATTTCAAAGGCGTGCCTATGGTCGCCTCCTTGATTGTGGGATGGCTTATAATTTTCTTTTATATAAAGAAAAAACATTACATAGATGACGAGGATTCAGAAGATGATGAAATTTAATATTATCCTTGCTTAAATATAAATAAGCCTTTATTTTATTCATAATTTTTACTTGCAAAATTTTATGGTCATTAGTAAGCCAATTTTACATAACATTCATTATCCATCCGATTTAAGAAAGCTCAAAAAGACAAAATTGGAGGGTCTTTGTAATGAACTGCGTCAAGAAACTATTGAGATTGTTTCGAAAACAGGTGGGCATTTAGGTGCTGGGCTTGGAGTAATTGAGCTTACAGTGGCGATTCATTATGTTTTTAATACACCAAAAGATAAATTAATTTGGGATATTGGGCATCAGGCCTATCCACATAAAATTCTAACTGGTAGACGTGAAAAAATGCTTTCTCTGCGTCAACCAGGAGGAATCTCTGGTTTCACAAAAAGATTAGAGAGCGAATATGATTCCTTCATTGGAGGCCATGGGGGCACCGCTGTATCTTCCGCTTTAGGTATGGCTTTAGCAAGAGATCACAATCAAGAAAAGCATGAGGTCATTACTGTTATTGGAGATGGTTCAATGAGTGCAGGAATGGCGTATGAGGCTATGAATAATGCTGGAAATCAAAAAAGCCGTCTCATTGTTATTTTAAATGACAATAAAATGTCAATTTCACCAGCAGTTGGCGCTCTCACAACTTATCTAGCTAAACTGATTTCCTCTAAACAATATTTATCGTTTAGAAATTCTAGTAAAAAAATTTTAAATTTATTGCCTAATTGTTTTAAAAAGATATTTAAGAAATTTGAAAGAAATACAAAGGACCTTATTAATGATGGAAATTTCTTTGAAGAAATGGGTTTTTATTATTTAGGACCCATAAATGGACATAATATAGAAGAATTAGTTCTGATTCTAGAAAATATTAAAAATGATCATAGCATTACAAAACCTATTTTATTGCATGTCATAACTGAAAAAGGTAAGGGTTTTATATCTTCAAAAAATTGCTCCGAGAAATATCACGCGGTAGCCAAATTTGATTTAGACACAAAAATACAAGAGAAATCATCTATCCCTACATATACGGAAATATTTGCTGAGAATCTTATAAAGATAGCTAAAGAAGATAAGCAAGTATTTGCAATTACTGCTGCAATGCCATCTGGAACTGGTCTTGATAAATTTGCAAAGCATTTCCCTGAAAGAATGTTCGATGTTGGAATGGCGGAACAGCATGCAGTTACTTTTGCTGCCGGCCTTGCTTGCGAAGGAATTAAACCTTTTGTTGCTATATATTCAACATTCCTGCAAAGAGCCTATGATCAGGTTATCAATGATGTTGCTCTTCAGAAACTTCCTGTACGTTTCATTATTGATAGAGCTGGATTTGTTGGAGCTGATGGGCCTACTCATTGCGGAGCATTTGATATTACTTATCTTTGTGCGCTTCCAAATTTTATTGTAATGTGCCCCAGTAATGAAGTTGAGCTTATCTTAATGATGTACACAGCTCATCATATTAACGATGCTCCCTGCTCAATAAGATTTCCAAGGGGTCAAGCATTGAGTGCGCAACATCCAAAGAAATTTAGCCACTTACCTATAGGAAAAGGAAAGCTAATTAGAAAAGGTGAAAGGGTAGCAATAATTTCTTTAGGAACAAAACTAAACGAGGCGACCAAAGCTGCTGATCTTTTTAAACAGAAATACGGTTATGACATCACTATTTTTGATAGTAGATTTGCAAAGCCCATAGATAAAAAAGCCATTCTAGAAATTGCTAAAGAACATGAGATTATCATCACAATAGAGGAAGGAGCGATTGGTGGATTCTCATCACAAGTTAACAATATTCTTCTTCCAACTAAAATTAAAATTAAGAATCTATTTTATCCGGACATATTTATGGATCAAGACACTCAGGAGGCAATGAATAATCAGGCCAATTTAAACTCAAGTAAGATACTTAAAATAATTGAAGATTTGAGTTTATAACTCATGATATTGATTATAAAAAAAGCCGGAGACTAACCCCGGCTTTTTTTATTAGAAGTCACTATTGCGCTTACGCTCTAGCTTTCTTCGTCTTCTAAGAGATTCATTTTTTTCTCTTTTCTTCTCAATAGAAGGTTTTTCAAAATGCCTTTTGCGCTTAATAGCCTTAAAGACTCCTTCTTTTTGAAGTTCTCTTTTCAGCTTTCTTAATGCATCATCAACATTATTGCTATGAACAATTATTTCTACCAGTTTAATTCCCCCTTTCAAAATTTCTAGGATTACTGTAGTATAAATTTGAAGTTAAGAATAAACTATCATAAATATGACAAAAAACAACATAAATGATCAAATAGCGGAAGAAAAGTTATTAATTCTAACTAGCTTCCTGAGAAACTCTCCATTTGAGGGTTGGAGTAATAATAATTTATATTATTCCGCGAAGCAGAATGGCTTTAGCAATTCATATGTTGATTTAATATTCCCTAATAAAATTAAAGATCTAACATTATATTTTAATAATCAACAGAATATTCTTATGAATGAGAATTTTTTAAAAGATAAAAAAAATAACGAACTTAAAACTCACGAAAAAATTATTAAATTAATTGAAACAAAATTTTTTAATTACTCTAAAAATAAAGAAGCTATAAGATGCTTATTTCAATATAATCTTTTACCACAAAATATAATATCGGCAAAAAAATCATTATGGACTAGTTGTGATCAAATCTGGTTTTTAGCAGGTGATAAATCCACTGATTTTAATTATTATACAAAACGTGCATTACTTGCTTATGTTTATTCAACTAGTTTATTATATTTTCTATCAGATGAATCCTTAAATCAGCAGGATACATCAATATTTATAAGAAAAAAAATCCAAGAAATACTTAAAATTGGAGATTTTAAAAAATCTTTTATGAACTTTTTTAAAAAGCTCAAATAAAAATTGTAATAAGTAGTAAAAAATGAGTGAAAAACCTAAAAAAGAAGATCCATACAAAATAAATAGCGCTAGAGGTGATGCTTTAGCTGCAAGATTAGCGGCAAAAGATGCTGAGAAGGAAAAGAAAAAAAGAACAGCAACGAGAACAAAAGATACAAAAGAACCTTAATAAATTTCTTCCTGATAGAGATGAGCTTTCTAAATTAGATATATTAGAATCATCAGATCAAATGTCTGCAGAAATAAGACGCGCAACAAATGACGTAAGAACCAACCAAAATATTGGTAATGATAGTGAATTAATGTCAATGATAAAAATGGAAAATCAAAGGAATGCTTTTATCGAAACCAAAACTATTATAATAGGAGAAAAATCAAGACTCACTGATGAATTAGATAAAAGACGAGCAAAAGCCAAGCTTGCAAATGAAGCTAAGAAACTTGTGAAACAAAAACGAATAGAAGTTAAGCAAGCAGCTATTAAGGCTGAAGAAACTATAATAGAAAGCAAAGATAGAAACGTTAACTCATCTTCTCCTATAGATATTACTAGAATAGGGTCTTTTGAGCAGTCACATTAGGTTTTTTGTAAAATTACAAAGAACTATTAGCTATTCTCTTAGCTTCATCTTCTGATGAAAGAGCAGAGATTAGTTCATCTAACTCTCCACCATTAGTTATTTCGTTAATTTTATATAATGTAAGATTTATACGATGGTCAGTAACTCTACCTTGTGGGTAATTATAGGTGCGAATTCTTTCAGAGCGATCGCCACTTCCCACCTGCTCTTTACGATCTGCTGCGCGCTCATTCTCAATTCTTCTTCTTTCTTCTTCATAAAGTCTTGAACGTAAGATTTTTAACGCTTTAGCTCTATTCTTATGCTGAGATTTCTCATCCTGTTGTGTAACTACAATTCCTGTAGGAATATGAACTATTCTTACTGCGCTATCTGTAGTGTTGACGCTTTGCCCACCTGGTCCACTTGAACGATAAACATCGATACGAAGATCTTTTTCATCAATATCAATATCAACTTCTTCAGCCTCAGGCAATACAGCAACGGTTGCGGCTGATGTGTGGATTCTTCCACTAGATTCAGTTTCTGGAACCCTTTGCACTCTATGGACCCCAGACTCAAATTTCAATTTAGAGAAAACCCCCTTCCCTGAAATTAAAGCTGATGCTTCCTTCACACCACCAATTCCAGTATCTACATAAGACATTATTTCAAATTTCCAACCTTGAATTTCGGAATAACGCTGATACATACGAAATAATACCCCGCCAAATAATGCCGCTTCATCTCCACCAGTTCCTGCTCTAATTTCTAAAATAGCATTCTTCTCATCATCTTTATCCTTTGGTAGAAGAGAGATTTTTACAGCTTTTTCTAATTCAGGAAGCTTCTCTTCAGTTTCATGCAACTCAAGTTCAGCTAATTCTTTCATCTCAGGATCGCTCAGTAATAATTTTAAATCTTTTATGGAATTAACGGCATTTAAATAATCATTGATTTTTGTAAATTTAGGACCAAGATCAGCATATTCTTTCGATAATTTAACAAATTCTTCTCTTCCTAAACCTTCAACATCATTAAGTTTGTTTGCAATTTCTTGATATTTATTTGTAATTTTTAATAAATTTTCAGCAAAGCTCATTTTGTAAATCTTCTATTTTAATGATTTGTTCTATTCTTGTGTCTAAGTTTTTTAACTTTACAGAATTAAGTTTCAGTTCTTCATCGCCAATAAAAACCACAAAATTACAGTTATTTTTTAATGTATTCTTTAATGCTTTATCAAATTTTATTCCATATTCTAATTGGATAGAAAAATTTTTCTTTCTTAACTCATTAGCAATTTTTATAGCGATATTAATATTATCCTGATTAAGTAAAATTATAGCACATGAACGAGTTGTAGATACAGAAATATTAGATAATAGAGCCAATCTTTCAATGCCAGCTGCAAAACCTATACCAGGCGTATCATCTCCGCCCAATTGCTTTATTAGTCCGTTGTAGCGCCCTCCCCCAAGAACTGTGCCTTGAGCGCCAAGCTCTTTAGTTACAAATTCGAATGCTGTATGATTATAATAATCAAGCCCTCTAACTAAACTTGGATTCACATTAAATTTAATATTTAATATATTTAAATATTCTTGCAGTTTCTCAAAAAAATCTTGAGCCTCACTAGTAAAATAATCGTTTATTCTTGGAGCATTTATTACTATTTTTTTATCATTTTCGTCTTTGGAATCCAGTATGCGTAGTGGATTTTTATAAAGCCTAGTTTGACTATCATCCGATAAATCTTTCTCATATGATTTTAAATAGTCTACTAGTGCAGCTTGATATTTCTTACGAGTTTCAGAGCAACCTAAGGAATTAAGTTCTAAACTCGTAAATTCTAGGACCCCTAAATTTTCTAGCAAATGAGCAGCCATTGCAATAACTTCTGCGTCTATTTCAGGAGATGCTGGCCCTAAGAATTCATAATTTAATTGATGGAATTGCCTTTGTCTTCCCTTTTGCGGCCTTTCATAACGAAATAAAGGCCCATGTGTGAAAAGCTTTAGTGGCAATGATTGTTGCAATCCATTTGATATAAAACTACGGCATATCGAGGCAGTAAACTCAGGTCTTAAAGTGATTTCCTCTCCACCTTTGTCAGAAAAACTATACATCTCTTTTCCAACAACATCTGAGGTTTCACCTAAGCTTCTCTTAAAAACACTACTAAATTCAAAAATAGGTAAAGAAATTCCTTGATAGCCATAAATTTCAGCTATTTTTTTAGCCTCTAGAACTATGCGTTCATGACGCAAATACTCTTCTCCCAATAAGTCTTTAGTTCCACGAACTGGTTGCAATTTTTCCATAATAATCCATTATTGTTTTGTTCTCATTGTATAATAGATAAAGTAAAATGCAATACCCGACAAAACCCAAATACCTATATAAATCCCCACCACATTCAAAGCTGATGCAATAAGTGTTAAGCATAATAAAACACCAATAGCACTAACTAAATATGCAGCTGGGCAGCGGAATGGTCTTTTAACGTCTGGATATCTAGCTCTTAGAACTAACATCGATAGACAAACAACCATGAAAGAAAATAATGCCCCAACACTTGATAAGCTGCCTATTAATTCCAAAGGAATCAATCCTGCCAATAATGAGACAACTAAGCCTAAACTTATTATAGAATTATATGGTGTATGAAATTTAGCATGCACTTTTGATAAGAAAGGCGGAAGTAAACCATCTCTTGATGTAACTAAAACAATTCTGGATAAAGCAAAAAGTTGAGCTATTATAACAGAAATCATTCCAATTACGACACCACCAGCAATTATTGAGGACACTATACGATGTCCATTATAACTTAATGCACTTGGAATGGGGCTATCTATATCAATCAAATTAAATGGTATTATCCCTACTAATAAAGCGGCTACCATCATATATAAGATCATACATACCAATAAAGATCCAAGTATTGCTACGGTCAAATCTCTTTTTGGATTCTTTGCCTCTTCTGCAGCTGCAGCTATAGAATCAAAGCCATTATAAGCAAAGAAAACAAAAGCTGCTCCTGTAACAATACCATTGATTCCAAATGGCACAAATGGACTACTCAATAATAAATCAGATTGGAAAGGATGATTATGTTCAAACCAATTTAATGGATTAAAGTGTGGTACGGCAACATAAATAAAAATACCAATAGCTAAAATTTTTATTACAACCAAAGCTCCATTGATCATAGCGCTTTCTTTAGTGCCCCTAACCAAGATCATTGTAACAACAAGCACAATTAATGATGCTGGTAAATTAATTATTCCACCTGATATTGGATTCTTAGCAAATTCTATAGGCAAATTAATTCCTGCTTCATGTAACATGCTTACCATATAACCAGACCAGGAAGAAGCCACTGCAGCAGAAGAAGTTAAAAAATATAATATCAGCATCCAAGATACAAGCCACGCAACTATTTCTCCAAATGCTATATAAGCATAAGAATAAGCCCCTCCTGCTGTTGGCACCATCGTTGCAATTTCGGTATAAGTTAAGGCAATAAATATAGCAGTAAAACCAGCTAAAGCGTAAGATAAAGTAACTGCTGGCCCAGACATATTTACAGCAGCAATTCCAGTCATTCCAAAAATACCAGTACCAATAATTGCCCCTAAACCTAATAAAAATAAACTAAGAGGGCCAAGAGTTTTCTTTAGTCCAGAGTTTTTCCCAGCGCTATCTAAAACTTCATCTATGGTTTTTAATTTAAAGATATCCATGTTACTTTACCAATCATATTTAAAGGAAGTTAGTATGATAGTTAAAACGCTATTTTTGTCAATCTTTATGTTGTTTATTTATGGAAATCAATTACTTTAGCGAAATCTTGTCACCATGAATAAAACATCTCATCATCTTAGAACGAATGTGAAGGATCCATTTTATACTCTATATAATACCAATTATAGACTAGTAACTTTTCCTTTATTTATTTTTTGAGCCATCTGCTGCACCTTAGTAAGTGGTTTATTGCTAGAACCAACTTCCACTCCATTAGCAGCCAGCCCCTTTCCGGCCACATTAACAGCATCTAGAAATGGAATTTTTGTTACTGATTTTGGTGAGCCTTCATCCATATTATTTACTGTATACAATGAGTCTGTGTCAATACTAAATCTTTCATCATTTATACGATTTTGCTCTTCTTCTTCTTGTTTTTTTATTATACTCTCAACTTGTCTAGATCTTTTATCTTCATTGCCCATTTTTTTATTGGCTTCGGCCTCAGAAGTTTTATCTTTCTTTTTTTGCGCTATTGCTTCAGCTTGCTTGAGTATTTCAGTTTTTTTTCTAATTCTCTCTTGCTTTTCTTCTTCTAATCTTGCTTTTTCTTGTTCTAATCTTGCTTTTGCTTTTTCTAGCGCTTGTTTCTTTTTCTCCTCTTGCTCTCTTGCTTTTTGCGCCGTCGCTTCTAGCTTTTCTTTAGCAATTCTTTCTTTCTCTGCGGCAATTACTGCTTCTTTCTTAGCTCTAGCTGCCATTAATGCTTCATATTTTACCATTTCTGCTGAAGTAACTTTTGGAGCTTGTGTATTAGATGAATTATCTAAGCGCTCTCTCATTTTAGATGATCTATCTTCTTCTCGCATTAAATCACTTTCTCTTCTAGCATTAATCTTTTCTCTATATTTTATTTCCTCATCAACTAAATACTCAGCATTTGTACCATGCATCCTATTTTTATCACGTTTTTCATTTTGCTCAAATACACTTGGATTACTCTCACGATGTTTAGCAGCCATTCTTCCTGCAATCGCAGCAGTTTTGTGAGCGATATTTTCTAACTCAGTTTTTGATTCTTTTGTTGGCTTATAATGATTCACTAACATCATAAACCCTGTATTACCATTTTCTTTTGCTAAATCAAAAGCTGATTTTCTATTATAAAATTTTTTATATGGATCGATTCCGGAATCAAGCAACTCTTTAAGTCTATCTTTATTTCCTAATAATTCTTCTTCTGGTAAATTAAATAACTGTTCGAGCTCTTGATAACCTTTAAAATCCTCATTTATCAATTCCATTTTATTTATATGAGCTTCATAGGCTTTAACCCACTCACTTTCTTTGCCTTCATCCAGTAACTTTTTATGCATTAATTCAATTAAATGAAAATTACCATTTTCAAAAGCTGCTTGAAATGCCGCCTCAGAGTTTACCCCTTTATCAAGAATATCTAGAATTCTTCTTTCTCTTTTTACTATTTCTTTAATATTGCCTAATGTTTTTTCAAGCGGTGGTTTTGAAACAATCTCTACTAGTTCTTTTTGGTATTCTTTTTCTAATTGAGCTATAGCAGCTTTCGATTGGTCCGTTGAGAAACTGGCATCAAAAGCCCTAATCATATTGAGATTTTTATTTTTTAAAGCTAATTCAAAAGCTGATTCTTTATCATCTCCCTTATAATAAGGATTAGCTCCAGCACTTAAAATCATATTTAGAGTTTCTAAACTAAGTTTATTTTCCGGTTGAGATGCATATAATCTCAGACCCTCTCTTCTAAGTGAAAATGGATCTTTAGGCTTATTATTATTGTTATTATCTAACTCATACTCGTTGTTATTATTGTTATTGTTGTTAGTGAATCTATCTATATAATTAGTAAATTTTGCTCTTTCTTGCTCATCTCTCTGTATAGCTTGGAACATATCTTCTAGATATTGCTCTCTTTTTCTCTCATAACCTTCACCTGCTTCCGTTATCATTAATGGAGCAGTTTTGGATGCTTCTAGTTTTTCTATTGCATTGTTAGCCGCAACTGCATTTTTTAGTTTTACTTCTCTTGTCTTTTCCATTTGAGCTTTTAAACGATTAAACATTGCTCTTTGTGCTATATAATTGAAACTACTGAACATTTTTTCCGCTCCCTGTCTTTGTTTATCTTCTTGTAGCATTCTTTGTTCTGCTTGTTCATTCTTCCTCTTAACAATTTCAAGAGTAGTTAACCCTTCTTTATTTTGTATTCTAAAATTGGTTTGGTCATTGTCTTTAAGTAACTTAGTAAGATCCTCATCCTCTCTAGTTACAGCTTCATGCAACAATGTATTGCCCGTTTTACTATCAAAAATTAAATTTGGGTTACCTCCATTTGCAAGATACTGCTTAAATACGGCAAAATTCTTACCTCTGTCATTATTACCAAGATAATTTTCTACGGCTTTTTTTGCAGCTAACTCTTTAGAATTTAATTTATCTGGAAAATATTGATCCATTAGCTTTGTAATATCTGTTAATCCTTCTCGTTCAGCCAATGCATATGGTGATTCTTTTTTACCGCTTGTTGAAAGGCTCTCATCATAAGGATTTATACTGCCACTAAATTTTCTTTTATATTTTTTATCATTTGTTGGATTTTGAAAATCTTGAAATGTCCCACTAATTATTTTAAAAATCTTATTTTTTTCATCTTGACTTTGAGCTTCTTTATATTTTTGTACATAATATAATAATGGCGGAACAGTTATTGTAATGTTCTTCATATCATTTCTTTCTATAATTTTATGTTTTTGCATTAATTTAAATTGTTCTGTAGTCAATTTTTGCGGATCATCGTTTTGCAATAAAATATCATATAATTTATTTCTTATAGTTGCTTCATAAGTTGCACTTGGATAAACATCGTTAATTGCGTCTAATAGATTTAGATCTTTTCTTTGTAAGGCTATATTAAAAACTTCTCTCTTTGTCGCCTCATCATCAAAGTTTTTTAATAACTCTTTGATTTTTATTATATCCTTATCACTAAATTCAGGTAAAGAAAGCATACTTAAGAGTACTTGCTGCTTTAGCTTTAATTCCTCAAGATTAACCATCTCAATTTCTCTAGAATTAGTACCTTTTTTTTTAGACATAAATTCCTCTATATTATACCTGGATCCTTCGTTTTACTCAGGATGACGACTATTCGTCATGTTGAGGCATAGCCGAAACATCCAGGGAACAAAGTAACCTGCGGTTAAATGCTATTTATTCTGGATACTTCACCTACGGTTCAGTATGACGAGTTCCGACTCTTAAATTTTAGAGAGAACTTATTAACTTTAGGTTAATTTTTTACCCCTAAGGGCTAGGTTTATTTTCTGATTTAATCTTGCTTGAATAAAGCTTGCGGATTTTTTTTCTAAGTTTAGGTTCGCTTCTTCAATTTTTTTAGTATCTTCAGTATTTAGAATTATTTCTAATTCGGTAACCAGAGATAATAATTCTTGTCTTTGCGATCTATCTAATATTTCTTTATCTTCTTCAATTGCTTCTAATAAATTTTTTATATTAGTTTGAGCTATAACCTTATGTTTAGCAAGGTTAAGTGCTAGCATATCTTTTTTTGCATTTATATATGATTGCTCAATCATATTTTCGACCTCTTGTTTGTTAAGTCCATATGTAGGCTTCACTTCAACAATTTGCTGGGTGCCACTAAAAAGCTCTTTTGCAGAAATAGTTAGTAATCCATCTGCATCAAGTGAGAAAATTACCTCCACTTTAGGCACTCCTGCTTTCATTGGTGGAATATTCTTAAGCTCAAATTTAGCTAAAGATCTACAATCAACTGCCATTTCCCTTTCACCCTGCACTATATGGAAAATTATGCCAGTTTGCCCATTTTGATAAGTTGTAAATGCTTTTTTAACATTATATGGAATTGGAGAATTTTTATTGATAATTTTTTCATTTATTCCCCCCATAACTTCAAGACCTATTGAAAGAGAACTAACATCAATAAGTAAATTACTGGATCCATGAACTAAGGCATCTGCCTGCACAGCGGCTCCTATGGCCACCACTCTATCTGGATCAATATTATCTAAAGGTTTTTTTATAGATTCTGTAATCATTTTTTTAAGTAGAGGGATTCTAGTTGATCCACCTACTAAAACTATTTCTTTTATTGTTTTAGGATCAATTTTACTTTCTAAAATAGTTTGCTCACAGATCTTGATAGTTTTAGCTATTAATGGATGAATTAGAATTTCCAAGTCTTCTCTAGATAATGAATAATTTGAATCTTGCCAAATATCTTTATGAGATAAAGTCTCTTTTGCGCTACGTGCTAAAAAATATTGATCTTCTTTCATATTTAAATGATCCATGATCTTATAATCAATATCGTCACCACCTAAATCTCTATCTCCACCAGTTGCTATAACTTGAAACACCCCCTTCTCCATTCTTAAAATAGAAACATCGAAAGTTCCACCACCAAAATCATATATTAGGTAAATTCCTTCGGCTTTCTCGTCTAAACCATATGCAACCGCAGCTGCGGTTGGTTCATTAATGAGTCTTAAAATATCCAATCCTGCTATATAAGCTGCAGCCTTAGTATCATTTCTTGCAGCATTATCAAAATGCGCAGGTACAGTAATAACAGCTTTAGAAACTTTTTCTCCTAAAATATCTTCTGCTTGTTTTTTTAATTTTTCTAGAATTTTTGATGAAACTTCAACAGCAGAAATTTGGGCCTCATTAATATCTATTTTTTGATTGGTACCCATCAATCGCTTAACCGATCTTATTTTTTCATATATTGAAGGTAAAATTGGCCCTAATACTTCAACCTGACGAGCGTCATCCTGAGCGTAGTCGAAGGATCTATTACTGGATGTTTCACTTCGTTCAACATGACGATAGCAAGCAACTACTGAATTTGTTGTACCAAGATCAATGCCAATAGCATATTCTTTAGAATAGTTAGGTTTTGTATTAGGTTCGGAAATTTGTAGTAAACTCATAAATAGCTCTTTAATTCTTTGAAACAAGTTTATTTAAAATAGAGGAAACTATTTTTTCAGCAGTAATTTGAAAATGTTGATATAAATCTTCTGCTTTAGCCGAGGCTCCAAAACTATTCATCCCAATGAATATTCCATCTCTATCTATGTATTTCTCCCAGCCTTGTTTAATTCCAGCTTCAATTGCAACTTTAATACTAGAATTATCTAATAAATTTGACTGATATTCCATAGATTGCTGATCAAAAATCTCAAAGCATGGAATGGACACCACTCTAGTGCCAATAGCTTTGGAATGAAGAATTTCCTGAGCTTCAAGCGCGATTAAAACTTCTGATCCAGTTGCAAATATCGTAACTTTAAGTTCGCTTTCGAATTCTGATATAATATAAGCTCCAAACCTAGATTTATTATCTGCAACATCTTTTCTAACGCAAGGTATATCTTGCCTTGTTAGAGAAAATAAGCTTGGAGCAGTTTTCATTTCTATTGCTATTTCATAACATTCTGCTACTTCAACTCCACAAGCTGGGCGAAATACGTAAAGATTTGGAATAGCTCTTAAAGCCGCTAAATGCTCAACTGGTTGATGAGTTGGCCCATCTTCTCCAAGCCCTATTGAATCATGCGTCATAATATAAAAAACTTGTAGTTCCATCAATGCGCTTAAACGAATTGCTGGTCTGCAATAATCTGTAAATACTAGAAATGTTCCGGCATAAGGTATAAAATTCTTATGAAGTGCTATGCCATTCATTATAGCAGCCATAGCATGCTCACGTACGCCATAATAAATATATCTTCCAGAAAAATCATCTTTTGTTATAGGTTTAAAATCTTCAGGCTTTGTATTGTTTGAAGAGCTTAAATCCGCTGAACCTCCAATTAAATATGGTATATTTTTAGATAGAGCTTCTAGAGCCATTCCTGAAGCTTTACGTGTAGCAATTTTTTTGCCAATAAAGTTATTTTTCAAGCTTAGTAAATCTTGTTTCCAATTGAGTGCAGCGTCGAAGGATCCACTGGATGCTTCAGCTGAAGCTTCAATATGACGTTTACCTATCCCACGCCAAAGCTTTAAAATATCCTCTGGTACTTCAAATGAATTATAATTCCATCCTAAAGCTTCTCTTGTTTTTTTAACTTCGTCTTTTCCTAAAGCCGATCCATGACATTGCTCAGTGCCAGCTTTATTTGGAGACCCAAATCCTATAATGGTTCTACAAGCAATTAACGTTGGTTTGTCTGAAGTTTCTGCCTTTTCTAAACTTTCTCTAATTTGATCAAAATTATGTCCATCTATTTTATCAACATTCCATCCTACCGCTTTAAACCTTGCTTCTGTATCATCTGAAGTTGTTAAACTAGTTGGTCCATCAATAGAAATTTTATTATCATCAAATAAAACTATTAGCTTATTTAAATTCAAATGACCAGCTAAGCTTATAGACTCTTGGGAAATTCCTTCCATTAAGCAACCATCCCCAACTATCACATAGGTATAATGTCCTTGAGCTTGATCTCTAGCAACTAATAATTTTTCAGCTATTGCCATTCCAACGCTATTTGCAAGCCCCTGCCCCAAAGGACCAGTTGTAGTTTCCACTCCTGCAAGCAAATTATGTTCTGGATGACCGGCAGTCTTACTACCTAATTGACGAAAATTTTTTATATCCTCAAGAGTGATATCTTTATACCCAGTAAGATATAAAATAGAATAGAGTAACATTGAACCATGGCCAGCAGATAAAACGAACCTATCTCTATCCGGCCAATTAGGATTATTAGGATCGAATTTTAAGAATTCTGAAAAAAGAATAGTAGCAACATCTGCCATACCCATTACAATCCCGGGATGCCCAGAATTTGCCTTTTCTATAGCATCTATAGATAAAAATCTAATAGCATTTGCCATCAGACGATATTGCTCATTATTCATTTTCTTAAAGCTTTATATTTGAATATCTCTTAAAGTAACAATTATTACTAGTTTTTTCAAATAAAAAAACCAGCCTAACATTTACGAAAGACTGGGAACAATAAAAATAATTATTCAATTAAGCTTCCATACTTGTTAAGCAATAATTATGCCCACCTATTGTTAGTATATCACCAGCACATGTTGGAGCTACTTCAGTTGGTTGAGACACTAAATCCTCTAGAGCTAAATCTTTTGCTAACTCAGGAGTAATTTCCACCACTTCTTCTTCCACTGCTTCAGCTACTGGAGCTTCTTCTGTTGCTACTAAAATCTCTTCTACAACTACTTCTGCAACCACCTCAATTACTGGAGTAATTTCTACCACTTCTTCTGCCACTACTTCAGCTGCTGGAGTTTCTTCAACTACCGCTTCCTCAACTACTTCAGCTACTGGAGCCTCTTCTACAACTACTTCTGCAACCACCTCAATTACTGGAGTTTCTTCAACTGTTTCTACTACTGTTTGTTCTAGATCTTCATTCATAATAAAAATATTCCTTAATTCAATTAATAAAAAAACTGGCCAACTTAAAAAAATTGACCAGAATATTCTTATAAAAAATTAGTTAAGAAATGCTTTACAAAAAATTTTTATATTTACTAGTTTGAGCAACAATAGTGCACAGCTGTAAAACCGCTATCAATACCAGAAACTTCTACAGACCCATTTCCACAAGAATCAAGAGAAATATCTCCACCTAGTTTTTCACATTGCATGACAAATAATGCATCATTAGCAAATTTTGTACATACTGAATTATCAATATTTGCATGAATCTCTAAAGCTTTTAAGTTAGCTCCATATTGTTTACTTAAATTATTTATCGCAACTGGACTACAAGTGTTAACTTTGAAATCATTTAAAATTGAATCAATATTTTCTTTATCTCCAGCTTTAATATCAAAATCTACAACTAGACTCTTATATTGATTGCCTTGTAAATAATCTGAAGCAGCCTTTTTAATAAGTTCTTTATCTAAATTTTCTTTATTTGATATAGATATACGCGCCATTTAAAAACCTCTAAACTATTAAAACTTATATGTAAATACAGCTAAAAACTCGTTAGCTCTTAACTTTCCAGTATTAGCTGTTGTGTTATTAGCATCAGTACCTGATTTGATTTTACCAAGATCAATATACTGATATTGAAGCCCTGCAAGAATATTTTTACTAATCTCATATCTCACGCCTAAGCCTGCCTTATAAGCAAAATCATTAGTCTTTTTACCAGGAATTAATGTACTCTTCCCTCCAGAAGTTGTCTGTATAGTGTCTTTCACTGTGTTTTGTGCCATACCTGCACCAAAAACTACATATGGTATAAAGCCGTTATTATTTGTAATGTCATAATAAAAATTTGCCATTATAGCTAATGAATTCACTTTCCAAGGAGTATTTGCTGTTCCTGGAGGAACAGAATCAGTTACGCTGAAGCTATATTGATTTCTATAATCTACACCTAGACCCATGCGAAGATATTCATTAAATTGATAACCTATTTCTCCACCATATAACCCTGAGCTTCCAACTTTGTTTTTACCAAAATCACTATTTGGAGCTCTGCCCAATGAAGTACCAGCATCTAACTGGATATATATACCATCACTTGATGGCATTTCTTCATCAGCTATCACTACACAAGTTGTTAAAGCAGTTGCTGCAATTAAACTTGCTGAAATTATTTTTTTTATCATGTTTTAAAACCCTTAATTTAGTTTAATTAAATATTAATATTAATTAACTATTGATTGCATTATATTAATAATTTTACTGATTGTCAATGGTAAAGTTCGTAAATTTATTAACCTTTGATATTATCTATTTTTTCAATTCCACCCATATATGGGATTAAAACTTTTGGAACCATTACGCTACCATCTTCTTGTTGATAATTTTCTAAAATCGCAATTATAGTTCTACCAATAGCCAACGCAGAACCATTCAACGTGTGAACAAAATTTTTCTCACGAGTTTTATTACAAACATATCTCGCTTTTAAACGTCTTGCCTGAAAATCCCCACAGTTTGAACAGCTAGATATCTCACGATATTTATCTTGACTAGGTAACCAAACCTCCAGATCATAAGTTTTCTTCGCAGAAAATCCCATATCTCCACTACATAATAAAACCACCCTATAAGGTAACCCCAAGGACTTTAACACTTCCTCAGCAATCTGAGTCATTCTTTCATGTTCTTTTTCAGATTCTTCAGCCGAAGTAATACTAACTAATTCTACTTTTGAGAATTGATGCTGCCTGATCATCCCTCTAGTATCTTTCCCAGCGGCACCAGCTTCAGATCTAAAACATGGAGTATAAGCCGTGAATCTTAACGGAAGTTGATTAAATTCAACCTGTTTATTGGCAACTAAGTTTGTTAAAGAAACCTCCGAGGTTGGAATTAATCTATATCCATCAGTTGTAGCAAATGATTCTTCTGCAAATTTTGGCAATTGCCCTACTCCAAACATTGCTGCATCACGCACAAGCAATGGCGGGTTAACCTCCGTGTATCCATATTTAATTGTATGCATATCTAACATAAAATTAGCTAACGCCCTCTCTAATCTTGCTAGACCAGATTTTAATGTAACGAATCTACTACCAGAAATTTTAGCTGTTTGCTCAAAATCCATCATTCCAAGATTCTCACCTAATTCAAAATGAGTCTTTGGAGTAAAGTCAAATTTAGGAATAGAACCCCATTTTCTAATTTCAATATTATCTTTCTCATCTTTCCCTAAAGGAACTTCTTCTGCTGGAATATTAGGTAAAGTAGCTAAAATATTATCAAGCTCAACTTCTTCATTTAATTGAGTTTCTAGTTGAACAAGCTTATCCTTTATATGATTTGCATCGCGCCTTACTTCTTTTAGTTCAGGATGATTAGGATTAGAACATTTTGCAATAATCGCTGCCTTCTCTTTTTTAGCAGCATTTAATCTCTGAATCAAAGTTACTAACTGTCTTTTTGACTCATCTAGAGCAAGAATGTTCTGTGAACTAGAGTGAAGCCCCCTCTTTTTTAACGCTTCATCAAATTCACTTGGATTTTCTCTTATCCATTTAATATCATGCATTTTTATTCACTTCCTTTATATTTACGAATTACAAAAATTGATAATTCATAAAGAATTATCATTGGTAAAGCAAGCCCTATTTGACTTATCGCATCAGGAGGAGTTAGTATGGCAGCTAGTATAAAAATTATTACTATAGAAAACTTTCTTTTTTCTATCAATGATTCAGCGGTGACTAAACCAATTCTAGCTAATAATATCAAAAAAACTGGCAGCTGAAATGCTATACCAAATGCTATCATCATGTTTATTGTAATATTTAAATATTCACTTACCTTAGCCTCTAAACGCATGGGTAAAACGCCCACCTGTTCAAAGCTTAAAAAAAACTTCCAGGCTAACGGAAAAATTACATAATAAACAAAGATTGCTCCTAATATGAATAATATAGGAGAAACTATTAAAAAAGGCAAGATAGATCTTTTTTCATATTTATACAAACCAGGCGCAATAAATATATATGTTTGACAAATAAAAAATGGAATTGTTATGGCTAGGGCCAAATAGTAAGCCAATTTTATATAGCTAAAAAAAATCTCTGTTAGATTTGTGTAAATCATCTGCCTATCAGGCCTGTCCCATTTTATAATTAATGGCTCTAACAGAAACTTATAAATATCTTCTGCAAAATAATAAGAAACAGCAAAGCTTAAGCTGAATATGATACTTGTATATATCAAACGAAGCTTCAGCTCATCTAAATGCTTAGCAAAACTAATTTTTTTCATTTTTACTGTCTTTTATATCGGGAGTAATATCGTCAAGATCATACGTGATTTGCTCATTTCCTTCTAAGTCAATGATTTTTCTCCCTTCTTGATCAAGATTATCAAAAATTTTCTTTACTTCATCAACCATTTCATTTGAGAATCTAATGAACTTTTTTAGGGCTTTAATCACTTTAGAAATATCTTTAATATCAAGAACAATACAAGCAACTATTATGATTACTATGATCTCTGAAAAACCAATATCAAACATTATTTTTCTATTTGAAGAGTTTTTTCTATCTCATTTGCCATATTCTTTGGAGTAACCTCAGCAGAAAATTGAGTTATAAGAGAGCCTTCAGGATTTAGTAAATATACAAAAGATGAATGATCCACATAATAATCATTTGAATCTTTATCTCCATCTGCTTTTGCATAATAAACCTTGAGTGAAGTAACAAGCTTATCAAGCTCATCTTTTTCTCCGCTAACAGCCTTAATATTAGTACCAAAATTTGAGATAAACCTAGTTAAGTTTTCATTACTATCTCTTTCAGGATCAATAGAAACAAAAATAAATTGTAAGTTATCTTTACTTCCTATAGCTTCTGATGCTTCTTGCATTTTACTCAAAGTTGCAGGGCATATATCAGGACAATTGGCAAAGCCAAAATAAATGATACTATATTTTCCTTTTAAACTTTCAAAAGTAAAATCTTCTCCTGTTGAATAAGTTAATTTAAAGCTATCATCGGCTTTTATATTTAAAGAAGTAACATTAATCACATCAGATACGGGTTTTGGCTTTTCTCCTGGATCTAAAGTTTTAATAAAATATAACGAGACTATAATTAAGGCTAGACTGATTGCCACCATAAAACCAAGCATTTTTTTACTCATATTAACCTCTTTCTTTAAGTTAGATTCTCTGTCATTCTAATATTTTACTTAGCTTTATTCAAGAGCTAGTTAATATTAATGTAATTCATGCAATGTTCTTATCTTTGTATTTTTTGAAAAATCGTCAGAAATGTATTTTTCTTATCAAGATTAAATATATTTAGAAGTCTAATATTTTCATGTAGTTCATTATATAAATTAAGCCATTGTTCGACGGTTTTTCTTTGCGCTAATTCTGGTAAGAAATCTTTTTCTAATTCACTCAGCTTAATAAAATTTAGCTTAGCGCATCTATTTATAATATAAGAAAGCAAATCAATTACCAACTCCCATTCGTCTTGGCGTTTTGCTATTTTATCAGAAAATTTATTTATCTCTGCAATGTTATTTGTTTTTAATAACATTAAAAGATTTTCATATAATTTAATTACATCACCTTGCTTAGACTTTTTTAACGAACCAGCTGCAAAATCTTCCATTACATTATTTCCACTTATGGCACTGATTTCTTTGTTAGATAAAGGAAAAAACTTTATCATTCGGCAACGTGATTTGATAGTGCGCAATAATTTACTAGGGGAATGGCAAACTAAAAATAAATAAGTATTTTTTGTTGGTTCTTCAAGGATTTTTAAAAGAGCATTAGAAGCATTAACATTCAAATCATCAGCTGAGTCTATTATAATAAATTTTTTATCACATTCCATTGGGGTAAGCATTAAAAACTCAAGTGCTTCCCTTATTTTATCTATAGAAATCTCTTGTTTTTCTTCTTTTGTAATATACAAAAAATCAAGAAAATTATTATTATCTATTCTTTCAGATAGTATCTCATTTGCATTTAAAATATATTTAATATATTCTTTTGCCACTAAAGCTTTACCAATACCTTGTATACCAGCAAAAATATATGCATGCGCCATATGACCAGTTAAATAATCATTAACTAAATTATGCCAAGCTTGCGGGTTGCCAATAAGATTAAAATTAGACATAAATGAAACTAGATAACTACACTCAAGAATTAATAAAAGATAATATAAAACTAGATGAAGCTCAAGAAGATATACTTGTATCCTTAGTGAATTTTAATCAAAGAATAGAACAATTTTATAAAAAAACTATTTTTGGGTCCAAAACCTCACCTAATGGAGCGTATTTACACGGCTCTGTAGGCACCGGTAAAACAATGCTAATGGATCTATTCTACGAACAACTAAAAATAAATAAAAAACACAAAATTCATTATCATGCTTTTATTACCGAAATTCACGAATATTTACATAAATTAAAAAACTCTCCAAAACTTAAGAAGAAAACCGATCTTTTAAAACTAGCAGCTGAATATATAGCTAAGCAATATCAAGTTATCTATCTTGATGAATTACAAATCAATGATATAGCAGATGCTATGGTAGTTGGGCAATTATTCCAAGAATTGTTAAAACAAAATATCATCATATTAGTCACCTCTAATTTTGCCCCAGAAGATCTTTATCAAGATGGGCTGCAAAGAGAATCTTTTCTTCCCTTTATCAATCTAATTAAAGATAAATTTGAAGTTTTAAAATTAAAATCAAAATATGACTATCGAAGAAATAAGATCAAATCTCTGGAAACAACATATTATATTTATAATGAACCCATGGATTCTCAGAAATTCATATTAGAAAGCTTTTTAAAACTTACTAATAATAGCGTTCCAGAAAATAAACTAATAACTATAAATTCAAGAGAATTAATCTGCCCTATCACAGCGCAGGACTGTAGCGTATTTAGCTTTGACCAACTCTGCAGAGGCCCAATGTCAGCTAGTGATTATAGAGAAGTATGCCAAGAATTTAATATAATTATTATTAGCGAAATTCCTGAACTATCATCAGATGAACATAATGAAGCAAGAAGATTTATTAATTTAATTGATACAATTTATGAGTATAAAAAAACTTTGATATGTAGCGCAAGAACTGATATAGAATCTATATATAAATCAGGAAAATGGCATTTTGAATTTCTAAGAACTATGTCTAGACTACATGAAATGCAATCCAAAGAATATATTGAAAAAATAATAAAGTAATGAATCTTGACATATATTTAGTTAGCCCAAGGGGCTTTTGTGCCGGTGTTGAACGAGCTATAAGTATTGTAGAAAAAGCTCTTGAGAAATATGGTGCCCCCATTTACGTGCGTCATGAAATAGTCCATAATAAAATTGTAGTTGAGAATCTTCGTAAAAAAGGCGCAGTTTTCGTGAAGGAAGTTAATGAGGTTCCAGAGAATTCAATAATAATATTTAGCGCTCATGGAGTTTCAGAAAAAATAGAAGATTTAGCAAAAGACTATAATCTTAAAATATTAGATGCAACCTGCCCTTTAGTAACTAAAGTACATTTAGAAGCGCAAAGACATGAGAAGAAAGGAAAAAAAATTATTTTAATCGGGCATGCTGGACACCCTGAAGTAGAGGGAACATCGGGCAGAGTAAAATCTTCAGTAACTCTAATATCTTCAAGAGAAGATATAGATAAACTAAATTTTAAAGCAGATGAAGAGCTAGCTTATGTAACTCAAACAACTTTAAGCCTAGATGATACTAAAAATATAATAGAAAAACTTAAAGAGAGATTTCCACAAATTGAAGGTCCAGATACAAAAAATATATGCTATGCAACTCAAAATAGACAAAATGCCGCTAAAGAAATGGCAAGGATTGTTGATTTGATTTTAGTAATAGGAGCTCAAAATAGCTCAAACTCAAATAGGTTAAAAGATATTGGTCTTGAACTTGGAAGAAGGTCTTATTTAATTAATAGCTTCCAAGACATTAACTTGGAATGGTTCAATAAAATAAATAAAGTGGGTATAACTGCCGGAGCATCAGCCCCTGAATCTCTTGTAATAGAGGCGGTAGATTTCTTAAGTACAAAATTTAGAACCACAATACATAAACTAGATTTAATTGAGGAAAATATTAAATTTAATATACCATTAGAACTTCGTTAGCTATTTCATAAAAATCAATCTATATAAACTAATTCAAGTTCAATAGTTGGAGATTTACCGACTTCTTTTTTTAGAACTTTACGGATAGCAGAACGAGCAGCATTTTCAATAACATCACTTCTCTGTCTTCTATTTGAATTTACTTCAAGAAGAGAGGAAAAGGCTTTATGTATTTCTTTGGCAATAGCATCAAAAATAACCTTATCATCTTCTTGATCAAGAGCTCCAGGGGCTTTTATAATTGGCGGCATTATGATCTGATTTTTATGATTCAGAATCAAAACTGCGAAAATAACACCAGACTCCTTCATTCTTCTACGCATTTTTAAGATGCTGGAGTTTCCAGGAAGTAAGAAATTACCATCAATTCCTAAATATCCGGATTCCACTTTACCTATAATCTCAGTTTTCTCCTGAGAAAGCATTACAACATCCCCATTCTTAACTTGAAGAGATTGACTAACGCCCCATTCTAGAGCAAGCTTTGCATGCTCATGTATATGCATTAATTCTCCATGCACTGGAATGGCAACTTTTGGACGAACAAGCTCATACATTCTTTTAAGTTCAGTTTGAGAAGGATGACCTGAAACATGAACAAAATGATCTTTTTCAGTTAGAACCTCAACCCCTTGCTCAACTAATTGATTTAACAATCTAAATATAGATTTTTCATTACCAGGAATAATTTTTGATGAAAAAATAACTGTATCCCCAGGAGAAAGCCTTAAATCAGGATGAGTTTTATTTACCATTTTAGTAGTGGCAGCCATTGGCTCACCTTGACACCCAGTTGAAATAACAAGTAATTTCTCTCTTGCTATTTTACCAACTTCATTTGGTTTATATATTTGAGGTAAGTCTAATAAATATCCACTTGCTTGAGCTGCCTCTAATATTCTCCACAAACTTCTACCAGCCATTACGATTTTACGACCAGCTGCTTCACCTGCTTTTATTATAGTCTCAATTCTTGCAACGTTAGAAGCAAAAGTTGTAACCACTGCAAGCTTCTTACATGCCTTTACCAGCTCTACTAAACTCTTTCTTAAATCCCCTTCTGATCCTGAATGAGTATCATTAAACACATTGGTTGAATCACCAATTAAAGCCAGAACTCCTTCGTCACCTATCTTCTTTAAGGAATCAAAATCCGTCTTGAGCCCTACTAGAGGATCTGGATCAAACTTCCAGTCCCCGGTATGAAATACATTCCCAACCTCTGTACGAATCATTAAGGCTTGCATTTCAGGTGTTGAGTGAGTTATAGGCACAGTCTCAATTGAGAAAGGACCAATCTCAAATATTTTCTTCTCTTCAATTTCAATTATTTTAATTTCATTTGCAAATGCTGTTTCTTTAAGCTTTGCTCTTAAGAAATTTGCAGTGAATTTAGTAGCGTAAATTGGACAACGCAGTTCTCTCCATAAATATTGGACAGCACCTAAATGGTCTTCATGAGCGTGAGTTAAAACAATTCCTAAAACATTTTCTCTCTGTTTGCTTATATAATTTATTTCTGCAACAATTAAATCTATTCCTGGATAATAATCATCTGCAAAGCCAGCTCCTAAATCAGCTATCAACCATTTTCCCTGATACTGGTATAAATTGACATTCATACCAATTTCTCCAGCACCGCCAAGAGGTATAAAAATTAAATCCTTTTTATGTTTTTTAATATCAAAACTCATTATTTCCCCTCTAGTGTAGCTAATACTTCATTTAATTTAGCTACGTTTATTTGTCTTAGTAAATTATTCAATTCTTGTTTCGCTGTAATATGCGACAAGCTCAAGTTTATATCAGTGATACCAGGCTTAATATCCAGTAAAGTCAAACCATGTAAAAAAAGTTCACGATAAATCACTCTCTCATTAAAACCCATGGCTACTCTAAATCCAAGTCTACTTGAAAGTCTTTCCAAAACATCAGACATTTTCTGCTTATTTTTTGCATCAATAGAGCTTACACGATTTCTAATAACTAACCAATTAATTTCACCCTGCTCTCTTTTGGCTTTCTGCATTTTTTGTTCCCAGATTGCCTGCGAATAAAAACTTGGACGAATAATTTTTAAACTATCAGCTTCTATCTGGGCAATTACATCTAAATCTAAAAAACTATCATTTATTGGTGTTATTATACTATCCGCTTTAGAATGAGCGAAGCTTGAAAGCGGAGTATTGCTTCCTGGTGTATCAATTAAAAGAAAATCGCTGTTTTCTAATTCTTTTTCTATAAAATTATTTAACTTCTCAATATCATCTTCGTGATCCGCAGTAGCATCCAATGTAAAATGTTTTGGCGAATATAAATTTAAGTTATGCTTTGCTGAATAAGTATTTCTATTTTCTAAATAACGAGATAATGATTTTTGCCTGCAATCCACATCTATAGAAGAAACTTTAAATCCTAAATGAAGCAAACTAGTAATTAAATGCATCGAAGTAGTGGTTTTACCAGCCCCACCTTTTTCATTACCAATTACTATTATATGCGCTTTAGACATAGAGTATATACCTCATAAATGAAAAACTATGGACGAAAGTCAAAATGAAAAAGTGCAAGGATTCTTTAAATACGAGCAGCGCAATTGACTCTAGCCTCAATGAGCATGCGCAGGATTTAATAGAGACGTAGCAATTTTTCATTTTCACTGAGTACATACACATTCTATACAAATCATTTTCTCACTAAGCGCTGATCTACGAAGATCATCCGTATCTAAATGCTTCTCACATTTTCCGCATTGAAGATCTTGATCGCTGACTAATTGCTTATTTAATGCAACCCTATCATCAAACACAAAGCAACTTCCATGCCATGCTTTTGCTTCAGTATCTTCAAAATACTTTAAGATTCCACCTTCTAAATGATAAACATTCTTAAAGCCCTTGGCTTTAAGAAAAGCAGTGGATTTTTCACATCTAACACCACCTGTACAAAACATAGCAATTTTTTGCTCTTTTGAAACTTCATCTAAGTTATCTTTCACCCATTTTGGAAATTGTCTAAATGTAGCGGTTTTAGGGTCGATGGCATTATCAAAACTTCCAATTAAAGTTTCATATTTATTTCTAGTATCAATTACAATAACATCTTCTCTAGATATAAAATCATCCCAATCTTTTGGAGATATATATTCACCTTTTAGATTTTCAACGTCCAAATCTTCAACGCCTAAAGCAACTATCTCTTTCTTTAGATTAACTTTCATTTTTTGAAATGGTTGATTCTCATGAAAGCTTTCTTTATAAACTAAATCTGTTATACCAAAATCATCTCTTAAATATATATAAAGCTTATCAATCCCATCTCTTGTTCCAGAGATTGTTGAATTCACCCCTTCTCTAGCAACTAAAATAGTGCCTTTTAGGCCATTATCTTTACAGAAATTTAGCAAGGGTTCTTTTAAAGATTCATAGTTAGGTAAATTTATAAAATGGTAAAAAGTTGTAATAATAACTTGATTCATAATATTTATATTTATACTATTGTTAAATAAGACTATCATAACCAGCTATTCTAATTTGTCTATAAAATAATGTCTAAGAATAAAACTTGCTATATATGCCAAAGCTGCGGCTCCATCCATCCAAAATGGTCTGGTAAATGTGAAGATTGTGGTGAATGGAACTGCCTACAAGAAGAGGTAGTTAATAAATCATCACTTGACAAACCCTCAGCTGTAAATAGTAATTTATCTTTTCATAGTCTTTGTGCGGATATAAATGAATATAGCAGAATTCCAACAAGTGTATCTGAATTAGATAGGGTTCTTGGTGGTGGTTTGGTTAGAGGCTCTGCTATTTTAATAGGTGGAGACCCTGGAATAGGTAAGTCTACATTACTTCTTCAGCTAGTTTCGAAATTAAGTGCTAATAATTTAAATTGCGCTTATGTTTCCGGAGAAGAATCTACAGAACAGATTAAGTTAAGAGCTAGAAGACTTGGGCTTTCCGAATCTCCTGTGAAATTACTATCAGCTACTAATATTAATGATATTATGGCCCTCCTAGGCCAAGATAGTAAAATAGATTTAGTTGTTATAGATTCTATTCAAACTATGTATACAAATGAACTTAATTCCGCGCCAGGAACGGTTTCACAAGTTAAAGCAGCTTCCCATGAAATTGTAAATTATGCAAAATCTAAAGGAGTGATAGTTTTAATTGTTGGTCATGTCACTAAAGATGGCCAACTTGCAGGACCTAAAGTTTTAGAACATATGGTAGATACTGTTCTTTATTTTGAAGGCGAGAGAGGGCATCATTTCCGGATTTTAAGAGCTGTAAAAAATAGATTTGGCGGAATCAATGAAATTGGCGTATTTGAAATGCATGAACTCGGCCTTAAAGAAGTTCCCAATCCATCTGAACTATTCTTATCCCCTTCTGAACGTAGAGTTAGTGGCTCAAGTGTATTTGCAGGAATTGAAGGAACGCGCCCGGTGCTAGTCGAAATCCAAGGGCTTATAGCTCCCTCCTTTATTCCCACCCCAAGAAGATCAGTTGTAGGTTGGGATTTAAACAGACTTTCAATGATTATAGCGGTTTTAGGTGTAAGATATGGCTTAAGTCTATATGATAAAGAAGTATATTTAAATATTGTAGGTGGATTAAAGATCAATGAACCAGCAGCGGATCTAGCAGTTGCAACCGCCCTGCTCTCCTCATCTTCAAACACTCCAAGTATTGAGAATTCTATAATATTTGGTGAAATTGGTTTATCTGGAGAAATTAGAAAAGTAAGCCATGCAGAAACAAGACTTAAAGAAGCTCTTAAACTTGGATTTACTTCCGCTATAGTCCCTTTTGGAACAAAGTTCACCGATAGCAAAATGCAACTTTATGAAATTGGACATATAAAACAACTCTCCGATTTCTTCAGTAAAAGAAAAAATTAATGAATGACATCAGGTTAGAACAAAGTGAAGATAAAAGTCTATTTCTCGCAATACAACTCATGGTAGATAATAAATATTACTTGACACAATTATATGGCGAGTGCTAAATTTTAATTTTGATACAAACAAAGGAGTATAAAGAGTGAGGTTGTCTCTATGCTCCATAACGAAGATCCTTATTATTTTCTTAATGAATCTATATTTAATTGTTCATCTATAAGCGCAACTAGTAATTCTACTAAAATTAAGTTTTATACTTTAACAAGGGAATCCACATAATTCCAATGACAGATAACATTAAAGCTTGGATGGAAAAGTGCGTTCGTGAATCACTAGGTCTGTGCCACGACGCTGTAGTAAATATCTTGAGCGCAGTTAGGGAAGAAAAAGACTTAGCGGGGATATTGAGAAAATTCCCCAATTTTAGAGAGGCGTGCGATTTTAGCAGCGATAATCTTGAACTCAATCAGGATTTATTTCAAGCTTTTGAGGTTATGCATAATAACGGTGAACCAGTACCTAAAGGATTTCTTGCTTTAGTAAAACAGAGAGAAAGAGAGAAAGTTATAAAAGAGCAACATGAAGAGCTCAAACAAAATTCCGAGAATTTTAAGCAACAAACAATCAATCAAATATCAGTTCTAACAGAGTTAAATAAACAGCTTACTGATCAAAATAGTGACTACAAAGCTAAGCTTGAGACTACTGAAGCAAGCTTCAAAAATGCTATATCTGAGTTCGATAGCTTTAGAAAGCAGCTTTGTGATGCTGGTGTTTTTTGTGCAAAAATTATAGGTGAGAACTCACAAGAAGAGAATGAGGAATTTTAATAATTATTTTTGGGCAGAAATATTATGTCAAATAACAATATAGCATTAACCGGTTTATCAAATGAACTTGCGGCAACTGGATATGATCCATTTACTGAATTTTATATTAAATATCCTTTATTTATTGCGAATGAGAGGCTTTCACCAAGTTTTAAGCAAGTTGATAGTTTCCAAGATTTAGCTTATTTCCTAAATAATATATATCAAGAGTCTATACTCAATCAAAATATTTTGAATATTTCTTTTACATATAATGAAGAATTATTCAATCAGACCTACTTATATCTGAAGAAATTGGGTATTATTGCCAGTTTAGATCAACAAAATCAGGCTTTACTTCTTAAGTATAACTCAAGCATTGAAGATAAAACAGATAATAAAGATATTTTATGCTTTTCAGGCAAAGTTATTCTTAAGAGCAATTTGCATCTAGCTGCACAACTTATAATTTTAGATAATTTTGAGATTATAGACGATAATCCTAATCATTATAGAATAGTAGTTAAAAATGACCAAAACAATAAATCATATCAATTATATTTACAAAATGTGATATTGCCTAGAAATTTGATTCTAGAGCTTCGGCAGATTAATAATCTGTGGGTGAGTGGTATTGTTACAGTAGGCCAAATTGAATTTCTTGGTATAAATAAAAATATTAGTGCTTTAGAATATTGTGATCTTAATATTGAAAAGGATACAGAATTAAACATATTTCACGAATTAAAGCTTACAGATGTAAACTGCCTTAATAATGCAGGCAAATTAAACGCAAATTCAACTTTTGTTAGTTATAATAGCGACCATGCTGAGATGTATTTACTTGAAAATAGTTATTTTATAAGCACAAGCAGTATGATAATCGCTCATAGTAAAAATTTAACAATCTTTCAATATGGTATATTAGGGGCGAATAGATTTCATATTATAACATCTGGTAATTTTTATAACCGCGGAGAAATTATATTTGGCAATAACGCATATAATACTCCTCATAAAATGATGGTAAGTGGTTTTTTTAACTATCGTGAAGGGAGCATTATCTCTAATTCGTTAGAGAGTTCTGATTTACAAATTTATACTAGATCGTCTTCTGGTAGTCTTGGTACAATGTCAGCAATAAATCTTTCTTTTAGCGCTTTATCCAAAGGGTTAAACGATGGTATTTTTTATAATGATGGAAATATTACAGTTGTAAAGAATTTTGATTTTCGAGATAAATCTTTTTTCTTAAATGATAAGAATGGTAATATTATCTCTCAGAATAAACTTAGGGTTAAACTTGTTAATGATATTGTTCATATCTATTATTCTGGCTCTATATTAAGTAGAGGCGGGATAATAGAAGCTATTGACGCAAACTTAGATGTTAACACTCTATTAGTTAAGAATACGCATTTATTTTTAAACAATGCAACAACTTCCGCGAAAGCCTTTGTTTTAGATGCTGGTTCCATTATTCTATCTAACATTAGCAGCTCAAGCAATACTTCATTTCTTTTTATGAACCAAGACAATAATACCTTAGCTTATATTCGGACTCTTACTCATTCTACTTCTGATACAATTTTAATCTCCGATATGAAACATGGGAATGAATTACATGGTAATTTTATGTTACCTGGAAGTAATAATACTGCTAAATTAACAGCAAATATGGCAACTTCTGCCATTACAAACTTAGTACCAAGTGATACAGGAAGCCGTATCCAGTTTGTTGGTAATTGGTCGTTTAATAATGGATATATAGGGACTAATCAGGGCTTATTTTTAAGCCATAACATAAAAGTAAATCTAACTGATTTGATAAGTTTTAAGAATTTAACAATGAATAAAAACTCTCTATTAGCTGTGGATAATTATGGCGATGTTTATGTAAGAAATTTATGGACAGATAATGCACAAATTACTTCATTTGGTAACATTACAGTAAATGAACGAATAAATGCTTTTGATAAACTAACCTTAGAAGGCAACGTAGCTATTCCAGCAATTGAAAATACCGTGCATCTTGTTTTAAGTGATACTAAATTAACAGTTAACGGCGATGTGTTCAATCAAGCTATTATTGAGGTTATTGGTAATACATTTATATCAGCACAAAATTTTGCTCAAATGGGAGAAATAATTGGTAGCGGCAACCTTAATATAAAAAGTGAAAATTTTGTTATGGGAGCTATTTCAGGGGCTTTAAGAGAATTTGTAATAAGTCATCTATTTATTGATAGCGGTATAAATACTAACAATCTACCCAAATTAAACTTAACAGGTGTATTTATGGTAGATACGCTAAAAAATGCCACTTTCGAAGGAGCGCAAATCACAGCAGATAAGATTGGCATAAGAGCTGGAGAGATGATAGTTGTTTTACCAAGAGAATTATATACCAGAGTTCATCAAAATTGGGGTAGCGGTTCAAGTACAAAAGAAACATGGGATTATGTATTATCTGAGTTTACAGGAAACAATGGGATAGAAATCGTTAGTGAGGAAGGAAATTTACTTTATGCCCCAAACTTCAAATCAAATGTTCCAATTATATTAGATACAAAAGGACAAAATATTGTTAATGGCGTATATAAGATTGAGAAGTATGAAGATAATAATTTTTGGTGTAAGGGCAGACGATGGCATGGCGGCAGATCTTGCTTTACAGTAAGTAATTTTCGCTATGATGCTTATCCAATACCAGCAACATTCGGTGCCGATCTTCATTTAAAAGCATTAAAAGGAAGCAGTTTCTTAGGACTACAGATAGAAGGTGATGACACTTCAAAATTTGTTATTGGAGAAGAAGGAAAATCCGCAATAGCTCAATTTTTACCAATGATGGAAGTTCATATTTATAATCATCAGTCTAAAAAGCAAAAAACATTATTTGGTAATTTACCAGTTGGTAAAAATCGTTATTATAATTTCAATCATAATGAAGCTCCTTTATTGAATTTAATAGAATCAGCAAATGGTCTCATAG
>CAYHIS010000009.1:0-23128 GCA_964356785.1 uncultured Rickettsiales bacterium
TTAGAAAATAGATTTTTGTGTTAGAGAGAAAATCTGGATCTCGTGCAACGGCCTCACATATAGACCTCAAAAAAAATTATTAATATAATAAGGCTATAGAATAATTATTAAATTATATTTAAAGAAACTCCAAAATAATTTTTATGAAAAATAATATCGATCATATTTTTACGATACTTTCCAAAGCAAATCCCGAACCCAAAACAGAGCTCAAATACATTAATGATTTTACTTTATTAGTTGCGATTATATTATCAGCTCAATCAACCGATGTGGGAGTAAATAAAGCTACTGCAGAGCTTTTTAAAGTTGTAGGAACTCCTCAAGATTTAAAGAATTTAGGATTAGAGGCTCTAAAAAAATATATTAAAACTATTGGTCTATATAACAATAAAGCAAAAAACTTGATAGCACTTAGTGAGATTTTAATAAGTAAACCCATACCAACCACCATACAGGAATTAGAAAAACTTCCTGGCGTCGGCAGCAAAACTGCAAGAGTATTCTTAAATTGCGCTAAAAAAATCCCAGTTATTGCTGTGGATACTCATGTATTTAGAGTTAGTAAAAGACTTGGAATAGCTTTTGGAAAAAATCCAAAATCTGTAGAAATAGAGCTAAATAACATTATCCCTGATAAATGGAAGTTACATGCTCATCATTGGCTAATCTTACATGGAAGATATATTTGTAAAGCAAGAAAACCAGATTGTCTAAACTGTTCAATCGCAAAACTTTGTAAGTTTCTTGAGAGTTAACCATTGGTTAATTTTATTATAATATAAGTATTTATATTGATATTTTGAGTTTTTTATTGTGAGCAAAAATGACGTAGAACCATCATGGATGAATTCAGCTAATGATTCTCCTACAGAAGAGCCAGAACCTCAAAAACCAAGAGGTTGGGGTGGGCAGATTTATGATGCTATAAATAATAGCGCTAAAGCCGTTGATGGAGTTCTATTTGGAGGATATGATGAAGCCATTAAAAATGGTAAGTCTATCTTAAGTTTTGGCACTCCTAGAATTTCTCTTGGTAATGCAATTAAAGCTCCAATAAGAATGGCTATTGCTACTACTAGGTTTGTAGCAAGCGCAGTTAAAAACACTGTCGCTTATGTTGCTTATGGAACCTATCATGCAGCGGCATGTGTGGGGCACACATTTGGCTTTGCTGGAAATTTGCTTAAAGGAGTGGGGCATACTGTGTCTGCAATGAGCCCATTTAAAAATAAACTTGAAAGGACAGCGGCTCTAAAAAATGCAGGTGCGGCCTTCAAAGAAAGCGCAAGACATCTTAAAGAAACTATAGTTTCTGGAGTAATCGGCGGAGCTACCGTTGCATTTGTTGGCTTAACTGCGGCCAGCGCTGGGCTTACAATTCCTGTGGCCAGTACTGTTTTAGGTTCTGTAGGACCAGTAATAGGTCCTGCTATTGCTAAATTTGCTTCTCCTATTTTATCTCATGCAGATAAACTTTTTTCATCTGGTATAAGCTCTGTTGTAGGAGCAAATCAAGCACTTACCTCTGTTGCTACCGTTAAAGCCATGAGCGTAACACAAGCTGGCATAGTAGGAGCTGAAGCCGGATTAGCAACAACAGTAGCGGCTGTAAAAACATATAGTTATTTTAAAAAGAATACCCCGACTGAAGTTACAAATGGTAATCAAAACCTTAGCTCATCGAACGTATCAAACGCCAAGCCTATGACTCAAAGCAATCAGCATTAATAATTCTGTTAAATATATACCGTCATGTTGAACGTATGTGAAACATCCAGAACAAAAAACCTAACCGAAGGTTACATTACCACTGGATCCTTCGGATAAATCCTCAGGATGACGAGTGAGAGTAGCACTCAGGATGACGCTCCCATTTCGTCATGCTGAACGTATGTGAAGCATCCAGCAAAAACTTTACAAAAAATGATATGGATCAATATCAATCTTTAAATGAATATGACTAGGTACATTAATTTTTTCTAACCAAAATTCTATAAATTTCTGAATATTTATATTTTTTCGAGATTTTATTAAGATACGATAGCGGTATTTTCCTCTAATTTTATATATAAGCGCTTCTGCTGGTCCTAAAATAGTTATTTCTGAAGAAATAGGCGCATTTTTCACAAAAGCTTTGGTAAATTCTACTAATTTTTCCTCTTGTTTACTTGATAAAATTATAGCAGCTAACCTTCCAAAAGGAGGCATTCTTGCAAATTTCCTATTCTTCATTTCTTCAGAAATAAATTTTTCTCGATTATAACTCGCTAAGGATAAAATTAGCGGATGTTCAGGATTGTAAGTTTGAATATAAATATTACTATTGCCAATTTCTCTTCCGGCCCTTCCGCCAACTTGATGTAATAATTGATAAGTTTTTTCTGCAGCCCTTAAATCTCCGCCATTAAGGCCGGAATCAGCGTCAATTACTCCAACAAAAGTTAATGCTGGGAAATGATGGCCCTTAGCAATTATTTGAGTACCTATTATTATATCATATTCATGATTCTTGATTGAATTTAGTAATATTTCAGTATTACTTGGTTTTTTAAAACTTTCCTGAGTAAGGGTTATAATCCTTGCTTCTGGAATGGAGTTTCTAATTTCTTCCGCCAATCTCTCAACCCCTGGGCCGCTTGGAATAAAACTATCCTCGACGCCACACGAATCACAAATCTTTGGTAAAGCAGATTCAAACCCGCATTGATGGCATTTTAATTTTTTACGAGCTTTATGATAAACCATGCTTGTAGAGCAATGACTGCAAGATTTCTGATATCCACAGGATTTACAAACCATCATAGGGGAATAGCCTTTGCGATTTAAAAATAACAAAGACTGTTGTGATTCCAATAGATTTTTCTTCAAGGCAGAGATAATTTTTGGTGAGACAAAGAAATTTCTAAACCTCTCTTTTTTCATATCAAGAATTTGTATATTTGGAAGATCTTTATCATTATATCTAGCTTTCAAAGAAACTAATTTTAATCTGCCTTGATTTACATTATGTAAACTTTCTAAAGATGGAGATGCTGAGGCTAAAATTATTGGAATATTGCCAAATTTTGCTCGCATAATTGCCATATCTCTTGCTTGATATGTAACTCCTTCTTCTTGCTTGTAGCTTTGTTCGTGCTCTTCATCAACTACTATCATTGATAAATTCTTAAATGGCAGAAATAATGCGCTCCTAGCTCCAATAATGATTCTTGCACTTCCATCTATTATTTTTAAGAAAACTTCTCTTTTCTGCTTTTCAGATAAGCTTGAGTGCCATAATTCTGGTTCATAATTAAATCTCTTTCTAACTCTATCAATAACTTGATTTACAAGGGATATCTCTGGTATCAGAATCAATACCTGGCTATCAGTAGTTTTGATTATTTTATTTATCGCACTTAAATAAACTTCTGTTTTACCTGAGCCAGTGACTCCATCGATAATGATGTTATAAGCCTTCTCATCTATATAATTATTTATAGTATTTATTGCTTCAAGCTGTTCGTTATTAAAATTAGGATCTTTATAATCTGGGCTATTTAAGAATTGTTCTGGCTGAAGTTCATTTCCCTTTATAAAACTGCTCGCTATTTTAACAGGAAACATCATTTTAAAAATACTTCCTAATTTAAACAAATAATAGTCAGACACAAATTTTATAAAATCAAAATATAATTTTGGAATTTTATAAGGAGTTTTTTGTTCAATATAACGTAACTTCTCATGAGGTATATTCGTTTTATTATCTATATTCCACACCAAACCTAGTAATTTCTGGTTTCTAAAAGGCACGATAACAAGATCACCTTTATTAATTTCTAATTCTTCTGGGATCTTGTAATCTAATGGATCTAGGTTATATAATAAGATATTGGCAATAAGCATGTTTAAGTGAATATTAATATATTATTGTTATTATGAGCAATAATAACATAAATTACAATGTAAGCTATGAGTGGAAAACCTGCAAGACAAAATCAAGACTATATATCATCTGATGAAGAGGATGAAGATTATACCGTAGATCTTTCGTCAATTGTTTTTGAAGAAAAAGAAGATAAAGAATCTTCTAGCTCTTCATCAAGCAACTCTAATACTCATACGAATCAAAATATCGTATTTCATATTCCTATTACGGCTAATATAAATAATAATAATATAACTAACATGTATGTAATAGAAGATTCTGAATTAGATGATCTACCCAATTTGACTTACTACCAACTTCCAACTGCCAGGTATAATCCAGCATTAAATATTGATGAGCTTAACGGTATTTTCCCTACGCCAAGAGTCTTTGAAGGAGATCATAAAGATAACAATTCATCGTGATAAGCTTTTAAAGTTTTTCTATGGCCAATTGAAATAATAATTGCATTAGGCAATTTATCTTTGAGCAATGAATAAGCCTTACTTTCATCATCTTCAGTTAGAGCGCTAGTTGCTTCATCTAGAATCAATAACTCAGGTTTATAAATAATTGCTCTAAGTATAGTAATTTTTTGCTGCTCACCAGTGCTAAGGGAAGTACTCCAATTTTCAATATTATTTAAACGCTCAATGAGATCATTTATATTTAATTTCAGCATCAAACTCTTAATATATTCAAGATCCGCAGCTCCATCCATTGGATATGTAATATTTTGTAACAAACTTCCTCTGCACATATATGGAGCCTGAGGAACTATAAAAAGACTCTTATTCTCAGGCATTAAAACTCTTCCTTTTCCGAAGACCCAAATCCTAGCTATTGCTTTAATTAAAGTGCTTTTCCCAAATCCATTTCTAGCGGTAATTAAATAAGATTTCCCAGGTACAAAACTTAAATTCAAATGATCAAATAATTTTTTATTAGATGGCGTTGTTAAAGAAAGCTCATCTATAACTAAATTATCTTGAGCATAAGAATCTACTTTAATCTCTGTATTTAGATAAAATTCATTCCATTTATTAATATTATCAATAAATCCCGATAGACGATCTACAACCGCTTTGTATGAAGCTATAGTTTTAAAACTATCAACAAGAAAAGATAATGAATCTTGCACTTTACCGAAAGCACTAGCAATCTGCATTAATCCGCCAAGCATTATTTTCTTAGCAAAATACATTGGAGAAGCCAATAAAATAGGAAAAATATTAGAAAAATTATTATAAAGATTCATCCATATTCCTAGATTTTTATTTATATTGATGATCTTTAGATTATTTAAAATAACCTCTTCTAAAGCCACTTTAAAAATATTCTTTTCGAAAGACTCTCCTTTCAAAAGAGAAATAGCTTCAGAATTTTCTCTTACTCTCATCATAGCAAAACGAAAATTCGCCTCTTTCTGTTCTTGTAAGAAATCAATTCCCGCCAGCTTCCTACCAATAATATAAGTGATTATTGTTCCAAAAATGGAATAGATTAAAGATGACCATACTAAATAGCCTGGTATTTTAATATCTATATTTAAAAAAGAAAAATTTATTGCACTTGATAAGCCCCATAAAATAGTAACAAAACTTAACAATGTAACCACTGCATCTAGTATACCAAAAGTTAATTCTATGGATAAAAGAGTAAAAGATCTAACATCTTCACTAATTCTTTGATCTGGGTTATCATTATTATTATTCAAAAGATGAAAACCAAAGAAAGCATTATTCTCAAGCCATTTATTATAATATTTCTCTGTCATAAATTTTCGCCAATCCAGAGCTAGACTAGCTTGGCAGATATATTTACCGATAAATACAAAAATCGTAAAGGCAACTACTAAACAAAAAACTTTTAAGGATTTGATTAATGCAGATTTATCCACATTCTGCAGCGCTGTATAAAAATCATTATTCCACTTATTCATTAAAACAGCAGAATAAACCATAGTTAGTTGCAATATAATAGACGCTATTAAAAGTGACCAAGCTTTTAATCTGTTTTCTTTAGAAAAAAAATAATCCTTTCCTAGTTTATATGCCTGTTTTACTAAAATCATTCTTTTAATAGCATTATTATTGCAACTATATTTCCCATTGGAGACTCAGGATTATGAGTATATCTACGAAAACTAAAAAAATTCTCTTCGTCTTCATAAGTATTTTTTTCAACATCAAATATTTGACCAGCTCTTGCTTTTTCTAATTTTTGTTTAACATATCCTGGCAAATCAAACATATAATATTTTTCTCTTGCACTTGGTATAAAGAATTTTTTGTAAGTTATAGACTCTTCTATAAAATCCTTATAAAAGGAGTTATCAACTTCGTATGATCTCTGCCTTATGCATGGTCCGATCAATGCTGTAATATTATTAGCACCAAGACTTCTCATTTTTTCAAGAGCCTCATTAATTATATTAGATCTAGCGCCTCTCCAGCCCGCGTGTACGCTTGCAATAATATTTTTTTTCTCATCAGAGAGTAATATAGGAACGCAATCCGCTGTTATAACAGCTAAAGCAATATTTGGCTTATTAGTTATCTGACCATCCGCTACAAGATATTCGCCATATTTTTTAGGAAAAACTATATTATTGGTATGTTTTTGATCAACTATAGAAATATCTTCAGAGCCAAAATGCTGAGCAATTTTGGCCTTATTTTCAGCATATCCTTCATGATGATGAAAATATCTATGCCCTGTGTTCACTTTCTTAGTGAAAAATCTATATCTAATATTTGCTGGATTATATTCATCTATGGTTATAAACATTAACAAACCTATTTTTAGTACTTTCTACAATCTCCATAATCTCAAATATACTCGGAGAAGCAGTTAATCCTATTAAGAATAGCAGCTATATTACCAAGTTTCAAAAGTTTTCTATTATATTTCACCTAATAAATCCATCACCTCTTGACCTTCAGGGTACATAGAATATTTTCCACAAACATCTAAAGCTTTAACATTAAGGAGCTCATAATCTTGCAAACATTTCATAACAGGAGTAAAGTCCACGTAATCTCTAAAAAACTCTGGCATTTTAGCAAGAGCTTCAGAGGGATCTGGGTGATTTTTTAAAACATATCTTATTGGATCAATCCTTAATAGCTTTTGATCATTCCATTTTGTTGATGGTACATTTGTTACTTCATTCACAAAGCCTATTATACCATTATTTTTGTTAATATAATATTCTCTTAATAATTTATCCTGATATCTGTTCTCTTTACAGTTACTCTTTTGACTTATAAAATCATCATAAATCTTCCTACTTTCCTCTGTTTTAAGCATTTCATAAACTATATCAAGTTTAGCTGCCGCTATATTTATAGCTTTTATATTTACTGGATTTTTGTTCCTTTCATTATTCTCAAATTTAATAACTCTATTCATTACAGATTGATAAGACTCTTCCACATCTTGGTTTGTAACTAAATTTTTCTTTAAATTAAAAATCTGATAATAATCGATCTCACAATCAACACGCATATAACCAGGAATATCGAAATTCGATACCCCACGACTGCAAGTTATCGGACCATGATTTAATAATCTATACATTCTCAATTTTGTTAATATATTTTTACTATCATTAGCAAAACATTCGAATCCACCACTAGTAAGTTTAAAATAATTGTTAAAGAATTTATCCTCATATTCTTCAAGTATTAAATTAGGATCTGATAATAACTCATTTTGAATAGATTCATGCCTAAAGAGAAAAAGATTATATTCATCTCTACTGTCTTCAGATCCAATTGTTTTATATATATGCTCTAGTTTCTTTATAATTATACTTCTTGCTATTTCATTTTTTATACTTAAAGCAAAATTCATTTTCTCCGAATAAGCATTATCAATATTTTCCTGAGTTAATTTGGTTATATTATAAAAGAATTTTTCTATATACCGACTATTAGGTGAAAACCTAGCTTCTTTTATTCCCAATAAATAATAATAATTAAATTTACAATCTATTACATCCTCACTTAATAGACTCGTCCAGCAAGTAAATCTATTATCTTCTAACAGATACTTAGTGTCCTTTAATGTATCTTCTTTTAAAATTAAATCTAAAAATAATTTACCTGTAACACCCTCTATGTATCTCCCACAAACATCGAATAATTCTACATTATCAAAATCTTTAAAATATCTTAGACATTTAATCAATAATCTATCTTTATATTTAAATTGATCACCTATAAAAATAAGCGCTTTTTTGTATGCTTTAGCAGGATTAGGGTAGGATTCAAGTATGTATTGATCCATAAAATGCCATAATTGTTTATCATTACAGCTGCAGAGTCTATAAGCGAGACTATAACCCGATCCTTCATTTCTATCAAAACATTTTCTTAGAAATTCATCTTTATATTTTTCAGATAGATATTTTGGATTTGCATTCTCACTAACTAACTCATAAGCTATTTCAAATCTTGGAATATAATATTCTTCACAAATTGAATTTATTTCTTTAAAATCTTTAAAAAACCTCTTGTAATTCAGATCAATTTCTTCTTGTGATAGCTTCCCAAAAAGAGACAAAGACAGCATGAGTTTATAGTCGATAGTAGGATCCATTTTTAATGGATAGGATAAGGAGCGCACTTTAGACTCTACGGTTTTTTCTTCAAAAACTGAATTAAGTCTTAAATCTGAATAATAATCCTTTAAATTTAAATTACTTAGCTTAGTGCTATTATCCCTATTAAAGCTCGTAATTGATAGTTTGTCTTGATTTGAAAAATATAAAGTATATTGATTGAATTTTTCTTGAATATTAATAAGCCTTGCTTCAAGATAGCTTAAGTCAATTCTTAATTGATTTCTTTCTATTTTAATAAAGCTATCTTTACATGAAAAATAGTTATATTCTAAATTCTCATCAATATGATATTTTAAACATGTAGTTAATTTATCAAAATTTTCACCATTATTTTTATAAAATATAATACTTTCAAGAGCGTGCTTAGGGTTTGGAAATCTTTGCACAAAATATCTAACTTTATCATATCTCCTTAAACCAAACATATCTAGCTTTGTTGATGGTGGATCTTGATCCGCCACCATTACTTCTAGTAAATATATCAAACTGCATACTACTAGGAACTTTTCTCCATCGGCCTGTTGATAATTACTAAAGCAGGTTTTAGTATTATTAAAATTTAAATCTGGTCTTTGAATAGAAAAATTGTTAATAGAAGCAAGAGTATCATTATAATTTACCAATATTGGATTATTTTCTATAGGGTATAGAATTAAGTATTCATCCTTTTCACCAAAATATTTAAGCTTATAATCTTTATCTTCTATAGTAAAAATTTCTATTTTGTTAAAATCATTGAAAGCTTTGGTAATTGTTATAATATCTGTTAATTCATTAAAATTCTTATTTTCTTTATTAATTCCTACCAATAGATCAGTGCCGTTAATTTGGAAATTTAAATCCTCAATTGTTATGTTATAACCAAATTTAATCCTATCTTCTTCTCCGGCGTTTCCCTCTATAACTATAGTTTCTTTATAAGTTCCTTGGCTGTCTTGCCCATCCCTATTTTCAGTATATTGATAATTATCGTAAATTATATCCTACCATCACCAAGGTTATATAAATATGTATCACTCCCTCTCCAACCTCTTAAATAATCGCCATCTCCAGGCCCTCCAGACAAGACATCATTTCCATCTCCCCCAAAAGCTTCATCTTTTCCATCTCCTAAAGAGATAAAGTCATCTTTATCTCCACCTGAAACTTTATCATTTCCATCCATGGTAAAGACTATACCGGCATTTTCGTTGCTAATGCCAAGTTCTGCATTACCATCATCTTTTAAAATAAGCAGTTTTGGGTTATCTAAATCAGCATCTATAACAAATTCATCAATCTTATAATCTTTGATGTTATCACTTTCATCAGGAGTTCGATACCAATTTAAGAAAGTTAATGAATCATGATTATTCTGAAGAGTTAGCACAAGTGTATCACCTTGCTTTTTAAAAATGATGTCTTCAGGTTTAATTGAACTATATAATAAAACTGTATCTTTATCTGAATCTCTTCTATAATTTTTTATTCTATCGTGCCCTGCTCCAACATAGAATGCATATTTATCACTACCTGATCCTCCAATCAAAGTGTCATTACCTGGCCCACCATCTAGAAAATCATTTTCTTTTCCTCCTCTTAAATGATCATTTCCTTTGCCACCAAAGATTATCACTGCACTACAGTTGTCATTACATATAATTAGATCATTTCCATCACTTCCATAAATATTTTCTGCATTTATTTTTGCTGGATTTAGTATTATCCCTTTTTCACCTATTATGTATACTGTGTCTTTCCCTTCTCCAGCATCAATATTGCTTAAATCATCTTCAGCATCAATATATAATATATCATCTCCTTTATATGCTTTGATCTTATCTTTTCCTGTTCCTCCAATCAAAATATCATTATAATCGCTCCCATCCAATTCATCGTCACCAGCTCCTGCGTCTAAAAACACTCCAACTATTGAATTTCTTGCGCTTAATTTATCATTACCTTTGTTTCCATAAACAGCTTCAACATTCATTTTTGCAAGGTCCAAGCCTACGCTCTGGCTAGTTGAAACAATTACTACGTCATAATCTTCTCCTCCATCTATTTTATCTGGATCATCTTCACTATCAATAAGCATGATATCATGGCCCTTACCCATTTTAAAACTATCAGCTCCTGGACCTCCTTTTGCCCAATCGTTTTTATCTCCACCTATAAAAATATCATTACCAGCTTGTCCATCTAGAATATTTTCGTAATTCTTATTTCCTATAAATTCCTGTGAATTATCATCTCCTATTGCAACCGTAAAATTTCCATTGTTTAAATCTATAAATTCACCTTCACTTCTCAAATTTCTTTTAATCTTTATTTGTTCACCATTAGTATATTTAATATTAATACTTGAGCCATCCTCATCTAAATATATACCAGCATCACTTGCGGCTAACCCTACATCGTATAAAAAGCCTTTAATTCTTCCATCTGTTTTGATTTCTACTGCTTGAATAATTTGATTTCCAGCAGCATCGCTCTCATTATGAATTGGAACTTTTCTATTTAAGAGAATCGCTTCAATACCAGCTTCATTAAGTTTCTTTATTTCTCCTTCTTCAGAGATTCCATTTTGATTCGCATCTTGCCAAATCACTAGCTGACCAAATATTTGATCTTTACTATCAATAATGCCATCTTTATTGCTATCAAAAGCTAGACGTAAACCATCTAAATCAGTAACAGCAGCTTCATGCCATAATTTGAATGATATTTCCTTTGCAGAATTTATGTTACCATCATTGTTAAGATCAATAGCAAGAAAAGCATCTCTACCCTTTGTCCAGCCTAGATTCCTCTTAAATCCTATGTCATCAATATCATAAAAAACTGTAGATTTATCTAATGAAATTAACTGAATACCATCTCCTTCTAAATCAATTATTAAAGGAAATCCCCATCTAACATTAATCCCAGCGTAACCTCCACGTCCATGGTTATAATTACCTTGAAACCCACCTCGGAATCCATTACCAAAATTAATGACTACTGGTGTTGGCGTTGGCGCAGGTCGTGGATGATATTCCTTTTTAGCAAATCTTGTATAATCTGTACTTGAAAAAGGCCCATAGCTCGCTTTATTATCTTTAAATTTATATTCAGAGTTAAAATATGCTCTAGCTTCTTTAAAATTAACATTATTATAGCTAGAAGTATGAAGCTTACCAAGCTCCATGTTCATTATTCTTGATGCTTTGAGAAACTCGGACGCTTCACCTTTAAGATTATTATTCCAATTCATAAATGGTATATGCACCTTCTTGGCGAATTCATAACCAGAATCATAGTTTCCTTGGTTAAAATCACTCAAAAAATCATAATATCCACTAGTTGTCTCTATTTTACTCCCATAACCAGATGATGACCATTTCCTATTTAATGCATCATCATTGAAGCCAGCGATGGGTTGTTTTGTAGAATGCGATTCTCCTGTAAGGCTTGTTGTTGGTTCATCAGTTAAAAATTCTAAATCAAATTTACTTTTACATTGTCCTACGCCAGGTGATAGCTTGGAATCAATTTTATCTATCCAAAATGATACTTTCCTATCAAAATCTGTATGCTTCAGACTACCATCAACTCCTGGAGCCCAAACTTTAACACCATTCACTTCAGGCAACTTAAATTCTAAACCAGCTTTTTCAACAAGAATTTTTACTATTGTATTACTATTTTGCACATGACATAAATCAGGAGTACATCCAGGAATTGGTAATTTATAGTCAAAATTCGCAGCATTAATTTTTTCTGCTATATTCCACATTTTATCTATGTAGCTTTGCATGTCTATATCAGAACCTTTGGCTATTAAAATGGAAGGAGCATAGTCTTTATAATCATTGGGAAATAAGCGCTCAAATTCTTTTAGATATGGCGCTTTAATAATATTTAAATTATCGACCATCATGCTCTTTAGTCCATCAATTTCTGGACCACCTCTAATAATAAATCTTTCACCATTACTTGCTGTATGTATAATAAATAGATGTTGTGGATCTCCTGGAATTTGCGCAGGACTTTCTATATCTCTAGATCTTATTTCAATTGTAGATTCGAACATTACTTCCTCCTAGATAGTTTAATTAGGTGTGTTATGAACTGCAGACCATATTTCAATTATTTTATGTTCTTGATCTTCATATATTATAAGTTGGTAACTTTTTAATGGAGCAATAGAAACTAAGCCGGTTAAATATTTACATTCTTTTATAAATTTATAGTTCTTAGGAGATTGGCTAAAATATAACCCATTAGGACCAATCTCTCTGCATTTAGCTTTACTGTTTTTAAGATGATTAACAAAATCAGCTCCATAAGAACCAATATGATAATTGGCTATGATAAATTTATTAAGTTCTTCGGAGGTTTTAAAATCTTCAAATTTAATTGGCCTATTATCAAATTTTTCATACAATAATTTTCCTGTTATGAGTGTTAGCATTAGTAATGCAAAAATCCGTTTTTTATTTATTTGCATACATAGTTTCATATTCTTACCATTCTTTAAAATTAACATTATTATAGCTAGAAGTATGAAGCTTACCAAGCTCCATGTTCATTATTCTTGATGCTTTGAGAAACTCGGACGCTTCACCTTTAAGATTATTATTCCAATTCATAAATGGTATATGCACTTTCTTGGCAAATTCATAACCAGAATCATAATTCCCTTGGTTAAAATCACTCAAAAAATCATAATATCCACTGGTTGTTTCTATTTTGTCTCCATAATTAGATGATGACCATTTTCTATTTAACGCATCCTCATTGAAGCCAGCAAGGGATTGTTTAAAAACACACTGCTCAAGTTTTGGGTTTCCTTGAGTGCACATAGAACCAAATGGTTGGTTAGACTTTATTCCAAGTTCAGAAAAGATAGTATTTATATCGAATATTGTTGCATCGCTTGATATTTTGATAGATCCACTGGACTGACTATTTTTAGAGCTAAAGAGTTGGTAAGATTCAATAAAACTCGGCCATTTATCATATTCAATTATTGAGAATGGTTTACCAGTACTGCTATCAAAAGATTTAGCTATATTTTCTATGCTATGCTGAGAAGTAGAATATATTAGATAATTATCATTATAATCAATATCAATCTTTGTTTTAAGTTGAATTGGTTTGACAATATGTTCGCCAATAGTATTAATAATATTAGGAGCCGAAACGTAAGAAGTTATTTTATCTTTATGCGCTTCGATTTGCTCTCTAGAAAATATTCTTTTAGCTACTTTAAAAACACCCGGCGCATCAATACTCACTACTTTTAAATTAGTCTTAATTCCAACTAATTGACTAAGCCCAGCACCTAATGAATGTCCTGTAATATAAATTTCTGAGTCAGATCCATACTTTTCTTGTATATGCTTTGCAAATGCTAAAGCTTCTTTATATTGTGACATAGGATTACCGGTTTTGAAACCTATATTATCCTCTATGTCCTTAGCCGTCTCATAAATTCTACGAAACATCGATTCACCATTCCTAGGATCAGATATGTCATTAGTGCCACGAAAAGCTATTATAATATTATTGCCTTTTTTAAAAGCTGCACCAAAAAACCCTTCATCACTATCCTTAGGACCAGATGATTCTAAAAATTTATATAAAGGATCGTAACCATGGTTGTCATCATTGAGATTAGGATTTTGATAGATTTGATCATTTATTTTTGTAATATCACTATGTTTCATAATAAAAATCTCCTAATCAATTTTGAAATGTTCTCGTTCATCATTTCCACTTCCAACAAAAAAATCTATTATTTGATTGTCTCTCATACATATAAGAAGAGTTCTTCCTGATCCACCAACCCATGCATGACAGCTTCCGAGACTATATTCTAAACAGTTTTGCCAATTTTTATTATTTGGATATTTTGCTCCATAAATAGGCTTCCCAAGTAAATCAAAGATTTCCTGTTTAGACATATCTTTTTTTAGATAGTTTGTTACTAAATCATTATACATATGACCTCTGGTACAATTTAATTTATGATGCCAACGTATTTCTTCATTCTCATTATTACTTCTCGCCTCCATCCAGAGTTTTTGGTCAAACTTACTTGATGATAGTATTTTCTTTTCTTTTTCTCCCAGCCAGTAATCCAGATATAAAAATGAACCAAATATTGCTAATACTATAAATAATGCTAATCCTCCAAGTATTTTGAGAATTAAAAATATTACTTTTTTCATAATAACCCCTTTTTAAACTTTATTTTAACTGACTGCTTCTTCAGCAAATGATTTATGATGTGAATTTTGATGGATTTTTTTGGAAAGACATTAAAAGAAGCTTTATTCATACTAATTCCTTATAAAATTAGATAACAATTACTCCTTTTAGTTTCATTAATATACTTGTTTTTAAAGCATAAATCAAGCTAGAAGTGCGAGTTGTATAAGTTCATAACATATGAGACTTTTCTTAAGCAGCTAGGATTCTTTGGGTATACTCCATAGGGGGCAAGTCTTTTTAAGTTAAAACGAGGTCGATAAGTGTTATATTTTCTAACTACTTTTCCACTTCACTAACTGCATTATAGCATTCATCTAAACTAGTATAATTACCTAAAGCCTGACATCTAGGAACTATATGATTTAAAAATAAATCTTTTAAGTTTTCTGTCTTGTTTTGCTCACAAGAATTAAGCATAGAAACCACTTCTGGCATGGCTTGTTCTAAACTCAATTTTAGTGGCTCAATAGCTAATTCACATTGATTCCATTTAAAATATCCAGTTCCTAAATATTCAGCATATTTACTTACAATCATTCTACTTCCAGGAAACACATTCTGCACCACGCCGAGCAATTGCTTAAATATATTTGTGCTTTCATCATACTCACCGTTATTAAGCGCTTTTATTGCGAGCTGATCTAATGGATTAGCTATAGATCTGATGTTATCAGTTAATTGCTTAATATAAGGATGATTCTGAGTATTGTCCTTATGATATTCTTTTAAAATATTATAGCTTTCCAATAAATAATCTAAAGCAATCGTATGGTTATTTAATGAATGATAATGTAAGCCTATTTCATTTTTACCTTTTACTATCCCATCTACAGCCATCGTGTGATTAGTAGGATAGAATTCTTCCATTTCTTTAGTAGCGTTTAATAAAGTTTCAAGTTTATCTTCAGCAGTATTTACATTCATAAAATATATATCATTCATTGCCGTAATAATACGATCAGACATCATACTACCTAAAAGATCATTGTCTTTTAGAATCTGCAAACCAGCTTTAAAACTATCAAGCGCTGAGTCATACTCCTCTATTTCCTGAAAACCCTTCCCTGCACCATATAATTGCTTAACTTTTTTTAAATTTTCACTTGGCATAATTCCTCACTTTTTATTATTATAAATAAGCTTCATCAGAATAAGATAAACAGATATTATCATTGTTAAGACCCATTTTACATATTTCAGAAGCCCCCTCATGTCCACCAAGTTTTATTGATGAAACATAAATATCTAATGCCTTTAGCTTAGCTAACATTGATATACATACATCAACAGCAGCTATATATGGATTCACAGAAAATAATTTTTGCGCCCCATTATAACTAAATACCGTTCCCCATAAACCATTCCATTCAGAATCATCACTAAACTTGCTAATATGAGATTTTCCTTGCAATGGGATTTTTGAACCTGAATATTGTCTAGTGTCAATATAAGCTAAATCATAACTAGCAGGCAAATCTGAAACGAATCTATGAAGTTTTGAAACAAAATTATCAGTCCTGCTAACAAAATCATCCTCTAAAACCACAGCATTTTTATATTGATTAAGAATTATATCTCTCCAAACTAATTTATAGCTGCATAAAACACCAATCTCACCAGCCATGTCTATCGGCTTAGCTACCGTAATATTAAATATAGTGGGTTTTTGCGCTAATGGATCGCATGTAATAACATAAGTAGAATTTAGCGTCATGTTTAAGTTTTTATTTTTCATATCAATCCCTAGGTAGGTTTGATTATTTTGAACATCAAAAATTTCAACATTATAACCATCTATAGCATTAAATCTTGTGTATGGCAGGCCTATTTTATCTAGGTGAGAGCTTATTTTTTTCCATCTATCTTTTGAACGCTCTAAATTAATCACATACACAATATCATATCCATATGCGATATTAGCATCCTCCTCTTCTTCTGCTTGTTTATAGTTAGAAGCAGTGGTGCGTCCCATATTTTCTATCTCTGAAATTTCATTTTCCTCATACCAAACTAAAGTTTTGCTGGAACGATAAGTTTCTAACTTAAATGTTTTCTGTACAATACCATGAGACATGCCTTGAAAATAATTATCTATTGCTAAAAAATAATAATCATCACTTATTAAAGTCTGCGCTCCTTTATTGCTAATTAACACAGACCAAGCGCCATCCCAAAGTGAATTTTCACTAAACTTACTTATATGTTCAGCACCTTGGAGTGGAATTTTATAACCTTGCTTATGATATACTCCTGTGTAGGCAATATCATAAGTTTCAGGAAGATCAATAATTAACTTATTCAGGTCTTTAGGAAAATTTGTAGATCTTATTAAAACATCATCCTCAAAAACCATAGCATTATTATAGCCTTTAATCACAATATCTTGCCATATAATTCGATAACTACACCATATTCCCAATTCCCCTGCAGTTAATGCTCTAACGGGCATTAAATTAAAACCTATTGGAAAATACTCATCAGGATTACAGGTTACTTGATGCATAACACTAGGATTCATTAAAGCTGGATTATTTTTTAATTCTTGCCCTGTAAATTTATAATTCATTTGAAGATTTTGCAATAGTATCTTATAACCATCAACGGCCTTAAATCTCTGATATGGCAATCCAAATTCATCAAAATGTTTAGTAATTTTTTCCCAGCGATCCGTTGATCTATCCAAATTAATTATATAAGCAGCATCGTAAAGCATTTTAGCCTTAGTAGTAGCTTTTGGTTTACTTATTATTACAGGAGACTCTTTAGGTTTTACATCTATAGGAGCAGTGTTTGCTATAATCTTATCTTGTTTATAAGAAATATCAGATAATCTTCCTGTAGGAACATAAGTCTCAATAGGCTTATTATCAAACTCTTTCGCTCCTTGTTTATTAAGAATCATAAAAAATAATTCTAATGAAGAAGCGAAATAAGGCAAAGACAATAACTTCTTTACAAATTCAAAATTAAACATCAAAGCTGTACTTTGTCCCCAACTGGCATCCTCGCTAAATTTACTAATATGACTTTGATTTCCCGGCAAAGGAATCTTTACTCCAGCTATTTGTTTTGTATCAATATAAGCAAGATCATATGAACTAGGTATCGCCGAAATAAAAGAATATAGTTTTTGTGTAAAATTATATGGAGTTGGAGTAAAATCATCTTCAAGTATTATAGTATTTTGATACTCATGTTTAACAATATCGTGCCAAATTATTTTATAATTACACCATTGGCTTAGTTCTCTAACGGTCAAGCTATGAGTCACTGGTTGAATAGCCAAATTATTAGCAGAATTTTCTAGCGGAGTACAAAAAGCAGCATATGTTCCTTTAGTATCTAAGGTTATTTTATTATTAGCTAAATCTTTTCCTTTCAACGTTTGTCTGGTTCTACTATCAATTAATTTTATATCATTTCCATCTATTTCTTTAAAAGTTTGATATGAAAGATTAGTATTATTTAATTTAGGTAAGTGAGTTTGTTTTATCTTTCCATTATATAGCGCATATATAACAAATGATTTTTCTGAAATTTTATTGCTAATATTTAATTCATCATCCATATAAACCTTCTAACTATATATTTAATAAGCTGCCGAGTTTATGATCAATCAATTAAGAAAAAGTTAACTAAAGGATGTTATTTTCCACGGAAATACAATTTAAGATCAAGGTTAAAAAATGACAGATTTATTAGGACAAGATGAACTTAGTATTATTAATATAGTTCCAAATCAATTTGAGGAATATAGCCTCGCAAATATTACTACAAAAGCCTTTGAAGATCACATCACTCCTTATCTATATGATCAGATATATCAAAATATGACTATAAAAGATAAGTATAAAGTTGTTTTCATAACTAACGAAGGAGGTGAGGAAAGTTATGATAATGCATTCAAATTCTCAGCTGAAAGAATAGGATGGGAAGTTCAAATATACATGAAAGATACAAATCCATATTATAAGGAAATATTAGACTTTAATCCTGATTTTATGTTATTTCATCTTCAAGCAGCGTGCCTTCCTATTAACACTGAAATTTTAAATCATACTTCAAAAAAATATTTCATCACACATGGCTGGATGGAAGCAATATTATTTTGGAAGATGATGTTAGATGACGTAGTGGGGCGCGGAGTAAGTCCTCAGATAAGGCAATGCTTACAAGCTTTTGATGGTCTCATCACTTTATCGCGTGATATAGAAATTTATAAGAAAATTTTTGTTAAAATGGAAAAAGAATTTATAGCTCTTGATACTATCCCTTTAACCTCAGAACTTATGATTAATTTTACTAATCCTGAATATATATTTTGGTGTGGGATTGGATGGGATAACTTCAGATCTTCACAAACTTTTAAAAGCTTTATAAAAAACTTAAGCGATACAGTACCTATGAAAGTTTATGGATCTCCTTCTTATTTAGATTTCCTTACTGAGGGAATTTATAATGGTTATACCCCACCTGGAATACCGCACATCGAAGCAATAAACAAAGCTGGAATTTACTTACTAACTCATTCCGACCTTCATATAGAAGCTGGAGTACCAACTTACAGATTATTTGAAGCTCTTGCAGCAAATGTGATTATTATCTCGGATAAGCACCCTTTTGTAATAAAAAACTTTGGTGACAATATTCTTTATTATGATCAATATGCAGATAGCAACACAATGTATACTCAAGTTAAAGCTCATTATGATTGGATTAAAGCAAGTCCTGAGGAAGCTAAACTAAAAGCAAAAAATGCTCATCAAATATTTTTAGACAATTTTACTATAGAAAAAGATTTACCAAGAATTGCTAAAATGCATGAGTTTGCGCTTATACAAGGTAAAGCTAATTACTGAATATGTTTTACTGGCTATTTTATACCAATCCTCACCTATAATTGAACATTCATTATCTTGATTTTGGCAATCTAAAATAATTAAAAAGCCTTAAATATAGCCGATATTCGCAGTTTTTAAATTATTCTATCTTACTCAAATATCAAGCTCTAAATATCCAATTATAAGTGAGGATTGGTATTAGTTTGATAATTAATATTCAATGACCATGATCATGTTTTAAGAAAAAAGAATTATACTCAGCATTTCCTTTAATAAATGGATCTGGTAACGTGTAAGGAAATATATGCAATTTTTGCACTGTATATGACCAACCAACTTGATCTTGAGTTGAATATTTAAGTGTTTGCATATACCAAAGATCCAGAAATTTATGTACTTCGTTATTTTTATTATTAAACGCAATAAAGCAAGTGATCCAAACACCTAAATTCCTTCTATTAGGATCTATTTTTTTCCATAAAGTTTCGTCATACCCATCTTCTAAATATGCATTATATTGGGATCTTATATTTTGATAAGGTTGCTTTTGACCGAGCCAAGTTGTTGCAGTATACTTAGGGTACATTGATGCGTCAACTTCCGCCTTTAAAGATCCTGCCCTTACATAATGCTCCCATGATATTATAGAGTCTAATTGTATCTTATGATTAACCCACTCGGCAGTTTTAGGATTTAGAATTTCTATTGTAGCGTCTAACCATATTATTGCATCATATTGTTGCAACCGAGGAATATTATAAAATTGCTGCTTATAGAACTTTGCTATATTAAAGGTATGATTATTATTCCTTAAAGAATTTAGATAGGAACCATCATCAGCCTTTGATGGGTTATTCTCATGATATGGAGTATAGTCTACGTCCCACTTATTAGAAATAATATTAGGGTTATTTGAAAAACAAATAAAATCTGTAGGAATGCTCTGAGTCACATAGCGCTTACAACTAGCTTCGTAGTCACCATATATGGCTGTTATAAATGCAATCTTTGCATTATTAGATAAATTATTCGAAATATTTTTCTTGTTAATATTAGCTGAATCACTTTTTAAAAATTGTGCTAAATGTTTTGTCTCTGTTGCTAGATCATAGAATGTAGCTTTTATTTTATCTTTGATCTTATTCTTTACCACCTCATAATTCTTATTCTTATCTAAAAGAATTGAATTATTCCAGATCTTACAATATTGCTCATCATCGTTATCCACCTTGATAATATAATCAAGCATATCCTGATCAGTACTAAAATTTTGTCTCGAAATAATAGCATCCTTATTAATATCTTTTTGCCCTAATGGATTGCCATAATATAAAGGAACTGAGCCAGAAAAATAAGCCTGGAAAACTTTTTCAGTAATATAGCCTGGTAAGCTTGCGTCATTTTCATAAGCTAAAATAAATTTACATTGAGAGAAAAAATTATAAGTTTCATTTCTAGGATTTATATAACCCATATTATTTAAATACTTTCCTCCACTCATTACTAACTTATAAGTAGAGAGTTTATGAAACATTTCCGTTCTTTTAGAAGTTCCTTCACCAAACTTAGAATTACTAACTAAAAAACAGGCAAAATAGGGTTTATTTGGATTGCATTCGACTTCTCTTTTATATTCAGTATTTATCAGGTCTTTATAATATATATAATATAAAGGATATCTAATATAATTATCATTATTTATATAATCAAAGCCAAGTGATAAGTCATATCCCGTTAATTTTGCAGGTATTGATTCACCAGTAATAAAAATTTTATATGCTTGTGGATTATTAATAGGCAAGCGACCAAAAACACCATCAATAACCACATCATAATCATCATCATTAGTTATTTTAATTTGGTGTTTTTCTTCTAAGGCTTCTTTAATAGGCATGAAATGCTCGATTACGGCATCTGGATAAAGATTAAGTAATCTCACTTTAATTTCTGGTTTTGAATTATCATAATTAGTAGCTTTATTAGCTGATTTAATTAATTGAAAAATCCAATCTAACTTAGTATTTTGAACCAATTCTTTCTTTAATATAGAATATGTTACAAGCTCCAATTCATCTTTACTTAAGTTAGTAATAATATCTTGAAGATTTGCAAATAAAGTTAAATCCTCATTATTACTAAATATATAAGAATTTGTATTATTTTGAAGTATATCATTCAACAATAAATAAGAATGATCAGTCTTCAATTCTAAATTTTCTTCAATTAGCATATTTAATGTCCTATTTATTTAGCCAAAAACCATAATGATAAGTTATTAACAAAGTATAAATTGTCATGAATTTTATATTTTATAAGAATTTATTTTATTAACCTTTTTTTAACTTTGCATAATTAATATTGTAATTAACAGTTGTATTTTAATTAACAATATACAACTCTTGCTAAAATAAAAAAGGAGAATTTTTATGTCTACCACCCCAACAACTAATTCAGAAATGTATGTAGCGCAACGTATTAGTAATATTTACCAATTTAATGCTTTTACTCTATCTGGAACAGGAGCTTCCACGGCTGTTTCTACTTATTTAGCCATAGCAACGCCAACTAGAAGCGATTTGGATACATTGCGTACTAGCTTAAATACAGTAAAGAATAATTTAGATAGCACTCAAATTACAATTTACAATGCTGTTAATCAGCTAATAGAAACAATAGAAGTTGAGTTTTTATTTGAGCAAGTCGGTGCAACCGTCTTAAGTACTGGTTTTAATACTGAACATACTAACGGACTAACATATGCAAGAATTTTAAGTGATATTCAGGCTAATGTTGCTGATTTAACTGGCTCTGATATAACTAAGGCTAACATTGCTACAGAAATAGCCAGAACAATCAGTAACTCAGGATCTTCTATTACTACAAACTTGATAACAGATTTGCAATGGGGTATGGACCAAAAAGGAAGCACCGCTGCACAGATTCAAACTGCTATTGCAGCTCTCTCTGGTTTAACAGATTCCACCACTATATCTTCCAATATTATAGATGGGATACGTATATCTACTAGTACTACTACAGCTCTTCCATCAGGGCAAACCTTTGCTACCATGCTGCAAAGCTATCAAGCATCTGATCTTCAAGTAACTGCGACCAGTGCTATGGGTACAGCCGATGTATCAGGCATCTCTACAGGACTTAACACTATAACTAGAATATTAGGCTCAACTGCTATCACTGAAGTTGGTGACGATAGTATTTCTGGCTTACTTGGAAAAACATCAGGAAGTGGTAGTATACTTGGGCAAACTGACAAATCAGTTTCTCAAGCTCTTGGCTCAACTACTATCACTGAAGTTGGAACAGATAAAAGTATCTCCAGCTTGCTTGGTTCAACCTCAGGTGCAGGAACATTACTTGGACAAACTTCAAAAACAGTTTCTCAAGCTCTTGGTTCAACTACAATCACTGAAGTTGGAACAGATAAAAGTATCTCTAGCTTACTTGGTTCAACCTCAGGTGCAGGAACATTACTTGGACAAACTTCTA
>CAYHIS010000009.1:23228-49908 GCA_964356785.1 uncultured Rickettsiales bacterium
TTGGAACGGATAAAAGTATTTCTAGCTTACTTGGTTCAACCTCAGGTGCAGGAACTATATTGGGACAAACTTCTAAAACAGTTTCTCAAGCTCTTGGTTCAACTACAATCACTGAAGTTGGAACGGATAAAAGTATCTCTAGTTTACTTGGCTCAACATCAGGCGCAGGTACGTTATTGGGACAAACTTCTAAAACAGTTTCTCAAGCTCTTGGTTCAACTACAATCACTGAAGTTGGAACAGATAAAAGTATCTCCAGCTTGCTTGGTTCAACCTCAGGTGCAGGAACGTTATTGGGACAAACTTCTAAAACAGTTTCTCAAGCCCTTGGCTCAACTACCATCACTGAAGTTGGAACAGATAAAAGTATCTCTAGCTTACTTGGATCTACAACAGGAGCAGGAACATTACTTGCTACTACAGCTATGACCATTTCTAAAGCAATTGGATCTACAATAATTGCCCCAACTTCAGCAGTTACAGTTTATAGTTGTGCCAGTTCATCTGAGGCTTCAGGACACACAACGCTTTTTACGACTTATAATGATATTTCAACTACATTATATAATTTTATGAAATGTTCTAACTGGGCATTTACTAATGGCGACCATTACATTTCATCAACCGCAAGTAGTGGCTGTAGTAATCTATTGAATCAAGGACAAGCATTGTCTACATGTTTAGATTATATGTTCCCCGCTTAAGATAGTTAAAAACATGAATCGTCATTCTGAGTGTATGCGAAGGATCCATTGCAAATTTCTTGCGATCTGGATTCTTCGGATAAACCCTCAGAATGACGGTTTTAGTCTTAATATATACTCATTTTTTCAGCTTAGAATGTGACCTATACCAAAATCTCATCCACTCCACTTAAGTCCATCATATCCTCTGAAACAACGTAATTTAAAAGTAAGTCAATAATAGGTTGATATTTATTTCTTTGAGCCATATTGATTGCTTTATCACCTAATTTATTAGCTTGATTTATATTAGAGCCATTTTCTAATAATAATTTTATAGCTTCTGCCTTATCTTGCACAATTGTACCTGGCTTAATATCTTTAGGCATGCCAAAAATTTCTTTTAAGAGATCTTGAATTCTTTTAGCAGAACTCACTTGTTCTTGCTCCAACTCTTCCATCGCTTTTTGATGTTCTAATTTATCCTCTTCTGAATCAAATTTGCTTGAAGTTTTCTCAAATGAAACATCTGGAACATCAAAATAAAAACTATATTCTGCAGCTGCATAAAGTAAAGCTGTATTGCCCAACTCGTCGATTTCGCTAATAGAAGCATTATTTTGTAGCAAAAATTGCAATATTTCTACTTTTCCTCTATTTGCGGCATACATTAGAATAGTCTGTTTATACTTATTTGAGATATTTATATTAGCACCATTTTGCAAATATTGATCAATATCACTAGTTGATGCATTTCGGCTTACAACGGATATAAACATAGCTACACTTACTTCAATATAATTTTGATCATAATCTATACGAGCCTCTTTATCTTTAAGGACAGAATAAGCCTCAGCTATTTCGTTGAATTTCTTTTCAAATTCATCCTTTAAGGATGCATCATTTTTATCAGGGTGATATTTTAAAGATAATCTATGATAAGCCTCTTTAATTTCTTTATGATCTACAAGTTTTTCAATCTCCAGTATTTTATAATAATCTTTTTCATAATTTATATTCATAAATGTCTGCCACTATCAAGAAAAATACATTGTCCAGTTATAGACTTAGTATTAATCAAGAATTGAATCGTTTGATAAATTTCTATAAGTTCAGGCTGTTTTTTTAAAGGTGAATCTTCTATAAATTGATCAAATAATTCTTTATTTTGTCCAGCTTTAAATAAAATAGCCCCTGGAGCTATAGCGTTCACTCTTATATCAGGCGCTAAAGATAAAGCCAACATTTTTGTTAATTCAAATAATGCTTTTTTAGTTAAAGAATAGGAAAAAAATTTCTTCAAATTCTTTGTAATATCGCTATCAATAATATTAATTATATTTCCGCCTATTCCTTGCTCTGCTATAGCTTTAGCAAGGATAACTGGTGATATAAGATGAAGATTTATATTTTGCTTAAGTAGATCCATTTCTAGATTTGAAATATTATCATTCTTATAAATAGAAGCATTATTGATAAGTAAACTAACTGGACCTAATTGCTCATTTACTTTTTTTATTAAATTCTCTGCCTCATTGTGATTAGAAAGGTCGGCTTTAAATAAAATTACATCCGTTATAGGCAAAATCTCTCTGGCAAGCTCATAAGCTTGATTTTCAGATTTATTATAATGGAGCGCAATTTTCCAACCATCATTTGCTAGTAATTTAGCAACAAACCTTCCTATTCTAACGCCTGCTCCAGTTATTAAAGCAATTTTTTCTATTTCAACTAGCATCTTTAAAATAATTTATGTATTATTAATTTTTGGTTTATTATATCAACTAATATAGTTTTTACAATGGAAGAAGAATCTTTCTTAAGCGTAGTATTGTTAATTTTATCCGCTGCAGTGCTAATAGTTGCAACTTTCAAAAAGATGAAACTTAGCCCTGTACTTGGGTATTTTGTTGCAGGTGGAATCATTGGTGAGAATGGTTTTGGCTTCGTCACATCTACTCAAACGGAACTTCTAGGAGAAGTTGGAGTTATATTCTTGTTATTTGCAATCGGCTTAGAACTAACTTTTGAACGTTTAAAATCTATGCGAAGATATGTGTTTGGCTTTGGTTCATTACAGGTATTCATCACCACATTAGCGATAGGATTTATTGCGTATTTGATGGGAGAAAGCTTAGCATCAGCAACAATTATAGGTGGTGGTTTAGCGCTTTCTTCAACTGCTATTGTATTACAAGTAATTGCAGAGAAAAGAGAACAATCCACTCAAGCTGGTCGACTCTCTCTTGCAACACTTCTAATGCAAGATTTTGCCGTAGTTCCACTTCTAGTTTTAGTACCAATTCTTTCTAGCGATCAGGTTGGTTTTGTAAAACCTCTTGGTGAAGCTTTTATTAAAGCGGTAGTAGCATTGGTTATTATATTTTTGGCAGGAAGATTGTTCTTGCGGCCATTTTTCCATATGATAAGCTCTTCAAATACCGCTGAAAGTAACGAAATTTTTATAGCAACAACTATCCTAATTGCATTGGGAACCGCTTATATAACCTCATATATGGGCCTATCTCTTGCTCTTGGCGCATTCGCTGCGGGGTTACTTGTAGCAGAAACTGAATTCCAATTGCAGGCTGAAGAAAGCATAGCTCCATTTAAAGGGCTATTCTTAGGGTTATTTTTTATGTCTGTTGGAATGACTCTTGATTTACAGATGATTATAAATCAACTTTCACAAGTTGCCATATTATCTATTGGTCTTCTTCTACTAAAAGGCCTAATTATCTTTGTTCTTGCTCTGATTTTTAAATTTAGTATCGGTAATTCTTTGCATGTAGGCCTGCTTTTGGCGCAGGGTAGCGAATTTGCCTTCATTCTTTTTAGATTAGCTGATCAAAATAACATTTTTGAAATAGATACAAGTATTTTATTACTCGTAGTTACAATCACAATGGCCTTCACTCCATTAATTGCTGTTTTTGGTTCTTGGGCTGCTAAAAAGTTAGATAAAAAAGGCAAACTTAAACATGATGATATATATAAAGAAATCTCAGATCTTAATAAACATGTTATAATATTAGGATTCGGAAGAGTCGGTCAAATGGTAGCAAGGCTTCTAGAAGCTGAAAATGTCAATTTCATTACCGTTGATATTAATTCAGAACTTGTTTCATCCGAAAGATATAACGGTTATCCTATATATTTAGGTGATGCCAGTAATGTTGAAATGATGACTGCAATTGGAATGGATCGAGCCAGCTCAGTAATAATCACTATGAGCAACGAAATCACCTTAAAGAAAATTTCAAGAACTGTTTCCGCTCTATATCCTAAACTAACAATAATTGTTAGAGCTAAAGATCTTTCAAAAGCTCCTGAATTATATGCATCAGGCGCAAAAATCATTGTTCCAGAAACATATGAAACAGGTTTGCAACTTGGTGGGGCGGTATTAAAATCTGTTGGCATTAGTGAATTTGAAGTAAGTAGAATTAAAAATCTATTTAGAGCTGGTAATTACGTTAAGATACCAATGGATGAAGATCTATGATCAGGATCATTATTCTTGGTATATTATTATTAGATCAAATAGCATTCGCTGAGAAGTTCATTCCGCATTTTGCCTCCATTAAGTCATCCGAAGTTAATGTCAGAAAAGGCCCTAATACACGTTATAGCATTGATTTTGTATATAAAAAGAAAGGCGAACCTGTTGAAGTAATAGCCAAATTCGAACATTGGAACAGAATAAGAGACGTAAGCGGTGATGAAGGATGGGTAAAATCTATAATGCTGTCCAAAAAAAGAACAGGGGTAATTATTTCCCCTAAAAAGAAAAATACTAAAATTTTTATAAACTTATACTGCGAATCAAATAATTCTTCAAATATTTTTGCAAAGATTGAAACCTCTAAACGTGTATTTATTGAAGAATGTCAAAAACAATGGTGCAAAATTAAAGTAAATGATATCTCTGGGTGGATAGAAAAGCCATTTCTCTGGGGTATCTATATAAATGAAACTTTCAAGAAATAGATTAACTCTTTCTTCATTATTATAATGGAAAATTATAATATGGGTTAAAAAAAGGAGCTCGTCATCCTGAGCCCTTGAGCAAAGAATCCAGAAAGATTTACCCCCTGGATCCTGAAGCGTAGCTGAAGGATGACGAAATTAATTAGGTATAATATATGTTATTTTGTATAGACTTTGATCAAACAATTGTTAATGGGCATTTTCATAATAGCTTAATGTCTAAATTTAGAACTAAACCTGGATCTATAAACAATAGCATCTTTATCACTGAATTATTAAATGATCCAAATACAGGCCCTAAGAATCCCGATCAAATGAGAGATTTTATTCGCAGCGCCCTACAAAATGGGCACAAAATATGTATTACCTCATTTACACAATTCCCTGAAGTATTTAAATCCACATTACAGAAAATTGGTTTGACGGAAGATGAGATATCAAAGATTGGCCTAGTTTATGGACTACCTAAAAATCAATCTCAAGGAAAACAAGATCATATAAATGCCGCAATGAGAACAAATAATATAACTGATAAGCGCCAAGTCTGCTTAATAGATGATGATGAAAATAATTGCAATTTAGCGAGAGCTAATGGAATGCAAGCAATTACAGTGCCCAAACAAGTAAATGCAGCTCCCACGTACTTAAATGAAGCTCATGCACTTTCTCAACAACAAACTCATTCTTCTGCCGCGTCTGCGCAGTCTAACTCTTCAAGCAGCTTATCTAATACTAATAATAACCAAGGTATTGAGCAAGCTGCAAACCAACTTGGAGCTACATCCTTAACTCGATACAAGATAAATCTTGATAAACAAATGATTACACTTCAGAATTTAGCTGGAACTGATCAATCTAGTGCTTTCAAGCAATCAGTTTTTAGATGGTTACAAAATCAAAATTTAATTGAAGCTGGAGCAGATATAAGGTCTATACAAGGATATAACCCAGGGCAAACTTTCATTACTGTTGAAGAACCTATGACGTTCGATCAACAAACTGCATTGAAAGAATTCATAAAACAACAATATGAACAAGTCCTTCATAACTTACCAATTACAAACACTCTCAATATTAATAGTTATTTAGGAAATATTACACTTGCATTAGGAAGAGAATCAGCTAGCAATTTAAAGAGAGATTTGTTTCAGAAATTACAACAAGACGGCTTTATAAATCCTATTCAAGGAGACATAGGTTTAACAACTCAATATTCAAAAGGTCAGCCATATATCAAAACAGATAAAGCAATGACCGGAATAGAGGCTGCAAAATATCTAGAATTTGCTCAGAGATTAGAGTCTCAAGCTTTAAGAAATGCTCACAGTAATAATGCTAATAATAAGCAACAAAATCATAGATAAACTATCTAGACTTCAAACCTTATCCAAAGTATAGTTATAGAAATTAGAACTTTATTTTCGTCATCCTGAATGAAATGAAGGATCCAGGAAAATTATCTCTGGATCCTTCGCCTTTGGCTCAGGATGACGAAATTCACAACTTTAATATATTAAATATTTGCATGAAAAATTTCATTCATTTGAGATGCCACAGTTCTTTCTCTTTAGCTGAAGGAGCGTTAAAAATTGAAGATATTGTTGATCTAGCTAAAAAAAATAAGATGCCAGCAATTGCAGTTACTGATACTGGTAATCTTTTCTGCTCATTAGAATTTTCTTTAGCTTGTGCAAAAAATGGCATTCAACCAATTATTGGAATTTTAATTCCAATAGATATGCAGGAAGAGAGTGAGGAAGTAAATCTTAGTAATATAATATTACTGGCTAAAGATAAGGAAGGATTCCAAAATTTACTTAAACTATCTAGTAAAATATTTATAGATAAGCACGTTACTTTACCAAATCATATCAAATTTTCTGATTTAAAAGAATATAATGCTGGTTTAATTGTTTTAAGTGGTGGTCACACCGGCCCCATGGCCCAAGCAATACTTAAATCAAATAATAAATTATGCGAAACTTATGTAAAAAAATTTAAAGCTATATTAGGAGATAGATTTTATATTGAATTAATGCGCCATGGAATAGAGATTCAAGAAAAAATAGAAGATATTTCTATTGACTTAGCCTATAAACATAATGTTCCACTAGTTGCCACGAATGATGTAATGTTTTCTGAAAGTCACATGTATAAAGCCCATCATGTATTAACTTGCATAGCGCAAGGCTCATACGCAAATGACGAATCATCACATAAGTTTACTAAACATCATTATTTTAAATCAGCAAAAGAAATGGAAGAATTATTTGTAGATCTTCCAGAAGCAATTGCTAATACAGCAATAATCGCAAAACGTTGTTCAGTAATGGCCGAAAGCAAAGATCCTATGCTTCCTAAAACTGGAGATAATGAATTAGATGAGTTAATAACTCAGGCTAAAGAAGGTCTTAAGCAGAGATTATCTAATATTAACGTCGATGAAGACATCTATTATAAAAGACTTGATTTTGAATTGGAAGTCATAAAAAACATGGGCTTCCCTGGCTATTTCTTAATCGTATCTGATTTTATAAAATGGAGTAAAAAAAATAATATTCCTGTAGGCCCCGGTCGTGGATCTGGTGCTGGCTCAATTGTCGCTTGGAGCTTATATATTACTGATCTAGATCCAATCAGATTTGGTTTACTTTTTGAGAGATTCCTTAACCCTGAGAGAATCTCTCTACCAGATTTTGATATAGATTTTTGTCAAATAAGACGCGATGAAGTAATTAAATATGTACAAGAGAAATATGGTGAAGATAGAGTTGCGCAGATTATTACATTTGGAAAATTACAAGCTAGAGCAGTCTTAAGAGATGTAGGAAGAGTTCTTCAAATTCCATATGGCCAAGTTGATAAAATTGCCAAACTAGTACCATTTAATGCCGTAAACCCAGTAACCTTAGGTCAGGCAGTTGAGATGGAACCCCTTCTTAAACAGGCAAGCAAAGAAGATCCTGAAATAGAAAATTTAATTAATACAGCCCTTAAACTTGAAGGCTTACATAGACATGCTTCAACTCATGCTGCAGGGATAGTGATTGCAGATAGGCCATTGCATGAGATTTTACCACTATACTCAGATGACAAATCTAATATGTTAGTTGTTCAATATTCTATGAAATATGCTGAACTTGCAGGCCTAGTTAAATTTGATTTTCTTGGTTTAAAAACACTCACTGTAATAAGTGATGCAGTAAAACTTATTCATAAAAAGAATCCTGACTTTAATATCGACGCTATTCCGTTAAATGATCCAAAAGTTTTTGAACTCATGAGCAAAGGCTTATCAACTGGTGTATTCCAATTTGAAAGTAGTGGAATGAAGGATGCTCTCAGAAAAATGAGACCTGATAGCTTTGAAGACTTAGTTGCTCTTGGCGCTCTATATCGCCCTGGCCCTATGGATAATATTCCAACTTATATAGCTTGTAAGCATGGAATTCAGACACCTGACTATCTCCATCCTAGTTTAGAATCTATGTTAAAAGAAACCTTTGGTGTAATTATTTATCAAGAGCAAGTAATGCAAATTGCTCAGATTCTTGCGGGATATAGCCTTGGCGCTGCTGATTTACTCAGAAAAGCTATGGGTAAGAAAATCAAAGCAGAAATGGATGCGCAAAGAGAAATATTTGTTGCGGGCGCTATTAAAAATAACATTAGCGAATCTCAGGCAAGTTATATATTTGATTTAGTTGCAAAATTTGCTGGATATGGTTTCAACAAAGCGCACGCTACTGCTTACGCATGGATCTCGTATCAAACAGCATATCTTAAAGCAAATTATCTCACAGAATTTCTCACGGCTTCATTAAATCTCGAAATAGATGATACAGATAAAATTAATTTATTCCAACAAGAAGCCAAATACTTGTGCATAGAAATATTGCCACCTGATATCAATCTTTCTCAAAGCCTCTTCACTATTGAAAAAGGAGCAATCCGTTATGGACTTGGTGGACTTAAAAGTATAGGCGTACAGGCTATGGAACAATTATGTCAAGAAAGAGAAAGTAAATTCGCAGATATTTTTGATTTTACTGGAAAAGTTAGTAGTAAGATTCTTAATAAACGCTCTCTAGAATCACTAATAAAAGCTGGAGCTTTTGATAAAATTCACCCGAATCGTCAACAGCTTTTTCTATCTGTAGATTTACTTATAAATTATAATAATATAATTAATAAAGCAGCGCAGAGCAATCAACTCACCTTATTTGGAAGTAAAACTTGTGAAAGCTATAAACCAAGTCTTCCAAAAATTACTGATTGGCCAGATAAAGAAAAAATTATATATGAATATGAAGCAATAGGTTTTTATTTATCTTCGCATCCTTTAGATCAATACAAGGAGTTGTTAGAGCAAACTAAGATTATCACTAGTGATTATTTAAAGAATGAACAAATAATGGGTTATTCCACAGTTGAAATAGCTGGAATGGTAATAAGTAGCAAAGCTAGAGTTTCTCCAAGAGGACGTTATATGACCGCCGTATTTTCTGATAACCTCGGAAGTATAGAAATTTCATTTTTTGATGATGCTACTTTAAAAAAAGCTGCTCAAGTTTTTGAAAAAAATATACCTTTGGTAATTAAAGCAGAAGTAAGAAAAGATGAAGGTGGGATAAGGGTTACCGGGCAAAATATTATTTCATTAGATGAATATTTAAGCGATAGAATAAAATATATTGAACTAACTATTAAAGATAAATCAGTTATTCAACCATTAAAACTTATACTTAAAGATAAATCAGAAGGGAAAGCTTCTATAATTTTAAAGGTTATTACAGAAAGTAACGAAGAAGTTATAGTAGATCTTCAGCAAAAATATAAACTAGCCATAGATGATTACAGAAACATAACATCAATTAAAGGAATAATTTCATCTTTGATTAAGCTAAACATGGCTTAACTCGAATATTTCATGATTTCATGAATTCTTTCTTCTGTTGTGGGATGAGTAGATAATATACTAGAATCATAATGTTTTGGTAATATATAAAAAATCTCTTCAATATTAATTTGACCATCATAATAATGCTTTAAAAGATCAAAAGCTTTTTTATCTGCTATAAATTCAGCTTGTTTGATTTTACCATTATCAATGACCAATAATAATTCCTCAAAGATACTATAACCCATAAATAACTTATATGTTTTTGCAATCATTGATCTAGAAAATTCATATAAGTGATCACCCCTCTGTAGATGCCCTATTTCATGACCTATAACAAATACCAAGGCTTTATTATTAGTCAATTTGTCTAATAAGCCTTTCGTTAGGATAACTCTACCGCCAGGTGCAGAATAAGCATTTATTTCGTTACTCGAACTTATAATTATTTGAATCTTGTTATATCTGGTTGGTAGCAAATCATCTGGAATATTGTCTACAAAAAATTGGATTGATTTTTGTCTTTTATCCTGCGTTATATCAATTTTATCTTTAACAAAATAATTCCATAAATATTCCTCTGCTTTAGGGAAAGATAAGAATATTTTATGAGAATAAAATACTAAACTTAAATATAAAGCCATAGATAGTAATATGGCTAAACAAGGTAAAATAATAAAGTTTCTTATTTTATTAGTGATATTATTCAATTATCAGCCTTGTTATTTAGTATTGAAAGATTAATTTCAACAGGATATTTATTTCTTAAATATTCTAAATACTGACTATAAATCTCCGTTTTGAATTTTTGATTCATACTATCCTGAAGCTTAGTATAAGCCGCTTCATTTTGTTCTTCAGATGCTATTATATTTTTTACGATAGCAAAGCTATAACTCTCGTCATTTATTTTAATAGGTAAAATGGATTGATTAACATTTGAGCTAAATACATTGCTAACTAAATTTTCATTTAAAAAATTATTTGCTACTTCACCAGTTCTTTTTACTTCAAGTAATTTACTTAATATAATTGGTTTATTTTTATCGCTTAGATTATATTTTTTGTAAATAGGCTTTAAAAATGAATCAATAGCATTAGCATCATTTAACTGCGGTTGTGCAGTTTGTAAACTAGTTATAACCTCATGCGCTATAAGCCCTCTTGTTTTCGCAGCGAGTAAATCAACCACTTGTTGTTTTACAGAATTAAATTCTTTAAGTTTGGGGGCTATAATTGAATCAACCTTCACAATAAACATATTAGAATTATCATTAAGGGTAATTATTTGAGATTCTTGAGTTAATTCTGTTTTAAAAGCGGTAGATACTATATCAGCATCAATCGTTACCGACTCATTGTTTATAGAAGTTCCATCTGCTGCAATATCTTTGATAAAATTTAGAGTTAGATTATATCTTTTGGCAATATCATTAAAATCAGCTCCAGATGCGATATCATCCTCTACTTGTCTTGTTAATTCAAATAAATATTGTTCGGTAAGTTTTTGATGAATCTTACCTCTAATTTCATTCTTAACAATATCAAAAGCCTTATATTCTTTGGGATGAAGTTTTATTACTTTAAATACATGCCACCCAAGATCGGATTTAATTGCAGATGAAATATCATTCTCTTTCAAGTTAAAAATTGAACTATCTATATTACTTAAGAAGCCTTGGTTTGATTGATTGTTGAAAGTTTCACTAATTACTTTCTTATCAATAAACTTGCTAGCTACATCTTTGTGATTAGAATTTTCTTTTAGGTTCTTAATAATTTCTTCGGCTAATTCTTGAGTTGGAGTAAGAAAATGATAAAAGTCTCTTGCTTCAGGGGCTGCGTATTCTTCTTTGTTTTCGTTATATTCTTTTTCTAGATCGACAATTGGAATCTCAAATTTATGATTTTTGCTATCAAGTAATAAATAGCTAAAACTACGATATTCAGGGCTTAAGAAAAGGCTCTGATTGCTTTTGTAATAATCTATTAATTCTTTTTCAGGGAAGTTTGATAACTTGAGTTTGCTTGTATCAACATTAACTAAGAAAACAGACCTTTTTTCATCTAAATAATTATAATAATTATCAGTTAATCTATTGCTAACTGCGAGATTAGCATTTAATGCAGTCATTAAAAATTTTGATGCAATATCAGTAGATAAATATGAAAGTAAATCCTTTTCCGTTATACCATTTTGAGATAAAAGATCTTTAAACAAATTTGCATCAAAGACTCCATTTTTTTGAAACATTTGATTTTTATGGATATGCTCTATTATAACTTTATCTGGAATTACTATGCCAAGATTCTTTAATTCTTGTTTTATAAGTAATTGAGTAACAAGCTGATTAACTACTGTTTTATTTATAGTACCAGATAGACTTTCTAAAGTTGCTGGATCAAGATTAAGTTGCTGAGTATATTCTCTAACCATTGCTTGTCTAGCTTTTAAAAAATCATTTAATGATATTTGCTCTTTGCCAACATGCGCGATAATCTCTTTACTTCCACCTTTATTTATATCGCCAAGGCTCACGGCAAACATAATAGCAAGTATTATAAAAAAAACCTTAAACAAAAAATGATGAGCAATTTTACGAATTTTTTCTAGCATTTAGAACTCTATATTGATAAATATTATTTTATTGTTTATACCTAATATATAGAAAAAAGCCAAGTATCTTATAAATTTTTATGTCAAATAACAGCAAATTAATAGTAGCAAACTGGAAAATGTATAAAAATCTTGAATCAAGCAAAGATTTTTTTCTGAAATTTCCTAAAGAATCATATGATAATTTAATCATTTGTCCTCCATTTACACTGCTTGATCCTCTATCAAGACAAGGTGGTTTCAAGCTTGGCGCACAGGATTGTTCCGCATTTTCTTCCAGTGAAGGATCCTTCACTGGAGATATAAGCGCACAAATGCTTAAAAACTTAACTTGCGAATATGTAATTATTGGGCATTCTGAAAGAAGAAACTATCACAATGAAAAAAATGAAATAATAAAACAAAAAGTTGCTAATGCTCATTTACAGAGCCTTACATGTATCTTATGTATTGGTGAATCATTAGAACTTAGAGAAACTGGAGAATATAAAGATGCATTGTTAGAAGATTTATATGAAGTTATTTCACCTAGCTGCATAGAGTCTAATCTCATTATAGCATATGAGCCAATTTGGGCAATTGGGAACGGAAAAACGGCATCTATCGAACAAATTGAAGAGATGCATGAATTTTTGTATAAAAATCTATTATCAAGATTTGCAATATCTTATAAAATATTATATGGTGGATCGGTAAATATAGAAAATGCAAAATCTATTTTAGACATTAGTAGAGTTGATGGTTTATTGGTTGGTGGGGCAAGCCTAGATCCAGAGAATTTCTATAAAATAATTAAGATGACAAAATGAAAGGTATTTTATGCAGTTAGTGTTTTTAACTATTCAAATTATATTAGCTATAGCTATTATTGGAGCAGTTTTATTACAAAGAAATGGGACTGACGGGCTTGGCTCCTTAAGCGGAAGCGGAAGTGGAATGAGTGGAGCTAATATTATTAGTGGTCGCTCTTCTGCTAGCTTTCTTTCAAAAGCAACTACATTTTTAATGATTTTATTTATGATAAATAGTATTGTTTTAGGTAATCTTTCTGCAAGAGAAGGTAAGAAACAATCTCCACTTGAAACAATAGAGCGTCAAAAGGAAGATAATGAAAAACCCATTAAAGAGAAGCAAGAAGCTCCACAGGCCCCAGTTAGCGAGTAGTAAATTATGACTAGATTTATATTTATTACTGGTGGGGTAGTTTCGTCTTTAGGCAAAGGCCTAGCCTCTGCAAGTTTAGGAGCATTATTGCAAAGCCGTGGGTATAGAGTTAGGCTGCGTAAGCTAGATCCTTATTTGAATATCGATCCAGGCACAATGAGCCCTTATCAGCATGGAGAGGTTTTTGTTACAGATGATGGAGCGGAAACAGACCTAGATCTTGGTCATTATGAGCGTTTCACAGGAATTAATGCAAGACAAGGAGATAATATTACCGCCGGAAAAATATATTCAAATTTACTTACAAAAGAAAGAAGAGGTGATTATTTAGGAGCCACTGTCCAGGTTATTCCTCACGTTACCAATTTGATAAAAGAATTTATCAATGATAACACTGAAGATACAGATTTTGTTTTATGTGAAATTGGCGGAACTGTAGGAGATATAGAAGGTCTTCCATTTTTTGAAGCAATTAGACAATTTGGTTATGAATACGGAACAGATAAAGTATGCTATATTCATTTAACTTTAGTTCCATATATTCCTTCTGCAAAAGAGCTTAAAACAAAGCCAACACAACATTCTGTGAAAGAACTTCAGTCAATAGGAATTAGGCCTAATATATTACTTTGTAGGGCTGATAGAGAGATTCCAGAGAGTGAACGTAAAAAAATAGCATTATTTTGTAATTTAAATTATGAAGATGTTATTCCAGCTCTTGATGTTAAAAATATTTATCAAGCACCGATTACTTTGCATGAGCATAATTATGATGTTCAAGTATTGAAATATTTTGGGCTTGATTATGCTGCCCCTATAGATTTATCCAAATGGAAGAATCTTCTTTCAACAATAGAACAAGCAAATCATTCTGGGGAAGAGGTTAGTGTAGCTATTGTTGGTAAATATGTAAAATTAAGTGATGCATATAAATCTGTAGTAGAAGCATTAATTCATGCTGGATTTGCAAATAATGTAAAAGTTTCAATCAAATGGGTGAACTCAAGAATTTTAAATGAGAAGAATATTGAAGATAAGCTCTCTGATGTTCAGGCAATATTGATTCCAGGTGGTTTTGGTAGCGAAGGAATTGATGGAATGATCAAGGCCATTACTTATGCTAGAGAAAATAAGATTCCTTTTTTAGGAATATGTCTTGGGATGCAATTATCAATGATTGAAGCTGCTAGAAATCTACTTAATTTAAAAGAAGCAGACTCCACAGAATTTAATTCTTCTTGTAAAGACAAAGTGGTTGGGCTTCTTGTAGAATGGAAAAAAGGCGATTCAATTGAAACAAGAACTAGCGAAGATGATTTAGGTGGAACCATGCGTTTGGGTAGTTATGATTGCGTGATAACTCCTGGCACTAAAGCTGAACAAATTTATAAAAGTAAATTCATCCAAGAAAGACATAGACATAGATACGAAGTAAACACCAATTATAGAGATGAGTTTGCTAGAAATGGTATAATTTTTTCTGGAATGTCACCTGATGGAGCTCTTCCTGAGATTATGGAAAATACAAACCATCCTTGGTTCGTAGCCGGTCAATTTCATCCTGAATTAAAATCAAAACCATTTGAACCGCATCCTCTATTCTGCTCTTTTATTGGAGCAGCTATAGAATATAATAAAAAAAATCGATAAAGAAACCCTGTTATGCTTGAGATAAAAGAAATAGGAAAAAAATACGGCAATAGATTAGTTCTTCGCAAGGCCTCCTTAACCTTAAGAAAAGGAGAAATCGTTGGTTTACTAGGCCCTAATGGCGCTGGAAAAACTACATGTTTTTATATAATAAGTGGGTTAATAAAACCGGACTTTGGGCAAATATTATTAGATGGAGAAAAAATAACTAATTTGCCAATGTATAGAAGAGCGGAATTAGGAATTGGGTATCTTCCACAAGAATCTTCAATATTTCGTGGGTTAACAGTTTCACAAAATATAATGGCAATTTTAGAAGTTATAGAACCTATAGAAGTTGAAAGAGAAAAGCGGTTAGAAGAGTTACTAGCTGAGTTTTCTATTACACATTTGAGCAATATGTTAGCTATAAATTTATCTGGAGGTGAACGTAGAAGAGTAGAAATTGCTCGTGCAATTGCTGCAAATCCAGAATATATTTTATTAGATGAGCCGTTGGCTGGAATTGATCCAATTGCGATAGCTGATATAAAGCAATTAATTTATCATTTAAAAGATAGAAATATAGGTGTACTTATTACAGATCATAATGTAAGAGAAACATTAGGTATTGTAGACCGTACTTATATAATTTACGATGGCGAAGTATTAATAGAAGGTTCGAAAGAAGAAATAATTAGCCATGAGGTAGTGCGTAGGGTATACTTAGGGGAAGAGTTTGATTTAACATTTTAAAGGGAGAGAACAATGGTTACAAGCGTTTCTGGAAAACATATGGATGTCGGAGCTTCATTAAAAGAATATGTTTTAGATAGGATTGATTCTGGAGTAAAGAAATATTTATTTGATATAACTCAAGCTAAAGTAGTTTTCTCAAAAAAATCTCCTTTCTATCATGTTGAAATTTTAATACATGATAGTCATATGGGGTTTGTGAAAGCTGAAGCTGAAACTGATGATGTTTACGCAGCTTTTGATACAGCTATTGTAAAAATAGAAAAACAGCTTAGAAAATATAAAGGCAAAATAAAAAAACATAGTGAGAGCATTAAAGATTCTCTTGATTCATCTCTTGAGGGCACAAAATATATTTTAAATATGCCTGTGCCAGCTGATTCTCATGAAAATAATACAGCTAATGAAGTAGATCATGAGCCAGTAACAATTGCAGAAAAAGCAACTAAGATTGAAAAACTCACTGTTAGCGAAGCAATAATGAAAATGGATCTTAACTCTTTACCAGCATTGATGTTTATAAACAAGCTGAATGATAGAATAAATATGGTTTATCATAGAATAGATGGTAATATTTCTTGGGTAGACCCAAAGGAATATTAAAAATGAGAATTGCAGTTTATCCAGGCGCTTTCGATCCCATTACAGCTGGTCATTTAGATATTATAAAGCGTGCTGTTAAACTAGTTGATAGACTATATATAGCCGTTGCTTCAGAAAGCTTTTCAAAATCTTTCTTATTCTCAGACAAAGAAAGACTAGAGATGATTCGTTTGGAGTTAAAAAATAATCATCTAGAGTCCAAAAATATTGAAGTAGAAATATTCTCTGGATTAATGGTAGACTTTGCTAAATCAAAGTCTGCCACAATTGCTGTAAGAGGAATTAGAACTTTATCTGATTTTGAATATGAATATCAGATGGCTCAAACGAATTCCATGCTAAATAATGAGATAGAGACAATATTTCTGCCTGCGAGCACTGAGTTACAATTAGTTTCATCAAAATTTGTTAAGGAAATAATGAGATTTGGAGGAGATCCTAAAAAATTCCTTTCAAATGACATAAAAAGAAAAATGCAAGAAAAATACAGGTTATAATTAGTTTATTTACTTCTTCATGACCAAAGCTGGCCAATTTTCAATACATATTTCGTCTATAAGTGATAATCCAGCTTTTTGGTGAGCTTCTAACACAGCTTGTCTTTGATCTTTTAAGAATCCTGCTAGGATTATTATTCCATCTAGATCCAAATATTTTGAAGCATCATTTGCCATTGCTACTAAAGGAGATGCTAGAATATTTGAAGTTATAATTTGATAAGGAGCATTTGATTTTACTAAATCTGAATTATATCCATCGCTTTTACCAATGCAAAACTCACTATTATTTAATTTTGCATTTTCTTCTGTAACCAATACAGCTTGCTCATCTAAATCTACAGCGATAACTTTATTAGCGCCAAGCTTTGCCATTGCTATGGCTAGTATCCCAGAGCCGCAGCCCATATCTAAAACTTTACCATTAACATCAAGTCTCGATAAAACTCTTAAACAATTGCTAGTGGTTTCATGCTCACCAGTTCCAAATGCTCTACCAGCATTAACTTCAATTGCTATTAGATTTTCTGGTATCTCCTCTTCAAATTCTGAATGATGAATAAAAAATTTCCCAGCTTCAATTGGTGCAAAAGTTTTTTGCACTTCACTTACCCAATCCTTATCGATAACAGAAGCTAGCACAAGGCGTGGAGTGGTAATTCTACAAATCTTAGCAATTTCTATAAAATTATCTTCTATTTCTTTCAAGTCTGGTTTTTTATCAAAATATATATTAATTTGCCATAAATCTTCTGGCTTACTATCTATAGTTCTGGTATCCTCGGCTTCAAAATAAACTATTGAATCACTTAAGGTTTCGCAATATTGCATGAAATCTTGTAAATACTGATACTGTATCTGCAATTCAAGACAGTATGTAACAGGAGCTTGTGTAAAAGGGTTCATAAACTTAAATAATTATGGATAATAGATCTTTGACTTATAACAAAAAAATTATTGATCAACAACATCAAAAAACTATTCTTTCAAATGGCCTTACTATTCTTAGCTTAACAAGAGAAGATGTAGCCTCTGTTGCAATTGAGGTTTGGGTAAAAGTTGGTAGTAGATATGAAGATTCTTCTTTAAATGGAATTGCTCATTTTATTGAGCATATGAATTTCAAAGGTACTTCAAAAAGAAATGCAAAAGAAATTGCTGAAGAATTTGATGCTATAGGTGGATATTTAAATGCATACACCTCCAAAGAGCAAACTGTATATTCTGCTAAAGTTTTAAAAGAATTTTTGCCACTAAGCATAGATGTGCTTTCCGATATTATGTTTAACTCAGTATATGATTATGAAGAAATAGAAAAAGAGAAAAATGTAGTATTGCAGGAATTAGCTCAAACAAAAGATAATCCTGATGATCTTGTTTTTGAGAATTTTTCTGACACAATTTTTAAGAATCAGTCCATAGGCAGAAGTATATTAGGAAGCGAAGAGAATATTAATAATTTTACTAGAGACCAAATCATAGATTTTGTTCATAAACATTATTCTTATCCAAGGATAATAATTTCAGTAGCCGGAAATATATCTCATGATGAGCTTTTAAAATTAATAGAAGCAAAATTTACTATCCCTTTCTCAGAAGATAAAAAAATTGAATTCGAATCTCCAACTTACACTGGCGGATACAGTGTGGAGCATAATTCGGACCTTTCTCAACTTCATTTAATTGTTGGCTACGAAGGCATACCAATCATCTCCGATGATTATTATAAATTAGAAATGCTTAGCAATATTTTAGGCGGCAGCATCTCCTCTAGATTGTTTCAAGAAATTAGAGAAAAAAGAGGATTAGTTTACTCTGTTGGAAGTTTTTGCCAATATTATTCTGACACTGGAGTTTTTGGAATAAGTGCGAACACCTCTCCAGAAAAAATCAATGAATTATTAAATGTTTTATCTGAAGAAATTCAGAAAATTATTCATAATATTTCACAAGAAGAAGTTAATCGTTGCCTAGCTCAGGTTAAATCATCATTGCATATGAGTAGAGAAACTATAGATAATTGGGTAAGTATTTTAGCAGGTAACTATGCATATTATAATAGATATATTTCTAGAGAAGAAATTTGGCAAAATTATGCTAAAATTACTATTGAAGAATTATCTAACTTTGCTAAGAAACTTTTTTTAAAGGAAAAACCTATTACTATAACTATACTGGGTGATATTTCAGACCTACCGAATTACAAGCAACTACAAGAATTATTAACGATAAAAATATGAAAATAGCCACCTGGAATGTTAACTCCATTAGAGTAAGATTGTCTCAACTAGAAAAACTAGCAATTGAAGAAAAGTTAGACATTATTTGTCTGCAAGAAACAAAGGTAACTAACAATGATTTTCCTCATCAATCTATTAAAGATTTAGGATATAAATATATAGAGTTGCATGGAGAGAAAGCCTATAATGGCGTGGCCATTCTTTCTAAGATTCCATTTGAGCAAAGCTTTTATATAAATTTTGTTAATGACAAAGATAAACGCCATGTAGCGATAAAATTATTTAATCAAGTAGAAATCCATAATTTTTATGTTCCAGCAGGTGGAGAAATTCCAAATCCGCTAGAAAATCCAAAGTTTAAACATAAATTATTATTTATGGATGATGTATGTAATTGGTTCAAACAAAATCGCTCCCCTTCAGATAAATTAATTTTACTAGGAGATTTAAATATTGCACCTTTAGAAAATGATGTATGGTCTCATAAACAACTTCTAACTGAAGTAAGTCATACTCCAATAGAAGTTGAAAAAATGAAGAATTTGTATAATTCTTTAGATTGGCAAGATGCAATTAGAAAATTTGTTCCAGAAAATGAGAAGCTTTATAGTTGGTGGAGTTATCGTAATCGTGATTGGGAAAAATCTGATAGAGGTAGAAGATTGGACCATATTTGGGTTACAGCAGCACTAGAAAAAAATATAAAATCCAGTTATATTCTAAAGAAACATCGTGGTATTGAATCGCCATCCGATCATGCTCCGGTAATTTTAAATATTGATATTTAGGGAGAAGTTATGAATATTAGTTTTAATAATAAAATTTCATTAAATGCGTTAGTCATTGGGCTTGCAGAAGATTTTAGCCTTGATCAACATATTAATATAGATGATAGCTTAAAGAGCTTAATTCTAGATATATTAAAATTTCAAAAATTTGAAGGAAAATCTGGTCAAAGAATTAGCATTGCAACCCCAACTCACTCTCAAATAAAATATATAAAATTAAAAGGATTAGGCAAAGCTGAAGAATTTAATAGCCTTAGCGCAAGTAAATTTGGCGGTAAAATTATTGGCAGTTTGAAATGCTCAAAAATAGAAAGCTCTTCGATTATTTTAGATAATAGATTGGAATCAAAAGAAGATCATACTTATGCAAATATAGCTTATGGTATGCTTCTAAAAAATTATAGCTTTGATAAATATAAATCTGCAGAAAAGTTAAAAGATAAAGTTACTTTATCTAATTTAGAGTTAATATGCAGCTTTGGAAATGATGAGCAAGAATTCTTTAAGCAAGAATTAAAACCAGTAGCTGAAGCTATTTATTTTAGTAGAAACCTTATTTCAGAACCACCAAATGTAATTTATCCAGAAACTTTTGTGAATGCTGCTCAAAAAGAATTTGAATCTTTAAATATAAAAATAGAAGTTTTAGACGAAAAACAAATGAAAGATTTAGAGATGAATGCTTTGCTTGGAGTTGGCCAAGGTAGTAGCAAAGAATCTAAGCTTTTAATTATGCAATATAATGGCGGAGCGAAAGATGAAGCGCCAATAGCTTTTGTTGGTAAAGGCGTTACATTTGACACCGGTGGTATATCTATTAAACCTTCTGCTAATATGGAAGATATGAAATATGATATGTCCGGTGCCGCAATAGTAACTGGTTTAATTAAAGCTTTAGCTGCAAGATCTGCAAAAGTGAATATAGTGGCAATAGCAGGGCTTACTGAAAACATGCCAGATGGTAATGCTCAAAGACCTGCGGATGTTGTGAAAAGCATGTCTGGTCAAACTATAGAAGTTATCAACACAGACGCTGAAGGAAGATTAGTTCTAGCTGATGCTTTATGGTATTGCCAAGACCGCTTCAAGCCACGTTATATGATTGATTTAGCAACTTTAACAGGCGCAATGATTGTTGCTCTAGGAACTCATCATGCTGGTGTGTTTTCTAATAATTCAGAACTTGAACAGGATCTTATTAATGCAAGCAAAATAGTTGAAGAAAAACTATGGGCACTTCCACTAAATAATGATTATGATAAAATGATAGATTCTGTAATTGCTGATGTAAGGAATACAAGCACAGGCAAGGGAGCAGGAAGCATTACTGCCGCTCAATTCTTGAAAAGATTCGTTAATAATGTGCCATGGGCTCATTTAGACATTGCGGGCGTTTCCTGGGCGGATAAAGATACTGAACTTCATCCACAAGGCGCAACAGGATTTGGCATAAGATTGCTAAATGAATTTATTCGTAAATATGAAAGATAAAATTTGTGATATTAGCTTTTATAAACTTACAACGCTGCCTATTGAAAAAGCGTCACCTAAGCTAATTGAGAAAATTTATTATTCAAAACAAAATTTACTAGTAATAGCTGAAAGCCCAAAATTAATGAAGTCTATAGATGATGTGTTGTGGGTCTACAGCACCAAGCATTTTATCCCACATGCTACCATGGAAGATGCACATCCAAATGAGCAACCAGTCTATATAACCACATTGCCAGAAAATCCCAATAATGCTAAAATAGTTATGGGACTTGGAATAGTTGATCTAAATGATTTTATTGCTGAGAAATATATTTATATGTTCGATGGTAATAAACAAGATTGCCTTGAATTTGCTAGGGATAAATGGAAGAGATATAAATCTTCTAACCATAATCTTAACTTTTGGCAACAAACAATTAATGGCTCTTGGGAAAAAGCGCAATAAATCTCTTGTATATTAAGAAAGAACTGCCCGACTAATTTAAAGTCAATTTTAAATTAGTCTTGACTATTTTTAACAATCGACCGGAGCAGAACATGCGTTCCAGGTGGCTTTTGATTTGGACTTTGTTGATAAAGATTGCTTTTCATACAAAGAACCAATCATAGTGCCAGCAAAAACTTTTCTTTCTCAATTGGTATAAATCCTCACCTATAATTGAACGAATTAACCAATTCTTAACTTCTAGAATTTAAAATATAAGTTTTAGGATAAATAGAGTTTATGCCAACATTAGAAAGTATCAAAGCAGCAGCTTTAGGAGTGGCCTTAACAAATAAAGGTCCTGAAAGCCAGAAATATGATGAGTATCTTAAAAACTTAAAAGACCAGTTAGCACAAAATGGCGATAGTATCGTAGGGGAGCCTATTCCATTTTATAAAGAAGGCGTAAAGAGTCCGGCTGGGTATGTGATTGAAACAAATAATCAAGTAATGGTTTGTTATCATGGCACTCAGTTTGGCAAGGTTTTTGGCTCTGGTGGAACTGAAATAAGACATGATTTACAAACAGAGCAAGTAAATATGCAATTTGGCGACCAACAACTTGGAGTGCATAAAGGTTTTAAAGCAGAATATGATGCATCTAAGGAAAGTTTATACGCGGCCCTTAAAAAAGTTGACACAAGTAAAGGAGTAAGTATTTCTGGACATAGTCTTGGCGGTGCTGTAGCTCAGATTGCAGCGCTTGATGCCACTGCCAATCCAAAAGATCCACCAATAAAAATAAACGAGGTAGTTACTTTTGGTGGACCAAGAGTATTATCTAATGAAGCGGCAGCAGAATATAATAAGTTGCGCTTGAGTGAAAAAACCATGCGGATAAAACAAAAATGGGATCCAGTTCCACGTTTGGTTCCTAAGAGCAAAAATTATGCTCATGTTGGTAACAAAATCAGTGTTGACGCAGGAACAAATTCGGTTCACTCTGGAAGTGTTTATCGTAAAATAGGTAAGAAAGTGCTAAACGAAGATCATGTTAAAAATGCACGCTCGTCAGATGAACCAGTTACAATGGAAACTTATCTGGATATAGTAATGCGAGTGACTAAGGAACAATTTGCAGCTGCTATAAAAAGTGTAAATGGAGCAATAAATATTGCTCATGAATATCTAAGTAAGAATACCAAGTTGGTTGGTAAAATGATAGCAGGATTTATGAATCGAGCAAATACTGTACCAACGACTACAGTTACGCCAAATCAACAGACGAGTCGTGATTCTCTCTCACATTAATTAAAAGTGCGGGGTAGTTGGATTATACCGTAACTAGCTTTTGATGCTCCAGTTACTGATGGAATTGTTATAGATAATTCCTTATAACTTCTTACTGCTAAATACGCAAAAATCTCAGCTTCTATATAAGTCCCATCAAGCCCAATATCTTCAGCCTTATAAACTTGAATATCTTGGTTTTTCTCTAGAAGAAATTCTTTTAAATATTTGGTAATCACTGGATTATTCCACCCTCCTCCAGCTAAAATCCATTTACTTGGTAATTCTCCACAAAAACTGTTAACTATGCAATAAGCTGTAAAACTTTCAAGTGTTGCACAAGCATCATTGAAACTTAATTTATTCAGTTCTTTTATTAGATGAAGATCTCCTGGATCTAAAGATTTTGGTGGTGATTTGGTAAGATAAGTCTTTATAGAATCAATTAGTTTTTTTAGAACAGCTTGGTTTACAGCCCCTTGCAAGCCATATTTCCCATCAAGATCCATAAATTCTTCATTATTAGTTTTATCTCTTATATATCTATCAATTAAAACATTTCCTGGACCAGTATCATAACCATAAACCTTATTTATATCTTCATCTGGAATGACAGATATATTTGCAATTCCTCCACAATTAACAAAAGCTACTGGATAAAGCTTATGTTTAATTGCTAAGGCCCTATGATAAATAGGAGCTAAAGGGGCCCCCTGCCCGCCGTTTTTAATATCTTCACTTCGAAAATCATTTACTACTTTAATTCCAGTAAGATTTGCAAGCAACTGCCCATCACCAATTTGTATAGTAATTTTCTCAGCAGGATTATGGTATAGAGATTGCCCATGATAACCAATTAAATCAATCTCATTAGGTTGAAGATTTGCTTTTTTTAAGAGCTGCTTTACTGCCTCGAAATGAAGTTCTGTTGATTCTTTTACAATCTCTAAAGAGGCAATATTGCTTTTTGCCTTTCTAACTTTTAACTCAGCATCACGAAGTTGAAGCTTAAACTCATCTGAATAAGATAATGAATAGCTTGCAATATGATTTATTATACCATGCCCATCTGTTTCAATTAAAGCAGCATCTATGCCATCCATAGAAGTGCCGCTCATTAAACCTATAGACTTTAAAATCATATTCAACCAAATAAGTTTTTAATTTTCTTAAAGAATGATTCTGACTCTGGATTTGAATCTTTTGTTTCCATTCCAGCAAATTGTTTAATTAAATCTTTTTGTTGATCACTAAGATTTACAGGAGTCTCAATTATAGAATGAATATATAAATCACCAAATTGCTTAGAATTCATTCTTGGCATTCCTTTGCCTTTAAGTCTAAATTTAGATCCTGTTTGAGTACCAGCAGGTATAGTAAATTTCACTGACGCAGCATCAATAGCCGGAACTTCTATCTCTCCACCTAAAATAGCAGTCGTCATTTTTATTGGCATATGACAATGAAGATCCATGCCATGCCTTTCATAAATTTGATGTTTCTTGATAGATACAAATATATATAAATCCCCAGACTGACCACCTCTTATCCCGGCCTCTCCCTCTCCTGCAAGCCTAATTCTATTTCCTTCTTCTACTCCAGCTGGAATTGATACAGATAAGGTTTTTTCCTTTTGAACTCTACCCTCACCACGACAGGTTTTACATGGATCTTTTATTGTTTGACCAGCACCATTACAAGAATGACAAGTTCTTTCCATCGCGAAAAAACCTTGTTGCATTCTAATTCTTCCAGTTCCAGCGCAAGTAGAACAACGTGTAGGACTAGATTTATCTGAACTTCCTGTTGCATTACATGAAGCACAAGAAGAAGCAGTGGTAAATTTAATCTTGGTTTGTTTTCCTTTAAAAGCTTCATCTAAAGAGATTTCTAGATTATATCTAAGATCAGCTCCTCTACCATTAAATTGAGACTGTCTAGCAGATCCACCGCCACCCATCATATTCTCAAATATATCATTAAACATATCCGAGAAACCACCAGTATTGTGAAAACCACCAGTACCAGCGCCGAATCCACCACCTTGTTCAAAAGCTGAATGTCCATAGCTATCATAGGCTGCACGTTTTTGTGGATCACTTAAGATTTCATAAGCAGCAGCAACTTCTTTAAACTTTTTTTCTGCTTCTTTGTTATTGGGATTACGGTCAGGATGATACTGCATCGCAAGTTTACGATAAGCTTTCTTTAGATCTTCAGCGCTGACTTTTTTATCTACACCAAGAACTTTATAAAAATCTTCTGCCATATTAATCCTTAAATAGTAATCGTCATTCTGAGGGTTTACTCGAAGAATCCAGTATATTCTGGATCCTTCGCCTTCGGCTCAGAATGACGCAATTTTACTTTTTATCTTCGTCTTCTTTTACTTCTTCAAATTCTGCATCCACAACTTTTGAATCATGAGAATCTGCAGAATGATTATGTTCTGCACTAGATTCACCAGCTTGCTGCTGATCTTTATACATCATTTCACCAATAGCCATAGAAGATTGTGTTAAGCTTTCAGTTTTCGCTTTAATATCATCTACATCATCACCTGAAATAGCTTGTTTTAAAGCTTCAATATCTGCTTCAATTTTTGACTTTATATCATCGGTTATTTTATCGCTATATTCTTTCAAGCTTTTTTCAACACTATAAATCATACTATCTGCATGGTTTTTAGCTTCTATTTTCTCACGACGCTTTTTATCTTCTCCAGCATTAACCTCAGCTTCTTTAACCATTTTATTAATTTCATCTTCTGAAAGACCACCAGAAGCTTGAATAGTTATTTTTTGCTCTTTACCTGTTGCTTTATCTTTTGCGCTAACATTTACAATACCATTAGCATCAATATCAAAAGTAACTTCAATTTGCGGCATCCCCCTTGGAGCTGGCGCAATTCCTTCTAAGTTGAATTGACCAAGCAATTTATTATCTGAAGCCATTTCACGTTCACCTTGGAACACTCTAATAGTCACAGCTGTTTGATTATCAGCAGCAGTTGAGAAAACTTGACTTTTCTTTGTTGGAATTGTTGTATTACGATCAATTAATTTTGTCATAACGCCACCCATTGTTTCCAAACCTATTGAAAGCGGAGTAACATCTAATAATAAAATATCTTTTACATCACCTCTTAAAACACCACCTTGAATTGCAGCGCCTAAAGCCACAACTTCATCTGGATTTACGCCCTTATGTGGTTCACGACCAAACAGATCTTTCACTTTCTGAATAACTTTTGGCATTCTGGTCATACCGCCAACAAGCACTACTTCTTTAATATCACTTATAGATAAACCAGCGTCTTTTAAAGCTTTCTTACAAGGCTCCATTGTTCTTTCTATTAAATCATCTACTAAACTTTCTAATTTTGCGCGAGATAATTTAATAAGCAAATGTTTTGGCCCCGTACTATCTGCCGTAATATATGGAAGATTAATATCAGTTTCCAAAGCTGAAGATAATTCAATCTTTGCTTTTTCTGCAGCTTCTTTAAGTCTTTGCAATGCTAAAGGATCATTCTTTAAATTTATTCCACTATCTTTTTTGAACTCTTCGACCATCCAGGCCACGATCCGTTTGTCAAAATCATC
>CAYHIS010000010.1:0-38965 GCA_964356785.1 uncultured Rickettsiales bacterium
ATTTGTGAAAAATATAAATTATCCCAAAATTTCTATAGCTCGTGCAACGGTCTCTATGTATAAAAAATTAATTACAATTGTTTCTCTAATATGTTTTTCATCTATAGCATCAGCCGATACTATAGATGATTTAAGATGGATATCTCAAGATTATAAACCTTACGGGTTTTTAGATAATAATGGTAAAAATGCTGGTCAATCTATTGAATTAGTTGAAAAAATTATGAAAAAACTTGGATCTCAGAAAAACATTCAAGATATTGAGATTCATAAATTTTCTAAATGGTTTATTAGAAGGAATGATGATAAAAATACCGTATTTTTTCCGCTTGCTAAATTACCTGCGCGCGAAAAATATTTTAAATGGGTTGGTCCAATAGGAATGGATGAGCCTGTTTTATATGCTAAGAAGGAAAGGGGTATTATCATACGTTCAAGTGATGATTTAAAAAAATATTCTATTGCAACAATTGAAGGTTACTATGCGATTGATGAGCTTAGGAACCTAGGCATTGATAATATTCAAACTAGTGATAATTATGAATCGAATATATCTAAACTTAATGATAATAAAATAGATCTTGTTTTATGTAATCGCCTTTCTTGCATGTCTGCGATTGAGTCTCTAAACATGAACGTTAATGACTATAATATAGTTTATTCTTTGGAAACTCATGAGCTATCAATGGCTTTTAATAAAGATACTGATGATAATATTATTAATCAGGTTAAAATGGCATTAGATAGCATTAATAAATAAAAATCCCTTGCTTTTTATAATACTTAAGGTTATTTATTTAGGCTTAAGTCTCCTTTCAAGGCCGGGTAGCAAAGTGGTAATGCCGCGGACTGCAAATCCGCTATGCGTCGGTTCGATTCCGACCCTGGCCTCCAAGCTCAATCTTCCTAACAATGTCTTAATCAGTTTTTAAAGAGAAGAAAAAAGTTCAAAAGAATACTAGATAATATATCACTCAGTGAATCTTCTTGTTGGAATTGAGAGAGATATTTGGTATGATCTTAGTGCATTGAGTATATGATTGTTAACATCACTTAAGGCTATTCTTCTATCAGTTTCCGCTAAGTTAATCCAGAAATTTACTTCATAATTTAAAATATTATCATCAAAAGATAAAAGCAAGATCTGGGGTTTAGGTCTTGCTAAAATTTTTTTACTTTGGGAAACTGCATTTAAAATTATAGTTTCTAGATCTGAATTAGCATGGTCATTTTGATCTATACGAATATTTGTTGCGATTCTTATTCTTCCTCCATTATATGACCAGTTGGCAAAATACTCCTGCATCAATTTACTATGTGGGATAAAATGCTCTATGTTATCTTGTGATTTTATCATAATCATTCTAGTTTCAATATTTTCTACTTTTCCTATAATGTCATTGAACCCTATTATGTCTCCTACTTTTATCTTTCCTTCAATAATTACTGCTATACCACTAAGAAAATTATTTATTAAATGCTGAGAAGATAAGCCTATGCTAATAACTAAAGCACCTCCAATGAAGGTGAATATAGTTACTGGTACGCCAGCTAGGTCTAATGCAATTAGGATTATAATACCCATAACAAGGTAATCAATGACTCTGCTCATTAGATTCGCGGAGTTGCTATCAAAAGAAATTAATGAGAATAATTTTCTTTTAAATGATTTGCTAAAGCGTCTAGCTAATTTTAATCCTATAATTAGAGCTATAAAAGCTATAACAATATTACCAATGGTGATTGATTGATTATCTAAATTAAACAGCTGATAATGAAATGCATTGCTTGATACTGTTAACACCTCTGATAAAAAGCCTTGATAACTGATGCCGCCGGCTTCATCATGAGCAAAAGAAAATAAAGGAAGTAATATTAAAATTATAAATTGCATATTTTTGATTGACTTATGTTATATAAATAATTAGATTATGTGATCTAATTAATAACTATAACTAATTTTTAGGGAAAGTCAAAGTGAAGCGTACATATCAACCAAGCGTTAGAGTTAAAAAGAATCGTCACGGGTTTCGTGCTAGAATGGCAACAGTAGGTGGTCGTAAAGTGCTTAGCAATAGAAGAAAAAAAGGGCGTAAGCGTCTTTCTGCAAGCTAAATCGTGAGTAAAAGTAATACAAAAGTAAAATCTAAAATCCAAGAAATTTTTGATAAAGGCACAAAGTTTGTTTCCAAATCTTTTGTTGCCTTTTTTTTATTTTCAGATCGATTTGAACCCATTGTTATAGCAAGCAAGAAGGTTGGTAACGCAGTAAAGCGCAATCGCTGCAAGAGAAGATTAAGAGAAATCTCTCGTTTATACTTAAAAAAATACAATATTAAATTAATATTGATCGCTAGAGGAGAAACCTCTATATTAGATTTCTCGGTATTATTACGTGATTGTAATAATCTCATTAAGAAAATAGAAAAAAGTTAAAAAGATGACTATAAATATTGCAATAAACGGTCTTGGAAGAATAGGGCGGTGTATTTTAAGATCTATATTTGAGAATAATCGTCAAAATGAATTTAATATTATTTCGGCTAATGGTCCTGCATCGCTTGAGGAGCATGCTCATTTAATCAAATATGATTCTGTGCATGGTACATTCAATGGAGAAGTTTCCATAGATGGGAATGATTTGCTCATCAATAATCAAAAAATAAATATATTTCAAGAAAGAGACTTGAATAAGCTCAATTGGAGTAATGTTGATATATTGCTTGAATGCACTGGCAAATTTAATGATAAAACTTCTGCTCTTACTCATATCATCTCTGGTGGCGCAAAAAAAGTAATCGTTTCTGCTCCATGTAAGGAAGCAGATAGCGTTATTGTGTATGGGGTAAATAATGAAGCTCTAAAAAAAGAACATCAAGTGATTACTATTGGTTCTTGTACTACTAATTGTTTAGCGCCAGTTGCAAAAATATTAAATGATAATATTGGAATAGATTTAGGGTTTATGACCACTATTCATTCTTATACGAATGATCAAAGAATCTTAGATGGTAGTCATAAAGATTTAAGAAGAGCAAGGGCTGCTGGTGTTTCAATGATCCCAACCTCAACTGGGGCTGCAAAAACTTTAGGATTAGTACTTCCTGAATTAGCTGGAAAGTTAGATGGATCAGCTGTTAGAGTTCCAACGCCTAATGTATCAATGATTGATTTATGTTTTGTAGCTCAAAGAGACACAAGCATCAAAGAAATTAATGAAATTATGAACAAGGCTGTTTCAAGTGTTTTATCCATTGCTAAAGCCCCATTAGTATCAATAGACTTTAATCATAATATTCATAGTGCAATTTTTGATCCATTTGAAACGAAAGTTATTAATAAACGTTTTGTTAGAGTGGTTGCTTGGTATGATAATGAATGGGGATTCTCAAATAGAATGCTGGACGTAACCAAATTATTTTCTGAGATAATGCATGCGTAAATTAAAAGATTTTGATTTAAGTAATAAAAAAGTTTTTTTAAGAGTGGATTTGAATGTTCCGGTTCAGAACGGAAAAATCTTAGATGAAACGAGAATCAATAAAATTATACCTACAATAAATTATCTATTAGAAAACAATGCTAGAATAGTTATTGCATCGCATTTTGGTAGACCTAAGCAAGGATTTGAGGCTAAATATTCATTAGAGTTTTTAGCTTCAGTTTTGGCAGATAAGCTAAAAAAAGAAGTAATATTTTGCGAAAACTTAGAAAAAGCAAATCAAGCGCTTCAAACTAATAAAATTATTTTACTTGAGAATTTGCGCTTTCATCCAGGTGAAACAAGCAATGATTCAAATTTTGCTAAAGAATTAGCTTCTATTGCAGATTTTTATGTTAATGATGCTTTCTCATGTTCACATAGAGCGCATGCGTCTATTACTAAAATTACGGAATTTTTACCAAGTGCAGCTGGTTTATTATTAGAAGAAGAATTAGATAACTTAAACAGAATCTTAAGCCAACCTAAAAAGCCATTAATGGCAATTATTGGGGGAAGTAAAATATCTACCAAGCTTAACCTATTAAATAATTTAATTACTAAGGTTGATTATTTAGTAATAGCTGGAGCAATGGCAAATAGTTTTTTAAAAGCTGAAGGACATGAAATAGGGACGTCGTTTTATGAACCTGAATTGCTTGAGACAGCAAAAACAATTTTATCAAATAAAAATTGTAATATTATTCTACCTAGTGATGTTGTTGTTGCTGCTAAGATTACTAGTTTTGAAAAAAATTATATCGTTGATATAAAAAATACTCCTTCAGATAAAATGATTTTAGATATTGGGCCGGATACTTGTACTAAAATTATTGAGTTGCTTAAGAAATGTGAAACAGTAATTATAAATGGGCCATTGGGTGTTTTTGAAAATTTTCCATTTTCTTGTGGAACTATATCTATAGTAAGGGCGATAGCTAAATATACCAACTCTGGGGAGTTAGTGAGTGTTGCAGGTGGAGGAGATATAGTAGCTGCTATTTCAAATTCAGGATTATTTAATCAATTCAGCTATATATCAACAGCAGGTGGCGCTTTTCTAGAATGGTTAGAAGGAAAAACTTTGCCAGGCATAGAAGTTTTAGGCTCTTGACATATTTTTAAAGATAATTTACTTTGCTTAATTTTGGATTATTATTATGACTAATAAAATAGGATTCTGGTCTGTTTTAGCACTTGTTGTAGGGAGCCAAATTGGTTCGGCTGTTTTTATGTTGCCGGCTTCTCTTGCTCCATTTGGCATATATAGTTTAGCGGGATGGGCGGTTTCTGCTTTCGGAGCAATTGCTTTAGCTGTTGTTTTTGCGGATTTATGTTTTCGTTTTCCAAAAACAGGTGGTCCTCATGTATATATAGAACATTTATTTGGTAGGAATGTTGCTTTCTTCACTGGGTGGACTTATTGGGTAGTATCAAGTGTTAGTTCTGCTGCTGTGATTGTTGCTGCGGTGAGTTATTTAGCGCCTTTCATTGGAACAGAAGATCCAATGGTTTATCTTTTCCTGGAAATTTTGCTTCTTTTAGTTATTTGTATGCTTAATTTATTTGGTGTCGCTATTGCAGGAAGGGCTGAAGTATTATTTACAATACTTAAATTTTTACCTCTTTTTATTGTACCTGTTGCTGCTATTTCTTTTTTTGATTCTAATAACTTTACTATAAGTCAAGCTAATGCATCTCTAGATAATGTAACTATTCTTGCAAAAACAACCTTACTTACTCTTTGGGGGTTTATTGGTATAGAATCTGCCACTACCCCCGCTGGGTCAGTAAAAAATGCTAAAAAAACTATTCCTAGAGCGGTTATTATAGGGACATTAATAGTAGCGTCGATTTATATTTTTAATAGTATTACTATTATGGGAGTGATTCCTGGTGCTGAACTAGAGGTTTCAAAAGCTCCGTATGTTGATGTAGCGCAAAGAATTTTTGGCGGTCATTGGCATATGTTTATTGCTGTCGCAGCTTCAATTGTATGTATCGGAACATTAAATGCCTGGGTTTTAGTTTCAGGGCAAATTTCTTTAGGACTTGCAGAAGATAAAATGCTGCCTAGCATATTTGCAAAAAGAAATAAATATAATGCTCCATATTTTAGTATTATATTAAGCAGTTTAAGTATGGTGCCATTATTAATCCTAACTAGTAATAATACAACAGCAGGTCAGGTGGCTGAAGTGATTGATTTTTCTGTTACTTCCTTCTTATTTATATATTTATTATGTAGTTTAGTTAATTTGGTTCTTTCATTTAGAGAGAAACGCATAATTGTTACTTTAATAAGTCTTGTGTCTGTAATATTTTGTACATGGGTGATTTATAAAACGCCAATCACTACAATTGGCATTAGTAGCTTATTTACTATAAGTGGAGCGATTATATATTTCTTCTGGTATAGAAAAACTCTTGTGAAGACTGGATACGTATAAAGTAAATCTATAATTATTAAAATAAGAGGTTAAAATATGAATAGCAACAAAAGTTGGAATTTACAGAGTTTGAAATATATATTTTTAATGCAATTTTTCTTTTTAGTTTCATGTGCTTATAGTGTTTCAGGAAAAACTAGTGTGAATGAGTTATCAAATGGTTCAAAAGCGGCTATAGTTAGTGGATGTTCTATTCAATTTAAAACAAAATTACGTACTTTTGTAAATGATGGTGGAAATTACTGTGAGGTAACTTGGAAAGGGTCATCTGGTAATTTGGTTAAATTTAATAAAAAATTACAAGTAAAATTTGTAGAACCAGGTGAATATGAGTTCGTTGCTTTTAGCTCTGCATTAAGTGATTTAAAATATAGAAAATATGGGCATTCTAAAGCTATTTTTAATCCTCTTATTTTACAAGGAGGTGATGTGGTTTATATAGGTGATCTTAATTTCGATTTTAGAAAGTCGAGTAATTTTTTACTTCTAACTTCCTTTCAATATAATTTCGATGAAGCAAAAGCTTATCTTGGTGATATTAACCTAGAATTAAAGAATAAAGTGAGAATGGAAAAGATTTCTTTTAATCCAGCAACTAGTCTAATTTATGGTTTTATTAAAAATTCAGAAGAAGGAAAAAATAAAAAATGAGAAAATTAAACATAAGCTTTTTATTATGTGCAAAATTATTTTTGCTTATAGGTTGTGTCCATGTCCCAACTCCAGCTGAGAATATTAGTTCATTAGAGCGTGGTGAAGTGGCTGCTATTATATCTGGTTGTGAACTTATGTATATTGAGCATAACATGATTTTAAAGAATGAAGAGCGCACAGCAAGTTGCACAACTGAGTGGAGAAAATATAAAAATGAAAATAATAAAGAATTTAATAGTAAATGGGGATCTGTCGGTTTAGATGGATATACCTCAATTCAGTTTGTGGAGCCTGGAGATTATAATTTTTATGGTATTTATGCTGATTTAGGCGCAAGAGTTAGTGTTAGCTATTATAATAGCTCTGGTAAACCTAGTAATTTTCTTACAGATATAACAGTAAAAGGCGGAGAAGTGATTTATATTGGAGATTTTGTTTTTGATACTCGTGAAACAAATCTTATTATGCATTCATTAGATATGAAATATTATGTACTTGATTACTATAAAAATGATTTCTTGCCAAGGAAAGGATACGCTAGTATTGCTAAAAAAATTCAAAAAAGACATGTGGTAATCTCTGATGGTCTTAAATTTGTAAGAGAATATATGCCTGTGTTAGAGAAGTAATAGAACTTATAATTATTATAATGCAATTTGGGGGACAAGTTCCCAATTTGCATAGGTATTATAAGGAGAATTCTATTATTTTGCTTTTTTAACAAATTCTGATTTTAAGGATATTTGTCCCATACCATCAATTTTGCAATCAATATTATGATCGCCTTCAAGAAGTCTGGTTATTTTTACTTTGGTTCCCATTTTAACAGTAGAAGAAGAGCCTTTAACTTTTAAGTCTTTAGTAACTGTAACAAAGTCTCCATCATTTAAGATATTACCGTTGGCATCATGTACTAAAATAGTATCATCATTTGTAGTCGATTCGATTTTTAACCATTCATGAGCGCATTCAGGGCAGATATACATCTCTCCATCTTCATAAGTGTATTCAGAACCACATTTGGTACAAGCTGGAATAATAGACATAATAATTTAACTAGAATTTATATTAACTCACTTGCTCATAACGTATAAGGCTAACCAAGTGCTAGAATTTTCTGAGTATACACTATAGATGTAAGTCCTTTCAAGTTAAAAGCAATAAAAGAGAAATATTATAAAGTTATATTGACTATAATAACTATTTTAGCTATTATAACCAATAAAGATTTGAAGTTATAATTTACATTATAGAAGAGGTGATGATGTTAGTACTAGCCGCAGCAGAAGCAAAAAATAATTTTGGCAGGATGATAGATACTGCTCAGAGAGAGCCAATAACTATAGAAAAAAAAGGAAGAGCAATTGCTGTTGTTTTATCTATGGAAGAATATTCTAAATTAGAAGCTTTAGAAAATGAATTTTGGAGTAATAAAGCAAAAGCAGCTATAAAAGAAGGTTTTATAGGTATTGGACAGAGCGGTGAGTTGCTGCAGGGAATTCTAAGTGCTAAAGATTAATTTATCTAAACAAGCAGCTAAGTTGCTTAAGAAAGCTCATCCAAAACATGCTAAGCAAATTGCTCATAAAATAGTGGAATTACAACAAAATTCCTTTCCTCATGATTCGATTAAGTTAAAAGGTCGACATTCAAATTTGTATAGAGCAGATATAGGTGAGTATAGAATTATTTATTATACAGAAGAAGATATTTTATATGTCACAATTATAGGAAAGCGTAATGATGGAGAGGTATATAAAATACTGAGCCACTAATGCCATTTCTCATTTTTAATGCTTCAAACTAATAATCCATTTATCAAGAATCTCTAGAGCTCTTTTAGAGTAAGCAGCTTTACGATCTGTTTTTTTATATCTTTTATTCAATGGAGGAAAAAGACCAAAATTAATATTCATAGGTTGAAAACAAGTAGATTCAGCATCACCAGTAATATGGTTTAATAGAGCTCCCAAAGCAGTTTCATGAGGTGGTAAGATAATTTTTCGGCCTAGAATCTCAAATCCAGCGAAAATTCCAGCAAGTAAACCACATGCAGAGCTTTCAACATAACCTTCAACTCCAGTCACTTGTCCTGCAAATCTTATATACTCGTTGAAAATCAAAGATTGCGACGTTGCTATTGAACCTTGCGCGTGCTCATGTACTGTAAGTACACTGCGCTGCTCAGCTTCAAAGACTCCTTGCACTTTTTGATTTTGAACTTCGTCTATATCTTTTTCGTTGAAAATCAAAGATTGCGACTCTAAGTTTTTTCTGGATGTTTCGACTAAAGTCTCAACATGACGGTTCCATTTAGATTCCAACTTCAAATCTTTTGTCAATAATTCTGGACTATTAATAAAACTATTGCGATGGATTCCTCCTAAGCGAGCAAATTCAGCGTTCTCGAGTCCAGGAATTTTCTTGAAAATTTCTTGCTGAGCGTTATATTTTAGCTTTGTTTGAAAGCCTACTATATTATAGATAGTACCAAGTTTATTATCCTGTCTTAATTGTACCACAGCATATGGCTTTTCTTCTGAATAAGGATTGGTTAACCCTACTGGTTTCATAGGGCCAAAAGATAAAGTTTCTCTACCTCTCTCTGCCATAACTTCTATTGGTAAACATCCATCAAAATAAGGAGTATTTTTCTCCCATTCTTTAAATTCTGTTTTTTCTCCACTCAATAAATCATCAACAAATTGATAATATTGCTCTTTTGTTAATGGGCAATTTATATAATCTTTTCCATCACCTTTATCATAACGAGATTGAAACCAGGCCTTTGAAAAATCAATAGTATCTTTATATACTATTGGGGCTATAGCATCAAAAAAAGCTAACTTGTCACTGCCAGTATATTTCATAATATCTTGCATTAAAGCTTCATCTGTTAAGGGTCCTGTCGCAATTATCCAGTGCCCTTCTTTTGGTAATTCAGTTATTTTTTTTCTTATAACAGTAATTTTTGGATGCTGCTCAATATGTTCCTGGATAATTTGTGAAAATAACTCTCTATCTACAGCTAAAGCGCTCCCAGCTGGAACCTTAGCGATATTGGCAGCTTTCATAATTAATGAGTTTAAACGACGCATTTCTTCATGCAATAATCCAATTGCACTATTGATATCATCGCTTCTTAAAGAGTTTGAACAAACTAGTTCAGCTAAATTATCTGTTTGATGCGCTGGGGTTTTGTAAGTGGCATCACGCATTTCATAAATATTTACTTTAATACCAAGATTCGCCGCTTGCCATGCTGCTTCACACCCTGCCAATCCACCACCAATTATATTTAATTCTTTATTTAACATCTTCAACCTATATAATTATTTCTTCATAGCAATTACTAAAAGCACTATCGCTCCAGTTAAAAACTTCAAATCTGATGGTGAAAAACCAATGATTAAAGCCATGCCTTGAATCTGTTGATAAACTAAAGCTCCAATTAACGGCGCTATTAATTGTTTATTCACGGAATCATTGCCTATTATAGTTTCGCCTATCATTAGAGCCGCAAGAGCATGGATAACTATTCCCACACCCATACCTATATCCATATAGCTTTGTAATTGGACAATTATACTACCAGCTAAGCTATTATAAAAATTGGCTATAAATAATCCTAAAATAGTATATAGAGTGATGGAGATTTTCTGCCTTTTAGCAAAAGATGGGTTTAAGCCAACAGCTCTAAGCCTCAAACCCATTTCTGTTTTAAGAAAGAGTGCTAGAGGTAAAATAAAAATGCAAATCGTAAACAATAGAATAGCTATTTTAAAGAATATTGTTTGATTAGAAAAAATGGTTAATTGCTCAAATAAAGCGAGATTTGGTTTTCCCATTATTCTTAAGTTTACACTATAAATCATTGTGCTTAAAATAATCCCAGCTAAAAGAGAGTTAACCTTAAAACGTAAGTTTATTAACGCCGTTCCAATTCCAAGTAAACCTCCAAGCAAACTTGCAAATAATATGGCTAAAATAGGATTTAATCCTGATATTAAAATAATGGCGCATAAAGTTCCTCCTAAAGGATACGCACCTTCTGAAGTTAAATCAGGAAAGTCCAACAATCTGAAGGGGATCATTACACCATATGCAACTAAGGCTAAATTCAATCCTTGTAACAATCCTGTTAAAAATATTTCACTTATCATTTTTAATTCCTTAATGTTAAATCTTCATATTCATGAAATAATGAAAAAATCTGCTTAATAGTAAGAGATTCTTTTTGTTTCTTATTCAGATCGACTACGATTTGCCCTTTATGAATCATAATGAGTCTATTTCCATAACGGATTGCATCATCTAATTTATGAGTAATCATTAAGCAAGTGATATTCTTATTATTTATATGTTGTGCCGTGAATTCCATTAGCATTGATTGAGTTTTAGGATCAAGAGCGCTTGTATGTTCATCAAGTAATAATATATCTGGATTTGCATTTATTGCCATTAATGTAGCGATCATTTGGCGCTGGCCACCTGATAAATTCTTTAATGGTTGGTCAATATAATTTTCCAACCCAAGATTCAGTGTCTTAACCGCTTCAATAATTCCTTCTCTTTTCTTGCTGTAAAAAGAGAGGTTAGATTTTCCTTCTAATGAGCTGCCTAGAATCATGTTCTCAAGTAAGGTCATTTCTGGAATAGTTCCCTGATTAATGTCTTGATTTACGCTAGCGATTTTAGCGCTTTTAGTAATTATCTCGCCAGAATCAATAGAATATTCTCTTAAAATTGATTTCAAGAATGTAGACTTACCTGATCCATTGCTGCCTATAATGATACAAAATTCACCTTTCTCAATTTTTAGGCTAATGTCATTTATAGCAGGAGAATATTGTCCTGGAAAAATTTTTCTAATATTTTTTATTTCTAGCATTTTATTCTTCCACTAAACTCACATTCTCTAAAGAAGTAGGTATATTTATATGAAAATACTTAGCTTTTTTCAAGCTTATATATCCTCTATGATCTTGAGGTAGGGGGTATATTGGATCTGGTAATTGATTATTATTTAGAATACTTACAACCATATCCCCGGTATTTCTACCAATTTTGATATAATCCACTCCATAACTTGCTAAAACTTGATTATTTTTTACGGCTTCTTCATTTACGTTAATAATAGGAATATTCATTTTATTAGCTTCTGAAATTATAGTTGGTAAAGCTGGTTGAATAGGTCCACTTGTACCTACATAAATAAAATCAACATTATCCTTGAATTTCTGCATTCTCATTGGGATATCTCTGGGCTGATCAATGGCAATGGCAACTACATCCATATTGTTATTTTTAGTTGCAATATCTAGCATTTTTATTAAAGCAAAATCATTAGCTTCAGCGGTGGAATATAATACTCCAACTTTTTTAGCTTTTGGTAAAAGCTTTTTTGCAAATTGTAGAACTAATTCTAAATCTTGCTTGTCTGCTGAACAAGTGAAGTTATTTTCTGATTTATTAGGGTTTTTTAGAAGACCAGCTTGGATAGGATCAGTAATTGCAGCAAAGATTATAGGAGTGTCCTTAATAGTATTTTTAGCAAATTGGCTTACTGGTGTTGTTAATGTTATCATAACAGTAGGTTTTTTAGCGTAAAGCTTTGTAATCATTTGTGGTATTAAAGCCGAATCAAAACTTACATCTTCAATATCAAAAATAATATTTTTATTCTCAATATATCCTTTAGATTTTAGTTCTTCTTTTATACCAGTGATTGTATCGTCCAAAGAAGAATGAGGGCCATAATTTGCAATGGCAATAATTGGTAATTTAGGTTCAGTAAAATCTTTATAAAAATAGAAGCTAATAAAAGCTATAGTAAGTAAACTTAAAATTATAGGGCGCATGGTAAAATCCTCAAAAAATATTTAACAAAATTTGGTTGTAAATTCTTATATCTATTTAGGCCTGTGGCCAGATGAGGAGTGTTGTTGTGAGATTAAACATATTATATTGATTCTTGTAATTAGTTAATAAAAATGGTTTGATGCCGACTATTTGTGCCAACGCCATTTTTTAAGATCTGTAATATTAACCAACTGAGTATTCATAAAAATCATATATATCTTATGTTAATAATTATAATAGATATTTTTAATTGTTGCTGTCAAGTTGTAAATGTTACATTCCACTTTTATTTTTATCAAATCTATGCTAATGTCCTTATCAAAAATAAATTAGAATTAATACATATATTATGCCACATCTTGATACTATATTTGATCTGTATGACTTTAATGAGTCTCAAAAAACTGGTTTATTAGAGGCTCTCAGCTTGGTTGGTTGTAATGTAGAAGAATTCGCTACAGCCGAAATGACTCTTGATGCGTTAAATGAATCGCTACAAAACTCTTTTTTAAGACCAGTTGGATCAGAAAGGGATCATCTTAGTGATAAATTTAAAGATGAAGCCTTAAGAGCTAAGCTTCTTCCTTTGTTGTCACCTTTTATAGATGAGATGAATTCTGGAAATAATATAGCAGTTAAATTATTGTTAGGAGCTTCAGAAGAAGGAGTCAGAGAGAGACTAGATATATTAGTTGAATTAACTCAAAAAGGTTACTTGACCCAGGTAATATATCCATTAGGTGGAGCACGGGAATTGTGGGCAGTTCGTGAGCCATCTACAATTAAGTTAGTAGCCCAAGAATTAGCTTTAGTAAAAAAAATTAATCTAAATGATGCAATAACTGAAGTAGGAAATAAAATTTCTGAATTTTTTATCACTGCAATTGAAATGAAAAATAATCGAGAAGCTTATACAGATAAAGAATTTACTGTTGAAACTAATAAAGCACATGCGAATTTAATTGAATATTTCACTAAGGTAGTAGGTATTACTTGGCCTACTGAAGCTGACATGATGGAAGGTTTAATTGCTGAATATAAGCTTAAGTTACCTAATATAGAGTTTAAACCTGTCGTTAACGTCTCTAAAAAATTGAATCAAGCTGGGCAATGGGTTAGACCAGATACATTAGATACATATAATAAAATGTGGGAAATGTATGGAGATGCAATATCCATGCAGGCTTTGAACGATGGTAAAGTGGAAATGTCTATTATTACTACTCAGCCATTTGGATATTACCAGGAACAGCAAGCTAAAACTGCTTTTTATGGAAAACAGATAGAAGTAAAAACAGTTGCTAAAGCGGCGTCAGCCACTGTTAATTTTGCTATAGTGTTTGATTCTTTTGCAAGAACCATTTTCTCTGGTAGAGTAATCGCCCTAGAAAAGCTTAGATATACATATACAGAAGTAGAAAAACCATCTTCATTTGCAGATAGGTGCTTAGTATCAACTAACAATCAGTTATGTAGATAATTTTTATACATTGTTTGCTTATTAGGTGGCAAATATAAATTGCCTTTTACTCCACAACTTGTTAAAAATATTAATACTATAATTAAAAGTAATTTGTTCATTTAAAGGATCGTTATTAAAGAATGTTTATGTATAAAATATACAAAAATTTTATATTTATTCTAGTTTTATTTATTTCAAATATTGCTTTTGCTGATATGGTGGATGATAAGCCAAGAAAGCAAACGGAACTTCCTTCGGCGTTTTTCACAGCTGTTAATGAACAATTATCACTTTCATCAAAAAATATTTTCTATAATCAAATGTTGGAACCTAGGGCGTTAGAGAGTTTTGATAATCGTTTTATTATTGTACATTTTTGGGCCAGTTGGTGCATGGAATGTAAAAACGAAATAATAGCTTTAAATGATTTGCAGAAAGAATTTAGAAAAAAGCCTTTGTTAGTTATTGCTATTTCTGAGGATTTCAAAGGAAGCGTTGCAATAGATGATTATTTTACGAGATATAAAATTGATTATTTAGATATATATATAGATAAGAAAAATAAAATCTATCAAGGGTTAAATATAAATCATCTTCCTGCAACATATTTAATGAATTTTGACGGTAGAATTATAGCTAAATCAATTCCTGGATATTCTATTAATTGGTATGACAAAGATATAAGAAATTATTTAGATGATATGGTAGTTAAGCATCAACTTCTTCCGCCTGAATATAAAAAAACAAGAGATAAATTTGAACTTCCAAAAGAGGATGATAAAAATAAAAAACCTATACAAAAAAAGTCAAGAATTTTTAATTATTGAGGAGATAGAATGACTAAAAAAGCTGATAAAGCATGCATTTTAAATAAATTGAAGAAATTATTTAAATTTAAGCCTACTGTTAATGTAATTAATTTAGAAGGGGTAATAGGTAGTGTAAGTTTTAAGCATGGCTTAACATTATCTAGCTTAAATAAGAGTATAGAGGAGGCTTTTTCAGGTAAAAATATAAAAACTGTGGTTTTAAATATAAATTCGCCTGGAGGTTCACCTGTTCAATCAGAATTAATAGGAAAGAGGATAGTGCAATTATCTCAAGAGAAAAACATTCCGGTTTTAGCAATAGTTGAAGATATTGCAGCTTCTGGTGGCTATTGGATTGCTTGCGCAGCATCAGAGATTATAGCAGCTGAGAATGCTTTACTTGGGAGTTTAGGGGTTAGGTTCTCTGGTTTTGGTTTACATAAGGCAATAGAGCGCCTAGGTATTGAGAGGAGAATACATACTCAAGGTGAAAGCAAAGCGCTGCTTGACCCATTTTTACCAGAAAAACCCTCAGATATAGAAATGATACTAAAAGTGCAAGCAGATATATATGAGAATTTTAAGAAACAAGTTCATAATGGGCGAAAAGATAAATTAAAACTTGATGATAAAGAGATTTTCTCTGGTGCTATTTGGTCTGGTAGACAAGCTGTAGAAATAGGTCTTGCTGATAAGATTGGTGATTTATATAGCGAAATTAAAGAAAGATTTGGCGAAGATATAAAAATTACTATAGTTAACCAAGAGAGATCCTGGTTAAAAAGAAAGTTATCCTTGCTTTTTGATTGTTCCGCTCAATCATTATTGAATGATTTTCAAAGCAAACTTGAATTAAGATAAAGGGTTGAAAAACTGAATTAGAATACTTACATATTCTGGATATTAACTGATTCTAAAGGGTATTACAATGGACAAGAAGAAAACTGAAATTAATAAAGATATAAAAAATCTTCAAGAAGAATTAGATCAAGCTTTGTTATCTTATGCAAAATCTGAAGAAGAAGTAGCTAAGCTAAAAGAGCAGATCTTACGTGTGGCAGCAGAAGGGGAGAATTTTCGCAAGCGCTGTGCAAAACAGACGGAAGAGGCTAGTAAATTTGCTGTAAATAATTTTGCTAAAGATTTGATAGATGTTTTAGAAAATTTATACTTAGCGACTGATAATATCCCTAAAGAAGATTTAGAAAATGATTCTGCATTAGCAAATATTTTTAAAGGTGTTGAAATGACTAAGACAACATTGTTAAATATATTTGATAAACATGGTATAAAAAGAATATTTCCTGAAGTGGGAGAGGCATTTGATCATAATTTGCATCAAGCGGTTGCGCATATTGAAGATCCTAATTTAAATGAAAATTCTGTTGTAAGTGTAATGAGAGCTGGTTATTCATTGCATAATAGGCTTATTAAGCCAGCTATGGTGGTTGTGAGTAAAGCCTAAAGTTGATTGTTTATGGATTTTTCTTTTACATTAGGTATAGATACTTGAGAGTTGCTTGTATTGCTTTGACTCTGTAAGTTGTTTTTTACATTAGAAAGATTTTGTTCTTTGTTCTTGTTCTCAAGATCATTCGTGATTTTAGAAAGCTGTTCCATGTTATTATTAGATATGGGTTTGAGCTTATCTAATTCACTAAATTGATTTTGGAGCTCTTCTGTTTTACCTGGCTCTTTTGAAATTGCTTCTATATTTCTTAGAATTGATTCTTGTTGTTCAGCAGAATTTCCGTCTTTCATTTTTGCATCCTTAAGTTATGCTTTTAATTTATAATAAAACTTAAAACATCATTATGTCAAGGCTACTTGTTCTCATTGATTGAGAAAATTATTATTATGTTGTACTATTAATTACCAGATTTTAGCTAAATAAAAAAAATGTACAGAAAATATTTTTCTAAATATCATTCATTTCAAGACTTCCAGCTTATTTTAAATTTTAGAATACAAATGAATATGCTTATTGCTAACCTTCTTTATAAATTGCAAGAGTCAAAAGTTCTTGCTCTAGACTTCTTTCTCGAATGGGCGGAAATTAAGGGGGATAAAAAAATAAATGCTACTTTTTTTGCCCTAATAGATTTATTAGAAATAGACCAAGTCACAAGAATCCCAAAAAAAGTTTTCTATGATCTAGGAGCTTATTTATATAAGCAGTCATCATTATCAAATGGTGATAATGATATGTTATCCTAAAAGACAATCAGTTGTTATTATGAATATTCTAGTCTTTTTTGATCAAATAATACTTCAGGAAAGATAATATTATTGCCATCTAAATCGCTATATCTATAGACATATTCAATAAATGCTTTTTTAATGGTATTTATACCAATATTTTTGCTTTTAATAGCTTGATTCTCTATATTTAATATTAAATTATTTAAGATATTATGATTTTTTATCGAGCCAATAATTTCAAGCTTTAAGCTTAATGGATCATTAAGTTTTTGTAATCTGTTAAAGCTACCAAAATAAGCGTATTTATAATTGAACTCCCGTAAGCTTAATGGCTCAAATTGCGAAGTGACAAATACTCCGCCTTTATTATTTAATAGATAGAATCTTGCTAAAGTAAGTTTGGATTCTTCAGAAATATGTTGTAATTTTTTAGGTAGAAGATTTAGCATTTCTTCTTTGTTAAGTGTCTGAATAATATAGCCTAAATTAAGTCTCTGCCATTTACTCTGTAACTCTTTTAGCTCATTGTTAGTTAAGTTTTTCTCATTAAACACATAAATAATTTTAGGGATTACAGGATTAGTCTTATAAGTTAATGCAGTTGGGAATTTTAGTTGAAATAATTTTCTAAAGGTTAAGTAATATTTATCTCTTAGATGGAAAATCATGTAACCAATTCCTCTAACTTCACTATGATTAAATAGACTGTTTGCAAAATAATCTTCGAACATTAGTGAATTTTCTTTGTCATGAAAGTGAATACTCATGGTTTCAGGGCGTTTCTGTATCTGGTTAGAAAGCTTAGCTTTGTCTCTAAAAATTCTGCTTAGGAAGTTTATAATAGGAACGTCATTAATAAAATACACAGGAACATTATAACCTGATGGCAATATCATGGTTTTATATTTTTGCGCATCTTTGCTTTTGAAGAACTTAAAAATAGAATCAGCAAAAGGATACATAGTTCTCTGCACAGCTAAATTATGGTTAGAGCGAGCAAAACTACTTTTGCTTGCGCTAAATTTTTCCTCAAAACCTCTCTCAACTTTAAACCAATCTTTTCTAATTTGAGTTAATGTGTTAGTTAAAATGGGATGATTAGGAACTGATGCAAGCATTGCATTTAGAATACTTACGCGTTTTTTATTAATAGCAGGTGGTTCTAAGTTGGAATAAAAATCATATTTATGATGTAAATCATCAAAATTTGCAAAACATTCGATATCAGTATCTATGTAAAGTCCACCATGTCTATTTACAATCTCATATCTGGCAATATCTGCTTTTTCTTGGTAGCTTCTTGCCATTAAGAAAAGATCGTTAGTAGCAAAATTTTCTTTTAAAATATCATCTTCATGCCATATTTTCATTTCCCAATCAGGATGAAACTGTTTCCATGTTTGGATATAGTATTTAAAATTTTGCGGAAGATCATTGGCGCCTAGCCAGATAAGATGAATTTTTTTTGGAATTATTGGAGCGGAAGCAGATGGAGTAATGCTGGGTTTTAATTTATAATAATTATTTCTAAGGATTTTTAGTTTTTCATCCGCGTCAGGTTCAGCATATTTAGCTGAGAAATTACTCATAAGATCTAAGCCAGATGAATGATCGAAGTCTACATCTTCGAGGGAAATAGCAAAACTACTTATTAACAAATAAGAAACTAGAAAAAACCTTCTAAATATAGTCATTTTAATCTTCATCACTAAGATCTTCATCCTCAAAAGACATATTATCTTCTATGAAGCTATTTTCGTCTACAGAAAAATCTCCTTCGTTAGACATTTCTTCATCAAAGCTTTGCGCAAAACTTGTTTCGCCGTCTTCTTCTATATAATTTTCACGACTATTATCGTCAAGATTTTCTTCTACGGGAACATTCTTTTGGAATTCTGTAATTAAATTTTCACGCATTAGATCTATATTTAGTTTTTTTGCTGCGATCTCTCTTAAGGAAATGACGGCATTTTTATCGTTATCCTTTTCAACTAATATTGGAGATCCAGTGGATATATCTTTGCTCCTACGGCTTGCTAATACTACTAATTCAAAATGATTAGGAATAATTTTTTTACAATCTTCAACCGTAACTCTAGCCATTTGTACCCTCTATTATCTATTATAATTTGTTATTTTTAACTACGGATGATATACTAAAATTTTAAAGATGCAATGTTAAAAAATTATTTTTCTAATGGCCAACGAGGACGTGGCGCAATATCAAGGCCCTCAACTAATCCAAGTTTGAAGCGTTCAATTCCTGCCCAGGCAATCATCGCTCCATTATCTGTGCATAACTTAATAGGCGGAGCAATTGTTATTATATTATGCGCTTCCATATTATCTTTTATTTTTTTATATAAATACTGATTAGAAGCTACCCCACCTGCAATAACTAATTGTTTAATATCATTTCCCATTTTTAGTGATGCAAATGAATTTTGTGAATCTCGGCTATGCTCGCGTAGTAATCTACGCTGCGTATCCTCGTTCTTAAATCCACATGCCTGACTAAAAATGGGTTTTGGTGTAATATTTTGTTTATTTACTATTTCTACTGCATTATTTAATCTATCAATTAATATATCTGAAACTGTTCTTTGAAAAGAGGCGCAAATATCTTCTATTTTATATTTATTATTTAGAGCTAATCTTACGGCTGTTTTGAGCCCTGAGAATGAAAAGTCACAATTCTTTCTTCCTTTCATTGCCTGAGGGAACTGGTATACTTGATCATCCCCATTTAAAGCGTGACTCTCTATAATAGGTCCCCCTGGGTAACCTAATCCCATCATTTTTGCTACCTTATCGAAGGCTTCTCCAACTGCATCATCAAGCGTTCCTCCAAGTTTGTGATATACACCAACTGATTCCACAATTAGAATCTGACAATGTCCACCAGATAAGAGCAGCATTAAATAAGGGAATTTTATTTCTGGATTAGTTAGTCTTGCTGTTAATGCATGCGCTTCCAAGTGATTAATTGCAAGTAAAGGTTTATTTAATGAGAAGCATAATCCTTTGGCAAACATAAGTCCAACCAGTAATCCACCAACCAAGCCGGGGCCAGCAGTGACTGCTATAGCATCTAAATCTCTTAAACTAAGATTTGCTTCAGCAATTGTTTTTTTAACAATTTTTTGTAAGTGAGATAAATGAGCTCGTGAAGCAATTTCAGGTACTACCCCGCCAAATTTATTATGTTCCTGAATCTGACTAAATATTACATGAGATAAAATTTCTCTTTTATCATTAACAATACTTGCTGCTGTTTCATCGCAGCTTGTTTCGATTCCAAGGATTTTTATCACTTTAGAAATTTATTATTCAACAGTTGAAATATCAGGAGCATCAACTTGCTTCATGCCAACGCAATGATAACCAGAATCTACGTGAACTATTTCTCCCGTTATGCCACTTCCAAGATCAGAAAGTAAGGATAAAGAAGCCTTTCCAACATCCCAAATTGTAGTATTACGTCTTAATGGTGAATTATATTCATTCCATTTTAGAATATATCTAAAATCTCCAATGCCTGAAGCTGCAAGAGTTTTTATCGGGCCAGCTGAAATAGCGTTTACTCTGATATTTTCTTTTCCAAGGTCGTTTGCTAAATATTTAACGCTAGTTTCTAATGCAGCTTTAGCTACTCCCATCACATTATAATGAGGCATATATTTCTCAGCGCCATAATATGAAAGAGTTAATAGGGATCCGCCATTTTTCATAAGTGGTGCAGCGAGTTTTGCGAGTTTAGTAAATGAATAGCATGAAATATTCATAGTATTTAGAAAGTTAGGTAAACTAGTATCGCAGTATCTGCCCTTTAATTCATTTTTATCTGAGAATGCTATTGCATGAACGAGAAAATCTAGGCTTCCCCATTTTTCTTCTACTTCCTTAAATAATTTTTCTAAACTTTCATCATCTGAAACATCACATGAAAACATGAGATTGCTTCCTAAAGATAGAGCCAAAGGTTCAGCTCTTTTTTTCATGATATCACCTTGATAAGTTATTCCAAGCTTAGCTCCTTGAGCTGCGCAAGCAGCAGCGATTCCCCAAGCGATAGACTTATCATTTGCGATGCCCATTATAATTCCACGCTTTCCTTTAAGAAGATTTCCTTGAGGTAAATTATCTAATATCTCAACAGGTAATGTCATAATCTTATCCTTATTATTTCTAATTAATGATTTTCCATGAGCCATCAGGCTGACGACAAGCTGTGCCATATGCATCTTGAGTTTTGCCAGCAACAGTTATATGTTGAGTAAACTCTCTACAATAACCATGATCGGTTTCATATGCTTTCTTTGGTGTGAATGTACCATGATTGCCAGTATCTGGATTACTCCAGGTAGAAGTTTTGCCAGAAGGAGCATATTCCAGGCTTTTTTGAGCATTCTGTTCTAGCTTTAATTTATCAGTTTCATCCATAGATTTACCAATTTGGTTACCAATAAAAGCTCCACCAATCGCTCCAGCAGCTATGGCTAAAATTTTTCCATCACCACCGCCAAGAGTGGATCCTAATAATGCTCCAGTTGCACCACCAATAATAGTACCCATATTTTGTTTTCTATTAGGGTCATCAGCGCAAGAAGATATAAAAACGGAAATAAATAATAGAATAAGAATTTGACGCATTCGCTTCATCCAATTGAAGTTTAATAATTAATCCTTTTATTAATATCAATTTTTCGATATATTAGCAATAAAAAACAATCACAAATATTAATTATGTGTTTAACAAATAATCAATTAATGAAATTATCTACCTATATTACCATTATAGGTGTTTTAGCTATAATATTGGCTAAAACATATGGTTGGTTTTTAACTAATTCTGTAACAATCTTAGCAAGTCTTGTTGATTCATTACTTGATATTTGTGTTTCTGCAATGAATATGTTAACTGTGCATTATGCTTTACAACCACCTGATCGTGAACATAGATTTGGCCATGAAAAAGCAGAAGATATAGCTGTATTTTGTGAATCAATTTTCTTTGCTTTATCAGGTTGTTTTGTAATATATTCTGCATTGAGCAGGTTTTTTAATCTAGAAGAAGCCTTAGTGAGAGCAACTAACGAAGGCGTGATAGTTCTTTTATTTTCAATTGTGGTTACTCTAATTATTGTCTTGTTTCAGTTTTATGTAATTAAAAGATCTAATTCTAGTATTATAAAAGCAGACTCGATCCATTATATATCAGATTTTCTAACTAATATTGCTGCTATAATTGGTATCATATTGGCACAACATCTAGATTTACCTATCTTAGATAGCATAATGGCAATAATGATTGCTTTTTATATTATTTATAATGCAATAAAAATGTTTAATAGAGCTTTTAAAAACTTAATGGATCATGAATTAGATGAAAAAGATAGACAAATTATTATTGAGATTCTTAAGAATAATAAGAAAACTCAAGGTTTTCATGATTTAAAAACTAGATATGCTGGAAACAAGCCTTTTATACAATTTCATTTAGAATTTGAAAATACCTTAACAATAATGGAAGTGCATGAGATCTCAGAGGAGGTGGAGCATCAAATTTTATCTAAAATTCCAAATGCTGAAATTTTTATCCATCAAGATCCCGCGGATGGACAAGAGGAAATTGTCTATACCGATGTTTAGGAGTTCTCCAATGCATTATGCGATTGAATTGGCAAATGAAGCTGGACTTGCTGGAGAGGTTCCGGTTGGTGCGGTTATTGTTAATTCAAAAACTAATCAAATAATATCTAAAGCCTATAATTTGGTAGAAAAGAATAATGATCCAACAAACCATGCGGAGATGCTGGTAATAAGGGATGCATGTAATAAATTAGCTAGTAAATTTTTATATGATTATGATATATATATAACCCTGCAGCCGTGCTTGATGTGTTATCAAGCTATTTTATATGCTAAAATTAAAAGATTATATTTTGGAGCGTATGATAGCGCTTCTTCTCTTAAAGTTCCTTCTTCAAATCATAAAATCGAAATCTATGGAGGAATTGAAGAAGAAAAGTGCAAATCTATACTGAATGATTTCTTTTTGCAAAAGAGGTAGGTTCTTCACTTACCTCTTTTAATTCCAATTTATTTACTATGTTGAATGGAACTTTCAACCATTTTTGCTTCGAACAATTTGCTTAGGGAGAATACTGCTAGTACCCACATAATCATAATTACAAAAAAGATGATCATTATTTCTTCAGTTAATGAGCTTAAAGTTGCTCCTGGTATAAAGCTTAGTAATAAATATTGAATTACAGCTCCACCTGATTTACCAAGCCTTGCTCCTGTTACGTCAACAACCGCTTTACCTTTTACTTTAAGTTCCTCATCTAACGGAATGTAAGCCATTTCCTTTGTCGAATCAAATAGAGAATATTTAGTTGCTTTACTTAATATATTTTGTGTAGCCCCCATAATAACTGCCATCATAAGAGAGGTAGTTCCCATTAAAACTAAGCTTGCTTCAAATTTATCACCTGCAATTATGAGCATAAAGAATAACCCACCGGTAATAAGAATCATAAAAGGAGTTAGAATTGCTCCAGTAAACCATTTATACTTTCTTAATATATATATACCAGCTAACATTCCAATCATAGATATCATGCCGGTCCACATCTGGAATCCGCCCATGAATCTACTATAGTCATTCTGTATAGGGAATTGGATCTTAAGTTGATTCTTCCACACGCCCTCTACCAGGTTAATGCTAATACCGTACGAAAGAACTAAAACCGCAATTAGACCGATATATTTTGAAGTAAAGATGTATTTAAAGCTGTCTATAACTGACATTTTATGTTTGCTTTTTTTAGCTTTAACTTCTTTTGCTTCAAAGAATCTTGGATCTGTTAACACAAATCTATTCATATACCAGTATGTTATCATTAGTAAAACACCAGCAACGAATACAGATATCATCATTAATTGTAAGGTTGATTCCCAAGCTTTTGCTGGATCAATTTGGCTAGCATTAACAATTGAGAAATGCTTTTGTGCATAACCGGCACTAATTAATCCAACTTGTCCAATTGCACCAAAAATAGTATAAGTTTTCTTAGCTTCTGTAACTTTATATATATAGTTAGCAAACTGCCAAAACATTAGAGAGAGCATTACACTGCCCCAAAGTTCAGCCATAATATAAAATAAAGCCGCGCTCCAGTTTTCTAAAATTATTAAAGGATATTTAAGCTTAGGATATTCATTGATCCAAGTTTTTAAATCTAAAGTTAAGCTGCTGTTAATAGGGTATAATAGAAATGCATATACAACGAAAAACACAATGAAGAAAACGGTTATTGAATAAAAAAGTCTTTCTCTGCTCAATAGATTTGCAAGCTTAGAGAAAATTATTATAAATATAATTGCTGAAGGTAATACGCCGAATAATTTTACCGTGCTTATAACTTCTGCACCGAGCACTGGGATTAATAAAGTATCTTTTGCTCCCCTTACTACGCTATACACAAAAATTGTTAGCAATAACATAAAAGAAGTAGGTAATATCTTCTTTAGGATATATTCTCTATTTTTTTGAAATGATTCAAATAATGAGCGTAAATCTGTTTTCATTTTTTTTCTCTATAAATTTGCATTAAAAATTACCAACGAGCAACTTAGGATTCGAGGCAATTTACATTTTATTTTATGGGATAATTTTGGGATTACTAACTAATCTTAATAATTTCGTGAAAATCCTATCATAAATGAAATTATTATACAAGGGCTTAATTTAAGAATATGATACAGAAGGAGAAAATTTTTTTGACTTTTTCAAGTATTGTTGCTAAATTCGAATCTTTATAAATTCATTATTTCAAAGGAGTTAATTCATTGAATAATTTAAAAATATATAAAGAAATGCTTTTAATAAGGCGTTTTGAAGAAAAGTCTGGCCAATTATATGGTATGGGGCTTATTGCTGGTTTTTGTCATTTATATATAGGGCAAGAAGCTGTAGCGGTTGGAATGCATAATATCACTCAGAAGAATGATTACACAATTACAACTTATAGAGATCATGGTCATATATTAGTTGCTGGATGTGATCCTAAATCTGTAATGGCTGAGTTGATGGGAAGAGAGGATGGATGTTCAAAAGGAAAAGGGGGATCAATGCACATGTTTGATCTTAAAAACCGTTTCTATGGTGGGCATGGTATAGTTGGTGCTTCTGCCTCTCTTGGAACTGGTATGGCCTATGCTGCGAAATATAAAGAGGAAGATTCGGTAGTTCTTGCGTATTTTGGTGATGGAGCTTTAAACCAGGGGCAAGTATATGAATCATTCAATATGGCTGCATTATGGAAGCTTCCTATAATTTATATTGTTGAGAATAATCAATATAGTATGGGCACTTCAATAGCTAGACATTGCTCTACCAAAGAGCTTTATAAAAGAAGTGAGTCTTTTGGTATTCCTAGTATGCAAATAGATGGAATGAATATTCTAGAAGTTATGAAAAAAGGAAAAGAGGCAGTTGATTTTGTGCGTAAAGGAAATGGGCCTATTTTCCTTGAAATGAAAACTTATCGTTATCGTGGGCATTCTATGTCTGATCCTGGTAATTATAGAAGTAAAGAAGAAGTCATTGAAATGCGTGAGCATCATGATCCAATAGAGTTTTTTAAGCAATACTTAATCAAGAATAAATTATGTTCTGAAGATGATTTAAAAAATATTGAAAAAGAGATTAAGCAGATAATTGAAGAAACCGTCTATTTTGCTCAAAATAGTCCTGAGCCAGATATCTCTGAATTACATACGGAAGTTTATATATGAAAATGATTACAGTAAGGGAAGCGTTGCGTGATGCAATGGCTGAAGAAATGCGTAAAGATCCAAATATATTTGTAATGGGCGAAGAGGTTGCTGAGTATCATGGTGCATATAAAGTAACCCAAGGATTATTAGAAGAATTCGGCTCTAAGAGGGTTGTAGATACACCAATTACCGAGCATGGTTTTGCAGGACTAGGAGTTGGAGCTGCTTTCGCGGGCTTAAAGCCAATTATTGAATTTATGACATTTAATTTTGCTATGCAAGCTATTGATCATATTATCAACTCGGCTGCCAAAACTTATTATATGTCTGGTGGTCAAGTAACTTGTCCTATAGTTTTTAGAGGGCCTAATGGTTCTGCTGCAAGAGTAGGTGCCCAGCATTCTCAATGTTATGCGGCATGGTATAGCCATATTCCTGGTCTGAAAGTTATAGCTCCTTATAGCGCGAAAGATTGCAAAGCTTTATTAAAAGCGGCTATTTTAGACTCAAATCCTGTAGTATTCTTGGAGCATGAATTAATGTATGGTCGTCAATTTGAAGTAACTGATGATTTTGATGAAATAGTAGAAATAGGCAAAGCTGCCGTCCTTAAAGAGGGAAGTGATATTACTATCGTTACTTTTTCTCTACAAGTTGGTAATGCTTTGGCTGCAGCTGAAGTTTTAGAGTCACAAGGCATATCAGCTGAAGTTATTGACTTGAGAACTTTACGTCCTCTAGATACTGAAACAATTATTGAGTCTATTAAAAAAACCAATCGTTTAGTAACTGTTGAAGGCGGATGGGGATTTGCCGGAGTTGGTGCTTCAATCGCATCAATTGTAATTGAAGAAGCTTTTGATTATCTAGATGCAGAAATAATCAAAGTTCACCATAAAGAAGTCCCATTGCCATACGCAGCTAATTTAGAGAAGCTAGCTTTGCCACAAGTTGAGGATATTATTGCTGCCTGCCAAAAGCTTTGTTATACTCGGTAAAAACTTAAATAGGAGTTTTAAATAGTGCCAATTGAAATTTTAATGCCAGCCTTATCTCCCACTATGACAGAGGGGAATTTAGCTAAATGGCTAAAAAAAGAGGGTGATAGAGTTAAACCAGGTGATGTAATCGCTGAGATTGAAACTGATAAAGCTACAATGGAAGTAGAAGCTGTTGATGAAGGTATCATGGCTAAAATTTTTGTTGAAGCTGGAACGAAGAATGTTGCGGTTAATCACTTAATAGCTTTATTTATTGAAGATGGTGAATCATTAGAAGTGATTATGGATTATAAACCTAAAGCTATAGCCGCAAAACCTGCGGAAGTTAAGTCGCAACCAGCTCCTGTTGTCATTTCAAATCCAGTAGTTCATTTAAGTAATGAAGGAAGAGTTAAAGCATCTCCGTTGGCCAAAAGATTAGCTGAAATTGAAAATGTTAGTTTAGCTTCCATCATAGGAACAGGTCCAAATGGTAGAGTGGTAAAGGATGATATATTAAAGGCTAAAACAGGGAAAAAATTTGTATCCCGTAACCCTCAAGAATTTAAAGCTATTCCTAATAATAATGTTCGCACAGTTATAGCGAAAAGATTAGTGGAGTCAAAACAAAATATCCCACATTTTTATTTATCAATAGAATGTAACATTGATAAATTGCTTTCATTAAGAGAAGAAATGAATGCTGATACTGATAAATATAAAATATCAATAAATGATTATATCATTAAAGCTGTTGCTTCTGCATTAGAAGAAGTTCCTGAGGCTAATGCTTCTTGGACTGAGGAATCTATATTGCAATATAATAATGTTGATATTTCGGTTGCAGTAGCTATAGATGGTGGGTTAATAACTCCGATTATTCGGAACGCTAATTTAAAATCAGTAGTAGAAATTTCTAACGAAATGAAGTCTTTAGCAAAAAGAGCTCGTGAGAATGCATTAAAACCAGAAGAATTCCAAGGTGGTGGGTTTAGTATATCTAATCTAGGAATGTATGGAATAAAACAATTTCAAGCTATCGTTAACCCTCCACAAAGCTGTATAATGGCTGTAGGCGCTAGCACGAAAAGGCCAATTGTTGTTAATGATCAAATAACAATGAGTACAATTATGGATATAAGTATTTCATGTGATCACCGAGTTGTAGATGGTGCAGTAGGCGCAAAATTCTTAAGTAGTTTCAAGAACTTTATCGAGAGACCTATTAAAATGATTTTATGAGAATTCCTTTCTTTAAATTATCTCTAGCTTATACAATATTTTACCTAAGTTTGTTGGTAATTTTACCAATTTCAAATTTAATATTGCATTCTAGTAGTTCTGGATTAAAGGAATTTTTAAATATTGTTACTAATGATAGAGTTATAGCTGCATATAGGCTAACTATATCAATAGCTTTATTAGCGGCTTTAATAAATATTATGGTTGGATTATTGATTAGTTGGACTATAGTCAAATATAATTTCTTTGGAAAATCTTTTATTGATATATTAATAGATTTGCCGTTGGCATTACCCACAGCAATAGCTGGATTAACTCTTGCAACGCTTTATTCGCCTGATAATTATTTAGGAAAATATTTAGCTAAAGTAGGGATTTACGTATCTTTTACTAATTTAGGAATATTGGTAGCTCTTATTTTTGTTGGGTTACCTTTGGCCATTAGAACAATAGAGCCAGTGATTAGGGAATTAGATTCAGATATAGAGCTAGCTGCAAGAAATTTAGGCGCTAATAATTGGCAGATGTTTTGGAAAATATATTTACCTAATTTTTTACCTTCAATTCTTTCAGCTTTTAGTATTTGTTTTGCAAGGGCTTTAAGTGAATATGGCGCTGTTATTTTTATCGCCAGTAATATTCCAAAAGAATCAGAAGTAGCTTCATTATTGATTTTTAGTAAGATTGAACAATTCGATTATAATCAAGCAACTGCGATTGCTCTAATGATGTTACTCATAGCTTTTACTATTCTTTGGTTAATAAATTCTATATCTAAAAGGCTATTGCCATGAAGAAAATATTAATCACTCTAACAATAATACTTACCATAATCATTTTTGCTTTTCCTATATTTACAGTTTTTTCTTTAGCGTTTGAGGAAGGTGTGTTCTCTTATATAGAAGCTATTAAAAATGAAGAAGCATTGGAAGCAATTAAGCTTTCATTTCTAGTAGCCTTTATTGCAATCCCAATAAATTTAATATTTGGAATAGCGGCCTCTTGGTGCATAGCGAAATTCGAGTTTAGAGGAAAAAAATTCCTAACTAGTTTGATTGATATACCTTTTTCAGTTTCCCCTGTTATTTCGGGCTTTATCTTTCTTATTTTATTTGGAATTGATTCAATAATTGGTAAATGGCTTGTTGCAAGAGACATGCAATTTATTTTTGCCGTACCAGCTTTAGTTCTAGCTACTCTTTTTGTGACCTTACCTTATATTGCAAGAGAGTTAATACCAGTGATGGAAGAGCATGGAAATGAACAGGAAGAAGCGGCTCTTTCACTTGGAGCCAGTGGTATTAAAACTTTTTATTATATAACTTTACCTAATATTAAATGGGGTTTATTGTATGGATTATTGCTTTCGCTTTCACGTGCTTTTGGAGAATTCGGTGCAGTATCCGTAGTTTCTGGGCATATTAGAGGAGAAACTACAACAATTCCAATGCATGTAGAAATCTTATATAATGAATATAATTATGTAGGAGCTTTTGCAGTAGCTTCGATTCTAGCATTTTTAGCAATAACAACTTTAATTATTAAGAAATTTTTTTATAAGCAGTAATTATTATGATAAATGATGCTATACAGGAAAGGGGTTGTGTTTCTAAAAATTCATAAACTTGACCAAATCCTGTTTTTGTTGTATATTGAAGCTAAACCTAAATGAATTTAAAAAGGTATTATCATGAAATTAGAAAGAAGTTATGTATTCGACAGAAATACTGGAGCAGAGTATTATTTAGATGAGTATGAACAAGAATTAGAAGATACTATGGAGCTCTCTGTTAGATCCTCTCCAGAAGAGGAAAAAAAAATGATAAAAGAGCTAGTTAAAATGGCTAAAACTTACAATGAAGAAACTAAAGACATAACTATTAATATGCCGGTAAAGTATCTTACAAAACTACATCATAAAGCCGCTAAAATTGGTCTTTCTTCTAAAGATTATATAAGCAAAGTATTGCATGAAGAAGCAATAATATAAGAATGGTATTTTAATGTATACCTTACGTAACAAGAAATTCTCTTTTAATCCTGAGAAAGACTCAAAAATAGTAAGTGAACGAAAATTAAGTTTTCAAGATATTATTAATGCCATTATGAATAATAAGGCCCTAGCTTTTATTCCGCATCCAAATCAAGAAAAATACCCTAATCAGAAAATTATTTATGTTGAAATAGAAGAAGAGATTTATGTGGTACCATGCGTTGAGGATAAGGATACTCTGTTTTTAAAAACTTTATTTCCTAGTCGCAAAGCTCGTCAATTATTTCTTCCTAAGAAGATCAAATAATATAAGAAATTTTTTTATAAGCAGTAATTATTATGATAAATCCACCTATCGCAACATTTGATTCAACAGAAGATCCTTACGCTTGGCTCAGAGATGTAAACTGGCCAAAAATTAAGACTCAAGAGATTTTAGATTATGTAAAAGCAGAGAATGATTATTTTGAAGCCGTTACAAAGTCTCATAAGCAATTAGAAAATCAAATATATGAAGAGCTTGAATCCAGAATTAAAGAAGAGGATGAGTCTTATCCTGTAAAAGAAGATAAATATTATTACTATACACGAATGGAGAAGGGAAAAGATTATTCAGTTATCTGTCGTAAATTTGAAAAGGAAGAGATTTTACTTGATTGTAATACATTAGCAGAAGGAAAATCTTCTTTTGCACTTGGAAGTGTTGAAGTTAGTAATGACCATAGTAAACTTGCTTACGCTTATGATGCTGATGGATCTGAACGTTATACAGTAAAAGTTAGAGATTTAAGTGCAAAAGAAGACCTTTCGGATGTGATTTTAGATACTATAGGTGAAATAATTTGGAACAAGCAAGGATCTGGTTTTTATTATTGTAAATTAAATGAAAATTGGCGCCCTAATCAGGTGTATTTTCATTTATTGGGACGGGAGCAGAGTGAGGATAAGCTAATTTACCAAGAAGCTGACCATGGTTTTTATCTACATATTGGTAAGACTTCTAGTAAGGATTATTTACTCATAGAAACAGGTAATGGAAGCTATAATGAAATTTTGTATCATAATTTAGATGAAGAAGCGGAAGCTTCAAAAATAATGATATCTAGAAGAGCTGATCATCTTTATAGTTTAGATCATATAAATGGTAAGTTTTATATGCTTACTAACGATATGGGAAAGAATTTTAGGTTAATAACTTTAGAAGGTGAAAAACAAAGAGAATTAATACCTCATAATGATGATCATTATTTAGTTGATATAGATTGCTATAATCAATATTTGGTTGTAACTAAGCGTATACTTGGAATTAATATCATCGAATATTATGATTTGGAGAATTATGCATTAATTGACCAAATAAAATTTCCGGAAGAAATTTATCAAGCTAATGTAAGATTTACTAATAAAGAAGATTTATTCTTACGTATAAATTATTCTTCTCTTACTACTCCAAATTCTGTTTTAGAATATGAATTTGCTACCAAAAAACTATTCACAAGAAAAACTGATGAGGTAAAAAATTATCACCAAGCTTTATATGAAACCAAAAGATTATGGGCTGATTCCACAGATGGAGTTAAGGTGCCTATTTCAATAGTTTATCGTAAAGGTAAATTAGGTAAGAAAAATCCTTTATTATTATATGGATATGGATCTTATGGAATGGGTGTGCCTATTAATTTTAGATCTAATATAATATCTCTTCTAGACCGTGGTTTTGTTTATGCAATAGCCCATATTCGTGGAGGTGATGAATTAGGATTCAATTGGTATCACCAAGCTAAATTTTTAAATAAAAAACGTACATTTGAAGATTTTATTGCATCAGCAGAGTTTTTAATTAAAGCAGGATATACATCGAGTGAAAAATTAGCAATTATGGGCGGAAGTGCTGGTGGTATGCTTATGGGAGTGGTGGTAAATCAAAGGCCTGATTTATTTAAAGCGGTAGTGGCTTTAGTGCCATTTGTTGATGTTATAAATACTATGCTTGATGAAAGCTTACCATTAACTCCAGTAGAGTTTGAAGAATGGGGAAATCCTAAAAATAAAGATTATTATGATTATATGAAATCTTACTCCCCTTATGACAATGTTAAGAATATGGACTATCCAGCAATGCTTGTAACAGCTGGTCTAACTGACCCTAGAGTTGGTTACTGGGAGGCGGCAAAATGGGTGGCTAAGCTTAGAAAATTCAAAACCGATAACAATATATTAGTTTTAAAAACAGATATGGATGCTGGGCATAGTGGGCAATCTGGTCGATTCAAGAGATTAGAAGAAGTGGCCATGATTTATAGTTTTATTTTGAGCATAATTAAATGATAGTATACTTGGTGGTAGGTGAAGCTTCTGGTGATAATATTGGGGCTAAGTTAATGCGTGAATTAAAAATGCTTAACTCTAATATAGAGTTCCACGGTATTGGTGGACCTAAAATGCAAGCAGAGGGTGTGCATTTATTGTTTCCTTCTAAAGAAATTTCCTTTATGGGGTTTCTTGAAATATTACCACATATTTTCTCAATTTTCAAAAGAATCAAACAAACTATTAATCATATTATAGAAATTAATCCTGATATTTTAGTTACTATAGATGCGCCAGGCTTTTGTTTCAGAGTGGCTGAAAAAGTTAAAGGCAAGCTCAAAGGAAAGCTTGTTCACTATGTAGCTCCAACCGTATGGGCTTATAAACCAGAAAGAGCAAAACAAATTGCAAAAATATATGATCATTTATTATGTATATTACCATTTGAATCTGAATATTTTTTAAAAGAAGGATTGGATACTAGTTTTATTGGACATCCAGCTATTGAAGATTTAAAAATTTATCCTAAAGAAGAGTTCCGAAAGAAACATAATATTTCTAAAGATAGTTTATTGCTTTGTTTAACTCCAGGAAGTAGAAAGCAAGAAGTAGAGACTTTACTTCCAATTTTCTTAGAAGCAATAGAAATTTTTAAAGAGTCTTATAAAAGAGGCGTAACAATTATTGTGCCAACCCATGAGCATTTAAAAGCATTATTTAATAATCATCCATCAGTTCATCTAATTGATGAAAGTGAAAAACAGGAATTATTTAGCGCTGCAGATATTGCTTTAACAAAAAGTGGAACTATAACTACAGAACTTGCTTTTTATAAAATACCGATGATAGTTGCGCATAAAGTTAACTCTCTCTCATATTGGCTTATAAAATCTATGATTAAAGTAAAATTTGCTACGATTATTAATATATTAGCGGGTAAAGAAATTATTCCTGAATTATTGCAAGATAAATGTAATCCTAAAAATATAGCTGCTCAACTTAATATCCTTAGTGAAGAAAAAAACTATCAAGAAACTCAGAAAGAAATAGAATTTTATCTAAAGAAACTACAAATAAGTGGAAAGAGTCCTAGTAAGTTAGCTGCTGAGAAGTTGTTAGATTTGGTGTAATAATTCTCATCTATAATATACTATTTCTCAGCTAAAACATCCTTATAAGAATCTCTATAAAAAAGCAATGCCAATATAGTTATAAAAACTACTGTGACTAGATAAATTACTGGGGACATGACAGATCCAGTAATAGCAATTAGTTTTAAGTAGACTATTGGAGCGGTTCCTCCAAAAACAGCAGCGCTTATATTATAAGATAGAGATAATCCTGTGAATCTAATGTTAGTTGGAAATAACTCCACTAATGTAGCCGCGACTGGCCCCATATAAGCACCTAAAACCATACCAAAAATAATTTGTCCGTATAGGGCCATATTCTCTCCACCATCCAGTAACATAGAAAATACTGGGTAAGCTACAATAGCGATTAATATTGCCATAGACATTAAAACAGGCTTACGTCCATATTTATCCGATAAAAACCCTGAAATAGGCATGGTAGCCATAAAAAATGCAATTGCTATACCATTAATAACTAAAGTATCGTGCATTCTCATATCTGCATGGCTTTGTAAATATGTAGAAAAGAAAGCTATGAATGTATAAAAAGGAAGAGTTACAGTCATATAAACAGCTATAGCAATCAATAAATCTTTCAAATGAAATTTAAATACTTCAGATACTGGGGCTTTTGAAATATTCCCATGCTTTTTTGCCTCTAAATATACAGGGCTCTCGCTAACATAATTTTTGATATAAAATGCGACGGTACCAATAACTAAACTTATTATAAATGGCAGTCTCCAACCCCAAGACATAAAATCATCTTCAGATAAATATGTTGAAAAGCCTAATGAAACTACAATACCTAATAACACCCCCGCACCAAGACTAAACATGGTGCTGCTGCCAATTAATCCTCTTTGGTCACTCGGCGCATGCTCAACTATAAAAGTTATACATCCGCTAAAACCCCCGCCTAATGCTAATCCTTGCAACAACCGAATGATAGTAAGGCATATTGGAGCAATTATACCAACCTGGTCATAAGTAGGAAGGAATCCTATCATGGCAGTTGGGATAGCCATCATTAAAATTGAAAAAACTAAAGCTGATTTTCTTCCATATTTGTCACCTATTAAACCAAAGATAATTCCACCTATTGGTCTTACAACGAATCCTACAGCAAAAACCCCGAATGTTGCTAAAAGGGAGGTGAAACGATCTTCTGAAGGGAAAAATAATTGACCAATTATAGCAGAAAATTGTGCATATAAAACAAAGTCATACCATTCTAGAGCGTTACCTATCATACTAGATATCAAAATTTTTCTCACTTTAATTCCTCTCTAAGGTTAATTTAAAATCAAGCGATTATATACCTCTAATCCTTCAAGATGTCAATTTTTAACTTTGAAATTCAGCGAATTAACTACGAATCAAAAAGCCTTGCTTAAGAATAACTAGGCGCGGTTTTTGATTCTTGTTCCTTCACCAAATTTCTGTGCCAAAAATTGACATCTTGAAGGATTAGAGGTATATTAATACATTAAAATTTGCTTATAGGGAAGCAAAAAATTACCTTTAGACTTCTTGTTTAGGATCCCAGTTTAGGATCTTCTCATGATAATTAAACAAAGTCTTTCTTGAAGGAAGATCTTGTATGCTCAATGGAAGGCGGACGGTATCATGCTCTATTATGCCGATATCTTTAAGCAAAGCCTTAATAGGAATGGGATTACTTGCAGTAAATAATGCACTACAAGCTTGCCACCATAATTTAGAAGGAAGTCTTCCGCCATCTAAACAATATTGTGTATATTTTCTTGTAATAGATGGCCAAGCATTTGCAGCAATTGATATTAATCCTATTGCTCCATCAGTTGCCATAGTTGGTAGTATATAATCATCACCACAATAAACTTGCACCTTCTTTGAAGCGATTCTGTAACTAATTATGCTATCGGCGCATCCACCGCAATCTTTAATCGCTAGAAAGTTCTTGTGATTTTCTAGATTCTTTACAGCTTCAGGATGAAGCTTTATTCCAGCTCTTCCAGGAATATTATATAAGATTGCAGGATATCTAGATTTATCTAAAATCTGCTTAAACCAATCAGTTTGCCCCATTATTCCAGGTTTCGTATAAATTGGAGTGGTAAATAAATAACCATGAATAGGTAAATTATTACAATAATCTATCCAATTTAGTGCCTCAGTTAAGTTATGACTAGGGGCTCCTAAGACAATTTTTGTTTTTAACCCTAGTTTAAAAACAAAATCAAGCATTTCTTTTTTTTCATTCTCTGTTAAAGACAAGCTTTCACCAGTGCTGCCAAATATAACTACACCATTCCCAGTCTCATCTTGCATTCGCAAAATCTTTTCAAATGATTTATAATCTATTTTGCTTCCATCTTGATTAAATGGAGTAACACAAGCTGTCCATAAAATTTGCTCTAACATAATTTATTTCTCATCACTTAAAAATTTCATCCACATTAGATTACGCGAACGATTATATTTTGCACTAGGAATATTTAAAGTATAAAATTTCTTATTCTTATCCTGCAAGGGATAAATATTATGATTATCAAAAAATTCTTTTTTTATCAATGGATAACTTTTATAATTAGGACTTGTATAGCCAATATAATTAGCAATTTCTGCATTTATCTCAGGGCGCAAAATAAAATCTAAGAATCTATATGCATTTTCTCTATTTGGAGAGTTTTTAGGGATAGCCATTAAGTCTAGCGTCATAATAGATCCTTCTTTAGGGAAAATATATTTAATATCAATATTTTTACCTGATTTATAAGAGATCTCTCTAGCTTGTACTATATCTCCAGAATATCCAATAACTAAACAATTATCACCATTAGCCAAATTATTAAAATAAAGATTGCCGTTTATAGAGCTGATATAAGGGCGAATTTTATGCAAAACCTCAGCTACTTGTTTTAAATCTTCTTCCAAATGACTATTAGGATCTTTTCCTAAATATAGTAAAACTAATGCAGTTATTTCTTCTGCGGAGTCTAATATTTCTACTCCACAGTGAGAAAAATTTTTCACTATTTCCGGATCAAATATCATCTTTAAGCTGTTTGTTGAGGCATCGGGCATTATTTGTTTTAATTTATTATTATCATACCCTATACCTATACTATCCAGCATAAAAGGAATTGCGTAAGCGTCGCTATTATTAGCTTCTTTCTCAAAACTAATAACTCTAGGGTCGATATTTTTATAATTTACTAAACGTGAATGATCTAATGATTGAAACAACCCGAATTGTACTTGACGAACAAAGAATGGAGCAAGCGTTGGAACGGTTATATCATAATCATGACTAGTTGCCATGAGCTTGGACTCAAGAGTGTAATTATTATCTATATAATCTATATGAAGCTTTATTCCTGTTTCATTTTCAAACTTTTTCAATATTTCTGGTTGTATATAACCAGCCCAAGTAAGAATGTTTAAACGATCGCTCGCTTTAGCATAAATAGAAAAGAATAAAAAAAAGATTAGAATTTTCTTCATTTAATTGATATTATCCAAGTTAATAAAAAAATACAGGTTATCATTCTTATGAACTTAAATCCATTTATAAATTTAATAAATAATGTACTTTCATTATACTCAATATCCCTAATTATATGGATAATATTAGATTGGCTTATTAGTTTTAATGTAATAAATCGTAATCAAACTTTGGTTAAAAATTTAATGAACATAGGTCACTATATCTTTGAGCCAATCTTTGCTCAAGTGAGAAGAATTATACCTATAATTGGTAGAATAGATTTATCACCTATTATTGTGTTATTACTTATAAACTTTATTAAAGACTTTTTATTTACTTATTTTTACAAGTTTTAAGGAAATCATAAATGACTGCAGAAATCCAAATTAAACAATTACCTCATGGCGATGGTCTTCCTTCGCCAACTTATGCTACAACGCATAGCGCTGGTATGGATCTAATGGCAGCTATAGCTGAAGATATTACCTTAAAAAAGGGAGAAAGAAAACTAATCCCTACAGGTATTGCTATAGCGCTTCCAGATGGATATGAAGCGCAAGTTAGGCCAAGATCAGGTCTTGCTCTAAAGAACGGTATTACAGTTCTAAACACTCCTGGAACCATTGATGCAGATTATCGCGGTGAAATTGGAGTGATTTTAGTAAATTTAGGTGAAGAAGATTTCTCTATTACAAGAGGAATGAGAATTGCTCAAATGATTATAGCTAGCTATACCCAAGGAAAATTCACTCTTGTAAGTGAGTTAAATTCCACAATACGTGGTGAAGGTGGATTTGGATCTACTGGTACAAAATCTTAAAAATACGCTGAAAATTAAGATCATAAATTTGTAATCAGTAATGGGACCTCCTCAGTTTGATAATTCTTAAATGGCTATCAGATGCATATTGACTGCCGCGATCAGTGTGCCAAATTAATCCTTTAGCCGGCTTCCTCTGCCAAATAGCCATTAATAATGACTTGTTAACTAAATCTGCCTTCATATTATCAGACATAGACCAGCCAACAACTCTTCTAGACACTGTTAACAAAGGTCTTTACGAACTCAATAGATTTGCTATAATGATAGAAAACAGAGAGGTTTTCTATGGATCAGCGTTTATTTCCAGTTAGCAGTAATTTTTTTCAGAAAGAGATTCATCCAATAATAGAGAAGAACTATATATGGAAGGGTAGGCCGCCTGTGATAAGTCATTACAAGGTTTTCTGCGCGATTTTATACGTTCTTAGAACTGGCATACCATGGAGGGATCTTCCTAAATGTTATGGGTATTGGCATACAATATACCAACGATTTAAAAGAGGGAGCGAGAAAGGTATTTGGTGGAAGATTTTGATGCTTTTGCAGCAGGGTAAAAAGATCACTATGAACATAGTGATTTCTGACAGCTCGACATTTAAAATGCATCGCCACGGTGGCGGATTAAAAGGGGGATCCAAAGTAAAGGTAAAAGCAAAGGAGGAATAGGCACTAAACTTCATTTAACTATAACTGCTGAAGGTCATATAATAGAAGGTTTTCTGACTGGTGGCAATAGAAATGACATTGCAGTAGCGGATGAATTAACTGCTGAAATAGTTGGATGCTATATTCTGCAAGATAGAGGTTATGATAGCAATAAGAATCGACAAAACATGATGGCTCAAAATAATATTCCAGTTATACCTGGTAGAAAGAATAGAAAAATTGAAATTGTATATGATCAAGAAAAATACAAGCTCAGAGGAGCGATAGAGAGGTTCTTTGTCAAGCTCAAGGAAAATAGGAGGTTGGCATAATGAGCTTGGCTCAACAATGATTTTACGCCAAACTAATGGGGGTGATTTGTCTGGTTGTTATAATACGGCTGTAGGACATGCACAACATTTATATAGCCTACTAGGTAAAACAAGTCTGCATTTAAAATCAACTTGTGACAAAGCAGCAGTAGGTTTTACTGTTGCATGGCATAATCAGCAATTTGGTGACTCATCGTCTGTTACTGCATGGAGTGGACAATATTAATCAACGAATGATCAAGAAAGTATTACTGCTACATGGTTACTTACTCGGTAACCGTACAGCCAAGCCGGTCTATTATTTAGGATTAATCTAGTTTAAGATTCC
>CAYHIS010000011.1:0-30958 GCA_964356785.1 uncultured Rickettsiales bacterium
ATTCTGCTAACATCTCTACACAATTATTAAAATCAATTGGTGGAGGAATGGTTATTGGCCCAATATTATCTGGTTTAGAAAAATCAGTGCAAGTTATTCCAATGGGATCAACCGTCACTGATATATTAAATTTATCAGCTTTTGCTGCCTTAAAGGATTAATTCAAATTCTTATAGACCAAAATGATTAAATATGATATTGATATTATATAAATTTTTCAGGGGTGGGTGAAATTCCCCATCGGCGGTAAGAAAATAAAATAAATTTAGTTTCAAGCCCGCGAGCGCTTATATAGCTTAACGTTATATAAGGTCAGCAGATCTGGTTATACCAAATTCATATTGGTATTACATTCCAGAGCCGACGGTTATAGTCCGGATGAAAGAAAATAATCAAAAAGCTTTTTTAAAAAAGCTTTGCCTTGTTTGTATGAATCACAAGTTCATGCCACGTCTTTTTTCCGCCCCCCTACCCTGTTTTTTTGATGAAGTTTAATATGGAATTTAAAGAACCAGAATTATATCAAACGGTGGAATCTCCAATGAAACTAGCTTTAGAGCTAGCTAAACATGGAAGACATACTGTTTCTCCAAATCCTATGGTTGGAGCCGTTATTATAAAGGATAATAAACTCGTAGGTTTTGGCTATCATCTTTTTAAAGGCGATACGCATGCTGAAGTCAAAGCTATTGATATGGCTGGTTCTAATGCAAAGGGAGCTAAATTATATTTAAACTTAGAACCATGCTGTCATTATGGCGTAACCCCTCCATGCGTAGATAAAGTTATTGAATCTGGAATTGCTGAGGTTCATTTTTCATCAATTGATCCAAATCCTTTAGTACAAGGTAAATCAGTAGAAAAGCTTAAACAAGCCGGAATAAAAGTTATTATTGGAGAGTTAAAAGAAGAGGCAGAAAACTTAAATGAAATATTTTTTCATTATATGAAAACTAACAAACCATTTGTAATAGCAAAATGGGCAATGACAATAGATGGGAAAATAGCTACTAAAAACGACTCTAAATGGATTACCAATGAAGAAGCTCGAATACATTCTCATTTACTTAGAAATTCAGTAGATGCAATTTTAATTGGCTCAAATACTTTAATAAAAGATAATCCTAGTTTAAATGTTAGAAGAGATGATTTAATTAAAATAAGACAGCCTTATAAATTCATTCTAGGAAAAAAGACAACATTAAATTTAAATATTTTTAAGGAAAATCCTGAGAAAGTCTTTTTTATAGAAAACCCAAACTTAAATGATTTATTAACTCAGATGGGAGAAAAAGGCATAACTAGTTTATTAGTTGAGGGTGGCAGTTATACTCTTTCTAAGTTTTTAAAAGAAGATCTTATTAACAGTTTCTATTGTTATATAGCTCCTAAATTTATCGCAGGAAATGAATCTCTATCTCCATTTAGTCAAGACATTGGTATAGATTTTATGAAAGACGCCAAGAAAGCTGTCTTTACTTCTTTTAAAAATATTGGAGAAGATATTTTAATTCAAGGAAGGTTTAAATAATGTTTACGGGAATCGTGGAATTTGTTGGAAAAATTGTTAACGTAACACATAAAAAAAATGATAAAGACTTTATAATTTTTATTCCTAATGTAGAAAACTTAAATATTGGTGATAGCATCGCAGTAAATGGAGTTTGTTTAACTATTCGAGAAATTACAGGTAATAATATTTTTGTTTCAGCAGCGCATGAAACCCTGAAACTTACCAATCTTTCTTATTTAAAAGAAAATGATGAAGTCAATTTAGAAAAGTCTTTAACTTTGAATAAGCCTTTAGGAGGTCATTTAGTTCAAGGTCATGTAGCTACCACTGCAGAGATAACCCATATGCAAGATAAAGGTGAATCAATTTATTTTAAATTTAAATTAGAAAAAGATGTGGCAAAATATATCGTTACAAAAGGCTACGTAACCATAGATGGAATGAGTCTAACTGTATGTAGTGAAGGTGAAGATTGGTTTGAAGTAATGCTTATTCCTCATACATTAAGCGCTACTATTTCTAAACATTATAAAATAGGAACAATAGTAAATATTGAAATTGATATTCTAGCTAGATATTTGGAGAAATTATATGGAAAATAAAATTTTACAAGCAGTGGAAGATCTGAAACAGGGGAAGATGATAATCGTTGCTGATGATATTACTCGTGAAAATGAGGGCGATATCATCATACTTGCTGAAAAAGCAACTGAAGAATCGATGACATTTATCATTAAAAAAGCATCTGGTCTTGTATGTTTGGCTGTTGATTTAAGAACCGCAAATAAGCTTGATTTAAAGCCGATGGTTGAGAATAACCAAGAGTCCATGAGAACAGCTTTTACTGTAAGTATCGATGCAAAGCATGGTATTAGCACAGGAATATCAGCTTCTGATAGAGTTAAAACTGTTTTAGATGTTGTAAATGACAGCGCTAAAGCAGATGATTTAGTAAGACCTGGTCATTTATTCCCAGTTGTAGCTAAAGATGGGGGCTTAAAGTCAAGGAGAGGCCATACAGAAGCAGCTATAGAACTTACAAAACTTGCAAATGCAAAGCCTGCAGCAATTATTTGCGAAATTATGGGCGATGATGGAAAGATGTTACGTGGCAAAGATCTAGATAATTTTGCTAAAGAATATAATTTAACTAAAATTTCTGTAGAAGAGTTAGCATGTTTTCTCAAGTAATAGACTTACCAACTGAATTTGGAACTTTTAAAAGCTTTGCTTTAAAAGATGGTCATCACGAACATTTAGTTATTTATAAAGGTGAAATTGAAAATAAAGAATGCCTAGTTAGAATTCACTCAGAATGTTTAACTGGTGATTTATTTCATTCAAAAAGATGTGATTGTGGAGATCAATTTAATCAGGCAATAAAATTAATCGCTGAAAATAATGGTATATTAATATATTTAAGGCAAGAAGGAAGAGGTATAGGTCTATATCATAAATTGAACGCCTATTCTCTGCAGGATGAAGGTTTAGACACAGTTGATGCAAACATTGAATTGGGCCTTCCTGTCGATAATAGAGATTATAAAATAGTTATAGAAATACTAAAAAAACTAAAACCTAAGAAAATTAAATTACTTACAAATAATCCTAGAAAATTAGATTCCCTAAAAGATTATATAGAGGTAACACGTATTCCACTGCATACAAGCTTGAAGGATTTGAATAAAAATTATATAAAAACAAAAGAAGAAAAATTATATCACTGGAAAAAAGATGACTTATAAAATAGCAATAATAGTTAGTAGATTTAATGAAGAAATAACAGAACTCATGGAAAAAAATGCTCTTAAACGAGCAGCAGAACTTGGAATTACTCCAAAAGTTTACCGAGTTCCTGGCGCTATAGAAATTCCAATCATTGCAGAAAAACTATCTGCCTCAAAAAAATTTGAGGCAATAATTACTCTGGGCGCAGTTATAAGAGGAGAAACCACTCATTATGATTACGTTTGCAATCAATTAAGTTATGGCTGTCAGAAAGTTGCTTTAAAACATTCGCTTCCTGTAATCTTTGGGGTACTTACCTGTGAAACTGAAGCTCAAGCCTTTGATAGAATTGGTGGTAAAATGGGTAATAAACCCAAAGAGATGATTGATGTAGCAGTAGAAATGATTAATTTACTAAGAGAAATAGATGCAGAATGATTTTCTATCCTTAACAGGGACTGTAATAGAAGGCAGAAAAATTGCTAGACAACTTGGCTACCCAACCATGAATCTAGAAGTTCCGGATAATTACAATTTAAATTATGGAATCTATGCTGGATTTATGGAGTATAAGAATCAAAAACACCCAGGAGCAATTAGCTTTGGTATCACTCCTAATTTTATTGAAGCAAAACCAAAACTAGAAATCCATGTATTTAATTTTAATGAAGAATTATATGGAGAAATGATAAAAATTATACCTAAATATTTTATTCGCAATGAAATGAAATTTGAAAACATTGAATCACTTATAAAACAAATTGAAAATGATTGTAAGCTTGCGGAGAAATTACTAGGAAGTGTTAGCTGAATATTCGTTAACTAATAAACATTCACTTCACCAAAACCTTCAATTTGAAATACACCAGTTTGAACATTAGCTCCTGATGACCTTACAGTCACTTTTGGTTCCTTGAGCTGACCATGGGAAGACATCATCTTCTCTGTACGAGCTTTCACTTGATCATCTATACTTTCAACAGCATTTCTAATATCTTCTCGTTTATCTCTAAATGCTTCATTTACCTCATAAGTTAATCCATGTCTAATTGTGGTATCTGGGATATTAATATCATTTTCTTCAACATACTCTTCCTCAGTATCTTCTGAAGAAGTTGGGGGTTTTAATTTCTTTAATGAATTTGGTATTAAATTATTCTTTTTAGTATCATTACTTTCACCTGTAGTTACACTTGCACCAGATCCACCAGGAGGAATATTATCTCGACTTGTAGTTGGAGGAGCAAAATCATTTTCCCCCTTACTTTTCTTTTTCATTGCTGATTGCGCAAACTCTACCGCTAAACTAAATGGGGCTCTCATAGACCTTCCTAGATTGAATATCGATGATGTCGCCGTTCCCATCATATTAATGCCACCACCACTTATAGTTTTAGATAATCCAGGCAAAATATCCATAAACCTAAACATTAAATAACAAATCAATAGCAGAGTTAAGCTATTATACAGCATAGGTATTGTTAGTTCAGTTTTAGGAGAGTTAAAAGCGTTGATCAATGAGCCATCTGAAGCAGGATCCAAAAAAGGTAAATTAACATACCGCTCCCCAGTACACTCATATGGTCTACAGAAACGCTTCTTATCTATTACATCCCAAAATCCATAACCTGGTATTGGTATAGTTGCAAGAGTGTCATTTGCTGTATTATATGGACAGATCTGCCATGTAGTCATTATAACTGAGTTATTTACCTTGATCCAAGGCAAGTAACAAATTTTAAAACCTAAAATTTTATATAGTTGATTTATAATTATTTGCCCAAACAAAGCTAAAGCAGAAAAGACTAATAAAGGTTGAAAGAAGTAACCAGAAAACTGGCTGATCCAACCATCAAATAAAGACCTAGTTCTTTGGAATAATAGAAATGTAATAAATATAGGCGCTACTGAAATTAACAATGCAATAGCAATATATGCAAGTAAAAACAACATTAACGCTTGCGCTATAGAAAAGGCAAAAATTAGAATTGCTATTAAAACTAATAGTGCCGCAACTATCCCAGCTTTAATACTAAATATTAAAGCTGTAATTTTTGCAGTAGTTTCATATGAAAATAACAAATTCCACATATCATCAAAGAAAGCAAGTCCACTTGCTCCAGTAATATTAGTTGTAATTATTGATATAATTTCACCAATGCCTTCCGTAAAGAAAGTAAAGAAATAATTATTGAATACCCACCAGCTTGTCTCGCTTGTAAGAAGCTGAATAACAATAATTAATTTTATCATCATGTTAATCACTTCTCTATGAGTCATATGTATAACACCGCCTATATACATCATTCCATATATAATAATATATATAGAAAGTAGAGATTTTAAAGATGAGCTGTAAATAGGATTTTCGACTAAACTCTGAAAAATAGAATTCGCAGCAGACTTTAACTTAGCCATTACCAAATTTATTACACTCTGAATAGGAGGAGTTTGTGATGGTGCAAATCCATTCTTTAATGAAACTCGGAAACCACCCGAGTTATCATCATAATATCTGTCTAAGATTTTGAAATATAACTCTCCTCCTATATATTTGGGATCTATATATTTATTATAACCACCTGTTGTTTCATTATCTTGATACATCCCACTATCATCCCACAGGCCTATATTAAAAAAATTAACCAACCCTGGTTTTCTATTAACGGCTATATATTTATTAGGATCTTTTACATTTTTATTATCAGGATTTGTAAGCAACATATAAAGGCCCTGACCATGAACAAAATTACAAGGAGCGTTAGCAATAGTTTCGTATTTATTTTTTGGTGATGCGCAGTATGCTGATACACAAGCATTATTCACTATAGTTCCCACGCAACAATTAGGTGTAGAAGGTTTTTGCATTTCAGTAGTTAAGACGTACTCACCATTACCCCACCATGAAGACCAAATTGAGTAATAATAAGATCCAGGATTATATACCATTAGCGTTGCTTTACCGTTGCCAGTATATTTATAACCAGATGATTGCCATTCCGATAATTCATTTTCTTTCTCACCCTTAACATTTTGCCCTTTAGCTGCTACAAAAACCTTTGGAAACCCAAAATCATCAGCCTCTATAGGCTGCTCATGTCCATTACAACTGTAAAGAAAGAGGCTCATAAAAAGTAAAATTATATTTTTAATTTTATTTAGGTGGATTAGCATCTCCGCTCCCTCCTCCTGTTGATTCGTCGTTTGTACTAGGAGGTATAATATTATTCTTGCTTGGATCTTGTGCTTTATTTTTTCTTAATTTATTCGCAATATATCTTACGGGAGCTGTAATATTCTTCGCAGTATTTTGTGCAACATTTATTCCATCAGTAAAAATTTGACCAGTGGTTTTAGACACTGATCCTGCTGTACTCATTCCTGTTATAGCTCTAGTTATATGAGGAATATGTTCTACTAAATTTTTTAGTGCAAAAGCTATTAAAGTTAGAGCAAAAACTGAGATAAATAATTCAAAAAAATTAAAATCCCCTTTTATTTTATACCATTGAGTGCAGTTGCTACCATATTTCCCTAGCGGAACATCTGGTAAAAAACCTTTAGTCCACGCATGTAAAGGAAATTTTAATTCTATAAAACCTCCCCAACAAACCGAGAAATTAGTTATATCATTCCAGATATTCATAAAAATCATATTAACTAAATATAAGACAGCAAACATCAAAATTGGTTGCAATGCAAGATCAACAAGGGCTTTTATCCAATTGTCAAAATATTTCTTTGTATGTTTAAATAATATTAAACAAAAGAAAATTGGAGCTAATGAAGTTAATAGAGCCAACCCAACTATTACTAATAAATATGATACTATAACTCTAGCGAGCACATATACATAAACTACAAGTAAAAATACCATAATAAAGAAAAATAAAATTCCAACTATATATGGTATAAGAGCTGTTATCTTTATCCACGTAGCTTCAGCAAAAAATACATTGAACATGTCATCTACAAAACCAAATACCCCAGATTTGGTAGATGAATAATCACCAGTTACCAATCCAACCAACGAGGTCATACCACTCTTAAAAGTTTCAAAGAAATAACTATTGAAAAAATCCCAGCTATTCGGTTGAAATAATTCAACAATTATTCCTATTTTTATTATCCTAAAAAACAAGTCATGAGCAGAAATGCCAGTCAATCCTAATGCAAATTCAGCCCCATATATTATTATATACAAAAGAAAGCACATTCTAACAATGCTCAAAAAATGCTCATAAGTAAAATTTAAATATACTACTTTGCTGGCATCATTTATTGATGTAATTATTGGATTGATTAAGCCATTTAGAAACTTTGATACAATACCGGCTTTATTTGTAACAACATTAGTGGTTACGTAATATGCACCAACATTATCGCTATAATAATCGTCCAACACTTTGTACCATATATTACCAGACTTATCCATTATTCCTTTATAGCTCGATGAAGTTATAGTTATTGGTTTTATTTGCGGAGATGTTGTAGTGACTATAGCAGATAAAACTTGAGCATTACTAGAAATTGTAACATTGCTTTTACTTGAAATATATTTAAGAAGTTGTGGGTAATATACAGATATTTCTGTTCCATTATTTAAACTATTAAAATTATCAATAACATTATCTATATCATTAGGGTTAGAATTACTAATTAATAACAATAATCCACCTCTTTTTCCTGGTGTAGTACTTGCTTCAGCTTGATTAACGTAACATGGACTAGGAGTTGTTTTAATATTCATTGTATAAGATCCTGATCCTGCGGTACCTGTACCTTGCGCTATTGCAAAACCAAGAACTCCAGCTTGAACAGTTTCTGGTACCATAAATACATATTTTCCTTGTCCATAACTTGTGAAATCAACTTTATGCCCTGAATTAACATCAGTAAAAAACTCCGTTCTTTCATTAGCTGGTATAGCATCAAAATAATATGATTTCCGGAATTCTGCATATGGTATATAAAGACTGCTAAGTTGGTTCATTTCATCTAATGTAACTATTTCTGTATCGCCCACATAAATTGTTAGCCCAAAACCTAATTGACCTCTGCATTGACCCAATGTTAAAGCTGTATAACTTGCACAAGCTGAATTAACAGAAGATGTATTGGCTCCTACGGTCACTCCAATATTATCATTTTCTGTTTCAACGACAATCATATCTCCAGGTTCCACTGATAATTGGCTACCATTAGCGAAATAAGTTGATTTTGCTGTTCCTGGAGTTACAGTGAACTTTGAGAATGGATTCTGATTATCGTAGCCAGTAGAGCAAAAATATATTGATTCATCAATCTTAGTATGTAATATTCTACCTTCAGCAACATCTATCTTTGGTGATTGCACCCATTTACCCCTCTTTAGATGTCCATTTGTAACATCACATACACCTTGAGGATAGCCGCCGCTATCCACTTGACCATCTGAATTAGAACAGCCATCAGCAAACACATATAGAGTGGAGGTAGTTTTTTGTGTAGTTGATGCAATTGTTGTATCTACATCAGTGCATCTACAGCTGCACCCTGCAAGAACAAAAAAAATAGCAAATATAAAGTATAATTGTAATTTTCTCACGTATAAAATATCCTACAAATTATCATAATACTTAAAATGCCCAATCATTTATTTCCTGTTGTAATCTTTGTTCCTGAAGGAGGAGTATTATCACCAGTCGACCCTTCTGCTCCTGAAGACACACTACGAGCAACTGATCCAGCTTTTTCTGCCATTTTATCAACCCCAAATGCTTTTGCTACATCTTTAGCTGCACCCTCCTTATCTTTAAGTGCATATTTAACACCTGCTTTAGCCATAATTGCAGCAAAATTTACAAAGGCCATAGGATTTCCAGCTAGAGAACCAATATTTGTTCCCCCAGTTACTTCAGCCGCAAATTCGGATAATAACTCAGCAAATTGGTAGAATAAAAAAGCAAAAAGCACCAATGATATTAAGCTGGTAAGCATATTACCAACTACTTGGGGTTTTAATATTGCTATATTAAAGAATAATGCAGAAATTGATTGGATAAAATTATTTGCAGAATTTATCTGATAACCAATAGTCTCCTTGCATTTTGTCGCTCCAGCAATTTTTGTAACTTTGCTACATCCACTGCTTGGATTATCAGGATCACATAGCTCAAAGAAAGGCAATTGCTTTGTTCCTCCTCCAGTCAAACTAAAATTAACTACACTTGATTTGAACGCACATTGACCAAACATAGCTTGATCAAAAACAGTCATCATTAACGCAATATATGCCGCAACTATCATGGGTTGCAAAGCATATGAAATTAATAATTTTAACCATCCATCAAAAAACCCTTTAGTTGGCGAAAAGAGCGCCATAGGAACAAAAACAGGAGCCAGGTATATCAGTATAGCCATACCTATACTACATAACACCACTATGTTCACGAGATATATAATTATAGAAATTAAAAAAACCATAAAGGTAATTAGAAATACTGCAAAAATTATTTGGAACGAAAGCAATGCCGGCATAAACATGCTCAATAATACTGGCACACCTATAGATGCTATAGAAACAAAACCTTGCTTCTCAACAGTTTTTTTAAGAGCCGATAGTTGAGCAAAACCAAGATAATATAATATCCTGCAATCCAAACTATCCCATAGCGACAAATATCCATAAGATGTATAAAATCCTTTTGTTCCATTGGTAACCGCAGGATAAGAGGCGGGATCATATTGACATAATCCAGTTGAACCTCCAGCAGAATAAACTATATTAGCTAACGCTATGGATCCCCCTTCAAAAAGTGGTAGCATAATAGACCTTACCCCATCAGTATAAACAGGAGCTCCATTACTTGCAGTTGATGTATATATCCCTACAGAAAAATATAGTACCAATATATATTTAGCTCCAAATTTGAAGAACTCTCCTTTATCAGGCATTTCCCCACCCAATGTCATTTTAATACCAAAAAGAATAAAATAAAGAGTTATAGCAGCCTTTAATGCATTTCGCATTGCAACTTGAAAATTGGGAAAAAAATTGGTTTTATAATTTGTTGAATCCCCGCACGCAGAAACATCAATAAATAATCTAGCTAAACTTTCTTGTACACATTGGACTATAGAAGCCGTAATACTAATAAGGCTTTTTGAATGTAAGTAAGCGTTACTGGAGCATGATTGAGCCACATAGCAGCTTGAGCTTAAAGCAAATTGAGAACAATCTGGTAAATATTTACATCCAATAGATTGAAATCCTAAAACGGTCCAGAATTGTGCACATAATTTATCACCACTTTGAGCCACTTTAAGAGAAGCCGGAGGAAGTAAATAAAGTTTACTCCAACCATTTCTTGCCCAATGACAACTCCAAGTATAGGTAAGCTTTAAATCAGCGCTAATACCGCTTACAAATTTATAACATATGCGTACAGCCCCCCCTGGATCACACGTACTAGAACAAGTGAGCCCTCCAGAGCAGCCAGTAGGATCACCAATATCACAAGTTTGGTTGCATTGAACAGCTTCTCCATTAGACTTCGTGCATGACACGCATCCTTTAGGGTTATGCATTACAGCATTCCCAGAACAGGTTGACCCGCTGCAGCTAGCAGGATAATAGTTAGGGCTACATAATGTTTCATCCGGAGAGCTTCCATTGGCTCCTTCCATATAAAAGTTTTTACTATAAGCGGCAAATAATCCAAAACTGGAGATTTCTTCAAGCATCCTTGCAATAATTGTTTGGCCTCCTGTACAACTATCATTATCAAAGCTAGTTGCGAAAGCATTAGAATGAGCAAGCGCTGAGAAAAATAATGAAATAACTATAATTCTAAGTATACGCATTAATTCTTCCTTGCTTTTTCATAAAATAGATGCAACCAGTCCTCAGGATTGTCTCCATATTTTTTACGCAATTCATCCAACATTAATACAGTTTCTGTACGACCAGATAAAACATTGATTATATCCGTCATGCCCTTTAGATCAATTCTTGCTACTACAGCGCTGACACCTTGCTTGATCAAGAAATACCTACTACCAGGATCGGTAGTTTTTATTAATATATATTCTCTTTGAGACAGCATGAAGGCTGTACGGTAAACTTGAGTAGCCTTAAGATTCGGTAAGAAAATTTGCGTTGCAGTTTGTTGAATCAAGGTGTCACTAATAGCACTCTTACTTGCGTCTTCGACGCTTTGAGTAGCAAAAATAACGAAGGTATTTAGTTTACGTAAAACTTTTAGCCAATCTTTTATTCTAGGAGCAAATACAGGGTTATCTATTAAAGCCCAAGCCTCATCGAGTACTATCATTGTTGGAGTTCCATCAAGAGAAATATTAATTCTATGGAATACATACAATAAAACCGGACCAAGACACATTGTATCTTTAAGAAGCTCAGCCATCTCAAACCCAAATATTCTATATTTTGCTAAATCAAGCGCATCAAAATCATTATCAAATACATTTGCATGAGATCCTTTTGAGTGCCACATTGAAATTCTGGTAGCTAAACTTCCAGCTCCTTCAATACCGAGAAATGCTACAATATTAGCCAATCTTCTATTTTTTTGAGCCATTTTGTAATTGCCATTTACCGCTTGAGAAAGGGAAATAATATTTTCTGCAGTTAATTCTTCTCCATTAACTGTGACCAATAATTTGAGTAATTCTAATAGAAATGTTCTATTTTCACCAGTATTTGGTAATTGGAATGGGTTAAAATTACATTTTTTAGAAGGATCAATAACGGTATAAACCCCTCCTAAAGAACGTATAAATATTTCAGCACCTCTATCTTTATCAAAAAAGAACATTCTACATCTAAATTTTTGGGCCATAGCGCATAAAAAATTCATAAGAACCGTTTTACCAGCCCCTGTAGGACCAATAATCAATGAATGGCCAACATCTCTAACATGAAAATTGAAATGGTAAGGTGTACCTGAAGTAGTATCAAATACAGTAACAGAGTCCCCCCAATGATTATCTTTAGCTTTTCCTGTAGGAAAATTATGCATTGATGCAAGTCCAGCTAGATTTAAACTATTAATATTAGATTTTCTAACAATAAAATCATCATTTCCCGGTAATTGCGCCCAATACGCCGGCTCCATACTTACTTTTTCTCTAACTGGTTGCAGCCCAGCATTTTGTAGTTCCACAGACGCCATAGACGTAACGCTCTCTAGCATCTTTAAGTTATCTTCAATACATAAGATTGTTAAATGATGATCTCCAAAAGCTATTTCTCCACTCATTACCATATCAAGAGCTTGATTGATTTCTGCAATCTGAGATATCGCTTTATCTTGCGCTTGTATCATTCTATTTTGTTGCAATTGCATCTTACTGATGGCAACTTGCCTATTAGAGAAACTGAATGATTGAGAAACTATGAGCTCAAATGGCATTTGTAATAATCCATCTAACATACCAGCATTGGTTGTAGGACTATATTCCTTAATACTTATGATACCAGCTAATCTACTTTTATCAGATCCTCTAACTTCAATGGCTTTTTTTCCAAAATAAAGTCTGCTCGTGGGAAGATATTTATCAATCGGCAATGTTGGAACCAACATAGGCGTAGACTCCCCACAATTTACAAGCTTTCCTAAGAACTCTAGTATTTCACAAAAAGACCCTTTTTTAGTTTCAACTACATTTAAAATCTCAGGCGAATATTCACGCAATGTACTCATTACTCTGCCGGTTGCTTCTTCTAATTCTTCATAAGCATCTCGAATTTCATTTTCCCAAACTGTTTTATCTGCAGAAGCTTGTAATTTCTTAAACATAGCTTCAAATGCTGCTACCCCTTTAGTTTCAGGCCTTTTTATTATTGAAATATATAATTCATTTGCGAACGCTTGTTGTGTAGCATATTTTTTTCGCCATTCTTGCTCTACATAATCGGCAAAGCTTTTAGGAATTTTGATATGTGGATCCATTGAAGAAACCTCATCATATACTAAACTAGCTCTTCTTCTAATAGTATGAAAATATAAAAGAAATCCACCTGTTTGGAAACCTTTCAGAAGCAAATTTAATAAATCCTTTTTAGTGTCTACATCTTCATCATCAGCCGTCTCAAAAGAAAACCCTCCAACTTTAATAACCTGCATCAATTCTTTTCTTTTTGTTAGAATAGTTTTGCTATTAAAGTGACATAAATACGGTATAAAATTAGAAGTAGGAAATTCTTTATCCGCATATTTTTGCTTATCAACTTTAAATTTCTGAAATTCAATCATAAATATTCTTAACTCATGTCATAAGAATTAGAGCCATGGTAAAATTTATTCATACATTTATTGCATTTTTGCATTTTAATCATAAATAATTCAACAAATAGCGGCTCTTTTGAGGTGGCTAAAAATCCAATCATATGATTAAATGCCAACACTATCATAGCTTTTAAATCATTAGACATAACGAAATAACCAATACAAGCAAAGGCATTAAGTATAGTGAACATCTGACTTACTCCAAAAAGTAATGTAGGCCTAGTTAGACCAACAAATAAGGGATCTACCTTTAATCTACCCGTTTCCATATATACCTCCAATTACCTAGTTCACCATAATTCTCTACTAATCTTAGTAAGATTTAAATAATTTTTCATTAATATTTTTCATTAATTACGATTTTTTGATGATAATAATATTATAATATGTATTATTACCCTGGTTGCTATAAGTAAAAGTTACGGAAGATAGAAAATGAATTTGATAGAGATAAACATCAATAAATATCTTCTTTTAGAGAAATTCATCTTTAATAACCCTATGAACAATATCGATGAGTTAGCCACAAGATCTAGTGAAAATTTAAATAAAAGGTTAGACCTTCTAACTCTCGCTGCTAATAAAATTGAAAAATTCCATAGTTACTTTCATTTTGAGCAATCTTATTTTCATTTACAATTAGCTATAAAATATCTGCAAAACAATGAATCTGAGAAAGCCAAAGAGCAACTCGAATTATCTATCTTTCAAGATCATACAAATAATCAAGCCATTCAAATGCTAAAAGGATCAGAAGATTATTTACCTTATGAAAGGCCTTTCAAAACCTTTAGTGCCTACATTAGATTTGCAACAGAAGAAGATAATATATGTTCATATAAAAATACATTCTGGGAAGATTGGAAGCATAATAATGATATCGCTTCTATTATAGATATCATTGAGAAAATTAAGTTCCATCATTTAAACTATTATCAAGAATCAGCAAAATTATATTTAAATAGAGCAATTATATTTCATAATCTAAAAAATTATGAGTTAGCTAAAAATGATCTTGTAAAGGCTAATAATCTTGATAATAAACTAAAAGAAAAAGCCTGTTATTTGTTAGCCATATCTCAAATTGGAACGGAGGTTGTTTTAGGGTTAGGTAGTAATTTAGGAGATAGAGAAGCTTTTCTAAAGCGAGCAATTAAAGAATTACATAACTTAGAGATACTTATAGATATTAAACTCTCCTCAATAGAAGAAACTGATGCTATTTTAAAACCCGATTCTCCTAAAGAGTGGAACTTAAGTTATTTGAACATGGCTATCAAAGGCTATTGTTTACTCCCACCGCAAAGTTTATTAAAAAAAATCAAAGATATAGAGCAGAGCCTAGGGCGGCAGAATTATCAAACCTGGGCACCAAGAGAAATAGATATTGATATATTAGCTTATGGAAATGAAATAATTCAAGAGGATAACTTAACAATTCCGCATTCATTTTTATTAGAAAGACCATGGATAATAAAGCATTTTTCAGAATTGCTTCCGCTTTGGCAACATCCAATAGTTGGGCCCAATTTTATGCGTTATATAAAGGACATCTATGAAAAAAAGTAAATTAGTTGGAATATTAAATATAACTCCAGATTCTTTCTCTGACGGAGGAAAGTTCAACACTGGAGTTTTTGCTGCTAAGCAATTAGAACAAATAATAGGAGCTGGTCCAGATATTATTGATATTGGAGCTATATCAACCAGACCTAATGCCTGCGTGCCTAGCTCTCAAGAAGAAATCTTTAGATTCAAAACAGTATTGCCAGAAATAACTCCAATTCTTAAGCAAACTAATATTAAAATTAGTATTGATAGCTTTCACTCTGAGACTGTAGCTTATTTACTTGATAAGATTAATATTGATTGGATAAACGATCAAAAAAGCGGAGCGGATAAAAAAATGATCTCTCTTGCAATTGAAAATAATTTAAATTATATGATTATGCATCATCTAACAATTCCTGCAGACCCAAAAATATTTATCAATCAAGAAGAGGATGTTATAGAAATAGTAAAAAATTGGTTGATGGAAAAAGCAAAAATTCTATTAGAGTTTGGAATGAAGAAAAATCAGATTATTCTTGATCCAGGAATTGGATTCGGAAAAACTGCAGAACAATCATGGAAACTAATTAGAGAGGCAGAATCTTTCTTAAATACGGGCTTTCAAATTTTATACGGTCATTCAAGAAAATCCTTTTTAAATACCGTGACTAACAAGCCTTTTATAGATCGTGACTTTGAGACTTCTGTAATTTCATCTTTTTTAAGTAGCAAAGGAATTGACTACTTAAGAGTTCATGATGTAGAACTTAGCAAAAGAGCAATAAAACTAAAAGAATATATGGAATAGGAAATGATGAAAATGCCTCATTGGCCAATCCCATTGGGAAATAAGCCTATCGATTTAGAATTAACTAGAATTAAAGCATTGTTAACTGCTTTAGGAAGCCCACATAATAAATTGCCTCCAGTGGTTCTTGTAGCTGGAACTAACGGTAAAGGATCCACAACTGCATTCTTAAAGACAATCTTTCAAGCTGCTGGTTTAAGAGTGCATACATATACTTCTCCGCATTTAGTAAATTTTAATGAACGCATCAATATTCTAGGCACAGATATTGAAGATAATTTTTTATACGAGGTCTGTGAAGAATCAAGAATTATAGCTGAAAAAATAAATATCCAACCTACTTTTTTTGAAGGCACTACAGCTGCAGCTTTTTTAGCTTTTAGTAAAGTCAAATCAGACATTGTAATTCTAGAAATTGGCCTCGGTGGAAGGTTAGATGCTACCAACGTTATTGATAGACCAGCAATGTCCATTATTACGAGCATTAGCATGGATCATACGGAATTTTTAGGTGATAATATTGGTCAGATAGCTTTTGAAAAAGCCGGAATTATAAAACCCAATTGCCCATGCGTTATAAGTCAACAACATAAAGAAGCTGAAGATATATTACTCAATGTTGCTGATATAAATAATTCCGACACATATGCTTTCAAGTATGATTGGATGGTTTCTGCAGATTTAGACAAACAGCTTATTTATGAGTCAACTAACAAAGATTTAATATTGCCACCACCAAATTTACAAGGAACACATCAATATATTAATGCAGGTAATGCAATAACAGCTGCACTAAACTTAAAGGAATTTAAAATAAAAGATGAGCATATCGCTAAAGGATTAACCCAAGCAACATGGCCAGCTAGGCTGCAGAAATTACTAGATGGAACAGTTATTAATAAATTACCTAAGAATTTCGAAATATGGGTTGATGGAGCTCACAATGAAGCAGCTGCACATGCATTGTCTATATGGTTAGATGATCAACCTAAAATGCCAACTTATATGATTTTTGGAATGACTAAAGGGAGAAATTGTCAATCATTTTTAAGTAGTTTTAAAAATAGACTAAACTTTATAGCTGGAGTTTTAATTGAGGCTGAGCCCTCAAGTTATAATGGAGAATATATAAGTAATGAAGCAGCCAAACTAGGTTTTATCTCTTCAGCATATGATTCAATAGATGAAGCAATAGATGCAATAGTTAAAATGGAGCCCGTTGAAAAAGCTAGAATAATTGTAACTGGATCTCTTTATTTAGCTGGAGATATTTTATATCAGAACCAAAGATTTAGAAGATATTAAATTTAAGTTTTCCCATTTCTTTAGTCAAACCTAAAAAAATGGGAAAGAATTTATTTATGCAGCATTTTGCGAAGTAATAATGTCTGCTACAGTAAGCTTACCATACTCACGGCCCTTAGCATCAACATCTCTATCAACAAATTCAATAACAGCCATAGGAGCCATATCACCATGACGGAATCCGGCTTTCATTATTCTTAAATAACCACCGGCTCTTGTAGCATATCTTTTTGCAAGAACATCAATCAATTTAGCAGTAGCTAAATCAGATTTAATTTGTGAAAGTAATTTTCTTCTTGCATTTAAATCAGCTTCTTTGCCAATTGTAACTAATTTTTCAACAATAGGACGAATTAACTTTGCTTTAGGCAATGTAGTCACTATTTGCTCATGAAGAACAAGTGATACAGCCATATTAGCAAACATCGCCTTACGATGGCTACTTGTTCTATTTAATTTTTTAGTTTTAATTCCATGTCTCATAAGTATATTCCCGTCTAGTATGGATTCTCATATTTTTTAGCTAATTCTTCAATTTTTTCTGGTGGCCATTCAGGAATTGTCATACCAAAACTTAAGCTCATATTAGCTAATACTTCTTTTATTTCATTTAATGATTTACGTCCAAAATTAGGAGTCTTTAGCATTTCCCCTTCTGTTTTTATCACTAAATCACCAATATAAACGATATTATCATTTTTTAAGCAATTTTGTGATCTTACAGATAATTCTAATTCATCAACTTTACGTAATAAATTAGGATCGAATTTTAATTCTTCAACTTCATCTTCAACAGCTTCTTTTTCTTCTTCAAAAGCGATAAATAATTGTAATTGATCTTGTAAAATTCTTGCAGATAAACCAACAGCTAACTCAGGAGTTATAGATCCATTCGTTTCCACTGTTAAAATTAATTTGTCAAAATCTGTAACTTGACCAACACGTGAATTCTCAACTTTATAAAATGCTTTTTTAACTGGAGAAAATAACGCATCAATAGGAATTAACCCAATAGGATCATCTTGTTTTCTCATTTGAGACGAAGGTATATAACCTTTACCTGTTTGACAAGTTAACTCAACATTCAATGAAGCCCCATCCGCTAAAGTACATAACACATGGTCAGGATTTAAAATCTCAACATCATGCCCTGTTTCAATCATGCCAGCCGTAACCACACGTGGACCAGTAACATTAAGAACCATTTTCTTTTTATCTGCTGCATCCATTCTAACTATTACGGATTTAAGATTAAGAATAATGTCTGTAACATCTTCTTTTACACCTGGAATAGATGAAAATTCATGAAGAACACCATCTATTTTAATAGCTGTAATTGCAGCCCCTTGAAGAGATGATAATAAAACCCTTCTTAAAGCATTACCTAAAGTCAAACCAAAACCTGTTTCTAGTGGTTCAATAGTAATATCCGCAACATTCACATGCTCAGAATTGACTACTAACTTAGAAGGCTTTATCAACTCATTCCAATTCTTGGATAACTGTACCATATTAGTCCCCTATAAATTATGATAAACTATACTCTTCTACGCTTTGGCGGACGACAACCATTATGAGCAACCGGCGTAATATCTTTAATTGAAGCAACTGAGAAATGAACACCTAAAGCTCTTAAAGCGGCCTCCCTTCCATTCCCAGGACCCGTAACTCTAACAGAAATAGTCTTTAAACCATGTTCCTTTGCGATACCTGAAGCGTGATCAGCAACCACCTGAGCAGCATGGGGTGTAGATTTTTTTGCACCTGTGAACCCATGTATACCAGCTGAAGACCAAGAAATCACATTTCCTCTTAAATCAGCAATTGTTATAATTGTATTATTAAATGTAGCTTGAACATGCGCCACACCAACAACAATATTTTTTCTTGCTCTCTTCTTTATAGTTTTTGCGTCTTTAGACATAATCTACCCTATTTCTTTTTATTAGCTACTGTTTTAGCCTTACCTTTTCTTGTTCTTGCATTAGTTCTGGTTCTTTGCCCTCTAACAGGTAATCCTCTACGATGACGCAAACCTTCATATGAACCTAAATCCATTTTAGTTTTTATATTATTCATAACAACACGTTTACATTCACTTTCAACAACATATTCTTTGTCGAGAATCTCACGTAATTGTACAATTTGGTTATTATCAAGTACACCAGGCTTGATATCTTCGCCAGCACCTAACTTCTTACAAACATCAACAGCAGTTGAGTGACCAACGCCATAAATGTAAGTTAGTGCAATAACCAATCTTTTATTATCAGGTATATTTACGCCTGCTACACGAACCACAACTATTTCTCCTAAAAATATGTTAATATTGCTTTAAAAAACTTTATACTTAAGTTTTAATTTGTAATTCTTTAAAATGCATAAGAGCTGATATAATAATTTTTTTTTTATTATAGTCAAGAGTTCATGTTAATTTTAAAATTATTTTACAAATAGTTTATTTTAAATTTCCCTTAATAAGCTCAGCAATTAATTCTTTCGGCTGATTAGCGTCAAATTTAACTAACTTATGCTTATAATATTCTAACAAAGGGTATGTACTAGTTTTAAACACATTGATACGATCCCGTATTACTGCTTCAGAATCATCTCCCCTTCTTATAAAATTCTTTGAGTGACAAGCATCACACTCATTTTCTACTTTAGTATTATTAAAGTAGCTATTATAAATAGAACCACATTTACTACAAGCAAATCTTCCCGTGACTCTCTTTACCAAAATATCTTCATCTATATCAAAATAAAATACTTTATCAACTTCTGTATTATATTTTTTAAGAATATTTTCTAATGACTTCGCTTGAATAACACTTCTTGGATATCCATCTAAAATCACATTCTTTGTATTTGAAAGACCTTTAAAAAAACCATCTATCAAATCATTCACTAAATCGTCACTAACTAACAATCCTTTATCTAAAATATCCTTAATTTTCAATCCAAAATCAGTATTTTTCTTAGCAATATCTCTTAGTAAATCACCAGTTGATACTTTAACAAAATCGTCTGACTTTGATAATATTTCAGCTTGAGTTCCTTTACCACATCCTGGAGGTCCTAAAAAAATTAATATATTCATTTAATTCCCTTATTTAGTTTTTTTAATAAACTTTGATATTGTCTTGTATATAAATGTGTCTGCACCTGTGTTACCGTATCCATAACAACATTCACAACAATCAAAATACTAGTTCCACCAAGATAAAATGGTACTTTATATTTAGCTATAAGAACCTCAGGTAAAACACAAATGAATGATAAATAAGCTGCACCAAGCACGGTCATTCTAGTTAAAACATAATCAAAATAAGTTGAAGTATGATTACCAGGACGTTTCCCAGGAATAAATCCACCATACTTCTTTAAATTTTCTGCTGTTTCTTCAGGATTAAAAATTATAGCAGTATAAAAGAAAGAAAAGAACACTATAAGCAAAATATATAAAAATAAATATAATGGTTCACCATGACGTAAATATGATACTATTGACTCAAGAATTCCAGGCTCACCATCTGCTCCAGACTTAGTAAAATTAACTATAGTCAAAGGGAATAGCAAAATTGAACTTGCAAATATTGGTGGAATGACACCAGCAGTATTTATTTTAATTGGTATATAACTAGTATCAGCCTCATAAATCTTATTTCCCACTTGTCTGCGTGGATACTGAACTGGAACACGATTTTGAGATCTTTCCACAAAAACAATCAAGTAAATTAACCCTACACTTATAATAAGTAAAAATAAAATAAAGAATATGGATATAGCGCCTGTTCTACCTAAATCTAACAATACAGCCAAAGCTTGAGGTAACCCAGCAACTATCCCAGAGAAAATTATTAAGGAAGTTCCATTACCTATGCCACGAGCAGTAATTTGTTCACCTAACCACATTAAGAAACATGTTCCACCTGTTAAAGTAATTACTGTAGCAATTCTAAAAAATAAACCAGGCTCTGTTACTGCAGGTCCTGAAGTAGAAACCATACTCTCTAAGCCGACAGCTATCCCAAAACCCTGAAAAATTGATAATAATATTGTTCCATATCTTGTATATTGATTTATTTTTTTTCTACCAGCTTCTCCCTCTTTTTTTAGAGCTTCTAGTGGTTTATGTATTACTGATAATATCTGAATAATAATTGATGCAGTAATATACGGAGTGATTGATAATGCAAAAATAGTCATTCTTCCTAGTGATCCACCAGAAAGCATATTAAACATTCCAAGAACCCCACCGGAATTGGCTTGCGCTATCTCAGCAATAACAGCTGAATTAATTCCTGGAACTGGTATATATGAACCTAGACGAAAAACAATTAAAGCAAATAAAGTAAATAGAATCTTATCCTTAAGCGCAGAATCCTTTGCAATTAGACTTAAATCTGGTGTTTTATTTGCTGATCTTGTCATTTACAATACTAAATATTAAATTTCTTCTACTTGAGCCGCAGAATATAACACTACTTTTCCACCATTATTATTTACAATTTCAATAGCTCTTGCAGAGGCAAAATCTACTTCAATCGTTGTAGGATAAGTAAACTCACCCTTAGCTAATAATTTTAAAGGTAAATAAAATTTCTTCACAATACCTAGAGCAAGCAAATCATCTTTTGTGATTTTAGCTTGGTCAAGTTTTCCTACTCTGATAAATTCAGCTAAATCACCAAGGTTAATAGTGTTCATTTCAACTCTATTGATTGATTTAAAACCTCTTTTTGGTAGTCTTTGAATGATTGGCATTTGCCCACCTTCAAAAGCTTTAATCGCAATACCAGATCTAGCTTTTTGCCCTTTATGCCCTTTACCAGAAGTTTTACCTAGACCTGACCCAGTTCCTCTACCTAAACGCTTTGTATTTTGTTTCGATCCAGGTTGTGCATATAATGTATTTAATTTCATAATATTCAAGTCCTTTTTAATTTTCTACTTTTAGTAAATGCTTAACTTTATTTACCATACCTAAAATTGATGGAGTCTCTGTTAATTGACGCATACGGCCAATTTTATTAAGCCCTAACCCTATAAGCACTTGACGCTGCGATTTATCACGCCCTATTGGACTCGATTTTTGCGTCACAGTGATGACTTTCTTCTCTTTTTTCTCTTCAGCCTTTCTCTTGGTCATTTTATCCTCTTTAGAAAGCAAAATTATTATGCTTCTTCTGTTTTATTTTTACGTGTTGAAAATATTTCGCTAACTTTTTTATTTCTTCTTTCAGCGATTTGCTTTGGTGAAGAAAGCTTCAGTAACGCATCGAATGTCGCGCCGATCATGTTATGCACATTTGAAGATCTTAAGGATTTCGCAACAACATCATGCACACCTAACATCTCAAACACCGCACGCATTGAGCCACCAGCAATAATTCCTGTTCCAGCTGGAGCAGTTCTTAGCATAACTTTACCAGCGCCTGAATGCCCGACAACATCATGATGAACAGTTCTATTTTCTTTCAAATATATTCTCACCATATTTTTCTTCGCAGCTTGAGATGCTTTGGTCTTGGCTTCCATAACTTCTTTTGCTTTACCTAGACCGTAACCTACCATGCCTTTGCCATTCCCAGCTACTACTACTACAGAAAATCCGAATCTTCTACCACCTTTAACTACCTTAGCTACCCTTCTTACAGAAACGAGAACTTCTTTATGTTCTGATTCATTATTTGTAGTTTCATTGTTATTTGATGCCATACTTTACCTACTCTTACTATTAAAATGACAATGTTGATCTAGCAGCATCTGCTAATGCTTTCACTTTACCATGATAAAGCTTATTACCACGATCAAATACGACTTCTTTAACCCCAGCTTTTTTAGCCTTTTTGGCAATTAACTCACCAACTTTGGAAGCTGAATCAACATTTGATTTTTTAGGTAAAGCTTTCAATTCTTCACTTAATGTAGATGCAGCAGCTAATGTTACGCCATTTACATCATCAATAATTTGAGCATATATGTGGCTATTAGAACAAAAAACACTTAATCTTGGTCTAAGATTACGTCTTTGCTTTAAACCATAGCGAACTCTGCTTGCTAATCTTATTTTACGAACTATTTTCTTAAAACTACTACTCATATAGCATCTACCTATTTTTTCTTACCAACTTTACGAACAATGACTTCATCAGAATATTTAACACCTTTACCTTTATATGGTTCTGGTTTTCTTAAACTTCTAATTAAAGCCGCAACTTCGCCTACTAATTGCTTATCAAATCCAAAAATATCAATCTGCGTAGGTTTAGGACATTTAATAGTTATACCGCTTGGTATAATATATTTTATATCATGACTATAACCTAAATAGATCGTAAGGATATTACCATTTACTGCGGCTTTATAACCAACACCATTAATTTCTAGAATCTTAGTAAATCCTGAGGAAACACCAACAATCATATTATTAATCAAAGTGCGAGACAATCCCCACATTGAACGACTTTTTTTATCCTCTCCCTTGGGAGACACAAAAATTTTAGACTCTTGTTTTTGATAATCTATTCCAACTGTATTATTGAATGGATATTCTAATTTACCTAATTTACCTGTAACTATAATATTTCTATCTGTTAAATTTACTTCAACTCCAACAGGAACAGAAACAGGTTGCTTTCCAATACGTGACATATAATTTACCTCTTAGAAAACTTTACACAACACTTCACCACCTACATTATGGTGAATTGCATTTTTATCTGAAATTACTCCTTTTGGAGTAGAAAGTATGACTAAACCTAACCCATTGAAGTGTTTTTTTGTTTTTAAATCATCTATTGAATAATAAATACGTTTTCCTGGCTTAGAAACACGATCAATTGATTTAATTACTCCAGCATCTTGGAAATATTTTAACCTAATATTCAAATTAGAAATATTTTTTCTAACTTCTTCTTTTGTGAATGAAGAAATAAAACCTTCTTCTTTCAAAACCTGTAATACAGCTACATGCAAATTTGAGTATGGAGCAAGAACATTTGTTAAACGAGCTGCTTGCCCATTTCTTATTCTTGTTAACATATCTGCTAATGGATCACTATGTGACATTTCTTTATTCTCCTTGACTTACCAACTTGCCTTTATTACACCCGGCAATTTACCAGATGAGGCTAGTTCACGCAACATATTTCGACAAAGACCAAAGAAACGATAATTTCCTCTTGGTCTACCTGTAATTTCACATCTTCTTCTAACTCTTACATTAGAACCATCTTTAGGCATTGAAGACAATTTCTGTACAGCAGCAAATCTTTCCTCTAATGGTAAAGTTTTATTGTGAATAAGCTCTTTCAGCTTGCTTCTTTTTTCTCTAGCCTTAAGTGACTTGGCTATTCTTTTCTTATTTTTATCTATTGAACTAATTTTTGCCATATTCAAAACACCTAAAGTTTAGTTTAATTAAAAGGAAAATGCATACCAGATAATAAGCTTTTTGCTTCTTTATCTGTTTTTGCAGTGGTTACAACCGTAATATCCATGCCACGAATAGTATCAATTTTATCGTAATTTATCTCAGGAAACACAATCTGCTCTTTAATACCAAATGAGAAATTACCTCTTCCATCACAGTTTTTCACAGTGAATGGTCTCAGCTCTCTACATCTTGGTAATGCAACAAGAATCAATCTTTCTAAAAATTCATACATACGTTTACCACGTAAGGTAACCTTACAACCGATTGGCATTCCTTCTCTTGTCTTAAAAGCAGCATTCGCTTTTTTCGCATTACATATTACAGGCTTTTGACCTGAAATTTGTGTAAGATCATTTACCGCATTATTAATAACTTTACTGTCTTTTACTGCGTCACCAACACCCATGTTAATACAAATCTTAACAAGTTTAGGAATTTCCATATGATTTTTATAGTTAAACTCTTCTTGGAGCTTCTTTACCACATGCTTTTTATATAATACATCAAAACGATCCATTGCTTTCCTCTTAAAATCCTATGCTATTTCTTAGTTTCTATAATTTCACCAGATTTTTTAGCAAATCTAACTTTCTTTCCAGCTTCTAAAATCTTAAATCCAACTTTTGTAGGACGACCATCATTGTCTAAATAAGCAATATTAGAAACTTGTATCTTAGCTTCTTTTTTTACTATTCCACCAGCCTCAGTTCTTGTAGCTTTTTGGTGCTTAGTAACAATATTTACGCCAGCAACTATAGCACGATTTTCACCTGGAAACATCTTTAAAATTTCGCCTTTTTTTCCCTTGTCTCTTCCGGTTAGTACAATAACTGTATCGCCTTTTCTTAATTTTTGCTTAACCATGATTTACAATACCTCTGGAGCTAATGAAATAATTTTACTAAAGTTTTTGGCTCTTAATTCTCTGCTAACTGGACCAAAAACACGAGTACCTACACTTTCGCCTTGTTTATTGATTAGAACAACTGCATTCTTATCAAACTTTACATAGCTACCATCACTACGGCGAACTTCTTTAGCAAGCCTCACTATTACTGCACGATATTTCTCACCTTTTTTCACCTTCCCTCTTGGTACAGCAGCTTTTACAGAAACCACTATTATATCACCAATTGTTGCAATAGTACGATGAGTACCGCCCAATACTTTAATGCATTGAACTTCTTTTGCACCTGAATTATCGGCCACTTCTAGCCTTGTTTGCATTTGAATCATGATAATTCCTTATATTTTTATCTAGTCAATTTACGCTTCTACTACATGCCATTTTTTTGTTTTAGAGATAGGCTTTGACTCTATTATTTTAACAGCTTCACCTTCTTTATAACGATTTTCAGGATCATGAACAGAATATTTCTTAAATACACTTACTGTTTTACCATATTTAGGGTGAGCATAACGTCTTTCAACCTTTACAGTAATAGTTTTGTCAGCTTTATTACTAACAACTACTCCTTGCAAAATCTTCCTAGGCATCTTTCCCCCCATTAACCGAATTATTTATCATTGTTTTTATTCTTGCGATAGTTTTTCTTATAAAAGAAAATCTTGCAGTATTAGCTACACTACCACTAGCTTTTTGAAAACGTAAATTAAATAATTCCTTTTTAAAATTACCACAAAGAACCTCTAGTTCATCTGAAGTTTTGTTCTTTAATTCTGCATTCTTCATTGTTAACTCCATAAACGCTTAACAAATTTTGTTTTAATCGGCAATTTAGCACCACCTTTTTCAAAAGCTTCTTTAGCTATTTCTTCAGGAACACCATCAAGCTCGAATAATATCTTACCTGGCTTAACTCTGCAGGCCCAGTATTCAGGGGCACCTTTGCCTTTACCCATACGAACCTCAGCAGGTTTCGAGGATACTGGTAAATCTGGAAATATCTTAATCCATAATTTTCCCTGTCTCTTAATGAAACGAGTAATAACTCTTCGAGCTGCTTCAATCTGTCTTGCAGTAACTCTTTCTGGCTCTAAAGCTTTTAAGCCATAATTACCAAATGCTAAAGAAAAACCAGCTTTAGCAAAACCGTGAATTCTACCTTTATGTGCTTTACGAAATTTTGTCTTCTTAGGAACTAACATGAGTAAAAAAACCTTTGTTTAAATTAAATACGCTTTATATCTAGCAATTCTTTCTTAGATGAATCACCTTTATATACCCACACTTTTACACCAATCACACCATAAGTCGTGTTGGCTCTAGCAATACCATAATCAATATTAGCTCTCAAAGTATGTAATGGCACTCTGCCTTCTCTATACCATTCTGTTCTTGCAATCTCTGCACCGCCTAAACGACCCGCGCAGTTAATTCTAATACCTAAAGCGCCAAATCTTAAAGCAGATTGTATAGATCTTTTCATAGCTCTTCTAAAAGAAATACGTTTCTCTAATTGCTGAGCTATAGATTCAGCAATTAATGTTGCATTTGTTTCTGGCTTTCTTACTTCTACAATATTTAAGAAAATTTCGCAATTTGAAATTTTACTTACTTGAGCTTTTATTTTTTCAATATCAGAACCTTTACGCCCAATCACAACACCGGGTTTAGCCGTATGAATTGTGATGATCATTTTTTTCACTAATCTCTCAATTTCAATCCTACTAATTCCAGCTTGTTCTAGAGTTTTCTTAATGTAATTTCTTATTTTAAGATCTTCATGTAACTGATTAGCATATTCTTTACCGGCATACCACACAGACTCACTTGTCTGATTAATACCGATACGTAATCCAATAGCATTTACCTTCTGGCCCATGAACTAACTCTCCCTAATTTCAACTAATTTAATTGATATATTACTAAAAGGCTTTTTAATTCTATAGCCCCTTCCTCTAGCTCTCGGCATAAAACGCTTCATAACTATAGATTTACCAACTAACACTTCTGCAACGAATAAATTATCTATATCCATGCCATGATTATTTTCCGCATTAGCAACAGCAGATTGTAAACATTTAAGCACTTCTTTAGATATTCTTTTCTTACTAAAAGATAACTGCACCAAAGCATTGTTTACATGCAAATTTCTAATTAAACCAGCTACTAAACCCAATTTACGAGGACTTACTCTTAAATTTTTTGCCGTAGCAGTTGAAATATTAAACATATCGATATTTTTCTCTGTTTTCATAATTCACACTATTTCTTAGCTTTTTTATCTGCACCATGACCATTATAGGTTCTAGTTGGAGCAAACTCACCAAACTTATGCCCTACCATTTCTTCACGAATAGTAACAGGTATATGTTTTTTACCATTATAAACCATGAAGGTTATTCCAACAAACATCGGAATAATCGTTGACCTTCTTGACCAAATTTTTACAACTTCTTTCTTACCAGATTCAAGAATTTTAGTTGCTTTTTTTATTAAATAACCATCAACAAATGGTCCTTTCCAAACTGATCTAGCCATAGTTTACCTATCTCTTACCTTTTTCTAAATGTCTCGACCTAATAATAAATTTAGATGTAAATTTATTCTTACGAGTCTTCTTACCTTTAGTAGATTTACCCCAAGGAGTACATGGATGTCTACCACCAGAAGTTTTACCTTCACCACCACCATGTGGGTGATCGATCGGGTTCATAGCAACCCCTCTAACAACCGGTCTTTTACCAAGCCATCTATTTCTACCAGCTTTACCAATCTTAATGTTTTGTTGATCACTGTTTGATACAGAACCAATGGTTGCCATACAATCTACAGAAACAACACGTAATTCACCAGAACGAAGACGCAATTGCGCATTACCAACATCTTTGCCGACTAATTGAATATAGCTACCAGCAGATCTTGCCAGTTGAGCACCTTTTCCTACTTTCATTTCTACGTTATGAATAATAGTACCAATTGGTATATGTTTTATAGGCAAAGCATTGCCAGGCTTAATATCTACATCAGTTCCCGCAACTACTTTATCGCCAACAGAAAGTTTTTGTGGCGCTATTATATACGATAATTCTCCATCTGTATATCTAATTAATGCAATAAATGCAGTACGATTTGGATCATATTCAATTCTTTCCACAACGGCTTCTACATTAAACTTATTTCTTTTAAAGTCAATGATTCTGTATTTCTGTTTATGACCACCACCTTTATGCCAAGAAGTAATTCTACCTTGGTTATTTCTTCCACCTGTAGATTTCTTACCCACTGTCAAAGTCTTAACAGGTTTTCCTTTCCATAATTCACTACGGTCAACAATAACAGTTCCTCTAAGGGAAGGCGTGACCGGATTAAATGTTTTTAAAGACATCTTCTATACCCCCGATGTTAAATCGATTGTTTGGCCCTGCTCCAAAGTAACAATGGCTCTCTTAAATCCACTTCTAAATCCTTCACGGCCTTTAAAAAGCTTTCTTTTTCCTTGAGAATTTGAAACATTCACTTGTTTCACCTTAACACCAAAAACTGCTTCAACAGCTTTCTTAATTAGTAACTTGTCTGCACAAGAAGATACTTCAAAAAAATACTTATTGCTTTCAGCAGCCATAGTCGCTTTTTCAGTGATCAAAGGTCTTCTAATAATATCATAATAAGTTGAGTTAATTGCTTTGCTCATTATTGTAACCTTTCCTCTAGAGCGCTTAACGCATCTTTTGTTAAAATAAGATATTCATGCTTAAGAATGTCGTAAACATTGGCACCTATTGTTGGCAAAACACAAATATTGATTAAATTTTCTGCCGCTGCTTTAAAATTATTATCAATGTCCTTACCGTCAATCACTAAAATCGAACGTGAATTAAAATTCTTTAATTTTAAATTCAGTAAAGCAGTTTTAGGCTCACTTAGCACAGCTCTATCAATCACAATTAATTTTTGCTCCGCTAATTTACTAGAAAGAGCAATTTTTAAACCTAATTTTCTAACTTTTTTAGGGACATCAAACTCATGTGAACGCACCACTGGACCAAAAATTGTAGCACCACCTTTACATTGAGGAGCTCTTAATGTTCCAAGACGAGCATTACCAGTTCCTTTTTGTTTATAAGGTTTTTTACCTGTTCCAGAAACTTCACTTAAGCCTTTTGTCTTATGTGTTCCACTTTGTTTTCTAGCCCTTTGCCAATTAACCACTGTATGTAAAATATCAGGTCTAATTGCTTGACCATAGATTTCTTCAGTTAAGGATACTTCACCTATTATCTGATTATCTAAATTTCTAACTGCAACTTTCATTGATCAGATCTCCATTATTACTAACTATTTCCACTAAGCCTGAACAAAAGTCGGGCATGGAGCATTCTTAGGCAAAGCCTTTTTTATAGAATCCTTCACTAAAACATAATTGTCTTTATGACCAGGAACAGCACCCTTAACACCAATTAAGCCTTTTTCTTGATCAACAAATATGATTTTTAAATTTTGCGCAGTAATTCTTTTTGCACCCATTTGCCCTGGCATTTTCTTTCCTTTTTCAACTCTACCTGGATCCTGTCTTTGACCGGTAGAACCACCAGAACGGTGAGTTAAAGAAACACCATGACTAGCTCTTAAACCGTGGAATCCCCATCTTTTCATCCAACCTGCGAATCCTTTACCAATACTAGTACCAGTAATATCTACAAATTGACCTGCAACAAAATGAGAAACCTCTACTTTTGTCCCAGAAGCCAGAAGATTATCTTCACTAACTCTAAATTCAGCTATTTTTTGCTTTGGAGCTGCATCATGTTTTGCAAAATGTCCCTTCATTGGTTTTGTAACATTTTTCAGTTTTACAGAACCAGAAGCAACTTGCACAGATGTATATCCAGCATTTTCTTTTGTTTTTACTTGAACTACTTGACAATCATTTACAGATAATAAAGTCACCGGTATTACAGCACCTTCATCATCATAAACTACAGTCATTCCAACTTTTTTAGCTATTAAACCCGTTCTCATTTTTGATCTCCAACTAGCTTAATTTCCACGCCAACACCAGCAGCAAGATCTACTTTCATAAGCGCATCTACTGTTTGTGGAGTTGGGTATCCAATTATTACTAAACGCATATAAGTTCTAATTTCAAACTGCTCTCTTGATTTTTTATCAATATGAGGAGAGCGGTTTACTGTAAATCTCTTAATTCTTCTAGGTAATGGAATCGGACCACTAACTTCAGCACCAGTTCTATTAACAGTATTTACTATTTCTTTAGTAGCTTTATCCAACAATTCGTGGTCAAACGCCTTTAGTCTAATTATAATTTTTTGATTATTCATATTTTTTTAATCATCCTTAAAATTACTTAGAGATTTTAGCAACAACGCCAGCACCTACGGTACGGCCACCTTCA
>CAYHIS010000012.1:0-30228 GCA_964356785.1 uncultured Rickettsiales bacterium
TGCTTTTCTTGAGTTAAAAGAGATTTGCTAGTATAAAGGCCATTATTCCCAATGATAACTCCTTTTGTCTCAAGTTTACGACATTCTTGCTCTACTTCATGAATGCCATATTTACCAATAGAAAATTTAAGTGTTTTTTTTAACAAGTCTTCTAAGGGGATTACGCTTTGACGATGAGTAACATCTTCAACACATAAAGTAGCTAGATTCTTAAGATTTAGCTCAGTTTTGGTCTTATAGCTTAGTTTGCTAGTTAAAAACTCCCAAGCTTGTTTAAATAGACTACTGCTTGGAACAGGAGTCTGGTTATCTACAATTTCTTGATTAACTTTTTGTTCTAATGAGCCCCAAGCATTCTTTAGCTCCTCTTGGCTAGCTAATCGTTTGGATTTTCTTGAATTGATAACAATATTATCCCGTCCTTCTTTAGTATTGACTCCATATAATTTGCATAATTCTTCAATCTCCTGTCTTCTCGTCGAAAATGCCTGAATCAATTTATTATCGATTTTACTCAGTTCAAACGCACTACTACCATCTGAAAGCACAGTTGGAGTGATATCATAACCTATTTTTTGAGTTTCTAAAGCTAGTTCGTTACGAAATACCTGACCAAGAAATTTATTATTTTTGAGAATATTTTCAAAAGCTAAACTTCTAAATTTGCCATCTTCACATTTAGCGCTATTGGCTAAAAAACAATGAACATGTGCTTGTGGTTCTAGGTTACGATTGGTTGTGTGCAAAAAAGTAGCGAAAGTTAGTTTATGAATTTTTTCTTTTATATGGCCACCAGCTCCCTTACGAGCTACCGCATAACCTTTTTCTTCGATGTATTTGAGCGTGGTATTAACGGCTTTAGTTAAAGCTGCTTCCATTGTTTGACGTTCTTCTGTGCTGGATAGAACTAACATTTGGATAGAAAAACTTTTTGGCGCGGAAAAAGTTAAATCAACACCTGGGTTATGCATCATACCATCTTTAGTTTTTTTGCCCAATATTTGTCCATTAGGCAAAATTCCTTTGAGCATGTTGTTAAAATTAGGATCAGCTTTAGCATTAAATTCTCCGGTTAAACCTAGTTCTTGAGCGCCAATTCCAGCCCATATACCCTTAGCTTCACTGCCATAATAATCAGCATGCGCATAATATTTACCGGCCGCACCACTGCTTGAAAAAGCTCTTGTCGATAACATTTTTTATCTCCTAAATTACCAATACATTACAGGTATATCTTTTTTAATAATTTCTTCAGCAGGAGGATCTAGATGCTCTAATTTCTTGAGCTTATTAGGCTTTATTTTTATGGTTTTTTCATCATCATTATTTTTTAAAAGTTTAGCCTCTATTTCTTTACGCCGTTTTTCACCTATTTCTAATTCTTTGGTGAATAGCTCTAGAAGTTCTTTATTTTCAACATAAGCTGGTGAGGTTTTCTTAAAAGAGCAATCATCAAATTTAAATTTAGCAGGTTTAAAGCCAGCAAAGCTAACAAAGCCTTCTCCTGTTTTTAGCATCATCAATTCGGAAGGTAAAACTACTGGCCGAATTACTTTATTGCGATTGACTTGAATACCATCACGCATTTCATGCGCGCCATAAGATAAGCCTTCATGCCATTCTTCGATCTCGCCTTCACCAAGTGATCCAGAACAATATTGAGCAGCTTCTTTACCAGCTATATTCATATAGATTTTAGTTTTGCAGTTATTTGCAATTGACCTAGCAGTATCTTCAGAGTAGATTTTACTTAAACTGCTCATATCTTGAGTACCTAACACAAAACAGCCACCATATGACCTTGCCATTGCCAAACCATCTTTTAAGCTTGGAATCGATTGATCAAAATAAGGAATTTCATCTAAAATAAACCATATTTTTGGAATATTGCTCTGCTCTTTTAATGATCTAAGTGCGTTCACTGCAATATCAACTTGAGTTGTTATTAATGGGTTGATATCTTCCTTCACATCAGCTCTGGAGCTAATAAAGAGAAAATTATTCTTTGAAGAATCGTTTACCCAGTCAGTGATGGAGAAAATATCTCTACTGCTTTGATAGAGCTTTAATGGTCTTAGGTAAGTACTTAGCACCATTAGAACTGAAAGCGCTGCTTTTTCTATATCTGGATTGATAATTTTTGATGCACCTGTCTTTTGTAATAGCTTAGCTAATGTTTCTATATCGCTTTTAAGAATAATATCAGCAAATGCTGCCATCGATAAATTTTCACTTACATATAGATTGGCAAGTTCTGCAAAAACCCCTCGAGCGGCGTCTATCCAAATCGGATCACTTTTGGATTCTTTTGGTAATAATGATTTAGCGATAGTAGAAAATCCTTTTAATGGATTAGTCTCGTTAAATATCGACCAGTTTTTGCCGCGACTGTCCAGAGGATTCAAAATGATATCACCTTTATCTTCGCGATAGAAATGTTCGATATAGTCACCTTTAACATCAATAATAATCGCCTTTTGATTTCTCTTATGTAATTGATAGACCAAGTTCTGAATGATTTTGGTTTTTCCAGCGCCAGTTGAGCCAATTAGCATGGTATGAGATTGCTCTCCTGCGCTCCAAGAATCTTTTCTACCAGTGAGAGGATAAGCAAAATCAGCTAAAGTGAATGGAATATATTCTTCGGTTATCTTATTATGCTTTAGCAGCTCGTTTTGTAGTTTTTTAGCTGGAAGGATAAAAATACCTCTTAAATTTATGTTGCGCTTGATGCCTCGACCTTTTAGCCAAAAAAACACTATCAAACTTCCTATGATTACTCCGAGCATAATTGCTGCTATACTTAAGCCTTTATAAAGAGCAATTTCAAATTTTTTGAGCGTTCTTAGCACATAAGGATCAACAATAAAATTATGTGTTTTTACGGTTCTACTACGACCATATTCATTACGATAAGTAACTTTATAATCTTGATCATTTTTATTAAAGTCAGCTTTTAAATAAACCCAGCCTATCTCCCATTCTTTTAAAGAAATATTTTGCCAGTAACTATAGCCAATAGAAATGATAATCAAATAGATCGAAACACGAGCTAGTAATTTACTGACTTGCATAAGCATTCTAATTTTATGAAAACTTACCTGCCCACCGCGAATTAAATCATCCACTACATTATTCCTGCTCAGTAGTTATAATTCGATAACCTTGTTTTTCACGTTGTGATCTTGCATATTCAAGTGATTTTTTTTCAAGAACAGATATTTCTTCCGTGTTGTAACCTAGCTTTTCTAAGATCTCTAGTTGTAGATAGAGCATTTTACAAATCATAGTTACAGTCAAAAGGTTATTCTTCTCTTTGCTTGGAATGACATAGCGCGTGCCATTACTATCTATGTCTACATTTTCATTAAAAATCTTACGCTTAATATAATCACTTATGCTATAACCAAAACGACTAGCTAGAGCTTGTAATTGTAGCTTCTCTTGTTTACTAACTCTAATACTCACAAAAACCATATTATTTTCCATTTTTTTCAACCTCATCTTTCAATTTATGTCCCTTGCTTTGAATATTTCCGTCACTTAAGGCAAGCTCAGTTGAAGTGTCGCTTAACCTATGCTCTACTTCATTCTGCTTAAAAGATTCCATGGTAATTTTATTCTGAACTTTGCCTTTGAAATTAGTTGGAGCCTCAGAGTTCACTCTAGCGCGATTATCAACATTATTATTTTCAATAATTTTAGAGTTTTTTTGATGATTATCTTCTATATTGCTAGTTTGCATAGAGGCTTCGTCTCGTGCAAATTCATTAGAAATGCTAGAAACTCCAACATTTATTCTGTTATTTAAAAAATCATTGAGTAATTGATTAGTTTGAGCAGGATCTGTTCTAATAATATTTTCAAATTTTTCTGCGCCAAATTTCTTAATATAATGCTGAGCAAACTGATTAGATAAATCTTGGCTAATAGAACTGCTATTGCTTTCAAAATCAGCTTTAGATTTTTGTAAATTATGCACTTGATCTAATGATTTAGAGCGCTCGTAACTTGCCGATTTAGCTTGATTAAAATCACTCTTAGCTCCTTCAAGCATATTATTATTAACATTGTTATTTTCTTGATAACTAGATGTATTAGTAAAGCTTTCAATTTGAGACAGGCTTTTTGCAAAATTCTCATTTTTACTAGTTTCTAGCATTTTATTATAGCCTTCTGTCTTACTACTTAATTTAGAGCCTTCAAAGTTAATACCTAATTTTCCACCAATACCAAAAAGACTTCCACCCGCTTCAGCATTTGCAGTAACTGCAACTTTCATAGCATCTTGCGTACTGATATTATTATCATGAGCTACTTTCTCAACAAAGCCTCTAGCTTCATCAATAGTTTTTCTTTGATCACTGCTTAAAGATTTATTCCAATTCTCATAAGTAGAACTGCCTTTGCTAAAGTTTTGGTCATATCCTAGTAATTTAGAGTATCCGCTGCTAGTGTTTTCAATCATGTTGCTAGCATGTCTTTCACTATTGCTGATATTATCATTAATACTTTGATCATAACGATTACCGATTGCTTTGCTCCAATCAATTTTAGCAAGGCCAGCTAAATTGCTTACAGCTCCACTACTATCGATAGTAGACCTACCATCAGAATAAATCCGTTCTTGCGCACCGCTATTCATTGAAAATGATTTCATGCCGCTAGTCCAAGCATAATTATCATCATATTTATTAGATGAGCTAGTGTTGGCATGATGAGCGTCGATAGATGTATTACCAATTTGATAATTACCTTTAACTGCAGCTTCAGCATTTTGTACCGCTGTTGATTGCGGAATATAAATGATCGAGCTTGCAAGATTACCCATATTGGCCACCATACCTTTGGTAATAAATAATGAAAGTACTGGTACTAAAGTAAGCATATATCCAGAAACGCTAGATATTTCCTCATTAATCTGCATTATCGATGAGTGACTATCAAAAGTGATATCAGTAATGTTGCTGGCATAAAGCTTGCCCCAGCTACTAGCGATACAAAATAAAATCGCGTACATTGGTTGCCATAATTGCAAATAGATAAAACCAAAGGCGTAATTCTTGAGTACATCCAGACCAATTGGCGTTACCATTAAGATTAATACCAGTGGAAATACTCCATAGAATAAACATTCGAGTACCGCACGTAGTATTGGAATAAATTTCTGCGCCATTTGTCCAACTGAATTATAGGCGAGCTTAGTCATGCTTTCAGTAGCTACTTTGCCATAAAGCTTAGAATCAGCTGCTTCACCAAGACTATTAATTGCTATATTTTGCAGCAAGATATCTTTGGCATTCTTGCTACTGTTTTTAAGAAAAATACCATAACTGCCTTCTAATACTGATGCAAAAACTTGCGAAGCTTCATTCGAATTATCACCTTGATTTTGGCTAAAGAATGCACCAAATTGCTTAGCTAAAATAGGTATTCTTAAATCGACAGATTTATTCAAAGAAGTGTATAAATATTCAGCCGTTTTTTGGCAACTTTGATAGCCACCAGGCTTTCCTCCTACATAAATGATCCTTGCCTTTGAAGAATGATCCTTTAAAAACTCAAGGATATTAATGCTTGAAGTAAGGTCCTTTAAAGAATAACCATTAGCACGCTTATAACCCATATTAAGATCAGGAACGATGCATTTCTTATAAAAACTCAGCATTAATTGCTTTATTCCTGCATCTTCGATTCTGAACTTACTGGTATCTTCAACAATTTTACTACCAAATAAAAGTCCAGTTTGCTGATAATCTGAATTATTAAAAACCCCAGCCAGTGCTTGATCAAATTTTTGAGCAATATTATTACCGATTCGAGAAGTAGCTGAACCAATAAATGCTAATCCCCAAGGAACAGATTGTACTTGTCGCGCCGAAGAAAGCCTTCCATAAGAGTCAGGTAAAGTATCAATGATTTGTACATTAGCCTTACTGGTGAGAAACAACCCAACCAAAATCGTAACACCAAAGAACCATTTTGCGGCTGATTTAAAATCACTATTGAGTCCAGCTCGTACCGTTAAAACTACAATGGCCCCTAAAGCTGAAAGTTTCATTACTGAAACAAAGTTATTATCTGGATGCAAAATCAAATTAATGGCATTGAATATTTTTTCTAAATAATAACCAGAGCCTAAGGTGTAAATTTCAAAAGTTTCCATCTAGTTTTTCTCCATATTAAGTAATTGCGATACTTCACTCGCCATCATATCTTCCATACCCTCAGCACGTTTAATCATTTGGAGCTGGAGTTTATAACGTGATAAATCAGTCATTTCATATTCAGTAAGTAATTTTTGAGCATTCTTGATTGACTCCTTGAATTCTTTTAGTTCACTATTAGCAGCAATCTGTAGATTATTAGTGGCCTCGTTGACTTCCTTCAGCATTTCGGTTAAATAGTTATACAGAATATTCCAGGCAATTAGCTCAACGAGCAGACCTTGTTCATATTCAGGATTGCCATTAGTATATTGATAGAGCTTTTCATAAATCGCATAGGCAGGAATACCGCTATTAGCTAAAAAATGCTGCTCTGCATCCTCAAGTTCTTTATCTTCTTCAAGTGCGGTTCTAATTTTTTTTAAAAATTCTAATACTCTTTCTTCAAAAGCCTGCTCTTTTGGAACCGTTTTTTCACCTTCAATTACTTTAAGGCATTTTTTATGGTCGCCACCACACTGCAAGACTTTCATACGACCTCCTTTGATTAAGGCCTCGAGCAGGCTTGGATTAGTCACTTTAGAAGAGATATACTGATAATTAGGCATGCCATTACCATTAGAAGTAATGATTATCGTACCGCTAATTGTCATCATTAGTTCTTTTAACTCAATATTGGTTGTGCCATTCATTTTGAGCTTTTCTAGAGCTTTCCAGGCCAGATTTATATCTTCTAAAGTAAGTTTTTCATCTTTTTCTGCTGCGTCATCTAGTAATTTCTTTTTATTTTTTGGAAAATCTTTATATGAACTAGAGAGATCATCCTTACCGCCTTTGCTTAAATTAGTTTTAGCATAAATTCCTTTAGCCATTTCGCTATGCTGAGTCATCATATCGCCTGCAAAACCAACGATTTGTTTTGCAGCCTGGCATTCATCAGCCAAAAAACCACCTAACTCCTGCAGTTTACTATAAACTTCTTGGAGAGTTTCACCGATAATTGGACTAATAGAACTAACGCCTAAATATGCCAACATTAATCCACTTTGCTGCGCAATCGATTTCATTTTATCCTTTAGCTCGTCACCTGAAATAAATGAAATTCCACCGAAATTTAGAACGCCCTGGGAATAGCAGCTTTTATCAAAATCGATCTCAGGAAAATTTACACTAATCAATGGTCTGTTTTTTTTGGCCCTAGAAAAATACATTGAACCCATGCTATAATGACCAGCTTTTTGTCCTTTATAATAATTAGCGCTATTACTAACGCTAGAACCCCCGAGAGATTGCCAAACATTGGTCAACTCTGTATCAATACCTCCAGCCCAAGCGCTACTAGAACTCAACATTAGCAATAATAATAAACTATTTTTCTTCATTTTGACGCTCACTTATTCTTTTGACTATTTTTTCCTCTAACTCAGTTAAGCTGGTAAGGCCTTTGCTGATAAATATTTTGGCAGGCTTAGCTTTATCCAATAATAAAATCGTTGGGTAGGCTTGCACTAACGGGTCATTGGCTATGTTCTCATCTACTATATTTTCATCTAATCCTTCAAAATAATTACCATCAACGCTGATCCCCATAACTTTAAACTTATCCTGAAGTTTTAAGATAATTGGTAATTGACGATGGCAATGCTGGCATCCACTACTATAGACAAATACTAAGCCATAGCGTTTATTGCTATTTTCTAATATATCATTATATTCTTGCTCTCTTATATTTTGCTCATGCATATTTTTATAATAACTATTAGAGTTAGCAAGCGTTGGCGTTGCTTCTATTAGTCCCTGCGTATTCTTAGCAAAATCTATGCCCTTATTGATTATCAAATTATGGGTTTCTAAGAATTTTTCGATTTCTTGTCTTTCTCCAGTAATCACTGCTCTTTTTCGTTGAACTTCCCATAATTGATTTAATTGAGTGGCTTTATCCTCTGGACTCATACTCGAGTTCATAATTTCCTTAACTCCAATCTCATTTTTATCTGGTGCTTCTTCGCAATACCAATACTTGCCTAATCCATATTTCTGACAGGTTTCGGCTGTAAATTTAAAAGCTAGAGCTGGGCTTGAAAAAACGCATAATCCAATAATCACCATCAATCTTTTCATTTCTTCTGCTCATAAAATTGTTTAATTTTTTTGTTGATCATCTCGGAAGTAGATTTATCGTTAATCGCCGCTCCACCATCCTTATAACTCCCCATTTTTTGGTTCATTTTATCTTTTACTGTGTTCATGCCGCTAGATACTTTATCCACAATATCTGTGTATAATTCTGTGAAATCTATCTTAGAAAAATCAATTCGACGAATTTCTTCTAGAGTAAGTGACCTGCAGTCTGGATTTTTACGATCTCCCCAACCAATTCCAAGCTGACGCTTCCCTTGTACTTGGATGATCTTGGCAAGTTTTGACTTAAAACAACAATATGATTCATATTTTTTAAATCTCTCTAATTTCTTGCCTCGCCAACTTCCGGTGGGATGGCAAAGCTTTGCTTGGCGTAATTTAAATAAATCTTGTTCTTCTTGAGTACATCCACCTAAAGGATTACGAAATACGCCTTTATCAGTACAGCAATTGAATTGAGAAGTAGCTTTAACGCATTGCTTAGCGTTGCCTGTAAAAAACTTGCAGCTAGCTGGATCTATCTCGCTAGATTCGCAAGTAGATCTACCATTAGGACATCTACAACCTTCAAGCTCGTTAGATTTCATCTGGGCTAAAACACTTAATTTGGATATAGCAGAGCCAAAATCATTATGACGATGACGAGTAGATTTCTCGCAGATTCCACCGAGGCAGAATTCCTTTGCTTTGCATTCTTTAGTGATAGTTTTGCTTTCACTACATTGATAGGTTATTTCTTTATGGTCACAAGCCTTATCAATCTGATTTACATGCAGACAAATAGGCTCACCAATTATTTTGCAATTTTCTGGTATGGACTTGCATTCATCGATAAAAGTATCGGTTCGGCAGATATATTGCTTTTCCCATTTCCAGCAATCTTTGTGAACATCTTTGCCGTTGATATTACGAGTTTCAGCTGGTTCGATACATTTTTCTTCAACTTCTTCGCATTGTTTATTGATTTCTTCTGGACTACAGCTGCTCAAATCCTTTTCATCACGTTTAACATGAAACTGCGTATCAATATGTTTAATTTTCTCGTCGTTATCACTTTTGCCACAAGAAAAATTCTTTTCTAAATTTTTACATAAACCTAAATCACCCATCGCTAGACACTGAGCGGATTTTTCATCACATCCACGGTTTTGCTCTAAGGCTGCACAATTATTTTTTTCTTTAGAAATACAGCGAAATTTTTCCTCAAATTTCCAGCATATATTAATAGATTTGGATCCATCAATTTCTTGCTTGGTTTCCAACCCATCTATTATTCTTATAGCATCATCAACGCAAGTTTTTACGTGAATCATTTGACATTTTTCTTCATCAAATCCCCATGCACTACTAGCTAGACAAAAAACCATAAGTAACCTCAAGAAATATCGCATTTTTCTTCTCTTTTTATTTCCCATTTACTGCAACAATTTTGTTTAGCTCTGATCTGTAACCAACCTTCACCCCATCCTGCAACAATTACTCGAGTTTTAAGGATATTTTCTCCTTCCTTTAAATACGGCCTTAAATCTACATTTGGCTCTCTAGTCCAATTTGTTCCTCTTTCACAACCACTATCTCCAGAACCGTTATTTACTACTTGATAATTATGATGCCAAAAACCTGATTGCCTTGTCACTACTTCTAGTTTATTACCGCCATCTGGACCAACGTAAATTAAATGACCATTGAGAGTTATTTGCATATAATCATCAAATCCAACTTTGAAGAGAAAAAAATCTTTGATTTTATCTTTGTTAGTAATCTTAAAAGTGGTAGTTCGATCGTATGTTGCGCAAGACCCGCCCCAATAATTATCAGCGATAGTGCCAATAGTTAATACTCCATTACTGAACTCAAACTTCATGTCTGAATCAACAGAGCCTCTTTCAATGCCCCCTAAGTCGCACTCATGGCTATCCTTACAAGTTATAGATACAATTTCCTCTCGACAGATTTTAAGTTTTTCCTCTCTGATTTTGTTGCAAGAATATTTATACTCAGGATCTATTTCGACGATTTGCTTAGGAAAACAGCTGCTAGTTTTTAAATCATAATATTGATCGCAAGTTTCTTGCGTGGAGGTTGTAATATTTTCTTCAATAGGTTGACAATTACTAGTCGATCCGCTTAAGAAATTAAATTCATTATTTTTAGCAAATGACAAAACCTTATCTAGATATGCCTGATTATTAATTGGATTGCCATTTTCATCTCGCTCAAAACCTTGTTTATCTAGTTCTTCATGTCTTTTTACTGTAGATAAACTACTAAATGTATGGCCCACTTCGCAGGTTTCCTTATTGCATTGGTAAGTCACGCTTTCACCTTGCATTTCCCTTAAAGCCTGCTCATCATTATGTTGCATTACACCTACGCTTAAATTTTCTACTTCTTCTAGTTGCATATTATTACCTCTTATATTAGTGCCCTCAAAACCGATTGTTTCTTGGAGCTGTTTATCTTGGAACGAGCCAGATATATTAGACTCTAATCCTTTAGCTATATTTTGACCTTCTTGCTTGAACTTACGTAAATCATCTTCAGATAACATGGCATAAGCAGCTACCTGATATAACGTCAGAAATATAAAGACATATTTATTTGCTTTCATTTCAGTTTCGCTAAATATTCTGCTGCTTTTGCGCTCAAATCACCTTCATCTTTAAATTTAGTTAGAGCATAATTAATGCTAACATTGCCAACTAACTTATCGAAGCTACCACCATCGCTTAAAACAAAACTAGGGACTGAAGTTATGCCAAATTTTTTAAAAGCTACTGGATCAACTTCTATTGCAATTTTCTGGGTATACTGAATAGTTTCCTTAAAGCTATTATGCTTAAAGCCTCGCATTACCAACTTAGCGCCGATTTTCTTTGCTATTGAATCATATTGCTCAAGCAAGTTTTTAGACATGCTTAAAGATACAAAAATACGTAATCCATCTTTTGTATTATTAGGGCAAGAATTTTTTTTCATTTGATCATAACCAGTTAGGATTTGATCAATTACATTTGCGTCGGTCGCGCTAGCAGAAAAAGATAAGAACAAAATAAAAATCCTTAAAATATACAACATGTCTTTTTCCTCCATAATAAATAACCAAAATCCTCTCCAACTACTGGAGTTTCTTTGCCAGAGTCAAAAACGCTAGTGCTTTTACCAAAGGGTACGCAAGATGTAACATCTGGATTAATCATGTGATAACGGTAATGACTTTTTTTCATCATTGGCGCTAGGTTTTTAGTGCAGATTTTTTTGACATTATCTGATGATGTTTCATGAGCCATCAGTTGACGATGAAGCTTAAAAGTGATCTTTTGCATAGCGTTAACTGAGGCTTGAACTCCGCCAATATGCGTATTTACATTAGCATTCATTGGATGCATACTACCTTGACAACCAGCGCACCAAAATAATGAATCTATAGGTGTATTATTAGCAGTTGCGCTTACGCAGTCGGCAGAACAAGCAGCTTGCGCGATTAAATTATTAAATAGCAAAGCTTCTGGATGAAAAATCATCGATAATTCATCATCATTGCCAGTAGGATCTAGCTCAGTAATCCATAAGGGATCAAAGTTGGTTTCTTGTAGACAAATAAAATCAGTAAAGAGCTCAAGCAAATATAAAATCGGGTAAACATAATAATGAACATACCAAGTTGATATTTTACTGCTTGCTCCCTTTGGCCGCCCGCCTTGATGTTTCTCAAAACCCATATCCATTTGCATGCCACCCCAATTAACAAAGCAATAAGGTTCAGCTGATACATCGACCATTCTAGATGGCTCCCAATATCCACCAACAAAACCTGGCATAGGAATTCCTCCTTTAGGGCAGATACATACTGGAGAACCAGGATTAGGAGTATCCTTCAGGCCATCATCGTTACTTGCAAGTTCCATCGAGCCCATGGTAATGGGAAACATACATTCCCAATTAATATCATTGAAGGGATTGATAAATTCACCAGTACATTTTTTTGCCTGAGACTGACTTGCTAATCCTATCACTATGCAAAAAATAAGCAGACGAGATTTCATAAATTGCCGCCAAATATTTTGATCTTTAATTGCAAACCTTCTTGAGTTACAAGGGCTGGTACTTGTGTGATGCCAAGTTTAGAGGTTAAAACTCCTCCCTGATCAAAGTAAATCCAGATTTTTTCTTTACGCTGTAGTTTTAAAGGTGATCCTTTTACTAAAATTATTTTAGCTTGTTGCTTAAGCGCAAACTTAACTTGGGAGTCATCATCACCATCTATAAAAAGCAAATCTTCTCTTAACGGAGTAAATTCTAAAGGATTTAGTTTGGTTCCAGCAGAATGAAGAAGTTGATGATTATGATCTCTGATATCTTGGATCAAAACATAAGTTGGATCATAGAAAAACTCTTTAGATTCTTGAGCCCTAGTAATTCCAGCAACTGAAGTTGGTCTTTCAACATATTCTTTGGTTCTAGTTTGGGTTTCTTGATTAAATTTCTCCCAATCTATTTTTTGAAGCCTAGCATTTATAACTTCTAAAAAATCTTCTTCTAGTATAGTAAAAACATGCCCTTGGGTGCCAAAATCTTTGGCTTCCGCCTCAACCACAATCCCGAGAATTATCCAAAGGCCAAACCAACAGAACATAACGATTGTCATAAGTATAGTTTGTAATATTTTCATTTCATTAGACTCTCAATTGCTTCTGTTACGCTTAGGCCATTTGCTCTCATTTCTTTAATTGATGACATGTCTTCTGCTTTGGTGGAGTAAGCCTTGGCTGAAAATGGATCAAGCAGCAGTCTGCCAATAGCCCAAGAGTTATTTTTATGACGAATCATGAATTCTGAATATGAGCCCTTTAAGCCACGTAAAGTATGGGTGATAGCAATCTCACCGCTGCTCATCATGAGTTCTTTACGTAAAACTTCATCATCTTTACCATCTACTGACAGAATAATCCGCCAATCTGCTTGAGAAAGCGCAATTGCACCTGCTTCGCTGTTAATTACTTCAAAATCCGACATGCATTGCGATGCAACAATTAAACTCAAGTTATATTTCCTTCCTCGACGGGAAAAACCACCGATTGGCCCCTTGAGCACTGGATGCTTGCCCATCCGCCAAAATTCATCAATAATTAAAGCTGTGGGGGTACTTCTGTTTCTGATCTTGGCGTAAACTAAGAAGGTGACCGTAAGCAAAGCTGAGCTTTGGAGGATTTCATTATGTTCAAGATCACTTAGCTCAAAAACGGTAAGCTTGTTTTTTATATCAAGCGTTGCTTTGCCGTTAAAATATTTGGCATATCGACCATCATCGCTATAATTCTTAAGAATATAGGCAATTTGATCAATGAACTCCTTAGTAGCATCATTATTGATATTTGGGTTAGTCAGTAACTCCTCACGAATTTCAGAAAAACCTCCTGAATTGCCATATGTTTTCATGACCTCAACAACTGCGTAAGTCAAGATAGAGCGGTATAATCCCATTTCTGGATTAAGGTTATTATTCTTGTCAACATTGATAATGATACAAAGAATTGAGACAATCAGATCAATAAAGGGCTCTTCAAAATCTTCCTTATATTCTTGTCTATCATCTTCTGTCTCAGACGTTTGATATAGAGAAAAAGGATTGAGGCAAAATTCTCCGCCACCAAAATCAACGAAATCACCATCTAATAATTCGCAAGTATTTTTAAAGCTGCGGCCATCATCGATAATTACTACTTGGCCACCATTCTTTAGCAGCGAAACGCTATATTCCTGCAGCCATACTGATTTTCCACGACCGGATGCTCCAACTACAATCATATTGAAATTACCATTGCTGCTGTCAGCTGTTTTGAAATTATCAAAAAAGAATAATTGCCCACGACGACCAACCAATAACATCAAGGGACTATTATAATTTTGTCCATCAGCGAATACTGGCATCAAATTAATACAAGCCCCAGATAAAGCCTTGCTAAATATTTTGAGCTGATCGAGAATCTGCCAGTTTTCAGCAATGCCAAATGGAAGAGTTTGAAGTAAAGCGTTTACGCAATCATGCTGAACCTTAGCAATATTAAATCCAAGTCTTGCAAAGTGATCTTGCAGCATCTGCTCATGTATCTCTGTATTTGTTGCCAAGACGATGTGCATGACTAATTTACCCATGCGTTCTCCCTGGCCAATACATTCACTGACATATCGCCAGTCATTATTCTCTTCTAGCATTTTAGGAAAGAACATTGGCAGCTTAGAATCATTCTGCTGAGTTTTAATCATTCGATATTTATCGGCCATTCTTTGTGAAGTATCCCTTGAATTCAGGGTAAATCCCATGCTGATGTAGAAAGGACAGGGAATACTGAGGCCCTTATCAAAATCGCCAATATAATCAATGCTGTTCTCTAGATCCCAAGATCCTGGAAAGCTGGTTATTTCAAAGATGCTATAACTCTGGTTAGTAAAGTTGACCTTAGATTTTTCCATTTCAATATTATGATCAGACTTAAAAAACTCTCGCACATCTAAGTAGGATTCAATATTGCGTTGCTTATAAAACTCATCTAATGGATTTAAAATTTCTTGGAGGAAATTAGCTAAAGCTTTGCTACCCAGCACATAAGCGTCGCTATTAATATTTTTAAGTCCTTGAATAAATTTATCCTGCAAGGCCTTTAAGCTTAGAGTAACGGAGAGCTTCTCAGAATCTGCGTGCCCTTTAGGAATTGAGAAACAAAAGTAAAGCTCATAGTCACGAACAGCTAGATTACTCTGACTCCCTAAAGCATTATTTTTAAAAAAATCACATCTAGCTTGAGACATTTTTTGAAACACTGGGGTTTCGCTACTATTTTTATGCCAGAACTCCAATAAATTACCAATTCTTGGAGATGCATAATTAATCACTTGGCATGTACAGTTAACTGGTAGATCATTAGTCACTAGACTACGAAATGCCGTTTTAGCTGCTTCATTCATTCCGGAAAAATGACCAACTCTTAAAACAAAACCCATAGTCTTTTGGTTGTCAAAAATAGAGTTTTTAGCATCATAATTTCTGTAGGGAAGAAACTCTAGTAAACTATCCATTAATAAATCTCCGCTTCTTCGAAAGTATTTTCACTTTGCTTAATCAAGACCTTCTTTTTTTGCTTATCACCGGTGTTTAATAGGATTTGCTTGCGAGCGACTTCATCAGCATATTCAAGCGAGCTACAACCAATACCTTTAACCTTAGGACAATCCCAGGTACTTTTATAGCCTGTACAGCTTGATAACATTATTGAGATTAGAACTAGTTTAGTTAGATTTTTCATCTTCTTGAGTCTCCTTTAAACTAAAGCCTTCAATAAAGACGATATTAACTTCAACGCCTTCATTAACTGATATTACTGGTTGATATTGCTCAGCTCGTTTAATGAAGAATTCTGCTAAGCTGTTACTGCCGCTACTTAAGCCTGAGCCTAATCCACCATTCATTATGCTTTTGATTTTTTGGGTTTCAGTTTGGGTGTTGCTTCCAAGTAGAGATTGTTGTGGGGCACTAAATTGCGTGACTCCATTGCCAAAGCCGGAAGCGATACCAGCAACAAAGCTTTTCAAGACCATATCGCCTTCACGCGAAACGATCTCACCTCTAACTCCAGTTTTACCAAGAGAAGAGACGTAAGCTTTAACTGGTATTTCAATGAAGTTATTAGCATCCTTCGCGCAGCTCATTAACACGCCATCTAAATAGACTTTTTCACTTGAAATATCACCAACCGCCCTAAGTGACATTTGACATCCAATCAGCTTATTGGTTTTTAGGTATTTACCGCCAAAGCCAGCTGATACTACTTCACCTGTTATTCTGAGTAATGCACTGCGTGGGTTGCTTTCCGCGCTCATGCCGACTCCAGCGTCAACTCCTGAGATTAACTTTGCTTGCGCGTAACTATTAGCCGGAATATATTCACCTAGTTTAAGAGCTTTTTTCTTCTGCTTAAACGACTTGCTTTCGATACTGGCTTCAATTTTCTTTTTTTCTTCTATTTTTACTTTGGCTATTTCCTCAGCTAATTTTTGTTCATATTTTGCCTCTAATGTTTGGCTAAGATCGATCAGCATATTCTCCATTTCAGTCTTGCTAACTTTATCAGTTGCAAGCTGTTGGTTGATGGTTTTCTGGGCATTCTCAGTATCGGCTTGTTTATTTTTAAGCTCATCAAGCTCTTTGCCTTCGATTTCAGTCCAAAGCAATTCATTGCTGGTGCCTTTAGCAAGCTCCTCTAGTCCAGAAGAAGTTTTAATTTTATCTTTAATTTCCGGTTTGGTAGTCTCCGGATATTTTAGATTCTTAAGTTGATCGCCACTATTTTGCACTAAGTAACAAATAAGCAAAAATAGGGAAGTTAGCACTGCTCCAAGACGTAGATGCTTCTTACGTACCATCGCTGGCTCGATATCATTAGCGACGAAATAATCACGTAGCCTTTGTTTTATTTTATCAATTGGGGCAAATAATCTTTTCATTTTGGTATCCTATATTAATTTTCTAGTATTCGAATCAGCACACATTCTTCTTTCGGTAATAATTCTGTAGTGCTTAAATAAACTGCTAAATATTCTGCTGAAATAAAATCTTTTAAATTTAGCTTTTGAGTTTTATCACTTGAGTTTCTAAGGTGCACTTTTTCTGCAACCAATTTATTGCCATTAACTTGAGTTACTAACTTCATTTGCAAATCTTTTACTGGACTGCTGAGATTCAGATGTTTAGGAGTAATATTGTAACCCAAGTATTTAGTTGGGTTTGAAGTGACTTCAATAATTTTAGCTATTCGATTTTTAAGCTCTGGCGATACTTGATTAAAATATTCAGTTTGAGATTTATCAATTACTGCAAATTTATGAATGAATACTTGCGTTGACGGTATATCGCTTGCTACTAAGATGATTTTATAAGTCATCTCATCTTCAGTTTTAACAAAGAAATTAACTGGCTTTTCTGCCGTAAGTCTTAAGTAGATATCCCTTCCATTTATGGCATATTCAATTTCTTCTGATAGCGCATGTATTTCACTAACATTGCTATCAAAAGCAAGACGAGTTATCTCTGCTTTAGATGCAAGAGCTTTGATTTCAGCATTATTATGTACGGTGAATTCCTGTGCATTAGCAGTCATATTGAAAAGCATCAAAATGCTAAAAAGTGCAGCTTTAATTTTTCGGTTCATCTTTGACCTCCTCAAATGATTTAAGATTGATAATTCCAGATTTATTGGTAAAGGAGAGTAGGTATTGCTTCGGTTGATTAGCTATCCTCTTATCAGAGAGATAAGTATCTAAGTAACCAGATATTTTCACCGTCCAGTTATAATTGTCATATTCGTATCCTTGAATATCTCCAAAAACATAGCGATAATCGCGTAACTCAATATCCTCAGCTAATTTCTTGATTTTTATTTTGAATTCTTCATAAAATTCATTATCTACTTGTCTTAGCAAGTGATCCATTGAAACCGAGCTATTTTCTTTTTTCATCGAAAATAATAATGAGATGATTTGATCAGCTCTTATTTTAAGCGCAGCATCATTGATATAATTTTTACTGATTACTAGTTCAGCTTCGGTAATTGGTAGATTACGAGTTATAATTTCTTGATTATATAATTTTAGTGCTAGCAGAACGTTAGCGATTAACAACATGCCTGCGCTGGCTAGTACGATATTTCTTTGTAATTTAAGATTTGTCAGCATTTTTAAATTCCATATTCATTTTTCTTTGATGTCCTTGCACGCCTTTGATAAAGTTCATTTCAGCGGGTAAGTACCAATAAATCATTCTGATTATTTTTCGGATAATCGATCTACTGCGGAAGCGGCCAAATATATTAGCCGCAAATACGCCTAGAGGAATTCCATAAAGTCCTTTATCGAACATCATCAAACTCCCCCAGACCATCATGAACACAATTAGCGTATCCATTGGTATCCCAAGGCAACGAAAGCTATTATCTAAGGTTCTTGGGATGCGATAGTTCATGCTGCTTTATCAAATAACATGTTGACTAAGCTACCTGATGAAGATAAGAGTAAACCTGTTCCCATCGCGCCTAAAATATACTTAGTTGGAAAACCAGCCACTCCCATTATCCCAGCCATTGCAAAGCAGATAAAGGTAATCAACTTACCTGCAGTGCCACCGATCCATCCTGTTACTTTAGTGTGGATATCAGCAAAAGCATCAGCTGCAAATGAGAGTTCAGGTATTAGACAAGTCGCAGCTAGAGCTCCAGCTAGGACGAGATATTGTTTAGAATTAAAATTAGTTATTTTCATTTTTTCCTCCTAATAGAAAATTATGGTTAGTAAGTTGGTTTATTATTCGCATCTGCACTTGCCTGCAGTATTGCGTTTAATTTGTTTAATTTAGCGACTCTAATGCATAGATGAGCATTCGCTATTGTGCGTAATTGTCCTGGTTTAGGAAAATACTTGCTCTCGCTATCTCGGCGATATTGCCGACAAGTAAGTTCAATCAAATCCAAAGGCAAATGCGCTAAATCTGAGATAAAATCTTGAATGACTATTTGGCTTTCAATCTCGCTAAACGCAGGCGATTTGAAATGCGCCCGCAAATTAGTTAAATGCATAAAAATCTGTTTATAATCAGCGGGAGCTAGAGCTTCATGCAGAATCTTGCTCCACTTAACCGCTTGAGTATAAATAAATGAATCATGCTCAATTACTGGAATGGCTTTAAAAGTATATTCAGATCTACCAATCAACTTGCCGCTCCAATCCACGCCTGGAGAGGTTATCAAGCGCTCTAACACCTCCGGCAAAGAATCGTTCAAGGTCGCTATTTCCGCTTGTTTTATTGTTGTTATATCCATGGTTTTTTCCTCCTAAATTTTTATTCTGTAATTCTGTAGCTTTACGAAGCCAGTTCCTAAAAGCTGCTACTGCATCTTTGGGAGGCTTTTTAGGCCTAGAGCGGTGATAATCCTTAAATTTCTCTAGTTCCCATTCCAGATCGATTGTCTTTGGTAAGTTTTTCTCAGCCCAATCAATCACATCTTCAGCAACTACGCTTGTTGGCTGGGTCTTAGGCTTTTGTGATAAGATTTCTTTTAGGACTTGAGTTTCATTGCTGCTTTCAGAACTATTCAAAACAACTTCATCAAAAGAATTATTTTTTTCTTTTTTACCCCCCTTTAGGGGGGTTTTTTCTTTTATTTCTTCTTTTCTTTTTTTGCTTCTTTTTTTCTTTTCTTCTTTGCAATTTAAAGCTTCTGCAAAACTGTCTTGGGTTCGTCTCGATATTTTCTTCTATACAAGGATTTAATGGGGTTAGAGCTACTTCGTTCTTGTCCCCAGAAGTGTCTTGATTTTGTCTTAAAGTGATTAGTGTTTTGCCTGATTTAATAGCGGTTTCAATTAACATTTCTGCCTTCAAGATCTTTAAAAATCTTTCAACTTTTGAGCGATGCCATTTCCAGATAGTTGCAAGCGTCCTAATTGAGCAAGTTAGCTCTGGTCCGCAGGTCTGTAGAAATTTCCAAGCCTCACGTTCGTTATATGTTTTTATCGCTAGTTTTAAGTTAAAATCGTTCATGATACTTCTCTTGTTATTATTTATGCTTATATACTTTGGTGAGATCAAGGAATTCTTCAGTAAAGTTTTCGGGTAGATATGCCATTATCTTAAGTAAGAAGACGCAGGTTATTTGCTTTTCACCTCTAACCCAGCTACCTAAAGTTCGCTCTTCTACTTCTAACTCTCTGGCTGCTTGTTTATATTTAATCGCTGCTTTTGGGCCAATATAGCGTTGCATTAATGTGCTAAATTGGATCTTTACATCCTCAGCAGTAATTTTAGTGTAATTTTTCATAGACTCGTTCTCCAAAACATGATATAAGTATTATTATAAATATAAAAACTATGTATAACTACTATATAAGTATAAATACTTATAACATGGCTAAAATATCATTGCAAGAAGAAAAATGGAGTATTTATGCAAACGGCGAGAAATTTAATTGAAAATCTACAAGAACAGATTCAAACCCGGATGGTGGATAAGAATCTCAATGCTAGAGAATTAGAGCGTAGAGCGGGGCTCAAGATCAGCGCGGTACGCAATATTTTGTCAGGTAAGTCTAGCAACCCTGGGATAGAAGTAATATCCTCTATCGCTAAGCTATTGGGCTGCTCAACTGACGAATTAATCGGAACAGCTGCGCAATCTTCTAACAAACCAGAGGCAGCTAAGCCCAAAGCTATTACTGTTTGGAATTATGATCTATACCAAAGCTGCTTGAAGGAAGTACAGAATTACCTCCAAAGCAATAACCTAAAAGCCCAAGCTGAACAGATATTATCATTTGTTAGAGAAACTTACGTCTACTCATTGGCAGGAAATAACAATAAAGCTGATATGAGATTCGTTAAGTGGATCATCGATAGTCAATGTTAATATAAGAGAAAAAAACTCAATTTTGGTGATTTTAATAGTAAAAATTTTCCTTTGAGCTACCATTGTTAGTATGCACAGATACAAGGAAAAAAATCATGGATTTAAAGCTTAAAGCTAGACGCGCCACAATTGATGATTTAAGCGCTATTATCAATCTCTTGGTAGAAGATGAGCTTGGGCAGCTGCGAGAAAAAGCCTCCGATAAATTAGATCAACGTTATATGGATGCTTTTGCACTAATTAATATTGACCCAAATCAATATTTAATGGTAGTTGAAGAAAGTAGTAAAATAGTCGCTACTTGTCATCTCGCCATCATGCCTTCACTTACCTTTACTGGTCAAACAAGAATGCAAATTGAAGCAGTAAGAGTTTCTGAAAAACTCCGAGGTCATAAAATCGGCGAATGGATGATCAGCCAAGCCATAGAATATGCAAAATTAAGAAGCGCCTCCATCATCCAACTGACAACTAACATAAAAAGACCAAGAGCCAAAATATTTTATGAGCGCTTGGGATTTGAATCCACGCATGTAGGAATGAAATTATATTTAGGAGATAAAAGATGAGTAAAATTAAAGTAGCTCAAGCAACTAAAGCTGACGTTACTTCAATGGTGAGTTTATCATATCAAAAAAGAAGAGCTTACGAGAAAGCACAACCGCAATTTTGGCGATATGCAGAGGGGGCAGAGGAAGTCCAACAAAAATGGTTTGAAGAATTATTGGGGCACGATGATTATATTATCTTGGTTGCTAAATCAGATATAGAAACTATAGGTTTTATTATTGGCAGGCTGGTTAAAGCTCCAGAAGTTTATGATCCAGGTGGACTTACTCTAATGATTGATGATTTCTGCGTTAAGTCAGAATCAGATTGGCAGTCAGTTGGGTTGGAGCTTATGAATACTACCAGGCGCATCGCTAAAGAAAAAGGCGCCGCACAGTTTTATGTAGTATCTGGCGCTCATGATAATGCCAAATGTGATTTTTTAGAGAAATTTGGTTTGAGTAATGCAGCAAAATGGTACGTAGGAAGTATTTAAAATGAAAGATAATCTAAGACTTACTCTAGAATTGCTACAAGAAATTCAAGATATATTATCGCAAAAATTTCAAACAGAAATAAAGATAAAATCTACTATAACTTTAAGTGAAGAATTACGGAGAAATCTTGTTCTTAGAATCAATTTAGAGAAGTCCGATAATAACATTCCACAAACGATTATTTTTAAACAATCACTTATAGATAAATTATCTAGTGATAAAGAGATATTGGGAAGATTTGCCAGAGATTGGGCTGGACTTGAATTTATAAGTAGCTTTGACATTGAGGCTATTATTGCACCAAAATTTTATGGCGGAAGTATAAGTAGTAGATTTATATTAATCGAAGACTTAGGCGCTGACCACTTGAGCTTAGTTGATCCATTAATGAACAATAAATCACAAGATGCTAAAGCCGCTCTAAATCGTTATATGAAAATTATGGCTAAATTTCACAGGAATGGTCATCAAAATATCAAAAATTATAATCCAATGCTGCGGAAAATTGATCCAGACGTCGATGTATGGCAAGATGGCTTTACTGAAATGCCAGCAAAAATCAGATCTTTGTTTAGGAAGTTAAATATAGAATTTAATCCAAGCTTAGAAGCGGAAATGAATTATGTCTTTAAATTAGCTAAAGATTCTGGACCTTTTACTGCATTAATGCATGGAGATATTTGTCCGGATAATCTAGTTGATGACCCAGATAAAAATCAAATAAAAATTATTGACTTTGAATGGAGTTATATAGGTAACGCTTTACTAGACGCAGTATATTTAAGAATATATATGCCAACTTGCTGGTGCGTGATGGCATTTCCAGATGAAACAATAGAAGAAATGGAAGAAGTTTATCGCAAAGAGTTGAGCAAATTTATTCCACTCGCACTTGATGACAAGCTATATTATGAATATTATGTTGGCGCTTGTGCTTATACCATATTTTGGAGACTTCTAAATATAGAATATGTACTAGAAAAAGAAAGAGATGGAAATGATTTAACAGAGTTTGTGCCACCAAAATGGAAAGCAGAATATAACATTCAAAGACCACGACAATTATTACGCCTTGAAAAATTTATTGCTATCGCCAAAAAACATGATTTATTACCACATGTAAGGCTAATGGCTGAAGCAGTTTTAAAGGAACTGAAAATACGCTGGAAAGATATAAAACCACTTGAACTTTATCCGGCATTTAGATGAAAGACGATATGACATATTTAGATAAAAACAATATAGACATAATTCCAGCAACAATAGCAGATTATCCAGTTATCCAAAATTTGGCAAGATTCTATGTCTATGATAGAAGCGGTTATATGGGATGGGGATGCGAAAAAAATGGAATGTTTGAATGTATAGATTTTCAACATTATTTTGAAGATCGTCTTAGAGAGGCTTTTATGGTAAAGCTTAATAATGAGATAGCTGGCTTTGCGCTAATTTATAAAGAAATTACTACTCCTAAAACTAACTGTCCTACCGAGTATAGCTTGCAAAACGAAGCATGGAATATGGGAGAATTTTTTATCATTGCTAAATTTCAAGGAAAAGGAATAGCAAGTTTCGTCGCTCAAGAAATTTTCAAAACCCATCCAGGTAAATGGTCAGTAGCTGTAATGCCAGAAAATATCAAAGCTGCGCATTTTTGGCGCAAGATAATTAAAGAAGTCTCTGATGATAATTATACAGAAGTTTTTAAAACAGCGGATGAACTAAGATGCAAAGAAAATCCAGACCCATATGACATGAATATTATGGAGTTTATTTGTAAATAATGAACCATAATCATTTAATTAAAATCTGTGCGGGGTTTAATCTTGGAGTACCTATTAGATCTCCAACTAGAGTGCATGGTGGATTGCTTCATAGCATGTGGCGAGTAAATACTGATAAAGCTATCTTTGCGATTAAGCAAATTTCTAAGGATATTGATTTAAGCAATGATAAAATTATTCAAAATTATAATTTAACGGAAGAAATTGCTTCTCGTTTTAAAGAGTTAGGTATTTCTGCCATACACGCGATAAATAAACTAACTATTATTGATGAGTCAGGCTTTCTAGTTTATCCATGGGTAGATGCAAAATCGGTTCTTGTGCCCACAGAATCTCAAGCGCTAAAAATTGCTACTCTCTTAGCTAAGATTCATCTGATTGATTTGAAAATACCAGAAATAGCTGAAGCCATTTTCCCTATACATAGTGACGAAAAGCTGCCAGATGTGATGCAAGCAGCAAATAAAGCTTACCTGGACGCGATTCCTGTTTTAAAACAGAATTTGGTGATTAGTCATGGTGATTTAGATCCAAAAAATGTTTTATGGGATAAACATGATAATCCAATATTAATTGACTGGGAATCAGCGAGACTCATAAACCCTACATATGAGATAATAAATACTAGTTTAGATTTCTCCGGCAATAACCAGGGATTATTTATCAAAATGATTGAGGAATATAAAAATTCAGGTGGTATACTAAAAGGCGTAGATACTGCTTTTGCGGGAGTTTTAGGTAACTGGATTGATTGGTTGAGCTTCAACATTAAGCGTACTAATTCTGCTGATCCAAAAATGAGAAAGCTAAGTCAAGAGCAGGCTGATCAAACAATGGCTACGATTCTAAGATTACAGGTAATAATCCCAGAATTAATCAAAATTATGTAGGTAATATGAAGATTAGATTATTAACCGAGAAAGATTGGCAGATATGGAACGCCTTAAGATTAGAGGCTCTACAAAACTCTCCTGAATCGCTTGCTTCTTCTTATGAAGAAGAAATAGGATGTTCTCAGAAAGAATGGGAAGATAAACTCACTAAAAGTGATGTTTTTGGGGCCTTTATTGATAATAAGTTGATAGCTGGAGCGGGATTCCATCGCTTAAATAGACTAAAAACAATGCATCGTGGTGATTTATTTGCCATGTATGTAATGCCAGAATATCGAGGACAAGGAATAGCAAGCCAATTAATTGAAACTGTTATTAATCATGCTAGATCACTAGTGATACAGCTGCATTTATCTTGCGTTACAAATAATGAATCTGCAGTTAAGTTATACCAAAAACATGGCTTTAAAATTTACGGTACCGAACCACGTTCTTTAAAAATTGGCTCACAATTTTTTGATGAATATTTAATGCTATTGGAGCTCAAATAAATGACGATTAAACCAAATATTACTGAAGATTTAGTCCAGAAACTAATTGCAGAGCAATTTACTCAATATGCTCATCTGCCTATAACTTCAGTTAAAAGCCAAGGTAATGATAATAGAACATTTCATTTGGGTGATAAAATGTTAGTGAGGCTGCCAAGTGGAGAGGAATATGTTCGTCAAATAGCAAAAGAGCATAAATGGTTGACCTTACTAGCACCAAAATTACCGCTTCCTATCCCAGAGTCAATTGCTATGGGGAAACCTTCAAATGATTATCCTTTTTATTGGTCGATATATAGATGGTTAGAAGGAGATAGTGCAAATACCGTAGAGCTAAATGATATAACTTTAGAAACCATAGCGATACAACTTGCCTATTTTTTGCAAAGCTTGCATAAATTTGATGCTGATATTGATTCTGCACCTGAATTGCATAATTGGTGGCGCGCTGCTCATACTTCAACTTATGATAAGGAAACTAGAGAACTTATAAAAAACTTAAGGGACGTTATTGATACTAGAAAAGCAAGTTCTCTTTGGCAAAAAGCCATAAGTTCTAAATGGGAGAAAAAACCTGTTTGGGTTCATGGAGACGTAGCAAGTGGCAATATTTTACTAAATAGGGGTAAGCTTTGCGCGGTAATTGATTTTGGGTGTTTAGGGATAGGAGACCCAGCTTGTGACCTCACAATAGCTTGGACTTTTTTTAAAAACAATAGCAGGCAGGCCTTTAAAAATGCTTTCAATTTTGATACTGAGACTTGGGATAGAGCAAGAGGTTGGGCTTTATGGAAGGCAATGTTCACACTGAGTGGGATAGAAGACAAAGCTAGTTTAGAAGCAATAAAGCAGCTGCAAATTATTAATGAGGTCTTAAATGAATACTTATCTTAATCTTTGTACAGAGGTCTATGATTTAAGTAAACCAAAACCACCTGAAGATGCTTATGCCTTTTATCACTCTTATGCAATTGAATCGAACGGTCCAATATTAGAACCAATGTGCGGAACTGGTAGATTTTTATTACCATTATTGCAAGAAGGATTTGATATAGATGGATTCGACGCAAGTGAGCATATGCTAAAAGCTTTGAGAGCCAAATCAGGTGACCTAAAACCTAGTATTTGGCAAGGCTTTGCTGAAGACTTAAGAGCAGCTAAAAAATATAATCTTATCTTTATTCCTTGCGGATCTTTTGGGCTTATTACCGATTTAGAAGTTGTCAAATCGGCATTAAAGAAATTCTATGATCATCTAAACGTGGGTGGCATTTTGCTGTTTGAAGGTGAGACTTTAAAATCCCTTCCAGCACTCGGAGTTTGGCGCGGAAGTAGTTGGCATAAAGAAGATGGTAGTTTTATTATCGCAAATTATATGGCAAATCTTGACGACGATATTTGTGTTGCTACTCAAAAATATGAGCTAGTTAAAGATAATAGAATCGTCAGCACTGAGGTTGAGGAAATGAAAATTCGTCTTTATGATGATCCTGAAATTTTAATTGGTATCCTCAAAGAAATTGGGTTTAAAGAGATAAAGCTAGTTAAAGCCTTTGATAGAACTAGAATGCCAGATAAGGAAGATGAGGTAATTATATATGAATGTAGAAAATAATAAGGAAAAAATTATGGATAATATTACTTTTAAGAAAGCAAATAAAGATAATCAAGATGATATATTTTTATGGCTAAATAGTCCTCATATGATGGAGTTTTGGGATAATAGCCAAGAACATAAGGATGATGTTATCAACTTCATCAATGGTCGCGTGGAGCCATCAAATTACTTTGATGGTATTTTTTCTTATTGGGTTGGATTTCTAGAGTCAGAGCCATATTGTTTTATTCTAACGGCGCAAGAGTTAGGTAAAGATGCGCCAGAAATTATTAAGCAGCATATTTCAAAAACTGGAAAAACATATTGTCTTGATTTTGGCATTGGCAGTAAAGATCATATTGGTAAAGGTTTAGCGTCAATAACTTTGGAAGCTTTTACCGATTTTTTTAAAGCTGAAATTGATTCAGCTGTAGATACATTTATTATTGATCCTGATGATAATAATCCAAGAGCGCAGCATGTATATGAAAAGGCCGGATTTAAAAAAGTTGGAGAATTTCAGCAAGAAGGAAGATACCATGATTTTACTGGAGATAAAACATTCCTAATGGTCAAAAAAGTGTAAATATGAATTATTTAGAGCAATTAATTAAACCAGAAAAACTGAAAATAGGCGACAAAGTAGCAGCCATTAGTCTATCATGGGGAGGCGCTGGGACTTATCCTTATCGATATGAGATTGGAAAATCACGCCTTGAATCAATATTCGGTTTGCAGGTTTATCCAACCAAACATGCACTAAGAAGTGAAGAATGGATTAGTAATAATCCCAAAGCAAGAGCGGACGATCTAATCGAAGCTTTTCTTGATCCAAGCATCAAAGCTATTATTACGAATATTGGTGGAGATGACTCAATAAGGCTACTTCCTTTCGTTGATTTAGAAATTATAAAAAATAACCCTAAAATATTTCTAGGATTTTCAGACAGCACAGCAACTCATTTTCAATGCTTAAAAGCTGGACTCAGAAGTTTTTACGGCCCATCGCTCATGACTGCTTTTGCTGAAAATGTTAAGATGCATGAATATTCTATTTTAGGAATCAAAAAAACCTTGTTTTCTAATCAAGTAATTGGTGCAATACCAGAAAATAATGAAGGATGGACAAAAGAATTACTTGATTGGGAAGATAGTGGGAATCAAAATATATTAAAACAATTGGAGGCTCCAACTGAATGGAAGTTTATTGGTAATAAGTCGAAAATTTCTACTGGTAGGTTAATTGGTGGCTGTCTAGAAGTATTGCAAATGATAAATGGAACAGATATCTGGCCAGAGCTTAGCGTGTGGAGCCAATCTATTTTATTTATTGAAACATCTGAAGAAGGTGTTGGAGCCGACTTTGTTCTAAGATTTATGCGTAATTTAGCTGCTCAAGGAATATTAGCTCAGCTTAAAGCTATTTTATTTAGTAAACCAGGTGGAGAGAAGATAACTTTAGAGTATTTTTCAGCATATGATCAAGCTATTTTGGCAATATTTAAAGAATATGATTTACCACTAATTCCTATAGTAACGAATATGGATTTCGGTCACTCAGATCCAATGTGGACTCTTCCATATGGCGCATTAATAGAAGTAAATCCAATTCTGCAAACTTTAACTATTTTAGAAAGCGGTGTCAAATGACTAGAGAAATAATTCCAGCAACTGAAGAAGAAGCCAAATTAATCGATGATAATATAGTTGCGTTTAATAAATCAAAAGTTTCTCCAGCTCAAGCAGAAACCATCATCACAAAAAACTATGTCATCAAAGATAATAGCAAGGTGATTGCTGGTATAAATGCCATTATTTATCATCAAGCTTTATATGTAGATGTTCTATTTGTGGACGAAGAATACCGAGGCCAAGATTTAGGTAGTGAGTTATTAAATAAAGTTGAAAATGAAGCTAAGGCCATTGGCGCTACATTAGCTCATCTAGATACTTTCGATTTTCAAGCTAAAGATTTTTATATAAAACATGGTTATGAAGTTTTTGGAATCTTAGAAGATAGTCCTAAAAAAGGACATAAACGCTACTATTTAAAGAAAGAGTTGTAGGACAAAAATGGCATTAGATAATCTTGCTGAATATCAGACACCTGAAATTTATGATGCAGAATATGGATCATTTGAAGGTGATTTAAATATTTTTGTTGGACTTAAAACTATAGGGAATGCCTTAGATTTAGCATGTGGTACTGGAAGACTTACAATCGCGCTAGCTAAATCTGGTCTTATCTGCACTGGATTAGATAGTAGTCAAGCTATGCTAGAAAGAGCGTCTCTAAAATCGACAGGTTTGGATATTTCTTATATTCAAGGCGATATGAGAGATTTTAAAATTCATCAAAAATTTGATCTTATCTCAATGGCTGGAAACTCTTTTCAAGCTCTACTCACAAATGATGATCAAAGAAATATGCTAACTTGTGTTAAATCGCATCTTAAGTCGGATGGCATTTTTACTTTTAATACTCGCAACCCAATGCCAGATGACCTTAGAACAACCAATGAGTTTGAATTTTGGCATAGCTTTACTGATCCAAAGGGAGAGCTAGTAAAAGTTTATGGTCAGCAAGCTTATAATTCAGCAAAAGATATAGTCCATTACACGACTAAAAGAATTTGGCCTCAGACGCAAACAATAACCGATATTGAGTTGCGCTTTGTAGAAGAAGAACAACTGCTTAAATTATTGGATAAAAATGGATTTGAAATTATCTCTTTATTTGGTGATTTAAACAAAACTCCTTTTACTAGCGTGAGCAAAAATATTATAGTTCTTGCTAAGCTCAGAAAACAGGAAAATAATGACCAATAATAATTTTAAAGTCATCGAATATAAAACAGAATTTAAGCCATATATTATTAAGGCTTTGATAGAACTTCAAGCGTATGAACATGATTTAAGTGATACTAGAAAAGCTCCTTCTATTCAAGTTTGTGAAGAATATTTTTTAGTTCTTTTAAATAACATTGAAAATCAAGCAGGGAAAATATTTGTTTGTTTACAAGATGATGTTTTTACTGGATTTGTTAGCTACTATATCGAACAAAATGAGGTTGTTTTTGAGGAAGATAATTCCAATATTTATGCTCTTATCAGCGATATTTGTGTATTAAAGAATTTCCAAAACCAAGGAATAGCAGGGCATTTATTGGATAAAATATTTGATCATTTAAAACTCAAGCAATTTAACGGAAGAGTGAGAGTTAATAGTTTAGCTAATAACGTAAGCGCAATTAGAACATATGAAAAATATAATTTTAAGCCTTACGAGATTACTTATGAAAAGAAGGTAAATTAGATCTTTGCCTTGCATTTACTAGCTAAATTCAACCAAAATGAAGGATCCATATTATCTTCCACTGCCCAAACGCTTGATAATACGCTATGCATAAAGTAGCATTTTTTTATATCATCTATAGGGAAACCAAAATAATTTGCAATAAAGGGAATGTCTTGCCCGATGTCTTGGACAAATGCCCAGACCTCATTGATAGGAAAACCAATCACTCCATGTGGGTCGATAATCTTCCAATCATCGCCATCTTGCAGAATATTATCATGATGTAGATCACCATGCAGAACTTTCGTAAGCGTATAGCAAAGCCGGTCTAGAAGAGCCATAAATCTTATGTTACCTT
>CAYHIS010000013.1:0-23597 GCA_964356785.1 uncultured Rickettsiales bacterium
GAATGGTTATATTTGCCAATTCTTCTGCAGTTGGAGATTCATTCACGGAACTATCGGCTATAAAAATAGTTTTATTTCCAAAGATCATCATTGAAAGACCAAATACAATGGAATTTTCTTTATTATCTATCACAGCTCTTATTTCACTTAATGTAATATGATAGCCTCTGGTTACCCCAGATATGAGTGCATCTCCATCGCCACAAGCGAGCATACAAGAAGCGAAGCTATTACGACCTCCCTTTACAAGCCTTACGCAATCACGATACAAGAGTCCATTCCGGTAGTTTTTTCTATAAAGATAGTCAATATATTGATCCATTTTTCGTTGATCAATATTCGAAGCATTCCAGATCTCAATTCCTTCAGATTCTTCATTGCCAGTAACATACTTAAGCATATCTCTTACATTTTTTTCTCTACCTACCAAAATGGGCGTGCCATAATTCTGATCTTTCCATTGTAGAGCGGCCCTAATTATTTGCTCTTCTTCACCTTCTGAAAAAATTATTCGGCTAGGATTAGTTTTTACTTTTTCAAAAACTAGACTCATCCTACTATATGTTGGGTTAAGTCTTGCGCCTAATTGCTCTTTATATTCTTCTATACTTTTTAAAGGTTTTCTTGCGACACCCGTTTCCATTGCAGCTTTTGCAACTGCTAAAGGCACTCTTGATATTAATCTTGTGTCAAAAGGTACAGGAATTATATAATCTGATCCGTATTTTAATTCCCTTCCGGAGTAAGCGCTGGATACTTCTTCAGGTACATGTTCACGAGCTAATGCTGCGATGCTTTGTGCGGCGGCAATCTTCATTTCAGTATTGATACTGGAAGCTTGAACATCCAATGCTCCCCTAAAAATATATGGGAAGCCCATAACATTATTTACTTGATTGTTATAATCTGAGCGTCCTGTTGCAATAATAGCATCGCTTCTAACTTCTCTCACTTCTTCGGGGGTAATTTCAGGATCTGGATTAGCTAAAGCAAAAATGATTGGGTTTTTTGCCATAGTTGTTACCATGGCTTTTGAAAGAGCACCTTTTACAGATAATCCAATAAATACATCGGCGTTTTTTATAGCCTCTTCAAGAGTTCTTAAATTAGTCTGGACTGCATGTTTTTCTTTCCAAGGATTCATGCCTTTCACGCGTCCATGGTAAATTACCCCAGAAGTATCACAAAGAATAATATTATTTTCTTCTACTCCATAAGTTTTAAGTAACTCTGTGCAGGCTATTCCAGCAGCTCCAGCTCCATTAATAACTATTTTTATATTTTTTATATCTCTGTTTGTAATATGGCAAGCGTTTATAATGCCGGCTAGTGTTATAATTGCTGTACCGTGTTGATCATCATGAAAGACTGGAATATCAAGTAATTCACGTAACTTATCTTCAATAATAAAGCATTCAGGAGCTTTAATATCTTCTAAATTTATGCCGCCCCAAGTATTGCCAAGATATTTAACACAGTTTATAAATTCCTCCGGATCTTCAGTGCTTACTTCTATATCAACAGAATCAATGTCAGCAAAGCGTTTAAATAAAACGGATTTTCCTTCCATTACTGGTTTTGAAGCAAGAGATCCTAGGTTTCCAAGGCCTAAAACAGCAGTTCCATTAGAAATAACAGCAACGTAATTACCCCTAGATGTATAAAGGTAAGCATCCGCTGGATTTCTGTGGATATGCAAACAGGGAACAGCAACCCCTGGAGAATAAGCAAGTGCTAAATCTCTCTGAGTTAGTAAAGATTTTGTAGGTTTCAAACTAACCTTCCCTGGGGCGCCTTGTTTATGAAACTCTAAAGCGTCTTCTTCAGTGATACTTTTATTATCTGTCATTTTTGTCCTTAGTTTTAAGTTCTTTGCCTAAAAACTATAGACTAAAATAAAACATTTGTCATTAACATCTGAGGTTAACAAATTCTTAATTTGTGTAATTTATAATTAATTCCTAACAATTAATATTAGATTCAATAATGACTACACAACAGGATTTATCAAGTTTTGCGGCTTTTGATTTAGATGATTTGCTTGCTGAAATAAGTACGCAAAATACGGGGCAGAAAGAAGTAACCGCATATCTAGATAGAAGCTTCATTCTTAAGGAAATTGAAGATTATAAGCAGGAAATATCTGTAAATAAACAAGAATTTTCTTCTGATGCTTTCCTTGATTTTACGGATTATAATTTTACAGGAGCTGATTTAAGGAAGTTAAATCGAAAAGACTTGGAGCTTTGTAATTTTACAAATTGTGATATCTCTTCTTGTTGGTTAGATAGGATAAGTCTTGAATTTTTTCGTGAATATATATTATCTGGTAAAATAACTGCTCAAGGATTAAATCTTGAAGGGGCATATCTTGGGCCTGCTCTAACTAAGAGAAAAGATCTTGGTATAGAATGTTATATGTTTCTTTGTTTGAGTAATATAGATTTAACGGGAGCTAACTTCAAAAATTCAGATATTGAAGGTTTAATTTTAGAAAATACTAATATTTCTGGCTGTGATTTTACAGGGGCGCAAAACCTAGATGAAAAGCAATTTGCTTTTTCAATGGGATTCGAGACGGCAATTTTTAGTGCAGATAAAATGGAAGATGATGCAATAAAACAAAAAATCAAACATTACGCGCAGACTTTAGATCCCAGTGAGTATTTTAAGGATGAGTCTCTTTCTACTAATAAAAATGCTTTTTTTAATTTTTTACTAAATGTAGGAAATTTTGTTGATGAATGATTAACCGTAATAAAAAAATCACAGCATAATCTATGTATATTGTCAATTCAATTTACAAATTACATAAATATTAGGGAAGTAAATTTGGGCTCTAGGTATTGTACCATTGTCTTCTGTAATTTATTGCTTCCCCAATATGAGATTTATTAATTTGCTCTTCTTGAGTTAAATCTGCAATAGAGCGAGCAAGTTTAAGGATGCGATTATACCCTCTCATAGAAAGCCTCATTTTTTCAGCAGCATCATGAAGTAATTTTTTCGCTTCTGGAGTTGGTTCTGCAAATTCTTTAATTAAATTCCCGTGAAGCTCTGAGTTATTCTTTATTCCTGTATCCTTATATCTTTTTATTTGAATTTCCCTTGCGGCCTGAACTCTTTTCGCGATTACAGCTGAATCTTCAGATTCTTTACTGTGAATTATTTCATTTATAGAGTTGCCGCTTACTTCTAAATATATATCAATACGATCCATAAATGGACCGGAGATTTTGCTTTGATATTCCGCTCCACATCTTGGAGCCTTATTGCAAGATCTTTCAGTATCGCCTAAGAACCCGCATCTACAAGGATTCATGGCAGCAATTAACTGAAATTTTGCTGGATAAGTCACATGATAATTGGCTCTAGAAATATTAATTTTCCCTTCTTCTATAGGTTGACGTAAAGAATCTACCACCACTCTAGGAAATTCAGGAAGCTCATCTAAAAATAATACGCCATTATGGGCCAAGGAGATTTCTCCAGGCATGACCCTTTTGCTGGCTCCTCCGCCAACCATAGCCGGCATAGAACATGAATGATGTGGAGATCTAAAGGGGCGGGTTGTCTTTAACTGACCATCATTTATTTCTCCTGCAATGCTAGCAATCATACTGCATTCAAGAATTTCATTTGCTGTCATTTCAGGTAAAATAGTTGCCATTCTTGCGGCTAGCATTGATTTACCAGCCCCAGGAGGGCCGGACATCATCATATTATGCCCACCTGAGGCTGCAATTTCTAAAGCTCTTTTAGCTGTTTCTTGCCCCTTAATATCTTTTATATCTAATAAATTTGTTTGAATGGCTGTAGATGCTTTAGCTTTAGGCTGTGCAATAGTTTGTCTTTCCTTCAAATGATTAATTAATTGCACAATATTTTTAGCAGCAATTATATTTGCATTACCAGACCAAGCCGCTTCTCCACCATTAATATCAGGGCAGATAATTCCATAATTTCTTTCATTAGCTCCAATAGCAGCCGGAAGAACTCCATTTACCTGCACCAGACTACCATCTAACGCAAGCTCACCTAGGATCAAATAATTTTTTAATTCTTCTTCACTTAAAACACCCATATTGATTAGTAAAGCCATTGCTATTGGAAGGTCAAAATGGCTTCCTTCTTTCACTAAATCCGCTGGAGATAAATTTACTATTATTCGTTGAGATGGGAGAGCTAACCCTATTGAATGCAAGGCGGCTCTAATTCTTTCTCTAGATTCTGCTATGGTTTTATCAGGAAGACCCACCAAAGAAAAGGCTGGCATACCAGGGGAAAAATGCGCTTGAACATTAACATCCACCACTTCTATACCATGAAAGGTAACAGTGTTTATTTGAGCTACCATAACAACCTTTAAATGCTATTTTGTTAGACAATATAATCTGAAAATAAATTATTGCAATATTATAAATATTCAATTAGTAATAGAATTTCTACTACTGGAGGATTTAAGCAATGAATAATCGAGAAATTACAGCAAAATGGTTTACTAAACTAAGAGATGATATTTGTGCTAAATTCGAAGAAATAGACGGTGATGGACGATTCGTTAGAAAAGAATGGAAGCATGACGACGGGGGTGGTGGAGTTATGTCCACCATGAAAGGAAAAGTTTTTGAAAAAGTCGGAGTAAATATCTCAACTGTTCATGGAGAATTTTCTCCTGAATTCCGCAAAGAAATTCCTGGAGCTGAAAAAGATCCACAATTTTTTGCCACTGGCATTTCTTTAGTTGCTCATATGCGCTCCCCTCTTGTTCCAGCGGTTCATATGAATACGAGATACATAGAAACAACAAAAACATGGTTTGGTGGCGGAGCAGATCTTAACCCAATGTTTGAAAACGAAGAGGATACTAACAAATTTCATCAGGCTTTTAAAACAGCCTGCGATAAGCATGATGCTGATTATTATCAGCGCTTTAAAGAATGGGCAGATGAATATTTCTTTATCAAACATAGAAATGAGGCTCGTGGAGTTGGAGGAATCTTCTATGACTATATAAATACAGGAAATTTTGATGAAGATTTTGAATTCACTAAAGATGTTGGGAAAGCATTTCTTGAAATATATCCTCAAATTATACTAGCTCACAAAGATAAATCATGGACTCAAGAGCAAAGAGAAGTTCAGTTACGCAAACGAGGAAGATATACTGAATTTAATTTACTATATGATAGAGGCACAAAATTCGGCCTTATGACCGGCGGAAATGTAGAGGCAATATTAATGTCTCTTCCCCCGGAAGCAAAATGGGATTAATGCAGTCTTCTTTTTACTAGTTTTTTAGCATAAAAGAGTGTATAGTTTTTCCTTAAATTAAAGTAACTTAAGGAAAGCTAATGACAGACGGACAAAATTATAATGCAGACTCGATTAAAGTTCTTAAAGGATTAGAAGCGGTTCGGAAAAGACCTGGTATGTATATAGGAGACACAGATGATGGATCCGGTCTCCACCATATGGTCTATGAAGTTGTTGATAATGCTGTGGATGAGGCATTGGCTGGTCATTGTGACCATGTAAAAGTTATACTGCATCAAGATGGATCTGTATCCGTGGAAGATAATGGACGTGGGATCCCTGTTGATATGCATGAAGAAGGAGTTTCTGCGGCTGAAGTGATTATGACTCAACTTCACGCAGGAGGAAAATTCGATCAAAATTCATATAAAGTATCCGGTGGATTACATGGTGTTGGTGTTTCAGTTGTAAATGCATTATCCTCAAATTTATCTTTAACCATTTGGAAAAATAATGCTGAATATTTTATTAGCTTTTGTGATGGAGTCGCCGAAGCACCGCTTGTAAAAGTAGCTGATAATGTTAATAAAAAAGGAACTAAAGTAACTTTCTTAGCCTCTAAAGCAACATTTACTAATACTGAATATGATTTTGCTACCTTAGAATATCGTTTCCGTGAGTTGGCGTTTCTAAACTCAGGTGTAAGAATTATCCTAACTGATTTAAGGGAAGATAACCCCCATCAAGTTGAACTTTATTATGAAGGCGGTACAAAAGCATTTGTAAGCTACATCGATAAAGGAAAAACTCCAATTCATGAACCAATATGTCTCTATGGCACTCAAGACAATATAACTGTTGATATTGCAATGGAATGGAATGATAGTTACCATGAAAATATTTTATCATTCACTAATAATATTCGTCAAAAAGATGGCGGCACTCATGTTATTGCTTTTAAAGCTGGTTTAACTAGGGTTGTAAATAAATATTTAGATTCTGTCTTTAAAAAAGAAAAAGTCTCTATTACTGGTGATGATGCTAGAGAAGGTTTAAGCTGCGTTTTATCTGTTAAATTACCTGATCCCAAATTCTCTTCACAAACTAAAGATAAATTAGTCAGCTCTGAAGTGAGACCGGTGGTGGAAAGTTTAGTATCTGATAAATTAGAGCAATGGTTTGAAGAACATCCGCATGAATTAAAGAAAATTGCTGCGAAAATTATTGAAGCTGCAACAGCTAGAGAGGCTGCAAGAAAAGCCAGAGAAATCACAAGACGTAAAAGCGCTTTAGATATTAGTAACTTGCCTGGAAAATTAGCAGATTGTCAAGAAAAAGACCCACAATTAAGCGAATTATTTTTAGTTGAGGGAGATTCCGCGGGCGGCTCTGCAAAGCAAGCTAGAAGCAGGGTTACTCAAGCTGTGTTACCTTTGAAAGGTAAAATTCTAAATGTGGAAAGAGCAAGGTTTGATAGAATGCTTGGATCACAGGAAATAGGCACACTTATTACCGCTCTTGGTACTGGCATCGGAAAAGAAGAATTTAATATTGAAAAAATTCGCTATCATAAAATAATTATTATGACTGATGCTGATGTGGATGGGTCTCACATACGCACTCTCTTGCTTACATTCTTTTATCGTCAAATGAGAGAACTTATTGAAAGGGGTTATTTATACATTGCACAGCCTCCTTTATATAAAGTAAAAAAAGGCAGCCATGAAATTTACCTAAAAAATGAGAAGGCTTTGCAAGAATATTTAACAAATATTATAGTAGAAAATGCTGTAATTAATTATGGAGATAACCAGACAATTGCTCCAGAAAAACTAAAAGAATTATTAAATAAATGTGAGAAATTTGTACATATTACTCAAACACTTGGTTATAAATTACCTAATGAAGTAATGCAATTTGCTGCATTAAATAGTTTATTTGAACAGGATATTTATAATAATGAAAATACGCTTGCAGCTAAATTAGATTCATTGGTTAAACAATTAAATCAATATCACTTGGAAGCTAGAATCGTTTGGACGGGTAAAATACAAGAAAATAAATGCATTATTGAAAAAAGGATGCGTGGACTTGCTGAAACAATAATCATTGATCAGAATTTAACAGAAATGCCTGAAATAATTGCATTAAATAAATTAGCGCAGGAAATATCTCCTTACTTTACAAAATGTAAACTTGCATTTAAACAACAAGCTCTTATTGATATTTCTATTCCTGCAGAGCTTTTAAATATAAGCTTCGAGAATTCTAAAAAAGGTCTTTATATACAAAGATTCAAAGGCCTCGGTGAAATGAATGCTGAGCAATTAAGAGAAACAACTCTAGACCCAACTAGAAGAACCTTACTACAAGTAAAAGTTCATCATTTTGATGAAGCTGAAGAAGTATTTTCTACATTGATGGGTGATGCTGTAGAACCTAGAAAAAATTTCATTCAAGAGAATGCAATGTTTGTAAGGAATCTAGACGCTTAGATTTTTAAGTTAACCTATAGTTAATTTTTCTTATATAGCATATAATGAATTAACTATGGAAAAAAACTGATGAAATCAGATTCAGAAGATCCTAACAAAAATGCGCAGGAAGATAATAATCAGGATTTATTATCTGCAAATCCATCTCCAGAAGGAGGAAGGGAAAAATGGAAAAGGGCTATAAAAAAGATAAGGCAAACTATCCATTCCAATGAAGCAAGCCCCATAGATACGGTGAGGTTGGCTCTTTCATCTGATGATAGGTATCTCCAAGAATTAGGACAAGATAAACAAATTTTTAATCAAAAATCTTATCCCATTTCAAAATTAACTCAAAACCAGTTAAGAGAACATGAATTAAACTATAAGGATGGTAAATTATACACTAACAATGGTTTCACGGCTGACACAATAAATATGCAAAGCAAGCATTTGCTAGGAGTACAAGCCTTTGTAATGAGTAAAGATGGAAGCCTTTATATCGGAACACATCCTGGTACTTATAACGCTCATGGAACAACCTTAACGCATGGCTCATTTTTAAATGATGCTCCTGCAGAAATGTCAGGATTAGTTAAAATTATAAATGGAAAAATAATTTGGATCTCAAATAATAGCGGACATTATCAGCCAGAAGGGATAGATATGTACCGTGGAATTAGCAAATTAGAAAAAGATATGCGAGGTATTTTTGATAGAAATTGCATAATAGAATTGAGTACAGTTAGCCGCCAGTTGACCGATTTTATGACACATATGGAGAGTATTTTACCATCAGGTAAAGCTCTGCATGAGCACTTAAGAGATGAAAGACAGAAAGATTTAAAAGATTATAAATATAATTTACTTGAGAAAAATGAAAATTTTAAAAAATTACTCGACCCTGTAAAAACAGAAAATCTAGAGGCATTAAAAAATGCATTATCTTCAAATGTTATTGGCATTGAGTTTATTTCCCAATTAATTAATATAGCAAAGAATAATGAAATTAAGAAATTTCTTAAGAATTTACAGAAGAACATATTAACTTATACGCTAAATTCTTCAAATTTTAGTGTCTCTTATAAATTGATAAATGAAGCACCTGAAGAATTCAGATCTATATTAATAAACATATCTCTTGATGATGATGGCAATACCATACTACATCTAGCAATGTCTTCAGGATCAATCGATGAGATAAAATCATTAATAGAAAAAACTACCAATATAAACATCAAAAACTGTTTTAATGACACAGCTCTACATATTGCAGCATCCCAATCCATGACTGAAGTTGTTAGGTTTTTATTAGAAAAAGGAGCAGACCCAAATATTGCTGATAATGCAGGTCATACCCCATTATATACTGCCCTAACAGAGAAAGAACTAGAAATAACACTGCTTCTAATTGATAATGGCGCAAATATTAATGAACAAAATAAATACGGTGAAACCGCCCTAATACAAGCGACCTACTCAGGTAATGTAGAGGCTGTTAAAGATCTTTTAAAGAAAGGAGCCAATATAAATATAGTAGATAGAACAGGAGCTACAGCTCTAGTTTATTCGATTAATTATCCTGAGATTAAAGAAATGCTCACTGAAGCGCAAAATAAAGATAGAGCCCTTAAGAAGGCTCGAAAAGCAGTAGCACCTATTGTTTCACTTGATTGTTGTTGGCCTTGGTCATCAAGCGCTAAGATCAGCTCAACAGAAGAGTTTTCATCTAAGACTGATGTAAAAGTTAAGAAGTCTAGAATTTTTTCTAGATTCTGGAAATGATATTAATTTCTAGTATAAGGAAAGAAAGAAAAAATAATCTTGATTTATAAAATATTCCTTAGAGCAGCAATGTTCTTCAAATAACCACTTGGCCCATCTTTGAATATATAATTTCCTGAGACTAAGGTATCAGCTCCAGCAGATATAACTTGTTTAGCTGTTATATCGTTTATTCCCCCATCAACTTCTAATTCTATAGAGCGATTGCCAATAAGTTTTTTAATTTTTTCTATTTTACTAAGTTGACTTAGAATAAATTCTTGCGCTGCAAAGCCTGGATTCACCGTCATGACTAGTATTAAATCTACTTGATCAATTATATAATTAAGCATAGTTTCGCTTGAAGATGGAACTAAAGAAACTCCTGCTTTTTTTCCTAGTGATTTAATTAATTTAAGGCTGCGATCTAAATGCGTTGAAGCTTCAGCATGAATGGTAATTATGTCAGCGCCACTATTCGCAAATTTTACTATTAAATCATCTACATTATACGTCATCAAATGAACATCAAATATTAGATTGCTATAAGAACGTATAGATTTAACGACATCAGGACCAATGGTTAAGTTTGGGACAAAATGACCATCCATAACATCGATATGGATATAGTCTGCGCCTGCTTCGGTCAGGGCAATTACTTCTTCACCAAGTTTAGCAAAATTAGCCGATAATATTGATGGTGAAATCTTAATTTTATTCGCTGCCTGCTTCATCGTCGTCATCATCTGTGTTATCTGAAGCTTCATCGCTTTCTTGTTGAGCAGCGCCTAAAGCATAAACACATAAATCTTCAAAAGACACATTATTTTGGTCTGCTATCTCTTTAAGTTTGGCAACGCTATCCATTACTTCTCCAGGAATTGCACCACCTCTTTCTTTTGATAACCAATTGGCTTGAAAACTTAAAGGATGATGCCTTGGTTCAGGATCACCTATATAAATAGTAAAAGGAGCCTTCTGCCCACCAAAATCACAAGGTACTGTAAATTTTTTCATGTTTTCCTCCAAATATTTTCAATTCTCAAAGTTATTATATCATAGTGCCTAAGCAAAACTACCTAACCATTGCACTAAAGAGTCCTTTGGTAAAGAGCCAACTTTAGTATCCACTACTTTTCCGTCTTTAAAAACGATTAATGTAGGTATGCCACGAACATTGTGTTTAGCAGCCATTTCAGGATGTTCATCAATATTAATTTTAGCTACAGTAACTTTATCTTTCATCTCTTCAGCGACAGCAGAAATAATCGGAGTCAGTTGCTTACATGGGCCGCACCAAGGAGCCCAGAAATCCACCATAACCGGCTTATTTGATTTTTCAATCAAATCTTTAAAGCTTTGATCTGTTAGTTCAAGAGTCATTTTTTACTTTCCTTTTTTAAATTACCTATTTAATAATATCGTAAGTTTTTAAATTATGCAATATCAGTAATAGACTGAATATTAGATAATATTAATGTGTTATCAATTCGTTTATTCATACCAGATAAAACTTTCCCAGTACCAACTTCAATCACTTTTTCAATACCTAGAGCCTTTAATTGCGCTATGCTTTCGCGCCATCTTACCATACCAGAGATTTGTTTAACTAAACATTCTATAATTTCTTCTGGTTTTGATATAGCGCTTGCCTTAACATTCGCAACAACTGGAATCTTTGAAGCAATAATCCTGCAATTATTTAAAGCTTCGCTCATCACTTCTTTTACCGGTTCCATCAAACTACAGTGAAATGGAGCGCTAACTGGTAGCTTTATAGCCTTATTACCGGCCTCAATAATTTTAGTTATCGCTAAATCTACTGCTTCAGTATGACCACTTATAACGATCTGACCTGGGCAATTGTCATTCGCAATTTCACAAGTTACATCATTTCCACTTACTTCATTCAAAATTCCTTTTAGAATTTCTATATCCATACCTAAAACAGCTGCCATCGCTCCCACACCAGGAGCCACTGCATTCTGCATTGTTTTTCCACGAAGCCTTACCAATTTTGCAGTATCGCTTAAAGAAATACTTTCTGCAGCACATAATGCTGTATACTCACCCAATGAATGACCAGCAACATATTGACATAGATCTTCTATTTTTTTACCAGTTTCATGTTTAAGAACGCGTAAAATAGCTATAGAAGTTGCCATAATTGCTGGCTGAGCATTGAAGGTGAGCGTTAACTCATCCATTGGTCCATTAAATATAATATTGGATAATTTTTCATTCAAAGCATCATCCACTTCTTCAAACACTTGACGAGCAATAGAAAAATTATCATAAAATTCTTTACCCATACCAACGGTTTGTGAACCTTGACCTGGAAATACAAAAGCTGTTTTCATTAATTTTGTCCTTAAAATTCTTAACCTAAATGTTTTAAAAGTTTTTTTAGCAAATATCAAGGGCACTGATTTCGCTTGCATTTGTATAATTGTTGTTATATATTGAAAATTGCAATATAGAGTTTACAATTTTCAAGGTGTTCACATGTTTAATAGAAAATATTTTATTGATAAAATCGAACTACAATTCAATGTTCATCGTATAGTAGCCTTACTTGGGCCAAGGCAATCAGGAAAAACTACCGTTGCAAAACAATATTGTCAATTAATACAAAATTTCAATAGAGCAAATTATTTCGATCTTGAAAATCCTGCTGATCTAGAAAGACTGAATAATCCAATTTTAGCTTTCGAATATCTAAATGGAATGATCGTCATAGATGAAGTTCAACGGAAACCAGATCTTTTTCAAGTACTAAGATATATTCATGATCAATTTCCTGAAAAGAAATTCTTATTGTTAGGGAGTGCATCACGAGATTTAATAAATAAGAGTTCAGAAAGTTTAGCTGGTAGGATAGGGTATATTGAGATTACACCATTTTTAGGCTGCGAATTAGAAGAATCTTCAAATTATAACTTATGGCTGAGGGGAGGTTACCCAAGAAGTTACTTAGCCACAAATAATAAAGAAAGCTATGTTTGGAGAAGGGAATATATAAGAACATACATAGAACAAGATATACCTAATTTATTAGAAGGAATAAACATTGGCAATTTAAGAAAATTTTGGATGATGATAGCAAATTATCATGGCCAAACATTTAATGCATCTGAAATATCAAATAATTTAGGTATTGCCCGAACAACTGTTCAAAAATATCTAGAAATTTTAGCTTCAACTTTTATGATAAGAATCCTTGAGCCTTGGTATGAGAACATTGGAAAAAGGCAAGTAAAATCTCCAAAGATTTATATCAGAGACAGCGGTATATTTCATTATTTACTCGGAATCCAAGATATAGACTCTCTTTTAATCTCCCAAAAACTTGGAGCCTCTTGGGAAGGGTTTGCTTTAGAGCAAATTATAAGCTTTCTGGAGATAGATCGTTATGATAGTTTTTTTTGGACCACTCATGCTAAAGCCGAGCTTGATTTATTAATTCTAAAAAATGGGAAGAAATTAGGATTTGAATTCAAATATAGTGACGCTCCAAAGCTCACTCCATCAATGAAAATAGCCATTGAAGATCTTAAATTAGACCAATTAAGAGTAATATACCCAGGAAAGATTTCATATAATCTTGATAAAAATATAAAAGTGATTAGTCTTAATGAATTTATTCACATGGATAATAATAACTTATAATGACTTCTGCAATTAAAAATAAAACCATTAAAACTGAACCACTTAATGGCTGGTTAATTCTCAATAAATCTAGAGGCCCTAGCTCTAATGATGCTGTTCAAAAAGTTAAAAGACTTGTAGGAAAGAATAACAAAGTTGGTCATGCGGGGACCTTAGCCCCGTTGGCTGAAGGGGTGCTACCAATCGCAATTGGAGAAGCAACTAAGACAGTTCAGTATATTATGGATGCTACAAAAGAATATGAGTTCACTATTACTTGGGGGCAGGAGCGAAGCACTGGAGATTTAGAAGGTGAGGTCACTGCAGAAAGCGATTATATTCCAAGTGAAAATGAGATAAAAAATATTATCCCTAAATTTATTGGAAGAATCAGTCAAATACCCCCGGCTTATTCCGCTCTTAAAATTAATGGGCAACCAGCTTATAAATTAGCTAGAAAAGGAATAGAAGTTGAGTTAAAGCCTCGTGAGATTGAAATTTATGATCTTTTTTTGATGGATATTACATGTCATGTTGAGCGAAGCGAAATATCCAGAGAGAGTCATGCTGGATCCTTTGGCTGTGCTCAGGATGAAGAAAAATCATCCGCAACCTTCAGGGTTAAATGTGGAAAAGGAACTTATGTAAGAACGTTAGCCGTTGATATTGCAAGATCCTTGGGTACTTGTGGCTATGTTTCCTTTCTTAAAAGAACAAGAGTTGGTAATTTTTTTATAAAAGATGCAATTTTACTGGATAATTTAATAAAAGTAGTGCATAATGCTGAATCTAATTTGCCACTAGTTTCAGTAAATTATGGCCTGAGCGACATCTTGGGTCTGGAAATAACGGCAGATCAGACTAAAGCTTTAAGAAATGGTTTATCTATTTTTCTAGATGAATATTCTAAAAATTCAGAATCTATTGTTCAAATTTTGAATGATGGCAAATTGCAAGCTTTAGCAAAATTAGAAAAAGGTTTATGTAAACCTATACGTGTATTTAATTTATAATGGAGAAATTTGATGTCGATTACTAATGAAGAAAAACAACAAATTATAAAAGAATATGCAACTCATCCTGGTGACACTGGTTCATCAGAAGTGCAGGTAGCAATTCTAACAAAAAGAATCAACAGCCTTACAGAACATATGAAAACTAATAAAAAAGATTTCAGTACAAGACGTGGTTTGTTAATTTTAGTTGGTAGAAGAAATCGTCTTTTAACTTATTTACGTAATAATGAATTTGATAAATATAAAGACCTTATTGCTAGACTTGGGTTACGTAAATAACAAATAAAAATAGCGACTATATAAATAGTCGCTATTTTTCTACTATTAAACTATAAGGAAAAATAATTTTATGTTCAAAATAATCAGCAAAGAAATAGAATGGGCTGGTAGTAAGTTAAAAATTGAAACTGGAAAAATAGCAAGACAATCAGATGGCGCAGTAATGGTTACATATGGTGATACCATGGTACTTTGTACAGCGGTCACAAGTAATGAACCAAAAGAAGGTATAGATTTCCTTCCTTTAACTGTGCATTACAAAGAAATGTATTTTGCATCAGGGAAAATTCCTGGTGGATTCTTAAAACGCGAAAGCAAACCTTCAGAAAAAGAAGTGCTTATATCTAGATTAATCGATCGTCCTATCAGACCGACATTCCCAGAAAACTATCATCACGAAACACAAGTTATCTGTACAGTAATGTCTTTTGATAATATTCACGATGCAGACATTATTGCTATAATTGGAACAGCTGCAGCTCTTGCAATTTCTAGAATTCCATTTGAAGGACCGGTCGCAGCAGCTAAAGTTGGTTACAAAAATGGCGAGTTTATATTAAATCCTAAATTAGGATCTGAAATTACTGAAAGTGAATTAGAGTTAGTAGTTGCTGGAACCGAAGATTCTGTGCTTATGGTTGAGTCAGAAGCTAAGATTTTATCTGAAGAAATAATGCTTGAAGCTGTAAAATTTGGTCATCAAGCAATGAAACCTATCATTAAGATGATCAATGAATTGGCAGTAGAAGCTAATGTAGCAAAAATTCAATTAGTACCGCATGATACTACTAAAGTTGATGAAAATATGATTCAAATATCTGAATCTGCTTTAAGAGAAGCATATAAAATTACTGATAAGCAATCCAGATATGAAAAAATTGATGAAACTAAAAAACATGTGACTGCAGTAATGCTTGACTCAGGATATAATGAATCTGACATACAAGCATCTTTCAAACGTTTACAAAAACATATTGTACGTAGACAAATTATTGAGTTAGGTCAACGTATTGACGGCCGAACTACAAAAGATATTCGTAATATTGAGTGTGAAGTTTCATTCTTACCAAGAGCGCATGGTTCTGCATTATTTACTCGTGGTGAAACACAAGCAATCGTTGGAACTACTTTAGGTTCTGGAAGTGATGAACAGCTTATTGATGCTCTTGAAGGCGAAAGCAAACAAAATTTCATGCTTCATTACAATTTCCCTCCTTACTCTGTTGGTGAAACTTCTCCATTTAGAGCGCCAGGAAGAAGAGAGATTGGCCACGGAAAACTTGCATGGAGAGCTATTAAACCGGTTCTTCCAACAAAATCTGAGTTCCCATATACATTAAGAGTAGTTTCAGAAATTACTGAATCAAATGGTTCTTCATCTATGGCTACTGTTTGTGGAGCAACTCTATCTCTTATGGATGCTGGAGTTCCAATTAAATCACCAGTTTCTGGTATTGCTATGGGATTAATTTTAGATTCAGATAAGCATGTAGTTTTATCAGATATTCTAGGAGATGAAGATCATCTTGGAGATATGGACTTTAAAGTTGCTGGAACAGAGGCTGGTATTACAGCTCTTCAAATGGATATCAAAATCAGAGGCATTAACTATGAAATCATGAAAACTGCTTTAGCTCAAGCTAAAGAAGGAAGAATGCATATTTTAAGCAAAATGTCTACTGCGATTGATTCCCCTAGAGAGTCCGTTAACGAATTTGCTCCTTCAATTATAACTTTAAAAGTAAATAAAGATAAGATTCGTGAATTAATTGGTCCAGGTGGAAAAATGATCAAATCAATCTGCGAAGCAAGTAAAGCTAAAGTAGATATTGATGATAATGGTACTGTAACTATTGCTTCTTTAGGTCTTGAAAATGGTCTGAAAGCCCAGAAAATGATTGAAGAAATTGCTTGCGATCCAGAAGTTAACAAAACCTATTTTGGTAAAGTTGTAAAATTAATGGAATTTGGTGCATTTGTTAACATTATGCCAAACAGAGATGGATTCCTGCATATCAGCGAAATTTCAAATGTAAAAATTGCTAAAATCACAGATGTTTTACAAGAAAATGATCAAATTTGGGTTAAAGTTTTAGGTCTTGATCCCAAAGGAAAAGTCAAATTATCCATGAGACTAGCCGATCAAGATACTGGTGAGGCTTTAGAAGATGATAGACCGCCATATCAACCTAGTGGCGATAAACCTCCAAGAGGAAATTTTAGAGGAGATAGAAGCGACCGAGGTGATAATAGGGGCGATAGAGGAGAAAGAGGTGATAGAAATAGAAAACCTTCTTCTAATTTTGAGAAATCTTCTGAGGGCAGACCTGAAAAACGGAAATATTTTGGTTAATAATGAACTCAAAAGAGCCCAAGGCTATAAATCTTGAAGGAAGGGATTTAAATTATAATCCTGAGCTAGAAGAAAATGCGGAGCGCTTGTTCAAAGCGCCCTGCAATTTTGTAATAGGTACAACTGATTATGCTATCTTTCCTTCTTGTGATATTCCTGAGTTTGCTTTTATAGGCAGATCTAATGTTGGTAAGTCTAGCTTGCTAAACGCTTTAGTAAATCAAAAAGGTTTAGCTAGAGTTTCAGTTACTCCTGGGCGAACTCAACAAGTTAATTTTTTTCAACTTGGGAGTAATATAAGATTAGTTGATCTTCCTGGTTATGGCTTCGCCAAAGCTCCTAAAAATTTAGTTAAGTCTTGGGAGAGAATGAGTGTAGGTTATTTAAAAAATCGAATTAATCTAAAACGTCTATTTTTACTTATTGATGCAAGGCATGGTTTTAAAGCAAATGATTTAGAATTCATGCAGCAATTGGATAAACATGCAATAAATTATCAAGTCGTTCTTACAAAACTTGATAAGACTAACAAAGAACAAATTCAATCTATAATCAGTTTTGCCAAAGAAGATAGAATTAATCATGCCTCCATGTTTCCAGATATTATTTTAACTAGTAGTAAGAAAAAAAATGGTATAATGGACTTAAGAACTTATATTTATAACGCTAATCAATGAGTTTTAAGCAATGAACAATTCTATAAAAATTCTAACATCTGTTTTTAATGATTTAAAAAAATATAGTGGTAATAATTTTATCATTCAATGCACTGGATCTATTTTACAAGATAATGATTTATTGAGATCTTTTGCTGAAGATATTGTTGCCCTACAAAATTCCGGCATAAATATCATTGTGATTCATGATGGTAGTAACGTCGTAAATCAAATGATGGATAAATTTACTTTAAAAGGAGCTACTGATAATATTCGAGTTACGGATCAAGTTACAGCTGAAATTGTAGAAATGATTCTAAGTGGTCATGTAAATAAAAAAATAGTCTCACAAATAAATCAAGCTAGCGGTTATGCAGCTGGTATTTCTGGAAAAGATAGTCAGTTCTTATTAGCAAAAAGAGCTACAATAGCGCGTCATGATTTTGGACTAAATGATAGTGCAATGAATTTTGGATTTTTAGGTGATTTGTCATTGATTAACCCAGATATTTTATTTTTATTCGAGGATCAAGATATTATACCGATTATTTCACCCATAGCTTTAGGTGAAGATGGTAAAACTTATAAATTAGATCCAAGTGATATATCTGGAGCAATTGCGGCTATATTAGGAGCAAAGAAATTATTTTTTATATCTGATGATCCAGGGATTTTAGATACAGAAAATGAGACTCTTTATGAAATAAATCCTGATCAAGCAAATAAAATTCTTAGCAAAGAAAAAGAAAATTCGCCTCTTGCAAGTAATATTAGGGCTGGTTTAATGGCTTTAGAAAATAACAGCGAAGAAATTCATATCATTGATGGAAGGATTCCTCATTGTTTGTTAAGAGAATTGTTTACAGATGAATTAGTTGGCACTACTATTAAAGCATAGTATATAAAAATATCTTTTGATCATGTTGGACGCTGAATTAAATCAAACTAGAGGAAATCTATTCTGGTCATGGTGGATGACTATTGATAGATATATGCTTGCTGCAACATTTATTATTATTGCATTTAGTATAATAATGGTTACAACTGCAAGTCCTGCAGTTGCGGAAAGAATTGGGTTACATTCATTTTATTTTATTCAAAGACAATTGGTTTATCTTTTTCTTGGTGTAACCATAATGCTGGGTATTTCCTTTTTAGGTGTAGAAGATATAAAAAAAATATCTTTTATTGGTTTTATAATCTTTTTAATTCTATTGATATTAGTTTTATTTATTGGAGAAGAAATCAAGGGTTCTAAAAGATGGGTTTCTTTAGGATTTATTTCTATTCAACCATCAGAATTTATAAAACCTATTTTTTCTATCGTTACGGCTTCTATATTAATAAGACGTTACGCAGACAAAAACCTTGCATGTTTTAAGATCTCTACTTTTCTGTACTTAGTATTGGTAGGGTTGCTTGCTATACAACCTGATCTCGGAATGGTAATTACTATTTCAGCGATCTGGGGAACTCAGATGTTTCTAGCTGGCCTTTCAATGATATGGATAATTTTTCTAGGCCTTGGTGGGGTTATAGGATTATTTGCGGCATATACATTTCTTCCTCATGTAACGGTTAGGATTAATAGTTTTTTAGATCCAGATAAAAGTGAGAATTATCAAATAAAAAAATCTATTGAAGCTTTTAGAAATGGTGGAGTTTATGGAACTGGCCCTGGTGAAGGAGTTGTAAAGCAGCATTTACCTGATTCCCATACAGATTTCATATTTGCTGTAGTTGGTGAAGAACTAGGTATGATAGTTGGTATTTTAGTTATTTTTATTTTTGCATTTATTGTTATTCGTGGTTTATTTAGAATATATAAAGTTGGAGATCTTTTTTCCATAATTGCCACCACTGGTCTATTAATGCAGATTGGGTTCCAAGCAGTTGTAAATATTGGAGTTACATTACATTTATTACCAACAAAGGGAATGACTTTACCATTTATTAGTTACGGTGGATCATCTATCCTTTCTATTTCTATAGCTATGGGTATGATTTTAGCATTAACACGGAAAAGATATGGTGTTAGAGCAAATCTTCATTTTGTGAACTTAAGGTGAAAATATGAGTAAAGCTAATGTACATAATGCTATTACAGCTAGTTATAATGAAAGTCTAGTCAGTGTTAATATACTAAATAAGACAATAGAAACCGCCATCTCAAAAAAAATTCTAATTACTACAGGAGGAACAGGTGGGCATATATTTCCAGCTTTAGCCTTAGAAAAAATGTTGAAAGAAAAGGGATTTGATACTCTTATGACTGGGGATGCTAGATTTGCTAAATTTCATAACTTTGATAAAACGCATGTTTTTATTCCTTCTGCTCCGTTTGCAAGTAAATCTTTAAAGAATATTGCTTCGGCAGCTCTTACTCTTACAAAAGGTTTTTTTAAATCTTTATGGATTATATATAAATCCAAACCTGATATAGTAGTGGGCTTTGGAGGGTATCCAACTTTTCCAGTATTAATTGCAGCAATATTATTTAGAAGAAAAATAATCCTTCATGAAGCTAATACCATTATTGGTAAGGTGAATAAGTTATTCCTGTGGAATGCAAAATACTTAACTACTGGGTTTAAAGATATATTTGGAGTAGAGCCTAAATATATGAATAAAGTAATATATACTGGAAATCCTGTGAGGTCAGAAATTGCTCAAGTGACTCTTAAGTCCGATAACGATAAATTATCAATTTTAATAATTGGTGGAAGTCAAGGCGCTAAAGTGTTTAGCAAAATGATTCCAGATATGATTGTAAATTTACCAGCGCAAATAAAAGAGAAATTATTTATATATCAGCAGGCAAGGGAAGAAGATGTTGATCTAATTAAATCTAGATATGCGCATGAAAAAATTCCTTGTGAGATTAAAAGTTTCTTCGACGATATGAATGATAAATTTAAAGAAGCAAATCTTGTTATAGCAAGATCTGGAGCTTCAACAATTTCTGAGTTAATAAAGGTGGGTATCCCAGCGATTTTTATCCCCTATCCAACAGCTGCTGATAATCATCAATATCTAAATGCCAAAGCAATTGTTGATATGGGAGCGGCATGGTTAGTTAAAGAGGATAATAATAGCCATATAGAATTGCTACAAATAATAAAATCTATTGATAATGATCCTTCTATTTTAAAAAGATTTTCTAATATATTAAGGCAAGAAGATCTAGATGCCAGCGATAATATAATCAAATTGATTTCAAAGATCTGAACCATGATAATTAAACGTTCCGACTATTAATTGATCTAATTCAGGTAATTGATTATTAACGTTGTTAGCATTATTAAATGAAGAATTGTAATTCTCATGTAGAGTAGCAAATGGCAAGTATACTTCTTCGTCTTCGTAATAAGAATACAGATCAGGATCTTCAAGTAGATTATTATTATTGTTGTTAGTTATAAAACCAGAGTCTGAACTACTAGAGCTAGAAGAAGAGCTAGAGCTGCTAGAACTAGAAGAAGAGCTAGAACTGCTAGAGCTAGAGGAACTTGGATTATTGTGAGTATCGTCTGTAATAGGGAAATAGTGGTTATTATGAACAAATAGATGAAATTCATCTGTAGGGTCAACAGAATCATCGTCAGAATCTTCGCCTTGATAAACTGTTATTCTATTTTCTTTATCATGAATAGTAATAGTTATTTCGAGAAAGTTTGCTAATGCTTGTATTATTATTTCGTCAACATTGAAATTTCCGCTCTCAAGTGTATCTATATATTCATCATTTAATTCTAAGTTATTTTTTTCTTTTTTTATTAATGTAATCACTATTTGTTTTAATTGATAAGCTGTCCAATCAATTATCTTTGAAGTGCTAAAAAGATCAGTGAGAGCGTCGAAGAAACTTTGTGAACTTTTCGAAAGAATTTTTATATTAATGTTTAATCTCTCTGTTGCCTTAAAAATATTTTTAATTTCTTCAAGACTTTGGTAGCCCCAAAGTTGTAAAATTGTTTCAATATTTGATGATTCTTGTATAAAATCTGCGAGTAGATATTGTGGATTCAACCAAAAACTGGGCGTTCTAGAGATTAATCCAATACTAGCATAATATAACGGGGAATGTCCTTCATCATCTAGAGTGTCTAATGCAACACCCCGTTCTATTAGTATTGTAGCTAGTCTAACTACAGTAGTTTCTGGTACATTAGTTGCGCTTAAAAATGTGTAATGTAATAAATTTCTACCATCATCAAATATTCTATTAATATATGATATGCTTAATGTATCTTGAAGTTGGTTTATAGCATTTTGATATTGTCTAGCAATTATTAAACGATAGATTAAGTTCACTGTAAGATTATTGCATGCCTGCTCTTTTTCTTTTAACTCTCTTAAAGTGAGATCATATTCTCTAATTTCTGAGATATTATCGGCAAAATGGACATGTTTTTGATTCTGACTTGATTTCATCTTCTTTATTTTTTATTTTAACTAATAATGCTAAAGCAAGAAGATTAATATGCGATTAATAATACCAAGTCCATTCTATAATTGAACATTAACAAATCTATTTTTAGTGTTTTCTTTTCCTAAAATTTCCATAATCTCAAATACGCTTGGAGAAGTGGTTGATCCTGTGAGAGTAATTCTAAGCATGGCAGCTATATCGCCAAGTTTTAAATTATGTTCTAAAGCTAAAGTTTTTGCTATCTCCATTAAAGAATTTTTATCCCAATCAATTAATTCATTCATTAGAACTTCATATTCTTTAACTATATGAACATCAATTAACTTTAAAAGTTCTTCTGATACTAAGATCTCTTCTTCAAGAATATAAATTCTTATAGCTTTAGATAAATCTATTAAAGTATTAGCCCTTTGTTTTAAGCTATCTAGACCTTTTAATATATTTTCACGACTTTGCTTGCTTAAAGTGAGATTCATCAGAGAGTATATATGCTCATTATCAGTCTGTTTTAAATAATGGCTATTAACATTATCTAGTTTTTTAAAATCCAAACGAGCTGGAGATTTTCCAATAGATTCTAAGTTAAACCACTCAATTGCCTGCTCTCTTGAGATTATTTCATCATTACCATGACTCCAACCAAGTCTTAAAAGATAATTACCCAAAGCCTCTGGTAAATATCCCATTTCTCTATAGCTTTCAACACCCAATGCACCGTGACGTTTAGATAATTTTTTTCCATCAGGTCCATGAATTAAAGGAATATGTGCAAATATTGGAATTTCCCAATTCATTGCATTATAAATTGTTGCTTGCCTCGCAGCGTTCCCTAGATGATCATCTCCTCGAATTACATGAGTTACACCCATGTCATGATCATCAACCACCACTGCAAGCATATAAGTTGGAGTGCCATCTGAACGAAGTAATACCATATCATCTAGAATTTTATTTTCAGTAGTCACCTTGCCTTGGACTTTATCATCAATTACAGTAGAGCCCTCCAGAGGAGCTTTGATCCTGATGACATATGGTAGATCTGGATGTTGTGATTTAGGCGCGTCTCTCCATTTACTAACTATCGGTTCACCAGTACGCATTGATTCAACGCGCAATATATCTAATTCCTCAGAACTTAAAAAACATTTATAGGCTTGCCCTTTTTCAAGCAATTGTAAGGCTACTTCCTTATGCCTTGCAATTCTAGAAAATTGATAAACTTCCTCTCCATCCCAATTAAGATCTAACCATTTTAAGCCATTTAATATTGCATCCACAGCTTCCTTAGTAGAGCGCAGGCGATCAGTATCCTCGATACGAAGTAAAAACTCACCATTATTCGCTTTAGCAAATAAATAATTAAAAAGAGCTGTTCTAGCTCCTCCAATATGTAAATATCCTGTGGGTGATGGCGCAAAACGTGTTATAATCTTTTTCATAAAACTTTATTTTCAATAATTGCCTAAACTATGAAGGTTTAATTATAGGCTGGGATTGATATCACATGGTGCGGTCGAGAAGACTTGAACTTCCACCTCGTTAAAGACAGCGACCTCAACGCTGCGCGTCTACCATTCCGCCACGACCGCAAGTGTGTAGCAAAATATAGCAAAATATAATATATATTCCAACTATAATTTTGTTATTAAAATATAATACCAATTCTCACCTATAATTGAACGTTTATTAATTCGATTTTTGGTATTCTCCAAAAATAAA
>CAYHIS010000014.1:0-23224 GCA_964356785.1 uncultured Rickettsiales bacterium
AGGTAACATAAGATTTATGGCTCTTCTAGACCGGCTTTGCTATACGCTTACCTTATAATCATAGAATGAGGAACAGATATAAATAGAACTTATAAGGTACTACCGCCACTCCAACTCGTACCTTTTGCGAACTTCTTTTATAGCCCAGCATTTTCCTATGCTTACCTTTTTTAAGAAGATATACATGAAACGGAGATTGGAGATAAAAATCGCCACAAAAGAGAAGGTAACCACCGGATATGTGAGCCGTATCTTGAGGCTTAACCAAGTCGCACCAGATATTGTTAAAGCGATCGTAGAAGGCAGACAACCTAGAGAGCTGAAGATACAGGATTTTATGAATAAGAATATTCCTGATCTGTGGGATGAGCAGAGAAATACTTTTATGTTTGGTTCTCCCAGGTAATAAACGGTTTACCAGTTTCTAAAAAAGACTTCATACTTGATAATACTTGTGGCCAACCTTCTTTAATCGTTTCAAGCATTTTTGAGTCAGATTTAAAATTATTATGCATTACGCTTAAACATGTTCCATTTTTGTGAGAAGTGATTTCAATTGCAACTCGAGAACTTTCAGTTATATCACTTGGGTTATTCCAAGTTAACACTAACAATTTTTGAGGAGTAATTTCTACTATTTCTCCCACTAATTTGATAGTGCGCTTACTGTCGTTTGCCACATGCTGCCATTGCGAGCCTTTTTTCCAATTAGAAATATTCTCATGTTCCCAATATTGACGAGTAAGTTCAGGTTTAATTATAGCATCCCATACTCTCTCAGGCGTTGCTTTGATATAAATCGTATAAATAAATTTAGAGTTATTTATCATTATAGTTATTCGTTTTGATAAATAGAAGCCTTTAAACTAGAATATTTCAAGTCCATTTAATCCATTAAAATTTAATAATCCACCAAAACCATTATCAGGCAATATAGCACCTGATTCTACAGCTACCATGGGTAAGATCAAACCAGATACTTGGGAATTTTTAAGTATCATATCTGTATCAATTAACACAATAGCATTTTCTGATTCTAAGTTAGCAAGAGTAACTTTAGAACTTTGTTTATCTTCTGTAATATCGTCTAAGCTCGTTGATTTATCATGAGTAAAGAGGTTAGCTAGTTGCTTCATTAAGTGGTTGCTTTGGTTGTATATAGCTTCCATTGCTTCTGCTTCATCTAATAATGCTTTAACAGGAGCTGAGTTGAGCATTTTCTCTTGTAGCCATTTTGGTAATTCGTAAATCCAAGCAAGAAAATTTAGTATAAATGCAGATAACTCAGATTCTTCTGTTAATTCATTTTTTGCAGTATTATCAGTATCTTTGTCTTTTTTATCACCTATATCATCATTAATATCAGTTGATAAGCATCCCCTTTGATTTGTCGTTTTATCATTACTATTATTGCTGTCTTGCGTATTTGTTGTATCACCACTACTTGTGCTTGAATCACTGTTCCTATGGTCTGTGTTTGTGGTGTCATTATCTGTTGAACTAAAAGAGTTATCTGTACTTGAATCAATTTCAGCTTTATGAGCTTCTGCTAACTCAGCTGAGGTCATTATCCTGCCTGTTTCTTGCAGTTCTTTTAAGAATTCTTTGATGCACTCTTTTGTCAGATTAGCTACATCTTTACGCAATGTTCTTGAATGACCCCAGTCTAATTCTTCTCTAAAGTTTATTTTTTTTCCTTCTTCATCAGTAACTAACAAATTGCATACCATACTTATAGTTTCTTTTTTATCACCGCTGCACAAGGCAATAAATTGATATGTTATCGTATGGATAAACATATCTGTTTGGCTGTTATTGTGAAATTGCAAAAATGTAAATTTATTGTGTAAATCTTTTATTCTTCTCAACTCATTAGAAGAAAATTTTGAGCTCAATACTTGATTAAGAATCGTTATGGTATAATTTGTAACTTCATTATTGTTTGTAAATTCACCTGAAGCTAATTTTTTAAGAGAGTACTTTACTAAATATTGGGCATATTTATCTCTTAAGAAATTTTTTACTTCATTTCTGTCATATTGCACAGTTGGTGTCGTTTCAAGCTTAAATCCTACTTTTTTCATGACAATTACTAAAAATTAATATATAATAAGTAACATTCTAGCACATATTAGCAATTATATCAATAATCAAGCAAAATAAAATGAAGAAAGTTATTTATGTTCCTCAAGGAGGATATGCTAAAATTATAAGAGCTACGCCTGAGAACCAAAATGTTGCAGGATTTATTACTGCGGGGATGGATACATGCTGTCATGTTATTATTGCCAATCGCATAACTGGTTATATGGTTTTATCTCATGCAGATGCATTAACAAATTTAGAAGATTCAAGACATGGAGTATTGGCATGGATAATGGAAGCCTGCTCTAATGGCAATTATGAGAATTTGGTAATTGACATTGGTGAAAATGAGAATAATCCAAGATTTGGCACTAGTAGTAGTTATTTAGCGCAAATAAATAATGTCTTGATGACGCTAAGAAGAGAGCGACCCAGCATCAATGTTCAGCTTACGTATCACGGTACAAACTATCAGTACGGGATCTCGATTTTCAGAGATGCAAATAACCTTCCATTTATAGAAGAAAGGAACCATCAGCCAAATGTGTTAATGGAAGAAGAGCGCGAAGCAGGAAGAAAAATAGAGATGTTAGAAGATGAGAGGGGCACGTTAGAAGGTAAAATAAATCGAGCACGAGGATATATCCATGATCGTGATGATAAAACATTGAATCAAGATACCAGATTTCCTCCTATTTGTATATTTGATGGATCAAGTGATAAGCTATTAGATTTAGAAATTATCAAAAACACATGCAATCAATATGGAATAGAATGGGAATTTGTAATCGATTCTAACCTACCAAGTAGTTATGGGGGTTCTGAAAGAGGAAGTGAATTATCAGAAATATACTCATCTGATTCTGAGCACGATTCCAGAGATTCTAGTACTAGCAAAATCAGTGAGATTAAAGAAGAAAAAGAAGTTTTAATAAATCAATTGAATCAGATTTTGTCTCCTTTAGATATGCACACAATTGAAGCTGGAGCTGATGGAAACTGCTTTTTCCATGCAATAGCAAGACAATTAGAAATGATGAATGCAAAGAAGATAATGACTCATGAGGAATTAAGAAAATTTGCAATACAATATATGCTTGAGCATCCTAATCAATTTCAAGGATTTACAGAGAAAACTTTAGATGATTATATCGCTGAAATGTCAAAAAATGGAACATGGGCAGATAATCCTATAATGCAAGCTTTAGTTAATGATCTTGGTATAAGTATAGATATTTTTTTAACGGATGGAAGTATTACTCATTTATCACCAACTAATAATGCTGGACAGGTTACGGAGCCACTTAGACTAGCTTACACTGGCAATCATTATTTATCAATTGAATCTATCAATACGCAAAACTTAGACTTGATGGAAGACTCAATTCAAGAAGAGATTGATAGCGCTTCTATAGTAAGCTCATCTAGTTCTTGCAATCAAAAGCCTAGTATTGACCCAACAAAGGCTCCTACTTTGATAGCAATGACTCATCAATTTACTGATTCAGAATTTGTAAATAACATAAATCAGACTACAGGTCATAATAATCATAATGAAGGAGAAAATATTGATATATCTCTACATTTAGCAGGGCTAGTAAACAATCAAGATAGTGGAGAGCTATAGGAGAAGCTTGGATCTTAGCAACTTATAATGTTGGTATTTACATAAAAAGTTCGTAAGAATACCTATATGCCACTCCGACTCGTGTCTTTTGCGAACTTCCTTTGTAGCCTAGCATTTTCCTATGCTTACCTTTTTTAGAAAGGTATACATGAAACGGAGATTGGAGACAAAATTGGGGAGATTTTGGGGTAAAAATCAGTCAAATTTGGATAAATTTCAAGCTAAAAAGTAGCCCTAATATTTTGCTTTCTGGAGGAGCTAAAGACCGCAGAGGCTGGGGTGTGGAGGATAAAAAGCAAAATGTTAAAAAACGAGCGGAGATTGAGTTTGAGCCATTAAAACTGGCGGAGAGAGGGGGATTCGAACCCCCGGTACGCCTTTATAACGTACGACGGTTTAGCAAACCGCTGCCTTCAGCCGCTCGGCCACCTCTCCTGTTGGTGTTGTAGTTATAGCAAGATATGAAAATTAAATCTAGTAAAATTTATGCCTTATATTAAAAATCTTTTTTATCTAATAGTTTGGTATTTATTTCTTTCATTAAAATTTCATTCTCTTCCCATATTAACTCTATTGGTAATGTTTTAATTTTGTCTTGGTATCCTTGACTAATTCTTACATAATCTTTTTCTGTTGTAATCAGTTTTGCATCATGTTCTTTAGCAAGTTTTATAAGCTTCTCAAGATCTTTTTTACTATATTCATGATGATCTGGAAATGAAACTTGATCAACTATATCTGCCTCAGCGTCTTTTATAGTTTGAAAGAATTTATTTGGATTTCCAATTCCAGCAAAAGCAACAAGTTTTTCGTTTGTAAGTAAAATTTTGTTTATTATATTTGCTCTTAGAATGGGTGTGGTTTTGCTATTTAATTTATAGTTTCCGTTGCCAATTATTAGAGCAAGATCAGCTTTACTTAGACCGGAGGATAGAGTTTCTCTCAAAGGTCCCGCAGGAAATATCATCTCACTGCCTAAGCCAAAATAACTATCAATCACAAGAATAGATAGATTTTTGAAGAATCTTTTATCTTGAAGCCCATCGTCAGTTATAATGATGTCATAGCCTTGTTTTTCTAAAAACTTTATTCCTTCAATTCTATTTTTTGATATACATGTTGGAGCTTCTTTTTTCAGTAATAAAGCTTCATCACCAACATCTTTTATAGTATGGTGATTTTCTACCATTATTGGACCATTAAGCTTTCCTTTATATCCTCTGGTTAATATAGAGATTTTTTTATTGGAGTTGTTTTTTAAGATTTTTGCAATTGAAAGAACTACAGGAGTTTTTCCGGCTCCTCCCATAGTGATGTTACCAATAGTCATGATTTTTGCAGAAGAATTATATATTAGCTTTGGTTTTCTTATCCTAGAACTAATAAAACTATATAAGCATGCTAAAGGAAATAATATTTTACTTAATATGTTTTTTTTATGCCAAAAACTTGGTATAATTAATTTCAATTTAAATACCTTTTAAAAATTCTTTATTTAAGTTACTAGATATACTATCCTACTGCAACATATTTGCATAAATTAATAAATCATGGAACCACTACGCGTCGTTATCAATAAATACGGTCTTCAGCCTAAAAAGAATTTGGGGCAGAATTTTCTTTTAGATCAGAATATTACAGACAAAATCGTAAGAGCTTCAGGATTAAAACAAGGTGAAGAAGTTTTAGAAATAGGGCCGGGGCCGGGAGGATTAACTCGTTCTATTTTAGCTGCCAGCCCATCAAGCTTAACGGTTATTGAGCAAGACTCTAGATGTATAGCCGCTCTGGAAGAGTTAAAAATTTTATACCCAATTTTAAAAATTATTAATAATGATGCGTTAAAGATAGACGAGAAAGCTTTAGTTAAACCTAATGCTAAGATTATAGCTAACCTTCCTTATAATATTGGTACAGTCTTATTATTTAAATGGCTAGAAAATGTAAATCACTGGAAATCTCTTACTTTGATGTTTCAAAAGGAGGTAGCCGAAAGAATCGTAGCAAAGCCTGGAGGCAAAGATTATGGAAGACTAGCTGTTGTTTCTCAATTGCTATGTGATTCAGAGATTCATTTTGATTTAAAGCCAGAGGCTTTTTTCCCTCCGCCTAAAGTAACTTCATCCGTTATTAGTCTTTACCCTAAGAATAATCTGCCTACAGTAGAGCTTATTGAAGCAGTGCAATTTATTTGTCGCGTTCTTTTTAATCAAAGAAGAAAGATGCTGCGCTCAACCCTAAAACAAGCTCATCAAGATATTGATAATTTAATTATAAATACTGATATTTCATTGACTCAAAGACCTGAAGAATTATCAATAGATCAATTTATCCAAATGGGAAGAAATTATTTATTATTAACTAAATAGCTAGAAATATTGTTAAAAAAATGATAAACAGGAAGTAACGTTTGGTAGCTGGGGAGGGAATCGAACCCCCGACCCCGGGCTTATGAGTCCCGTGCTCTAACCATCTGAGCTACCCAGCCACTTATAGAAGTAATATATATAAATGTTCGTTTTGGAGTTGTCAACTAACAATGATAAATTTTGATGTAAATCAATTTAAAGATCTATTAAAAAATGATTATAGACTTATTGGGTTTGATATAGGCAAAGTCAGAATAGGCTGCGCACTAAGCGATCCGCAAAAATTCTTAGCCACTGGCCTTACGGTGTTTAACCTAAAAAAACGAAAATTCTCAATTAATTATATCAAAGAAATTATAGAAAAAGAAAAAATATATGGCATAGTGGTGGGATATCCTTTGCAAATGGATGGTAACGCAGGAGAAGCATGCGAAATGGTAGATAAATTTATAAAGAAATATCTACTTGTGCTTGAGCAGCCAATTTTTTTGCAAGATGAAAGATTATCTACGGCTGCTGTAGGGCGTTATTTCAAAGAAATGCAATTAACTAGAAAACAACAATCTGAAATAAATGATAAAGCTTCAGCAACCTATATTTTACAAACTGTTCTAGATAAATTACAATATATATGATATATATACTCTTCATACTTCAGGATTTGGTGCGTTGCGTCAAGGCTCATTTACTATTTTGTAAACTTTGCTTCTAGCGCCTTCCAACTTTTGAAATATAAAGAGTATACCGTTCAATAAGTCAATAAATTTAGCATGTTGGAGTTATGAAAAATATTTTTATCTTAAGTATATTGCTGATTTTTAGTGTAAGCTTTGCTGTAGAGGATAAGGCCGCACAAAAAGAAGAGAAAAAGAAGCCGATTTTAGGAGATTGTAGTGAGTATACAGATTATTATATTTATAAATGCACTCCATTTAAATGTAAACTTCCTATAGATGGTATGCCTGGTGTGTATAGAGAAATGGAGACTATTGGTTTTGAACAAGGATACTGCATTCATAAATATAAGTTTATGATTAGAACAAGAAAATTCACTCCAACTGATTTAAAAATGAGCTGCAAGCTTACAGAGAAGGGTAGACTAGAGCTTGCAAATCAGTTTACTGCATATAAAAAAGGTGATACCCAAATATATGCTAATCCTGAGAATACTGACACTCTCAATCAAGAATGCTGGATGTATTAATCATGATTGATATTAATGAATTGGATAGATTAGAGTTAATTAAGGAAATTGAAAACTTAGAACATAAGGCATTTCGCGCGGAACAAGTATGGCATTGGCTTTATAAAAAAGGTGTGACGAGCTTTGATCAAATGAAAAATCTTTCACAAGATTTTCAAAAATCCTTAAGTGAACATTTTAAAATTTCTAGACCTGAAGTTGCTGTTAAACAAGAATCTATTGATGGCACAATAAAATGGTTATTAAAGTTAGAAGATGGAAGTCAAATAGAAACAGTTTATATTCCGGAAGAAACTAGAGGTACTTTATGTGTTTCCTCTCAGGTTGGTTGTACTTTAACTTGTAGCTTTTGTCATACAGGCACTCAGAGATTTGTTAGAAATCTTACAGCAAGTGAAATTCTGCAACAATTATTGTTAGCCAAAGACCAGTTAAATGATTGGCATGAAACTCCTAAAATTACTAATATAGTCATGATGGGAATGGGGGAGCCTTTATATAATTATGATAATGTCGTTAAAGCGTTAAAGAAACTTATGGATAAAAAGGGAGTTAACTTTCCTCGCAGAAGAATTACTTTATCAACCTCAGGTGTTGTTCCGATGATTGAAAATTGCGCAAATGATTTAGGCGTTCATTTGGCGATTTCATTGCATGCAGTAAAAGATGATCTAAGAAATATCTTAGTTCCTTTAAATAAAAAATATAATATTGCCCAATTACTTGATGCTTGCAGGAAATATCCATCTGATAAACATAATAGGATTACTTTTGAATATGTTATGTTAGATCAATTAAATGATTATGTTGAGCATGCAGTTGAGTTAACGAAGTTAATTAAAGGAATTCCCGCCAAAATAAATCTTATTCCTTTTAATCCATGGCCTGGGAGTCATTATACATGCTCTTCTAAGAATAGAATCAATGCTTTTGTTAAAGTGATTAAAGATGCTGGATATCAAGCGTTGGTGCGCACTCCAAGGGGGCAGGATATTTTTGCTGCTTGTGGTCAGTTAAAAACTGCGAGTGAGAGAGCCTCTAAGTCAATTTTATGTAAAGGTAGTAACTAATTATGAATATAATCCCAGACTTAATGTATGATCGTGAGAAACTAAGAAGCCAGATAAAAAAATGGAAATGGTTGTTTTTTGTTGTTTTAGCTATGCTTTTTGTGTCGCTAGCCCAAAAAAACTCATCTAAGGCTATTAAGCATGATTATATTGCTAGAATAAATATAGTAGGTTTTATAGGTTATGATACAGACCTTATAAAAAAGCTTAAAACTCTTGAGAGTGACTCTAGTGTAAAAGCTGTAATTGTTCATATAGATAGTCCAGGTGGTACAACGTTTGGAGGTGAGGAATTATATTTAGCACTCAAAAAACTTTCTCTAATTAAACCGGTGGTTTCTGTAATTGAAACAATGGGTGCTTCTGGAGGTTATATGGTTGCTTTGGCTTCTAATTATATTATAGCTGCCAATATGAGCATTACAGGTTCAATAGGCGTGATTGCGCAAAATTATGAATTAGTAGAACTCGCTAAGAAACTAGGTATAAAATTTGAGAATTTTAAATCCTCTCCTCTTAAAGCTGCTCCGAATCCTTTTGAAGATACTACATCTGAAGTAAAATCCGCTCAAATGGAATTAGTTAATGATAGCTATGAAATATTCTTAGATATGTTAATGAAGAATCGTAAAATGACTAGAGCGCAGGCTCTAAAAGTTGCAGATGGAAAAGTGTATTTAGGTAAGAGAGCTAAAGATCTCAAGCTTATAGATGCTATTGGTGGAGAAGAAGAGGCTATAATATGGCTTGAATCTAATAAGAAAATTTCTTCAAAAATACCTGTTGAAGAAATAACTTGGTATCCTAAAGAGACGTTTTTAGATGAAGTTAAAAAATTTCTTCATTATGGTAATGATGCTCTTGTTAAGGTTCTAAATCAAGGTTCATATCAAATATTAGCAAAGTAAATGAGTCTATGGAGTTATGCCTGATATTTTTCAATCTTCTTTAAAATCACTTAAATTATATAACTTTCGTAACCATAAAGTTTTTAGGTTTGATAATATTGAATCAATACCAGTGGTAATTACAGGAAGAAATGGGATAGGAAAGACTAATATTTTAGAAGCCATTTCATTAATTAGTTCTTCTAAGGGGCTGAAAGGAGCCAGGATTTCTGAATTAAATAATCAAGATAATCCAGACTATATTTGGAATATTACTGCCGAACTAAGAACAGTATATGGACCAAAGGAAGTTATGACCTACAGGAATGTAAAGCCTAATTTAAAGTCTGATACTCGTTTAGTTCAAATAGATGGAGAGCTTATAAAGAAAAAAACTGAACTTGCAGAGCTTTTAAACATTATTTGGCTAACACCATCAATGCAGCAAATATTTATAGGGCCAAGTAGTGAAAGAAGGGTGTTTTTTGATCAGATAGTATCTAATTTCTTTGTAGAGCATTCTAGTAATTTAAGTAAGTACGAACAGTCTAGGAGAGAACGTCTCAAGCTGCTAAAAGAAAATATTGGAGATGAGCATTGGCTGTCTGCTTTAGAACAAAATATGTGTGATTCAGCGAACCTCATAAGTGATGCTAGAATAAAAACTATTATTATGCTAAATAAAGCAATTGAAGAAAATAACACTCCATTTCCTAAAGCAATTCTAAGTTTAATTAATGAACCTTTGTCAGCTGATTTTTTAATTAAGTTAAAGAAGAGCAGGGGGCTAGATGCTTCTTCTGGAAAAACGAATTTAGGTTCGCATCTATATGATTTGGAAGTTATATTTAAAGATAAAAATATGCCCGCCAGATATTGCTCTACTGGTGAACAAAAAGCTTTAATGCTTAATTTAATATTAGCTCAAACCTATGCGTTAATTGAAAAATATAAAGTTATACCAATTCTACTTTTTGATGAAATTATATCGCATTTAGATTCTATAAATCGTGGGTTATTGTTTGAGGAAATTCTAAAATTAAAAGCTCAGAGCTGGCTAACTGGACTAGATCCCAAATCTTTCTCTAATATAGAAAAACATGCCAGTTTTCTCCATCTTGAAAGCAATTATTGATTATAGAAAGGGTAAGTAAATAATTGTTGCAAAGAATTAATAACAAGTTGTAATCTTGAAGCTCCAATATTTAAAAGTGGCCCTTCTATTAGTCTTGAATTATCGATTGCTCTCACTTGGTCTACGAGTAAATCAGAGTTATGTTGTAATCTCGATTCAGCTGCTATCCTAATTCTAAGAGGTTCAGCTTGATCTATAAGATTTGTAGTTAATGGAATAACGATAGTAGTGCTATGACCAGCATCCAATAAAAATTGACTTTGGATTAAAAGAACTGGCCTGATTTTCCCTGGTTCCGTTTTTTTAGAGGGATTGAGATTAGCTAACCAGACATCCCCTTGGAAAAATCTATTATTCACCATGGTCTATTCCGTCATTCAATGTATTGTTGAATAATAAATTTTCTTTAGCACTGGCCTTACTTACTTTTTTAGATGCTTCTACTAGTTTATTTTTACATTCAGTTTCTTGAATATTTTCTGCCAAGTTAATTATAGACTTACGAACAAGATCCGAACGAGATGAGCCTTTCTTTAGTGCAAAAGAATCAATAATACCTAAATATAAGTCAGGAATCCTAACGGTAACAGAAACATTATGCATATGTACACCTCTTATTATAATTGCTATCTAATACCAAGACCATCCTATAATTGAACATTTATCAATTCGATTTTTGGCATTCTACAAAAATAAAAAAACATTAAATATAACCGATATTCCCAGCTTTTTATATTTCCGTATAATGCTCAAATCTCAAATTCTAAATACCCAATTACAGGATGGATTTGGTATAATGTAATTATATTATAGCATATAGATTATTAATTACAATTTCTAATTCAAAATGATTACATTATTGAATACGCGTTAGTGCACTCTTCTAAAATTAAAAGCTCAGAGCTGGCTAACTGGACTAGATCCCAAATCTTTCTCTAATATAGAAAAACATGCCAGTTTTCTTCATCTTGAAAGCAATTATTGATTATAGAAAAGGTAGGAGTGTTCATATAGTGTCTATCTATCATGAACACTCCCAATCACTCTACAAGATTAATATTTACTTCTTTTATTAAGTGGTATACAATTTAACCATTAGTTGACTAAAATTTGATTTATATATTCCTATGCTAAGTTATTACGCAATACACAATAACTCTCTTTATTCTATTAGCGATGAAGAATTAAAAAATGGAGAGATTGAACCAATTTGGATAGATATTAAAGATCCGACTCCAGATGAGGAAAAACTAATTGCAAGTATTTTTAATATAAATATTACTAGAAATAATACCATTCAAGAAGTAAAACTACCAAGCTGTTATTATCAACAAAGAGATGAGGTTTATGCAACCATAAATATTGTAATAGATGATAATAAAATGCATACTGTTAGTATTATTCTAACAAAAGATAAGGTTATAACTACTCAAAGTGTTGCTATATCTGAAAGCAAAGAATACCTTAATCATGTTCTTGTAAATAACCCAGAGATTATAACCCCTAACAGTTTTTTTGCTTACTTAATAGAAGCTAGAATTAATGATATCGATGAAAATCTCAATAATATTAATAGTTCATTAGATCAATTATCTTTTTCAACTTTTTATTTAGATGAACTAGCAAAAAATCAAGATTCAAAATTAAAAAATAATATTAATATTATCGGTAAGAAAGGACATCTTATTTCCAAGCATCATGAAAGCATAACCAGTATTATTAGGGCTTTAAATTTTATAGCTAAATCTAATCAAATAAAACCTTCACCTGGAGAGTTAGAAAAATTCCAAGATCTGCTTCATCAAGTTAGTATTTTAGAAGAGCAAATTTCTTTCTTAAGTAATAAAGCTGGATTCCTCCTTGATATAACTTTTGGATTACTTGATATTGAACAAAATGCCATTACTAAAGTATTATCAATTGCAGCGCTAATTTTTCTTCCTCCAGCAATTATTGGTGGAGTGTATGGAATGAATTTTGATCAAATTCCATTTGCAAAATCAGAATACGGTTTTGAATTAGCTATTTTTGTAATGATTTTATTTGCATGTTTACCTTATCTGTTTTGTAAATTAAAACGTTGGATTTAATTGAATAAATAGCACAAATTTCTGAAATTTAATTAGGTTTTACGATAAAGCAGTTAATATTCGAGTTTTTCAGCAATTTACAGGTTTTATTAGCTTCGGCTTCTGTTTTGAATGGACCTATTTGCAGACGATAAAACACTCCTTTACCTTCTATATCTTTTGAAGTTACGTAATGTTCAAAATTCTTAAGAATTTTAGGAAATCTTTTAGATAAATTACTCCATTCTTTTTCTGCATTAGCTTGCGTTCTCATCGCGGCTATTTGAATTTTATAAAATTTATCTTCGTTTGTAGTAGTCTGCTGTATGATTTTTTGCGAAACTTCAGGCTTTACAACTGGAATTATATATTCTTGCTCCTCAATTATTAAGACTGAATCTTTAACCTCAGTTTCTGACTGTTCTTGAGTTGTGTTTTTTTCTTCGTTTAGAATAACTATATTTTTATCAATAGGCTCTTCTGTGGGAGGGAGGGTTTTTTCATTTTCATCTGCAGGCTTTTTAGTATTGCTTCCAACGGTGTCATAAATTGATTTATCCATATAATGCACAACCATTCCTCCTGGATCAGCTGGCTCTGTTTTAATCTCTTCTTTTTCTGCTGTAATTATTATAATATCTCCCTCTTGCTTGTTTTTAGAAGAGTTATAGATATACCAACTAGTGTAGCTAATTGCCGTAGCCGTTAAGATTAAAATAGTTAAGGCTATAATATTATATCTTTTATTCATTTTATACCTACATTTTTTCTACAGGTTTTACATTAAATATTTTTAAAGCAGAAGCTATTACGATCTTAACAGATTTTGCGAGCATTAGTCTAGCTAAACTTAATTCAAAATTATCTGCTATGATGAATCTTAAGGTTGGATCTTCATTACCCTTACTCCAGAAACTATGAAACTCGGAAGCTAATTCAATTACATAAAAAGCAAGTCTATGCGGTTCTTGATGAAGGCAAGATAATTCTACGATCTTTGGCCAGTTTGCTATAATTTTTATTAGATGAATTTCCTCTTCTCTATTTAAGAAGCTTAAATTATATGATTTATCGTTAATTCTTTTAATAAATTCTGGATTTTGTTCAAAAGCATTATTCAAGATGGAATTTATTCTTGCATTAGCATATTGAACATAGAAAACAGGATTATCTTTGGATTGCTCTTTTACTTTTTCTAAATCAAAATCTATAACTTGATCATTTCTACGAGTAAGCATCATGAAACGTACTAGGTCTTTATCTACTTCATCTAAAACGTCTTGAACACTAATAAAGTTTCCTTTCCTTTTAGACATTTTTAAAGGCTGTCCATTTTTTAAGAAATTCACTAACTGACAGAATTTAATTTGAAAATCTAGCTTATCTCCAGCTAAAGCATGTGCTACTGCTTGCATTCTTTTGTTGTAACCTAAATGATCTACCCCTAAAACCATGGTTATTTTATTAAATCCTCTAGCTATTTTATTCTGCATATAAGCAATATCTGCTGCTGCATAAGTCCATTCGCCATTAGATTTTTGTAATGATCTATCCACATCATCGCCAAAATCAGTTGATCTAATTAGCAATTGCTCACGCATTTGCCAATCTTCATTCGCTTTGCCTTTTGGGGGGGGTAAAATACCTTTGTAGACAATATTTCTTGCTATTAAATTATTTACTATTTCGGAGATTTTATTTTGTGAATGAAGCTGCTTTTCAGAAAAGAATATATCATGATTTATTCCTAAGCTTTCAAGATCTTTTTTTATAAGTTCAATCATAGAACTTACTGCGATTTCTTTTGTTTTTTCTTTTCGTACGATCTCATCTAGAGATTTAAGTTCATTTCCATAAAATTCAAATAATTTTTTTCCTATAGGAATCAGATAATCACCAGGGTATAGGCCTTCTGGTATTTCGCCTATATTTTTTCCAGATGCTTCTAAGTATCTGAGATAAGCGGAGTCTGCAAGAGTGGATATTTGCGCTCCAACATCATTAATATAAAATTCTTTAGTTACTTTATATCCGCATTTTTTCATTAGATTCGCTAAGGTATCTCCATATATTCCACCTCTACAATGGCCAATATGCATAGGTCCTGTTGGATTACATGAAACGAATTCAATGTTTATACTTTCATTATTTCCAATATTATTGTCACCATAACTAGTATTTAAGTTTATTATTTGGTTAACTAAATCATACCAAATATATGTTTTAAGTGTTAAATTTACAAAACCAGGTCCCGCAATAGATATGGAATCAATATAAGGTAATTTTGCTAATTCTAACTTAAAATTATTTGCGATTTCTATAGGGGACTTTTTTAAATCTTTACATGACACCATTGCAATATTTGTAGATAAATCTCCATGAGTAGGATCTTTCGGAAATTCTATAGATAAAGCATTTTGGTCAGGTAAATAATCATACAAAAATTTTGATAACTTATTTATTTCAATCTTTATCTCATTAAATATATTCATCACAAACCTTTAAAATTTTATAGCGACTAGATTAGTAATTTATTTACATTTTAGCAAGATCATTTTAAGCTTGTAAATTATTAAATATTATGATAATTAACTATTGTTAATAATTGAAAGGTTAAGAAATGTTTAATTTATTTAAATTTCCGAAAAAAATATATCCATCTCTTGAAGATATGAGGTCTATTGCTGAAGATATAATATGTAAGTATAATACTAGGCAAATGAATCAATTAAATGTTAATCCAAGTTCCACTCATCTAGATGTTAAATTTTACGATCAAATGAAATTAAACGAGCAAAAAAGACTAGAAATAATCAAAAATCCTAATTTAACTTTAGGAGAGATTAAAAAGGCTTATGATGATATAACAAAGCTAGATAATAGTGTTTTTAATAACCCAATCAAGTATGAGACAATTAATGAAACAGGTGGCATTTTAGGGGTTATTAATAGGTTTACAAGTAAAATTTCTTGGAAAGTTCATGAAAGAGTGGATAGCACATTTAGTCAAGGAGTTATAGAGGATCTTTTGGATAATGATGATGTAGTTGATATTAATCTAAATCAAAATCAAGTGCATAATGTGTCACCAAATATCTTAAATGCAATAGGTGATAATGAGTTACTTAATAATCAGAATATAGTATTTAATGAAGAATTTTATCAAACACAACAATTAACTAATGATAATAGCAATAGTTCTATAAAAATTCTTCCAGCTCCATTTAATTTATATTTAAATGATCATTAATATTCTAAAGGAAGTAAGATGTTTGGTTTTTTAAAGAATAAAATAACTCCTGATCTATCACGTGAAGTGATGCACAATAAAGCCAAAGAAATGGTTAATGATTATTATGAATTTCACTCTGAGAGAAATTATAATAGAGATATTATAATAAGAGATCCTTTCTGTGAAAATGTTTGGTTAGTGGCGCATGCGAGATTAGAAAGAATCAGTAATGAAGCATATACGTTAGAACAAGCCAGAGAAGCTTACAATGATATAATGCGTTTAGATAATTTTTTTGATAATTCTATATGGAATGAAGTTTATGAATTAAATGGTGGATTTTTAGGAATGTTATCTAGATGGTGGGAAGGAAGCCCACCAGAGGAAGATAGACTTTATTCTACATTTACTCAAGGGGTCTTAGATGATCAGGAAAACCAAAGTCCTTTTGAGCTTTTAGATGTTAATCAACTTAACAATCATCAATTATCTAATAATACAGTAAATACAGCAACTATAAATATACCTGTTGCGCAGCCGGTTGTAAATACCATATATTATCAAGGGTTTCCAATTGCAAATGATACAGTAAATACAGCAACTATAAATATACCTGTTGCGCAGCCGGTTGTAAATACCATATATTATCAAGGGTTTCCAATTGCAAATGATGCTGTGCCGGTGGTGTTTGCAGAAATTGTAGGGCAGGTTCAAGAAGGTAACTGTCAATAATTTACTTTTAAACTAATATTGCCTAGTTTACTTATTATGTTTATACTGAATCTTTATTGAAACTTAAGGAGTTCATCTATGGTAACGCATATTAAAGTTGATGATGTTAAAATTGGAAATGATTTACCTTTAGTGTTGATTGCTGGGCCTTGTCAAATTGAATCACGTGAACACGCACTTGAAATGGCAGAGGCGCTTTCGTACATTGCTAAAGAAATGGGTGTAGGGTTTATTTATAAATCTTCTTTTGATAAAGCAAATAGAACCAGTATAAGTGGAAAAAGAGGAATAGGGCTTGCAGCTGCTATGCCAATTTTAGAAGAAGTAAGGGAAACTTTTTCCTGTCCAGTGCTAACCGATGTTCATTCAGAAGAGCAATGTTCAATTGTAGGAAAACATGTGGATATTCTTCAAATTCCTGCTTTTTTATGTAGACAGACAGACCTGCTAATTGCAGCTGCAAAAGCTGGTAAGGTAATTAATGTTAAGAAGGGGCAGTTCTTAGCACCTTGGGATATGAAAAATATAGTAGAAAAGATAGAGTCCGCCGGCAATAAAAATATAATGCTAACTGATAGAGGTACTTCCTTTGGATATAATACTTTAGTATCTGATATGCGTAGCTTACCAATAATGGCAAGAACAGGTTATCCAGTTGTGTTTGATGCCACTCACTCCGTTCAACAACCAAGTGGGCAAGGCGGAGCCAGTGGCGGACAAAGAGAGTTTGTTGAAACCTTAGCAAGAGCTGCGGTAGCTACAGGAGTTGCGGCAATTTTTATAGAAACTCACCAAGATCCAGATAATTCACCAAGTGATGGACCATGTATGGTGCATTTAAAAGATATGCCAAAGCTTATTTCAAAATTAGTTGAATTTGATAAAATAGCAAAAAATTATAAATAAATCTTTTTGAGGCCAAAATGTTATTGTGGAAAAAAGTTCTCCTAGGGCTGATTTTAGGCGTTTTCCTAGGATTTATACTAGGAGATAAAGTAGTTTACTTAAAGCCATTTGGTGACTTATTCATTCGTTTGATTAAAATGGTTATAGTTCCTGTAATATTTTTTGCAATTGTTGGTGGCATAACTAGCGCAGAAAATTCAAAAGCTATAGGCAGAGTTGGTTTTAAAGCTAGTCTTGCGTATATTGGTACAACGATATTTGCAGTTTTGATTGGTTTGACTGTAGGTACTTTATTGAAACCAGGAAGTGGATTAAAGCTTGATTTTAGTGAGAAATTCACTCAAATTCCTGAAGGAAATAATTTAGGGAGAATTCTTGAAACTTTGCTGGAGATTGTTCCAGATAATGCTATTGGAGCTATGGCTCAAGGGGCCATTCTTCAAGTGGTTTTTTTTGCGCTTTTTACAGGTATTACAATAAATAAATTAGAAAAGACTGATTTTAATCAAATTAGAGATTTTATTGCTATATTATCAAAATTAGTTTTTAAGATGGTAAATTTAATTATTCAACTTTCTCCTATTGCAGCTTGTGCTTTAACTGCCTGGGTAATAGGTACTCAAGGAGCAGAAATTTTAGTCAATTTAGCAGCAGTAATATTCTGCGCATATTTTGCTTTTGCTATTCAATATGTTTTCTTTGGAGTTATGATTAAAGTTTTTACAGGACTTTCTCCAAAACCATTCTTTAAAAAAAGCTTCGAATATCAAGCAATTGCTTTTTCCACTAGTAGCAGCAAAGCGGCCTTGCCAACCACAATTGATGTTTGCCATAAAAAAATAGGGATATCTAAATTTAGCTCATCTTTTGTTCTTCCATTAGGTGCTTCGATTAATATGGATGGAATAGCTATATATATTAGTATATGTGCTTTATTCTTTGCTCAGGCGACCGGTAAAGTGCTCGGATTTGGTGATTATGGCTTAATTGCTTTTATGGCCACGCTTGGTTCAATAGGCGGAGCGGGAATACCTAGTGGAACTATAGTTATGTTGCCAATGGTACTTGGTGCTGTTGGACTTCCATTGGATGGAATAGCTCTTATAGTTGGTGTCGATAGAATTATTGATATGATGAGGACTACAATTAGTATTACTGGTGATGCGGCTGTTACTTTATGTATAGATCATTCAGAAGGGACATTGAATGAAGAGAAATATTATAAGTTAGACTTGGTATAAATTACCAACCTAAACAATTCAAAAATTCACCAATATCAGTGATTTTCTGAGGGCATTCCATAGAAGTTTTAACAAGTATATCTAAAGATCCTTTTACTTCATTATATAACATATCTAATATTCCATGATCTTGAAGGGCCTTAAAAACATTATATGTTATAGTCATAGCGGGTATTACTACTAAGAGATACCAGTTACTAATAATACCGTAAATAAAAGCTGTTCTTCCTGCATTAATAAAGTTCATTCCACTTGTTGTATTGTTACTTCCAAGAGAACCTTTGATATATCCACCGATATTACTAAAATCTGTTGTTTCAGTTGTATTGCTGCCAAGAGGAGTAGTGTCTACGTTTGTGGGGCCCTTATTAATTGCTTGAAAAAAATTGCTGAAATTTTTCATTAAAATACCAATTTGATAATCTAGTTTTTAGATAATAAACTTAATAGTTTAATGAAAAGTAAAGAAAGCTCATAATAGACAAATAGTTCAATGAACTGGATTTTTAAAAGATACCAGCCTGAGGCTAAAGCCTCAGGGGATTTTAGACGATTAATTCGTCATTGAAGCTACTTCAGCAGCGAAATCAGATTTAGTTTTTGCAATTCCTTCACCTAATTCATAACGAATATAGTTCTTAATGGAAACTGGTGCACCAATTGTTTTAGCAGCTTCTACAAGAATTTGTGAAATAGGAGTTTTGTTATCCATAACAAAAATTTGCTCAAGTAGAACAACTTCTTGGTAATATTTTTTAACTCTACCTTCAACCATTTTTTCAATTATGTTATCTGGTTTTCCTGAATTTCTTGCTTGTTCTGCAAAAATTTGTTTTTCTTTCTCAAGATTTTCTGGATTTACAGAAGCAATATCTAAACATTCAGGACGAGCAGCTGCTATATGCATAGCAATTTTCTTTCCTAATTCATTTAATTTATCTTTATCTCCAGTGGATTCAAGAGCTATTAAAACACCAATTTTACCCAATCCATCAGCAATAGCATTATGCATATATGATGCAATAACACCATTGTCTACGCTTAAATATCCAACGCGACGTAAGTTCATGTTTTCGCCAATTACTGCAATACAATTAGTGATAGCATCTGCAACTGTTTGACCAGCTTCAGGGTAACTAGAAGCTTTTAAAGCTTCAACATCTTTATTGCTGCCCAGTGCTGTTTTAACAATATTATGTGCAAGAGCCTGGAATTTATCATTACGCGCAACAAAATCTGTTTCTGCATTTAATTCAATAATTGTAGCTTGAGACTCACCAGTTCCAAATGCAATAACTCCTTCTGCTGCTTCACGGCCAGATTTTTTGGCAGCGGCAGATAAGCCTTTTTTACGTAACCAATCGACTGCTTCTTCAAAATTTCCATTGCATTCAACTAAAGCTTTTTTGCAGTCCATCATTCCTGCGCCAGATTTTTCACGTAGTTCTTTAACTAAGCTTGCTGTAATTTCAGCCATTTTGTCACCTCTTTTATTCTTCAGTTTTTGTTTTTTTCGTTTTTGTTTCTGTTTTAACTTCAGCTATTTCTTCTTTCTTTTTGGGAGCCTTAGCTTTTGTTTCTTTAGCTATTTCTTCCTTTTTTTTAGGAGCTTCAGTTATTTCTTCTTTCTTAGTAGCCTTAGTTTCTTCTGCTTCTTTTTTTACTTCAGGCACAGCTTTCTTTTTTGTTTCTTTATGTTTTCCTGTTGATTTCTTTTCAAGGCTTGCATTCATTTGTAGTATATCTGAAATTTCTGCGGATTCTCCAATGTCTATGCCTGATGCAATTAGTGAATCTTGAATTCCTTGTAAAATAGTGTCTGATAAGATACGGCAGTATAATTTTATAGATCTAGTAGCATCATCATTTCCAGGAACAGGATAATCTACATCATCAGGATTTGAGTTACTATCTAAAATAGCAACAACAGGAATACCAAGTTTATTTGCTTCTTTAATAGCTATTTCTTCCATATTTGTATCAATCACAAATAATAAATCAGGCAAACCACCAATCTCACGAATACCACCTAAAGACTTTTCTAATTTTTCAATTTTACGAGTAATGTCTAATCTTTCTTTTTTAGTAAATCTGATTCTGTTTTCTTCTTCATCTTGATCTGCCGCTTGAATTGATTTTTCTAAATCGGCTAATTTTTTTATAGAACGATTAATTGTAGACCAGTTTGTTAAAGTTCCACCTAACCAACGATGATTTATATAATATTGTCCACATCTTTTTGCAGCTTCAGCAATAATTTCAGAAGCTTGCATTTTTGTTCCAACAAATAAAATACGACCGTTATTTTTAGCTACTTCATATATTTTGTTTAAAGCTGAATATAATAAAGGAAGAGTTTGTTGAAGATCGATAATATGTATATCGTCTTTTATACCATAAAGATATGAACTCATTTTTGGGTTCCAGCGCATTGTTTTATGCCCGAAATGAACACCAGCTTCAATAAGCTCGCTAATAGTTACTGTAGGTAATTTTTTCATAAATAATCCATTGTTTTAAAGTTAAAGCCTCCACAAGAAATTACCAATTGGCACTTTAAAAATTCTTGTGTGTGAAATTTAAGAGGCTAATATAATAGAGAATTCTAATTTATACAAGAGTTTTTTATGATAATTGTGGGCATTGATGAAGCAGGGAGAGGGCCATTAGCTGGGCCTGTGGTTTCTGCTGCTGTAATTCTTGAAATGAGCATTGATGGAATTGATGATTCAAAAAAGCTTTCAGCCGAAAAAAGAGGATTTCTATATGATGAGATTCTTTCTAAGGGAAAAATTGGAGTAGGGATTGCATCCGTTGAAGAAATTGATGAAATCAATATTTTAAATGCTACTATGCTTTCTATGGAAAGGGCTTATTATAACTTGAATATAGAAGCAAATCTAATTTTGGTTGATGGCAATAAAGCGCCAAAAATTAAATGTGAAGAAGTTAAGGTCATTGTGGGTGGAGATGCAATTGAATATGTTATATCAGCTGCTTCAATTATTGCTAAAGTTACAAGAGATAGAATAATGCATGAATTAGACTTAATTCATCCTGAATATATGTGGAAGAATAATGCTGGGTATGGAACAAAAGCTCATATAGAAGCTATTGAAAAATATGGCATAACTCAGTATCATAGAAGGAGCTTTTCCCCTATAAGAGGATCGTCATCCTGAGCGTAGTCGAAGGATCCACTGGATGTTTCACTTCGTTCAACATGACGAATCTCACCTGCGCCAATGGTGGCTCTTGTATATCCTTCTTGAGAGGAAGCGCCTACAACCGGCTCTAACGTCCATTGACTGTTTTTCTTAGCCGCTTGCGCTGCTATTCCAAGCGTGTACCCATTATCGTAAGTTTCTATGTGTTTCACAAATAATTCACCAATTTCTAAATTATTGTTTTGAATTTGTCTTCTTTTCAAAATCCCAGTCTATTTCCCAATTTCTATCTTCTATATTCTCTAATAATCTTTCATAATTTTCAAGCCAATCATCATATAGCATTTCTTTCTCACTATTAGGCCAACACGTGCCATCTTTAGGCCATATATATATATAATATGTACCTGGACTATCTGAGTTTTCTTCAATTAAGATTTCTCCATTTGGGCTATAATCACCCTTTAATATTTTTCCTTTAATATTAAATTTAATAACCATTTTTCTAATTACCAAAAATTATATGACAGTTAGACAATTTTTTACCAGAAATATCAAATTTTTCTAAATGTATATGAGGTTCATATGGATCATGCTTTCCTAAAATAGAATTTTTATCAATTCTAAATTGTCTTAATCCATCCGCGCTTCTAAAAACTCCATCACCTGGTCTTCCCACTTCTCTGTAGCCTTCTTCAAGCCATTTTTTTCCAACTTCTAAAGCTTCATCCTGGCTAAGCTTAACTTTGCTAGTAAAATCTTTCTGCTGACTACTCTTAATTTCATCAAGAACTTGATTTATTCTTTCTTTGGATTTAGTGTTTTTTGAATCTCTGTCAGGTTCCCAATCATCTGGATCTGGGGTTCCGGTGTTGCTTGATAATGCCTCACGATTAGCATTTTGTTTAGTAGCATCATTGCTATTTGTATCTTTTCTCTCCCAAACAATAGTACCATCATCATTAGTTTCGCTAATATGATGAGTTTCTTTAAAAATATCTACAAGAATTTTCGATAATGCGGCAGTTAATGTTGCTACGCCCATTGCACATGCTGGAATTTCAGCGCAAGCGATGATAATTGCTGGAGCAGCTATCGGTGTAAATTCACTATTAGTCCTAACTTTATACTCAGCATCTTTATGGGCATTATCTAATATTGACTTAATGCTCAAATCAGCTTGTTCTTTGCTAAAGCCATATTTTTCCTGAAGCTCTTGATGAAATCTTGCTATTTCTTCTTTTGAGTTTTGAATATTTTGTTTTAAAACTTGATTTATTTCAGGAGCAATATTTGCTTGTTTAGTGTTAAATATCTCAATTATACTATCTTTTAAAATACCAGCGCTAGTCTCCTTAATGTTTGAAAATACTGTGTTTAGTAAATCAGTTACTGGTTTTGTTTCTTTTGTTATTTCTTCTGCTAGAGTTTTACTAGCATATTTAATTTCATCGGTAAAAATTCCAGAAAAGCCTCTGTCTCTAATTCTATCTCTTGCAG
>CAYHIS010000015.1:0-20853 GCA_964356785.1 uncultured Rickettsiales bacterium
ATCTTAAACTAGATTAATCCTAAATAATAGACCGGCTTGGCTGTACGGTTACGAATCAGAAGCTTCTAAGAAACAATGAGTAGCGCCTAATTTCTTGGCCTCTGATAAAGCATAATTCATCAGACGCGTTGCATAGCCTTTGCCTTGAAACTCTGGCAACGTCCCCACATCATCGATTCTGGCAATATCATTATGTAATGACAAGGTAACTGATGCAATTGGCTTTTCTTCTTTGTATAGACTAAAATGATGAAGCTTATAATTCTTGGTCAAAGCAAGTTTATGAGTGTCAGCATATTTTATACACATCTCATAATCAGTTGCCGAGAATGCTGTCATCGGAACTAACCAATCTTCTAGTTTATTATCATTCGCTTTAATTAATGTATTATCGTTATAATTAGCTAAATCATTGGTAATAAGATCTTTTAAGTCAAAAGTCATGGCGACAGATTTATCCGTCTGAAAATAGTCAGCGACTTTGAAGATATCATTGATTCTGCCTGTGCAAAATTCTTCTGGAATAATGACAATAAATCCAAAATTCGCTTGATCATAAAATAGTTTACTTTGGCTCAAAATCTTATCTAATGCGATTGGATGTTTTTTAATATAAACAATATTTAAATCAGCGACTGGAACGCCAGTCATATAGCAGATAGCAGCAGCATCTAGATTTAAGAATTTTGTAGAAATTGACTTGAAGAAATAATCTTCGGCTTCCGCGTATAGCTTTATAAGTTGATCTTTATCCATAGCTCATAATCTCCTTTGATAGATCTTTTAGATTTATTGATAACTTTTGCTGATTAATTCTACTTAAGATAAAATCCGCACAGGGTTTCACAAGTAACTTGATATCATCCCAATTTTCCTCTTCTAAGCCAATAGATATGGATTTGGCTCTATTTATTACGGGTTGGTATATTTCAGGTAAGCGATTTGTAATCCAATCGGCTGCATCAGGCTTGGATCTAATCTCACCCGTTTCTAACGTGCTCCAGATTCGCGCTAAGGTAAGTAAAACATTTCGAGTATCAGACCCAAGATCACTTGAAAGCCTATCCATATCATCGAGCATAGCTTTGATGAAGTCACTATATGGAACAGGAGCCAATAATTCTTCTGAGCTCGATCCAAATAATATATGACTCTTCAATAAAACTTGAGTAACAATCAGAGCGAGATCAGGCATTTGGCGACTTAATGATGGTTCAAAATCTCCCATTTCAAATGATTGACGCAGCCATTCACCATATTGAAAATCAAAATGAGGTGGATAATGCCATGGATTGATTGCTGACCTATCCACAATAGTCATTTCAATGGGTGGCTTGGTATCTTTCATATAAATACCAGATATTTGAAGCAGATGAGTAACCAACTCTCTTTTTTTATCTAAGGTTGTTGCGCGATTTGTTACGACCAATAAGTCAATATCACTATATTTTTGCAAACCACCTACAAGAGCTGAGCCATAAAGATAAACAGCCAAAAGATCTGTGCCTAAAATCTTGGTTAGTAGATCAAGGCATTCACTCAGTTGTTGTTTTATAGCAGGGAGAGTTGGTTCTAAAGTCATTTTTATTATCTCTCAATCATAAAATGATTGATTTTAGCTATTACAGACTCCATCTCAAGTTTATCTTTATTATAATCATAAGTTTGATCTATAGAAAATTTAGAAACAAAAATATTTAAATCTCTCTTTGGATCACTTTTTACAAATCTATTATCGCTAATATGATCAAGTAAAATAACAAAATCATCAGGCTTTATATATCTTAGATTTTTTCTAAGTTCTACGGCGCTTTTAAGTGAAACGTCCTTTGGTTTTATGCGAAAATAGTCTCTTGGTACTACCTTCGTTATTTGAGAGAAATTTTTACCGTCAATCTTGAGGTTAAGATTTTTTTGTAAATTTGCGGTTCTGGTGGTATCATTTCTTGAGGTTAATAAAATTGTTACTGGTATTTTAAGCAGCGTGAGCTGCTCTAATAAATCTTTAATTGCTGGCCTGATGGCAATGCATTCAGTAATACTAAATTCATTATTAGCAATTTCTTGCACTCCTATTTTACTCATATATTTAGATTCATTTATGAGCTCTTTTCCTTCGGATAATTTTTTATACATCGATATGAATTTAGGCGAATTTTCATAGTTCGCGATAAATTTTAACTGCTGAACATCAATGTTTTGCTTTTCTAATTTAGTAATGAGTTTAGAGCTACAATTTTGAACTCGATCAACAATAGTATTATCAACATTGAGCATAATATAAAGCTGCTCCTCCGCAAAAGCATTGCTGGAAATCAAAATAAATAATAAAATGATTCTATTTATAATCATTTTAAAACCTCATTAAAGAAAGATAAAACTTGCTGCTGAATTATTTTATGCAGCTCTTTTCTTGGAGTCTCCGGATCATAACATATTTCAGCAAAATTTTTCTGCAAATATTCATCACATAATGCCAAAAAGCTATAATGTCCTGCGCCTTTTAATACCATGAATTCAGGCTTTTTTGGTAAGTTATTTTTATATAAAGAGGCTGATCCATCAAGTACTACTTCATCTTTTTCAGCTTCAATAATTAAAACAGGGATGCTAACTTTAGATAAGGATTTTTTATTAAATAAAGTTCCAAGACCTGGAGCAAGTACAGCTATAGCTTTTACGCGGCTGTCATAAAAATTATTATCGAAATTTCTGAACTTAATATAGAATTTTTTAAGGAAGTTTGGTAAGCCACTCAAGCTAGGATGGTTAGAAAAATCAGGCTCTCTACCTGCAATAACAAAACTAGTATATCCACCAAGAGAATGACCTAACATTCCAATTTTATTTGGGTCGATGTGAGTATTAATTTTTGAATCATTTAAAATTAAATCAATAGCTCTTTTGGTAGATAATGGTCTATCCACTAAAGTTTGAAATGTATATGCCTTATCATCATGTTCAATGGCAGCTACGATATAACCATTTCTAGCCATATATTCTGCTAGATAATATTGGTTATACATACTGCCTTCCATGCCATGCGAGAATATCAACATAGGAAATGCGCCTTTAGGAAACGTACTATTTTCAGCTGCGCTGCCATTCCACTTCCAATAGAAAATTTCTTGTTCTTTTGCTTCACTTGGATACCATAAAGCTATTGTAATTTTATCTTTATTATAAATTAGCTTTTGAAAACCGGCATTATAGCCTAAAGATGCACTTGCACTAAAGGATATAAATATCCATAAAAAAGCTAATAATAATTTATTCATTTTTGTTGGCATCTTGCTACCCAAATATATCCGCCGCCTTCATCATTTAACGCATATTTTATTATCTCAAAATGATGTTCGGCTAATAGTTTCTTATATTCTTCTGGGTTAAGGGAGGCATGATATAACATCTCACCACCATTATCACTCCATACTTCGCCATCACTAGGACCTGAGGTGAACATTAAAACTCCACCTGAGTTTATATTGTCTTCAAATATTTTAAACATTAAGCGTTGATCATCTTTAGATAAATGAAAGAAGCTGTTCCAAGCGAGAACCAGATCAAATTTTTCCTTTAAGCTAACCTCTCTCATATCACCAACCATAAACTGACCTTTAGGAAATCTGGCCTTAGCTAAGTCGATCAATTTTGAGCTTCCATCGATACCAGTTAGCTGATATCCATTATCAATGAAATATTTACCAATTGGTTCACCCATACCGCAACCAAGATCAAGGATTTTAGCATTAGGTTTCAAATAGCTTATTGCTAAATCAAGATATGGCTTCTCAAAAAGATCGCGTGAGCGGTGCTCATCAAACCAATTAAACATTTTGTCGTAGGATTTATAAACATTATCTTTGTTTCTGTCAGTCATAATAACCTCCTAAATTTACTTCAGCTTCTTGGTAAACCATAATACCAAATCATCATCTAGTATAACATTGTTTCCATACTCTACTTTAGTGCAATTATAAGTAATGCCTAATCCATCAGGGATATAGTCTTGTTTTATATATAATTTTTGCGCAGCGCCGTAGCCTTCATATAATCCAACTCCTAAGCCTACTATTTCACTCTTAGATAGCGCTGCATTTTCAGCGATTTTTAATAACTCTAGACCTATGCCTTGTTTTCTAAACGCAGGCAATACATTAAAATCATTGATTTCAGGGATATTCTTATCCAAAAATGGTTGATATTTTGATTGAAATTTTAGGGTTATATAGCCGGCGAATTCGCCTTTCAAATAAGCAACCCAGATTAATCTTTCGCCATTTTTATGTTCTTGCAAATAGCCTTCAAAACTAGCAGCTGGTTTAGGCCAATTTGCTTTAGAAAAAGCTTCAACCATTATTGCGATATCAGATTGCTTTAAAAACCTAATTGAGCGATTTTTATTTTTCTGATGAGAATAATAGCCTTCAAGATTCCTTGCCATATAAACCATACTCCATTCATAGCCTTGAGGTTTGAGGTCAAATAATGGAATAAAGCCTTGCCTTAAATAAAAGTGATAAGTTTTTAGATAATTCTCATCTGCGTTTTTAGGCGATAAAGTTTCTACAGTAATGGTCTTAGCAAGTTTGTCTTTAGCAATGCTGCATGCTTCATCAATTAGTTTAGTGCCAATTCCTTGAGACATATATTCAGGTAAAATAGCCATCCAATAGATATTGCAGCTATTAGGGTATGGAAATTCTAATGAGATAAGACCAACATATTGATCATTTATTTTTGCTGCCAAGTTGATATATTTTTTAACGCCTTGTGCATAATGTTCATTCACTTCTGGCAATCCAAAATACTCTGGTAAACTTGCCGTGATTTGGCGACATAAATTTTCAGCTACATCAGCTATTACTGTTTCGAATATAATCATGATACCTCAAACAAATTTAAATCTGCTTCTTGCAAAAATGATTGAAACCCTTTGGTGCTTTTGTTTGGCTCGAATTCAATTACTTGATACTCAGCGCATAAATGCTGATGAAATGGATCTTCTGCTAAAATTTCATACAATTTTTTTCTACTTGTAGATTTAGCAATAATCACTCCACCAAACCTTGGATTCTGTCTGCCTGAAGCTAAAAATACAGCTTTTGCATAATACTTCTCTAAATATTCTAAATGCGCTTTCCTAAATTCAATAATCTGTTCTAGCTCGGCAATATATCTCAAAACAACAATAAATAATTTTTCTCTCATAATATTTTCCCTAAATCAATAATCTCTTTTGAAATTGAGACGTCATCAAATTCCATATCATCATAGCCAAGCTTACGATAAAAATCTTCAGCATTTGGATTGGCATGTATTTTGATAATATTATGCCCTTGGGATTTAATCCATTTCTCTATCATCTTCATCATATAGGTTCCGTAGCCATTTCTTTTATGAGGTTCATCTGTGGCTAGTGATCTTATAGCTGATTCATATTTATTTAAAAATTCAACATGAGCAACGGAAACAATTTTAGTTCCTTTATACAAGATAAAATGAAAATTATTCTCCGCAGTTAAGCTTGGGTGATTCTCATCATAAACCACATTAATTGGCGCAAATATTTGCTCTCTTCTGATGTGATGGTATGCTTCCCATTCTTTTGGAGTAAAAGCCATCACAAACCTAAAGCCATTCCATCCAGCCTTAGCATCTATGTTTGCAATAAATTCATCTTTGTCAATGCGATAAGATTTTATATCGTTTGGAAATTTTTCTGCTAAATGATTTTTTAACTCAGCATAGGCTTCTTTATCTACAGGATTATTGCACATCCAGTCACGAAAATTTAGATGACGCTCTATCTCAAGATTACCTTGTTCAAATATATGAACATTGTGGGTTCTTAAATCTTTGCCTTTAGTAAAGTAACTTCTAAAAGGAATACCATCTCCTCCCTTAGCTTCATAACCTAAAGCTTCCATGGCGAGATTATTAACCGCGCCAAGGTCACGTACCACAGGCATCATATCAATAATAGGTTTTGCCGCTAGTCCTGGAACAGAGGTTGAGCCAATATGATGAATCTCAATGCAATTATTACCTAAAGCTTGTTTGATTTTTACTGCTTCTGCTTCAAAAGCTAGAGGCCAGTCAGGATTATATGCGACAACTTCAATATATCTGTTTTTCATAATCTCTCATTTTTTATCTTAAATAGTTTAATTCCAAGCTAAAACATATGCTTGGGTCGCCAGTGGATATTCTATTTCACCAGAAAAATTATTTATCTGAGTTTGCCATGATTCAAGTTGATCTTGATTAATTATCCCAGCTTCTAATGCTTTATCTTTCCATTCATTGATACCTAATTTTACTAATTTTTTCATATCACTTCCTGGTATTTTTAATTGCTTATACTCAACATCCACCTTACTAAAACCAGCATCTTGGTACAGACTTACTGATCTCTTGCCAAGATCGTAATCTACTCCTCTTTGTCTACCTAATTCCAGGTAAACATTCATGCAGTCTGGAATTAGAGTAAAGCTGCTTATGATTGATTCTTGTGAAGCGATTACGCCATCGCTTTTAAGAAGTTTTTTAAGCCCTGTAATGGCTAAATCAGGAGATTTAATATGCATCAAAAGATAGCGCATATAAATTAGATCAACTGTGTTTATTGGTATATCATTATTTGAATAAATATCTCCGCAAATAAATATAACATTCTTTAAACCCTCAGATTCGGTTTTAGCTCGCGCTATTTCCAATTGTTTTTCGCTAATATCAAAAGCATATACAATACCTGAATCTCCGACTAGCTTGGCTAGTTCAGCTGTCATTGCACCAACTCCGCAGCCCATATCAACTACAGTCATTCCTTCTCTAATACCTGCTTTCTGTAGGTGCTCAAACGACCAGTCTAATCCTAGCTGTTTCTGAAATTCTAATCTTTCAACCGCTTTTTCTCCAGTTGTAAAAATATAAGTTTCACTCATCTTGAATAGTCTCTCTTTAATTCTAATGATAATATTGTATAATTTATCTTAAGTTGAATTATAACATAAAACTTGAAATTATGAACATAAGCTTTGTACCATTGTCAGAATCACATTTTCCACTGTTGCTGAAATGGCTTGAGGAGACTCACGTCAAAACTTGGTGGGATAAGGATGTTAGCTATACAGCAGATTTAGTCAAAGAAAAATATGTAAGTTATGTTGAAGGATATAAATTAGAAAATGGTAAGAAAAAAGCTATTCATAGCTTTGTGATTTATGTTGATAATAATCCAATTGGCTATATTCAAATTTACAATGCTTATGACTTTGCTAGAAATCAACCACTGCTTGATCTTCCTAAATCACTTGCTGCAATTGACTTTTTTATTGGCGAGTCAGCTTATATCAGAAAAGGCTTAGGCGCCGAGATTCTTAAAAGCTTTGACTATCAAGGCTATGAGAATATTTTAGTGGATCCAGATATAGATAATATCGCTGCTATTAAAGCTTACGAGAAAACTGGTTTTAAGAGAATTAAAGCAAGTACCGATACACACGAAATATTGATGTTAAAGGAGACCCTAATGACAGTTATAATTTATTTAATCGGTAGATCAGGAACTGGTAAATATACTATTGCTAAAGAGCTGGCGCAATCTGGCTATAAAATCATCGATAATCAGTTGATAAATAATCCTATTTTTTCTATTTTAGATCTAGATAATGGGGCTCCAGTTCCTAAAGAAGCCTGGGAAGCAATAGGGAAGATTAGGAATATAGTCTTTGATTTTATGAGCAACGAAACTCAACATAATTATATCCTTACCAATGAATTATTTGATGATGATATTGGTGATCATCAATGCTATGCCCAAGTTGAGGAGATAGCTATAAAAAGAGGCTCAATTTTTGTTCCTATAAAGCTGCAAATATCTGAAGCAGAAAATATCAAGAGAATAACCAATCAGGCAAGAGCATTGCGCTATAAAAGCTTAAGCATTGATGAGAGAGATCGCGACAGGAAGCTAATTCAAATCTCTCACCCAAATTTACTTGAAATTGAGGTTAGCGATCTTACGCCCTCAGCAGTGGCTAAAATAATTTTGGCATTTATAAGTGAAAAATTATAGCTTGTGATTATTCAACTTCATTTCCAAATCTTTGATTACTTTGAGTATATCATCGAAGCTAGGATAATTGCCAATCATCATAACTTCCATTTCTTTATAGTCTTGCTTCAACGCCATTAGCATTTCTTCTGATGGAGCTAATTTTAGATCTCCTAATTTAGCAGTTTCATATGCAGAATTTGGATCTTTAAAAAAGACTATATTATTTTTGATGACTTCTTCTAGTAGTTCTTTTTGAGCTACGGCAGTTATCGCAATGCCTTTTTGAGCCAGCATATAAATATCATAATAATGACGAGACATCCGATGGCCAATTGCCTTGCCCTTTTGATATCGATTATACAAAGAGTGCAAAATAGTAATTTTTTCCCAGAAAGTGCGTTCTATGGATAAAGTAGGGACAAGGCAATCTTTGAATTCAAATAGGTTTGGAAAAGTATCTGCAACATAAGAGCAAATAACTTTATTTTCCTTAGGAATAATACCGCCACGCGCTCCAAGCTCCAACCTAATCACTGGTTTTATATAGCTTCTTTCATTGATTACTATAGCTTGAGGATAGTAAAATAATATTGTTTGCTTATCATACTCATCTATTTCTAATTTCCAATTTTTATCATTTAATGATTGACCAATGACTTCATTTAATCTTGATAGTAATTGAGTTGCTACATAATTTCCTGCGCTGTTTACTAAAGCTTCAATTCTTCTAGATTGCTCTTTTCCTGATATACCATCTTCTGTAGGATCTTTAAGATCACCTAAAACTGTTTTGTCGATCGTCAGGTCAATATCTTCAGAGAGCCTTTCTATCACGCCATAAGCTTTGGACAAAGAGGTGCCACCCTTAAATATGATTGTAGAGACAAATTCAGGGATTGAATATAGTTTAGCTAAAGTCCAACATACCCAAAAGTCTTTCTCAATTATATGCGGTTGCAGTTCAAGCCTAGCTGAAACTTCTTCAAAAACTCCAACTATTTCTGCTTTTTGGCGCTTTAAAAATTTATCCATTTATTCTATCCTGTAATTTATGAATAGTAGTAACCAACCAGGCCGGCATAGACTTCGCTGCTTTATTTAAACTCAAGATGTCATGTTTAGATAGCTTCTGGGTACAGATTTGAATTATTCCATCATCAATGTTATTCTTTCCCATATAGGACAAAGCTTGTAGAGCTAAATTAGCATCAAAGGAAATATCGTCAACAAAAGGAACGCGCGCATGTTTAAAGCTAATAGTTCTATTGCCAACTTTTTTATCTTTTGAAATGCCATCAGTTAAATAACTAGCTTTGGCTGGCACTTGAGTTGAGAATCCTAACAAGTTTGCCGCCATTGCGCCTGATGGAAAAATCTTATCGCCTGATTTTTTAGCAACTGCTTTAGCCAGATCATCTATATTTGGTGAAAGCTTACCGATAGCAGAGTTTGATCTAGGAAAGTCATATATTCCTTTATCAATTCTTCGGATAACTCCTTTTTTAACTAGGCGTGAAAGAATATTATCTACAGCTCCCCTGGTAGCTAGATCTAAAAAGTCTTTGGGTGTAAATACCCAGCCTCTTTGTTTGGCTCTTATTCTCTTAAGTATTGTATCAGATATTGTATTCATGATTTTCTTGCCTCTAGTGATAGATTATATCATATAATTATCTATCACACAATATTATATTATTGCATATATAATTGGCTATAACATTGATTTACTTGTTATAACAAAAACTATTATGCTGTTATGACTTTTTATCTACCGCAGCGAACATAGCGTCGGCAGCTCTTGCTACCGATTCCCTGACTGGATCCATATTTAGCCTAGCATAGATCGCCGTAGCCTGCTGCGTCTTATGCCCAAGTGATTTACCTATGATATAGCTATTAGCTCCAGTTGCTGCTTGCCAACTTCCTAGTGTTCTGCGTAAGTCATGAATGCGCAAATCTTTAATCCCAGCTCTTTCTAGTAAATTCTTCCAAACCTTTTTTGGCTCTTCAATATGGCCTGATTTGCTTGTGGCGCTTGGAAACACCCAATCGCTGATTTTATTGTCATATCTTTCTTTTAATATTATTATAGCTTGTGGAATAAGAGGAATAGTTTGTGGTTCGCCATTTTTGGTTTCTTCGACTAACCACTCGGCGCGATTAAAATTAATATCACTCCAGTGCATAGCTTGAACATTATTGCGCCTTGCTCCGGTTAGTAAGGAAAGATAGAAAAAATCTTTAAAGGTTTCGCTAGGCTCATTATTTAGACTTTCAAAAAATCTAGTTATTTCATCGCCCTGAATAAATCTTTCTCTGCTTTTTTCTTTGAATTTTTTTATTCCTCTGCATGGGTTGCTGCCTTCTAATCCCCAGTCGATTGCCTTGCTATATATTTTACTCAATAAAGCTAAAGACCGATTAGCAGCGTATATGCCTTTGTCATCTTTAATTCTATTGTGCAAGCGCTCGATATCAGATCTCTGTAAATCAGAGATCTTCTTGCTATTGAGTGAAGTTAAGTGGCGATTATAATAACCGAGATCTTCTTTCCAAGAGGATTTGCGAACCTTGGCATGTTCATTCAAGTACTTCGTGAATAAATCTTCGAATATCATTTCGGCACGGAGATTCTTTTTTTGCTGATTAGGGTTAACGCCATCTGAGATATCGTTCATTAATTTATAAGCAGCATTAAATGCTTGCTCTGGATGCATATCTGGAAATCTTCCAAGTTTTATTTTATCAGGTTTTCCATCCACTCGCTTATAAAGAAAAAATGTTTTAGTGCCAGTGGGGAATATCATGATACCTAATCCAGGTAATTTATTATCATAATAATAGGTCCTTTTGCCATCAGTTGGTGAGGGAAGTTTTTTGATATTAGATGCGTTCAAATTAATTTTATTTTTACTCATTTACGTTCTCGCTCTGTTCTACATATGTTCTACAATTTTGGTAGAACAAGCGTAGAACATGGTATATTTTGGTATAACTTAATATAACATGGGCATACGTATAAATCAAGCATTATATAGGGTTTGTAGATAATAATAGAGAGTGATATAACTAGATACCTTAAGATTTCTAATCTGTGGGTCAGGAGTTCGAATCTCTTAGGACGCGCCAGAAAATACAAGGGTTTCAGAAGATCAAGCAAAAGCAGTAAAAATCCAAAGTGACCAATAAGTGACCAACAGAACAAGTTTCAAATAGCAGGGCAATCTCATGATAATTTTTTAGCGCATTAAAAATCAAGCATTGTAAAACAATCACACTTATTGCAAATTCTGAATTTAAAGAGCTTCTTAGCTCTTTTTTTATTACTATTTTTATTACTACGTTGTAATATAATTTATCCACGTAGTAATAGGGGGGGTATGACGCATCCGGAATGGGCTTTAAAATATAAAACTAAGAACACTGAATTAAGATGTATTAAAGGCAAATACTATCTATACAATATAACTTCAGTATGGTCTCCAGAGAAGAAGAGGACTAAAAAAGTAACGCTCGATCAAGTAGGCACTATTAGTGAAGAATATGGTTTGATTCCTACGGGCATGAAGCGCAAAGGTCGTATTCCAGCAGGAGAATCTCCATTTATAGATATACCGAAAGAAGAAGTAGAATTTTTAGATAAATTTGAGAATATTGAAGATCCTAGAGCTTTAAAAAATCAATTATATAGTGTAGCCGAAATCTTACTGCTAACGCTTTGTGCGGTAATTTGTGGTGCTTGTGGTTGGAGTGATGTTGAAAGCTTTGGTCGAATAAAGCTTAATTATTTGAGACAGTATCTTGATTATAACAATGGTACACCAAGCGATGATACAATTCGTAGATTTTTTCGTAACCTTGATCCTGATATCTTTGCTAAATTATTTAGAGAGTGGGTTGAGAATCTAGCTAAGACAATCGGCAGTAAAGTAATTGCAATTGATGGGAAGAGCTCGCGTCATAGCTTTGATGGCGATGGTAATATGCTTCATATGATTAGCGCTTTCGCGACTGAAGCTAGGATAGTTCTTGGTCAAGAGAAAGTATCAGATAAAAGCAATGAGATTACTGCCATTCCTAAGATGCTTGATTGGCTTGATGTTAAAGGCCATATAGTTACGATAGATGCTATGGGCTGCCAATACGAAATAGCTAACCAAATTATTAAAAAAGAAGGAAATTATATTTTTGCATTGAAAGGAAATCAAGGTAATTTATCGGACGATATTAAATTATATTTTGAGGATAATATGTTATATTCTGAAGATACAAAATTAGAAAAAACTAGCAGTCACATTGATTATGATAAGAGGCATGGACGTCTTGAAACTCGAGAATGCAGAGTAACAAACAACCTAGATTGGCTAAGTAAAAGGCATGATAATTGGCAAACAATTAAAAGCATTATTGAAATAAAATCCATAAGAGAAATTAAGGGTAAGATTACTAAAGAAACTAGATATTATATATCATCGCTTAATATTTCTGCTGACAAAATTTTAGAATCGATAAGAAGTCATTGGGCTATAGAAAACTCATTGCACTGGGTTCTTGATATGTCATTTAACGAGGATTATTCAAGAATCAGAAAGGAAAATGCACCTCATGTGATGGCTATCTTAAGACATATTGCGATTAATTTATTGCAGAACGCAAAAAAGAACCAAGATTCCTTTAAAAGAAAGTCAATAGCGGGGTTAAGAAGAATGTGCGGCTGGGATGAAAAAACGTTAGACTTGGTAATTTCTCAAAAATTATTATGAGGTGGCCCTGCATCAAAGACCGTTGCATGAGTAATAAATTTTCTTTCTAATACAAAAATGGGACTGTTCGTAAATGTGCATAAAAAACACAAATTTCTATAGCTCGTGCAACAGTCTTAATTATTGTGCAAAAAAAGTTTCGAAGTCAAGTAGCCTACTTATTCCTCCTGAATTAGCTTTTAATCAGTGTCTTGGCGCGCTTGGTATGGATATTACAAAAACTTCTCACATGAATCGTCTCTTTAAAACCTTAATATATAACCTTGATTTCTTACAGTTTGTAAAAATTGTGGATGACGTGGGTTTTCTTCTATTTTATTTCGTAGACGGGCTATTTGAACATCAACAGATCTTTCGTTAATTCCTAAGGCAGTAGATAAAACTTCTCTTGATACAAGTTTATTCTTACTTAAAAAATTTAATAAAGCTTGCTCACTATTTGTAAGAAAAATTATTTGATTATTTTTTGTTAGAGTTAAACTTTTTAAGTTATATGCATAATCACCAAAACTAATAATCTCTGTTTCTTCTTTATTTCTTTTTAATAACTTGGATATTCTTAGGAGTAATTCTTTCGGCTCAAATGGCTTAACTATATAATCATCTGCACCAATTTCTAGGCCAGTTACTCTATCATGAGATTCACCCATAGCCGTTAACATAATCATAGGAATATTATTCTTTTGGAAGCGTACTCTCTTAGCTAATTCAATGCCATTTTCATCAGGCATCATTAGGTCCAGGATCATTAAATTACATTCAATTTCTTTTAATAAAAATTCAGCTTCTTTATTGTTTTTAGCTGTAGAAACAAAATAATTCTGCTCCACTAAATATCTTTGTAATAAATCTCTTATCCGAGAATCATCATCAATAATAAGTATATGAGGAGCATATTTATCTACTGACATTGCTGCTCTCGCTCTTTATAATATTATTTTTTAATATATATAATAATATCAATGCTGGAATTCCTACTATTGCAGTAATCCAAATAAACATAGTCCAGCCATAAGAATGCACAATATATCCAGCAGGTGCTACCATTATTGTTCTACCAACGTTAGAGAAAGAAGAAAGAAGAGCATATTGCGTTGCTGTATAATTTATATTGCATAAGCCGCTAAGATAGGCGATTATCACAACAGTATTAATGGAGCCTGTAAAATTTTCCACTGCTATTGCAGTGGTTAATGCTAGTAAATTATGATGAGTTTCTGCAATCCATAAAAAAACTAGATTTGATGCTATTTGTAATATTCCCGCAAGTAATAGGCTTTTAAAGGTTTTTAGCTTATAAAAAACTATTCCGCCTACAAATAACCCAACCATAGTCATTATAAAGCCAAAGCCTTTAGTAATATAAGCTATCTCACTATTTGAAAATCCTGTGTCTACATAAAATTTACTTTTTAGGGATTCAAGCATAGTATCAGAGAATTTATAGAAAATTATAAATAATAAAATATATATCCATTGCGGACGAGTGACAAAATCTAAAATAGAGTCAGGAAAAATGTTTTTTACTTTTTCCTTGTAAAAATATATTGTTAAAACAAGTATTGATGCTCCAATAAAACTTAGAGCTACATTGGATAATGAGAATTTTGTAGATATCGCTCTAAGAAAATAAGCGAATATTATGATATAAATTATTAGAAATAAAAAATCTTTTGTAAGCAGTGTCTTTATACTTGACCTAAGTAATTTACTGAAGTTAGGTAGTTTATTCAAATGCTTATTAGAGATTTTTGGCTCTTTTATGAAGATAGTCGCGATTATTCCTATTAAAATACTTAAACTCATAACAATAAAAACTATGGGCCATGCTATATAATCCGCAAGTAATAAGGAGCCAGCACCAGAAACAAGCATAGCAATTCTATATCCATAAGTATACATGCTCGCGCTGATTGCTTGTTTTTCTCGCTCTATGCTTTCAATTCTAAATGCATCAATTACTATGTCTTGGCTGGCAGAAAAAAAAGCCACTAATAATGCTAGAGTTGCAGTAAGTTTTATATTATTTAAAGGTGATGATTGACCAAGTGCACATATAGCAATCATCAGACAAATTTGAGTTAATATTAGCCAAGTTTTTCTTAGACCAAAGCGTCTGCTGAAATAGGGTATTTTTACATTATCAAAAATAGGGGACCATAAATATTTAAATGAAAAAGGAATGGTTACTAGTGCAAATAAACCTATAGTTTTAACATCTATACCAGCGCGAGATAACCACATGCTTAAAGTGGATCCGGTGATTGCTAGTGGTATTCCTGCAGAAAATCCAAGAAACAAAATGGCTAATATTTTATATTCAAAAAAAGGTTGAAAAAGGCGAAAAATCTTAGAGAAAAAATTTTCGTCTAGTTTATTTTTGCTCATTGATTTTTTCCTGCTGTTGTTCAAGCTTTTGTTTTAATTTATAATATAAAAAATCTTTACTATCTTGATCTATAGCCAAAGCTTTACGGCGCTTATCTTCAAGCTGTTTAGCTTCTTTTATGTCTTCTTCGGTTACTATTTTATATTGATTCTTAACAAATTTCTCTAAATCTTTGCTATCCACTTCACGTTTTAATTGCTCATCCAATTTTCCTGAGTATGCAATCTTAAAGTTTACGAATGTATTGCCAACATAAGGAGCAAATACGAATATTAGATTAGAAGACATTGTTAAGTTATTTAAGTCTAAAGTCATTCCATAGACTCCTTCGGAGAATCTAGTTTTGAATGTAGTGTTTGTGATTTTTATAATGCCATTTTTACCTTTTAAGCTTCCATTAATATCTGTGATTTTAGTTTTACTTGAATTTAGTAAGTTATCTAGGGTAGTTAAGACCTTGTCTTTCTCAAAATTCTTTCTTTTTAATGCGACTTCCACTATTGCATCAGTATCAACATCTTTAATATCAAAATCCGGAGCAATAAAATTACTTGTAAACTGCATACTGGAAATTAGGTCCTTTGGAGTATTTCCTTGCATTATAATAGAGCCAGTAGCTGCAAATTTTCCTTTTATACCATCAATATAAGGGAAGAAATTTGCAATTACATCATTGCTTTCCATTCCGGAAGTATTATAAGAAAATTGATATAATAACTGATCAAAAAAGTTTATATTACCTCTTATCTGACTCTCTCCTCCAAAAATCTTAAAATACATATCATCAATATATAGAATTTTATTTGATGTATGGGCTATGAATCTTAAGTCTGTTGGATTAAGTTCATTAAGCTGTAAATCTTTGATGCTTATATCAATATTGGTTGCGTATTTATAAAAATGGAAAATATCAAGTTTTTTTGAAGACCATAATTCATTAGTTGCTTGAGTGTTTTCTGCTATATCTGGTTCTTTTTGTAAAAAATTAAGCATTAAAGACCGAAGCTGCTCAAATTTAAGATGGTCTACGTTTGTTTTTATATCTAATGTGGGTTTCAGTTCATTTGCAGTAAGATCAAGTTGATATATTCCATCGGTTATATCTGATTTTGCTTGAATTTTAAAATTCATTATACCTGGAGAAAGTTTGCATAAGGTAGTTAAGCGTTCTATTTTTTGCCCATTAATATCTGTATTATTCATCTCCAGTTTGAATTTATATGTAGATGATAAAGTTCTAAACCATCTAAAATAAGTAAGATAATCTTCTGAGGCTGATTTTTGGGCTAAGGCTGCAACCTTGTCTTTAATGGATGGAAGTTCTATATCTGCAAGTTTAAGGTCATTAAATTTAAGATCAAAGTTATAATGATTCAAATCATTGTGCGTGCTTGAAATACTTCCGATGAAGCTTCCAGAATCACCAATTGATCCATTTATATCAAAAAGAGAAATTTCTTTTGAAGAAAAAATAATTTTAGAATCAAAATTATAATTTAACTTATTTCCTTTTATAGAAATATAATTGTTCAATTTAAATAATTTTAGAGCTTCGTCTATGTTAACTCCACTATTGCTAAAATCACCTAAAACCAAATGAGTATCTTCTATTTTTTGGAAATTTAAATTTTGGAGTTTAATAGATGTGCTATATTCACTATCATTAAAATCTAAGAATAAATTACCTCGTTCAGCGATTCCTTTATTAATTTTAATATCAAATTGGAAATTTTTAATATCGTTACTATTCATTGTAATTTTGTTAGCTTTAATATTTATTGCGGCATTAGCATCGTCTATTATATTGAAATTTAAGTAAGAGTCCGCTGCTTCAGAATTATTATTAGATAAATTGCGAAGAATTTCATCATTGTTAAGTGTAAAAAAATTGGTTAGATCTAATGATTCGAATACCATATTAAGAGAAAAGCTTTCTTTTTCTTTCAGAAATATCTTGATATCTCCATTGCCATTAGTATTAGTTGACTTAATTGTTAAATCATTAAACTGTATAGAATTATCCGCTATCGACAATTTAGATTTTATATTTAGCTCTTCCTTTAACTGATCGGGTATTTGCGCATTTGACAGAAATGGGAATATTTTTACTAATTTTTTAGTAACGAAATATGGTTTGTCTAAAATGATAGACACATCTCCATCGGCTTGGAACTTATTAAGATTATTTATTACTTCGCCGTTTATTTTTGAATTAACCCCATTGCCTATCAAATTGAAATCAAATTTTTGAGACTTGTTATTGCCTTTGTTAGCAATCTTGGCGTCTAGTTTAAAGCTATTATCATTTAAAATAAAATCACCTTGTAGAGTGATATTATGTTTCTCATTGAAATCTAACTCTAGATTTGCTCTAGAAAATTGAAGATTGAGATCGTTGTCTTTGTAAAAAATATTAATATTTGAGATTTCTACAGTATCTAGATCGGCAAGGAGCTCATTGTTATTTTGACTATTGTAAATGAATCCCCAGTTTTTGGTTTCATCTTGTCCGATCTCAAGAAATAGATTGGCGTCTTTAATTTTTATTGATTTAAAGGAAATATTACCAAATATAAAATCCATCAATGATAAATTGATTACAAAATTTTTGGCAGAAAAAAATTCTTGTAGAGAGCCATTTTTTTTATCGATTATTTTAAGTTCTGGAATGATAATACTAGCTTTGTTTAAAATGGGGGTGGTTTCTACTTGAAAATTACCATTTGTTATTATTTGCTTTCCATCAGTAAACTTCGATATTTTATCCACAATCAATTGATGATGCTTTTCTGTGCCCATAACATGAGTGACAATGCGTGTGCTAACAAAAAACAATATTATTATTGAAACAATAAATATAACTGATTTAGATAGGAGAAATTCTCTTAATTGACTCATTTTTAATAAAACCTATTGTATTTATATAACTGAACTAATATAATTAATATTATTTTTTATTACAGACTACCACATAAATAAGAATAATTAAAACATTATGAGCGCAAAATTTATAGAAAATATTATAGAACGTGGCTTATTTGCTAGTAGATGGGTAATGGCCCCGTTTTATATTGGGCTTGCGCTAGCTCTAGTTGCCTTGCTTTATAATTTTATTATAGAATTATGGCATTTTTTTAATGCAATTGAATTAATCTCTTCTCATGAAGTTATGCTTACGATTTTGTCTTTAATAGACTTATCCTTGACTGGTAATTTAATGTTAATAGTGATTTTTTCTGGATATGAAAATTTTGTATCCAGATTTGATATAGAAGAAAATAATAACCCAGATTGGAAAATTACTGTTGATTTTGCTACGCTTAAATTGAAATTAATTTCTTCCATTGTGGCTATTTCTTGTATACATTTATTAAAAATCTTTATGTCTGATAATGTTGATGTGAAAGTTTTAAAGTTAAAACTAATTACTCTTATGGTTTTTGTTGTTTCAGGGCTCTTATTAGCCTGCATGGACTTCATCTCTACTAAAACAAAAAATCTAAAAAAATAGATTTTCAATTCTTATAAATTTAGGTAAAAAATGCTTATTGTAAATGACGTGGCCTTTTTATATGGGGCAAGATTATTATTTGCTGATGTTTCTTTCAATCTTAATGCCGGGCAAAGATTTGGCTTAGTTGGGGGCAATGGGGCTGGTAAGTCAACTTTTTTAAGATTAATTGCTGGAGAAGAAGAGCCTTCTACTGGTGAAATTTCTATAGCCAAAAGAGCTCGAGTTGGTTGGCTTAGGCAAGATCAATTTCTCTTTGAAAATGTTGCTATTATTAATACTGTTATAGCGGGTAATAAAACGCTCTGGGAGGCGATGTGCGAGAAGGAAGAGATTCTTGCAAAGGAAGTTTTTGAAGAAGCGAACGGTTATCGTTTAGGTGACCTTGAGCACATAATTATGGAAAATGGTGGATATGAAGCTGAATCCACGGCAGCAGAACTGTTGGTGGGGTTAGGTGTAAAGGAAGAGTTTCATTATCAGCCTTTATCCGTATTATCTGGTGGATATAAACTTAGAGTTTTGCTTGCGCAGAGTTTATTTGATGATCCAGATCTTTTGCTGCTTGATGAGCCGACTAATCACCTTGATATAGATTCAATTTATTGGTTAGAAAATTACCTTAAAGAAAGCTTTAAGGGAGCTTTGCTATTTATTTCTCATGATGTTATTTTTATGAATAATTTGGCAACCCATATTCTTGACATAGATTATGGTGAGATCATCCTTTATACAGGGAATTATTATAGTTTTGTCGATCAAAAGAAAGCGGTAGAGGAGCAAAAATTAAAGGAATTGGCTTATTTAGAAAAGAAAATTTCGCATCTATCTTCTATAGTAGATAAATTCAGGGCTGGAACAAGGGCGAAGCAAGCGAAGTCCAAAGAAAGAATGATAGAGAAAATAGAGCTTCCAGATGTTAAGAAAAGCTCTAGGATCAGTCCTTATTTTCATTTTAATCAGAAACGTCCATCTGGTAAGTTGGCTTTAAATATAAAGAATATCTCAAAAAGTTTTGGTGATAAGAAAGTTTTAAATAATATAAATTTCTCAGTTAATAGAGGGGATAAGGTAATTATTATTGGGCCTAATGGAGTTGGTAAATCTACTTTGTTAAAAATTCTATTAGACAATTTAACAGCTGAAATCTCTGAATTTGAGTGGGGATATGAAGTGCATAAATCATATTTTGCTCAAGATCATCATGAGCAGCTGAATTATTCGATTTCTGTATTTGAGTGGATTTGTGATCAATTAAAAATGGAAACCACTAGTAAGCTACGTAATTATTTAGGGCATGTTTTGTTTAGACAGGACGATGTGCATAAAGATATATTGAATATATCTGGAGGAGAAGGTGCTAGATTATTATTAGCAAAAATGATGGTTGAAGAAAATAATTGTTTGATACTTGATGAGCCAACTAACCATTTAGATATAGAAGCTAAAGAGAGTCTTAAGCGCGCTCTTATAGATTTTCCTGGAACCATGATTATGGTGACTCATGATCGTGATTTTGCATCCAGTATTGCAACTAGAATAATTGCTATATCACCTAATAAACTCGTAGATTATAAAGGTACTTATAATGAGTATCTGGATAAATATGGAAGAGATTATTTTAAAAATTGATTTTATGGTGGAGATGAGCGGAGTCGAACCGCTGACATCATGCGTGCAAGGCAAGTGCTCTACCAACTGAGCTACATCCCCATAAAGGATCTAAAGCCTATATATAAGCTATATAAGGAATATTTATACAAGATTATAATTTAAGGTCAATAGAAAATTTGTAATTTATATGAATAATTCATAAGTCTTAATAAATGATATAAAATGATGCTTAAAAATAAATTTAAAAAAATTGAATTTGGTTGTTGACATGATAAAAGAATCGATATATAACCTCTTCACACAAACAAATGTTGTATAAAATCGTATAGAGAAGAAATATAGGTGGTGGTATAAGTTTTTAAAAATTTAGCCATCACTAATGATAACCATAAGTGATGCGAACAAAACCTGTCAGTTTTAAACTGATATTACAGGATTATAAAATTTGAGAGTTTGATCCTGGCTCAGAACGAACGCTGGCGGTATGCTTAACACATGCAAGTCGAACGGGTGT
>CAYHIS010000016.1:0-16787 GCA_964356785.1 uncultured Rickettsiales bacterium
GTTTTTTTGACATTGCGAAGCTAATGGTAACAAAAAATATTATCCATATGAACATAGTAAAAAAGAACAAGGAATTTACAAAATATATTGTTATTAATGCAGCCATTAATGTTGAAGCCCCTCGTAAGAAATGGCTAGCAACATCAATTATAAGTTTTTCAATACCATCTCCTAAATTACAAATTTGCTTAGAAATTTTGCCCGTCAAATTATCTTGATAAAATTGATATGATTTTCCTAAAATATACTCCATAGTTTCACTCATTATGCTATTAATGATATATGGCACATATTTAGAGCGGATGTAGCCTATCCCACGCCAGGTGAAATTATCAAATACTATGAAATTTATAATAATCAGGCTAATGGGCAAAACTATTGCATCAACATTATTTTTTTCTATTGATAAGTTCACAATATTTTTAAGTAAGAGACTATTAAATGGCCCCCACAGCCCAGCCATTAGACTTAAAAAAATAAAAATCGTAACCGTAATTTTATAATTTTGTAAGAAATGCCAAATAAAAGGATAAAGAGCTTTTGGCAGTTGTTTTTGCATATGCTTATTTCTTATTTGTATAATTGATATTTATTGGAGTATAGCATAAAATAGTCAAAAGTTGAGAAAAACATAAGGTAGATATTATAGCTTTCTAAGTTATTTATTATTATGATTTTCAGAATTTATTAAATTTCGTAGAGCAAAAATATTATGTTAAGTGTCTCAAATCCATTTAAACACTATCGTGAATCAGTGATGATTAAAGACAATTTAAAATGCCGCCATATAACTGCTGGAGAAGGCTCATACTATGCAGGATCCTATTTCCTAATTTTCAGGACTATATATACATTTAACGCAATAATAGCTAGAATTAAAGAGCTTAAATACAAGCTATCAAATTTCTCAAAAATCAAAATAGTAACCGGTAAAGTCATTATTGCACCAAGCTTTCCTAGGCTATAAGCAGTTGAAACTTGTACATAGCGATTATGTACGTTAGAAATGCTTTGAGTCCAGGCATGAAAAGGTCCTATCAAAGAAGCAGATAGAGTAATAAAAATAACTTTTGCAATAATTATAGCAACTAAAGTTTTTATATTGATTATTGCAATAGTTGGTATAACTAATAAAGAGACCATAAAAGCGGTTTTTCTTATTAAATTGACTGGTTTTAAAAGATCTCCAAAATAGCCAAAAATAATTAAAAGAATCATAAAAAGTACAATTGAGGCGCTGTTAATTATCATTATAGTCTCAGTACTAATATTTGTTGCTATAGGAAGAATTACATTAAAGATGCGGCTTGGAAGACCGTATAATACACCAGAGAACAAGGAAACTATTGCAATAGTAAAGAATATTTTCCAGTTAAATTTTATAATTTTATTCTGCTGTTTTTTTGCAGCTAAATATTCTGGCGTTTCAATCGTTTGCTTTCTTAAATAATAAGTCAATATAGCAAAAATAAAACTTAGAGCATAAGCGAAGCGAAAATACTCTTTGCCAAAATGCATTATGATTGTAGCAACTACTGAAGCCACCAATACGCCGAATACGGTTAATGATCCATATATGCCGCTTACGAGTCCATGCTTATTATCATTATTTTCATGTTCTAGACAATAAATTGCTCCACCATTATATTCTCCACCAAGGAAAAAACTTTGAGTTGCTCTACATATAGCAAATAAAATCGCAGCATATATTCCAATATTAGCATAGGTTGGAATAATGCTAATAAAGAAAGTTATAAATGAGGTGCCTATCATGCTATAATACATAGCTTTTTTTCTGCCTCTCTTATCCCCAATTTTTCCAAAGAAATAAGAGCCAGATATTTGACATATTGCTGCAAAAACTTCAAAAGCGAAATAATAAAAATAAGCGGTTAGCTTATCAATAAATGGTAAAAATACTTGTACTAATATTGGGGCCATATACCCATATAATGCAATGTCATAATACTCAATAGCTGTACCTACCATGGCTGGACGATAGGCTTTGGATAAATATTTTTTCATGTTATTCTCCGTAAAATAACGTTATAAAATTACTATGCAGCTCTCCCATTGGAACTTGTAAATGATCTAAATAAAATTTTTCTAAATGAGAGGCTGTAAACCTAGAAATATAATCTGTTGTAACTACCACACTAACAACAGAAAAACCTTGTTTTATTGCTATAACCATTCCAGTTGTACCAGTTAAATCAAAATGAATATAATTCATGGCAGAAGAAAATACTAATATATCCATAGAGTATGCTAATATGTGTTCAAAATAAGTTTCTGTACGTAATTCTTGTTGATTATGATGATCTAAGCATCCAATTCCAGCAACAGTAGCGCTAATAAAAACGTCATAATGAAAAGTTATAGGGTCATTAAAATAGTTTATGGTCGAAATCACTGTTTGTAGCGTAATAGGAAATCCGCATTTCTGAATATATTCATTTATATCTCTTATTGGTTCCTCTTGATGCTTTATATACTCATTAACACTCATTCTAGCAACATAACTTATCGTTGGGATAGAAGCTTGAATTATATTAATTTTATTAGTTAAGGAATAAAAGCAATAGTGACAGGCAACAAAATGTATAGTGGCTTTTATATAATTTTCATCAAGAAACTCAGGTAAGAATTTAGTTTTAATAATCTTTTTAGAGAAATATTTTAAATTAGGCAAATTTTCAATTGTATAAGCTATAGCAAAAGAAAATATGCTATTATAATCTATAGCTATTGATTCAAAATTATTTAGCTCAATATAATAGACATTATTCATCTCTCCTTTTTCAACTGAGTCACTTATAGAATTAATCACTTCATTATAACTATCATCAGCATGAATTTGGTGATCATCCTCTTGTGAAGGAACGCGAGATGACGTGCTATCATCGCTAATCTCACGACGAATATTGTTATAATAGTTATGAGAGACAGCTCTAGTGATTCCTCCTACTATAAAATCAGTAGTGGTAGGAATCTTAAGAAGCAAATCAGAAGAAGGAAAACTTGTTGTTATATCATTATTAAGAAGCAAACTATTTATATTATTAATCTTATCTATAAGAGCATTTAATTGATGGTGTTCCTGCCCATAAACCCTTTGATACACAGGCATAGCAAACGCATATTGTTCCAATACTTCTTTGTATTTATTCTGCATTGCATATATATCGCCAATCATGACATATATACTAGCAGTGAATAAATGATTATTTCCAAAAATAAGCACGGAAACTTCTAAAGCTTGCACACCATAGACCATAGCATTTATAGGTTTGTTAATAAACATACTAACAAAAGAAATTTCTTTAAGAATTTTTGCTACATTAAAATGACTTCTACCAAAAATATCTTTATTCATTTCTAAAGCTTGATTAAACATCTTTAAAGCTTCAGCATATATTTTTTTAATTTTTAAAATACTCCCTATCTCGAATTTTAATTCCGCTATCTTGTGAGGATAGTTGTTTTCTTTAGTATATATTACTAACGCTTCTTTATATTTGCTTAGAGCTTCATCATAGTTTTCTAAAATTTTTTGTATCTCTCCTATAGCTCGTTTAATATCAGCAACTTTATATGGTTCTTGCTGCTCTTCGGAAAGAGTCTGATATATTGCAATAGCCTGATTATACATAATCTTTGCTTCATTTTCTTTTCCGTTATTTAAATAAATGAAAGCAATTTTACAAAGAATATTGGCTATTTTTTTACTACTCTCACCAAGTAGATCTTTATATATCGCCAAAGCATTATTATATAAAATAAGTGCATTATCATTATCTCCATAAACCTGATATATAGCCCCCATAGCACAATAAATTAATGCCACTTGGGAATATTTTTGACCATGATATTTGATATATATAGTATTAGCTTCTTTATATTTATCCATAGACAAACTAAATTGAGAATTAACAAAATATATATTACCTATTTTATAATATAGACCGGCCAACTGCTCTTCTCTATTCTGATCATTAGAAAATTGGATGCTATTATATTGCTCAATCAAAGAAAGAGAGTGCTGTAATAATAGTAAGTTTCTTTTAAAATTAAAAATAATCTCCTCAGAACCATCGCCTATTTGATTACTAACTAGCTCTATAGAATATTTTAAAATTTCTTCTTGTTCATTCCTTATCTTATTTCTTACAACTACTTGTAATATTCTATGTATAAAAATATATTCCTTACCTTTCTTACTTCTTACTGATATTAATGAATATCCAGCCAATATAGCAATGGCCTCATTCACCTTATGAACTTCACTAAACATTGCGTTGAATAAGCTGTAAGGTATATCATCTGCAGCGATATAACTACAAACCTTTAATATTTTAAATGCATCAGGAGCATTAGAGGCTAGATTCTCTAAAGTCATCATTATAGCGATATATATATTATGTTCATGTGGATCATTTTTATTTTCGTATAGCTTCTCTGGTAATGTATTAGGATAAGCGTCTTTTAACCTAGAATGCTCTTTTAAATAAGATCTGATTTTTATATTATGAATTTTTATATATGATACACTCTGTGAAAGTCCCAAGGGAATAAAAGAGACTAATTTCGCTAGTTCTAACGCTCTTTCTTCTCTTTCCTTTTCCAAAGAATCTTGAACAAATTGAGAAGCTTCTTCTGGAGTAAAGTTATTTAATTTGATTAGATTTAGTTTAAGATAAAAATTGGCAGAATCTTCAAATTCTTTAAAGTTTTTTGTAGTTATAATTATATGATGTTTTTTAACGCCTCCAACATCTGGTAAATATTTTTTTATAAGCTGATAATCATTTACATTATCAAAGAGTAATAAACTATGTTCCACCCCACTTGCAAGCCTGGTTTTGACAAGCTTAATAACATCCTCTTCTGTACTTAGATTATCTATATTAAGCCTTAATTCAGTAGCAAATGACCTAAACGACAGTTCCAAAGATTCTTGATTCTGCGCCTGAATTCTTCTTACTCTATAATTATACCTTTCTTTAAATAAACTTATATATTTTAATACTGTTTGAGTTTTGCCAATTCCACATAATCCTCCAATAACTTGTATTCCATTCTCATTGTTTAAGAAATATTGATTCATATTCTCTATAATTTCCTCTCTACCAACAAAATTTGGAACGGGTTCTTCAATGTTATAAAAATATATTTCATCATCTTTAGTCTCTGCATCTTGCAATAAAGATCTAGATCTTTCTGCTTCTATTTCTTGCATAACTCTAGACAATATTTTTGTATGTATACTTTCCTCTAAAAAATAGTCAGAACCAAAATCATCTAATTCACTTGAATCATTAGAAGATAATGTTCTTATATCTTCATTACTAGAGGAGCTAATCATATTATTATTTAAAACATTTCTTTGCCGAATAATTTCTACAATAGTTTTTGAATCCAATGCTTTAATTAAATTATTCGCTTTTATAAAATCAAACAATTTACTAAAATCCTGAGCTGCAAGATTAATAATTTCTTGTCTTTCATCAGTTTTTTCTAAAAGACCATTGATATCAGACATAGTAAACTTAATTGCATTTGAGAGATCTTCTATTATTTGTCTGTTACTGCCACTAAAAGCACTTAAAACCCTTTTACAAATAATGGGTTCTTGAGTGTTTACAGCAATCTCATCAACAAGTAATGCTATATTTGCAAGCTGACTAACAACAGGTATTTTAGCCATTGGAGATAAGTTTTGCTCTAATGTTGTTTGTGGTCTTGCTACGGGGAGCTTAGAAGTAATCTTTTGATATTTCTCAATTTCTTCAAGGCAAAATTTGATGAATGTATCATGAAATATTTTTAGCTTTTCTTTGTGCTTGATCATATATTAATAACTTTTTAAACCCAGATTGTGAAAGCGATAATATACAACTCTTAAGAATAAAAATATGGGTAATTTTTCCCCATAGACTAGAAAATGAAAGCCGCTACACTCAACTTTATTTATATAATGAGGTTCATTAGCATGAGTGATTTATCTGAGGTTAATAAGCCTGCTCTTCATTATTGCCTTTGTTCGATGCCCAGAATGAAAGAGCTTGCAGCTCCTTTGCAGGTCTATCTAGGAATATGTAGCTTTAGTTACATGAGAATATACAAAGATTGTAGTTATATGTCTCTTTTAAATGGTTACGAGGAATTTAAAAAAACTTATTTTGAAACAATTGAGCAATCTGACTCTCATTTTGTGCATACCATGCAAAATACCTTATTGAACGAGCCAAATTTCACTATATGGCCTACTGAAAGAAAAAACCTATCACCAGTTTTTTCCCTTCTGGATGCCCATAATATTTGGCATGGATTTCAAGTTTCATTTCGTAGAGATAATTATTGTGAATTATTTTCTTTTACTTTTGATAAATTATCAGGCGATAAAACGGATTTTTTTCTAAAAAACATACCTTTATTCATAAAATTTATTGATTATTTTAAGACACAAGCGGCGGATCTAATAGATGATAGCGATAAAAGAAAAATCGCTATATTCCCTAAAAAATTTGATATAGGATTGGGTGAAAATGAAGTAGATACGAATGGTTTCCTAAATTCTATAAATAGACCTTTTTTAATTAAAGCTCATGATGGGCACTTTACAAAGTTAACTAAAAGAGAAACTGAATGTCTAAAAATTTTTGCCAATAATAAAACCGCTAAAGAAATTGCCAACATCCTTAATCTTTCTCATCGCACCGTTGAATTGCATCTTGAGCATATTAAGCAAAAACTGGGAATAAGCTTTAAAAACCAACTCTTCGATTTATATAAATCTAGTTTCTTTTAAATTTCATGACATGGGTAATTTTCACCCATATACAAAAAGTTAAGGTAAGTTAACCTCATGAAGTTAGCGATTATTTATAAAGGCGAACATGAGAGAGAAGTTAAATTTTTTACAAGAAAAATTTATTGTTAGAAGCGAAAGCAACATCAAAGAGAGTGAAGAGTTGAGCGCTGCTGGTGAGATCAGGCAAAAGTATAGTGGATGGTCATTAAGAATTCAATCTCTTAGCTTCGTTCCTGGTATTGGTTATTTTGCTAGAACAGCAAATGATATTAATTTAACGCGTAGAGCTTTAAGTGTTGAGGAAGCAAGAAGAGTACATGATTTCTTCAATAATATACCTCTAGGACATTCTAAAGAAAGAGTATTATCGGAGATTATTTATACAATATCTGCGTATTTAGAGGAGTTTATTTTAAATCAATCTGAAGGCTCGTTAGAGCTAACTAGACTAGGATATAGAATTGCAGATGTAATGATTGAGGTGATTGGTAATAAGGATAATATTAATTACCATGATATTAACTTACTCATTAGTGAAATATTACCAAGACTAGGATCTGGGTATAACCATAGACCAGAATTAATTACAAATGAAAACTACTATGTAATTTCAGCAGATGAGCTAAACAGCATTATTAACAATGGTAGAAGAAATGTTTTAACTAATCCAAATAGCCTAAGAAATCATCTTAAATTAAATGATCATGTGCATATATTATTTAGCCGAGATGCTTTAGCGGTAAATATAGAAGGAGCAATTGATCTCAGTTATTTCAGAATTAATATATCTAGGGACATTTTTAGTGTTGGTCTCAATCTTCTGAAGGCAAATCCCATTACACCCTATACGCAAAGACAGAAACTAGAAAAGGTAGAAGAGTGTTTTAGAATGGGTGAAGGCAGAAAACTGATAATAAGTGGATTGCCTGGGGTTGGAAAAACGCAGATCGCTAGAAAATATGCAGATACTCATAAAAATGAGTATTCTGTCGTAATAGAGATAAATGCAGAAAACGAAGATACTTTAAAACAGGAATTTAAAAAATTATATAACAATGATCTAATTAGAGATCAAGCAGGAGCTATTAGATTTAATGGAGATGAATTAATAAAAGAGGTGATGGAGCTATTTAATAGTAAACAGAGAGCTTTATTTATATTTAACAACTTAGATATAAATAATATAAACGATTTAAAAGAAAGGCTTTGTTTAGATCATCTAGATAGAAAACATGATGTTATAATTATCAATCTGGTAGAAATCCATGATGATTCTTTCGATTATATGCATGTAGATAATTTTAGTGAAGGAGAAGCTCTTGATTACATAAGAGCGCGTATACCAAATATAGAAAATGCTGCTGCTACTAGAATAGCGAAGATTTTTGATTTTTACCCACTGGGAATTGTTGTTGCTACATCATACTTACAAAATAACCGAGCTGATATTAATAACTTTGGAAACAATTTAGATAATATAAATATAGTTACACAAGTAATAATGTCAAGTATTAACAAAGTTATAGAGCAAGAACCGCAAGTAAGAGAAGCCATTAATGCCTATAGTTACTTGGGAACTGGATGCATACCTGTAGAGATGTTTAATAATTTCCCTAATGTTCTAAATATACTCAACAGATACTCTATAGTGGCTGTAAATACTAAGAATGGTGAAGATACAAAGGTTACTATTCATTCTTTTATACAAAAAATTATAAGAGAAAACTATAATAATATAGAGTATCTGCATAGAGCTAGGGATTTATTTTATAGATATAGCCAGATTGATGATCCTACAATATTAAGAGACCAACAACAATTGAAAAGCAAGCTGTGGGCGTTAGATCATTTACGTACATTATTAAATTATTATACTAATCTACCAGAAAATAATGGGCAGCTTGGAATAGTAGATGAGATACAAGTTAATAATAATCAACAGCAATTAAGAGGTGGGTTTGGAATATACGATTATTTTCGTGGGTGGATTGAAAGATATTATAATAATGAACATGCTGAATTAGATGATAACCCTCAAAGAGTGAGGGACCCTATTCCAATAATGTTATCTATAGCGCGGTTACATGCAAGCTGTGGTAATTTATATTTTGTTCAAGGCATGCTTAAAGAAGCTAGAGATCATTATTCTTGTTCTGCAATGGCAATTAATCAACTTATTGACACTCAAGATCAAAACATAATTTTTTTATTAAAGAATTTAGCTTCTAATGTTTATCTAGCCATGAGAAATATTGATATAATGGTTCCTTACGATATCCCAGAGAATCTCATGGCAAGAGCTAATGATTTATGGAAAGCTAAGGTCTTATATTTGACGTCTTGTTACTATTGCAAGCATGGAAGGTATGGAGAGGCATTAGATGGGTTAAGTATAGCCCTGCATAAAACATCTCAATATGAGTTAAGTTCAAAATTTTTAAATAGTCAAACAAAAGAGTGTGAAAAAAAACTGTTTTTAGCAAATATAAGAAATTTAGATCGAGAAAAGAAAGCTCTAATAGCAAATATTCTGGATGCAGCTGGAGCGGTTCACAAAGCAAGAAGTGCTTTAGATAAATTTAACCATCTGACTCATGCAAATGGCTATGATGTAGGAAATTCTATTAACTTTGTTGTAGATACAGTATGTATAAATATGGAGATCCTAAGTTATAGAATTCTTACCTATTTTGGTATTTCGATGGAACGTAACAGAGGCTACATAAAAGCTCTAATGCTTTATAAGTTAGCTGATAAAATAAACATTAATATTTATGAACAAAATCATGTAAGAATTCTTCATGGAAAGCAACGAATTCTAGAAATTAAAATTATTCTTGGTCATGACGTTTTTAATGAATTATTGAAAATTGAAAAACTATATAATCCTGAACGAAACTATGTTGATTTGGCTATCATTAAGCATAATAAGGCTAATTCTCTAGAGCGTGATAGAGAATATAATGAAGCAAAAAAGTTACATGAAGAATCCTTAAAAATAAAAGTAAAATATGGAGATAATTACTTATTGGCCAACGCCTATTCAGCTTTAGCTCATGTTAATCATAAAATTGGACTTTATCACGAAGCTATAGCAAATGAAGAAAGAACCATCCAGTCTTTAAAAGAGTTTAGCAAAGATCATCCTGCACATACACGAGTAAAGTATAATTTAGGAATATATGAAGTTTCTAACCTTCTTGTTATACCATTTGCTATCAAAGAATTATTAGAATCATCATCAAGTATTAAATATATAGCTCGTGAATATTTGGCTGTTGATATTAGCTTTAGTTATCAAAAAGCTCTGGATAAATATATATTTGCTAACCAAACGATTGCTAATATAAAATTATCTACTATCTTTTCCAATCCAATATTAGGCGTTGCACATTGGACTGTTTGTTTCTTAGGAATCTCTTTAATAGGTAATCAATACACACAAAATGTTTTTATTGGCAAAAGAGAAATTGCTCTGCTTGCTACTATTCCATATGTATTAAAATTATATGGAAATGACTTATATACATGGAAAATCAATCAGTTTATAGGAAATCCTAGTCCAAATAATTTTTATAAATGCATGTTTGTATCCACTTGTTTTGAATTTTTTCCTGGATTATTGAGCTTGATGCTTGAAAGTTTTGCTATGCCATTTAATAGTAATTTCGTAGCTATTAACACAGGATCTAAGCTTCTTATTTCTGCTTTAGATTGTTATGAACTCAGTAAGCCAAAATCTACTATAGAATATAATGAAAGTTCATTCGGTATTTTTCAAAATATCTATACTATAACTCCACTTATTCTGGATGTATTGGTAGCAACGACCGCGTATAAAAATATATATTGGCCAAACTTTGAAGACAACCAAAATAATCTTTTAATCTCACGTATGATAGCGCTACATCAAGTGGTAACTATTACTAATATAATAGTGGTTACAGACTATACTAGCAAAAGTCTTATTTCCGCATTTAAAGACAATATTATTAATTTTATCGATGGTTGTGCTAGTTACTTCCAAGAGGAAAAAGAGTTTTTACCTATTATAGGAAATGTAGAAGGTAATACAGACCTATAATTTATTTTTTAACTTTAAACATGGAGTTTTATATGACTAATTTAAGAGGAAATTTACCACAATATATGCATAGAAAGCTGGACACAGAGTCTTCTAATTTGCTGACAATTAACGTACCAGGAAGTTATAATATAACTACAGGTTTTGATGTTGACTTAGCTACGCCTGGGGACATAACGCTACAGTATGATTCATTAACTGATGTATCAGAGCAAAATATTATTATATTATCTGATACTAACGCTATACAAACAACAACTGTTTATGGATTCAATAATCAAACCGTATCTTTATCGCCTACTACCATAGTTAATGGAACTCTTGGAGGTCCAGCTGGATTAGTGCTAGTAATGAGTGTAGCAGCCCTTGGTATTACTGGCATGGGAGGACTTGCTTTAGTGGCTTTATTAGTTGCTCCAGGTGCAGGAACTGTTCCATCAGTAGAAATAATTGCTAACCAAGGAGCAAATGATCAGCAATCAATAATATTAGTTAATGTTACAGCTTCTGCTTTAACCGAAGATAATTTTATTTTTGCTGAAAACTCTTCTGGAGGAGATGATGGTTTTGACTATGCAGGGCTGTATCTAGGACTAGAATTTACTGCTGCAGTAGTTGGTGGAAGCCTTGCAACTATAGGCATTGGTTATGTAATTGCATAAGTTTCTTTAACCCTTGTTTTTAAATATATTAAGAGATTTACTGTTATGAATGAAGAACAAGAACAAACTCTGTATAACTGTACAAAATACGATAGTGAAGACTTTAGACGAGCTAGAAGAGAAAAAACTTTTCCTGTTTTTATAAATAATACAGATGAAAAAGATCAAACTATTAAGGTGTTTAATAATTCTTTATCTGGATTAATTTATAATCTTACATCTATAACGGTAAGTGATGTTGGGGTAGGGGAGGGGTATTTATCTGAAAAAGTAGCCGATTTTATTAATGGAACATGTAGTAATACCAATATCACTTATTATGGAATGGATAAAATAGAAGGTTTTATTAATTCTACAAAGAATAAATTATCAGCATTAAGTTATGTCGATGGACATATTATTCTCGGAGATTGCTTTAGTAATGATTTAGATAAATTAATTAATAACCCAACAATCTTGATTGCTTCGCAGGTTATATCTTATGTGAGAGGTAAAGAGCTAGAGAATTTTATTGAAAAACTTATAAGTAAAAAAGGATTTATATCAATAATTATTGCGCAAGCTCATGGATCAATCACAAGACATACTGGAGAGCAATATGATAATTCTACCAAACAACCCGATACAGAAGATGAGGTAACCAGAGCGGTAGCCTCTTATAATTCAACGTTGAGCAGCACAAAAATACTCTATGGATCTACCATAAATTTTCCACCCAATTTAACTTATGAATATTTGCTTTATGTAGCTCAAATGGATTTTAATCAGTTAAATAATTCCACTAAAGAATATCAAGTTCGCTGCTTATTAGAATTTATTGCAGGAACATCAATGGAACGATTAATATGCCTCGATAAAAATAAATTCAATAATTTTATAGAAGATATTATTCAGCATTTAGCTCTTAAGAATGGTACAGTTGGGGTATGGAGTTATATGAGTCTTATTATACCAAGAGAGAAAGTTACTCAAGAAGCTTTGGATAATACTTGGCAAAAACTACAAAAGCTTGCTTTATCAGGGGGCTTAAATAGTTTTGATTTAGCAGCTAAAGAAGGCAATTATGAAATTATTTTATCTATTCATAGACAGGGCCTAATGTCATGTAGCTTCAATGATTATGAATATAATAATTTTATCGATATCCTTGAGTATATAAAATCATTTATGGGTTATCAAATAAGACTATCAGATGATATCCCAGAGATACTTAATTTTTTAAAAGTAGATGTTGATAATTATGCGAGGTATAGAAACTATATCAGTTATAAATTAGTGGAAATTCGTAATATTAAATATAATTTTATTACTCAAGCTCCTGATAAGGTTAGTCATATTGATTATAGCATGAGTTTTAGAGGAGCGAGGGGAAATGATTTTTTATTGGCGAGATTTCCTTTGTTATATGGATTTATATGGGCCATTCCTATAATATCTCCTGCAATAATTTTCTTAGACTTAGAATCTTCCTGTAAATTTGCTATTGGAATGTGTTTGATGTTTCCTAAATTTTTTATCAAATTTATTCATACAAGCGCCCCATCAATTCACTATATTAGGGGAGATGATGTGTTAATACAGTTCTATCTAAATGATAAAGATAATCTTAATAGTTTGAAATTTCAGAATAGCGAAGGTCATACCGCGCTTCATAAAGCAATTCTAGAAGAGGATGATATAAAATCCTCTCATTTACTCAATTGTGCTAATCCAGTCGTAGAGAAATTAGTTAAGATCTCAGACAGCCAGGGATATCTTCCTTTGCATTATGCAAGTGCAAAAAACAATATAAAAGCGACCAAGTACATGATTAATCATCAAAAATTAGTAGATTCACAAGCTTTAGGATCGTGGTGGGATTTAGCTTTAAATATTGTGTTTTTTTCTGGAAAAATTATATATTTACACACATGTTTTGTAGGATCTATTAACCTACAAGATAAATTAATACCATATAAATATGCTTCGCTATTAGCAATTTATGGAATGTTTAGATATAATAATATTAAGTTTCCTGATAATATTTACTACGAAATATTTTTACATAAGCTTAATCAATATGATGATTGGGGTGATTATTTAGCGGAGTTTAATCAAATTTACAAAAGTTATTCTCAGGATACAGCTCTTCATTTAAGTACAAAAAATAATCATACTGAACTTTCAAAATTTCTAGTGGCCTCTACGGCGAATGTTAACTTGCTAAATAGCAAAGGAGAGTCTCCATTGCATTTAGCCGCTGCAAATAATAACCTAGAACTCATTGATTTATATTTAAAAAATGGTGCAGATATCAATGCTCAAACTACTCAAGATTCATATCCATTTTTAGATCTGCTAATTAAATCTGCAATGCTATATTTTGGCTCTAATTGTCCATATCAAATGTTCGGTGAAGTAGTATTCTTAAAAATTATTTATGATGAAATTTTTAGTGAGTTTTATGGATTAAACTCAGCAGCTCCTCTTCATTACGCTATAAAAGGAGTTTCTTTATCTGATCATACTCTGGGCATTACAGAGTATGCTACAAATATCCAACATGAAGCAGTAAAAAAGTTAGTAGATTCTGGTGCCGATTGTAATATATCTATGACTTATTATAAAAGTTTAGATATGCAGCTAATTCCTTATATAGTAACCAAAGCAATTACAATTATTTATGACTTACCATACATTCAATCGATACCTCTGTTGTTTATAATTCAAACTATTTTTTCTTATGAAAATGAAGAGTTAAAATTTGTTGATTTGATTGGTAATGCTAACGCATCATCCAACCTAGATTTGGATATCGATTATTATCTTTAATACCAATGTTCAGTTATTAGTAAAGATTGGTATAATACTTTCTTAGAAAAATTTACCGTAAGTTTCTACTAATTCTGATTTATAATGTAAGTCTGCTTTTCTTTTTATATATTCAATATAATGCTGAACTGTTTTATCGGAAAGATCTAATTTTAGAGCAATCATCTTCGTAGTATATCCTTTGCATACCATAGATAATACTTCCACTTCTCTAGGAGAAAATTTCATATCTGCGGTAAGCTCTTTTTGTATTAATTGTATTGAGTTTATAAACTTATTAATACAAGGTGATTCTGTAGTTAGATAATTTGATTTAGGTATATGAAACTTAAAACCGTTCTTGAATTTAAATAATTCTTCTGCATTGCAGATTTTATTAATACCTAGAGATAGTTTGTATGATTTAAAGTAATCAATAAACTCTACTAGTAATTGCTTGTTTCTTATATAAAATTTATGCCAGTCCTTTTTATTTGTAGAATCAGTAAACCAATAAAGTTCAGTATAATCTTTATTACACTCTGAGACTGTGATACCATTCCACATTTCATAACTATTATATATATTCATGGCGATATTAGTTGGTTCATTAGGCCACAATGTAAAATTATATTCCTTATCAAAATAATTTGTTACATTGCGTTCACAGAAAATTTCTCCTGAAGTAACATTATTAACGAAATTCTCTAAGCATGCTAAATTATCTATTATAGTATAATAATGACTATTCTTAAAAACAATCATATATCCAAAACACAGTCCAAAAGAGTTCTTTAAAGGAGTTATTATTTTTTTAAATAAACCTTGGGTTTGTAAGACCTTATTATACGCCTCATTATTCATAGAATGACTGACCAGTTAATACGCGTTAACTTAAGATACTAGTAATCCCTAAAAAATAAAACAAAAATCTTTTCTAACTACGTATTTTCTACGTATTCTTCTTAAAATTAAAGAGAGTAAGATTTCTTTAAATAAAATTTAGGAGATACAAAAATGTTTAAAGAATTTATGAATGATAATGAGATTGAAACACAAGATAAAAGTTTGTTGCACATAATATTGTCTTGGTTAAACAAAAATAAGAAATATTATTCTACCGAAATATTACTTGTAGAACAAAACTCAGTTTTAACTTTACATACTAGAGACAAAAAAGAATTAATTATTGTAATTAGCGGTAATGGGGGGTTCACCATAAATGGAAAAGGAACTATAATAAAATTTGGAGATCTTTTATATACCCCTTCTAATTCAGTTCGTACATTAGCTAATGTAGAAGAAGAGCCTCTATGTATAGTATCAATCCAATTTACAATGGATGAATAATTAACAAGTTAAATTTAGCGTTTGGTGGATTAGATGAGCTAAGCAAGCTTGCTCTTGAAGCTGTCAGCAAAGATAAAAATATTTTTATAAAAGCAAAACATAGTAATACCAATCACCACTAATAACTGGACAAATAATTTATATTACAAATACTCTTCATAATCTCTAAATCTAAGTTCTTTATAAAACTACAAACCATATCTTCAAGGTCGCTCAGCGCATTATAAATTCGATTCCTTATAGTATGATGCTTTATATGCAGCCATAAACGCTCTATAGGATTTAGCTCAGGTGAATATGGAGGAAGAAAGACTAAAGTTATATTGTCTGGAAGCAATAAAGCCTTTGATTTATGCCAACCAGCACCATCAAGCACTAAGATAATTTTTTTATCTCCAAAATCTTTTACCAATTCTTGTATGAATATATTCATACAGTCAGTATTTGCTTTGGGCAGCAGAAGACTAAAATGCCTTCCTGTCCAAGGATTAGCAGCGCCATAAACATAGAAATTCTTGTAGCCTAATTTCACTTTAACCGCTGTTCTGGATCCTTTTGGATACCAGCCATGTCCTAACTTAGAATGCGTGCCAAATCTAGCTTCATCAAAGAATAGTATTTCTGCTGATGAGTCTTCTTTAATTTTCTGCGCTAGATTTTTTTTTAAACTCTTCATGAGAGTTAGTATTGTGTTTGTAATGCTTAGGTCTTGGAGCGATGTATGAGAGTTTCAGCTTTTTTAATAAGCGATAGACAGAACTCATACCTGTTTGTATTTTAAGCTTCTCTTTAATTTTTATTACTAACTCTTTTGCAGTAATATTACTATCTTTTTCAATCCACTTCTTCAGGGTACCTAGATGCTCGCTTAAAGGGCTTTTCGGTTTTTTGGATTTATTTGCTAATGCATTCGCATCTTCTTTAGCAAATCTCTTAATCCAATCCGTCAGAGTAGTACGGCTTATGCCATGAATCCTACAAACATCTGTAATGCCATGTTCTTTTGCGGCGATTATTATTGACAGTGACAGCTAGAAGCTAATATCGTTAAGATGCTGCATAAAGATATAGATTTATCTTCGCAGAA
>CAYHIS010000017.1:0-14502 GCA_964356785.1 uncultured Rickettsiales bacterium
TTACAGTGCGGCTTCGATCTATTAAATTTTTCCTTTGCCATTTCTTTTTACCTCTTTTTTAAATTCCTAAATCATGAATATTTAATTAAAACATAACCTCTTTATTTATAAGAGGTATTGGAGCGGGTGATGGGAATCGAACCCACACAGCCAGCTTGGAAGGCTGGAACTCTACCATTGAGCTACACCCGCTTGTGGTGGAGAGAGAAGGATTCGAACCTTCGTACGCATTACACGGACAGATTTACAGTCTGTTGCCTTTAACCACTCGGCCATCTCTCCAAAACAATCAACTACATTAATATCTATGTTAAAAAATATAAACTGTAGGATTGATATTTTTAATATATCTTATATTATCTGTCAATCATTAATCGCTATAAGTATAAAAATGTTCTACAAAAAAAATCCAAATAATTCTAAGCTACTAATTTATGGTAGACACCCAGTGGTTGCTGCCTTAAAAAACCCATCAAGAAAATGCAAAACCCTATATACTACCAAAACTATTTCAGATGAACTTCAAGCTACATTACCCAATTTAAAACTGAACATCCAGATTATGGATTCAGCAGCTTTAACGAAATTAGCTCCAAAAGATACAAACCACCAAAATATCATACTAGAAGCCGATCCATTAAAGCAACTTGATATAGAAGATCTAGTTGAAATCACTTCTTCAAAAGAAAGCTCCTGCGTTATGATACTTGATCAAGTAACTGATCCTCATAATGTAGGAGCAATCCTTAGATCGGCAGCCGCCTTTTCAGCTGATGCCGTTATTTTACCGCATCATAATAGCCCTAAAGAGAATAATACTATTATTAAATGCTCAGCTGGAGCTTCTGAAACTGTTCCAATGATATATGTAAATAACTTGGTTAACTGTATAAAAACACTTAAACAAGAGGGCTATTGGATCATCGGTCTTGATGGTCATACAAATAATATACTAGGACCAAATATTTTCTCTCATAAAATTGCTTTTATTTTAGGCTCCGAAGATACAGGTATAAGAAAATTAGTAAAAGAGAATTGCGACTATATTGCTAAGATTAACATTTCAAGTAACTTAGAAAGCTTAAATGTATCTAATGCTGCCGTTATCGCTCTTTATGAATTTTCAAAATACAGAAACTAATAAGTAGACTTTTTTAAAAAGTTTTTTATAATTTTTAATATTCTAAAATATAACTGAAATTAAGTAAAATATTATGTCCGAAGAAAATACTTGTTGCATGCTAGATCCAAATAATCCAAAAGAAATGGAACGAAGAGATTTTGTTGTTCTTACCGCCTCTGCTGTAGCAGCCGTAGGAGCTGCTGCTTGCGCTTGGCCTATTATAGACTCACTAAATCCTGCTGAAAATGTTTTAGCGCTTTCATCTGTAGAAGTAGATTTATCTAATATTAAGCCAGGGCAAACAATTAAAGTTATGTGGAGAGGCAAGCCTGTTTTTATTACCCACAGAACTCCAGAACAAATTGGAGAAGCACGAAACACCCCAGTTTCAGAGCTTAGAGATCCTGAAACTGATGACGAAAGGGTTAAAAAAGGCCATGAACAATGGCTTATAATGGTAGCAGTATGCACTCATCTTGGATGCATTCCAATAGCTGATAAAGGAGACTTTGATGGGTATTTCTGCCCGTGTCATGGTTCAGATTATGATTCAGCTGGGAGAATAAGAAAGGGCCCAGCACCAAAAAATTTACTGGTACCGAACTATCGTTTTATCAATGACAATAAAATTGTTATTGGGTAATTGGAGAAAAATATGAGCGATAATAAAAGAAATAAAATCATTGAATGGATAGACTATCGTTTACCAATTTTTTCATTTATAAAAGATTTAGGCGAATATAGAGCGCCAAAAAACTTAAGCTATTTATGGAGCTTAGGATCAATTGCTGGAATCGGTCTCGTAATTCAAATCATAACCGGAATTATTCTAGCAATGCATTACACACCTGAAGTTTCAATGGCTTTTAATAGCGTTGAACATATTGTAAGAGATGTAAATTATGGCTGGCTAATAAGAAGCATTCATGCTGTTGGAGCTTCAATGTTTTTTCTGGCTATATATATTCATATTATGCGAGGCGTTTACTACGGATCATATAAAACACCAAGAGAATTACTATGGTTTATAGGCGTGATCATTTTTTTAGCCACAATGGCCACAGCCTTTATGGGATATGTATTACCATGGGGACAAATGAGCTTCTGGGGCGCCACTGTAATAACTAATTTATTTTCAGCTTTTCCATTAATAGGAGAATCAATAGTCGAATGGTTATGGGGTGGATTTGCTGTTGGAAACCCAACATTAAACCGCTTTTTTGCTTTGCATTACTTACTACCATTTATTATTATTGGCTTAGTAATGCTTCATTTAGTGGCATTGCATCAACATGGTTCTAATAACCCAACAGGTGTAGAAGTTAAGAATGATAAAGATACTATTCCATTTCATCCATTTTATACAATTAAGGATTTTGTTGGTTTTGGCGTTTATTTTATCTTATTTGCATATTTTGTATTTTTTGAACCAGATTATTTAAATCATCCAGATAACTTCATTCCAGCAAATCCTATGGTAACCCCTCCACATATAGTTCCTGAATGGTATTTTTTGCCATTTTATGCGATTTTGCGTTCAATTCCTAATAAACTTGCTGGAGTTGTGGCAATGGTTTCCGCAATACTAATATTATTTGCACTACCATGGCTTGATAAATCTAAGGTAAAAAGCATGGCCTATCGTCCATTATCTCGTTTTTTCTTTTGGATCTTTATTTTTGACTCATTGTTACTAGGGTTTATTGGTGGCAAACCACCTGAAGGAATATATGTAATGTTAGGTGCATTAGCTACATTCTATTATTTTACCCATTTCTTACTCATAGTCCCGCTTGTAAGTAAATTCGAAAAAACTCTACCAGAGCCTGAATCCATTGATAAAGCAATTAGGAGAATATAATGATAAAACGAATCATCTTATTATTTAGTTTAGTTTTAGTTGCTAGTGGCATTGTTATAGCAAATACTGATAACTTAACTCCCAAAAAACTAAAATGGAGTTTTGATGGGATGTTCGGAACATTTGATAGAAGCTCAATTCAAAGAGGTTTCCAAGTATATAAAGAAGTTTGCGCAGCGTGTCATTCCTTAGATCTCATTTCTTTCCGTAATTTAAAGGAAATAGGTTTTAGTGAAGGAGAGGCAAAGGAGATTGCTAAAAATTATAACATACAGGACGGCCCTAACGATGAGGGAGAAATGTTTGAAAGACCAGGAAATTTATCTGATTATTTCCCAGCTCCTTATGCAAATGAAAAATCCGCAAGAGCATCAAATAATGGCGCCTTTCCCCCAGATTTATCATTAGTTATTCGCGCTCGAGAAGATGGTGCAAATTATGTATATTCCCTTCTAACCGGATTTAATCAAACAGTTCCAGATAGCATAAAAATACAAGATAATATGCATTACAACCCTTATTTCCCTGGTATGCAGATTACTATGTCCCCTCCTCTATCAGATGAAATAGTTCAATATGAGGACGGAACAAAAGCTACCATAGATCAAATGGCTAGAGATGTTGTAAACTTCCTCCAATGGACCTCTGATACTAAAATGGAAAAACGTAAATCCATAGGAATTAAAGTACTTTTATTTTTAAGCATCTTCACCGGTTTGTTCTATGTTGCAAAAAATAGAGTTTGGAGTAATATAAAATAAAGGGGTAATATAAATAGGAGTAATCTCTATGAGTAAAGAAGAATTCAATAAAAACAAAGTTAAGCTAGAGAAGCATTTCAAAGATAGATTACCTGCAAGTATTATAGAGCATCAAGAAGTTGAAAAAAAGACAGGAGGTGTTTTTAGTGGTTTTGTAGGAACCTTAAATCAAGATGAAGAAAAATACATGCTAAAGCCTGCTAGAATGGATTCTACAGGAACAACTAAGCAAGAAATTAATGCCAGAAATGAAATTCTACATGAGCATATAGCTCCTTTTGAACGCTTATTATATGGAAATGCACCGGTAATTGGAATAACCACCCAACAAGAGGGGCAACAAGCAAGCACACCAAACTCAACCGCTTCAGACACACATAGTCAAAACTCATTTCAGGTAGACAATGATGATTTTGATATGATTGATAGCGATTATGATGGTTCTGATGAAGATGATGGAAAAACTTCACCACATGCTTTGTATGTTAGATCAAAATTCCTTGATAATTTTACGACCTTAAGCGAAGCAAAAAAAGATAAAACAAGATCTGATGAACTTACGCAAATAAAAGGCTTTGAAAGAGTGGTAGCTGCATGCATGTTTTTAGGAGATCATGATTATCATGATGAAAATTTAGGAGTCAGTGTTAGAGATGGAGAAAGTCACGCAGTTAAAATTGATCACGGCCATGCTGGAGAATCTTTTGAAGCCGATGAAAAAGCACTTAGACAAGCACTCCACGATACATTAGGAACAAACAATCCTCTCCCAGCTTTTAAGTATAATTATCTAAATTTTAATATAAATGAGTTTAAGAGAGCAGTTGATGAAATAAGTAGTGTATCTGATGAAGAAATGGAAAATATCATTGAACGTAAAGCTTACAACCTACAAAAGTCCGGATTTAAACTTGATGATAATTTAACTTTTAAAGTTGGAAAAGAAACAAAACTACTCGCACCAGCAGACCCTTCTGCTACAACTGATGAAGAAAAAATGAGAAGTAGGTATAAAAACTTAGTAAAAAATTATCTATATAGCTACAAAAAGCAAAAAGCTGCATTTCAAGAAGTTTCTAAGAAACTAGATATTATCGCTAAAATAGATATGCCAGAAGAATGGAAGAATAGAGAATGGATTGAGATGGTCCATGAAGACCCAATTAAATGGGCAATAGAAAATGGAAAAACTATTGAAGGGCAGTCTCCTTCAGAATGGCAAAGAATAAACCATCCAACTTATAATGAAAAACCAAATCTCACTATTGATACGAGTTATTCTTCTGATTCCACAAAATCCAATGATTCTAATACTTCTTCAAGCCCAGGTAGCGACAGCTCTCCAGCACATAAAAAAAGAAGAAAAATCATAGATTTTGATCGTGTAGTAAAATTTTTCTCTCCTAAAATTCCTAGTGTATTATCATCAGCATTTAAAAAGCCAGATAAACATACTCATTAACAGAAAAAACAGCCGGATCTTAATTGTATAGATCTAGTCATTTTTACATATTAATAAATAAGTTAATTTTTTAATGATCGCAATATTATACCAATCATCACCTATTAAGATAGTATTGACTTTGTACTAATATCAGAGTACATTATTTAAAATATTAAAGAGGATATTATTATGAAAAAACAAGTTTCACCACATGATCCATATGACGTTGAATTAGACGAATATGAACAAGATCTAGAAGATAATTTAGAGTTTTGCACTAGGTTGAGTCCTGCAGACGAAAAACGTGAAATTGCAAAGTTAGTTGCAGCTGCTAAAAATCACGTAAGAGCAAAAAAATCAATTACTCTCAGAGTTGCTCCTTATGATCTAGAAATCATGCGCCTAAAAGCATCTAAATTAGGTGTACCATACCAAACATATATCAACATGGTAATTCATAAAGATGCAGCAGTTTTCTAATATGAAGTTCAGGTATAATCCTGAAAAAAACACCAAGATCTTAGCAAATCGTGAAATTGGTCTTGATGAAATTGCAAATGCAATGGTTGGTGGTAATGTTTTGGCTGTGACTGATCATCACAATAAGATAAAATATCCTAACCAGAAAATTGCTTATGTTTCAGTCGTAGATAAAGTTTATGTAGTACCATATGTGCAAGAAGATAAAGATGGAAAATACAGCGAAACTTATCGAGTTGTAGCAAGAAAAACTGGTTTAAGAGCAGCAGGACATGGTGTGATGGACGTCGCTACATTTGGGCCTTTGGGAAGTAGTAGGCACACCAGTTGAGGGAGCCATTATTTCAAATAATCGTGGTTATTGTAGTGGCCATTTATGCTTCAAAAAATGATGATAAGTGTGAGAAAGTTACAATTTATGATGCAGATGGAAGAACGGTTAATTAACAAACAAAAAGCCCGCTCTTAAATTTATAAGGCGGGCAATTTCTTAAAAAACCAGAAGCTTCTTACTCAGATTTTTTGTACTTAGTAAGAAGTTTTTTAAATTCATCTGTTTGCTTAACTTTATCTAAAGCCATCTGAAATTCTTGTATTAAACTATCAGGTGTATTCTTATTAAAAGCATAATATAACATACCTTTATGAATTACTAAAACAGACTCATAATCATTAGTATTGATTCCTTCTTTCTCCATTTGCATAAAAAGAGAATCTTGACTCCAAGAAATCATATCTGTTTTTCCATCTTTAAGATTATTAATAGTCTGAGTTAAATCTACGGTAGATATGATTTTTTCTTGAGGAAAATTGTTATTTAATAATAGTTGCTCACCAATATCGTTAATCATTGCGCCAATAATATATTTCTCAGCTTCTTTTAAATTTGATATTTTAATATTTTTTGATTTAGGTGCTACCAAAGAAATTATGTTTGCTGTAATTGGCCCTGCCCATTTAAAAAAATCTTCTCTTTGTTCGACTCTAGTCATAGAAAAAAGCATAGTATTATTTTCTACAAGCACAGCCTTATAAGCCTCACTCCACGGCATAAATTCAGGAGATTTGGCATTTACCTTCATTTCTTTTAGAGTTAATTCTAGAAGCTCTACTGCAAAACCTGAAGCTTTACCATTATCCATGTAATTATTTGGTGGAGCAACCTCAGTCATAATTTTATAATTATCTATTGTAGCTGAACCTATATCTGCAAAACATATAGATGAAAGCGATATCCACAGTGAAAAAAATATATAATTAAATGATATTTTCATAAAAATACTCCCTCTTCTTATTTTGATATAAAGGAAGTAACAATAACCAACTAAAGTTAATAAATTACTAATGAAATTTTATAGATATTTTTCGTAATACTAATCCTCACCTATAATTGAACGTTTAGGATTTGAGGTTTGAGTATTATACCATTTCCCATTACTAAACAACCATATTGTTATTGCTTCTTGAACTGATGAATGCTATACTATAAGCTTAAATCGTAGGAGTTTATTAGAATGGCATCTTTTTCAAAATTATTAGACGATCAGGTAGTAGAGAAGGCAAAAGCTCAGCTTAAAGAAAACGGCAAAACGGCGTTAATGTCGCGTAAATTAGAAGCGGTCATTTCTGCCAAAACGCATGGTATTAGTCAGGTTGCTAAAATTTATGACATAACTAGAAAGACTCTAACTTCGTGGATCAAATGCATAAGAAATGACGCTATGGAAAAGCTCAACGCACCAGCTGAGCGTAAAAAGAAAAATAAGCTTAATGACTCACAAAGAAGCCAGATTCTAGAATGGATCAAAGCTGATAGTCAATTAACTATTAAAGCTATTCGCATCAAGATTGAAGAAAGTTTTGATGTCGTAATTAGCAAGTCCACCGTTCATCGAGAGATAAAAAAGCTGAATTATTCGTATATTAAGCCTCGTCCTCAGCACTTTAAACAAGACCAAAATAAGGTTGTTGAATTTAAAAAAAAATATTAACAAGGAAGTGCTCAGCTGCAAGCCGTCGCGTATATTATTTTTTGATGAATCTAGATTTGGCACCCATTCAAAAATAGGATGCGGGTGGTTTAAGCGCGGCACTAGACCTCAAGTTCCATTGAAAGTTGGCTACAAGAATTTTTATCTTTATAGCGGAGTTGATGCTAAAGATGGTGATAATTTTAATTTAATCTTACCTAAAGTGGACACTGACCATATGAATGTTTTTCTATCTGAGCTTTCCAAAGAATATCCGTCTGACAAAATCGCACTAATTATGGATGGAGCTGGATGGCACAAATCAAAAGCCCTTAAAACACCTGATAATATAGTTATCTTTTATCTTCCTCCCTACTCACCTGAGCTCAATCCCGTTGAAAGGCTGTGGCTCTATATTAAAAACAATATTTTAGCAAATAAAATATATGAAAATCTAGAGGACTTGGAGATGGTTATTTGCGAATTTATGAAAAAGTTACAGAACGATGTGGTAAAAAGTATATGCACAGCACCTTATCTGGATATTTAGTAATGGGAAATGGTATTAGAGATGCTCTTGAGAATCATGGAAAATTAATAATGGCTAAAGCAAAAAGATGAATTACGCAGGTTAAACTCTTGCATTTTTTGCAACAGTTTAGTCAAATATTAAGAAAAAATTATAAATGATATTGACAAATGATCGCATTTATGCGACTATGAATTATTAGGAGAATTTGTGGTAGAAATAATAAATAAAGAAGTTAAGTTATTTCATGACTCAAATGGCAAAGCACCCTTTGTTAATTGGCTTGAGAAACTTGATAATATTACAAGAAGAATAATTGAGAATAGAATGACAAGATTGTCATTTGGTAACTACGGAGACTATAAAACAATAAGCCAAGATATTTTTGAATTAAGATTTCACATAGGTTCAGGATATAGAGTTTATTTTGCAGAAGATGGAGACGCTATAGTAATTTTGCTTCTGGGTGGAGATAAGAAAACTCAAAAAAGAGATATTGAAAAAGCAAAAGAATATTATGACAAGTATAAGAGGCAATAAAATGACACGCACATTTATTAAATTTAATGACTATTTAGTTGATAGATTGAAAGATCCAATTGAAGCTAAAGCTCATCTTGAACTTGCAATAAGTGAATATGAGAAAGATGGCGATACAGCTGCTTTTATGCTAATGTTAAGACTTATAGTTGAAGCTCAAGGCGGCATTCCTCAATTGTCTGAGCGCTCTCACTTAAATAGACAAAATCTTTATAAAGTTCTAACTGGTAAAACCACTCCTAGATTTGATACTATGGTTTCTATTATTAAAGGATTAGGTTACCATTTAGTTCCACAAAATATTGAAAATCATCAACGGGCATCTTAAATAAGACAATAAGCTATGAATATAAAACTCATCAAGAAAGAATTATTACAAAAGATTTTTCTCTTAATTACATTATTATTACTCAGTTTATCTGCCTTTGCTGAGCAAAATTCTAAAGCCATAACGAAAGCAGAAAGAGAAAAACTAGAGGCCATTGTAGAAGCAGCTAAATCAATAAAATTCACGGAGTCACAATCAGAAGAAAAAGCTATGGCTGAGAAATTAATAGCTGATTATGAAAAAATGATAAAATTAGAGAAAAAAATTGCCGCTCAAAAGCAAAAAATAAAAAGAATGCAATCAACTCAAACTCATTCAACTAATTTTACTGTAACCGAAGATTTATATCATAAAGAACTTAAATTTATTGCTAATCAAAAAGATAAATATGGGTTTAGAATTGGAGAAATAAAAGCATCTAAAATAATAGATAACGGTGGCTCAGAGTATCAACAATACCATAAGCTATTTACAAGGCAATTTAAAAGTTACCACTAACAGTTGTATAGTGTTATCAACACTTCTCTTGAGCAAGGCTGATAGACTGTATGATCTATTTTTAATGAACACTCTTTATTTTTTAAATTTAAAAAGTATTGACAAATTAACTATTTAGAGTTACTTTATATTAAATAAGTGTAATAATTTGTGTTAAATATATGAGAACTCACTTAATACTTGGTCCTAATAGAAATTTAGAAGAAATACAGCAACTACAAGAAGCCTACAAGAAAATAGGTAATGATTTATCAATTCATGGCGATGGGATAAATCAGTTAACTTGTAAGGCAATAAAATTAGCAAATCATGATAGAATAATGATTTTTGCTGATGGAGGTATCGACCAAAATGATTACTTTCTAGATTTATGTGGATTGCAAAAAACCAGCACTACTATTAAAAAAATAGTATCTAATAATGTTGTGCATATCGAATTACTCAGCTGCCATGGAGGCGCTGGGATCAATTCTATTGATAAACTTGCGGTTGGATCAACTTTAATAACTTTAGCTGATAAAAAAGATCCTTTATCAACTTCATTAATAGATGAGGTTTCTCTTCAGATAGCGAACTTACCTAATACAAAAAATCCCTTTAGTCAGTTTATTTATTATTTGGCACTTAATCCTGACTTAAATAAATTTGCTATTAAAACAAAAACTGGAACAAAAATCTTTAGTTCATCGGTTAATAATCTAAATAAATACTCCTTAGGAGAAATTAAACATTGGCAGAAGAAACAATTATCAGCTTTTGCTAAATTTTGTAACGAAATCCAGAAAGATCTTGATCAAGAGAATGAAAATTATGTTTCGCAAGTTTTCTCCCTTTTGGGAACTAAAGACCAAATATTAGATAATTTTGATACCTCTAGATATAGAGAGTTACTATTAATCAACATGGCTCGTAATGATAACGTTAATGTTATAGAAGATATTTTGGAATCTGGAATTCACCTGGATTGCTCGTTAAAAGATAGCACTACAGCCATATCATTAGCAGCGAAAGTGGGCCATATAAATGTTATAGAACTCTTATTAAAGCATGGTTCTTTAATCAATGGCATTCAAGGCAATATTTTTCCATTATATAATGCTGCTTTGGGAAAAAATCTAAACGTAATTGATTATTTATTAAGTAAGGGAGCTAATATAGATCAAACAGAACTCAATGGGGTTAGCTCTTTGTCTAAAGCTACCATGAAAGGTAACCTTGATGTAGTAGAATTTTTATGGAGCAAGGGAGCTCAGATAGATAGCTTTGACCTCGATGGAACTACTCCTCTAATCGCGGCAGCGAATTTAGGATATTTTGAGATTGTTAAATTTTTATATAGTAAGAATGCGAATATTGATAAAGTCAATAATCAAGGTCAAAGCGCTATCTTTGCTGCATCTGCGAAAGGGAATAATAATATTGTAGAATTTTTATGTACTAAAAATGTGAATATAAATATACAAACCATGGAAGGAGCAACTCCTTTAATAATTGCAGCTCAACAAGGAAAATATGATGTTGTAACAACTTTAATAAAAGCAAACGCTAACTTAGAACATAGAGCACTAGGAGTTAATGCTTTAGTCATTGCTGGGTTAAAGAAAGATAATGAAATAGTAAAAATACTTCTTGCAGCAGGCGCAGATACAAAAATTAAATATCAAGGCAAAACATTACTTGAGTGGAATCCATCTAAAGAAATCACTAGTGAAATTAAAAAATTTGATAAAGATCCTGTAAAATATATATTACAACATAATGAGCAAGCAAAGTTTGCTCTCAATGCCATACACAAGGTAGAGCATCATTCTCAGCTAAAATCAAACTTATTGAGCAAAATACTCCAAACAGAAGAATGTCTTGAAGCGCAGAATCAGGAAATAATCTTAGATCTTAATGACCTTTGCGGCATCAATGGATCATAGTACCAAACAGAATTATAATCACAGGAAAATATTATGACAAAGGATTACTATAAAATTTTAGGTATTAAAAAAGACGCTTCTGAACAAGAAGTTAAGCAGTCCTATAGAAAATTATCACTCAAATATCATCCCGATAAAAATCCTGATTTTAATAATAGCGATACATTAGTCAAAGCATTATATTTTGATATTCAAGAAGCTCATGATATTCTGATAAATAAGAATAGCCGCTTCATTTATGATAGCAATTATTCAGAAAATCATCCAACACAAAACGAAAATCTCACTAATACTGAACAGCTTTTTGCAATATTAAAAAACTCCAATTCTATTTATCACATTCAAGATATTGAACATTTACTAAAAACAATATCGGATATAAATGCAAAGGATAAGGGTGGAAATACGTTATTAGTTATGTCTATATATTATGGTCATATCGACGTAATGAAGCTATTAATTGCGAATGGCGCAGATGTTAATGAGCCAGGATATTATGGCAAAACTCCTTTTATGGTTGCGATGTTGGCAGGACAGTTTGAAAAAGCTAAATTTCTTCTAGATAATGGAGCTAATATTAATGCTTCTGATAAAGATGGAAATACACTCCTTCATCAAGTCATAAATTACAATCTCAAAGTAAGTGAGTTTTTATTAGAGAATAATGCTAACATCAATGCAGTGAATAAAGAAGATCGAACTCCTTTGGCAGAAGCTTTATTACGTCATCGAGAAGATAGCGCAAAGTTTTTAATTGAAAATGGCGCAGATATTTATACTCCTGATAAATATAGCAAAACAGCCTTACATTTATCTTTATTCTATGGTTGTGATGAGATTTCAAATCTTTTACTTGAACAATATAATTTTGATATTGAAGCTAAAGATATCTTCGGCAATACAGCTTTACTTAGAGCGACAGGTTTGAGAGGTAGTCATACTATAATCAAAAAACTTTTAGATATGGGAGCAAATATTCATACCGCTAATAATGAAGGTGAAACCCCTTTGCATAATGCAGCTCGTTTTAAGCATCCCGAAAGCCTAAAATTGTTGATAGCTGAAGGAGCGAACATTAACGCGCTTGATCTAAAAGGGCAAACTCCTCTCATACATTCAATTTATTATACTCCAGCTATGGATTATCCAAATACTCTAGATATATTGTTAGAAAGTGGCGCTGATATTGGAGTTAAAGATAACAAAGGAAAGTCAGCTATAATGTATGTTACTACTCGTAATTCGAAAGTGATTAATACATTTAAAAACGCTGAGATTGCTCATAAAATATTTTCTGGCGAAGGTATTGATGCCGTTGACTATGATTTGGTTTCATCAAATAATTGTAATACTTCATTAATTAAAAATATCTTTTCTGGATTATGTAAGAAAACAGAGAATGTGAATATTCAAGATATTTTAGCAGATATTTTAGCAGAATTTAATCATAATTTTCATGATACAAAACTAGAAGGATTGTTTGATCACTTCCAAAGAAATAAATTATCTGAAATTAATTCAGATTCTGACTACCAAATTCAAGATGGATCTCCAAGTCATTTGTATGGTGAAAGCACTAATCCTTGGAATAATTTGTTTGAGCATTAATTATCTATTCAGCTGAACTAATCTAAAGGCCTAAAAGTCAATTTTGTAGCTAACATAGGATATGCATAAGCAATAAAGTCTTTTGCTTGACTAAATTTATCAGTATCTACGCAGCCTGTAGTTGATGCGGCTATATCACCAATATATAAAACTTCTCCAGCGGCTAGATAGAATTTCTTATAGTTATTAGTTGGATATATAAAATCTTGAACATTTGTATATTGTTGGTTGTAGTATGCGCTCGCAATTACAGAATATTCTCCTTCTGGAAGAGAAATTACACTATAAGCAGCCATTCCACTGTAAACTTGTAAATCATTCTTATCGCCAACTGTTGTCTTTCTGTAATATCTGTCTGATGCCCCAAAATCTGACTTTATTCCCACTCTGAAATCAGGAGAGTAATAATCTCCTAAATAATATTTTTGGTTTCCTGGACCCAGTAACGCAATTTGAGCTGCCATAATTTCTTCGCCACGAATTGACTGAGCGAGCATGAGTCTAGGCTTATCTAGAACTTTATTAATTTTATCAAACAAACCGCTAGATTCTTCTTCAGGCCTATTATCAAATACTTTAGATATTACTATTCCACGACCAGTCACAACAGGAGCTTGTTCATTATAAATATAATCTCTATGCTGAGATTGAATGGTTGAACTACATGAGGACAACGTTAAAATCATAAAAATCAGAAAAACTGTTCTTTCTAGAAAATTAGATTTACTCATATGTTTAACTTATTTTTAAAATTTAATAATATTTTATCTAATAATTTTATTGCATCTGATATTAAGATTCAATAACAAAAACTCAAAACTAATGTTTCTTCTTCATGAGCTGATAAATTAAAGATCTTCAAGCGCCAGATAAGCTAGTAGAAAAATAGGCTTAAGGAAAAGATAATTTGATACTAATTTTTAGTAAGAATAATTGACGGCAGAGCCGAGAAGAGTAGTCACACCATTAGCACCATAAAGTGCGATCAAAGAAATGGCTATAAATCAAGGAGTTGAAGCTATATATATGCTGTATATACTAATACCATGCGTTTTGGCAGAAATGACCGCTTCTAATTTACGCGACATTAACGCCGTTTTGCCGTTTTCTTTAAGCTGAGCTTTTGCCTTCTCTACTACCTGATCGTCTAATAATTTTGAAAAAGATGCCATTCTAATAAACTCCTACGATTTAAGCTTATAGTATAGCATTCATCAGTTCAAGAAGCAATAACAATATGGTTATTTAGTAATGGGAAATGGTATTATACAAATAAGAAAAAAGCTGAGAATATCGGTTATATTTAATGCTTTTTTATTTTTGGAGAATGCCAAAAATCGAATTAATAAACGTTCAATTATAGGTGAAGATTGGATAAGATCCTATATTCCCAATAATTTAGGAACGAGTTTCGACTATTAATCTATATAAACCC
>CAYHIS010000018.1:0-12113 GCA_964356785.1 uncultured Rickettsiales bacterium
TGAAGGTGGCCGTACCGTAGGTGCTGGCGTTGTTGCTAAAATCTCTAAGTAATTTAGATTCTTAGAGTTCTAATGAGGTTTCTTAATCTGACCAATGATTTGTGCGGAGGTCAGATTAAGTTTTATAAAAATAATAAAATTTAAGAAAATCATTTATTTTATAAAAAGAATACTTGCTTTCTTGAAGAATAATGTTATTACTGTATACTCTCCCGCTTAGAAGATGGTGATTTTAGGTGAAAATAGGAGTGTAGCTTAGTTGGTAGAGTGTCGGTCTCCAAAACCGAAGGTCGGGGGTTCGAATCCCTCCGCTCCTGCCATTTTATTTTGGATTGTTTTTTTAACTATGGTGAAAGTAGCAGAATTTATAGATCAGGTAAGAAAAGAGGCTAGAAAAATTAGCTGGTCAACTAGAAAAGAAACTACATTATCGGTGATGATGGTTTTTGGGATGGTTGTTGTGGCTTCTTTATTTTTCTTGTTGGTTGATATGACGATGTATAAAGTTGTGAACTTTCTATTGAATGTTGGAGTAAATTAATGTCCTTTAAATGGTATATAGTTCATGTTGTTTCTGGGCATGAGAAAAAAGTTGTGAAACTTATACAAGAGCATGCAAGAAAGAAAAACTTGCAAGATTTTATTTCTCAAGTTATTGTCCCAACGGAAGAAGTGGTTGAAATAAGAAGAAATCAGAAAGTTAATGTTGAGAAAAAATTTCTTCCAGGTTATATCTTGATCCAAATGGAATTGAATGATGAGACTTGGCATTTTGTTAGAAATATACCAAAGGTAACTGGTTTTCTTGGTAGTGGTACGAAGCCTTCACCTGTGAGCGAAGCTGAGGTACAGTCTATTTTTAAGCAAATGGAAGAAGGTTCATTGGTAACTAAAAAAGCGCTGACATTTGAAGTTGGGGATTCTGTAAAAATTAATGATGGTCCGTTTGAATCATTTATTGGTTTGGTATCGGATGTTGAAGAAGAAAAATCAAGGTTAAAAGTTTCTGTTTCTATTTTTGGTCGCTCCACACCTGTGGATTTAGAGTTTTCTCAAGTAGAAAAAGTATAAGAATATTTAGGTAAGAATTAAGGTAAGAGTAACTATTATGGCAAAAAAAATTCAAGGCTATATCAAATTGCAGATTCCTGCAGGAAAGGCGAATCCATCTCCTCCTGTTGGTCCTGCTCTAGGTCAGCGTCAGTTGAATATCATGGAGTTTTGTAAGGCATTTAATGCATTAACTCAATCTATGGAACCTGGGTCACCGGTTCCGGTTGTTATTACGTATTATGCAGATCGTACATTTAGTATTGAAATTAAGAAGTCTCCTGTTTCTTACTATATTAAAAAAGCTGCAAAAATTAATAAAGGTTCAGATAAAACTGGGAAAGTTGATTCAGTTGGTGAAATTACTATGGACCAAGTTAAGCAAATTGCTAAAGAGAAAATAGAAAATATGAATTCATTTAATCTTGATGCAGCTTGTCAATCAGTTATTGGTACGGCTAGATCAATGGGCGTGAAGGTAGAAGGATAATTATGGTAAAGAAAGAAAAAGTTCAACAAAACCTTGGAAAAGGGAAGGGTGGAAAGTCTATTCGTAAGACCAGAGTTCTTGTTGAAGAAAATAAACAATATAGCATCGGTGAAGCTACTTCTTTTTTAAAGAATAATAGTTTTACTAAATTTGATTCAAGCTTAGAAGTGGTATGTGTTCTTGGTGTCGATACAAAACATTCTGATCAACAAGTTCGTGGCGTGGTTTCTATGCCTCATGGAACAGGAAAGAAAGTAAGGGTTGCTGTTTTTGCAAAAGAAGCAAAGCTTGAAGAAGCTAAATCTGCTGGAGCTGATATTGCTGGAGCTGATGACTTAGTGCAAGATATTCAAGCTGGAAAAATAGATTTTGATTATTGTATTGCAACTCCTGATATGATGGGTGTTGTTGGTAAGGTTGCTAAAATTTTAGGTCCAAAAGGTTTGATGCCTAATCCTAAGTTGGGTACGGTAACGCCTGATGTTGTTGGTGCTATTAAAAAAGCGAAAGCTGGTCAAGTAGAGTTTAGAGCAGAAAAGGCTGGTATTGTGCATGCTGGGGTTGGTAAATTGAGTTTTGCTGAAAATAATTTAGTTGAGAATGTTCAAGCTTTATTATCTGCAGTGGTTAAAGCTAGACCCGCTGCTTCTAAAGGTGCGTATTTGAAATCGGTATATCTATCATCAACTATGGGGCCTTCTTTGCCTATAGATGTAGCTAGTTTATCAATGAATCATAGTTAGTAGGAGTCTATTGTGAATAGATTAGAGAAAAAAGAATCAATTGAACAAATTAAAGCGCTTGTAGAAGATCATTCAGCTTCTATAATTGTGCATTATAAAGGTTTAACAGTAGCTCAAGTGAATCTCTTAAGGGGGCATTTACGTGGTGCTGATGCAAAGATGAAAGTGATTAAGAATAGTCTTGCAAAATTAGCTATAGCAAATAGTAATAATAAAGAGATAGATTCTTTATTGTCTGGGCCTACTGCTTTAGTAGTTTCAAATGATCCGGTATCCATAGCAAAAAGTTTAACTAAATTTGCTAAGGAGAATGATAGTTTGATTCTATTAGGCGGGGTTGTAGATAAACAGTTTGTAGATAAAAAAGCTATTGTAATGCTATCTGACATGCCTTCAAAAGATGAGCTTAGAGGTAAGATTATTGGTCTTATATCCGCTCCTGCAAGCAAGTTAGTGAGATTGTTAGTTACTCCAGCTGGTCAAGTGGCCAGAGTTGTGAGTGCTTATTCAAAGAAATAATATTCACCAGAATATTGTGTGTTTAATTTAATTTAATTAAAGAAAGAAAAAGAGGATTAAAATGTCAAATTTAGAAAAAATCGCAGAAGAGTTATCATCTTTAAGCGTTATGCAAGCGGCTGAGCTTGCAAAGATGCTCGAAGAGAAATGGGGTGTTAGTGCCGCAGCTCCTGTTGCAGTAGCAGCAGCAGCTTCAGCAGCAGCTCCAGCTGAAGAAGCTCAAACAGAGTTTAATGTAATATTAGCTGCAGTTGGTGATAAGAAAATTGAAGTGATTAAAGAAGTTCGTGCTGTAACTGGTTTAGGCTTAAAAGAAGCTAAAGATTTAGTAGAAGCAGCTCCGGCTCCTTTAAAAGAGTCAGTTTCTAAAGATGAAGCTAATAAAATTAAAGAACAACTTGAAAAAGTTGGTGCTAAAATAGAAGTGAAATAATATTTATTATTTGGCAGATATTATGCTACTTCTATACAAAATAATTAAATTTAATTTTGTGAATTCTATTTTATATTACAGTTTGTATATAAAATATTAAGAATAGAAAAGCAATTCAGAAGTTTTTTTGAGTTGCTTTATTCTATTTCTAAAATGTCTATTTTCAGTCTTTAAAAATATCTTGATGATGTTTTTAATAAAATCGGAGTTAATTGATGGTTAGTTCATTTACTGCATATAAAAAAATCCGTAAGAACTTTGGTAGGGTGGAGCAAGTTGCTTCTATACCAAACTTAATTGAGCTTCAAAAAAATTCTTACGATAGTTTCTTACAAACTGGTGTGGAAGCTGATAAGCGTAAGAATGTTGGCTTACATCAGGTTTTTAATTCAGTGTTTCCTATAGAGGAATCATCCGGGCAAGCAACGCTTGAATATGTTAAATATGAATTAAGCGATCCAATTTTAAGAGGTGGCAATTATTTTTCTACTTTAAAAGGATTATTCCGTCTAATTATTTGGGATATTGATGAAGATACTGAAGTACGTGAAATTAAAGGAATAAAAGAGCAAGAAGTGTTTCTCGGTGATATTCCTATGATGACAAATAATGGTACTTTCGTTGTGAATGGAACTGAGAGAGTGGTTGTTTCTCAGATGCATCGTTCACCTGGTGCCTTTTTTGATCATGATAGGGGTAAAACTCATAATACTGGGAAATTTTTATACTCCGCAAGGGTTATTCCTTATCGTGGATCATGGTTAGATTTTGAATTTGATGGCAAAGATATATTATATTTCAGAATCGATAGAAAACGTAAGCTTTTAGTAAGCACTTTGTTGCGTGCTTTAGGGATGTCTTCAGCAGATATTCTAAATCATTTTTATAATAAATTAGAAGTAAAAAAAGTTAAAGCTGGATGGGCAGTAAAATTTGATTACTCTCGCATGCAAGGTCTTAAGTTAAAAAATGACCTAGTTGATGCAAATACAAATAAAATTCTTGTTGAATCTGGTGTTAAGATTACGCCTAAAGTGATCAAAAAGTTAAAAGAAGAAAAGTTTGAAGATCAATTAGTTACTTCAGAAGATTTGATAGGTAAATTTGTTGGTGAGGATATTTATAATCCTGACTCTGGCGAAATATATTTAAGCATAGGCGATGAAATAAAATCAGATAAAATGTCATTGTTTGATAATGCTAACATAGAAAAGTTTACTTTATTAGATATTGATAATAATATTGGTGGCTATATTAGAAATACTTTATATATAGATAGAAATACATCTCCAGAAGAAGCATTGGTAGATATTTTTAAAGTTGTTCGTCCTGGTGAGCCTGCAACAGCAGAAAGTGCTAAGGATGTATTTAATAATGTCTTTTTTAATCAAGAAAGATATGATTTATCATCTGTTGGTAGAGTAAAGCTTAATGCTAGATTGAATTTAGATTTTCCTGAAGAACATACAATTTTAACAAATGAAGATATATTAGGAATTATAAAAGCTTTAGTAAGTTTGCGTGATGGAATTGGTGAGATTGATGATATTGATAATTTAGCTAATCGTAGAATTAGAGCGGTTGGTGAAATGATAGAGAACCAATTTAGAATTGCTCTTGTAAGATTGAGTAGAGCTATATCAGAGAGAATGGGTGCTGTAGAAGTTGATACTGTTATGCCTCATGATTTGATAAATACGAAGCTTTTATCTGCAACAGTGAAGGACTTTTTTACATCTTCTCAATTATCACAATTTATGGATCAAACGAATCCATTATCAGAAATTACGCATAAAAGAAGATTGTCAGCTTTGGGCCCAGGCGGGTTAACAAGAGATAGAGCTAGCTTTGAAGTTCGTGACGTTCATCCTACTCATTATGGTCGTATATGCCCAATTGAAACTCCAGAGGGGCAAAATATTGGTTTGATCAATAGTATGGCAACATTTGCAAGAGTTAATAAATATGGGTTTATTGAAAGTCCTTATCGTAAAGTTGATAAATCTTGTGTTACTGATGAAGTAATGTATTTATCTGCTATTGAAGAGGGGAAATATATTATTGCGCAAGCAAATGCAGATCTTGATGATAAAGGTTGTTTTGTTGCCGATTTAGTAAGTTGCCGTAAAAATGGTGAATTTATTATGGCTGATCCGCAAGAAATTCACTTTATTGACGTTTCACCAATGCAGATGGTATCTGTTGCCGCCTCCCTTATCCCTTTCTTAGAAAACGATGATGCTAACCGTGCCTTGATGGGATCAAATATGCAGCGTCAAGCAGTTCCATTATTGTGTGCTGATGCTCCGATAGTTGGTACTGGAATGGAGAGAATTGTTGCTAGTGATTCTGGTGCGATAGTAGTTTCGAGAACCACTGGTGTTGTTGAACAAGTAGATGCTACAAGAATAGTGGTGCGCAATCTTGCTGATAGCGATAATGATTCACCTGGAGTAGAAATATATAATTTATTAAAATTCCAACGTTCAAATTACAATACATGTATTAACCAGAAGCCTTTAGTTTCAGTTGGTGATAAAGTTAAGAAAGGCGATGTAATTGCAGATGGTCCGAGTACCGAACTAGGTGAATTAGCTTTGGGTCGTAATGTTTTGGGTGCATTTTTAGCTTGGAATGGTTATAATTTCGAAGATTCTATATTAATATCTGAACGTATTGTAAAAGATGATGTATTTACTTCTGTGCATATTGAAGAATTTGAATGCGTAGCGAGAGATACTAGATTAGGTTCTGAAGAAATTACAAGAGATATTCCAAATGTAAGTGATGAGCATTTACGCCATTTAGATGAAGTCGGTATAGCTCATATTGGTGCTGAAGTTAAATCTGGTGATATATTAGTTGGTAAAGTAACGCCAAAGAGTGAATCACCAATGACTCCTGAAGAGAAGCTTTTAAGAGCTATTTTTGGAGAGAAAGCTGCAGACGTTAGAGATTCTTCGCTCCACTTGCCTCCTGGTATTAGTGGTACTGTTGTTGATATAGAAATTCTTACAAGACGTGGAATAGAGAAGGATCAAAGAGCTTTAGCAATAGAGCGTCAACAAATTGATAGAATGGCTAAAGATAAGGATGATGAGTTATCTGTAGTTGATGCAGTTATATCCTCTAAGATTAAAAATCTTTTAGCGGATCAAATAGTTGTTTCTGGTCCTAAGGGATTAAAAACAGGTACTGTTTTAACTGTAAAATTACTAGAAGATTATACTTTAGGACAATGGTGGACAATTGCAATTGAAGATACCAATATCATGGCTGAGCTAGATGCAATGAAAGTTAAATACCGCGCAGCGGTTGATAGATTGAATAAAGCATTCACATCAAATATTGAAAGACTTCAAACAGGAGATGATTTGCCTCAAGGTGCATTAAAAGTTGTTAAAATATTTATTGCAATGAAGCATAAACTTCAGCCTGGTGATAAAATGGCCGGTCGTCATGGTAATAAAGGTGTGATATCTAGAATATTGCCTGTGGAAGATATGCCATATCTAGAAGATGGTACAGTAGTTGATATTGTGCTGAATCCTCTTGGTGTTCCATCTCGTATGAATATTGGGCAAATTTTAGAGATACATTTAGGTTGGGCTGCGGTTACTTTAGGTAAACAAGTTGCTGATGCAATCAAAGAATATCATGAAAAACAACGCAATATTGAGCAACTGAAAAAAGTTCTTGTACATCTTTATGATGATAAGAAAATTGAAAAAACACTAAATACTCTTTCAGATGAACAATTGCTTGAACTTGCTAATAATTTAAAGAATGGAATTCCGGTGGCAACTCCAGTATTTGATGGTGCTAAAGAAACAGACATTGTAAATATGCTTGAGAGAGCTAACTTAGATAAGTCTGGTCAGGTTAAGTTAATAGACGGACGTACTGGTGAGTTCTTTGATAGAAAAGTTACAGTTGGATATATATATATGCTGAAACTTCATCACTTGGTTGATGATAAGATTCACGCACGTTCTATAGGTCCTTATAGTTTAGTGACCCAACAACCATTGGGAGGTAAATCTCACTTTGGTGGTCAAAGACTTGGGGAAATGGAATGTTGGGCTTTACAAGCATATGGTGCTTCGTATACATTACAAGAAATGCTAACTGTTAAATCAGATGATGTGAACGGAAGAATTAAGATCTACGATTCTATTATTCGTGGTGATAATAATTTTGAATGTGGTATCCCTGAATCATTCCATGTAATGATTAAAGAATTGCGTTCATTATGCTTAAATGTTGAGCTTGAACAGCAAAAAGATTACGAAAAAAAGAACTAGACATAAAGGATTAATGGAGATTTAAAAATTATGATGAACCTATTCAGCGCTCAAGATAATTATGACTTTGATTTAATGAAGATTTCTATAGCAAGTCCTGATAAGATTAGATCCTGGTCTTTTGGCGAAGTTAAAAAACCAGAAACGATAAATTATCGTACATTTAAACCCGAGCGCGATGGATTATTTTGTTCTAGGGTATTTGGTCCTGTGAAAGATTATGAATGTCTTTGTGGTAAATACAAGAGAATGAAATACCGCGGAGTTGTTTGCGAGAAATGTGGTGTTGAAGTTACAACCTCAAAAGTTCGTCGTGAAAGAATGGGGCATATTGAGCTTGCAGCGCCAGTTGCGCATATTTGGTTCTTAAAATCCCTTCCATCAAGAATTAGTAATCTTTTGGATATTCCTTTAAAAGAATTAGAAAAAATTCTTTATTTTGAAGCATATATAATTACTGATCCTGGAATGTCTCCATTTGATATGTATGAAGTTTTATCAGAAGATCAATATTATAAAGCTTTAGATGAATATGGTGAAGATAGCTTCACAGCGATGATTGGTGCTGAAGCGGTTAAAATGCTACTTGCTCAATTAGATTTAGAAGAAATTAAGAATCAATTAAGAGCTGAAATTACAGAAGTTTCTTCTGAAACTAAAAGAAAGAAAATAGTAAAAAGACTAAAACTAGTAGAAGATTTTATAGATTCAGGTAATAAACCTGAGTGGATGATTATGGATGTTTTACCTGTTATTCCGCCAGAGATTCGTCCATTGGTTATGTTAGATGGTGGTAGGTTTGCTACTTCCGATCTTAATGAATTATATCGTCGAGTAATTAATCGTAATAATCGTTTACGTAGATTGTTAGAGTTAAGAGCTCCAGATATCATCGTACGTAATGAAAAAAGAATGTTACAAGAAGCGGTCGATGCTTTATTTGATAATGGCAGACGTAGCAGGGTTGTTAAAAATGCCAATAAACGTCCGTTCAAGTCTTTAAGTGATATGCTTAAAGGTAAGCAAGGTAGATTCCGTCAAAACTTACTTGGTAAACGTGTTGACTATTCTGGTCGTTCTGTAATTGTTGTTGGCCCTGAATTAAAACTACATCAATGTGGTTTACCTAAGAAAATGGCTCTAGAATTATTTAAGCCTTTTATATATGCAAAATTAGAATTATATGGAATTTCAACTACAATTAAAGCTGCAAAACGTATGGTCGAGAGTGAGAGACCTGAAGTATGGGATATTTTAGAAGAAGTTATTCGTGAGCATCCAGTGCTTTTAAACCGCGCTCCAACTTTACATAGACTTGGTATACAAGCGTTCGAGCCAACTTTGATAGAAGGTAAGGCTATTAAGCTTCATCCGTTAGTTTGCGCTGCATTCAATGCGGACTTTGACGGTGACCAGATGGCTGTGCACATACCATTATCATTAGAAGCTCAATTAGAGTGCAGAGTTCTTATGATGTCTACAAATAACATTTTGAGTCCGTCTAATGGTAAGCCTATTATTGTTCCTTCAAAAGATATTGTTTTAGGACTTTATTATTTAACAATGCAGCTTGATGGAGAACCAGGCGAGGGAATGCGCTTTGTTGATAGTAGTGAAATGGGGCATGCTTTACATTCTAAAGCTGTTACTCTTCATTCTAAAATTAAATGTCGTAAAAAAATTAAGACTTTAAATGGAAATGAAGATTATATTTTAGTTGATACTACACCAGGAAGAATGATTGTATCTGAGCTTTTAGATGACACAGTAATTCCATTTGAGAGTATTAATAAACTTCTTACAGTAAAAGAAATTTCTCATCTTATTGATATGGTGTTTCGTCATTGTGGCCAGAAGAGAACGGTGGTATTTGCTGATCGTTTAATGAAGCTTGGCTTCAATTATGCATGCAAATCTGGTATTTCTATCGGTAAAGATGATATGGTTGTTCCATCAACAAAAGAAAAACATATTAAACAAACATTAGCTGAAGTTAAGGAATTTGAGAAGCAATATTCTGATGGTTTAATAACTTCTGGTGAGAAATATAATAAAGTGGTTGATATTTGGTCAAAATGCTCTGATAAAGTTGCAGTTGATCTAATTAAACAAATTTCAGCTCAAAAAGATGAAGTATCTCCAGAAGGTAATCAGAATAGAGTTAACTCCATTTATATGATGTCTGATTCTGGTGCTAGAGGATCTCTTGCTCAAATAAGACAGTTAGCCGGTATGAGAGGATTAATGGTAAAACCTTCAGGTGAAATTATTGAAACTCCAATTATTTCTAACTTGAAAGAAGGGCTTAGCGTTCTTGAGTATTTTACTTCAACTCACGGTGCTAGAAAAGGTCTTGCAGACACGGCGCTTAAGACCGCAAACTCTGGTTATTTAACAAGACGTCTTGTTGATGTTTCGATGGACTGCATTACCAAGGAAGAAGATTGTGGTACAGAAAATGGCCTAATAATGAAAGCTATTATTGATGGTGGTGAAGTAGTTATTCCTTTAGCTGATAAAATCTTAGGAAGAGTAACTTCTACGGATGTTCACCATCCGATTACAAATGATCTTATTATTGCTAAAGGTGAGATGATTACGGAAGATATTGTTGAAAAGATTGATGCTGTTGGTATTGATTCATTAAAAGTAAGATCTGTATTAACATGTGAAGCTAAGAGCGGTATTTGTTCTAAATGCTATGGTCGTGATTTAGCGACTGGTGGATTAGTAAGCCCAGGTGAAGCTGTTGGTGTTATTGCTGCTCAATCTATTGGTGAGCCAGGTACACAGCTTACAATGCGTACTTTCCACATTGGTGGTGCTGCAACTAAAGGCGCTGAGATTTCTAATATTGAAGTTTCTTATGACGCCAAAATATTCTTTGTAAATCACAATGTTGTTGTTGATAGCGAAGGAAGAAAAGTTGTTATGAGTAGATCATGTGAAGTGATTTTAGCTGATGATAAGGGGCATGAAAAAGCAAGATTTAAGATTCCATATGGTGCTAAACTTAACTTTAATGAAGGTGATGTGGTTAAGAAAGGAGATCGTATTGCCGAATGGGATCCTTATACTATTCCGATTATTACTGAGAAATCTGGTAAAGTTTCATATAAAGACTTAATGGATGCTGTTTCGATTAGGGAGTTAGTTGATGAAGCTACAGGAATCTCAAATAAAGTTGTTGTTGATTGGAAACAGCAAACTAGAGGTGCTGATTTACGTCCAAGAATTATGTTATTAGATGAAAAAGATGATGTTAAAATTCTTGCAAATGGTTTAGAAGCTAGATATTTCTTGCCTATTAATGCTATTTTAAGTGTTGATGATAATGTGCAAGTGCATGCTGGTGATGTGATAGCTCGTATTCCAAGAGAATCAAGTAAAACAAAAGATATTACTGGGGGGCTACCAAAAGTAGTTGAAATTTTTGAGGCTCGTAAACCTAAGGATCATGCAATTATTTCTGAACTTGAAGGTTATGTTGAATTTGGTAAAGATTATAAATCGAAAAGACGTATTATTGTTAAACCAGTCGATAGCTCAATAGAACCTATGGAATATATGATTCCTCGTGGTAAACATGTTTCTGTGAATGAAGGTGATTACATTAAGAAAGGTGATTTATTGCTTGATGGTAATCCAGTATTGCATGACATTCTTAAGGTAATGGGTGTTGAAGCTTTGGCTCAATACATGGTATCAGAAGTTCAGCAAGTTTACCGTCTACAGGGTGTAAAAATAGATGATAAGCATATTGAAGTAATTATTCGTCAAATGTTACAAAAAGTTGAAATTACTGCTTCAGGAGAGACTACTTTACTTGCTGGTGAGCAGATTGATAAGGAAGAGTTTGAAGAGATTAATCAAAAAGCTGAAAGTAAAGGCTATCAAAAAGCTTCTGCAATTCCAGTACTGCAAGGTATTACGAAGGCTTCATTGCAAACTAGATCATTTATTTCTGCTGCATCATTCCAGGAAACTACAAGAGTTTTAACTGAAGCTGCTGTAGCTGGAAAAATAGATCGCCTACAAGGATTTAAGGAAAATGTTATTGTTGGTCGTTTAATTCCTGCTGGAACTGGCTTCTATATAAATGAAGCTAAACATAAGGCGGCGTTAAGAGATTTATCAGAAGTTGAGGCTATTGCTCCTGTGGAAAATAACTAATCCTTATTAATTTTATAAGAGAATCTCTTGCGGTGTAAAAATTGCAAGAGATTTTTTTATTTAGTTATAGGATGGACTTGGTATAGTACTCTTCCATGCTCACTGAGTGGGAATTATCTAGAACAATTCTAGCATGTTTACGGCTTAATTTTCTAGGCTCATCAACACCACAAGCATGAGCAATTATCTCAACTTCTTTTACCATATTATGAACATAATTCATTACTCTTACGGACTTATCTTGCGGATCAAGGCCATATTGTAGTTTATAGTTATGAGTAGCAATGCCTGTGGGGCAGGTGTTTTTATTGCATTGTAAGGATTGAATACACCCGAGCGCCATCATAAAAGTAACCGTACAGCCAAGCCGGTCTATTATTTAGGATTAATCTAGTTTAAGA
>CAYHIS010000019.1:0-11914 GCA_964356785.1 uncultured Rickettsiales bacterium
TTTGTAAGAAATGCCAAATAAAAGGATAAAGAGCTTTTGGCAGTTGTTTTTGCATGTGCTTATTTCATTATTTGTATAATTGATATTTATTGGAGTATAGCATAAAATAGTCAGAATGCTTGGAATTCAACAAAAAACATAAAATAGATATTATAGCTTAGAAAGCTCTTAATCCTAAATTCCCGAAACTATGGGCATAGTATGAGTTGCTAATCAGCAACTAAGCTATAGCAAACTCTATGATTTTTCTTAGGTAAGCCAAAATTAGTTGGCTTTTTTTTATTGCCATGATACAGTGGGTGCATATGCATCGTATATTGAGGTTATTATGGCATTTATTAGATACAAGCAACGTGGTCAAAAATGGTACGCTTATGAGATTTCAAACATATAGAACAAAGAGCGTAAAAAATATAAACAACATAGCGTATAAAATCAATATGATTATAAGCGCAAGTTTCTTCAGTAGTAGCGTGCATGATATTTTAAAAAATATTATCTATAATGCAATATTCATCTAATCTACTAATTTCTGAACATTCTTTGGTGACAGAGGTTAATAGATTGGCAAAATCATCAAAATTAGCAATATTATATTCGTTATCTATAATATAATGAACTAACTTACCTAATACTAACCCTTGCTGTTGTGCATTTTCTATTCGACCATCTTTTATATTCTTATAAAGTAAATCGAGTTGCTTAAAATCATTCATATCATTTTGCTGATAACTCAGTAATAAATCGTATACAGATTGTCTTCCACCATAAAGATATCGTAATGATTGGCCCATTTTAGAATCAATGGCAACTTCTAGTTTTAGCCTATCAAGTAAAACATGCGCTTGCTGCTCATAAATTAAACCATCAAATTTGGCAATATTTTTCTCTAATGAATCACGTATTCTTGTTAGAACTTCGTATGAAATAGGTTGCTCAACAAACTTCCTTACCAAATTAATTTCATCTTGCTCTTTTTCACCTAAAAACAGGGGGTTGAACTCTTCATCGATCGTAAAAATAGCTGCTTCAGCTCTTTTAATTAGATCATATTTGACGAAATTTTTATAGATCTTACCTGCGTCTTGAACGGCTTTTTGCCATTCTTGACTTTTCTCATCAGGAAGGGAGTTTAATTCTCCTAGTCTACCAACAATAGCAGCTGCCCATAAAATACCCTTCACCTGTGTCCAGCCACAATTTCCTATTACTTGATCCTTCATCTCAATTAAAGCATGTTTAGGTATTTCTTTATCATCATCTTCTCTTAGTAAGCTATAAATTTTAACTCTGGTGTCTGATTGTGAGTGAGAAGTTTTAAGCCATTCTAAGGTAGATTTAACTTCTTCTAATCCTTTGACGATTCTAAATAGCTTTATCCCTGCTTCTCCTTCATTCTCACTGCCTCGATTGATCCAAAATAAGAACTTGCCATCAGTTATCATAGTTTCTGCATGCGAGCCGTTAGTGTCAACTAAAGTAGTAATATCTATGGCTTGGTATTTTCCATATTCTAACTTAGTAACATCTATTTCTTTAACATCATTAAAATTATCAATAAGATTAGTAATCTGCTCAAGCTCGCTGCTATTTACAATTTTTTTATAAGCCGAAAAGGATTTTTTAAACTCACTCACCATTAAAGCAGGTTGCGATCCTTCTGCTTTAATACTAGAGCTTTGGATATAATGGTTAGCTATAATAAATTGATGAATTACATTCTTCTCTTCTGGTGAAAGATTTATTACTTCTTGCCCAGCTTTAAGACTATTTACAATTTTTACAAATAAATTCTTTGGAATACCGTCTTTAGCAATAAACCCAGCCGATATTTTTAAAGGTGCCATTCCTGCAATCTGGCAATATAACTCATTTTTATCTAAAAAGAATATCATCTCAGAATAATTAATTTGATAAGAATATGGAATCTTTTGGCTAAATTTATAATTATATTGGTCATAGAAATTAAAGTTAACCTCTTCTATGGTAAAGGCATGAGTAGTCAGTACTGCCACTTGCTTACGATAAACATCGCTATAATATAATTGATAGGCATTATTTTCTCTTGGAGTTTCGATTCTAGACATCGGCACTCCACTGGCTAATGAACTCCATTCACCACGGCTATTAACAGTTTGAAAGGATTTTAAGCTGTATAATAACTCACTATCATTATAATTTTGACTAACATATTGAGCGTTATAATGTTGATTAGTAAAGTCTGTTATTTCTCCAGTTTTTGCTGGTGCTTGCGTATCAATACGTGCTAGATATTGATCTATCCCTTTAGTTAATTCAGGGTACTCTTGTTTCACAAGTGCAATTAATTCATCCCTAAGCTCAGCATATGTTTTACTGTCTCCTTCTCTAAGCAATATTTTCCAAGCATTTGAGATAAATTCTCCTGATCTAATCGCGCCAATCGTATTATCTTGGTTTACGCCATTAAAATATAGTAATATGTCAGTTAATGGTTGAGATTTCATTCTAGCTTCTTTTTCTTGGTGAGAAATTTCATCCATATAAGATGCAATATTTTGCCCAAAGATTTCCCTGTTAAATATTGAAATCGCTTCACCAGGCACTCCATTTCTTGCAACTCTGCCATATATCTGATTAAGAGAACTCAGTGTAATGCTAGTGCATAAATTAATGCTTAAGAAGCCTTGGATGTGAGTAGTTGTAAAATCTATACCTCGCCCTAGCATTGGGGTAGTTACGGTTAAGTATCCATCCTTACCTGCTTTGCCCAAAACATCTTCTACAGTCCAAGTATCTTTAGGAGAGGCTGCACTTAATTGAACAAGATGGTTAATATCAGAATTTTTAAGTAACTCAAAAACTTGTTCTGCTGCTTTAGTCGTTTCACAAAAAATAATCATTGGTCTAGTTTCAGTCGCTTGACTTACAATATCAAGCATCCGCTCTAATTGCTTCTCAGTATTTTCTGCTTGCACTTCCTTAATTATTTTTTTACTTTCTTCAAAGTCAGGAATATGAAAAGTTAGCATTTTATTGACCAATCTAAACTCTTCTATTTCTTCTGCATTTCCAGCAGTTCCAGTTAAGCCTATTATCCTTCCGCCCGTCATGATATAATAATCAAAGAAATTTTTAGGACTAACGTTAAAAATTGTTGAAGATGGTAAGGATACATCAAATCTTGATTTTAATTCAGGATGAGCTTGTTCGATTAAAAGATGTAAGAGTGCTTGTACTCCATCACCAAAAACTGTTCCTTTGCTTGGTTGATCTTTGATAATCGGAGTTGCGTGTAGAAGTTCATCTTGTTTATCTAAATTTTCATTTAATACCACATAGTGAATACCATTTTCTAGCGTTCTAACCATAACGGAAGCATCGAGTAATTTATCGAATATTTGATTAGTATATTTATTAGATTTATCTAAAGCACGATGTAATGAGTATAGTTTTTTAGCTAAGAGGTCATTGCTGTTTTTTAAATCATTGATTTGCACAATATTCAACGGATATTTAAAAGAAGAATCGTATTTTTGGAATTGAAATTTTAGATAAAAAGTTAGATTCTCAACATCATTTTGTTTTGAAACTTGCTCATTCTTAAAATTATCAGTTTCAACAAACTCTAAAATATAGCTCAATAAAGCTCTGGTCTCTTCTTGATTGGTATTAATTAATGGTACTGCAAGTTTATAGTTTATTGCTGAAGTAAGAACGTAATCTACTTCATCACAAATTAAGCTTACATCAGCATTTAGAGCTAAATCTGTAGTATATTTATGAAAATCTCGATTTGATCTAAAAAGCGCTAGATCTGATGCAGTCGCGTAATTAATTCCACCTTTTTTATATTGATCTATTTCAGAAGAAGCAGTTATAATACTGTTTGAATGAACAATACCAAGCCCATCATAAAAGCCTGAAAATTCTTGCAATCCTTCTTTAGCGAGGGGTTTGCTAGAGCTCACCACATCAACAGTTTGACCGATAAAACTTAGATATGCAGCATGTAGAGCGGTGATGAGGCTTTTGCCTTGTCCAGTTGAGATTTCTTCGATTATATTGCCTTTATGAAAAACGCTATTTAATAGACTCAATATTTGCGTATCTCTGGGGAACTTACCAGTTTCTCGATATAGCAATTCAAAAGAAAGAGCTATATATTCTAAATCAATATTGATTATTTCTTGAGAATCTTGATCTCGTGATAGCATTCTACTATGTTTTAATTCTAAAGCCCTTGCATGTATTTGATTGTAATTAAGCTCTTTATAAGTTTTTGCTTTTTCAAATAAGCTAACAAAGTTATCCATCAACTCATTTTGTTCTGCTGACGATAACTCTTCATCAGTATTATTATCGCTATTTTTACGAATAATCTCTTTGGTTTTACTAACCAACCTATCTTGATTAAAGTTAAATCTAGCCAAATTATAGTTTGAGAAGATGATTTGTAACTCATCAAGTGAATTTATATTGTCTAATACCATCTTAACTCTATCTTCTTGAGATAAAGTTTTTAAATTTGGCGCGCATAGATATGATTTGATGAGTTTTGCATAAACCAAATCATGTGTCATTATTTGTTTAACCACTAACTGATATTGCTTAACACTCATACTATAAGGCTCGCCTTCTTTAGTATTTTTTTCTAGTTTGAAAGCAATATCACTAATGATTTGAATTTTATCAACATTTTTGATTGCCAGTAAATCTTTAATATTTGCGCCTAAAATATTACTTAATTTATGGATATCACTTGGCATAATGCTAGTAATCCAATCAAGAATCTTTTCAATATTATCAGCCTTGCCATCTAATTGAGATAGAATAGAGACAACGGAGTAATCCAAGTTATCTATACAATAGCTAATAATTTTTTTAATAAATTTAGGGCTATATTTAGCTGCAGAGAGATTTTGTAGTAATAGATATAATTTATCTAAGTCTATGCCAATATCTGACTTAATAAACGCATCAGTAGCTATTTTAAATGACTCAAAATGTTGCCCTATAACTTCGTTACTAGCTGACTTAAGTAATTTAGTTAAACTATAGCCTTTCAAAGACAAATCCGCTTGGTTTAAGTGGTTCAAGTAGGTTAATGCTTGCATTAAAGTATCATGTGGAATGCCTGGATCTCTTAGCAAATTATCAAATAATTCTTTACTTTCATAACTTTCTGAAAAGCTTTTTAGCAATTTGTCGAGATTACGTTTGTTATATTCAATTTCTAGATATTGATCTTTTAATGGCTTGTTCTTATTATACAATAATGTTGCCATTTGCTTTACTCTATCCTGCCATCCTGTATCATGGTTAGATATGCTTGCGATCATCGCATAAACTATATCAAGAGAAAATTGCTTGATTACTTCTGGATCTTCACTGCCTTCAGCAAAATTATCTTTGATAAAATCTTTATTCCCAATAATCTCGCTTCTAATTTCCGCGTAACTTTTATCTTTTAAGTTAGCTGGTAAATGAATTTGATATTTATCTTCCAGTGGAGTGAAATCAACTTTAGCATTTACTATTGCGTTTAGATTGTCTTCATTAAATCTGGTTTCAAATTCATAAGACACCTTAGAGTTTTTTGCTTTATTAATTAGATCATTAAGCGCATCTACATCATCTAACCTCTCTAGTGATATTACTGGAAAGTTATTGTCAATAATTTGCCCATACTCAAATGGTAATTTAGTGGTAGCAAAAGCTTCTAATAATTGCTCTTTAAGCTCTTTATCTAAATTTTCTAACTTAAGGATTAAATCGCTAATTTGCTCGTAGGTTATGCTGCTGTCTTTAGCAAAACAGGCGGCAAAAAACTCTAAATTCTCTGGATGCTTACCATTTCGAGTAAGTAATTGATGTATTTTGACGCCTTCATGCTCGCTGGATAAGTAGTTTATATTGCGGGCAATAGATTCTACCCTTGCATTCAATTCTGACAAAGCTTTACCATCTTCAGAGATAGGTGTAGATAGTAATATTCTAAGCATTTGAACAAAATGCTCATTATATTGCAATAAATTTTTAGCGTTATTAGTTACGTCAAGTTCTGCGGCCCTGCCTAAATGAGTTGCAACTAAACCAAGTGCGACTACTTGAATAAAATTAAACTCTTGATTTTCTCTATAGACGCTAATAAAGTTATTGATAATTTTTTTATGCTGCTCCTCTTTATCTTTTATTTCTTTACTTGTGTTTACGTGATCTATTCCTTCTGCTACTTGCAATCCACCATAATTAAAATTTTCGATTGATTTGTATTTACCATCACCTATTTTAACTTCATCATATATTTTAACCTCGCTAAATAATATATTAAATAAAGAAACAAACGATGAAAACTCCTGGTCTGGATATGATTTATCATAATATTTACCAACCGACGTAATGATATTGAGCGATAATAACTTAACATTCTCATATGCTTGTCTGGTGGTAAAATGAGTTACTAAGTTACTAGTTTCTGTTACAATTCCAGTGGCTGCATAGCATGTATCTTTTTTTTCGCCCTTTTTTGCTTCAGCAACTAATTTCTCTAAGCTAGTTAAATCTTCACCTGCTAATTTTACTAATCCATCTATTGAGTTTCTATGAGCAAATCCTGCATCTGCTTCAAAATAAGTCCCGGCTATTTCACTTGGGAATAACGTAATAGTTTTTTCCTTTTTACCACTCTCAATCCATTGTTTTATTTTTTCTTCAAGTACTGTAGGTAAAATAATAGCTGACTTATCTAATTTTAGATCATCACTTTTCCAGTGTCCATGACTATATAAATCATAAGTGCCGCCATCTGATTTGATATATATCCTCTTAGAATCTTGTGAGTTTTCAATTATCAGCTCCATTAGCTTAGCATTTTCTTTTAAGACGGCATAAATATTAGCTTCAACAATTACATAGGTGATATCAGCATTTTTTAACTGATAGAAGTTATCTGAGATATTTTTATGTTCTTCAAAATATGCTCTGAGCAAATGCATTTGTTCATTACTAAAATCTTCCTGTTCTGATAATTTTAATACATCTCTCATTTCATCAATTTGATAAATAAAATAGATTTCATTTTCTTCTACTGAAAATATAATATGTTTTTTTCCTAAATTATCTTCTAACGGCGCAATTTCAGCGGGTGATTTATAGCTCAAATGAAATGTTAGTTCATCATCAGTAGTAGATATCGGATATTGATAACCAATTACGTTTTGTAAAACATATTCTACAGTTTGAAGCGGTTTTGCTTGCTCGAAAGCAATCTGATAATCCATATCATCGTCTGATAGCCTTGAGTTACAGGATATTGTATATAAACTTCTTAAGTTATCACCTAAGCTATAAAAGTATTTTGCATAAGTATCAATACTAGGTCTTTGATGAGCCGGGATAGTAGAAAGATATCTTATAGACGCTGTAAGTTGAGAATCATTAGCATAAAAATTATTGTATGAATTTTCTGCATAGAAGATACTATCTATTAGTGCTTTGGCTGAGAGTGTTCCTTGATAATCTACTGCTTTATCTAAAACTGCTGATTTATGAATTACATTTAAGCCTAGTTCTTTTGCTTGTTCATATTGAGAGGGATCTTTTAAAACATCATTTGCAACACTATTAGACAAATATTCTAATTGCTCTTTTAGATTCCCACCACTAGATGAGCTAAGCTCTATTATATTGATCAAACGGCCCATAATTGTTTTAAAGCTAGTAATATCAGCAGCTTGAATTTTTACTATATCTAGCGCTTTAGTTAGTAGATCGGCACTTAATTCAGCGCTGATTTCTTGTTTTATTAGAAATTCTTGGAATTTTTTATAGAAACCATCAAAAGCCTCAAACACATCTTCAATGTTGCTATTATCTTTGAATTTATGTGTTTCTAGAATTTGCTTGAAGCAGTCTAATTTCTCGCTATTTGCCGACAAGGGGAATATTTCTTCAAATAATTTTTCTAAAAATAATGAAGCTTTTTCTTCAAGCAAGAATCCGCCATCTTTAATATTACTTGTGCCAATAATATTGTTAAAGATTTCACTGATGCCGCGCTTTGCTAAATTATTATGAATTTCTTGTAGTCTCTTGAGGTCTGATTCGCTTATATTAGAGAAATACATTGCTGGAAACAGATCGGGCAAAAAGGAGCTCGTTACTTGTTTGTTTTCAATTAAATTTCTATATTTACCTAAGCTAATTTGTTCTCCGTTAAATACATCATATTCACTTTGGGCATTATTATATGGTATATCGAGCATTATATCGCTAAGCTTCTCGTCTTTTAAGATCGGATGCTGATCATATCCGTAAATTGTAGGCGCTACTTCAGTACCATAGATATCATTGAGTGAAATACTAGCTTGAGTAGCGAATGACAACCATGAGTACTCAAGCGGATTACTTATCGTTGGTCTAACTTCATCCATCTTGATAGTAAATTCATTAATTGGCATGGAGGAAAGTCTTTGACTAGAGGCAAAAATAAGATGATCTTTAAAAGCCAAGCCTATTGGCATATTCTGGGTATCAATGCCTTCCTTAAAGAAAAAATAATTTTTGACTAGTAAATCAAGAGCTTTGTTACTAATAAATTTAATTTTTGTATCACTTTTGAAAATACTTTCAACCATCGACCTAATATCTTTATACGGATTATCTAGCTTATATTCTTTGATATGGTTTTCGTAAAAAAATAATCTAGCAATTTTTACTGATTGTTCTAGAGCTTCTTCCTTAGAAAATTTATTATCTAATTGCTCTAGATCCATATCTAGCTCATTATCAATTTCTGCTGATTTATCAATTTCAGCATTAAAATCAATATTCATGCTAACTTCTAACTCTGCTTTGTTAGTAATCTTGCTTGGATCTTTTATTCTTTTGATAGCACTTGGATTGCTATTATTAGTAATATATTCAGGTTCTTTGATAAGAAAATCATGTTTACTTATAATTTGCTGTTTATATTGCGAATGATTATCTAATATTATTAGATCACTTGTTTTATCATTTAATAGCTCAATATTAACGCCATCTCTATAGATAATTTTATTATCGACAATATCTTTAAATCCTAAGATATCCTTCTTTCCTACGGAATCTTGTTTAATACTCTCAAGATCATGCTCAGATATTTGAGCGATTTTAAAATTGATACGAATCTGGTTTGCTTTAAGAAAGTCATTAAATTGATTTGAATTAAGTTGTGACTGTTCTTGATCACAGAAAATAAAGATTTCCCTAACGCCAATTTCAACGAGCTCGTTGATTTGCTTAGCAAATTCCACATCTAATGTTATTTTATCGCTGCGAAAATATAGAGATTTTAGTTCCAGCTCTTTATATTTCTTGAAACTATCAATACTAAATATATCTTCTAAACTATAAACTTGGTTAGCTAAATTAATATATGGCTGGTATCTTTTTTTTGCTATTACAAAAGATTCATTTAATGTTGCGTTATTATCCGTCATATTTACTCACTCTTATTAAAAGTTAATATATTCACCAAAAAATATTAACATATATTTAATAAGTTATCAATCTAATTATTTTTTTGTTACAATGCCTTAGTTACTTTATCAAGACACAGACATGAATTTACTGCTTTAGTAGAAGATAAAAATCAACTTAAATCTTATCTGATAAAAAACAAAGGAAATGAAATTTCAGCTATAGAACTAGAAAAACAAATTCATGCTGAAAATGTTAATCAGAATAGGATGGAAGCTAAAATGAGTAAGACACAAAACGTAGCTACAAAAAATAATATGGAAATCCAAATATAGGTTTATTGCATGTAATTTTAATAAAGATAATTGCATATTGTTTTATTAATGATATAATTTCAAATTATGAAAGCAAGAAATTTTGAAACTCTTTATTCGCACATGGATTTTGGTAAAGTATACCGGAGGGAAGATCTATTGCCATTTTCCCACGCCATTGATAGAGACCTATCAACTCTTAAATCTAAAGGAATGCTAGAAAAGTTATCAGGCGGTATTTATTATAAGCCCAAATTCTCACGTTTTGGCAAACTGCCTCCATCTGATGAAGAATTAGTTGCTGCATTTTTAGGCAGAGGTAAGTTTTTGTTATATTCATGGAATCAATACAATTCTTTAGGGTTAGGGTTAACCCAGCTTTATAATAAGTTGGTAATTTATAACCTAAAAAGGCATGGTTTATTTAAACTAGGAAACAAAGTTTATGATTTTCGCAGGCCTAATAGTGGCTTTCCCAATGCTTTTACTCCAGAATTTCTATTAGTAGATTTACTGAACAATCTAGATGAATTAGCTGAAGATCCTGCTTTTGTCAAAAAACAGATCAAAAATAATTTAGATAGGTTTGATGTTGATAAAGTAAAAGAACATGCTTTAACCTATGGTAAAGTAGCTACTAAACATTTTTTTAATAAGGCGCTCAACTAATGTTATTATTACACCAATTACCAGATGCAAAAGAATTATTTGAAATAGTTGCTGCTGAACAAGAGATTTTACCAATTATTGTAGAAAAAGATTATTGGATAATGCATTGCTTATGGGGACTGCAACAGCAAGGCTATAAATTTGATTTGAAAGGTGGAACTTCTTTATCTAAAGGATTTAATATAATTGAGAGGTTCAGCGAAGACGTTGACATTCAAATTTATCCAAATTCCATAGAAGTAAAAACTGGTAAAAATCAGAACAAAGCAGCTCATATTGAAAGCAGACGAATTTTCTTTAAGCAAATAACTGAGATACTTGGCATTCCTAATATGAAATTCTCTAGAGATTATCCTAAATTCCCGAAACTATGGGCATAGTATGAGTTGCTAATCAGCAACTAAGCTATAGCAAACTCTATGATTTTTCTTAGGTAAGCCAAAATTAGTTGGCTTTTTTTTATTGCCATGATACAGTGGGTGCATATGCATCGTATATTGAGGTTATTATGGCATTTATTAGATACAAGCAACGTGGTCAAAAATGGTACGCTTATGAGATTTCAAACGTATGGAACAAAGAGCGTAAAAAATATAAACAACATAGCGTATATCTAGGTGTAGCGCAGGAAAAAGGGGGAACATACAATAAAGCTGAGAAAGTTATGATCAAAAAAGAAGTTGCCATAGTTGATTATGGAGATAGTTATGCTCTTCATAAACTACTAGAAGAATCAGGGCTCAAGCAATTACTGCAAGACTGTTTCAGCGATCATGAGCATATTAGTGCTTTGCTGCTATACCAGCTGATCTGTGGAAACGCGATGTCTCATTATCAAAATTGGGCAGAAGGAAATATTATTCAGCGTCTTTTGCCAAATATAAATCTTACGTCTCAAAGAATTAGCGAGATACTAAAAATACTAGGAAAACAAGAAGTTCAACGAAAATTCTTTAAAGCTTATATTGCCGCTTTCTTTAAAGATAAACATGGTTTACTCATTGATAGCACGGCTTTGCCTAGCGCAATTAATTCTTCTCTTAATTCGTGGGGATACGGCGCTGGAGGTGTTGATAAAAAAATAGGCTGCTTAATGCTGGTTGACAAAACTTCTAAATTACCAATATTTTTTCGCGCTATTCCTGGAGAAATCGCAGATGTTTCTACATTAGAATCCACTTTTAAAGAGATTAAATTACTAGGGTTGAAGGTAGAACATGCAATTTTTGATGCAGGATATTTTTCTGAAAATAATGTCACCTATCTTTGTAAAAGCAAGATAAGCTTTATTTCTAGAATGCCAAAATCCCGTAAGGTTTTTTGTGAGTTAGTAAGAAAGCATAAACGAAATCTTGAAGACATAAAGAATTCCGTACAATATGGTGATCGGGTAGTATTTATGAAATCAGTTAAAATTTCATTATATGGTTATAAAATGTTTGCGCATATTATTTTAGACCCAGATAAAAAAGCTAAAGACTTAAAACATT
>CAYHIS010000020.1:0-9543 GCA_964356785.1 uncultured Rickettsiales bacterium
CAAAGACAATATACGGCTTAAGATGAAAATCTTAAAGCTAGTCAATGAACAAAAACTTATAACCACCATCTATATTTCTTCTTTATGATTTATAATACCAATTTCCACAATTAAATTTACAAATCCAATTCATCGAAGATTCGCGTGCTCATGTACTAAAATGTACACTGCGCGCGCTCGCATCTTGAATCGAATCTGTAATCTTTAATTCTGAAAATGGTATAAAATATTTGTAAGAAGCCGTTTTTTAAGGAAGACGGCTTTTTTTTATTTTCTACTACCACAATTAGCGACTGGGGTGAAGTCTTAAGCAAGGTAGCGTTTGCTGGTAACACTCCAATGAACATTATACCAGAAGTTCTAAGTGGCGGTAATATAACCATCAATATGAATGTGCAAACACCAGATATTATCAGCTTTAGGCAAAGCGGCAGTCAAATTGCAGCTGATATTGTAAGGCAAATTGAAAGAGCAAGAAGAAATTTATGATCTTGCAAATTCAAGAAGAGATTCATAGTTTCCTCTATCAGCTTCTTTTAAGGCAACAATATAGCATTTACGAATTTCATCTGGTTTGGTTAAATCTGAGTTACTCCCCCAGCTCAGGGGCTCACCTTTATACTTTATAATTATGATATCAGCCATAAGACGAGAATGTCTGCCATTACCATTAGCAAATAAATGAATTTTAACTAATCTATGATGAAATATGATAGCTAGATCTGCAATATTATAGGTATCATTTTCTAGCCAATATTTAGTATCATCCAATAGCAGACGTAATTCTTGAGAAATTAAAAAATATTCAACACCAATATTTTTATTAGATTTACGGAAATTACCAGCCCATTTCCATACATGCTTGAACATACGCTTATGAAGATCTAAAATAAAAGGTTCACGGAAAATTTCATATTTAGTAAGAATAGATTGGTTAACAAGCCATTTGCGCGCTTCAAGAATATTTTCTTGCTCCCATTTGTCTAAATCGGAGCGAGTGATTAAACTTGGTATTAATCCTAATTTTTCATCTTCATCTAATGGAGTTTGACCAGCTATATAGGTATATTGCATTATTTATTCCATAATTTAGAATTAAGTTCTTTAGCTAATTCATCAGCAGTTTCGGTAATTTTTTCTTCTAGATTACCAACTTGTTGAGCTTCTAAAAGCATAGTGTGATCAACAGACTTAACAATGGTTTTAGCTTTTCTGTAGGCTTGCTTTTTAACAATATCTTGCAAACTACCATAGTTAGGAATTATAGCATATACTAATTTACAATCCATAGCTTCAGCGGCTCTGCGAAGAGTTCTAAGAGTTATTGAATTGTCTAATTCATTAGCTTCTAATTGCGATGCAGTTTGATGGGTAATGCCTATTCTTTCTGCAAGTTGAGCTACGCTCATACCAATGGCCTTGCGTACACTACGGATCCATCCATCAGATGGTTGTTCACAAATACGAACATTGGATAAGTAATTATCAAGAGTTTTTAATTGTAATTGTTTAAATTTCTTCATTTTTGCAGCCTACAATCTGTTATTTAGATAAAAAATAGCAGATTATAAACTGCGAGTCAACATCTAAAATGCAGATCATGAGTTGCAAAATGGATTTTTAGAAATACAATTTCCTACTGATATCAGCTATGGTGCCACTGACGGTCCTACTTATTCTACCGATGTAGTAACCATGTTTTTTGGGCATGAACAACGTAATAGTAATTGGAAGAATGCACGTGCTAAATATAATATTAAAAATAAGTGGTATTGAATAAGGGATGCCTCAAACTGGTCAGTATAATAGCCAACCTGATTTGCCAAATTTTGAATCTCCTAAATGAAGAAAAACTGTGTTAATGAACATCAATATCCAAATGATTATTGCATAATGTAGGATGATCTTAATTGAATCTCTGAATTATAATTCATAATTCAGAGATCCAATTAGTTCTAACCCATGATAACAATTGTCTCTTGTGCCTTCAGTGAACTGATCGGTTAATTCTGCTTCCGTACATTTTTCAAAATAATGTTTAGCTTTATTATATTGTTTAGTAGCGAAATATGAGCTTGCTAAGTTATGTAGATAATATCCATTATCTGGATCTAATTTATGAGCTATCTTAGAAAAAGAAAGCGCTTGCTTAAATGCTTTGCTCTCTAGTGCTATTAGGCTAAGTACACCTGCGCAGTTTGCTTTTTCAGTTTTTGGAAAATCTTCTGTTATTTCTGTACCTAAGCATTCTTCATACAAAGTAGCAGCTTCTTTAATTTCTCCTAATTTATAATGAACCGCAGCTAAATTTCCTCCATGAGTAACCTTTAGGTAGGTTTCTGAATCATAAGCAATTTTGAAAAATTTTTTAGCTTGCGTCAGATCATCTTTTGTCTGTGCATTTTTATAGTAGAATTTTCCTAAATTACTTGCTGCACCTGCAACCATAAACTCTTTTCCTAAGTCTTTTCCTGGTTTGAACCAAGGAAAGATATAATCTGCACATTTAGCCATAAGATCAAAATTAGATAATAAGAAATCTGCTTCCTTTTTAGAAGCTACAGCAATAGTTGAATATTTAATTATTGAATTAAAAGTATGAAGACAGGCATTATCTGCATATGTAGAATTACTTGGTACAAGTTTATAAGCCATATGAAAATATTTAATTGATTCAGTTTTGGAGTTAAGATCATCATCGATAAAATTATAGATAATACCTAACTTATCTGCACAATAAGCCTTTTCTTTTGAATCTGCGCTGGAATTCAAACAAGCTTTAAGCTTTGGTATTTCCTGGTCCTTATTTTCACGTATATTATTTATAACAGCTTGTTCTATTTCATCTGGTGTCATAATTATTTCCTATTTAAGCTATTTTATTAAATTTATTTCACTTTAGCTTGCGTTTTACGAATCCATTTTTCTACTTGAAGATTCTTTAATCCATCTTTTGTGATTTCAACAACCTCTGTATCAAAATCACTTTGAACTGCATCTTCTGCTTCTAAGTAAGCTTTATGCAATTTATTGTAAGCATATTTACTAGCCAATAAATAGACTTTCTCGCTATCAATTTTAATAATCTTAAAAAAGATGTAAGGTGTTTTACTGTTGTCTTTGCTTTTATATACCACAACATCCTCAATCTGTGGAGATTGTGCATAAGCAGCAATTTTTTGGACATTCTTATCTGAATCTACTTGAAGCCAAGAAAAAAATGCAATAATTATTACCCAACCAATAAAAGCTTTCCAGGTATAATTCATTTTAAGAGATTTAATATCTATATTATAAGTATTAGGATCGTAGTTACTGTTGCAGTTTAAACAATGTAAAGAATAACTTTTGCTATAAGGTATTATAGGCAAACCAAATAAAGAAAATACTTTCTGAAACATAGTGATAGCCATAGTCTCAGCTCCACAATGGCTGCATTTTGCATTAATAGTTTTTGTTGATCCTTCTTGGGGCCCATAACTATATAAAATCATAAATACCTACTTATTTGAATGAAATTTATTATAAATCAGTTTCACAACTGCTCCAATCAATGCTGTTAGTAACTCCAGCATAATCTGCAATAAGTTTATTTCCTTCGCAGTTATCCATATCTCTAGTTATATAAGAAACTATATATTTTGGATAATCTTCGTATCCAGCTTCTCTTACTTCCATATCTTTGGCTTTCATTTCATCTATTATATAATGTACTAATTCAGCGTTAGGATAATTAATTAATTCAAGACATACTTTTCCAGCTATTCTTGTTTGCTGATGTTTAATCATATTAAGATCATCAAAATCTATTTCTTTGCTTTCTAATGCTCCATTGTCTATCAAAAATTTTATATTATTAATAGAATCATGTTTTTTAATAGATGCTATGAGAAAATCCTCTCTATGCAAAGTTGTATATGAATGTAGTTTGCTAATTATGTTGCAGTTTTGTTTAATTTCCGAAACTTTATCTCGATCTGTAATATTTATTTCGATCAAAAAGTCTACGGCTTCATTGATATTCTTTTCATTGTTAAATGATTTATGTTTTTCAAAATTATGCTCAAAATAGCTATCACATATAATTTTACTAACCAAGCCTGGTTCAATTTTAGCGCCATGAGCAGATTGCCATTTAAAAGAATCGAAAAGTTTTGTTTCATTGTCTAGTTCATAAAAATCAAAGCGATTGAGAGACTTCATCACCCCTTCATGTTTTAATAGATATTCTGCTATTTTATAATAGCTTTTATCAGCTGCTGAGCCTATTACATATTTATCTCTTGGAGCTTGATATTCTACTAAGAATTCGACCATCTTCATAGCGTCATCTTCATTTACCTTAGCTCTTGCTGCTGTATAAATTACGTCATTAATAACATGATTAGCATAATTATGTTTAAAAGGAAAATGCCCTAGCACGAACTTAAATTTATCAAAATCACCAGAAGCTACAGCTCCATCCACCGCATATTCTGATAGATCTGCAGTAATATGAATTTGTTGCAGTTCTTCCGTATTTTTGCTGTTATATACTAGATTATAGACAGCTTCTTGCTCCGCATTCATTGTGCCTTCTGGTAATAATGTATAGGTTGTTAGTACTGGTATTATAAAGCCAGAATCTCTCAAATTTTGTATAATTTGGTTTGTAGTCATTTCTTTTCCTTTGATTTGTAAATTTATATGTCAAAATAATGCAATGTTTGATTAAATAATATAGCCGACATTATTGCATAATATTTATAATCTGTCAATCTAAATGTATAAAAATTAACTGATTCTAAATAATTGAAGGTATTAAATCCATGATTACGTTGAGTCTATTATTTATATTGTAAGCTAATCTAGCAGGGCAATATTTAATTAGTTGTTATCAAATCTAGTTGGCTATATCTTAGCGATGGATTTATTTAGTTTTTAACATGTTTAACTTTTGATTGAAAACATATTTTTTTAGTTATACTATTAAATGTAAGTATATTAAAAAGGAAAGATTGTATGTCTATAAAATTCAAGCAAATAGCATTAGTAAGCTTAATTTCAGCTACTGCTTTAACAAGTTACGCTTCAACACATCCTTATTCAATACCCAAAAAACATGATTCTGGCAATAAGATACAAGTACATAAAGGGACTCAATCCGTGAAAGCTTCGCATCCAAAATGGCAAGCATCCATCCCATCTTTGCCTGTTGCTCCTAGAGCAAAATATTTTACGCCTTTTAAAGCAAAGAAAGTTCTTATTACTTTTGACCAACAGATTGAAGATATCTCGGTTATAGGAAAAAGCTACGAAGGCCAGATGATTACTGAAGAGAAATTAGTTCAAATCAATGAAGAAATAGCAAATTACTATTTATCTCATGATTATTTACTGCCACAAATAAATATTGATAGAAAAACTATGCTTTCAGGAATTTTAATTTTAGATGTAAAAGCGGCTAGTATTAATAATGTGGTGATTAAAGGTGATGCTGAAAATAACAATTTATTAGCTGAATATGCTAGTAAAATAAAGAATCAACAACCAGCAATGAAGCATTACACTCAAAAATACTTAGGTCTAATGAATAAAGTACCTGGAATAGAAATTGCTTATGAACTAATCCCTAATACAGAATTATCTGGCAAGGGCAAAACTATTGTTGATTTAGTAGTTTTTACAAGCAGCAAAAAAGCCTCCTTATTTACTGGTGTTGATAATTTCGGCCCTAATAGTTTGGGTAAATACCAATTCTCACTACTTGGCCAAGCTTATAGACCATTTTCTGATCGTGATGGCTTAATGATTAATGGAGCAACCACCAATCAACCAGAGCGCCTAAGTGATATAGGGGCTGAATATAATTATATATTAAATTCCTATGGCACAACTGCAAGTTTAGCAGCCAGTCATGCACAAGATAATGCTACTTTGAAACAAGCGCAGACTACACCAGATGGTAAATTAAATAGTATTCGAGGCTCAATAAATCAACAATTGATATTAAAACCAAATCATGATTTGCAGTTTGAGTTGGGTTCACAATATCGCACTTCAGTGAGCTATCAAGTTAATACAAACATCACTCCAAACGCATCTCAAAAATATAAAATTAATAAATATTCAACAGCAGATATGGGGTTAAGATATTTAATCAAAGATCAATTAAATGGACGCAATGTGATTCATACTAATTATACTAGAGGTTTAAGTGGTTATTTTAAGAATTATATTGATGTTCCGGCTAATCTTCCCAAAAAACATTTTGGGAAAATGTCTGTGAATTTATATAGAGACCAGGATCTGACAAAAGGCTTTAGCGCATTCATACATCTAGTCACAAGTCATTCAAATGATATTTTACCATCTAGTGAGCTTGCGTCATTTGGAGGACGTGACTTTGGTAGGGGGTATGATTTTGCTAGCCTAGAAGGAAATAAAATGAATGCAGCCGCAATGGAACTCAGATACACTAAAGAAATGGATGCATATTACATGAGCGAATTACAACCTTATTTATATGCTGACACTGGTCATGTTAATAAATTTTTTGCTAATACTAACGTTTCTAATCTAAGCTCATTAGGTGGAGGCTTAAGAGTTAGATTCGTTAAGTCAATAGATTTAGGCATGGAATTTGCTCATCCAACCAAGAAAAACTTTATGGTAAATAATAGTAATATAACAGCCAAAAATAGATTTAACTTTTTCATAAATAAAGCATTTGAATTTTAGTTAGGAGATAAAAAATGATTTTAATAAATAAGAGCAAATTACTAGGATTCACAATAACCTTATTAGCAATATTGACTACTGGCGCTATATCAAATGCTGCTGACACCTCTCCTGCGCCTCAAACATATGCAGACCATTATTTAGACCAAGCTGAGTCTATTGCTAACTTTATGGAAACTGATGAAGCTTGGGAATCTGATACAATTTACCCATCACATTTACCTGAAGATATACAAAGAAAATTAAAAAATAAAATTGATTCTGATGAACCAATTTCAGCTAAAAAAATAGCAGAACATGCCAAAGATCCTCAATATTCTCACGCTGAACTTGCTAAAATTATCTCTGAAGCAAAAGCAACAGCAGAAGTTTCTCCATTAACTAGATATTTCCCAGCTAACGGAGAAGTTTCCAAGAATGGAAAATATGTTCTTTATAATGTAGAAAAAGATAAAGGCTTTGAGACAGATAAAAATATCAATCTTGATGGATTTAAGCTTATAAGAGTAGTTGATGACCCTTATGGAGTGAGATCTGTTTATCAAAATAAAGAAGGTAAACAAGTGATGCTTGTTCTGAAAGACAAAACGATTATACCAAAATATAAACCTGCAAAACAAATTTCTCAAATTATGAGACCAGATGATAGTGGGGCTTTAGTAATCATTCGTGATGAAGGGGAAAAGTTCGGTATTCCTAAAAACCTTAAATCTTTAAGTGCGATGAAAGATCCTATAGTTTTTTCCTCTCCTGATGGAGACATAAGAATAGATGAACCTTATTTGTATAAATATTCTATAGTGCAACATGGCGAAGAAAATATCTTTAAAATACAAAATAAAAAAGGTGGCATAATTGTAAAAGTTACAGTTACTAAAGGTGGCATAATTAAAGAAAATGTTAATAGACAAGAAGCAAAATATAACCCTAACAATCAAGTTGCGGTTATACCTGGGGAAGGTGTAAGACCCTTAAAGGAATATGCAAAACCAGATATGGACTCTAAGATGGCCGTTATACCTGAAGAAACTGTAAAAGATTATTCTTCAGACTTTCAATCTAAAGATTTTACTGTTGAGAAAAAAAATATTGTTGGAGATACAATAATATATGAATATTCTAATAACCATACTGGTAAAAAATTTACTCTTGTAGAAAAGAAGCCTAAAAATGCAAAATCATTAAATGATAAAGTTTTAAGCTCTATACCAACTACTCAAGTTTCTATGGGAAACAGAGTGCGTCACCAAAATAGTTTTGAAGCTACTCGTTCTAAGTTCCGCATGATGGACTTATCATTCTCAAACCTTGCTTTAGGAGAGTAATAACATCATTCTCGAAAGTAGGCGCATCCTGATTACTGAAGGTCTATTTAATATTAATTATCCCTGCGCGGGGATAATTATGTGGCTTATTCTTCATCACTATGTTGGCGTTCGTATCTCTCATGCCTTTCTTGGGCTTCAATAGTCATAGTTGCAATGGGCCTTGCATCTAATCTATTAATACCTATTTTTTCTCCAGTTTCTTCACAAAATCCATACTCTGAATTCTCTATCCTTTTTAAGGCAGAGTTGATTTTATCAATTAATTTACGATATCTGTCGCAAGTTCTAAGTTCAACAGAATTTTCGCTTTCCATCACAGCTCTATCATATATATCTGGCTCTTGATGAGAATCTTCTTGTAAATGTTTGATAGTTTCTCTTGAGTCACCAAGTAGATCTTCTTTCCATAAAATTAATTTTTTCCTGAAATACTCTAATTGCAAAGGACCCATGTATGTCTCTCTTTCAGATGGCTTGTATCCTTCGGGCAGTGTGATTTTCTCCATAAAAACTCCTTTCTACTTTTAGTTACATTTCTATATTGCATATATAATATAAATTGGCAACAAAAAAAATAATTTTCTTAGTTTTTAACTAAATTATAGGTGGGCTTAAAAACAGCTGGTATTACAAATAAAATATTAATATCTTAACTATTTCTTGACAATTCTGAGTTTTTACTCTATTATATTTTTAATAAACAAGGGGTAACAAAATGCTAAATAACTTAAATAGCCTATCAATATCAAAAATATGTGAAAATATTTTGAGTGGATTAGCTCTAGTAATATGCTTTGTATCTCCAATCGTTCCTCTTGTTTGGTTTTCTGTGCGAGAAAGCTATTTAATAGGTTTGATTGAAAAAGAAAAACATTGCTCAAAAGAAGAAGCTAAAAAGATTTTCCAAGAATATGAAGCCCAAAGACATAAGCAAGCTGTAAAAGCACAAGAAGAATATGAGAAATCTCATCAATTTTATGAAGAGAGCAATCAATTTGTCGATGCTATTTATAATCCTACAAATCCTCATCATTATCTATATGAACAATAGAAGATATTATACCATAGTGATTTTTAGTGTGTTTGAACTTATACAGCTCTTAATTAAACTTAACTTGACAGAAAATGGCTATATTTTAGGAAATTAGTGGATAGTTATTTAATCGTTAGAGGCGTATCAAATGCAAAGGTATATCATTTTATTGTTTTTAATAGGGGCTATAGTGTTTTCCTTTTGGTTTAAGCGATACCAAGAAAAGCATAGTCCAGAACAACGATTCTCTAAAATATATCAGACTAATGAATGGGGCAAATCCGGTCCAGGATCTGATCCAGAAAATGCAAAACCTTATTTAGAAATATTACAAAACTTTTTTAACGATCCACGCTTTTATACAATAGTTGATCTCGGTTCAGGTGATTGGAGACTAATGGAAGTCATTAATCCTAAATTCCCGAAACTATGGGCATAGTATGAGTTGCTAATCAGCAACTA
>CAYHIS010000021.1:0-8521 GCA_964356785.1 uncultured Rickettsiales bacterium
AAAAAAGCATTAAATATAACCGATATTCTCAGCTTTTTTCTTATTTGTATAATACTCAAACCTCAAATCCTAAACGTTCAATTATAGGTGAGGATTGGTATAAGAGAATAGCTATGAGAAAGATTAGCATTAAACTACTCGGCCGAAGCCTAGTAGTTTAATGAAATTCTAAATTATTTAAATAGGTCTACTTAATAGCTATCAATTGCATAAGTAATATTTAACGCAAGTACTTGAGCTTCATCTAGATTAGGCTTAAAAAGATGCTCGAAGGCAATTCCGGCATTTCCCCCTCCATTATCACCGTCAAAATCATCACCATTATATCCATGATAACCTCCTACAAAACCCATTCCACCACTCATTTGCGCAAAATATAAAAGCACCTCAAGGGTTTTAATGCCATCCTCAAGGAGTTTACCATTAATATTTTGCTCTAGAAGAGTGCTTAAATATTTAGACATAATTTCAACCGCTTCACCAATATCTCCAAATAATCCTTTTGAGTTAGACTGGAGCTGTTCTGATTCCACAGTAGTAATTAAGGAATCTATGCTATTTGAAGCTTCTGTAATTTCAGGTTTAGAGAATAAAATCTTTAAAACTTCCTCAGCTTTCATCGAATAAATAGCCTTGGAAATTGACTCTAGAACTTCAGGGTCAGCTCCATCAGCTAATAAAGCTTCTATTTCCTCTGCGTATTTTTCATCGATCGCTGAAGTTAAGCTAGATGCCACTTCTTTATCTTGAGTAATATCTAATAATTGATTAACAAGTTTCTGAGAATTTGCTACTTCCATAATTTGTTGAATTCTAGGATGATTTAAAAGATTATTATCATTGTTGATTTCTTGAACATTAAAAGAAAATATACTGCTAAAAAAGCCTTTTTTCTTACCTATCATTTTATTTATTGTTTCTGTATCCTCTTTCCTCCCTTCAATATATTCTGAAGTAGCCCTTAATGGATCTATGGCCAGTTTCTCATCAAAGGTTCTAGCTCTGTCATAAGCGTTTTTCCTCTCCGCATCAGCCCTTAATGGATCTATGGCCAGTTTCTCATCAAAGGTTCTAGCTCTGTCATAAGCGTTTTTCCTCTCCGCATCAGCCCTTAATGGATCTATGGCCAGTTTCTCATCAAAGGTTCTAGCTCTATCATAAGCTGCTTTCTTCTCTGCCTCCTTGCGAGCATATTCTGCAAAACGCTGATCGCTAGCTCTTAATTCATCTATAGCCGCTCTCTCAGGGGCTCTAGCATGCCTATAAGCAGCGTCTAAGAATTTTTGTCTATATGGACCTTTTATAATACTAATTCTATCTATCACTGAAGTATTACCATTCATATGAGATAAATCTGCTCCACGCTCTAATAATATATTAAAATACTTAAGTCCATTTTCATTGGCGTGGAGGGTTGCATAATGCAAGCAATTACTTCCTGTCCTTTCGCTTATTGTATGTACTACAATGGGCGTATCTTTAAGAATGTCCATGAAAGTAGTTATATCTTCTTCTTTCATTGCTTTAATCAGATAATCAAATTCAAGGCTATCATCTTGGCTTAGAGTTTTGATTTGTCCTGTTTTAGGGTCTTTATATTTATGGGGCATAATTTCCTCTCCTTATATTTTTAAGAGTAATCATTAATTGGGTATATGTTAATGTTTATTACTTGACGCGATAAGCATTAATAGCATTGATAGCATAAATTGATTAATAAGCAAAGGAAAATACATTAATATTATTTAACAAAGAATAATAACTATTTAAAGCTGTCTATTGTTTTTAGTGGAAATAATTGGAAGGTTTTGTGTGGTAATAGAAGTTACTTCATCAATGTGAGTATTGTTTTGCTTAGCTTTTCTTGTCGGAAGTTTATCTGTAGAATTCTCATCTTGTGAATCTACCTTTTCTGTTTCTGAAGATTCCGCTCCTTTCTTTACTTTTTCTGCTTTTTCTCTGGCTGTTTTTGCCTTAGCCTCTTTTGCTTTGGCTATTCTTGCCGCCACAATAGCAGCCTCCTCTTTTTCTTTGGCTATTCTTGCCGCCACAATAGCGGCATTTTTCTTTTCTGCTTCTTCTATTTGAGCTTTAAGTTTGTCTGTATCTTTATGTTCAATGAATTCATCTATAATTCTATCTCCTGCAGTATTAGCAAATAAAGCTCCTAATCTTTTAACACCACCTTCAATATTATTATTTATTACATTTCCTACTTGATGCACATCATGAGCGATTGAATCTCCGTCTTCTCTGGCTATTATCGTATGATCAGCAGGTAATCCATCTCTTTCACGTTTAGCTTTATGCTTTTCAACAACACGTTCATGAAGCTTAAGATGAGCGGCTTTTTCTAGATCATTTTCTAATCTAGTATGGTCAGGAGTTTTTTCATCCTTCTGACGCATTTCTTCAAGAATTAACCCGCCTTTTTGATTAATAGCATTTAATTTATATTGCTCTTTAGGAGATAATGCGTTTTTAATGGCATTAGCTTCTTGTTCAGGAGAAGCTCTCCCTCCATTCATAATAGTTTTGATCGTGTCTAGATCTTCTTCTCTCGAATCAATATACTGACTAATTGTTTTTAATGGCTCTCTTTCCAATGAATCTTCGAAAGCTTTAATCTCTGCAGCAGACATACCTGTTTGACTAGATATAATTTGAATTGCTTCTTCATTGATGGAAATAATTTCTGCCACTATAACTTTGAGTTCTGGATATTCTAAGGCCAAGTCTTCTGCCTCACTAATTAAACCTGGTGGTGGCACCCAGCCCTTATCTTTATATAACTTAACAATACTCAAAATTTCTTGAAGCCTTTTTTGAGCCTTTTCCTTCTTTATTTGCTTTTCTTCAGAAGAGTTTTTAGAAGTTTCTTTTGTTATTGATTGATTTTTTAAGCCATTTTGAATAGACTTAGCAAAGCTATTCTTCATTTTTATAACCTACCATTAATCTAAAGAGCTTATACCAAAATATATTCAGATTATAATAAATAATGCTTAATAAGAAATTAATCAATATTCAATTATAAAGACTTTGGTATAAGGTCATGCATCTCAGTACACGACACAAAGGTTAATAAAAGCCAATCGAAGATTGGCGTCATTCAGAGCTGAAGCTGAGCATAGCGAAGCAAAGCGTGGAATCCAGCACAACAAATATAGCCGAAGGCTATTATTATGCTAGATAAACCTAAGCCGAAGGCTTAGATTCATTAAAAAGTTTATTTAGTATGATCTTTGATCATAAATTTATGCCTGGATCCCACGCTTGCTCGGGCCTTTGGCCTTGCGCTTCGCTCTGGATGACGCCAAAAATGATGTCTTTACCCATTATTAATCTTTAGGTCGTGTACTAAGGTCATGCATATGAGCCAGCCACATATCCAGATGACCAAGCCCATTGAAAATTATATCCTCCCAGCCAGCCAGTTACATCTACCACTTCACCAATAAAAAATAAGTTAGGAACTTTGTTAACTGACATAGTTTTAGAGGATAATTCTTTAGTATCCACTCCTCCTGCGGTAACTTCGGCTTTTTGATAAGCTTCAGTGCCATTTATTCTTACCTGAAATGCTTGGGTTTTAGAAGCTATATTCTCTATATTTTTAATTGATAAATCCACTATACGTTTTTGTTCATAATAATTATCTATAAAACGATTGGGCAAATATTCCTTCATAAAATTAGTAAGCAAAATTTTGCTATGTTTATTTTGTTTAAGTAATTCTTCTATATTTTTATTTGGCAATAGATTGATTGCAATTACTTCTCCATTTTGTTTAGTAAGATATGAAGAAATTTGTAAAATTGCTGGCCCACTTAAGCCCCTATGTGTAAAAAGAATATTTTCTCTAAATGAGTTCTTCTGATATGAAACAACTGCATCAATAGATATACCACTTAAAGATTTATAAAATTCTAATTCATTATTATCTACTGTTAAGGGAACCAAAGCAGGTCTTGTAGGAATAATATTGAGTCCAAATTGTTTTGCAATTTCATAGCCAAAACTACTAGCGCCAATTTTTGGTATAGAAAGGCCTCCTGTTGCGATTATTAAAGAATCACAAATAAATGATCCTTGATTAGTTTTAAGATTAAATTGCTTGGGCCTAGTTATCAAACTAATACAAGCATTCAATAGAATTTCTACATTATTTTTTTTACATTTATTAATTAGCATATCAATTATTTGACTTGATGAACCATCGCAAAATAACTGTCCTAAAGTTTTCTCGTGGTAGGAAATTTTATATGATTCTACTAATTTAATAAAATCATGCTGATTAAACCTTGCTAAAGGAGATTTAATAAAATGAGGATTATTAGATAAATAATTATGTTCCTTAGTATTAAGATTAGTGAAGTTACATCTTCCTCCACCAGAGATTCTAATCTTTTCGCCAATTTTATTTGTGGATTCTATTAATAAAACTTTTCTGCCTCTGCTTCCTGCTGCTGTGGCCGCCATTAGCCCTGCAGCCCCCGCCCCAACCACAATCACATCGTATTTCTTAATATTCATTTAGCTTGTCAATTTTACTTGAGCATTATTAAAATTTTGAAGAATTTCTTGTACTACGTCATTTTTGCTAAATTCTTCTATCGCTTTAACTTTTTCTTGCTCTAGTTTATCAGAAATTGTTAGCTCACCTTTTTCTGTAGTATTAACTGCAATAGTCCAATTCTCACCGGTCCATTCTTTTAATAATTCAGATATTTTTTTAGAAAAATTATGCGGAACATTATGATTATGTCTTACTATTATTTTTAAAGGGGTAAACTCAACTAAATGTACGTCATTAACTAAATAATGATATAACAGCATCTCTTTCTGATTATAAAAAAGTTGAACCATATCTTCAAAATTATTGATATTAGGTTTATTCAATTTTTTACTAATTTCTGGAGCTTTCACATTAGCTTCTTTTAATTTCTCAAGTAAAGCTGCTGGAGTTGGAAGGTTACTTAAATGACATAATCGAATTATTAACATCTCTGCAGAAATAAGTAGATTGTTAGAATATTGCAGCTCCTGAGAGGCTTTTAATAGCATCTGCCATAATATAGTTAATGAAGAAATACTGAGTTTAGAAGCTAATTTAGCTAGCCTTATAAATTCTTCTTCAGAAAACATAATTTGACTATCTTTTATGTCTAGTTTTTCTTTACTAATAGTATGAGCGATTTCCATTAACTGCTGAGGTAAGTAATTTAGATCTTTACCTGCATAATATAAAGCTTTCACTAACTCTAGACTTTGCGCAACATTCCCTTCGATAATAAATTCAAATAATTCTATTATTTGCAGTGAATTATGTAATCCAAGTAAATTTTTTACTTGTTCTTTGGTAATTTTTTCTTTATTTGCATTTGAAATAACTAAATCTAATAGCGATAAACTATCTCTAATAGACCCTTCAGCGTGAGTTGCAATTAGCTGCAGCGCATCCCTTTCTGCCTCTATATTTTCTTGGCCCAAAATATCTAGCAAATGCTCCACTAATTCATCATTAGTTAGTCTTCTTAATTCGAACTTAAGACATCTTGAAAGAATTGTGATTGGAACCTTTCTTAATTCTGTAGTAGCAAAAATAAATTTAACATGAGCTGGTGGCTCTTCCAAAGTCTTTAACAATGCATTAAATGCACTTGTAGAAAGCATATGCACTTCATCTATAATATAAATTTTATATTTACCTAATAAAGGCATATAACTAGTATTCTCAATAATCTGCCGCATATCATCCACGCCAGTTCTACTTGCAGCATCAAGTTCTATTATATCAGGGTGGCTTTCGGAAGAAACTGCAGTACAATTAGCGCAAGCACCACAAGGCAATATATATTTATCTTCAGTTGTGGGGGCGGTACAATTTAAAGTTTTAGCTATTATTCTTGCAGTGGTAGTTTTCCCACCACCTCTTATCCCAGTTAAAAGAAATGCGTGCGCCACTCTTTCAAGCTTAATAGAATTTACAAGTGTTGTAACCAGAAAGTCTTGTCCTTTAATATTTTTAAAGCTATTGGGACGATATTTACGAGCTAAAACTAGATAATTTTGATTCATGCTGTTTTTGAATTCCGAAGAGTATTAAGCTAGCGGTAACCTACTGATACTACAATGCGGCTGCTTCCTTTCGAACCTGACCGGGTTCTCATAGAACTAATATCCACCGCTAGCAGTATAAATATAAATAAATTTGCTAAGTCAATCAAGCTTTTTATATTCCTTGATGTTAATAAAAAATATTTACAAAAAAAGAGATTTAAGATAAATACATAGTATCATTAATTGAATTAGGAGATAATTATGTTTATTGGGCGAAATAATAATTGCAATACAGGTAAGGGTTGTAATTGGTTATTAATATTAACCATATTAATGGTGCTTGGAGTAGTGATTTTTGGAGCTAGACATAAGCTGAAGCAAGAGTTACGTGAATTTGCAGCAATTGATAAAATGGAAATTGAAGAAATCGTTGCCAATTATATTAAAGAGCATCCAAAAGCTATAATTAATTCATTGCAAGAAATGCAAAAAAAAGAATTTGAAGAAAATATGAAGCAAGCTAAGCAATCTTCACAAGAAATTAATCCATTTATTGGTAATAAAGATGGAGATGTTGTTATCACTGCGTTTCTTGACTATCGCTGTGGTTATTGTAAAAAAAATAACAATGATTTAAAAGCTTTGGTTAAAAATGATTCTAAGGTCAAAATAACATTTAAAGAATTACCAGTATTAGGTCCTCAGTCATTGCATTTAGCTAAAATGGCGCTTAGTGTTTATTTAATAGATAATAATAAATATGCAGATTTTCATAATGCTTTGATGGAAAATGAAGAGCTAAATGATAAAGCATTATCAGCAATTCTAGCTAAACAAAATATAAGTTTTGATAAAGTGACTGAAATGATGAAAGATCCTAGAATTGATCAAGAGCTTAAAGATATTAGGGTTTTAGCTGAGAAACTAGGTGTTAATGGAACCCCCGCATATGTAATTGGTGAAGGCATGATTCCAGGTGCGCTTAATTTGGAAGTTCTAACCAAAATTGTAAAGGAAGTTAGAGAAAAAAAGTAGGTAATTTGATATGAAGAAATATTTTGTTGCTATTTGTTTAGCATTATTTTTTGTATTTACTGCTGAAGCTGATCCAAGAGATGGGCTTTTTGAATCAACGTCTGATGATATAGTTTATGGGAATAAGGGAGCTCCAATAGAGGTTCTAGAATATTATTCTCTTACTTGTCATCATTGCTCATATTTTTATTTAAGTATATTCCCTAATTTAAAAAAAGAATATATCGATACTGGAAAAGTGAGATGGATAAAAAGAAGTTATGCTCTTGATCCAGTTGCATTAAAGGCAACGCTTTTATTAGGATGCGTGGATGTATTCAAAAAAGAAAATTATTTAAAGATTTTGCTTTCTAAGCAAGCTAATTGGGCTTATCAACAAGATTATCTTACTGTTTTAGGTAATATTGCTGGTTTAGGAGGAATGAGCATGAGTGATTTTAAAGCTTGTGTTAACAATTTGCAGAAAGAAACAGAAATAACAAATGCTTGTCTTAATGCAAGAGAAAAGTTAAAAATATCTGGAACTCCAACAATTTTTGTAAATAAAGAACAGCTAGAAGCCTATTCTGAAGTTTCTTTTAAAGAAGCTTTTGATAAGGTTCTTAAAAAATAATTTTTTTATTTAATAGCTCTTGATATAATAAAAATTATCACTATATGTAATGCATAAGTTTTGAAGAAAAATTAAATTTTTTAAGAGGTGATTAAATGTCTAATTATATTTTAGGTATTGACTTAGGTACTACCAATTCATGTGTAGCTATAATGGAAGGTAAGGATGCTAAAGTTATTGAGAATTCCGAAGGTGTGAGAACCACGCCATCGATCCTAGCTTTTGTAGAATCAGGTGAGAAATTGGTAGGTGCTCCTGCTAAAAGACAGGCCGTAACAAATCCAAAGAATACACTTTTTGCAATTAAAAGATTAATTGGTCGCAGATTTGATGATCCATTAACTAAAAAAGATATGGATCTGGTTCCATATAAAATTGTAAAAGCCGATAATGGTGATGCATGGGTGGAAGCAAGGGGTGAGAAATATTCTCCAAGTCAGATCAGTGCTTTTATCTTACAAAAAATGAAAGAAACGGCTGAAAGTTTTCTTGGTGAAAAAGTTACTCAAGCAGTGATCACAGTGCCTGCTTATTTTAATGATGCTCAACGCCAAGCAACTAAAGATGCCGGTAAGATTGCAGGTCTTGAAGTATTGCGTATTATTAATGAACCTACCGCTGCTGCTTTAGCTTATGGGATGGATAAATCTGAAAATAAGGTAATTGCTGTATATGATCTTGGTGGTGGTACGTTTGACGTATCAATTTTAGAAATTGGTGATGGTGTATTTGAAGTAAAATCAACCAATGGCGATACATTCCTAGGTGGTGAAGATTTCGATATGAGAATATTAGATTTCTTAGTCGAAC
>CAYHIS010000022.1:0-6506 GCA_964356785.1 uncultured Rickettsiales bacterium
TTTTAGTTATATTTATACAGTTACGTCAAAAATTAGAATCCAAATATACTGTAGAACAGGCATTATTGCAGTTACGAAATTTAAAATGCAAGGCTTTTACTGAACAACTCCTGGTTGCTGAACTGACGAAGCGTCAGAAAGAGGTTTTTAGCCTTTGTGGAGTCCTCGTTCCTAAAACGCTGGGAACATAGGAAATTCACTCTATCTTCATATGCATTTGGATAAGAAACAACTAAGAACCTAACATTTTGACTTGATCTATTAAACACTTGATGTGCTATCGTAGCTTTAATCGAAATTCCTTCATTTTTGGATAAAACATATTCTTTTGAATCAATTTCAATATGTATCTCACCTTCTAAACAATAGAAGAATTGTTCCACTTGGCTGTGAAAATGCTTAATTTCATGTGTGCCTGGTGGCATCATTTCTTCAATTATAGTGAATTTACCAATGCGTTTAATCCACCAGCCATCACAATGTTCTTGCCATTTATAGCTTTGAGTATTTTTAGTAGAAACAACTTTCAAATTCTCTTTTATCATCCAAACTTCATTAGTATCAAACTGTTCTTCTATTTTCTTAAATCCTGCTTTTTCGTAAGTTTTAATTGCAGCATAATTATCTTTATCAGGATCAACTAAAATGTAATCATAATTTTGATAATTAAATTCTCTAAGAATTGCACTACCAATTCCTTTACCTAAATATTCTTCTTCGCCAATATAAAAATCAATTGCCCCAAGGGATTTAGATAAGTTAGCTAGAGGTTTATTCCTTAAAAAATCATAGGTGTTGTAAAGCTGAATATAACCAATTGGTTTATCATCTAGATAAATAATAAAAGCAGAAATAGCTTTTTTCTCACCATTTTTTAATTTATAGCCATTAACATAACTACTATATTTTTCTTCTATAGATTTTTCATTATAGTTAATATTTTGATCCCACCATTGCTTAACATGAGGTGCTTCTAACCATTTTAGGAGTAATATAAAATGAGTTTCAGATAAGGGTTTAAATTCTATTTTCATAATTGTTTATTTTGATATTTCTGCCATAGGGTTTCCACATCGCTAGATCTTAAATATTGAATATTACGTTCTAATGTATCTAAATTCCAGTCCCACCATTTAATTTGTAATATTTTATCAATCTCTTGATCGGAAAATCTTTTCTTAATTAATCTAGCGGGATTGCCACCCCATATTTCATAAGGACCTATATTTTTAGTAACTACAGCTCTCGCAGCAATCACGGCGCCATCGGCAATTTTAATGCCTGGCATAATAAGGCATTCAGCTCCCAGCCAAACATCATTACCTATTACTGTATCTCCTTTCCATTGATGACCAGGAAAATGACTGCCATCAATATCGATTAAAGGATGAGTTGCTATCCAATTATAATTATGCCCCTGAGTGCCGCACATCATAAATTGCACGCCACTTGCGATTGAACAATATCTACCGATGATTAATTTATCAATATCTTCAGGCTCATGTTTATTGTCTATCTCATCTAAATACATCACGCAATTCTCAAATGGCTTGCCATGATAATAGCCTGCATAGTATGAGCCTTCTCCAGCAGTTATATGGCGGCATTTTAAATTGTCTTTAATCATTACAGATTCACGATAATGCTGGAATGGATTTGAAGAATTTAACATAATATTTTTGCTCTACGAAACTTTATTAATTCTGAATTAAATTCAGTCGGATCAAACTCTCCGCCTAACCAATCCAATCTATTCTGATATTCTGGATGCTTGGGATCTTGAATAATTTCTAGCATTTCTTCATATCCCCATACGCCGCCGCAATCTTCTGGAGGGCAAGCATTTTCACCATCAATGCATCTCGGATATTTTACTTGAGCTTCAGCTGGTAATATTTTTTCAAACAAAATTTCATGACTCCAATCATCTCCGAAATCATAAGAATAAATAGCTTTTTTGTTTGTCTTAGAAAAATATGTAGCTATTTTAGCTTTTTTTTCGTCAAGCAATTCATAATCAGGAAAATCATTTTCATCAATTATCCCGATCCTCTCCTTTCTTATAGTTTCAGGAGAAATTATTTCAAATTCATGTAAGTGATAATCTTCCCACCCCATTGCATCTTGTATGGCTTTATGCAACCCTAAAAATTTATATCCTTCCGGTACTTGGATTCTTCTCCAAATTTTAGGACTAAAACAAATAAGAGAAATTTTAAATTGATAAACTTGGGGCTTTTTTAAAAGTGACATAATCATTTCTACCTTATATAAAGTTCATGACAAAAGAAAATTTATAACATAAATAGCTTAAAAACCATAACCTCTATTTTATATTTTTCTCAACTTTTGGCTATTTTATGCTATACTCTAATAAATATCAATTATACAAAATAAGAAAGAATGCCGTAAATCATGAATTCTCATGTCATCTAGTCCTGCTATTTTTCTATACCTGGTTTTCTTAAATTCACTTAATGCTTACCAATTGCAATGAAGTCTGGATTAGTAAATTCTCTTCCGCTATGACCGTAAGTTAACTCATTTCCTGATAGATCACAAATTCTGCCTCCAGCTGCGTTAAGTATTGCATGTCCAGCCGCTGTATCCCATTCCATTGTTTTGCCAAATCTAGGATAAATATCAGCAGAGCCTTCAGCGATTTTGCATATTTTCATGGCGCTTGATGATGGAATAATTTGAGGGTTCTTAAATTTTTTTATATATTCATGTAGTTTTTTGTTTTCACCAGAAGAACTACTAATTAATATGATGGCCCTTTCATTAGGCATAGACCTTGATTGAATAGGGATTACACTTCCATCCGATCGTTCTTTATAAGGTTTCTTATTTTGATCAACGAAATAAAGTTCTTTTGTAAGAGGTGAATATACAATACCTAGAATGGTTGTTTTATTTCTAATAAGAGCAATATTTACGGTAAACTCCCCATTTCTTTGAAGGAAAGCTCTAGTTCCGTCCAATGGATCGATGGACCAAAAAAAATCTGTTTCAATTCCTAAGTTATCTTGTTCTTCGGATATTATAGGGATTTCTGGATATAGTCTTGTTAATTTTTTGCATATAAAATCATTTGATTCTAGGTCGGCTTCAGTTACAGGAGAGGAATCGGGTTTTGTTTTGACTGAGATATTTTCTTTATAATAATGCGATATTATTATAAAACCGGCTTCCTTTGCAATAGATATTATGTCTTGTACGTTAGGCATTATAAAAGCATTTTAGCGGCTAATCCTAGAAATATTGCAAAGCTTAGTATATCAGTTAGGGTTGTAACAAATACTGGAGAAGCTATTGCTGGATCGAAATTAAATTTATCTAGAATAATAGGAATAGTGGCTCCTAAAAATCCGGCTAGAGCGAAATTAATTGTAACAGCAAGTCCAAAAACAAAACTAATATGATGGTCTTGATATAATAAACTGAGCAATATTCCTCCAACTAAGGCAATCATTAATCCATTACAACCACAAGAAATTATTTGCTTAATAATTACTCTAGAAATATTTAAAGAAGTTAATTCTTTGCTAGAGAGAGAAAGCACTGTGACCGTCATAGTTTGAGTGCCGGCATTTCCACTAATACCTGCTATGATTGGCATGATTGCTGATAGCACAACTATTTGCTGAATCGTATCATGAAACAAATTGACAACTAAAGAGCATAAAGTAGCAGCGATTAAGCTCACTAAAAGCCACGGAAATCTGCTCTTTATCACTTCAATTACATTAAGATATAGATCGTCTTCTTTAACGCCACCCATATGCATAATATTTTCTTCTGCTTGTTTATCCATAACTTCAACAGCGTCTTTTAGTGTGATAGCACCAACAAGTCTTCCATGTTTATTAACGACTGGAATTGTAACATAACCATAGCGCTTAAATAAATAAGTTACCTCTTCTTCATCTAGATCTGTTTTTACGGATTTGACTTCTGAGTGCATTATATCGCTTATTAGAATGTTTTCTTCCTTTGCTAGCAAGGTGCTTATAGCCACTTTACCAACTGGTCTGTTTTTGTAATCCACGACAAATATTTCATAAAAAACTTCTGGAAGATCTTTTTGCGTCTTCATATACTCAATTGCTTGATTTGTAGTCCAATGCTCAGGAATAGCAATGAATTTTTTCTGCATTAATCTTCCCGCACTGTTTTCTGGATAGGCTAGAGCTTCTTGTAATTCTTTTTTCTTAACAGGTTTTAAATGAGATAAAATAAGATTATGCAATTCATCTTCTAAGCTTTCTAAAACATGAATTGCTTGGTCTGTGTCTAGATTGGTTAGAATCTTAGCGGTTTTACTATACCCAATCATCTCTATGATAACTGGGATTACACTAACATCTAGCTCAATAATTAAAGAGCATAATTGTTTATCAGTAAGTAAATTAACAATAGATTCTTTTTGCCCCGTGCTTGATCGATCAAAGAATCCCGCTAAATCAGCAATATGCGCCTTAGCTATAATATTCTTAGCTTTTGAGAATTGCTCATCTTCTATAGCGCAAGCTAAGTGACTTTCAAAATCCTCTTGATCACTAAACACATCTCTTTCCAAAATTTCTTCTTTTGTTACCATAACTGCTCTAGTTTTAGCTATTATCTATCCTGATAAATAAAGTACAACATTTAATCATTACTGTGAATTAATTTTTTTAATGTTATAATGAATCTTAGTAAGTAGTTAATTTGGAGAGAAAATGCATCTTTGGGGAGAAAAAACTGAAGCGTTTATTGATGTTTGGTCTATTGAGCATTTCGCTTCTGGGATAGGAGTGGGATATCTCGTAATTTTTATTCTTAGTAAACTAAAATATAAAGAAAATAATAAAGATTATAAATTAATGTTTTATATGATGGTTATCTTAACGGCTTATTTATGGGAAGTAATTGAACATTATTTAGAAACTGGAGCAATTAATGATCATATCACTTTCTGGTTCCAGGGAGTTGAGTTTTGGGGAAATAGGATAATAGCTGATCCTCTCTTAATGTTACTTGGAGCCACATGCTACCTTAAATATAATTTCTTAAGCAAGTATGCTCAAGTTTTCTCTATTACCTGGATTTTTAGTCATGTTTTTATTTTCCCCCATTCTATGTATTTACAAGACAAATTATTAATTAAGATCCTCTCTTAAATAAAACTTCTTTCAAAACTTCATTTCTCAACTTATAATTGGAAAACGATGTTTCTAAAGGAGTAAAAATGTCTAATAAACTTTCCAATTTTGCAATCGATACATTAGATGGACTAGCCTATATTTTAGTTACAATAACTGTTTTTGCGCTACTTTGGTTAATCATTATGTATGTAGTTGATAAAAATCAAACTGAAAGCACTTTAAGAAGAAATCATCCTGTAGTGGCTAGGTTGAGGTATTTCTTTGAAAATCTAGGAATATATTTTAGGCAATATTTCTTTGCTAGCGAAAGAGAAGAGATGCCTTTTAATAGAGCTGAAAGATCTTGGGTTTATCGCGCAGCAAAAAATGTCGACTCCACCTTACCATTTGGTTCATCGTTAGATATATCAAAAAAAGGCACTATACTATTTGTAAACAGCGCATTCCCAGTTATAGAACATGATGTTAAAGAAATATCTAGAGTAACGATTGGCCCTTTCTGCCGCAAACCATATATAACAAATTCAATATTTAATATATCTGGAATGAGTTTTGGAGCAATTTCAGCCCCAGCCGTTAAAGCGTTATCTAAAGGAGCAAAAGCTGCAAATATTTGGTTTAATACCGGTGAAGGAGGCTTATCTGGGTATCATTTAGAAGGAGGTGGAGATATAATTTTTCAATTCGGTACTGCAAAATTTGGAGTTAGAAAAAAAGAAGGCGGATTTGATGAAGATAAATTAAAAGAAATAGCGGAACATCAGCAAGTAAAAATGTTTGAAATAAAACTAAGTCAAGGCGCGAAACCTGGTAAAGGAGGGATTTTACCGGGAGTGAAGGTTACAGAAGAAATTGCTTCTATAAGAGGAATTGAGCCTTTCAAAGACGCAGTAAGTCCTAATCGTCACCCTGAACTTGAAAATGTTGGCAATCTCCTAGATATGATAGATTATATACGAGAGACCACAGGCAAGCCGGTAGGATTTAAAATAGCTGTTGGTTCATATGAATTCTTTGAAGATTTATGTAAAGACATAAAAAAAAGGGGCATTAAGTCTGCTCCAGATTTTATTACAATAGATAGCGCAGATGGAGGTACTGGTGCAGCCCCAATGAGTTTAATAGACTCAATGGCTTTACCTATCAAAGAATCCTTACCTAAAGTAGTCGATATAATTAAAAAACATAAATTAAAAGATAGAATTAAGATATGCGCAAGTGGAAAACTAATAACCCCCGCAGATGTCGCATGGGCTTTATGTGTTGGGGCTGACTTTATAAACTCTGCTAGAGGTTTTATGAGTAAGCGTATAGCAAAGCCGGTCTAGAAGAGCCATAAATCTTATGTTACCTTTT
>CAYHIS010000023.1:0-6369 GCA_964356785.1 uncultured Rickettsiales bacterium
ATCCAATATGGCACAAACATAAAAACTATATTTATAATCAATAGCATCAGAGGCTTTGATTTAATTATTGATATATATCCACCTAAAGAAATTGATTCTTTATTTTTTGGTATTTTAGAGTTTGGAATAAAAATCATAGTCATTATTGCTACCAAAATGCCAAAAAATAATAGCGCTATAAAACCACCTCGGAAATGAAAATACATAGCAATATAACTTCCAACAACAGGAGCGCCAGCCACAGCAACATTAATAAACCCGTTGAGCACTCCCATATAATATTGTTGCTTCTTCAGTGGATAAAGATCAGCAATAATGATAAAACATAAAACAGCTGGAGCAGAGATACCTAGTCCCTGCAAGAATCTACCAATCAGCAGAAAGTTAAACTCTAATGCAAATGAGCAAAAACTACTGCCGATAATAAAAATCATTAAGCCAGTCAAAATAACTGGTTTTCGTCCCATTCTATCAGCTAGGCTTCCTACAAAAAATAAGCTTATTCATGAACCGATAAAATTAGCTGATAATAAGGCCTCTAACCACATAGTTGATACATTAAAATGACTCTTTATTTCAGGGAAGCTCGGAATGAATAAATCTACTTCAGCTCCGCTCAAAATATCCATGAGCATCACTGTTATAAGCAGCATTATTTTGGCAAAAGTACTATTCATATTTTTTAACTTTATTAATTAATGTATCTATTTAATAATATAATTATTAATACTATAATCAAAGTATAATTAATTCTACATATAGGATCCCATAAATGCAAACATATGAATTAAATTTATTTGATGAAATTAGAAAAAGAAATGTTCCTATACTTATCTATACTCCTGAGATCTCAAGTGAACTAACGCCTGTTGTTATTTTTGGGCCAGGATATCAAGAACAGGAGCGTTTAAAAGATCCTTCAATAGTTCAAGAATATAAACAATGGAGTTATCTGGCTGAGTATTTTACGAGTAGAGGATATGCTTTTATCTCAATTCAGCATGATATTTTAGGTGATAATGATGGCCTAGAGTTTATTGATAAAAATGCCCCTCAAGCAGAGGTACGAAAACATTTATGGATTCGAGGTGAGAAAAATATTTTATTTGCTATCAATGAATTGAAACAGAAATATCCAGAGTTTAATTTTGACCAATTTATTATAGCTGGTCATTCAAATGGTGGTGATATTGCTAAATTCTTTTATAATAATTATGAAAATATGGTTTTAAGTGCAGTTATTTTTGATGGAAGAAGATGCCCAATTAAACCTGGATCTAAACAAAAACTCTTAATATTTGAGGCTGCTGATACTTCAACAGATTTTGGAGTTCTACCTGATGAAGGAACTGAAATCGCACCAAAACGTATGAATCTTGAATGGATCGTTATTAAACCAAAAGACGCATTTCACATGAGCTATGGTGGTGATCTGATTACAGATAAGCTAAAGACAAAAGTTTTCAAAGGATTAGATTTCTTTTTAAATGAATAAAAATTGACTAGTCTCATATAATTGTATATACTATGTTTATACGGATAGTGATATAGGTAACATTCATGCAAACAAATATACAGAAATGGGGAAATAGCTTAGCAGTTAGAATTCCAAGCTATATTGCCAATAAATTATCAATAGAATGCGGTGACTCAATTGATCTGATTGCCAATGATCATCAAATTACCATTCGTCCTAGAAAAAATTCTCTGACGAGTATGCTAGATAAAATAACAGAAGAAAATATTCATAATATAGAATGGGATGATAGTGATATTAAAGGGAAAGAATTATGGTGAAATTCATACCAGAACCCCAGGATATTGTTTGGTTAGAATTTGATCCCCAAAAGGGCAGAGAAACACAAAAAAATAGACCAGCATTAATTATTTCACCTAAAGAATATAATGCTAAAGTTGGATTAAGTCTGTGTCTTCCCATAACCAGCAAAATTAAAGGCTATCCTTTTGAGGTATTATTGCAGGATAATAAAATAACTGGAGCTATTCTCTGTGATCAAATTCGCAGCCTTGATTGGCAAGCCAGAAATGCAGAATTTATTACAAAATGTGAAAATCGAGTTTTTAAAGAAGTTCTAGAAAAAATTAAGATACTTATTTTCAATGAATAAAAATTTTGAAACTAACATCATCAATATCTATGGGACACAAGGCAAACAATGGTTGCTAGACTTACCTAGCATTGTAGCTAAAATTGCTAAAGAATGGAATTTAACCGATTTAAAACCTATCGATAATCTATCGATGAACTATGTTGCAAGTGGCTTGCAGGACACCCAAGAAATTATTCTAAAATTAAGCTTGGATTCAGATTTAATTTTTCATGAAAAAACGGCCTTAACTTCATTGGCAGGATATGGCGCAGTTCCAGTTTTAGCATATCAGACAAGAGCTTTGTTACTGAAGAAATTATCTCCAGCTACTTCTCTAAAAACATACTTGCCAGATAGACAAATGGAGGCTTTAAAAATTGCCTGTGAAGTAACGCGGAAATTACATCAAGCGCCACTGCCTCAAAACATCAAACTACCTAGTATTGAAGAGCGCTTTAGCTTGCTTGATAAAAATTGGCCAATTCCAAATGATTATTTGAATTTAGCACGTCAATTTAGAGATCATATTTTTTACTCTTACCATGAAAGAAGAGTCCTACATGGTGACTTGCATCATGATAATATTTTATCTGATAGTGATACTTGGAAAGTAATTGATCCACATGGAGTGGTTGGTTTTCCTATCAATGAGGTATGGGCATTTGTTCAAGATATAGATAACGATATTCCTTTCATTGCCAAGTATTTTGGTTTTCCTATAGATGATGTGCAGAAATGCTATTTTATGCATAGTGTGTTATCTAGCATATGGGCAGTGGAAGATAACATGGATCCTACATTTTGGTTGGTAAAAGCTGAAAGACTAGAGTTCTAATACCAATTTCCACAATTAAATTTACAAATCCAATTCATCGAAGATTCGCGTGCTCATGTACTAAAATGTACACTGCGCGCGCTCACATCTTGAATCGAATCTGTAATCTTTAATTCTGAAAATGGTATAACTTGGTATTATTTTGCAATATCACTTAAAATATAATAAGATTCTCGTTTTAGTTAATTACAGCATTAGGATTATGTTTAGATTTTTTATTTGTATTTTTATAATTAGCGCTAATTATACAGCAATAGCTAACCCCTCCATAAATTATAAAGACTTCACCAAAATATTAGTTGGAAAAACTTATAATGAAAAATACGCAAGATATAATGATGTAATTCAAAATGAAATTGATAATTTTCATAATGAATTTATCTTGCCTATCACAAATTTCTCTATAAATAATTTAGCAATAAATAATAATGCTTTATTTTATCCATTCTCAGGTCCAGATATAAGTTATCCATTATTATTATTCCCACAAATTCAGCAATATACTTTGGTAGGATTAGAATTTCCTGGCTATCCTGAATTATTAGAGAAGAATTTTCAAATTTCTATATTTGAACCGCAAATAGAAGGATATTTAAAGAGTGGTTTTTTTAAAACTATGAACATGTCCGCTCAAATGCATAGAGATTTGGGTGTTATACCAATGCTCATTGCGCAAATAGGATTGCTTGATGGAGAAATTAAAAATATCACCAGAATATCAGCACCTTATAATGGAATTGTAATAGATTTTATACATAATAATTTAGCTAAAAAACTATATTATTTTAGAGCAAATTTAAATGATTATAATGATAAGGAAGAGTTTTTTGATTTCATAAATAAAAATCATTTAATAGATAATTGCATGCTTAAAGCTTCTTCTTATAAATTGCAACAAGTTGAGTTCAGTGGAATGCGTACATTTATGTTAGAAAAATGTAATATAATCGTGGAAGACGATACTGGTATTGCTTTAAAATCACTTCTGCAAAATAAATTTGATGTGAGTTTATTTGGAAATTATACTAATCCATATGGATCAGAATTTAAACCTTATTATCAAAAAGATTTAGCAAAACTATATTCTAGAATCGATAATAAAACTCAATTAGATTTTTGTTTTGGATATGGCTGTAATCAAGTGGAAGCTAATATTTTAGTCGCTAAAAAAGACAAAAATCAAACTTCTTCAATACATCCGGAACCACAAGGGGCAAGTAAGTCTTGATACAAGCTCAATAATTGCTTATCTTCTATAGATATAGAATTCTCAGGATTACCTATATTAGAGGCTTTTTTAGCTTCAAAAAGCTTCATATATGTTTCTAATAATTTTGATAAAGCAACTATAGATTTTGGATCCAGCTTATCTTTACTTATATGATCAGCTAAATTACTTTCATATTGGCATAACAAATCAAAAATGGATTTTTTTATATAATTTATATCATCATTATCTAATTTCATTCTTCTACTTCATCACTTTTATTAGTGTTAATATTTTTCTTCACTTCATTTTCAAGGGAATGACCTTTATTTTTAATCATATCTAATAATTTTTTTCTTTCTTCTTCGGATGAAATAATATCAGTTACTGTATCAGAGCTAAGTTTCAGAACTTTGTAAGTCTTAGCTTTTGAAAGCCATTCAGGAAGTTTTTGATCGTTTAAGGTGAAAAATGAGATATAAATTACCCAAAAAATAAAACAGGCCATTAAAGCTCCACAAATACTTCCAAATACACCGCCGGTGATTTTATCCGTAGTACTACCACCAAATTTTTCTGCGGTTTTAGATATTTTATCACCAAGAAGTGAAAATCCAATCACAAGGATAATATAGAACCCTATAGACGCTATAAAACCACTTATAAATTTACTATGTATCTTCTCGTTAACAAGGCTATAAAGCCAGCTATAATTATCAATAACTATGATGATAGACCCAAACCAAGCGAAGAATGCAATAAAACTTCTTATTAAGCCATTTCTCCAGCCTATATATATAGATAGCCCCAAAATAACAAAAATAACATAATCAAAAATAAGAAAAGAAGAGATTTCCATATTTGTCCTTTATAAATTATAATACTCAAGTATAGTATACTGATCATACTTCAAAAGTTGGAAGGCGCTAGGAACGAAATGTACAAAGCAGAGTGACGAAGTAACGTACCAAATCTTGAAGTATGATCAGTATAAAATTATTAATATGAATTTGCAAGCCATTATGAATAACCCTATTATTGTTGGCGCTAATCTAACTGGGCTTTGCACCGCCTTAGCATTAAGCAAATTAAATCAACCGAGTATTTTGGTTGATAAAAATGATTTAAGTATACCTCTAGCGCAAGATGGTAGAGCTATTGCACTTTCCTATGGATCAAAGCAAATTCTGGAAGAAATTGGCGTTTGGCAACACTTAGAACCAAAAGCTGGAATCATAGAGCAGATTAGAGTTACTGATCAATATTCTCCTCTCTTTCTTCATTTTGATAATTCATCAATTTTAGGGTTTTTAGTAGAAAGCATAGATCTACAAAATATTTTCTATAATTTGGCTATTAATGACCCTAACATTACTATATTAGATAAAAGCTCTTATGAATTAATTGAAAATAACCATGATTTTGCAAAAGTAAAAATAAATGATACTCTTTATAAAACAGAGTTACTAATCGCAGCTGATGGAAAATTTTCAGCACTTAGAAAATTATGCAATATAAATCATTCATTTCATGACTATAAACAAACCGCAATAGTTTGCAAAGTAAAGCATCAATTACCTCATGAGAATATTGCTCAAGAAATGTTTTTTCCCTCTGGCCCTTTTGCAATTCTACCATTAAAAGATCAAAATCAATCAGGCATAGTATGGACTGAAACGCCAGAAATAACCAAAACTCTTTTGGAGTTAGAAGCTTCAAAATTCGAATTTTTCTTAAATGAGAAATTCACCGATTATCTTGGGAAAGTTAATGTTATCGGCTCCCCTAATTCATATCCTCTTTCTCTTATGATGGCAGAAAAATATTACCATAAAAGAATTATGTTAATTGGAGATTCTACTCATTCAATTCATCCAATTGCAGGTCAAGGTTTTAATCTAGCCATAAAAGATATTCATGCCTTAATATATATATATGATAAATATAATAATCTTGGTTTATCCACAGGTTGTTATCAAGCACTAAATGAATATCAAAAACTACGTAAAAGTGATAATAAGCATATGGCTATAATTACTGATAGCTTAAATAAACTATTTTCTAATAATATAGCACCCGTTAGTATGCTTAGAAAATTAGGATTACATTGCGTGAACCAGCTTCCAAGTTTACAAAAATTTTTCATGGAATATGCTGCTGCTTCGTAAGCGTATAGCAAAGCCGGTCTAGAAGAGCCATAAATCTTATGTTACCTT
>CAYHIS010000024.1:0-5564 GCA_964356785.1 uncultured Rickettsiales bacterium
TTCACTATCGGTCGTTAGAGAGTACTTAGGCTTGGAGGGTGGTCCCCCCATGTTCAAACAGGATTTCACGTGTCCCGCCTTACTCAAGGATTTAAGTCACTTTTACTTATACAGGGCTATCACCTTCTATGGCTGACATTTCCATGTCATTCTAATTATTAAACTTAAACCACTGGCCTAGTCCGCTTTCGCTCGTCACTACTCGCGGAGTCTCGGTTGATTTCCTTTCCTACGGCTACTTAGATATTTCAGTTCGCCGCGTTCGCTTCATATAGCTATGTATTCACTATACGATACCAGATAAACTGGTGGGTTGCCCCATTCGGACATCTCCGGATCAAAGATTATTCACATCTCCCCGAAGCTTATCGCAGTGTATCACGTCCTTCATCGCCTTCTAACGCCAAGGCATCCATCAAATGCTCTTTCTTAATTTCAGCACGCATCTATTAACTTTTACATGTAGAATTAAATTTACTTCAACTCATTCAAAATTAAATCGCGGTTGTTGTTATATTCACAATTTCTATACATCTCAACAGCTGGCTTTCTTTATGTTTTGCCATGTCTGTAGGTCAGTATTTATAGCTGCAATTACAAATCATGTCAACAGCTAAATTCAACTTTTTTTATATTTTTCATTATTTTTTTTATTTTATTTGCCAAACATAGGATTCTAGCCATTTTATAAACATATAAAAAACAGAATTTATAAAATATATCGATTATTTCAATAATTCAGGACGCCTAATTTTAGTATTAGCAATAGCATTTTCCATACGCCATTTCTTAATCTCTGCATGATTTCCAGATAACAAAATCTCCGGAACTTTTAACCCACTCCATTCAGCCGGTCTAGTATAATGATCATATTCTAGCAAATCTTTATTACCATCTATATAAAAACTCTCATCTAAATTAACTTCATCATTCTCAATCACACCAGGGATCAGCCTCATACAAACATCTAAAATAGTCATCGCGGCCATTTCACCACCGGAAAGTATGTAATCACCAATTGAGTATTCTTCGAAATGATATTTCTGGAATATTCTTTGATCCACTCCTTCATATCTTCCGCATAACATTAAAATATTATCTTTTTTTACTAGATCACGTGCGGCAGCTTGATCAAATCTTTTCCCTCTAGGGGTAAAATATATCATCGATTGCGGCTTTTCTTTATCAATAACAAAATCTAATGCATTTCCTATAACATCAGGACGCATTAACATTCCAGCTCCACCACCAAAGATTTTATCATCTACAGTTTTATGCTTATCAATAGCAAAATCTCTAATATTAATTACATCCAAATTAACTAGCCCTTTTTCTAAAGCTTTTCCAGCTAAAGAATAAGATAAACTACCAGGAAATATTTCAGGAAAAATTGTTAAGATACTGACTTTTTTCATTTTAAGTTCGAATAGATTTCGTAAGCCTTTAGATCACCTATATGGTACCAATCACCATTATAAACACAACCATAAAGTTTATCTTGATTCATCAAGTCTTTAAAAACCTCAGGATAAAATTGAAGAACATCATTTTTATAGCTATCAAATAATTTATAATCCATTAGATACATGCCAGGATTAATAAAATCCCTAGTTTCATCGTTCTGATTCAATCTGCCGTGCGCATCCATATCAAAATCACCTTTTGCCCAATACCCAAAAGCTTTATCCTTCTTTGCAAGAAGCATAAGCATTGGCATATAATCTCTATCCCATCTTGCTTCAAGTAAATCAAAAGCTGATTCTTGATCAACAAAAATAGAGTCTGAATTTATTACAAAGAACGGATCCTTCCCCAAAAAAGATAAAGCATTTTTCACACCACCTGCAGTTCCAAGAAGATCTTTCTCTCTACTGAAGTAGAGCTCAAATTTTTTAGAGATTTCTAGAGATTTAACAAATTCCTCAAAAACTTCCGCTTTATAATGCGTATTGATTACTAACTTAGAAATTTTATTTTTGTATAAATATTGCAAATGCCTCTCAATAAGAGAAATTCCATTAACAGAAATCATAGGCTTTGGAATGTCTTTTGTTAAATACTGCATTCTAGTTCCTAGCCCCGCCGCTAGAATCATAGCTTGATCGATCATAATTTTAAATCTTCAACTGCATTGGAACAACTTTTTGAAGCCAATTCTTTAATGGCAATAATAATGGATGTCTTAAATCATTATTTATATGGCGCCATACTCTAGGCAACAAAAAAAGATAAGATCTATTTTTATGAAGAGTAGCAAGCCTTGCAAATACGCCTACAATCTTTAAATTTCTCTGCACACCATATATAGCATAAGATGCTGCAAATTCTTTTGATGAAATATTAGGAAATGAATGCAAGTATCTAGAAAACATTTTCTCAGTTATTTTAGAAGGGACATCTCTTCTTGCATCTTCAAGCAAAGAAACCATATCATAGACAGGAGTACCAATAACTGCATCTTGGAAATCTAAAATACCAACTTTATTATGCCCCTCCCTATCTTCTAACCACATTAGATTATCAGCATGATAGTCACGAAGCACTACAACATTTGATGTAGTTTTAGTAAGAGAAAGTAAATGCTTCAAAATTACAATAAACTCTTCTCGCAATGCCGCACTAATTCTGTCTCCGTTCAAGACCTCGATATAAAAATCTATAAAACGCAGAGATTCTTTTACTAGCATATTATCATCGTATTTTGATAGAGAAGCGGAATCCGATGGAAGCTGATGCAAATGCACTAAAGTATCTATCGCTTTTTTATACATTATTTCTTCATTTATATCATCAGATAATTTTATATCTCCTGAAAGCAACTTAGTATAACTACTATCTCCAAAGTCTTCAATTAACAAAAAACCATTCTCTACATCAGCAGTTAGAATCTCAGGAGCAGAAAGCTTATTATCTCGGAGAAAATTTGCTACCGAAATATATTGTTTAACCTTTTCTTTTGCTGGAGGAGCATCCATAAAAATAAGAGTCTCTCCATTATCTTTTACTATTCTCTCATACTTACGATGAGATGCATCTTGCTTAAGCTCAATTCTTTTTGCATCTTTTAAATTATTTTTATGCAGAAAATCTATTTTTTTGTTATTTCTTTCCATTAATATACCTTTGATATACTTTCAATCCATTTAGGAGCTGAAGATCGCCAAGATATTTTTCTCACATTTTCATTACTAGTCAACTCAAAATGTAATTCTAACCTATTTTTTGGAAGAATTTCTAAAATAATCTCAGGCCATTCAATTATTGTGACAGCTTTGCTTAAAGCGTCCTCTATTCCAAGTTCATATATTTCATTTATTGATTTTAATCTATATAAATCATAATGCCAGATAGGAAATGCATATAAGTCGTATATATGAAGCAAATTAAAAGTTGGACTTGTAATTTCTATGTTATTGTCAGTCAGACTAGCAACCAAATATTGAACAAAGCTAGTTTTACCAACCCCCAAATCTCCAGTTAATACAATAACGTCACATAATTCAATTTTTTTAGCAATCTGTTCAGCTAATAACTTGGTTTGATTTTTATTAGATAAATAAAACTTATTCATAAAACCTACAGCTTTTAATTCAACTTAAGAAAATCATAATATAATATCAAAACATAACAAATTAACAACCACAAATAATTTTTACCTTGCTATCTACGGTAAAATCTCTTAACCTATCATTGAACTTAAAATTAATATTAGTTAATTTTTATCAACCTCAAAGAAATTCTAGCTTTTACACTTATAAGTTAAATATATCAAACATTCTTCAAAAAATACTTGCATTAATTATTAATTAGTGTTAATAATTACCTAACACAGAAACTAAAATTTAATTAATACTTAATATATGAGAGGAAAATATGGCAAGAAAAGTTGACTATATTGAACAAATAGATCGTTTTATCGGAGCGAAAATTCAAGAACTAAGGCTAGCGCATGGTATGTCCCGTCAGGATTTAGGTGATAAAATAGAAGTAACGCATCAACAGCTACAAAAATATGAAATGGGTATAAACCGTGTGTCAGCTGGAAGATTAGCATTAATAGCTAAATTTTTAGGCACTTCCGTTTCAACATTCTACGAAGGGCTTGATAATCAATTAAATTTTGAGCCAAATGATATTAATTTCAATCAAAGCCAAAGAATGTGCATTGAAGTATCTCGTAACTTTATGCGTATAAAAAACCAAGAACATAAAGATGCTATTAATTCACTTATTAGAATATTAGCAAAAAGTGAAATGAGTAGCGAAGCCAATGAAGCTTTAAATCTTATTACATCAAGAAATAGAGCGGCATAAATATTTTAAGGCCAGGCTTCTGGCCTTAATTCTTTTTTTATTTTCTGCTGCTATAATTGTATGCAAATAATTTAGTTTATATTTTTATGTTAGCTAGCTATGCCTGCAATCCAAATAATTCTAGAGGAAGACTTTATAAAGAAACTTCTGAACTAGAATTCATTTCTTCTTTTGAACTAGATAGAACCAGAATCATTGAATCTACAGCTTTTAGAAGACTAGAACATAAAACGCAAGTTTTCATAAGCAGCAAGGGCGATCATTACCGCAATCGCTTAACTCACAGCATAGAAGCAGCTCAAATAGCCAGAATTATTTGCAAGGCACTTAATTTATCTTCAGATTTAGCAGAAAATCTTACTTTAGCACATGACATTGGCCATACTCCATTCGGTCATGCTGGAGAAGCTGCGCTATCTGAAATGCTAGGAAGCTACAACTTAAGCTTTGATCATAATTCTCATGCTATAAAACTTCTAACTGAGATAGAACAAAAACATCCATTTTTTAAAGGACTGAACCTCACTTGGGAATTTTTAAGTGGAATAGCAAAACATAATGGACCAATTTTAAATCCATCACAAACTATCTCAGATTACTCCAAGAAACACGATCTAGAGCTTGAAAAATATCCATCATTAGAAGCGCAGGTCTCATCTATATCCGATGATATAGCATATAATAATCATGATATTGATGATGGATTTAGAGCCGGTATCATAACTATAAACGATTTAAAATCTATTAATCTATTAAAAAAAACTATAGAACAAGTAAGCAGGGAATTTCCTAATGCAGAAGACTATAAAATAATTCATGAATCAGTGCAGAGAATAAAGAATCAAATGATAATTGATGCCATCAACACTACAAAACACAATCTTAAATCATACTCGATCCATACGTGTGATGACGTATATAATTCAAATCGCCCTATAGTTCAATTCTCAGATTCTATGGAAAGATATCATCAAGAAATAAAAAGTTTCTTAAAAAGTAATTTCTACTATCATTCTTCAGTGATTGAAATGACTAATAAAGCCAAAAATATTATTAGATTCTTATTTAGTTTTTATATGGAAAACACAAGATCACTTCCTGCTTCTTGGCAAGAAAATCTTACAAATACTTCAGAAAAAGAAAAAGCAATAATAATATCCGATTATATTGCATGTATGAGCGATAGATACGCAACTTCCTATATTCCCAATAATTTAGGAACGAGTTTCGACTATTAATCTATATAAACC
>CAYHIS010000025.1:0-5350 GCA_964356785.1 uncultured Rickettsiales bacterium
ATTCTTAACCCGCATATATGCTCAAGAATATAAAAAACTTAATTGAACTCTCCGATAAATATAATATTCCGACAGAGGATTTATTATTGTTGGATTTGAATTTGAGCGGAGTTAAACTTGAACTCCAATCAAGAAGAGTCAGGTTTGAATTGGAATCCACAAATAAAAATATTTTTTCTTTATCCCATAGTAGAAATATTTTCAATTTTTATTTAGCTATCCCCACAGTCGACCAATCCCCTTATTATTTTAAAAATGGCAGTCTCTTCTTTAATAGCCATGTAATCGGCAAGGCACTGGGTGTCACCGAAGATTTTTGCGATTCATCTTATCCTCGCAGAGGAGGAACTGTTCTTAATGTTAATCCAAACGCGAGAACATCATGCCGAGGATGCGGATTTTGCTACACATTTTTTCAGGTTCCAAGGGATAAAGAATGTATACTTTCTGATGATAAGTTGAGAAGTTTTTTGGAGAATTGGATCAAAAAATTTGATGTTGCTGATTTATCCCACTTAATGCAAATTGCTATAGTGACAGGTTGCTTTCCCAATGAACAAAAAGTTGTTAATTTCCTTAAAATGGCAAAAAATGTTTTAAATGATTTTTCATTTAAAGGAGAACTATTCTATTTTGGTTCACAAATTAAAAGTGGAAAAGCATTGCTTGAATTGAAGAATATTAAATCTCTTGGAATATGTTTTTCGTTAGAATGTTTTGATAATAAAAGTAGGGCATCTCTTTTAAGAGATGTGAAGCGCGATCTCAGTCTTGCGACCATTAAAGACATGCTAATGTTTGCTAATAATTTGGGCATCAGGACTAATTTTTCATACATTATAGGATTGGAGTCATTGGAAACTATTGAAAAAGGATTTTGTGAATTTTTACCTTATATTAACAGCTTTCCAATAATTAATGCTTTTCAAGCTCACAAAGGGCAGAAAATACTAAGACATAATGATGCTAACAAAATTGATTATTATATTAAAGCTAGAAAAATTATAGAAAATATTTTTAGTCAGACCGCTTTAAGACCAAGACCTTGGGAAAACTACAGAAGTCTTTGGTATTTAAAATTTGGCAATAAATTTTTAGACGATATTAGGACTCCTCTGCCATCGCCTGAACACAAAATGTTTAACAAAATAGTTGCTTGTAAGGATTAATATGATCAAAGGTATTTTTTTTGATGTCGGCGGGACTCTTTGTCAATCTTTGGACAATAAAAAACCCTCTTTTAAGAAAGTTTTGGCAGGTCTTACTAATAGGCCAATAACTGATTTTAATGTCAATAAACAAAGTTATTTGTGGACATCTTCTGCTTCTAAAAAGGAATTAATTAAGCGACTATGTCGTGATTTAAAGATTAATGATTGGGAAACGCTATATAAAAAACTTTCGACCAGTTCCTATAAGGTATCTTTATATAAAGATGTCAGACATTGTCTTAAAAAATTAAGTATTAAATATAAATTGGGGATTCTTTCCAATACAACTCCGTGGACAGCGTTGGATCATCATGAGTTGCAAATAAGTAAGTATGTTAGAATGAGTATTTTGTCCTGTGAAGTTGGAATGACTAAACCGAATATTAAAATATTCGTTCATGCTCAAAAAAAAATAGGACTTGATGCTCGAGAATTATTGTATGTTGGAGACAGTTTTGAATATGATGTTAAGCCCGCGCTGAAAGCGGGGTGGAGAGCTATTTTGTTATGTCGAGATGGAAAAAGTAAAGACCCAACGCCAACGATCTCTAATTTATCTGAACTGGAAGAAATGTTATTGAAGATTAATTCAATTTTATGATAATTAAAAAAGCAACTTATAGGAATATTGATTATCATTTCAGAGCGGCAAATTATCTGACGGTCGCTCAACTGTTTTTAAGAGATAATTTTTTATTAAAAAGAAAACTCGTGGCCAGTGATTTTAAACCTGTGGTACTCGGTCATTGGGGGGCATGTCCCGGTATCAATTTCCTTTATTCACATTTTTGTAGATACATTCGGCTTACCGGTAGTCGCAGTTATTTGATTTTAGGTTCTGGCCATGCCGCTCCCGCCTTATTAGCTAATTTGTATCTTGAAAGAAGTCTCGGAGAAATTTATCCCGATTTAAATTATGGCAATGAAGGAATATACAATTTAATTTCCAAATTTGGCATTGATACTCGATTACAAACTGAAATACTGCCGACATTGCCGAGTATTATTAATGCCGGAGGGGAATTGGGGATAGCCCTATCTTGCTCTGTCGGTTCTATATTAAATAATCCTCAAAAAACTAGTTTATGTATTATTGGAGACGGAGAGTTTGAAGCTGGCGCAACTATGCCTTCATTGTTAAGCAGAGAATTTTTAGCGCCCAAAAAGGACGGATTTCTCATTTTAGCAATTAATCTTAATCAATATAAAATGGGCTCACGGTCAATTTTAAGCACTTGGAGTGACGGCCGTTTGAAATCATTTTTTTCTTCTTTGGGCATGCGTCCATTTTTTTGTAATTTATCCCATGACCAATGCGCGACAGCTTTTATTTCCATAGCAAAAATGCGTGAAAATTGGATAAAAGGAATCTTGTCGGATATTCCAGTAATCATTTTAAAGAGCAAAAAGGGAGCGACGGGCCCTCAGGAGATTGACAATGAAAAGTTTGTTGACACCCATCGCAGTCATAAAGTCGATAAATTAAAATATCCTAATTCAGTGGCTAATTACACGCAAGTCATTGAACGGTGGTTAAAAAGCTATAAGCCAGAAAAACTTTTTCAGGATAATGGATTTCCTGTAAAAGAAATAATAAATAATTTTCCTAAAAAAGATTTAAGAATCGGCAGAAGGTTAGAAATGGATCGCAAAAAACGAGCAAAAATTTTCTTATCAAGAAAAATTTTTGCTGAATTATCCAAAAAAGAAGCGCAGAAATTCACTTCAATCGCTTCCCCGATGAAAACTATTAGTAATGTCATTAACCGTTTAAGGGGAAAAAATAAAAATTTTATAGTGTTTAGCCCGGACGAAGGAGCTTCTAATGGTCTGGAAGTTGTAATAGAAAAAAGCGGAATCAAGGGGAATCCTATTTGGCAAACTTCTGTCCCTGTTCGCGCTGACGGCGGAATTATTGAAATCTTAAATGAAAACTGCTGCCATGGCATGCTCCAAGGATATAATCAGACGGGGAGAGATGGATTGTATGTGACCTATGAAGCTTTTGCCCCAATTACCGCTAGTTCAATCTCCCAATATTATAAATTTCTAAAAATTAGCGACTGTTGTAAGTGGCGAGCTCAAGCGCCATCATTAAAATACATTATTACTAGTTCAGGATGGCACAATTGCTATACACATCAAAATCCAGATTTGCTGAATACTTTACTATCAAAAACAGACGGCTTGGTTGACATATATTTTCCCAGCGATACAAATCAAGCTTTAGCTTGTTTTGCTGAAATGTTCACCAAAAGAGATTCTATTCAGGTTTTAGTTGTCGATAAAACTAATTTTAAAACACTGCGTTCAATAGAGCAGGCATACAAAGATGTTCAAAAAGGATTTTGGACCAAAAGTTATGGTTCTAAAAATAAATCCCATAAAAAGTTCTATATTATTGCTATAGGAGATTATATGGTGAAAGAAGCTATGGATGCTTGCGATGAATTAATTCGTCAATACAATAATTTATATATTAAAATTATCGCTCCGGTTTGTTCAAAAATATTTCGCCCAGAAAAACTAAAAATGATATTTAATAAAGAAGTTGATACTAAAAATGTTATTGTTATTTGTACAGGATATATAAATATTTTTAGAGGAATATTAGGAGCTGTTTATGATACTAAAAATTGGAAATTTTTAGGTTATAGCGATAATTTTTCTTTACATCAAAACTCATCCGCGCTTGATATCAATAATGTCGGCAAAGATTTCTTGATTAAATATATAAAAAAAGTGGCTATTAAGTAAAGTAAATCAAAATACTTAAATAGCCACTTATTGACCTTTTTTCCTAGAGGCCAGAATTATTGAGAAGACGGCCTGCTCCTGAAAAACATCCTTGGGATTAAGAGACAGCAGAATGTCTCTAATGTCTCTCTTGAAAGCAGGTAATCGGTCGCCAAAATAGTCTGGCTTAGCGAAAGAACTGGAGAAGAGCCAACCAGTAATGCTCTTGACATTCCAATTCCTCGTGATTGGCACCAGTCGCGTTTTAACGCATCTGAAAGATGAGCGGGCAATTATGTCTTCCCATCGTTCATCAGACTGTTTAAACGTCTTATCTCCAGCGCGTCTTTCTTTCCCCAAATATTTTTGGACGACCTTTCTCACGGCCTGTTGCCATTCTTCTTGGCCTGTCCAGAAGCTGCCGTCGCCAAAGATGGCTATTCCGCCATCTTCATCAATTAGTTTATCAAGATCCTCCAGCACTTGTTTTTGGTCCATCCAGTGAAATGCCCGGCAAATCGTGGCCACTTTGAAGGTGCCAATCTCTGACCTGAACGCCCCAATGTCTTGCGAGCCATGCTTGAGCCATGTGAACTTCATTCTGGAGCCATTGGTCGCTCTTCTGGCTTCTTTGAGCATTTCCGGATCAGAATCTAAACAGACCATTTCAGCGCATCTGCCTTCCATGGCCAGGGCGACCTGTCCTGTGCCGCAGCCAATGTCCAGGATTCTGTCGTTAGGATCGATGTTGAAGTGTTTGACAATTATATCAATCACTTCGCCTGGAATGCCGGGTCGGTATTTTGCGTAATACCTGTGTGTGCCGTGGAATAGCCCTGCGGCAGATTCTTTTAGTTTGTTTTCGCTGGCTTTCATAGGAAACCTCCTTCATTGTTTGGTTTTTTTTGGTCTTTTAAAGAACCAGTATAAAGTATAGTTGTTTATTAAGTTTTTGTCAAATTTAGTACCTTTCCATTGATAATTTTTTTTGCCCCGTGTTTATTAATAAAATAGACGCAAACCACCCCCTCAATATTGGAAAAATCAAATGAACTGTTGTAACCAGACCCCATATTTTTTAACCGCGACACATTTAGTGGCGGAGGATAAATCCTATAGCTAAATCCTCTTAATATTAAAGCGCCATTTTCTGCTTGAATCAATACCGCCCCATCTTCAATGGCAGGATTTTTTTTAATAGCAGAAAAATATATTTTTGTTAAATCATTGTTTAAAAGTATATTAATTTTAGGGTTAGGGTTCCGCGGCATGGGAGTACAATATTTAGGTATCATTTTGCCCTTAAATAATATAATAATGATTAAATGTTTTAATTTTTTGTCTTTAGAAAGTTTGATTACTTCATTGTCTATTATCGTTTGAGGATGTTTTTTATTCATATG
>CAYHIS010000026.1:0-4578 GCA_964356785.1 uncultured Rickettsiales bacterium
ATTGCATTGCAACACGGGAATCAACCGTGATCATATCACGAAGTTTAGCGTGCATCTCTTCCCAACGAGAATAAGTTATGGTTTGTCCAGGCAGCGAATCAAGGCGACTCGCTTCAATTTTATGTACCAATTTCAACGGAAGGCCTATATTGGGAATATAGTAAAACCACCTTCTAGAAGTTAGTTTTTTTGGATCAAGGTCAAGAATTCGATAACCAAGCGGGTCCTTATTCCATACATCATAAAATAACCAACCATCTAGGCCTAGTTCAAGAACTGCTTTTTGAATGTCGTTAATTTTTTGCATTTTGAGTGCTTTGTTTAGAACTTATAAATTTTTTAGGAATTGATTTTAGAAGACTCTCATTTACTTTACCATTTTCTTTAATTTTAATCGAGCGTTCCCATCCTACATTCAACTATCAATTGCAACGCCAGTTAATTTATAAAACATTTCATAAGGGGTTAAACCTTTAAATCTTTTTCTGGGTCTGGAATTAATTAAATATTCGACCTTGGATATTTCTTCATTGGTAATTTTAGCAAAGTCTGTTCCTTTAGGAAAGTATCTTCGAAATAAACCATTCAGATTTTCATTTGAACCTCTTTCGTAAGAACAATAAGGATGAGCAAAGTAACAGGAAATTTTTAATTCTTTTTCAACTGTTTGGAAATTATAGTTTTCAGTTCCTCGATCTTGAGTAAGAGTTTTTAAATACTCGCTTGGAATAATTTTTAATTCATCAACCAACGCCTGATTACAAGCCTGAGAAGTTCCATTAATTGTTTTTTTAAAGAAAACAATTCCTGTTTTTCTTTCGTTCGTACTTTTTACTCTTTCATCTCCTTTTCTAGACACTAGAGTGTCACCCTCCCAATGACCAACTTCTTTTCTTCTTTCTACCTCTTTTGGTCTATCTTCAATTGAAGGTAAATTACCTAATCTTTCCAATTTCTTGGCTTTTCTAAAGCCTTTTTTGGTTCTTCTGGAATGTCTTCTCGTTAAATACTTTCTCAAATCCTCACAATCTTTTTTAACATTTCCATTTCCGCCTCTAAAGATTTGAGCATAAATGTATTGATATATTGCCTCATGGGAAATTGTTTCTTCTTTTGGATGATCAATAGGTAAACGAATACTGATTTGTTCCGGAGACCAACCTAATTTTAACTTCTCAAGTGTGTAATTTCTAATATTATCATTCTTTAATCTAATTAACTTTTTATTCTTTCTTTTATCTAAAGAATCATTTTGAGCTATGTGTGCCTGATACTTACCATACCCCTTTCTTGGCTTACCAGATACTTCTCTTGAAACTGAACTAGCATTTCTACCTTTCCCAAGATATTGGGCTATTTCTTTAAAACTTAATCCCTCCTTATACTTTATCTCTATCTTAGTTCTATCGCTTAAATCAAATTGCTTAAAACTTCGCTTTTTAAAAGCGTTTTTATTTTGTTTTTTAATTTTGACCTTTTGCATAATACTTATATTCTAATATATAAGCGATGCAATTGATTGTTGAACTCGGGACGCGCTGCATTGACTTTAAATACACAATTGTTATAATGTCTCTTAGATAAGAAAGGCCTCCCTACCCCCATATACGAAATTTTATTGGCAAATTAATTTCTAATGATTCGACTATTGTACCATATTCTTTTTCTGTAAACACTTCGTATGCAGTTTTACCACCTAGGCATTGTTTCGGAGTATGATTAAACCAATCTTCGATTGCTTTCAATTCTTTATTTGAAATCAGTTCAAGGTTTGTTTTCTTAGGAATAAATTGTCGTATCCAGCGATTAGTATTTTCTACTAAACCCTTTTCCCAAGAATGATAAGGGTGACAGAAATATATTTTGGTATTTAATTTTTCTTCTAATTCTTTCCACTTACTGAAAGCAATATCATTGTCGGTGGTAATAGTTTTTACGGTATGGCCAGTTAGCATTTCTTTAATTGTTTGATTAACTAATTCATTTTTTCTATTAGGTAAAATTTTTAGTAATAATTTCTTAGAATATTTTTCCACTAATACTAATAAAACATACGAATTATGATTTGACACGATGAAGTCCATTTCAAAGTGTCCGTACTCAAGGAGAGCCATCGGTGGCCTATTATCTATCCATTTTCTGTCTGGATCATTTAAATATGCACCCTTTTTACGCTTCTTACCACTTTTCATGTTATTCCTTTCCCAAAACAAATATCTCTCTAATCCTGATCTTTTCTCTATGAACTTACGAACTGATTTACCACTTGCATACTTTAATCCTGATTGTATCTCTAAGCGTGATGAGATGGTTTCTGGTGACCATCCTTTAGCTAAATTTTTCTCTACAAATTTAACTAAATGACCATCCATAGCCACCTTATTGCAATCCGTCTTTTTCCAATATTGATTTAAATACGCTCTCTTGTGGGCAGTTATTGCTTCATATTTTTCTCGACCACCATGTCTATTTATTTCTTCACTTATTGTTGATATTCCTCGACCTAGGGTTTTAGCTATTTCTTTTAAATAATTACCTTGCTTTAACATCTTTTCTATACAAAACCGCTCCTCTTTATCGAGGTGCTTTTTTTTATTTTTTAAATTTTCTTTCATAAATACATAATACCTTACATTTCGTATTTAAAGGTAAGGAGAAGTATAATAACCTTGCCCCACAATAGCTAAAATGGGTTACAAGGACAGTCCTTGCTTTAGCAATAATTGAAGGCACTGATACTAATACCATACTTTCTTTTATGCAACATGATAAGAAGTTTGTGGGGGTTCGCAATCGCTTTGTTCTTCCTGATAGTAAAATTGGTTGTTCAGTCCTTCGAGATAATATTGATGAGAAATTAATCCGTAAAATAATAGAAAGTCATATTTTAAAATCTGCATAAACATCTAAGGGTTTATTTATCCACCGAAAAAATTTGACAATTAATCTTGCAGGGTATATATTGTAAGTACTTACTCCCCACTTATCGTGCTGAAGACCTTCGGGTCATTAAGCCTTTCGGTGGGGTTTATTGTTTATGCCAATAAAAGAACCATCCACAAAACGTACAATTGCTTTCTTTGACGGACAAAATCTTTTCCGATCCGCCAAAGATGCTTTTGGTTACAATTACCCAAACTATGACCCAAAAGCTCTTGCTACTAAAATATGCGAAAAAAATAATTGGCAATTAGAACAAGTAAGATTTTATACCGGTATTCCTACGCCAATTCAAAGTGAGTCCTGGTATTCATTCTGGAAGGCGAAACTGGGTGCCTTGGGGCATAAAGGAATTTATGTGTTTTCTCGTTCTCTCCGTTCTCGTACAAAGATAATAAAATTGCCTGATGGATCAGAATTAAATGTCCACACGGAAGTTGAAAAGGGAGTTGATGTCCGAATCGCTATTGATATGGTTCGAATGGCCTACCGGAATCAATATGATGTCGCTCTGCTTTTTAGCCAAGATCAAGATTTTTCTGAAGTGGCTGATGACATACGCCTTCTGGCTCAAGAAGAAAATCGTTGGATTAAAATTGCTTCTGCTTTCCCTAAGAAAATTACGGGCAAAACATATGGTATCAAAAACACTGATTGGATTTCGATTGATCGACAAATGTATGATTCCTGCCTTGACCCCAAAGATTACCGACCGAAAGAGGGAAAGAAGTAATACTGTTTTTCCATTCCTTGCGTGCTCGGTGGTTCCCCGCTGTCCCCTAGGGGACTCATGGAGGGAAGAAATGTTTTTGATACATTTTGGGGAACATTGTGCTATAGTGAATCTGCTTAAACCGTTTTATGGACACGATGGATTTTCAGAATGAATAGAGTCTTCCGTTTGGCAGTCTTACTTTTTTCTACCTCGGCCTTATTTTCTTGTGGTGAGATAAATGACTCCACGACAATTTTAGAAATCGAGCCACCAAATATAGTTCAGGGTAAAGCATTGAAAGGCTTATCAAAACAAAAGATTGATGTTAGCAACGACTTTGAAACTATAAGAAGTAGTACTCGAACAATGGCTTGGGCATACTATACTGACCAAACAACCGGTCAAGCTAATGAACGGTGGTATATTTCCCTCTCAGTAGTGTTCCCGCTGGTAAGTATGGCGTCTATTCACTTATAAGCATAAAACAGTATCCATCAGGGGATGAGCGGGCTGGATGGGCAACCGTTGGAGAAAATATAGCAACCATTAATCTTAAGGATCAGACGATTCAAATAGACGGGAATCTTGATAATGATTCATCCGATACTTACTGGGTCTGTCCCCGAACCCAATTAGTATTTGTTATCATTGCGCATATGCGGATTTATAGCAAATAGCAAAGCGATCCAACCAATCGTTGCAGCCGACGCGCCAAAAGCGCGCGCGGCTGAACTGGGTCGTTGGAAAGTGGGTTTTTCGAGAGCGTTTAAGTTTGTTTGTGTGTGAAAACTTGCAGATTATTTTTTTAAAAATACAAAATAAAGTTGACTTTATAATTGCTTTTGTTTATTGGGAAATTTGTAAGAAATTGCTGAATTCACCCCCTAATTAGGACACTCTATTATTTCTAATAATACACCATT
>CAYHIS010000027.1:0-4204 GCA_964356785.1 uncultured Rickettsiales bacterium
CTTTTGAGAAATATCCATTTCTATAACCGGCGATTTTTAGGTTTGGATAGTCTGACTTAACTCTCTGTATCAATTGATTCAATATATCATCTTTAGCGCCTAAAAAGAAAACTGGAATGTCAATTTTCTCAAATTCACTAAGAAGACGTATAAATAGATCAATACCGGTAACTCTTTCTGGAATATTAATTCCTAAAAGTCTTGCTCCCCAAACTATAGATTGTCCGTCTGCGTTTATAATGTCGCTATTTAGAATGGCTTTTTCTAATGTAGGTGATTTTTTAGCATAAACAATTTTTGCGGCATTCAAGACAACATGATTAACAATTCTTTTCTCTCTAATGCTTGTTAATATACTCCCAACCGTATCTTCCAAAGTATAGCTATGAAGCGGGAAACCAAGAAACCGTATTAATTTATCATCACTTTCTGACATAGTAACCTCCATATAATAATCACTTTTTAATATTTTAAGGAGAAGCATTTGCTATTGTGAATTATTGGTCAACCAAATTAGTTTTTTATGATATATGGAGTGCTGAAGCGCCAGCTTCAGCATGCGAAAGCTGACGCTTTCGCACTCCAAAATAACTATAAAAATTAATTCGGTTGACTACTATTATATAATCGGCATTTATGAGGCAAATGCTTCGCCCCCTACGGAAAATTCCTGCCTAACAATAAAGCTGTTAGAGCATATAACATCCAAGCCTGACTCCATCGCATATAAGAAATTTTATTTTTATAGAACTTGTGTTTTTGATAATAGAAATAATTTTTATCACGCATATTATTCATTGTCCATTGAAATACTTTCTCTAGTATTTGTGTCGTTCTACTATCATAATCTTTAAGTTTGCTTAATGACACAAATGCTTGTGCAGAACAGTGAATATTAATAGGATAAACTGTGTTATGATAGTATTTAGGTGTTCCATCATCCAAAAAGAAGTTATCAAGATAAAACCTTAATCCTTTTACAATCTGATCTTTATATTTTCCATCATTAAGGCACTTTTCATACCAATGCAAAGCCTCTAGGTTGAATCCTGTATGAAAACTATCTATCCATTTCTGATTTTCTGCTTCTCCATAAGTCCACGATCCATCTTCTTTCTGCCGTCTTGTGCAGTATTCATAAGCTTTTAACGCATAATCAAGCAAATTATCCTCATGGGTGAAAGAATATGTACGGACGAGAAGGCTTGCACCTAGATAATTAGCATTATAAACCCTCGATTTATCTATGGGAGTATAACTGAAACAAATAAAACCATTTTCTTGGTATATATTAAGATCATTTATGATAAAATCACATGCACTACGAGCAATATTTAATAATTCATCAGAATGTGAAACCTCATAAGAATCCAGAAAAGCATGACCTATAAATGAAGTATTAACAATTGTCGGAGTTTCTTTCGGAGCAAAAAATGATCTATTCTGCCAATCAAAGTTATATCCCCAACAATAGCCTGAGTATCCTTTAGAGTGATTTTTTATCAACCAATCAGCAATAAACTCGATATTGCCTAGATAACGCTCATCTTTATATATCCTATACAAATTAACGTAGGAACTTAGAAATAATCCCATACCTTTGTGATTATAGCTTTTATCTATCCCAATCAGCGGACGCAGGTTTATAGATGAGCGTCTAAGTGCCTGCGTAAAGGCAATTTTGAGAAATTTTGATGATTTACCTAGCAAATGTAATATCGGGCTATTTAACGCATCATAGGGGTCATAACCGCAGAAATTTTCACTTTCGACATATTTGATTAAGTTATGGATAATATTTTCGACTTTTTCTGACGAATTATCAGAGATACAGAGCATGTTTATACTCCCATGGATTTACTTTTCAAAACCCCATACAAGATTTACTATATCAAAGAAGAATTTGATAGATATCGCTGATTCTTTTTACATTAGGCTCAATTTGATACTCAATCTCAAATTTCTTAAGGTTATTCTGACCCATCTTTATTCTTTCATCTGGATTATCAATTAAGTAATCAATTTTCTCTGCTAAAGATTCAGGATCATTCGGAGATACTATAAATCCATTTATACTATTTTCAATTATTTCAGTTACGGCACCAACTGGAGTCCCGATCACAGGAAGTGCAGATGCCATGGCTTCCAAAATTACCACAGGAAATATCTCCGAATGTGAAGGCAAAACAAATATATCGGATCTTTTGTATAATTCAGCTTTTTCTTGCCCATCTATGTAACCAAGAAGCATAACAATATCCTCAAGACCATATTTATTTATCTGAAACATTATTCTTTCTTCATCTTCTTTGGTATCTCCCAACCCAGATAGGAGTAAACGAGTTGATTTTTTATTTTTTATAAGTGAAACTGCTTTTATTAAATCGTAAATTCCTTTTTCATGACTTAATCTACCAACAAAGAGTATATCTGTTGTTTCCTTAGAATTTATTTTCAGAGATTGAATTTCACTCGCTAAAATATTCTTTGAGGTAAAGTTAGGAATCACGATCTTTTTCGTTTTTGGAAATACTCTATTAAACTCCGGGATAAAATTAACTGATAAAAGTATTAGTATATCAACACAACTCATTATAAATTGTGAATAGCATCTGAGAACAGCATATTTGAAAGCTAAATGAGAGTTTGAATAAAATCCATGTAAATGACAGATTATCTTCTTGCCAAACAATCTTCCAAGAATAATAAACAATGAATCACGAAGAAATGCCGACGTGCTAGATTGTATATGGATTATAACGGGCTTTTCCTTAAACAAAATATAAATAAGCTTTATCAGATGAAAAATGAGATATAGAAAGCTGGTTATTCCTACTCCATCCGCAACCTTATAGCGTCTCTTCTTACGAGTAATATCGAGTAAAAGCAAGTCATATTTGTCTTTTAGAGAAGAGTCGATAAGAGTTTTTTGTATTGTTGCCATACCCCCCGGTGGTGGAGGTGTGTGACCAATCATCAGAATCTTCTGCTTCATTAAATAGCCTCCAGTTTCCATTTTTTCCTAACTTGACAATGTTAAATTATAGCAAAGCTATCAGAGCGTCGTTCACATCATAGAAGAAATAAACTCAAACACAAAAAACAATTGTGACAAATTCAAGATATTATTAATATACATTCTAAATTTTCCTGAATTTGCTCTTGATATTTTATTTACTATTTCGATAGAAAAATCAAATAAATGGTTCCATTTATTTTCTAACTGCTCTAGTATTATATTCTTTACTCCATCATTGAAATCGGGTTTTGGCACGATTCGGATCACTAATTTACCGATCTCATTTTGGATCACCTGGCAAGATTCTACAAATCTCCAGTCAAGAATATTCTCTATATCAATTATTAATCCTGATATTTTATGATTTGATTTTGTAATTAAGTATTCTTGAGCTCTCCCGTCTAATCGTTTTATGACTCCATTCTCAATCTCTCCAAAATCTTGTGTTCTATAGCGGATCAAAGGCATTACAGTATTCCAATATGATGTCCCTATGATCTCAGGATTTCCGAATTCATCAATCAAGTTTTCTGTATAGCCATAAATATTATTCAATTTATAATAAATCTTATCTTGCTTTTTTTCATCTAACTCAGTAAACGCCAGAACAGACCGTTCGCTCAATCCATAACTGGCTATAATACTTGTAGAAAAAGCTTTTCTAAATAATTCATATTGATACGGAGTAAAAGCTTCTGATGCTAAAAATAATCCTTTACACCTAATAACCGGTTTATCATTTTGTATTATAAATTTCGCAATTTCTTGTAAGCAACTTGGATATGAATGAAAAAAATCGGGATTAAAGGCAATTATTTTATTATATATCTTTTCCATACATATACTATTTAGGTGAAATGGAGAAATTAATAACCTATTACCTATTTTTTCACATGGTTTTTTATCTGTTTGTTTATTTATATCTGCTGCAATTCTTACAATCCTACATTTAGGCTCATATCCAATCTTTCCCCATTCATAATCAAAAAAAGCTTTTTCAATGTCAACGTATTCGCTTCTTGAATAACAAAGCTTTATTGCTCCTGTTGACCCGCTACTTGAACTAAAGATTAATTTAGACTTACTGAACTTTATATTAATAAAGTCCTTATGGTTATCTATTACTGTTCTTTTATCTAAAAATGGAAAGCTTCTTAAAATATCTTCTGCATTACCTTCATTTAT
>CAYHIS010000028.1:0-3633 GCA_964356785.1 uncultured Rickettsiales bacterium
GGAATGCTCAAGTTGGAGGGTTCTTGCCTGAAAGAACTGAAAGAAATCATGAATATTGAACAAACTATAATTATCTATCAGAATGAAAATAATAATTCTCAAGTTGAAGTAAGACTTACTGGGAATGATCTTTGGCTATCTTTAAACCAAATTGCAGAGCTTTTTGGAAGAGATAGATCTGTCATAGGTAAGCACTTAAAAAATATTTTTGATGAAGAAGAATTAGATAAAAATTCAGTTGGGGCATTTTTTGCCCTAACTGCTCAAGATGGCAAAACTTATCAAGTTGAACATTTTAGCCTTGATGCGATTATATCTGTAGGTTATCGAGTTAATTCAAAGCAAGGTACTCAATTTAGAAAATGGGCTACTAAAGTATTAAATGGTCACTTAACTAAAGGATATTCTATTAATCAGTCTAGGCTAGATAAATATAAAATAGAAGAACTTCAGCAAACTCTAAGGCTACTATCTAATACTCTACAAAGACAAAATCTAGTTGATGATATGGGCAGAGAAGTTATAAATATCATCGAAAAATATTCACGTACATGGGATTTATTACTGCGTTATGATGAGGGAAGATTAGATAAGCCAGCACAAAAAGATACTGAACTAGCAGTAATTGCATTTGAAGAAGCGAAATTAGCAATAGATAATCTTAAACTTAAATTAATGAGTAAAAAAGAAGCATCTAACCTTTTTGGTAATATGAAGGATAAGCAATTAGAATCAATTTTATTAGGCCTAGATCAGAGTTTCGCAGGAAGTTATCTTTATTCAAGCAATATCGAAAGAGCCGCGCATCTGCTATATTTCGTTATAAAAGATCATCCATTTAGTGATGGTAACAAACGTATTGGCTGCTTATTATTTTTAATTTTTATGAGTCGTGCAAAATTAAATGCTCCTGATAATAATAATCTTATTGCTTTGGCTCTTCTTGTTGCTGAAAGCGATCCTAAACAGAAAGATTTAATGATAAAATTAATAATGAATTTGATAGGTAATTGAAAATGAAAAAAGAAAAACTTTTTATTATTATAGTAAAATATATTGTTGATTTAGAAATAGTAGCTCAACATAGAGACGCTCATTTAGAATATTTAGATAAATATTATGCTAAAAGAGTATTCTTAGCATCAGGAAGACAAAATCCCAGATTTGGTGGAGTGATAATTGCTAAAGCTACAAGCAGAGAAAAACTATATGAAATTTTGGCGCAAGATCCATTTCATCAACATTTATGTGCTGAATATCAAGCAATTGAATTTGAACCAAATAAGGGAACCAAAGGATTCAAAGAGTTTTTACAAGAAAGTTCCTTAGATTTATTTAATATAAAATAAAAGGAGCTAATATGACAAAAACAAATAAAGATAAAGTCTACCAATCATATGATAAAATGTATAACTGGTTTGACGAAGCGCGCTCACGAGAATTGTTTGAAAAACCTTATCTCGATCTAGCTATCAGTCACTTAAAGTCCAATGCAAAGATATTAGATATAGGTTGTGGCATGGGAGAACCTATAGGAAAATATTTCATTGATCAAGGCTTTGATTTAACCGGCATTGATGGTAGTAGAGAATTAATCAACCTAGCAAAATCACGATTCCCTGATGCTAAATTTATGGTTCAAGATATGCGAACCATAAACTTAAATGAGAAATTTGATCTGATTATCGCTTGGAACAGCTTTTTTCATTTATCCAAAGACGATCAACACTCAATGTTTAAAGTATTTGAAGCTCATATCAATCCTGGTGGGGTTTTAATGTTTACCTCAGGTCCTAGTGATGGCGAAGTATGGAGTGATAATGGTGGAGAGATGATTTATCATGCATCATTAGATCCTGAAGAATATAAGAAATTATTAGCAGAGCATAATTTTGAGATAGTTAAATATGTTATAGAAGACGGCGGTGGCGTTTGGGTGGCAAAATATGCTAAATAGAATCATTCTAATTACAGGCGCCTCTGGTAGTGGAAAGACAAGCATTTTAAAAGAATTAGAAAAAATACTGCCAAAAGAACAAGTATCAATTAATTATTTCGATGATATTGGGATCCCTAGCTTTGAAGATATGATCAAAGAATATGGTTCCTGTGAGAAATGGCAAGAAGCAATAACTCATAAATGGATAGAGAAACTATCTAAAATCAAAGATAAGAAATATATCTTTTTAGAAGGTTCATTTAATCCTGAGTTTATCAAGCTTAAAGGAAGTTATCTGCTAATCTGTGTTCATGCTGATAGAAGTGTTCGTGAGCAGAGATTGCTGAACAGAAAACAACCTGAGCTTGCTAGCCAAGATATGGAAAATTTTGCTTTAAGTTTAAAGCAAAAAACTTTAGAACTTGGTGGAACTATCATCGATTCATCTGCAAAGACTTCATTTGTTATAGCAGCAGAAATTATCAAATTAATTTTACCTTTCGAAAAGTAACGGATACTCTTCTATCTCTTAAAAATTTATTTCCATAATAGCTATCTTGCCTTCTTGAAGCTATGCCATGCTTCCATTCAAATCTAGCTGAACCAGATAAGATTAATAAGCTTCTAGGTTCTAAATAAATAGAAGTTTTCTCTTCGTTCTTGGAGAAATCCATTAAGCAAGGAGACAATAAACTGAGAGAGCAAATTGTTTCTTCAAAACACGGAACGCAATCTATATGTGAGCTGATTCCTTGGCCAGGAAGATATTCGTTGATAATTACTTGATCAGGATACAATCGAAAAATATTGTCATCAAATAACTTTCTAGAAAGATGTGCTAACCAATCAGGAATCTCTCCTAAATAGAGATCCTGAGTGGTAACCCTTGCGGTGTAATCATATTTATATCCATAATGTTGAACTCTGCGTTTTAGGTCTGTTAGCCAACTTTGCTGGTCGATTATATTCATTAAAGATTTTTCTTCTATTTCAGAAATATAATTTGGAATATATTTTAAGCCTGGTATATTTGGAATAATCGGCTCCTGCATAAATGGCTTAATAGGAAAATTAATTTAATCATACCATATGAGTAGCTAAAAGTCATACCAACGTAACAATTTTTTAAAATATCTTAGCTATTTCCTTATCCCTAATTATCATAAACAAAGTAATCACTCCAATTATAATAAAGAAGCTGAGAGTAATCCCTAAACTCTTAAATGAACCTTGATAGCAATATCCAGCAAGCTCTACACCAAGTGTAGTTAAAATAAGCATAGAAGCTTTGATTAAAGCTGATGTTTTTCCTTTAGCTGAAGGTATATAATTTAAAGCTATCGGATAAATAATTATAAATGGAATAATGCCACTTATATTAAATGGCATTAGGCTTAATGCAATAATTAGCGGATCTTTGATATCTAAAATCGCTACTATCATAATTATAATTAAACCTATTAAGCAAGTATAGGCTGAAAGACTGAGCATTCTTTTTGCAGGAAATTTCTCAATTATGAGCCCAAAAGATATGCTACCCATGGCAAATAACAAAGCCCAGACACCTTGATAATAGCCATAATGTTTTAAGCTCACTCCTAAATCTTTCATATATAATATTGGCGATAGTCCTAAAAAGATCCAATATGGCACAAACATAAAAACTATATTTATAATCAATAGCATCAGAGGCT
>CAYHIS010000029.1:0-3569 GCA_964356785.1 uncultured Rickettsiales bacterium
AAAATATCATGTGAAAAAGAAGAATTTTTTATTGCTCTTGAGACAGTTGCCAAAGAAATTCATAGAATATTGAAACCTACGAAAGTAATGGCTTGGCTAATAGGTGATCAATGTAAAAAGAAAACATTTATTCCAGTAGGCTTTCGATTATATGAGATTTTAACAAAATATTTTGAGCCAATCGATTTAATCTGTATCTCAAGACATAATCAAACATCTAATACGCCTATTTGGCATGAAAGAGCTAGAACATTTAATTTTTATCTAAGAGGTTTTAAGTATTTATTGATTATGAAAAAAGTTATTTAAAAGGAGTAAATATGGAAATAATGCATGACCCCAGAGAATTTGTTCGAGGATTACAACAGGTATTAATATCTGATACAAAAAGGTTAGGTTTTTTATTTGGGGCTGGAACGTCAATAGCAGTTAAAAATGGAGCTAGTAAAGATTCGATGATCCCAGGAATTAAAGAAATGACGAAAAAGATAATTGGGTCAATTACTGAACAAAAATATAAGGATGCCTTAGCGCTTATCGAGAAGGAACTTAAAGAACTGAAAATAGATTTTTATATAGAATATATTTTATTCAAAATTACTCAAAAAGAACAAAGTGTGGGTAATGAAAAGCTCTGCGGTTTAACCAAAAAAGAATTCGGGGAATTTAGAAAAAAAATCGAAGAAGAAATGATAAAACTAGTCTCTGTTCATAAGAAAAAGAATTCTTTTATTTCTAATCTATTACATTGTGATTTTGCTCAATGGATTGCGCAGGCATCTAGAAAATTTCCCATAGAGATATTTACCACAAATTACGATTATTTATTTGAGATTAGCTTAGAATATCACAACGTCCCTTATTATGATGGTTTTGTTGGTAGTTTTGAACCATTTTTCAGTAGCCCTTCTGTCGAAGATTTAAAATTTCTTCCCCAGTTTACAAAACTATGGAAATTACATGGTTCATTAGGGTGGTATTTAGATGAGAAGACCAACAAGATTATAAGAAGATATCAAGATGATTCAACTATTATAGTTTTTCCTTCTTTGCTTAAATATGACAATTCAAAGAAACAACCATATGTGAGTTTTATGGATAGGCTCGCACAGTTCATTAAAGAAGACGATGGAGTTTTATTTGTATGTGGGTATTCATTTACAGATCAACATGTTAATGATGTTCTTTTAAATGCATTAGAAAAAACAAGAACATCGCATGTTATTGCATTATATTTTGATGAAATGAAAGAAGACTCAGACATTATTAAATTAGGGAAGATTCAGTCAAGATTATCTATATACGGAAAAGACAATGCTGTGATTGGAGGGAAGTTTGGTAGCTGGAAATTGAAAGGTGAGCCCGCTAAAGATGACTCAATTATTATGAGCTTGTATTTTGAGGAAGATGCGATTGAACCTGATGGAGAATGGACTGGGAAAGGCGTTTTTAAATTACATGATTTTGTAAATTTTGTCAAATTCTTAACCTATTTAAATTATGAAAATTTTATTAATAGAGACGGATCGGAATGAATAATAATCAAGAAACATTAATAGGGAAGATTATCAGTATTAATGGTAATCGTATTTCTGTTGAAATGAGCGAAAGACTCAAGTCAACCATGCCAATTATAAATGGCATAGTATATCGCGTTGGTCAAATAGGTTCATTTCTACGGATACCATTAGGATACGCCAATCTGTATGGAATTGTTACGCAAATTGGAGCTGATGCAATCCCTGAATCTCTCAAAAATCTTGCGCTAGAAAAAGATGGAAAAATTTTTAGTACTAGATGGATGAGTCTAGTTTTGATTGGAGAGAGAGTGGGCAATAGATTTGAAAGAGGCGTTACGCAATTCCCAACAGCAGGAGATGACGTTCACTTGGTTACCTTAGATGATTTGAATATTATTTATGGTGGTTTTGACGAGAATAACTCAATAACTGTGGGGAATATTAGCGTTTCAGAAAGTTTGCCTGCTAAAATAGATTTGGATAAATTAGTCACGAGACACTGTGCAATTATTGGGTCTACGGGAAGCGGAAAGTCCAATACTGTTGCAATAATGCTAGAAGCCATTGCTAAGGGTGGTTTTAAAAGTGCAAGAATATTATTAATTGATCCTCACGGAGAGTACGATGAAACATTAAGTAGGTGTAGCAAAGTATTTAAAATAAAAGCTAACGCAACTAAAGGACAGTCTGAGTTGCATATTCCTTTTTGGGCACTTCCATTTGATGAGTTAATGAAATCTTTTCCTGGAAATTTAAACGATCAGCAACGAGACTATGTTAGAGGTAAAATTCTTGAACATAAACTCAAGGCAGTTCAACATCTTAAAACTAAGCCCAATATAGCCGCTATTACTTCTGATAGTCCAATACCTTTTAGTTTAAACCAGGTTTGGTTTGAGTTAGACGACTTTGAACGTCAGACTTTCAAGGAAAGCAGAAAACCAGAAACAGCTATGTTAAAGAAGCCAGGGGATGCCGTGAGATTAATATCGAATGAATATGAGCCTGCTAGTCCTGGTGGCGCCAGTCCGTTTTTAAATTTTCAAGCTAAAGGAATTCTTGGTTTTTTGGATAGCATGAGAAATAGACTGGCAGATAATAGATTTGAATTTTTATTTCATCCGGGAAGTTTCATACCTGATTTGAATGGAAAGATAGCCAAAGACTTAGATTCTTTGTTGTTAGAATGGTTGGGACACGATAAACCTATCACTATATTAGATTTATTTGGTGTTCCCTCTGTTATAATGTCCTCTATCTCAGGGTCTTTACTGAAGATAATGTATGATGCATTATTTTGGGCTCAAAATTTACCAGTGGGAGGCAGAAAACAACCTTTACTTTTAGTATTAGAAGAAGCGCATAGTTATTTAAAAGCAGGAGAGGATTCGATCTCATCTAGAACTATTCAAACTATAGCTAAAGAAGGTAGAAAATATGGCGTAGGATTACTTTTAGTAACACAAAGGCCAACTGAATTAGACGAAACAGTGCTTAGCCAATGTGGAACTTTGATAGCTCTGCGTATGACTAATAAAGGTGACAGGGGGCATGTAGCAGCTGCGGTGCATGATGAATTATATGATATGGTTGCATTGTTGCCAAGCTTAAGAACAGGTGAGGGATTAGTTATGGGGGAGGGTGTAAAAATTCCTTCACGTATCAAATTTGAGAAAATTGCGAAGGCACCAAAAAGTGCAGACCCCAAAGTTTCGGAAGAATGGAGAAAAGGAAGACCTAAGAATAAAAAGAACGATTTTGAAAAAACAGTTGAGTTGTGGCGTAATCAAAAAATTAGTTAAAAAGGGGTATGCTATGGCTGATATTGAAATGATCCAGGTTGTTTCATCAAATATTGAAAGTATTGGATACGATGAGGACACGCAAATTTTAAGAGTAAGATTTCTCAATGGAGTAATGTATGAATATAAAAATGTACCTATTATGGAATTTGAACAATTGAAAAACGCACCATCAGTTGGATCATACTTCAATAGAAGCATAGCAAGAAATTATCCATATGAAAAAGTCGGTTAGTTGATAAGAAAA
>CAYHIS010000030.1:0-3516 GCA_964356785.1 uncultured Rickettsiales bacterium
TCAGAGCAGTATGGCATAATTTATTATTAATTTATGTGTGAGTGTCCCACTCACTTATCAACAGAAAAGTTTATATAGATATTGTTACTAGAATTATTATAATCCGTCAAGATTTGCATTGCCTTTGATGCTACATTTTCTGTAGCATTTTCTTTATTTTTATTACTCTCACTTGCAGTTATATTATTATCATTACTCTGCTCATTATTTATATTATTAATACTATTATCTAAATTAGAATTCTCATTATTAATATGAATATCAGGTTCATCAAGAGAAAGAGCATCAGTAACAGTTAAATAGTTAATGCCATCATTTTCATCAATTTCATCAAACTCAACATAATCATAATCTCCACTTTCACAATTCACCTCAACTCTAGTCAATATCTCAGTCTCATTATCATAACATCCTTTATAATCATAAACTTTAGCTCCATAAGTTCCCACACTTTGGTTAGTATCATCCATTCTCCACCAGCTAACAAGAGAATTATCAATATCTGGAATAATTGAGCCTGTTCCCAATTCAGATGAGCTTACATTAAACAAAACAGAACTTGAATTATAATAAGATGAATTAACTGGAGAGGTTACATTTAATGTAGGGAAAGCTGTATCTGTTGTAATGCTTCTCAAGCTTGTATTTGCAATATTCCCAGCTTCATCCTGCGCATATGCCTTGAAGCTATGGCTTCCATCTGCCAAGCCTGTGAAGTTATTGCTTACATATTTTGTAGATGTATTTGCATATAATCCTGCAATTTCTTCAGCAGACAAGCTTCTGTTGAAAATCATGACATCGTCGATTGTGCCGTTGAAACTTGTAGTAGCCGTCGCACCAGAATATTCTCCGATATAAATATTATTATTCGAGCCCCTTAGATTACCTGATGCAGAAAAACTTGTTGTTATATTTCCATTCACATAAATACTAAAATTACTTCCATTATAAGTGTAAATGATATTATACCAATTATTCAGAGAAAAAGTGTAAAATTCGCCATTGTAATTTGTCCCATTTATATCCACCCAGTATCTAAAACTATTAGGTGTAGGTACATATAAAATGACCCCATCAACATAACCTTGGTCAAACATGTAATTTCCATTATTATTGTCAATTGGATATACCCACATGGATAAACTATAAGTATTATTATAATTTGTATTTGGACTACTAATTAAAACATAATCCCCATCCCCATCAAAACTCATTCCCTTCCCCAACTTCCCTGCAGATGTTTGTGTAGCATTTCCATAAGCTGTTCCATTATTACTATTTCCACTCCAAACTCCCCCTTCCCAACTTCGAGTCTTTTCTGCATAAATTTCCCCTTCTTCATTATAAATTTCATTACTATATTCATTACTAACTCCATCATCATTATTCTCATTAATTTCATCTAAATTATTCAAATTATCCCTTCTATTTTCTCCTCTATTTCCATATTTATCTTGCTTGTCATTTTCTCCTTTATTTTCCTTCCCAGAATCGAGACCTAAACCTCTTCCCAACTTCGAGTCCTTTTCGCCTGATTTTTCACCTAAATCCTCAATATTTTCATCTGCTTTTTCATTAATATTATCATCAATTAAATTATTATAGTTACTATCACCAATATCTAATTTATTCTCGCTTAAGGTGTCCTTGCTCTCGCTTAGAGTTTTATCAGTTATTGATATTTCATTATTGATGTTAGTATTCTTTTTTCTTCTCACTAGCACAATATCATTCTCTACGTCAACATCATATATCTTTCCATTATATGCCTGTTTTGTTATGCTTTTAACTCTAACAGGCTCACCATCTTCATCCATAAACCAAACCTCCTCTCCCTGTTCAAAATCAGAGTAAACATCCTTAATTGGTTGCAAAGAGAAACTGTCTACTAAAGCCCTATCTAATTTAACATTATCAATATTATCCACCACAAAATTTAAATAATCTTCATTATTATCATTCAAACAATGAGAATCAAAATAAATGAACATATTGTTGCAGATGATGAAATTTGTGGAGGAGACCTGACATTTAAAGATACTAGAATATTCGTCAAGGATGTTATAGGACTTCTCGGTGCTGGAGTTACAATTGAAGAAATTCTTGAAGAATATTATCCAGAACTCAGTAGAGAAGCTATTCTTGCAAGTCTCAGATTGGCTTCTGAAAATATTGAAAATGAAAGATTCATCACAAGGTGAAATCTCATTTATTGCTGATGAAAATATTCCAGCAGGTATAATCAAGTTTCTATTTAATAAAGGATTTGATATTGTTCGACAGGCTGTAATAAAACTAAAATAATTTCAAAATATTATTAATAAAAAATATTTTTATCTTTAGAAGTGAAAACTTGAATTGTTTTTTATTGAATTTATCCAATTATTTCCATCTAATTTCCCTATTTTTCCTATATTTCGCATAGCTATCGCTATGTTCTTATTTTTTTCTGCAACGCGTTTATGAATTTTCTTTATGTTATGTGCCATGCACATTAAATTAAATTCTCCTTGGACTTTATTTATCCCTCTTAATAAGAAATATCTGTATCCTAAATTATGTTTTATGTTTCCGAATGGAGGCTCAGCAGTATGCATTCTTTTCTTGTATTCTTTTTCGCCTTTTTTTGTTAAAAGTTTTTTTAAATTATCATATTGAATTTTGTTATATTCTTTTTTAATTTCCTTCATATCAATATTTTCTTTTCTTCTATTTTTATCATCGATGTATAAGTTTGTTTCTGGAAATTTCTCTTTTGCTTTTTCTAATTGGGAAATATATCCATTGTCTGCTTTCGCAGACTTTGGATCTTCTTTGATATTCTCCTTTGTTTTTTCTAGCATTGGAACAAGCTGATGAGCATCATTGCATTCATCAGTTACATCATTTGCAATAATAAACTGGTTTTTCTCATCAACTGAAATCTGGGCATTATAATTTGGTTTTATAACCCCGCATCTTTCTTTCATGAATTTTGCATCATTATCAGTTATATTTATTTTCATTTTCTCTATCTTCTTCTCTTCAGTTGGAATAAGCTCTCTGCCTTTTTCTTCAATAATTTTATTTTTCATTTCTTCTTTTTGTTGCTTTAGCTTTTCATAAGCTTCTTCTATTGCTATTTTTCTTGAAAGCTTTGATTGAAGCTTTTTTGGAAGTTCATCCCCTCTTTTATTGCCATACTTCCTATCCTCTTCTCTATCTACTCTTTCTGCTTCTTCAAGAATAGAATTTATTTCTTTATCTATATCTTCTAATAATTTAAATAAACCCTCTTCATCTTTTGTTAGTTTTGCAGAAGCATTTGCTCTAAATTTCGCCCCATCAATACTTACTTTTATATTTCCTAATTTAGCCAAGCCTAAATTAGAGCCAATCAACACAATTATCTTAAAAACCTTAACTCCGCAGTTTTTTAGGGTATAATTCTATATTTTTTTATTTATATTCGCTGTAAGCCGTGATGCAGAATCATATTAGCTAATCCTTGAGGATTAGCATAACACCCCCATC
>CAYHIS010000031.1:0-3473 GCA_964356785.1 uncultured Rickettsiales bacterium
ATTTAATTATTGGTATATATCCACCTAAAGAAATTGATTCTTTATTTTTTGGTAATTTAGAGCGTGGAACAAAAAGCATAGTCATTATTGCCACCAGAATGCCAAAAAGTAATAATGCTATAAAACCACCACGAAAATGAAAATACATAGCAATATAACTTCCAACAACGGGAGCGCCAGCCACAGCAACATTAATGAATCCATTAAGCACTCCCATATAATATTGTTGCTTCTTCAGAGGATAAAGATCAGCAATAATGATAAAACATAAAACAGCTGGAGCAGAAATACCTAAACCTTGAAGGAAGCGTCCGATTAGCAAAAAGTTAAACTCTAATGCAAATGAGCAAAAACTACTGCCGATAATAAAAATCATTAAGCCAGTCAAAATAACTGGTTTTCGTCCCATTCTATCAGCTAGGCTTCCTACAAAAAATAAGCTTATTCATGAACCGATAAAATTAGCTGATAATAAGGCCTCTAACCACATAGTTGATACATTAAAATGACTCTTTATTTCAGGGAAGCTCGGAATGAATAAATCTACTTCAGCTCCGCTCAAAATATCCATGAGCATCACTGTTATAAGCAGCATTATTCTAGCAAAAGTACTATTCATATTTTATTATCCTTCTATATTACAAAATTATCTTTAATTCCTATTTCTTTCAAGAAATCTTCATCATGCGAAATAACCACTAAACTACCTGGATATTCCTTTAGAATCTCAATCACATGTTGGCGAGTTTCTAAATCTAAATTATTAGTTATCTCATCAAGCAAAAGTAGTTTAGGTGTTTTAGCAGCAATCATGGCGAGTGATAAACGAACTTTTTCACCGCCTGATAAATTCTTTGCTAAAACATTTACCTCTTCGTTTTTCATAAAAAGAAAATCATTTAAATGACGGCGAATTTCTTGAAGGTTCCAGTGAGGAGCAAGACTTGCAATATTTTCAAGAACAGATTTTTCAAGATCCAAATTATTATAATGCTGATCAAGATAACCGATATCTTTAGTTACATACCAATTACCAGAACAAATAACCTTACTATCACTTAAAATGGCTTTAAATATTGTGCTTTTGCCACTACCATTTTTGCCGATTATCGCTAATTTTTCTCCAGGCGTTAGGTTAATATTGATATTCTCTAAGATTGGCTCTTGATAACCAACACTAGCATTGGTTATGGATAGAGCAGAACCGCTATTTACATCAGAATATGGCAATGAAAATTTTGGAATTATTTGCTCTGGCAATCTTAAATCTTGTAATTCTTGAATCAGTGAATCTTTCTTGTAGTTAATTGCTAATTTTTTACGTCCTGTTGTTTCTTCGGCATTTAGTGCTTTTGCTTTACTGGTAATAGTAGGCCATTTTTTATTATCAATCGATTTCTGTCCCTTTTGTTTAGATTTAGCGGCTCTTTGTTCTTCTTTCATTAAAGCCTGATGCATATCTTTTTTCTGCCGCTCTAATCTTGATAACTCTTTTTCTAAAATATAACGTTTTTGATAGATTTCTCTGATATAATCATTGTAGCATCCCGTAAATACGCTAATCTTTGGCGTTTCAATATGCCAGTAAATATCAACGCATTTTCTTAAAAGTTCAATATCATGAGAAACAATAATCAATGTTCCAGGAAAGTTATTTAACATTCGCATTAGTGATTTTCTATTATCAATATCTAAATGATTAGTGGGCTCATCAAGCATTAGAATATCAGGTTCTAGACTTAATGCTTGGCTTAGGGACTTATTAAATCTCTGCCCACCACTTAATTTATCATGTTTCTCAATAATTTGCGGTACATAGCCTATATTTACATCTGCTAAAGATTGCTTAAATCTTTGTAGTAATGATGTCTTACCACTACCATTTTTACCAATAATAGCAATCTTGCTACCATAAGGAATAGTACAGCTAAAATCAGTGAAACAGGTTTTATGGGGAAATTCTAAACTGAGGTTGTTTAAGTGTAAAGGCTTATGACTCATGATTATCTCTTAAAATACATTGATGGGAAGTTATGCTGCCCAAAATGGGCTATTTTAAGAAATGATTTTCATGGGTTATGTACACTCTATAATTTAATTAACTTTAAAATACTAGCATATTACAGACTTAAATTCAATCGTTATTTGAATTTCAGCTCAGCCGGCTCAATCACTTTATCCTTAAGCTCCTTGATATCATAATATTTAGGTTTTTTTGCAACCACTGGCTTCTCATAATCAGTCAAAATAACTTGCTGACCTTTTGGTAGATCCATTAGATTAACTTTAGCTCTATCCTTTAGAAATTCAGCAGTTTCTGTTGAATTAGTAGTGAAGGCAATTTTAAAACTAACGTTATTGATTATAGTATGAGTAGCCTTATCACAATAGCTTGATTTGATATCATTTAAATCTTGTGCAATTAGCGCCAATTTGAGCTTATAGCCCCTAAAATATGATACGCCCTTTATAAGTGCATCCATTCTACCAATACTTGGGAAATCATCCAGCAAGAATAAAACACCATGCTTAGTATCAGGATCATAATTACATAAGCTTTGCGCTATATGCTGATAGAAAAATTGCATTAATGGTTTTAATCGATTAATGTCTACAGGCTCTAAGCCTACATAAAGTGTCGCTTTTTCTTTTCTGAAATTAGCCGGATTAAAATCTGATTTCGATGTTGCTTTATCAATTAATGGATTGTTCCAAAGCTCTAAATGAGACTGAAGAGAGGCTATGATCTTATAGCGTTTTTTTTCTAACGTATTTAAGAAATTATTAATTAGCATCATTCCATTTGGATGTATTTTATGTTTCTTAATGCCCTCGGATAATTCTGCCCATAGATCCCCGGTTAACATTCTAAATATTTCACCGAAAGTTTTAGGTTTATTGGGATGAGCCATAAGATAGAGCGCAAGTCCAATAAATAGACTTCTAGCCTCGCTATGATCTTGTTTATGACATGAATGATGATCGGATAATAAGATAAATGCCATTTTTTCAAGATCATCAAACATTTGATCAGCATGTTTACTAACGAAATCTAAAGGATTATAACAATGGGTTTTTGAAGCGGACCCAAGCGGATTAAAAAGATAGATTTTTTGTCCTTGCGATGCTCGCCATCCACTAGTTATCTGATAATTCTCAAGCTTGATATCATGAATAATTACCGACTCAGTCCAATCTAGGAGATTTGGCACTACAAAAGCAACTCCCTTGCCAGTACCAGTTGGCGCTAATAAAAGTAAATGCTGATAACCATCGACTCGGTAATAATTATTTTTTTCATCAAGGCCAACAATTAGACCATCTTTAGCATGTAACCATTCATTATTAGTCATAGCATTTATCCTTTTAAAAACTTCTATATCTAAATGGTATCAACTTAAGATTGCAAAGTCAAATCAATCGTAAGCGTATAGCAAAGCCGGTCTAGAAGAGCCATAAATCTTATGTTACCT
>CAYHIS010000032.1:0-1073 GCA_964356785.1 uncultured Rickettsiales bacterium
AGAGAAAAGGAAGAGAATCAGTATATTTTGAAACAGTAGTAGATCCTTCCGGAGAAGTGCAATTAAATGGGTAGGTGTTAGGAAGTTAAAGGTTAATTTATTTATTAATATGATCGTGACTCGGAATAATCGAAAGGCAAAGCATAGAATGACTAATAACAAAAGAAATTACGAAGAATGGTCAAAAGATGAGCTTATTAGAGAAATTCTTACTCTTAACAAGCAGAAGACTTATGGCTTAGTTTGGGAACGTGAAAAAACAAAAGAAGTCTTTGATTACTTTATAAATTGGAATGGAGAAAAGACTAAAGAAGAATTCAGTCCTGAAGCAAAAGATAAGTTTCCAGTATTATCTGAGGTAAAGGAACTTGAAATCTTAACTGATAAATCAAAACCTATGAATTTACTGATAGAAGGAGATAACTATCATTCTTTGGCCGTTCTAAATTTTACACATAAAAACGCAGTTGATGTAATATACATTGATCCGCCATATAATACTGGGAATAGATCCTGGAAATATAATAACCAGTTTGTCGAAAGAGATGATATTTATAAACATAGCAAATGGCTGTCTTTTATGAGTAAACGACTTTCTCTCGCCAAGAATTTGCTTAGGGAATCTGGTATTATAATTGTTACTATTGATGATTATGAGGTACATCAACTGGGACTACTAAGGGATGATATCTTTGGTGAGAATAATAGAATAGCCACTGTTATTGTTGAAAATAAACCATCTGGAAGAACATCAGATACTTTCTTTGCTTCATGTCATGAATATTATTTTTTCTATGCTAAGGACGTAACCAAAGCTGATGTAGAGGATTTTGAGTTGCCAGAGGAACAATCAAAATTATATAAATTTGCAGATGACGTTTCATTATTCAAATATAGAGATTTTTTAAGAACAGGTGGTTATTCAACACCTGAAGAGCGCCCAAATTCATATTATCCTGTTTATTATAACCCAAACACTAAAGAGCTATCTATAGAGAATAAAAATGGTTTTATTGAAATATTACCTATTGACTCTTCAGGAAGAAAAAGGGTTTGGCGTAGAACTAAACCTT
>CAYHIS010000032.1:1083-3265 GCA_964356785.1 uncultured Rickettsiales bacterium
ATTCAAATAAAAGATAGAATAAAAGAAGGTATGATGCCGAAGACAATATGGAAAGATGCTAGATATGATGCATCAACCTATGGAACTAAGCTACTACAAAAAATTCTCAATGAACCAAATACTTTTGATTATCCAAAATCCGTATGGGCAGTATATGATGCTCTATTAATATTATTAAAACAAAAAGACTATGCTGTAGTTCTTGATTTCTTTGCTGGTTCAGGGACTACTGGACACGCATTATTAGAATTGGATAAACAATTGGGCGGCAATAGATCATTTATATTATGCACCAATAATGAAGGGAATATTTGTTCAGATGTGTGTTATCCAAGAATTAAAAAAGTGATTGAAGGATACACTACACCAAATAATGAAAAAATAGATGGTCTTAAAGGCAATCTCAAATACTTTAGAACTGACTTTGTTGAATCTGAGCAAACAGATAAGAACAAAAGAAAGTTAGTTGACAAATGCACTGAAATGTTATGTATCAAGGAAAATGCTTTTGAATTAGTAAAAGATAGCGAAAAATGGAAGATATTTAAAAATAATGAATACTACCTTGGGATTATTTTTGATGATGAATACATCAACTATTTTATAAAGGAAGCAGAGAATATAGATGGGGCAATTCATGTTTATATCTTTTCCCAGGATGACTCTATTCCTACAAAAGAATTTAAAAAAATCAAAGACCGAATTATTTTAAAACCTATCCCAGAAACAATATTGAAAGTTTATAGAATGGTGCTCAAAAATGATAATTGAATTAAAAGAATATCAAGAAAAAGCAATTGAAAAACTGAAAGCATTAACTAATGAAATGTTGGAAAGAAACGCTAAAGAAACAATAGTTTTTAAATCGCCAACAGGTTCTGGCAAAACTTTAGTGGTTGCAGAATTTATTAGACAGATTGTAAATAGAAGAGATGATGATAAACAAATTGCGTTTATTTGGGCTGCACCAAGACAACTTCATACTCAAAGCAAAGAAAAACTTGACAAACACTATGACATAACGAGAGCAATCGAATGCAAATATTTTGAGGATTTAAATAACAGAAAAATAAATCCTGACGAGATATTATTCTTAAATTGGGAAAGTATCAATAAGAAAGATAATGTCTATATTCGAGAAAACGAGCAAGATAAGAATCTTTCAAAAATCCTTGAGAACACACGAGACGAAGGAGCCAGGATTATCTTGATTATTGATGAAAGCCACTTTACTGCAAAAACAGAGACTTCGAGAAGCCTTATTAATGACATTGATCCTGATGTAATAATAGAGGTTTCGGCGACGCCTCATATCCATTCTTATTATAATGTTGTGGTTGAGTTCGAAGATGTAAAACAAGAAGGCATGATCAAGAAAGAGATCGCTATCAATCTTGAGATAGACAAAGAAACCGTAAAAAAATCTCCAGATGAACTCGTTATCGAGAGTGCATTAAAGAAAAGGCAGGAGTTACTGCAGCTATTGAAACAAGAAAATTCTATTGTTAATCCACTTATTCTGATTCAACTTCCTGATAAAAAAACTGGTGTTATAGATAGGCAAGATCAAATAGTAGGCATTTTAAGAGACAATTTTCAAATAACTACTGAGAATAGAAAATTAGGGATTTATCTTTCTGAAGAAAAAACAAATCTCGAAAATATAGAAATGCCAGACAATGCGGTACAGGTTCTTATATTCAAGCAGGCAATTGCATTAGGTTGGGATTGTCCAAGAGCATATATTCTAGTAATGTTTAGAGATATACAAAGCATGGACTTTACTATCCAGACTGTTGGAAGAATAATGAGGATGCCAGAGTTTAGGCATTACGAATATAATGAGCTAAACATCGGTTATGTCTATACAAATCTTAGTGATATTAATATAACGGAAGAATTAGCAAAAGATTATATTACAATCTATGAGGCAAAAAGAAGAGAAGATTTATATCATAATATTGACTTAAATTCAATTTATCTAATAAGGCAAAGAGAGAGGACTAGGATTTCAGGAGAATTTACTAATATATTTCTGGATGTTGCTCTAAAAGGAAACTTGCAATATAAAATCAGTTTGAATCCAAAAGCTTTAGTTACAAAAATAATGGTAGATGGCAAAATCCAAGTTCTTGACAAGGTTCAAACAGTTGAACATAAAGGAGAAATGGAGGAAAAAGAA
>CAYHIS010000033.1:0-3186 GCA_964356785.1 uncultured Rickettsiales bacterium
CTTGTATTATGTGAAGTAATCCGTTATGTTAAGTAGACCTACGACAGAGGCTCCTATAAAGCAAATTTGAGAATCCAACTTCACATAACATTATCCAAATAATTAGTGTATTATCTTCTTTTTTTAATAATTATAACAAAGGAGATAGTAAATGATTTTAATAAAAGAGTATGTAAATTTTTTAAGAGACCATCAGGGGTTATGTAAAGAATCAATAGTAATTCGTAAACTTCACAATCAAAGATTTCTGGATGGGATTGGTCAGTATTCTAATCTTTCAAAATTTCGAACGATTTCCCCACCAATAATTCATAAATATATAATTAAGACGATTCATAATGGCAGCCGATCAAATCGTCAGCAGGTAATTAGTTCAATCCGGAGTTTTCTGAGGTTCGCTTATCTGCGGGGATTTTTAAAAACTAATTTAGTAGAGTCAGTACCAGTTATTCGAACTGCAAGGCTTGCAGCTCTCCCAAGGGGTTATTCCTGGAAATCTGTAAAAGCTTTGCTGCGGGCGCCAGACAGAACAACTCCATCAGGTAGGCGTGATTATGCTATTTTACAATTATTGGCAAGTTATGGCGTAAGGAATCGTCAGATTATTTTGCTTAAACTAACTGACATTAAATGGCATGCTGGAACGATAGATTTTCAATCTTTAAAAGGTGGAAAATCATTGTGTTTTCCGTTAAAAAAGAATGTAGCTATTGCCTTGCTAGATTATATTAAGAAAGATCGCAGTAAAGAAACACCATTTAACGAAGTATTCTTATTGGTTAAGGGAAAAACAAGACCCTTGGGACGTTCTGTTGGATATATAGTGAAAATGTATCATGAGCGGCTTAAGCTTAAAAATTTATATTGTGGACCCCACGCTATTCGACATGCATTTGCGACTCATCTTGTAGAACAGAACACATCGATCAAAACAGTCTCTGATTTACTTGGCCATAGTTCAATCGATACAACTTTTATTTATACTAAGGTTGATTTGAAACATCTTCGTGTACTTGCTCGTCAGTGGCCGGGGGTGCAATAATGAAAAATATAAGAAAAAAGGGACCGTTAAGTTATCGAATTAATCAGCATCTTGAGCTGCGGCGATCTCTTGGATGTCAAGATATAGGAACCAGACTGACTCTTTATAGATTTGAGACATTTTTGAGTGATACATTTCCAGCTTCGAAAATTGTTACACGCCAAATAATTTTGCGTTATCTTAAAGAAATAAGCCATCTTCATCCAAGGACTCGTCGCAATCACTTGCTTTATATAAGACAGTTTTGTCGTTTTCTTTTCCAACAAGGACTTAAAACATACATACCTGAAAAGGGTCTTTTACCACCGGGGCGAACTTCTATTCGGCCACATATTTATACTAAAGCTGAAGTTATCTCTATCGGTAAATATGCTTTAGAATTAAGGCAAAAAAATAGAAATGATTTATTACGACCACATACATATGCAACCTTGTTTCAACTCCTCTGGGTATCTGGCCTTCGTATTGGTGAGGCTCTTCGATTGAATATTGAAGATATTAACCTAGAACAAAGTGTCTTGCACATCCGACAAACAAAATTCGGTAAGTCAAGATTTGTTCCTATTTCAAAATCAACGATCAAAGCATTAAAACAGTATTTAATTCTCCGTAATTCTCATGACTCTAATTCAAAGCCAAGTGCACCTGTTTTTATGAATAGTCGTATGAAAAGGTGTTCAATTCAAAACGTTTATTTAAGCTTCAAAAAGATAATTGCTAGATCTGGAATCAAAACTTTTCAAGGTGGTAAGCCGCGTATACATGATTTTCGACATTCATTTGCTACCCATTGGTTAGCTGATTTTTATCGACTGAAAAAAGATCCTACAGCTTCTCTTCCCAGTCTGGCAACGTATCTAGGCCATGTTAATTTAGCAGCTACACAAGTTTATCTCCATCCTTCTTTGAATCTTTTGGAATATGCAGGAAGGAAAGTGGCTGAAAATATTAAATGCAATCTTGGAGAAGTGTCATGAAAACAAAAAATCAGTTTCTTTTTTATTACGTTCAGAAATTCTTTCAAGACTACCTTAATATTCAGAGGGGCTTAAGTCAGCACACTATTTTAGCATACAGAGATGTTTTAAAGTTATTTTTAACTTTTGCAGCAAATGATCTTAGAGTGCGCGTGACTAAATTAGCTATTGATGATCTTAGGGTAGAGACTGTGTTAGCATTCTTGAAAGACTTGGAAAAGTCTCGAAAGAATAATGCATTAACTAGAAATCATCGTTTAACAGCACTGAAAACTTTTTTCTCATTCCTAGCAATCGAAGATGTCATGCATTCCAATGAGTACCAGAGAGTAGTAGCAATTCCCTTACGAAAAGCACCGAGGAGAATGATGGAATATCTCAGTCTACCAGAAGTAAAAGCAATTTTGAAAGAAATCAATAAGGGCACTCAATTGGGACAAAGAGATTATGCTCTTCTTAACTTCATGTATAATACAGGCGCCAGGGCTCAGGAAGTTTGCGATTTGAAGATTAAGGCGCTTAATCTTGAATCGCCTGGTTCGGTATTAATTAAAGGAAAGGGCGGAAAGACAAGACAAGTGCCTTTATGGCAGAACACAACGGCGCTATTGATAAGTTACTTAAAAAATTGCGAAAGCCTTAATCAGCCAGAAGCGCCACTATTCGTGACAAGACTAGGTAAACCAATGAGTCGTTTTGGACTTCGCCATATCGTAAACTCGAGAGTAAGTGCAGCTATAAAAGATTGCCCTAGCCTAGTAAATAAAAAGATAGGGCCACACACATTTAGGCATACTATAGCCATGCATATGCTTCAATCTGGTACGGATCTTAGTTTAATTAAAGCGTGGCTCGGACACGTTAATATTACTACGACACATGCTTATATTGAGATAGATCTTGAAATGAAACGAAAAGCGCTAGACTCTTGTAAGCCGCTGTCACGTGTGAATGAATTGAAAGCGCTGATAAATAAAAATGCTGATGTAATCTCTTGGATGGAAAAATTGTGAGATAATTCTGATATCCGTTATGTGAAGTTGGATTCTCAAATTTGCTTTATAGGAGCCTCTGTCGTAGGTCTACTTAACATAACGGATTACTTCACATAACATCTTCACTTGTTGGTGCTACCTGGCGATAGAAAGAATTTTATTAAATTCGCCC
>CAYHIS010000034.1:0-3183 GCA_964356785.1 uncultured Rickettsiales bacterium
TACCATTAGCAAAAAGAGTGGCACAATCAACCACATAATTTAGACCAAATACGAAATTTTTATATACTATTTACTGTTAGTTATGGGCAGTCTCATCAGGCTTGCTCTCCCCGTCTGCAAAAGGCTTAAATTTCAAAATTATACTAGCAAATCGTTTTTAAAAATAGATATAAAGAATTTTATTCTTTCCTGCTCTTAACAACAAACCAGATTATTGCAATTATTGCAATTATAACAATAATGCCCAATATCCACCAGATTAAGCTTATTCCCTCTACGGCAGGAGTTTCTTCTACTGTGGGAGCTGGTTTTTCTGGTTTTTCTACTACATTTGCAGTTAAAGATACACTTGAAGATTGAGCTAAGCTTACCATCCCCCCTGTTGGTTGAACTACTTTTGTTGCAGTTAATGAAAAAGCGTACTTTTGTCCAATAACAGCATTTTCAGGAACATTCAATCTTATGTTAACAATTCCATCATTATCATAACCAGGAGCAACAGAGTATATATTGCTAGCATCAGTTATCTGCGCAATTCCAGACTCATCAATCAGGTCTACTTTTAATTTCATACTTCCTTCTGACGGAGCAACATTTACTCTAATCTGAATATTATTAGACTCCCCAGAATGAATATTTATCTCATTAGGAATGCTAAATCCAAAAGCACTGATAAAATTAATACTAATAACTAAAATTCCTATTAATAACATTCCACAACCTATCTTTTTTTTGTTTTTCATTTTTCATTAAATATAATTATTTTGAATTGTCCAAGCAAGAGGAGGAACACTGAGAGCAGTACTAAAGTTTTGAGGAACTAGGGTTATAAAATCTAATTGTTTTAAGCAGAAAGATGTGGTATTTGTAGTGGGGGTAACAATATCAGATTTATTTACACTAATACTTAAATTCTGATATGCATTTATTATAAAAGCCGGAGCAGGAATATTACAACTACCTCCAGTACTGCCCGTAAAATTGCTAGGGCTTATTGTTTCATATGAAGTTCCATTTAATATTGTTGAATTAATCATTACATAATTTTGTCTAAAACCCGCAGCAGGATTAACATCAGTGCCATTAGGTGCAATCCTAACATTTCCATTATTTGTTATTGTAACAATAGTAGAAGTCGAATTTTTAGAAGTTACTTGAAGACTAGTCCAATTAATAGAATCAGGAGTAAAAGCAGTATTAGTAATTTGTTGATAAGTAAAATTTATTGAATCATTTACAAGCCCAAAATTAGGTGTAAATAATGATGACATCTGAACCCTAATCGTCCAATTATAAAAAGGAGTATCATAATACCAAGCAGTTACATTGCATGAATAATTTGCATAAGCTGTAGTTCTTGCAAGATAAATACAGCTAATAATAGGTCTAACAATTTCTCCACTTGCAAGAGTTGAAAAATTGCCCCTTATATAATTAATTGGCACATCACCATTATCCGGCAAACCTACTGAAGAACCATCAACAGTTGCACTAAAATTAAAGTTAATATCTCTAGATTGCCCTGCACTAAGGCCAACAGATGCACCAAGAGGACTTACCCAGATAATACTGGGAGGATTTGTAGAAGGCCTCACTTCAACCCTCGCAGTAGCTTGCTCAGCCAACTCCCCTTCACCTTCTCCTTCCTCGCCAAATATCCACCATTTTGCAGAAACAAAACTAATTGACGCAATAACAATTCCTATTAACAATATTCCTAACACAACTCTTTTACCAACACCCTTTTTACTATTCATTAATTTATCAAGAAAACGCTATTTATAAATATTTCGGAGATTCCAGTATCTCCGATTATGCTTTTGAAGAAGCATAATTCCATTTAATATAAAACAAGACTTTGCAATGAGCTCCCTTCCTATAAGTCAAAAAGATTTCCATAAGAAGATTGCTTATTCTTGTTTTGTCCACTTCTTTGAAACTTCATACATCTGTATTATAAATTCTTTAAAAGTTGCTTCTTCTTTGAAGAAGCAGATCCATTGAACTTGCAGCATCTGTTCAATAAGAAAAAAGAAATATCTCACTTTCATTTCCTTGCTTTTGCATTTTATTCTTGCTTCATCTTGAACCCTGAATTGTGTTTCTATTCTCCATCTTTTTTTATAAGTTGTAATTATTTTCTCTAATAGAATCCATTCAACGTTTGTTGCAAATACCCAATCATATTCTTTATTACTTTTTTTATCATATATTTGTTTTAGAAATATCAAAATATTTCCCCCAATATATGTGCTGTTATCTTTATTGACATCAAATTCATTATAGATAGCTATTTGCTGGCCTTTATCCATAGGATAAAGAATAGATTGTTTATCCTGATGTTTTGGAACAAAAATAAGAAAAGGATATTTCATATCTGATAATTCATACATTAAATCTTTATCATAATATCCCCTATCAAATAATAAAAGTTTTATTTCTCCAATATAATCTTTAATTAAATGTAAGCAGTGTATAATCACACTGCTCTTATAATGCCCTAATTTTATAGGTATAGATATCAATGGAATTTTTTGAGGGATTTCATCAGAAACAATGCTGCATGTTAAAAATTTAAATTTCCTTTTTACTGCATCTTTGCCTGTCCAACCATGAATGTCAAATCCCTGAACATCTCCATAAAAATCTTCATCAGTGTAATCGAAAGCCAGTATTACTTCTTTTTTCTTTAATTCAAATTTTTCGGATATATTTTTTATGTAATTTAGGTAAGCATGTTCCATCATGCTTACAAGAGATTCTTTTATTCTGGCATAAAGAGTATCTGTTTTATTACTCATAGTTTCAACATAAGTATTGAATGCAGAAGCTTGAAGAATGGGCGTAATAAGTTCATAACCAGTAACCTCATATTTATCATAATTTAATCCTAAAGAATTATTAATAAATTTCTTAATAATATTTAAATCAAAATAAATTTTATTTTCATTCATCTCTAATTACCACATACACTTTTCTGCCTATAAACTCCTTTGGAAAGTCTATCCTAGCACTCGTGCCAAATGGTTTTACCTCTCTTTCAATAAAACCTTTGATATTTTTCAATATCAAAGTTGATTTTTCTATTAATTTTACCTTTTTCATAACCTATCTAAAAGATAGGTTAAGTTTATAAACCTTTTGGAGTAATTATAGAATACTAAATCTTATTCGGAGATACTG
>CAYHIS010000035.1:0-3140 GCA_964356785.1 uncultured Rickettsiales bacterium
AGCCTCTGATGCTATTGATTATAAATATAGTTTTTATGTTTGTGCCATATTGGATATTTTTAGGGCTATCGCCAATATTATATATGAAAGATTTAGGTGTAAGCTTAAAACATTACGGATATTATCAAGGCGTATGGGCTTTGTTATTTGCCTTAGGGAGTATATTTTTTGGACTTATAATTGAGAAGTTTCCTACCAGAAGAATGCTCCAAATTTCAGCATATACTTGCTTAATCGGCTTAATTGTAATTATTATAGTTGTTATTTTAGATATCAAAGATCCGCTAATTATTGCGCTGAGTCTAATGCCTTTTAATATAGGAGGTATTATTCCATTCATAATAATTTATCCAATAGCTTTAAACTTTATTGCCTCAGCAAAAGGAAAAATATCCGCTTTAATCAAAGCTTCTATGCTCATTCTAACCACTCTTGGCGTAGAGCTAGCTGGATATTGCTATCAAGGTTCATTTAAGACGCTTGGGCTAATTCTTAGCTTATTTATTATAATTGGAGTAATTACTTTGTTTATGATAATTAGGAATCAAGAAATTAATAAGATATTTTAGTTTTTCATATATTCAAGCTCATTTCTCTATAATCTGTATAAGATACCAAAGTTTGTTCAATGCTTCATTTTTTGCTCTAACAGAAGCAAAAGTATCTTGCTTTTCAGCATCTATAATATGGCTTACAAATTCAATAGTACGGCCATCTTTTTCTATATACCCCACAAACCATCCATTATATAAATCAGTTAAATTGCCATTTTTATCCCTTAAAGTACTTAAGCCTGTTTTACCATATAATTTCCAGCCACCAACCATTTCTTGAACAAACATGATCTTTTTTGTGTTTTCATAAGCTTTTTTACTAACAGGTAATTTTTGGATAACGATTTTTTGTAAAAATTCTATCTGCTGTGTTGGTGAAATTTGTAGCGAACTAGAGATCCAAGCCTCAGTTAACCCACTAGATAAATCCATATTACCATAATCAAATCTTGTGATATATTCTTGGAATTTTTTCATACCAAGTCTGCTAGTTATTTTTTTTGAATACCAGATGCAGCTATCTCTTATCCAGCTGTGGGGATTCTGCGTGCCTTTGCAAACATTGGGAAAAATATCTGGATCTTCATTAGAGCAGTTTGGGCTATTTTCATTAAGCAAAACTCCAGAATCAAAACCCATGAGACTCAAAGCAAAATTAAATGAACAAGCAGGAGCGTAAGCGGTTTTACATTCTCCTTCTTGAACGAGAATTTATCTTTTTCTTGAGCCAAAAAGCAATCAGCTTGAGCTATATTTGTAATAAGAATAACAAGTATTAGAATAAGTTTTTTCATGATTTTATCACTCCAAGTTTATGGATAATTAGTTTAGCAATATCTTCTGGTTTTTCTATAGATGAATCAATTACTATTCCACCAAGTGCAAGAGTTTTGTTTTTAAGCAGGTTAGCAAAATTCTCCATATCCTGGCTAGCAAGCTCAGGTTGTTTTCTGTTCATCAATCTCTGCTCACGAACACTTCTATCAGCATGAATACAGATCAACAAATGATTGTTTTTGATATTGATAAACTCAGGATTAAATGAACCTTCTAAAAAGATATATTTCTTATCTTTGATTTTAGATAGTTTCTCTATCCATTTATGAGTTATTGCTTCTTGCCATTTCTCACAGGAACCATATTCTTTGATCATGTCTTCAAAACTAGGGATCCCGATGTCATCAAAATAATTAGTTGATGTTTGCTCTTGAGGCAGTATCTTTTCTAATGCTTTTAAAATAGTTGTCTTTCCACTACCAGAGGCGCCAGTGATTAGAATGGTTCTATTTAGCATATCTTGCCACCCAAACACATGCTCCACCGCATTCTTCATCATTTAATGCATATTTAATGATTTCAAAATGATGATCTACTAATAGTTTTTTATATTCTTCAGACTCAAGAGAAGCATGATATAGCATCTCGCCGCCATTATCACTCCATACTTCTCCGTCGCTTGGGCCTCCGGTAAACATTAAAATCCCACCAGGATTGATGTGAGTTTCAAATATTTTAAACATTGAGCGTTGATCGTCTTTAGATAAATGAATGCAACTATGCCAAGCGAGCACTAGATCAAATTTTTTCTTTAAGCTAAACTTTCTCATATCACCAACCATAAATTCAGCTTGGGGAAAACGATTTTTAGCTAGATCGATCAATTTTGAACTGCCATCGATACCAGTTAACTGATAGCCTTTATCAATGAAATATTTGCCAATTGGTTCACCCATACCGCAACCAAGATCAAGGATTTTAGCATCAGGTTTTAAGTGACTGATTGCTAGATCAAGATATGGCTTTTCGAATAATTCACGACTGCGATGTTCATCAAACCAGTTATACATTTTATCATATGATTGGTAGACTTTATCTTTATTTGTTTTTGTCATATTAGCTCCTTTTATTTTTTATTATCTTTTGCAGTTATTTCCATTTTGGAAACAACTGATTCTTCATCGAGCTCTCCAGAGGTAAAGATATTTCTAAGATGCTTATTAACTGCTGGTACATTCACTCCAAAAAGCTCAGCAATTTGTTTTTGTGAAAGCCAAATTTCCTCATCCAAATACCTTGCTTCAAGCTGAATCTTATTATCTTCTGTCTTATATATAATAATTTGATTGTTATTCATAAATCTTTCCTTAAAAATAAGCAGCTTGAATCATTATTGTATCCTCTTCGCTCTAGATCCACTGTATAACCTAATTTTTTATAAAACTTAAGTGCATTTTGAAAGCTCATAGTATTAACTGTAGCCATTTTGCAGCCTTGCTCTAAACCATATTCATGCACTTTATTCATCAAACCTCTAGCTAAACCCTTATTCCTATAATTGCTATCTACCCATAATTGGTCAGTATAAATGCAGCCAAAAATTATATAACCATTACAGCCAGCTATCATTTTATTATTTTTATCTCTAATAAAAAATCCAAATAGAAAAGCTGATCCATAATCTTTGATTTCATCGTTGATTCTTTGAGTAAGATATTCAATATCTTTTAGGTTTGGTGAGTCGGTTTGTTCATTATTCATGATTTCTTTCAGTTCTTTCAGGCAAGAACCCTCCAACTTGAGCATTCC
>CAYHIS010000036.1:0-2925 GCA_964356785.1 uncultured Rickettsiales bacterium
TTTGAAAATTAAAAAAACCCATAAAATTATTATAGCATTAAAAAAGAAAAAAAATAGATTTTTTGCAACCTATGACCTAAAATGACACCCTATCTTAATAATCGCGTAAGGAATTGTAATAAATTATTACAATAATAATTTATTTTTATCTACATCTAATAAAAAGATTATCAGTGTTTGATAGTATTTTTCCAAACTAGGAATATCCACCCATTCCTGATCGCTCCCAATATTTCCACCGACAGGACCGAACTCAATACCTGCGCAATTTATGCGAGCAAAATGTCGTACATCAGAAGATCCATTTGCCCCACGCAATCGGACATTGTTGCCAGTTACTTGCTTAGTTTTTAAGGTAAGTAATTTGATAAATTCGTTATTTTCATCTGTTGATAATGCTGGTTCATCATTTACAATCTCTAATGTAAGTCCCTTAGGCAATAATCGTAATAAATTTTTTTTAACTATATTATATTCCTCTAAAACAAAACGAACATCCAACCAAGCAGTACAATCATCTGGAATTTTATTAAAGACTTTATTCGTTGTTTCTATTTTGCTCACATTTACCGTCATTGCCCAAATTTCTTGACTAGGAATTGGATATTTTTTCTGTAGAGCATTTAAAAATTCATTTATTTTCCAAATTGCGTTTTCTCCAGCCCAAGGATACGCCCCATGAGCAGTCTTGCCTTTTGCTGAAATTTTGACTTGCAAAATTCCTTTTGCTTTATTAACAATATCAAAACTAGTTGACTCTCCAGTAATGATAAATTCTGCCCTAACTCCTTTTTCTATTTGATATTTTGTTCCATTATAACCTCCGATTTCTTCGTCGGTAACTAATTGTAGCCCAAGAGGATAATTAACTTGATTAGCTACATAACTAAATACCTCAATAAGACAAGCAACGCTTGCTTTCATGTCCATAGAACCGACACCATAAAGTTTGTTGCCTTTTATTTCAGGAATATATCGATAATCCTTTCCGGGAACAACATCTAAATGACCATTTAAAAGCACTTTAAATTTTTTTGGTCTTGTCTTTGAATTATAAACGAGTATGCTTTTGACGCCGTTCTTCTTAAACTGCTCAATAGTAAATCCTTTAAGGTGCAACAAAGACAACTCTAAAATTTCTTCAAGAGCCTTTGGGCTATCAAATGTTGATTTGATTGAAATAAGTTTTTTTGTCAGTGATAAAATATTTTTTAACATAATTTTAATATAAAACAGATAAGCCGTACACTTGATAGATTATATCAAATGTACGGCCTTTGTCTAACCCGTTATTTCAGCATAAACAGCTGAACGATTACCATGGATCCTACCCATACGAGCTTCTTGTGTATCAACTGGTATCAAATTTCTAAACCCTCCTAGAAACTCGAGTTTTTCACCAATCACACCAAAGAAGTTTCGATCAATAAATGTATAGGTTATCCCTCCTATTTTGTTAGTAACAACAGGAGTCTCCACTTCTGGCTGGATAACATAACATTTACGATTGGAAAGGTTTTGCTTTAGCTCACCTCGGAATTTTCTCTCTGTAAGGATTCCACGCAAATGCCCATAACACCCATAAGTACCTTTCGCCGGTTTACACCTAAGTATCGCTGTTTTTGAATCAAGTCCATGTCGCCCAAGATAAGCATTAAACTCAGAAGAGTAGAGATCATCCATGCTTGTGATCTCAAAAGCCATACCCATAGGCGCCATGTAACTCTTGGTGTCATTAATCCTTTTAACGTACTCCATTTCTGGGGCGTCCACATTAAAAGTTAATGCGTTAGCTTTAATCACCCGACGCATATCCTTATCGTCAAGCAGGGGATGTTCAACTATAAAACTCGGATCTTTAAGTTTGCCTACGGGATCAGACGATCTAACGTAAAGTAGGTACCCACACTCGCCATTGTTATCCTTCAAGTGTTGACGAAACTGTTCTGGCCCAAAAAACGTATCAAAGCCAGAAAGTTCTTTTACTTTATCGTTAGTTGGCTGTCCATCAACACTATAACCAAACTCAGATTCTAACATAGCATCATACTTATGCTTGGTAACAGCTAATAAGGCTATAGGTTTATTGAATCGTCGCCGTAAATCATCTAAAACAGCACGGAAATTAATCTCAAAGAAAGAACTCTTCTCATCACGACAGAAAAGTTTTGCCAAAAGCTGGTACATAGCAAGAGAATTTTCTATCTCGAAAATTTTACCCCTGAGTATTTCACGCACCTCTTCTTTAGACATATGACAAGCCTCTTCTAGGAATGTAGATGAACATCCAACCATATCTACCTGAACGCAATAGTTAAGTGGTGTATCACTTAACGTGCAATACTGATAGTCTGTTGTCCATTCACGATTCATATTAACCAATGCTTTGAAAGCGTGATTATACTCATTATACAGACTACCTAGCGCTTTAATTACTACTTCTGGATACACAATCCTGTAACCAGGTAAGGTATTAAAGGGCACTAATGACGATTTAATATCTATGCCGCTACTAACCACATTTCCAAGTTCAGCTATAACCTGCTTCATAACATCCTCCTTTTCCAAAGAACAAATATTTTTTATTTCACGCCCTATGCGCAAAACAAAAGCCAGCCTTTTTGTGAAGGGCTGGCTTGTATTTATCAAATTTTTTTAGATTAATTTAATTACGCACAAGTAAAACCTCCACCATTTTTATAGGTTAGCAACCAAATATATGTGAAGTGATTATTTACTTGTACAAATTTCTTATTCATATAATATATTATAAACCATAAATTTTAAAAGTAAAGCTTAAACTGTGGATAACTTTTTTGGTTAATCTAATGGATTAAAAAATAAAAATTTACTAAAAATGTGCGGTCGCATTGGAGATCTACTTTTGAATTCGAATTTAATTTAAGTATTTTTAGTAAAAATGAT
>CAYHIS010000037.1:0-2732 GCA_964356785.1 uncultured Rickettsiales bacterium
GTGAGTTCAAACTGAATTCAAGTAAGATTTTGCGAATTGCTGATTATTTGTAAGGCCAGTGTCTTAATTTTCTAATCTGTTTAATTATTTCCTTTTCTTTCTCCTCAATTTGCTTAAGTTCTTGAGTCGTTTTTTTGAAGTTTTTGTATAGCTGAACTAATTTTCCGACTTTATCACGATCATTTATTCGAACGACCTTATTTTTAATTTTACCATCCTCATAAATGCCCAATCGAGTTACTAAATGGGCTGGTTTTTTCCTACAATGACACCCGGGCTGTCCACAGCGAACCTTTATCTTGCTTAAATTCCCCTCAATAAAGTCTGTTTTTGCCAAAATAAATTTAATCAATTGTCTTCTAATTATTTCAAGTTTTTGAAAATTATTTCGTAATTTAGCATTTTTTTTGTTTGACATAATCTTATATGGCAATATTATATCTTTAACATATAAGAATCAACTGTTTTTTTAAAATTGTGGGGCAGCGTGACAATAAGTCAGATATTTAAAATTAGTGATGTTGAGTTAAAAAAACTGACAAGAGATGAGCTTGGCAGGATGGTTTCATTACTTCGGGATCATTTGATTTTGGAAAGAAAATCAAATGAAGAGAAGATAGGGGAATTAAAAGATACTATTTCAAAACTTAAGGAAAATGAAGATTCTACCAAGAGAAGGAAAATCAACGAGACTGTAAATCAGCCTACTTCGAAAAAACCAGAATGGGATAAGGAACTACCAGAAAAGAAGAAAAAGAAGAAGAGACGTGCAAAAGGTCGTCCTGGTCGCAAAGGAGCTGGTAATCGTCCAAAGCCAGATGCAGATGAGAAAAATATAAATCCATTGGAACAATGTCCAAATTGCGCTACAGATTTGACAGATCGACCTATTATTACTACTTATGAACGTATCGTAGAGGACATTGCACCACCTCCGGAAAAGACTATTGTTTCTAAAGAAACAACAGAAAGCAAGTGGTGCCCTAAATGTCAACAAGTAGTTTATTCCAAGACTGAAGCTGCGTTACCAAAATCAGACATAGGAATAAATACATTAGTTTTAATTTGCTATTTATGGGTTGTATCGGCCATATCTCTTCCTGGAATTGCGAATTATCTTAATGCATTTTTTCGAATTACCATTTCTACCGCGGGCATTTCAAGAATGATGATTAGGTTGAGATTAATTCTTACGCCAATTCACGAAGAGATATTATCTGATCTCAAGGCTGGCGCAATGATCTTTGCCGATGAGACGGGGTGGCGAGTACATGGGAAGCTCTGGTGGCTATGGATTTTTGCTAATCAACGTTCGGCATTTTATTGGCCCGATCGCCAACGAGGGAGTCCGGTGGTTGAAAAGATATTGGGGACAGTATTTTCTGGAGTTCTTATAACAGATGCATGGTATGCATATCAATTAATTGTTTGCGAGAAACAAACGTGTATGGCCCATATTTTTAGAAAGGTTAGAAAATTTCGAGACGCTTACCCTCAATATTGGACCATATTTATATTTTACAAACGTTTGCGCAGAATTGTGGAGGATGGTGAGAGACTTAAAAAGATTAGAATAGAAATAGGTGAGATGGCATTTATCAGGCGCTTAGGTCTGCTAGAACAAAGATTAGAAGAACTACTAAAATGGAAAAATCCTAATCTGCCATTACAAGAAATTATCAAGAAAGTTGCTCGGCAGAAGGAATATATTCTGACCTTCGTACGATATGATAATGTTTCAAAAACAAATAATTTTGGCGAATACATAATAAAGAGAGGTATTCTAAAACGAAAGGTATCTGGTGGTAGCATGTCGGCCGATGGTGCTATGACATATGCAATACTTCAATCAATAGCAATGACATGCCAATTGCGAGGGCTTCCGTTTCGAAAATACTTGATTACCTGCCTGGGTCATTATATTAGAACAGGTAAACCATTAAGCTTAGCAAATTACGAAGCCTTAAACGGCTGTCAGGAGAAATTAGCTGCATGAGTGCAAAATTATTATGTCCTCTATGTGATAACAACCAGTTCAAAAAAAGGACAACCACATATCCAGTAAAACTCTCGGATGGTCGCCAGGTAAATATTAATCGTGTGGCAGTTAATGAATGCAATAAATGCCAACATCTTATTCCAACAAAATCAGGTACTGCAAAAATCAATCGATGTATCAGAACTATGGCTATTTTATTTTTCTAAATCTTACTTAATTTCAGTTTGAGCTCACTAAAGTTTTTTCAGCCTTAATTTTTGGATGCCTATTTTCTACAAAAAACTTTATAGCGAGTTGATACACTTCACCATTGGAGGCACATGGGTGGGTGTGACTTGCAGCTTCTTTAGCTAATTTTAATAAATTATATTCTTCTTCCGTTACAGTAAACGAAATAATGCGTTTCATTTTGGTTTGGTTATCTCTGTCGCCTTGGCTATATTGGTTGATCTGTTCGCCATGGTTTTTATTGCTGCCATGGTTCTCCTGACTGCCATGTTTCTCCTGACTGCCCCAGTTCTCCTGCCCGACATGGCTCACCTGGTTCTCCTGACCACCCTGGCCGGCCCGACCACCATAACTACATAGGCCTTCCCGATTATCAATCTCACCATGGTTACCCAGACTGCCCCTGCTCTGATAACGGGCCTTAACGAGTCTATCTATGTCTTTTTTTGGGTCTTTTTTTGGTTCTAAAAACTTCTCACTAGTTGAGATAGATATAAGTCTTTGT
>CAYHIS010000038.1:0-2618 GCA_964356785.1 uncultured Rickettsiales bacterium
AATTTGTTTTAGGTGAGGATTGCATGTTTTGTAATTACGTGACATCCGAGAGAGCAATGCATATCGAGCTTAACAAAAAGGATAATCTTGATGATGCTAACGGGCGGGCTCTTTGGGCGCTGGCCGTTAGCGCGGCGGCTGATTCTCTTCCGGACAGCGTAAGGAATAAGGCCCTCTCTCTATTAAAGAAAAGGATGGAAAAATATAACATGTTTGAATCTCCGAGGTCGACGGCTTTTCATGTAAAAGGGCTTTGCCTGCTTTTAAAAAAGATGAATGAGATCGAAGGCAGGGATTTAAAGAAGTTGTTAATCATTCACTGTGACAGGCTCGTATCGTTTTATCGGGGAGTAGCTTCTGAAAATTGGCAGTGGTTTGAAAATTACTTGACTTACTCCAACGCTGTCTTGCCGGAGGCGCTTATTTTGGGGTATGAGTATACCGGAAACAACGAATATCTGGACATAGGCATAAAGACGCTGGATTTTCTCATAGGGCAGACTTTTATCAACGGAATATACGCGCCGATAGGCCAGGACGGATGGCATCATAAGACCGGAGTGCGCCGCTATTTTGACCAGCAGCCAGAGGATGTCGCGGCGATGACTTGCGCTCTGGCTACTGCGCATTCAATAACCGGAAAGGATTCTTATAAAAAACTTATGCATGAAGCTTTTAACTGGTTTTTAGGCGATAACAGCCTGAAACAGGTTGTTTACGACAGGGTCACGGGCGGATGTTATGACGGTGTAGGAGAGAGGAATATTAACCTTAATCAGGGAGCCGAATCTACGACGTCGTACCTTTTAGCAAGGCTTGCGATAATAGGAAAAGAGGATGGCCGTCCTAATCTTTTTTCTGCGTAATGTTAAGTTGGGGCGGAGAAAATGGTATCGGCCATGGCGGAATACATTAGATTACAAAAGGCAAAAGAGCACCTGAAAGTTAAAAGAGCAGTATAATATATCGCGGAGGTTTTTTGTCTTCTGGTTGTCTTTATACAAGCCATATTTATGTTAAAATAATAAAATGAAAGGGAGACGCCACGCACGATTTTAAAAAAGGATTTGGTTATTTGTGATAAAGAAGGAAAAGTAATCAAAGTTTATCCCTATGGCAGCGAAGAACAACAAAGGTATGAAAGAGTTTTGGAAATATTATTTGAAGCAGACAGGCGATGTTTAGAAAAACTTATAGAGGGAAGAAGGCATAAAGAGCAAGTAATAGATAGCCAGATAGAAGAATGTGATAAAGGGGTTTTTCATAAATACACCAAGAGGTCAGCCAAAAGATACAATATGACCCAGACAGCAAGGATATTAGGTGTGCATCGAGAAACATTATATTATTGGATTAAGAAAGGCTGGCTTAAACCAAAACGCGACTATAGGAATTATCCGGTTTTTACAGTTTTAGACATAGAGAACCTGATAAAGTGGAAAAACACGATAAAATAAAGTCCAAAAAGCATCAGAAAGGCAGCATTATCGTATACATTCATCGGTTTAGACAGTTTTATGTAAACTTAAAAACAGAGATTTAAAATTACATAATTCACTATGAAACAAGAAGTTACATCAAAAAAAGTGTTCATTCGCACTCTGGGCTGTCAGATGAATGTCCGGGATTCGGAAGTGATTTGCGGTTTCCTTAAAAAGGAGGGCTACAAATTTACTGATGAGCCAAAAGATGCAGATGTTATTTTGTTTAACACCTGCTCCGTGCGGCAGCATGCAGAGGATAAGGTGTGGAGCGAAATTGGAAGGTATAAAGCGAGAGGTCCTTCGCTGTCGCTCAGGACCAATCACCCCAAGACGAAAATAATCGGCGTGATTGGTTGTATGGCGCAGGAATATAAGGAGAAGATTTTTGAAAGAGCGCCAAATGTGAGTTTTGTGGTAGGGCCAAGCGATATTCATAAAATCCCCGGAATTATAAAAAAAATAGCTGCAAGCTGCAGGTTGCAAACTACAAGCCAAAATCTCTTTGAAACTAAAATCTGGGAAACGGATGGCGGTTTTCGTCCAGAGGAGATTTATCATACGGGTTTCTATACAGACAAAGAGCATGCCTATGTAGTAATTTCTGAAGGTTGCTCCAATTATTGCTCTTATTGCGTGGTGCCATACGTAAGAGGCGCTTTAAGAAATCGCAATTATAAAGATATCCTAAAAGAAATAGAAGAGGCAACTGATAAAGGCATAACAAAGATTACATTGTTGGGGCAGAATGTGAATGCGTATCAATATAATGACGTTAATTTCGTTAAGCTCGTTGAGTTCGTTAATGTCGTTAAGGGATTGAAGGAATTCAGTTTTATTACTTCGCATCCCAAGGATACTACGGTTGGGTTGTTTAAGGCCACGGCGGATTTAAAGAATCTAAAAAAATACCTGCATTTGCCGGTCCAGTCGGGTTCAGACAAAATCTTAAAACTGATGAACCGCGGATATATTAGAAAATTTTATTTGGATTTAGTAGAGAATTATCGTAAAATTGTAAGAGATGGTGTTTTAACTACTGATATAATTGTCGGCTTTCCTTCGGAAGCCGACAAAGATTTTCAGGAGACTTATAATTTAGTAAAAGAGACACAGTTTGATGCCGCATATATCTTT
>CAYHIS010000039.1:0-2599 GCA_964356785.1 uncultured Rickettsiales bacterium
GGATGTATAGGGGGTGATGCCTGGCCAGTGTCCGAACGTTAAGAGGAGAGGTTATTCCGTAGCAATACGGGAAAAGCTTTGAATTTAAGCGCGGATGAACGCCGGCCGTAACTATAGAATGGACCATTGTAGTTACGTTAATAAATTTGGCTATTTGCGGGAAACTCACGTTTAATGCAAAGAGTACTCAAGTTGAAAATCAACTAAGTAAAAATCTCTTTGATAGTCTCCAATGCCAGGAGTACGGGACAATCCGCAGGAAAGACTCTCAAATATATGAATCATATTAATCCGAAGATCGGTTATTATTTAGCCGGCTTCGCGGACGGAGAAGGGAGTTTTAATGTATCGCTTAAAAAAAGAGATGATCATACTATGGGATGGCAGGTAACATTATGTTTTAATGTCTCCTATAAAGAAAGCTATATTTTATCGCAATTTAAGAAAATTTTAGGTTGCGGAAAAATCAGACAAAGACAAAGAGACGGATTATTCATGTATGAAGTTAATAATCCGCTGGCGATCAATGAAAATGTTATACCCTTCTTCAGAAAATTTATTTTTCTTTCCCATGGAAAAAAGAAAAATTTCTTTATATTCTGCCAAATCGCGGATATAGTAATTAAAAAAGAACGTTTGAACGTGGCAGGATTAAAAGAAGTTATAAGATTAAGAGAAGAGCTGAATCAGGGCAAGGGAAGAAAAAGAAAATATAACGAGTCTGACGTGAATCGACTCATTAAGAGAGAATCCTCAGAGACTATACGCCAAACCGCGCGTTTTTAGACAAGAGACGCGGAAGATATAGTCCGACCTCTCAAGAGATTGAGAGAGCATAGCAGAAATGCGCATGCCACCGCTTTAAAAAGCGGAAACAACAAAACGAACGGTCCTAAGGTTTTGCGGTTTATAATAATAGACCGCAAAAGGACTAGGACCGTAAAAATCGCTGCCTATTTATAGTGTAATACTATAATTGTCCATAAAACTCAGTAAAATGCGTGAAAATTCTCAAAAGATTTATGGTACTTGCGTTTATACGCAAGTAAAAATCCAAAATACACGGGAACAACGCGCAGGATTAATTATTAATTGATCCTCAGAGACTTAACACTGAGATCCGTAAAAATATGAAAATAAATCCAGCTTGGGTTGCGGGATTTGTTGATGGAGAAGGAACCTTTTATGTTGGCATTAATAAAAACAATACTATGTCAGTCGGTTATCAGGTGTTGCCTGAATTCAGGATTGTTCAACATAAAAAAGACATTCAATTACTCTATGCCTTGAAGAAATTTTTTGACGCGGGAGTAGTCAGAGTAAATCATGAAGATCGTTACGAATTAAGGATTAGATCTCTTGATCATTTGGATAAAATTGTTATTCCTTTTTTTGACACAAATTCATTATTAACCCAGAAAAAATTTGATTTTATTAAATTTAAAAAAATAATCAATTTAATGAAACAAAATAAACACATAGAAAAAAATGGATTGACAAAAATAATTGATTTGGCAAGTTCAATGAATCGGCGCGATAAGCCGAAAGCATTGCAAATCAAAAATTTCATATTAGGAGAAGATAAAGTCCATACTTAATAGAAAATATTAAGAAGGATAGAGCGAAATTCCTTGTCAGGTAAGTTCTGACCTGCACGAATGGCATAACAACTTGGATACTGTCTCAACGAAGGACTCGGTGAAATTGCAAGACGAGTAAAGATGCTCGTTAACCATAGCTGGACGAAAAGACCCCGTGAAGCTTTACTATAACTTGATATTGAGTTAGGTGTACGCATGTTCAGAATAGGTAGGAGTCTCGCATTTTGCGGGACATCAGTGAGATACTACCCTTGTGTACTTTTAATTCTAACCCTGATCCCTCATGGGATACGAATAATTATTCGTGTTCAATGCGGGATCGGGGACAGTATCTGGCGGGTAGTTTGTCTGGGGCGGATGCCTCCAAAAAAGTAACGGAGGCGTTTACAAAGGTTGGCTATCCCGGGATGGAAATCCGGGAGATAGTGCAAAGGCATAAGCCAGCTTTACTGCGAGACCTGCAAGTCAAGCAGTCGCGAAAGCGGAACTTAGTGATCCGACCGTACGAAATAGGACGGCGGAAGCTCATCGGATAAAAGTTACTCCGGGGATAACAGGCTAGTCACGCCCAAGCGTCCACAGCGACGGCGTGGTTCGGCACCTCGATGTCGGCTCGTGTTAGGGTCGAATTATTGAGTAATCGATAATATGTAAATTGGCTTATAACGGTGAATCCCTTTGTTAGCAACCCAGCAAACAACGGGCAATACCGTGGGAAGTTAGTTAATTTTATGTTATTAATTGTAACAAAAATAAATTATAAAATTAACTTAACCCCGTATCGACTGATTCCGTAAGGATGAGATGGAAGTCGCCTGATAATCAGGAAATTAAACTTTCATCATACGCCAACCCCTGTTAAATTTTAATAGGGTGAAGATATAGTCAGTGCCATTAGCAATAATGGATAAATATGCGTCGCATCCTGGAGGTGGAGAAGCTTCCAAGGGTTGGGCTGTTCGCCCATTAAAGCGGCACGCGAGCTGGGTTCAGACCGT
>CAYHIS010000040.1:0-2474 GCA_964356785.1 uncultured Rickettsiales bacterium
TACTGTATACTTTTTTGGAAAAACAAATACAGTAATAAATATGGATAAAATTAAATTAAGCCAAATTAAATTAAGTAAGATGCGTCAAGAGTTTGGTCTTTTACTGCGAGAATTAATTAAGCTGAGAAAGGTAGTTTTATCCAGGAATGTGTTTATGAAAGGGCGTGTTTATGAATTGCGCCGAAAATGTGGAAAGTCCTACTGTGGCTGCGCAGGTGGGAAGAAGGCGGACTTGCATCCAGCAATGGTCATAAGTTGGTTTGAGGATGGCAAGACAAAACTACGAACAGTGCCTCCTTCGCAATTAAGCAGATTTAAAACTCTCACAGAACGTTACAAAAAATTCAGACTAGCCAGGGCTCGTTTCGTGGAATTGTCAGCAACGATACTAAGGTTAATTGATCGAATTGAAGAACAGCGTCGGGAATAGAGACAACCAAGTAAGTTAAAGGAGTAATGAATAATGCCTATTACATGTTATGAAGATAATAAAGGATTTGTACTAGAGAACTTTAATAAAGGCGATTTTGATTACATTGATGCTGCAAGCGAAGCAGAAGAATGTGAATTTTTTCGCTTTATTGAAGCAAAAAACTATCTGAGTGAATTTTCTAAGCTTTATCCTTCTCCGAGAACAAAGGAGGAAGTTGAGACCTGGTTTTATATTGCTAGCAGAATTTCTATGCCATTGCATGGGGTTCAAAGTTATAATGCCTATCCATATGTAATACGCAGCGGAGGAATGTTAAACGCATTTGGTTTTGAGGTTGGGCATAAAGCAAAACATCCAAAGACTAATGATACTACGCTAAGTTGCAAGGGTTTTAATAATAAAAATGATTATGATCGACAAACTCCATGCGATCAGGATTATCTTCGTAAGTTTTCAAAAGATACTGATGTTGAAAAATTGTTTCATTGGTTTAATCATGACATTGCAAATATTTTTAAGAATCATAAAGTTTTTGAAAAAGATGGAATTTTTATTGGAGACGGTACTTACATTTTCGTTCCCGATAATGAAAAGTATGAAGGGTCAGTAAGGCTTCTTTTTGATTCCAGTGGTCACCCAATAAGTCAGGAAACTTTTAAAAATATGTTGCCAGAAAAGGCTGCACAATGCGAATGGAAGCGGTGCTATAAATTGGTATCTCTTTTATATACTAATAAAGAACGGACGTTTAACCTGAGAGTAGCATTGCGTGTTGTTCCAGGAAACGAACACGAGTGTCCAATATTTTATAAATTATTAGAAGACTTTATTGAAAATATAGGTGATGGCGTAGTTAATAGATTAATTTTAGATCGTGGTTTTATTGATGGGGAGCGAATATCATGGTTTAAACGTAAACACGGAGTTGACATATTAATCCCACTTAAAAAAAACATGGATTTATATAAAGACGTAATGGGATTAATTGATTCAAATAATATCTCAATAGATTTTAAAGAATATATGGCTTCAGAGAGAATTTCTATTGATCAACCAAGATTGAAGTCAGTTGATGTGCCAGAGCGAATTAGAAAGCGAGAGTTGAAGCGCCAAAAAACAGTTTTAGAAAAAAAAGAAAAGAGTCAACAAATATCCCCACCTGATCCAGCTAAGGTTATTGTAAAATCAGAAGTGGCTGGTATTTCAAATTTTACGACTTGGAATAGTTGCACAGTACCAGTTAATCTTATAATTAATCGCGATACGTACGCCAGTGGTGAGACGAAGATTTGGATTCTACTTGATACCAAGCCATTCGATGGAGTTAACGCACCAATAGAAAGAAGAGAAGAGTATGCGATTCGAGTGGAGATAGAGGAAGGGCATCGACAATTGAAATGTTTTTGGGATTTAACAAAATTTACATCGAGAGCATTTACACTAATTGTTAATCAGATAATATTTGTAGTCTTAACATATAATTTATTACAAATTTGGCTTAAGAATAGAAATAAACCAAAAGATAGTAATGAAAAAGAAGGTCAAACAGAAACTCGTAAAACGCGGCCAAGACTTTTAAATCAGCTTCTACCAACACAAGCTGTAATAATAATTTACTATAAAAATTATTATGCAATGTTAGCTGCGCTAGAATACACAGAGCTTTTACTAAATTTATCTGAGCAAGCGCGCAGGAAAGTTTTAGAAAAAACTCAAAGATTAAGAAAAACATTAGAGACTGAATTAGAATTAGTTCGGCCGGCATAATTTCAGGAAAAGTAGCTAAAAATTTGATCAACAAATGACGACCGGATAATCTTGACAAAAATACTATGGCATATATGTTCAAACGTTATTTTGACGCATCGTTCAGGCTCTAATTCCTCCTTGTCACCTATTTTTAGACAAATAAAAGCCGCTTATTGGCTTGGATCCGTTTAGATCGCGTTAAAATCATTAGCATATTTTTTTTCTACTGTCTGAATCACAGCCACATTTAGGGCAGGGCTTTGAATGAACTTCAATGGCTGCTAAAAGATCT
>CAYHIS010000041.1:0-2291 GCA_964356785.1 uncultured Rickettsiales bacterium
AAGGGTCATTAGAAACCTTTCCTCTTCTTGTGGGGTAAGACACTTAATGTTTGGGTTCATTTTGTTGTTTTTTAGGTTTTTTAAAGAAATATTAACAATAGTAGTGCTTCTACTATTAGTAATATATATTAGTATACTATTAGCCTGAAGCTATCCCATTGAAAATAAAAGAGTTAAGTTTAGTTTCGGTATCAAAAGGGAAGTTTTCGGTATCAAAAGGGAAGTGCATAACTCTACTTTTGTGTTTAAAACTACTATTTTTAACGGTATCAAAAGGGAAGTGTATAACTCTACCTTTCTGTTAATTCTGTGGATTTCTCCCCAATTACAATTGGTTTTTTACTGGGGATTTTTCGTTGCACCGCTGGTGGTGAAGGCTGTAATTCAAAATATCCATCCTCAAATTTTGCTCTTACCGTCCAGTACATTTGAATGGTTTTTAATATGGCTTTTAAGCGATTACGGGTAACCTTATCTATTTGCTGGCCTGTCCCTAATTGTTCAAAAAGTAATTGATCCGGGAAAGCTATCGTATTATTTAGGCCGTTATTCCTATACGCAAGAAATCTATAAAAATCTAAAGCCAAAGGATTCCGTTTAAAACAGCGCACCATATTCATATCTAGCGGCACGGCATGCTTATGAATATATCTAGCGTAATCTTCATTAAGGATTATCTGCCCTTTTGAAAATGTTAATTGTTCTGGATTTTGAACATCAAAATAAATATCCCAGCCTCGCGCGACTACTGATTGAATTCCCATAATGTGCCCAGGCGTAGAATTCCTAGGCTCTACCATTATTACACTTGTGATATAATTGACTAATTGTTTCAGAAGTGCTTTATTAGCTCGGCCTTCATTATATCCAACCTTTTTTACATATTCATTAAATGTTCTACCTACATCAATAACATTTGTATTTTTAGTCCGCACTTCCGTATCAATAAAGATCTGATTCATCCGGGCATAACAGCCATAAGGAATTTCGTAATCTTTATGACGAGTGATCGTAAGCTCACACAAAGAGGTTTTTTTTGTCCAATACGCGGGATTACCATTTAATTTGTGCGTCGGCAGCCCAAATACCATAAAGATATTAGAAGAGAATCCAATATCCTCTTTAACCTCGTCAAACTTCTTTTGTACTATTAAATCAAGAAAATCCTCTTTTTTTATCGCTGGTAATTGTTTCTCCGGCCGCATATTATTTTCCTTTTAACCCCTTCTTGCCTTCTTTACAGCATTACAGCAAGCTGTCTTTCAGCTTTACTGTTATATCCTAATCTAAGTATTGTTTTAGGTCCCGATAGAAGTTCTCATGTCCGCCCACAGCGGCAAAGATAACCTCTTTTTTCCCATCATCTACTTGGTAGGCTAATAAAACTTGCTGGTCAAACAGTTTAAATTTGTGAACACGTATTCCCTTAAGATCGCCTGCTTTTTCTTCGCCGATTAAAGGATTAAGAGCTATCGCGTCTTCTGCCTCGGTTAATTTCTTCCTGAAAAAAGGAGGGAATTTTTTCTTTACGCGATTATACTTAGGATAGGCCTTCTGTTGGTAAGGTTGATTAAGGCTCAATTTATCATTCTTTCCATGCCGGTTCAGGCCTTCCTGATTTAAGGGCATTTTTAATATCTTTAACAAAATGAGGATGAATTTCGTTTTTTATCCGCAACCATTCCTCAACGGCCATATTGAGCTGGCTGCTAAAACTACGCCGCTCTTCTTCCGCGATAACCTCAAGAGACCTGCGTGCTGCAGGTTCCATTCTAAACGTTACAGTTTCTTTTACAGCCTTCATTTGCCTCACCCCCTTTCTCTTTCAATAAAAGTATAGCATAAAAAGTAAATAAATGCAAGAAAAACTTTTATATTTGTTTGCTTTGTATTACCTTTTCTCTATATGCTTCAGTATCAGCTGTTCAACTGTATGAGACATCGGCTCTCCTGTTTCAGCGCGGTTATGGGCGAGCACCTTAACTGCCTTCCTAGACATATAGAAAGTTTGTTTTATCTTTTGCTCATTATCAGCGATGTTCTGTCTTTCTGTTTTAACAGCAAGATGTTTTTCTGTCTTACCGTCAATCCATTTTTCAGTCAATGTGGATAGTTTTGCTTTTACCATTTGGAGACCTCCTTTTTAAGGCTTTCAAATTCATCGTTTGCCTGGCTATTAAATGCATACTCATAAATAGTCTGCCCGACAATGCCGGCTTCACAGAGGGCGATCCTCTGGCAGATTTCAGTTTTTAGTATAGGCACATTAAAAACTGCGAGCGCTTCGCGAG
>CAYHIS010000042.1:0-2179 GCA_964356785.1 uncultured Rickettsiales bacterium
TCTTAGACCAACTATATGAGCATCAATAGTTCTATTACTAACTACAGTACCTTTCCAAACTTTTTCTAAAACGGATCTTCCAAAAAAAAGATTAAGCATTTTTATGTAAGGGCTGAAAATAATTGATTTTTTCGTTCAGAAGTCAATTTCTTGCGGGTGTCTACAATTACATCACTTTTCTTTATTATTTGAGGCAATTTAATTTTTGCCGCTTCAAGTAACGTTTCTATACTTTCACGAGGTTTTGGTATTTGATACATGGTTGTTAAAATGTTTGTCCGATAAACACATAATGTTGTTAATTCTTGAATTGCCTCTAATGATGTTTTTTCAATATTTACCCAACGAAACTCTAATTCTTTAAGTATCATGTACGCTAACATTACCACTAATGCGTGTGCTCTTGTACGCTCTTCGGCTCTTAGGTAAATTGGTCTCAACTCTAAATCTACTGTTTTAGATTTTCTAAAAGCCGTTTCAACTCTTGCTAAATCTTTATAACGTGTATGTATGATTTCCTTATCAATATCTTGCGATGGAATATCGGTCTCAATTACATAGCAACCATCTAATTTAGAATCATCGGCCAATGCTTCTTCATCAATTTGTATTTGAATAGTTTTACTTTCTTTATCAATGCTGTATTTAATTAGATGATCAATCTTTAGATTTTGTGCTTTAATTAGTAATCGTTTTAAAGCTACGTCTACCGTCGCCATAGGATGATTCTGTAAATATTCATTTTGCTTTATAACAGCCTGCTCTATAACTTGAAGTTTTTCAGCTCGTACTGTTTTTATTTCTTTTTCTCTAATTGGATTCTTTCTCATAATATAGCGGCAAATTCTTTCTTTCGTTTCTTTCTCTTCTTCTTTTTCTTCTGGCTCTCCTGTTGCCTCTAAGTCATCTTTGCTGTCAACTGTAATAGTAATTTCTGCAAGTTTCGTATCAAATAGACTCATTTGAAGTGTGCCATCTTTAATTAATTTTTTAATCTGTGGCTTCGTAATTGCTGTAATGTAATGACTTTGTCCGGGAACAAGTGACAATATCTCTTTTTTTTGTTCACTTTTAATCATTCCCCTGTCACCAACAAATGTTATTGCTTTTGCCTTGAAACGTTCAGTGAGTTTCCTTAATTGACTACTTACCGTCTTGGGATCTTGTGTATTGCCCGGAAATACTTCGATTGAAACTGGATCACCATTGCTATTACAAAGAAGTCCAATGACTATTTGTCGCTTTCCTTTTTTGCCATCTCTATTGTATCCAAAGGCCGCTAATTCATTGCATTCACCTTCAAAGTAACTACTTGTAACATCGTATAAAAATAAAGAACTATTTTCTTTTTCTGTTTTCTGTTTACTAAAAAGTTTATCTTCAATTGTGGTTTGATTTTTATGTAACCAATTTAAATTTCTATAGAGATCGTCTTCATTAAAAGAATCAAGTTTAAGTAACTCACACGTCGTATGAGATTTTGCGAGACGCACCGCCGACAGCCTAGAGCCTTGATCTATTACTCGAGCTATTACTTGCCATAAAGCTAATCTTCCATCTCGAGAATTTCCTAAAGCATCTACGATTCCTAACTCTTTAGCTATTTCGTTTATTACAAAAACGGCACCAAAAGATGGACCTTGTATAATTTCCTGTTTTAAATTTATTGTTGCTAATAAATCTTCTAGTTTATCTTTATGTTGCAATGCTAATTCAATAGCATCTAATTCTCTTTTCGAGCAGGCACTTAAATTTGCAATAGTACGCTTCTTTACACTCTTTCCTTCTCGATAACTTTCACGTAATAATGCTCTATCGGAGGTTCTATCTAAATGCATGACCACATAAAAACACACTATTACATAGCTTGCAACAATTACTTTAAATAAAATAATAATATTTAGTGACTACACATTTTTAGCGAAATGCTACGCGTCATGGCTCGCATTGGGGCCACCACTAGTCTTGTGCCAATATTTTATGTGATAACTTTCTCTGGAAGATCCGATCTAGAAAAACCAGCAACTTGGCTAAAATAATTAAAAGCCAAATTTTTAGCTTAAGTTTTTCTAGTTTGATCCGATCAGCGTATTATGGTGTATTACGTTTCATAGGATCACCTCCTTTCAAACTAATGGAAGGAGGTAGTTCCATCTACCATTTGCCCGATTTGGCAAAT
>CAYHIS010000043.1:0-2033 GCA_964356785.1 uncultured Rickettsiales bacterium
TCTTCACATGGGGCAGAAGATTACATCAAGTTGGCCAAGGAGTTTATAAAAGAAAGGGGATAATGCTATGCCGATAGGTGCTAATGTTAACCTTACAGATAGGCTTATTAAAAAAACTACGGGTAAAACAAACATTACAAGTAAAGCAAGTATTACAAGTAAAATAAACAAAGTAAGCACAGAGAAACCGGGCAGATGTTCCACTAGGCATATTGCTACGGGAAATACAAAGAAGATGACCTTTTATGTTAAGCAAGATTTACTTAAAAAACTTTATAACTTTGCTTATTGGGATAGGCATAACATTACGGAAGCTTTTAACATGGCCTTATCAGACGGGTTAAAAGACAAGAATACAAAACCAAAGGAGTAATTAAAAATGCCTAAGAAGATAAGCGGTATTGAACTTTATGACCTTCAAGAATTAAGCAAGAAATTGGATGTGCATATAGTAACACTAGAGCGTTACTGTAGAAAGGGCAAGCTAAAAGCCCAAAAGATAGGAAGAGGCTGGCAAGTGTCAGGTGAGAATCTCAAGGCTTTTATTAATGCTGATAGGTAGAGATTACAGCAAAGGGGCAAAAGCGAAAGGGGGAAAAGATGATTTTTACCGCCATGGCGGAATGGGAAATTAAGGATCCTGTATTAAAAGCATTGGGTGAGGACGAATCTGTTAGAACTTATCCCTTTATTGAAATACATCTAAATGTTCCGCTTTTTCATGTAGATGTTAGAACCCCTGACGAAAATAAAGAAATTACTCTTTGGCGAAGGTTTATTATGCATGATATTGAACATGTTAAGCGGCTAGTCAAACAAAAAGAAGTGGTGGAATACGCTATTTATTTAGAAACGCCGCGGGATGTTGATCGAGACAATATTGAACGACACAAGGTAAAAAAATTAAGCAAAATTATTCAAGGGGAAGATAAAAATGGATACGCTGTTGAAGCCTATATTTTTGCTGATGGTGATAGTTATATTGATGGCGAAGTTAAATCAATAGACGAAATAAACAATGCTAGTGTTAGATTTGATCTTAATGAGATAAAATTACTGAAGCCAAAAGGATAAAGATGTGGAGAAATCAGAAAAGAAGATACTTGACTTGGTAGTTCAAAAATGTCTTGATGCCAATTATCAACCGGATGTTTGGTTTTCCTCTAATATTTTTATGATATTTGGCTTGCCGACGCAAAGGTTAAAAGGTAATCCCGCATATTGGATAAAAGAGGTTCCCTGGTGTAGGGTTACTATAACGCGCGATGAAAGATATGAAATTCCTTATGGTTGTTTTGCACGGATGAATCAAATTTTTATTGATACAGAGGTGAGAACTAAAAATACAAACGTGATTGATGTAGGCAGGTCATTCAATGAGTATGTGAAAAAAGTTGGATATGAAGAAGGCTATGCAAATAAGGCGCTTTTTAGACAATTGATCAATTACGTTACAAGTGTAATTAAATTTGAGCCTAAAAACCCTTTACCTGGTCAAATTATTGGTATTCATTCTCTGATTGCCCGAGCATGGGATGTTTATTTTGATGTCAAGAATCCAGGGCAATTAATGCTTTCAAAGGGACAGATAATTCTTGAACCAACATACGCAGGGTGGATCCATAAACACTCTGCGCCTTTAGATATGAATATGGTGCGTTGTTTTAAACGCAATCCTTTGGCGCTTGATTTTTATAAATTCCTTGCTTATAGGAATAATGAGCTAGAAGAAACTCTCGCGCTTCCTGACCAATTACTTTTTAAACAATTAACTGAAGAAGAAAATGATAGAAAGGTAAGAATGAAATTAAAGAGAATTTTAAGAAGTATTCAGCAGTTTTGGCCGGTTAGGGCTAAGTTTGAGGATGGGTATTTTGAGTTAAGGCCATCACCACCAGCTGTACAGAAAAAATTGCCTTCTACAGCACCAATTAAAATTGAGGAGAAGTTTAAAGATGAGCCTTAGGTTGGGAAGTTATCCACAGAAATGTGTGGATTGAGGGGGTTATGCACTTCTGTTTTGGAACGCCCAA
>CAYHIS010000044.1:0-1869 GCA_964356785.1 uncultured Rickettsiales bacterium
TGTCGCTCCCACATGATAATGTCATAGTTGTCCCATTTAGAAATGTCATACCTTGATAATTTGTGTCATACTATTTCGTCTAACTAACATCTCATTAAGTTGATGCTAATCCCGATAATTCGGGAAAAGCAATTAACTTAAACCGAGATAAAAAACGAAAATAGTATGACGCAAAAAATTATCTCAATGACTTCTAAAGAGCTATCAAGGTATAGCGTGATTGCTAAATTACTTAACGGTCAAATTAACGGGACAGAGGCAGCTAAACAGATTAACCTTGCAATAAGACAAGTAAAAAGATTAAAATCCAAAGTCAAACAATTCGGAGCCAAAGGTTTAATTCATGGGAGCAGAGGAAAATCCGGCAACCGAAGAATTGATCCGAAAACAATCGCTCAAGCTAAAGAATATCTTAAAAAACATTACTCTGATTTTAAGCCAACCTTTGCCAGCGAGAAATTGAAAGAGCGGCACAACATTAAATTAGGACGAGAGAAAGTCAGACAGATAATGATTGAAGTAAAACTATGGAAACCCAAATCAAGAAAAACAAACAAGGAATACCGAAGCTGGAGACCGCGAAAGGAATACTATGGAGAGATGCAACAATTTGACGGTTCGTATCATCTCTGGTTTGAAGACCGAGCTCCTGAATTCTGCCTCTTAGCTGCAATAGACGACGCTACCGGCAAAATCACTCAAGCCGAGTTTGTAAAGAACGAAGGAGTAAAACCAGCTTTCGCATTTTGGCAGAAATACGCTGAAACTAAAGGAAAACCAGTAAACGTCTATTTAGACAGGCACTCTACTTACAAAATAAACAGCAGATCATTATTTGACGACCCAAAGGTTAAAACTCAATTTGAAAGAGCGATGAAAGATTTAGACATTCAGGTAATCCACGCCCACTCGCCGCAAGCAAAGGGTAGGATAGAGAGACTGTTCGGCACTTTGCAAGACAGACTGATTAAAGAATTAAGATTAGAAAAAATCAACACCAGAGGAGAAGCCAACAAGTTTTTACAAGAAATCTTTATTCCTAAATTCAATCAAAAATTTGCTGTTCTGACTCGAAAGAAAAACCTGCATAAACCATTAACCAAAATAGACAAAACCAATTTAGACAAAATCTTTTCAGAGCAGAATATCAGAACTGTGAATAATGACTTTACTATTAGATTTAAAGGACAATGGTTTCAACTATCTGAAATACAGCCAACACTGGTATTGCGAAGAAGTAAAGTATCAATAGAAGAAAGACTAAATGGAGAATTATTTATTTCTTTAAAGGACAAGTATTTAGATTATACGGTTCTGCCAGAACGACCGCAAAAAGTAATCAAGATGTATGTAACCGGATTAACTAAACAGAGACAGATTTGGCAGCCGCCGGCTAATCATCCTTGGCGAAGGCCGTTTATTTTCTCAAAACCAAAGGTCGAAAATCAAATGGCTTTTGCTAACTAATTTTCCCCAAGTATGACATTTCTATATGGCAGAGACTATGACATTTCTAAATGGGGTTGACAATTTGGCTTAGATAAAACCACTAAATAAGCCATAATAACATATTGACATTTCGCCTAATCTAACTTAAGATTAACTTAAATTAAGGACAGTTTTGTAAGTGTTATTATTAATATAATCTCCTATAAATTATTTTTAATATTCTTAAATAATCAAATGCCTAAAACACATCCTAAAATACCAACCATCACTTTTGGCAAGCATCTTACAATTGATGCCTATGGCTGCGACAATCAAATTTTAGACGATATGTCAGCTATTTTTAGCTTTTTAGATAAACTGCCGTCGCAAATAGCTATGCGCAAAATAACTACGCCTTATGTTATCAAATGCGGAGCTAAC
>CAYHIS010000045.1:0-1816 GCA_964356785.1 uncultured Rickettsiales bacterium
AAAATCTTTATATTGGGCTTACTATTATGCTTGACAAGGTTATCGTAGCCACCTACTATAGCCTTATGTACATCGATAGTAAGAAAAAAAAGGGAATCGAATATTTTTATCTTCGGCAAAACAAGAGGGTGAACGGAAAGGTAGTCCCAGATTTTCAGAAATATATAGGCAATAAAGAGAAACTCATTGAAGCCATTAATAGAGGATTGAATTTTGAAAATAAAGTGATTGATCCAGATGAGACAACATGCCTTCACTTTGGAGCAGTTGCTACACTCTTTGAAATTGCTAAGAAGATTAATTTGTTCAATATCATTGACAGCGTTGTAGCCAAGAGAAATCAAGATATGCCCATTAGCACCTATTTAATAACCCCTGCCATCAACAGAGTTATTAGAGCAAAAAGCAAAAGAGCTATGTCCAAATGGATAAGGACGACTTCGCTACCTGACTTAATTCCAAACATTGAAACTAACAAATTAACTTCACAGAGGTTTTGGGACAATATGAATGTAGTAACTGATGCACAAATCAAAACCATGGAAGAAAGAATTACTGCAACTGTAGTAAAAGAATACAATCTAAATCTAGACGTATTGCTTTATGATTCAACTAATTACTACAGTTATATTCATTCATTTAACAAGAGATGTAAAATTGAAGAAAGAGGGAAGAATAAACAACATAGGCTAGATCTAAGACAGACAAATTTTGCATTAATGGTAACGGAAGAATTTCACATTCCCCTATATCATCGACTTTATGATGGGAACATTAATGATCAAACTAGTTTTAAGGAAACAATTCTAGATTTAAAAACTAAACGAGACAAGCTTGCTAAAGGAAAAACAATTACAATTGTTTTTGACTCCGGAAATGTTTCTAAAGATAACATGAAATTAGTTGATAAATATAACTTTAAGTTTATTAGCAAGCTTAAACCAACTGATCACATAGATCTACTAAGCATAGATCTTAAAAAATATGAAACATACAGTTCTAAAGACAAAGAAAATGAAGAAAAAATTACATGTTTTTACAAGACAAAAAAAATCTTATATGGTTCTAGAAAAAATATTGTTATTAAATATAGCCAAGAGCACTACGAAGCTGAATTTAAAACTGTAAGTAAACACATAGATGAAGTTAAATTAGGTTTAAAAGCTCTAAAAACAAGATTAGATAATTATATAAAGCAAGGCAAGCTTCCCTCTAATGTAACAAAAGATACTGTAAAAAATAATATAAAATCAATTTTAAAAGGAAGAACATACTTAAAGAAAATCATCAAAACTGACGTTAAATTAAAAGATAATAAATTTCCTTATCTTGAATGGTCTGCAACGAAAGAAGCAATTGAGGAATATTGTAAAATCTATCTAGGCAAGACAATATACTTCAGCAATATATCAAAATTAAATGGAAAACAGATGATAGAGACATATGCACTTCAAGCACTAATTGAGAAAACTTTCAAAATAAGCAAAGATAGAAAGGGTGGCTGTTGGTGGCCTAAGTACCACTGGACAGATCAGAAAATTAAAGTGCATGGGTTTTATTGCTTTATTTCGCTATTGCTACTTTCACTACTTGAAAAAGAAATATCTACTCTGGGCATAAGAAGCGATATCCATAATGTGATTGAACAATTGCATGAAATTCAGGAGGTAACAGATATTTATAAGAACAAAAAAAATAAAATTCTTACAAAGAAAAGATATACTTCGTTAAATAAACTACAAAAAAAAGTTTTTGATTATTTTCAACTCTCAAAGCACCTCGCTTAAGTCCGATTAATCCTCGCTACACTTTAAAC
>CAYHIS010000046.1:0-1752 GCA_964356785.1 uncultured Rickettsiales bacterium
CTACTGCCTTGGAATCTTAAACTAGATTAATCCTAAATAATAGACCGGCTTGGCTAGACGCATACATTAAAGCTGGAGAAGAGAAATTAAATAATAAAAATATCAATGAATTTGCTAAAGATAAAGATGCTTCATATGGCTGCAAAGGTAAGAATAAATATTGGTATGGTTGTAAGCGCAATGTTGCTGTTTGCATGAAGCATGGCTTTATTACTAAAGTTGCAGCAACAACTGCAAGGATTACTGACGCGAAGGCGTTAAAGCATATTTGTCCTAAAGGAGGAATGATGATTGCAGACAAGGGTTACTGTACGGAAGATGCGACTAAAATTATAGCAATAAATGGCTGTCATAATGGCGCAATAAAAAAGAATAATATGAAGCTTAAGAATCATGAGAAAGATAACTTCATTAGTAGAATTAGAATGCCCTATGAAAGCACTTTCTCAAAAATGGATAAGCGCGTGAGATATTGTGGGTTAGCTAAAGTTCAATTCCAAGCATTCATGCAATCATTAGCGCATAATTTTAAACGCTTAATAGCTATAGATGCTCCACCAATATTCGTTTAGACGGGATAATTCCGTTCAGAATTTGGCAAAACAGCCAAATCGAGTGAAATAAAGGGCAAAAAACACCTTTTTTAAGCAGTTTTATAGTGAAAATCGCTAAAATTCCTTCAAAATAAAAAATTTCTGGAAATTTGTGTTTTTTATACATATTTACGAACAGGCCCATTATGCATCTCTTCGTCAGATAGTTTTCCCGATTCTTCTAGTTGTTCATCTGTAGTATAATCGTAGTCAATTTCATACCAAGATTTACTAAGCAAATTTAATTCTAGTGGAATTTCATATTTTAAAAATAACTGGTCAGCTTTATTTTTTAGATCCGACGCTTCTATATAACAAAGTTCTGATTCTTTATAATTGTAGATTATGGCTTTATCATGATAGGCATTTCTAATCAATGCATAATCTCTTTCCATTTGAGCAAATTTATTAATTGCTAAAGAATATCTATTTTGAGAAACATTGGTATTTTGTTTATCTTTTTTAGGCATATGATCTTATCAATCCATTCAGAACTTAAATATAGGCAGGCATTGAATTGCAAGTAAATTATAAGTTATTATTCTTTGTTCCTAGTTTGCACCTCAAGTCCTGCGTTAGAGCTATATCTAGTCGTGAATTGCATTATACATAAATACGCCAACACCACCTAAGATTATTGTTGTTGCTGCTGCAATAGCAGCATAAGTCGCTCCCTCTCCCACTTGGATAGTAGGACCTGACGGTTCGTTGAGATTGTAAATTATATCTGGAGATACTTCAGCTAAAGCGCTGACAATCTCATTGCTCCATTCTTTCACGCATTCTTCAGTAATATCAAATGACTTTGGGTGCAAAAGATCTGTTTTTGACGTTGCTATTAGTTTATAAGGATAGCTAATTTTAAAAAAACCATCAAAAGCTTTTTTATCTTCTACGATTTCTTGTTTTACTAACTTAATACATTCACTCAAAGTTTTAGTCATTGTTATTACCTCTTATGTTTCAATTATTTCAATGTGACATAATATTTAATATATTATATAAATAGTATACGCACATATAAATAATTGTCAATAATAATTAAATATATTGTTCCTAACATTTGGTAATTTACCAGTTGGTAAAAATCGTTATTATAATTATAATCATAATGAAGCTCCTTTATTGAATTTAATAGAATCAGCAAATGGTCTCATAG
>CAYHIS010000047.1:0-1711 GCA_964356785.1 uncultured Rickettsiales bacterium
TTATGAAAATCATTTAATGAAAATGTTTCTTTACTGACAAAATTTATGTTTAAAGTATATAAAATTGCATTCATTAAATTTGTTTTGCCAGAATTATTATATCCAACTATTGCTATTGGCTTGTTATAACCTTCAGCAGGAAAAATGAATTTCTGTTCATCATTTCCAAAAGAACGGTAATTCTTCAAAGTCAGGGATTTTATCCTTATATTTGACATTGTTAAGCCTCGATATCCTCTTAATACTTATCATCATTATCGCTGGTAAATCTTGTTAATGTTCCTTTGACCTTTGATTTACTCATCAAATTATATTCTAAAATCTCTTCTGTTGTTGCTCCTTTATCTGACATTGAATAAAATGTTTTTTCTCCTAATAATACATACTTCCAAATACAACTAAATCTGTTTTCTTCGTCTAATTCATTTATTTTGTTTATCCAATCAATTGTAGAGGTCTGTTTTAATTTTACATTTGGGCTATTAACATCTTTTTCTGCTTTTGTTTCAACTACATACATGACATTTCCTATCTTTACCATAAAATCTGGGAAGTAATGGGCTAATAGTCCATCTTCTCTGATATAAAGAATATTTGCGAAATTGTGAGCATACTCGCTGATTTTTACAAACCTATCAACTTTTGTATCTCTATCAACAAACTCAATAAATGACCTTTCAAATCCTCCTTTATTACTTGGGAATGGAATTTTTGGATAAATTGATTTTGAAACTTTCACGCAATACTCTTCTCTGCCTTTAAGTTCTGTAACTTCTGAAAAATATCTCCTTACAATCTTGGCTTCTGCAATATCTAATTTATTCTGCAAATCATAAATGCTCTTGCTGATGTTTCTGATAATATGCTCTGTTATTTTTGATTCAGTCAATAATAAAATTCTCCAATTGTTATCTTTCAGAGGATCAAATTCTTGATTAAATAATTTATGCCTGATATATCTATCTGCAAGTTTTGCTATTTGTGCAGAATTGATTTGCATAATCGGGAATTTTTTAGTATTCCTGCTTGAAACTTTGACGGGAACAGCAGAAACAATGTTTACTAACTTTGAGATAAATGAGTTGAAATTTTTAGCATTAAATAATTCTGCTGTAACTGTGTATTCTCCAAATCTAGTTTTAACAGTTAATTCTTCTCCGTAAAAAGTATCTCCTTCTTTCTTAGGAACAATCTTTCTAAGTTGTTCTAATGGTGTCGGAAATGGCTCTAATTCATCAACAGATAACTCTCCAATATCAATAAATTCTTCTTTATCGTGGATGATTATAGGCCAGAACAGGTCATAATCGGCGTAACCTTCCTTTAGTGGAATGTTGATTAAATCTCCAACGACTCTTTCTCTTTTTGGTAATTTTTCAACTTTTCCAATAGCATCTTCTAAAACTCTCTCGTAAAATTCAATAAAAGCAGGATGTTCGATTATGCTTAAAATATCTAAATAGTTATCTGGCTCTTGCTTTTTTACTAACAGTTTTTCCCTGTTCTCATCTTTTATCTCTGCAAATTCTGGCTCACGCCACATTAATCTTAATCCCCTGCCGATTACTTGCTCTAATAAGATATAAGATGTGCTTGATCTTAATGGAACAATAACACAGATGTTATTTACATCAAATCCCTCTCTTAACATTAGAACGGAAATTATAATTTTTGGATTAGCATGCTTATCGAGATTGAATAATCTTTGTTT
>CAYHIS010000048.1:0-1636 GCA_964356785.1 uncultured Rickettsiales bacterium
AGTAGTTGTCTTGACCTCTAAACCTAAAGATGCTAATCCTGCTGTTATCTGTTCTAAATATTTGGAAGCTGTGGGTTCGCCGCCTGTAAAATGTATTTCTTGACTGCCTATAACTTGTTGCAAAGATTTAACTACTTGCTCTAATTCAGGAGTCCATTTCACATCACTGGTAAACATATTGCCCTCATTATGACAAAAGGAACACTGCCACTGACATCTATCTGTCACCTTAAAACGAATAGGCAAACCTTGTTCTTCAATTTTATACTTAACCTCACTTGCTTTCTGATCAGAAAAAGTATCCTCAAATGACTGCACGGCTTGCGATATTTTTTGTTCTTTGCTCATAAGGTATTATCATAAGAGCCTATTTGTTTTGATTGTTAAATCCTTGTAAACTAAAATCAGTAAAATATAAATAAAAGATTAAGATATCAATAACCCATTTCGATTAACAATTTTTCAAAAGGCTTCACAGTTCGTCTGTCAATCATTGTTTTTATTCCATGAATAGATTCATCAAATGTAGTAAATAATTTTGATATCTTCTGTTTGGCTTCATCTGGAGCACCGTTTAATTCATCTGATAAATTATTTCGTCTACCTTCTGCAAAGGCTAATTCTCGCTTCAGCCAATCAATTATGCGGTTTCTATAATAATCTTTTTGATCATTAGTAAGATTATCTAAATCTTTACTGACATTAGATATGTCAATATTTTCTTCACGAAATAAAGCATCCACTTCTGATAAAAAAGCTTCCGGGCCATCCATACCTGCAGTTCCTAAGTCAGCTAAAGCTACTATGCGAGCAATTAATGGGGTTTTAGTGGTTAAATACGGTTGAGTTATAAAACCTTTTGCAGTATCAAATTTAGGAATTGTAATTTTAATAGCTTCTGAAATCAAAAATTTATCATTATCAGAAAAGAGTGGTAAAGTATTTTTGTGATTTATTTTTTCCATAAAGAATACAGCTTTGTTGGCGCTTGCAAATTCAATATCAGGGCTATGGCGTTCGCGCATGATTTTCGTAAACCCTTGAAATATACCATTAGATGTAATAATGTGTTTGACATCCCATTGCTGAATGACATCATGGAAAGCCGCGGCTAAAATAGCAATATTAATCTCCTGTTCAGTAACAAGTTTGGTAGTTGTTTGGTTAAGCGTAAAGGTTAAAGTCTCAACTCTTCGGATAACATCTTTGGTGTGTTTAGTATTATGATAAGATAGACAATTTTGTGTATCTTCTGTATTTTCAAATTTATCCCTAATTTCACTTAACGCTTCGGAAACCCCTTCCTTAACATAGCGAGCTAACATCGATTCTTGGTTTTCTAACACAGAACATTGTTCAGATTTTTTATTTAATATAGCACTTTCTATTTTTGCTTTAATAATGCTTCTTTTTGTCATATTAAATCAGCCCTTTCCTTACTATTTCTGTTGATGTCTTGATTCAAGATCACCTCCCCCATACTCAAAACCCCCATCTACTCACCACAGGCGCAAACCCGCCTTGCGTATGTATATTGTTTACCCGCCAAAAAAGCATTTGATAAAAATATCTTTTAGGCGGGTTTAGATGGAATTTAAACATAATGATTATTTTGAATGAAAAAAATGCTCTCTTA
>CAYHIS010000049.1:0-1620 GCA_964356785.1 uncultured Rickettsiales bacterium
CAAATCTAGCATGAATTATATACTTGATTGAAACTGGACTTATTTTTGCCATTTTTATTTTTCCTCCTTACATTTATCTTGTATTATTTAGTTTATTTCTCATTGGTATTCTATTAAACGATTTAAGCTTTGCAGATGAGTTAATTAAGCTTATCCTTCTCATCAATAGCGAATTCGTTTTTTGATTACCAGTATTATTTTAGCAATATTGTTTTATTTATTACCAATTTAGTAGTTTTTCAGAAAAAGATATAAAATTATCTGATTTTGTCTTGTTTTTTGCTTTTAGTTCTCTTGACTATAATGTTCATTAAAAATAAATATGAACTTTGATAGTGATTGTGATATAATCGTGATAGATAATGATATATTATCTTTTCTTAATCTACTAATATTTTAAGATAAAATTGGTTTATAAAGCTTGTGGAAGTGTTAAGTCAAGTTCATAACTTAACAAATAACCTGCTCGGATAATCTTTAACCCCTCGATGATATCTTTTATCATTAAACCAGCACCTCCAACTTTCAATGCATTCTACATTAAACCATTTGCTAAAATTCATAAAAAGATAGACTAATTCTTCAGATATATTTCTTATTGCTCTTTCAACCTTGCCTTTATCTTGTGGATAATATGGATGAGCAAATAATGCATTAACATCTTCTTGAAAACACCAATATGCCCAAGTATCTGCAAAAGGATTATTATCAGTCAATATACTTTTAGGATGAAATTCATCAATCAACGGCTTAACTATCTGGGTTATTTCAGCAATATTTGGTGAATGGTCAAATACATGAAGTTTTAAGATGAATCTCGAATAATCATCTATAATTACAAGAAGCTCATACTTCTTTCCTTGAAATTTAAATCTCTTCAAATCTAACTGCCAGAGTTCATTAGCATATTTTGCTCTAAAGAATTTCCAAGCTTTTTTTCTCTTATTGAAGTAGCCATTTACTCCTACTTTTTTCAGTACTTCATTTATTGCTTGTCTTGATAGAGTGAAGTGCTGAATGCAAACACCGATAGTAATCTCTATCTCTTGTTTCATAAATTCGGGAAGTTCATTTAATCCATTCTGTATTCTTGCTGTTCCCCATTTGAAACTATTCCTCATAAAAAGAATTGTTGATTCTACTTCTATAGTTATCTTGCCTTTTCCATTTTTGTCTATATCAAATCTTGTTCTTAGGTCTTGTTTGCCCCAGAACCAGACACAAGTTCTGCTCACTCCAAAAGCCTCCATCAAAAGCTTTTTAGGTATAGATTTCCTAGATAATTTACCGAGGTCGAGGCGTTGCTCTGCTGTTAATCTAGTCATAGTAATGTCCTCTGCCTCCTTTCATTGAGAATAAGTTTTCTGCTACGCATAATTCTATTTATATTTGAAAATGAGTTTTTTCCTTCGTAGCTCCTCATTTTCAAGAGAGAAAAGAAAAGAGAGACGCAATTGTCAAATATTTGTAGTTTAAAAATGCTTCTTTTTCAAATTTTTTAAGAAAAAATTGGGATGTTAAGTTTCAGGGGTTACTTAACAGGAAGTTGGTTTTTTGTTGATTTGTTCAGTAATTTATTAAACGATTTAAGCTTTGATTGAGCAGAATAATCTTATCAGG
>CAYHIS010000050.1:0-1593 GCA_964356785.1 uncultured Rickettsiales bacterium
GCGAGGCAGAAATTTTAGAAAAAAAATAAACAATAAGAATGACGTTGAACTACCTTTGTTATTAAACAAAGCAAAGGAAGCAAGCACTATAACAGATGTCCAACTAGTGATTCGTACCTGTTCGCGAGTTTTGTTTTCAAAGCATATAGAAAACAATAATTGGTGAATTCATTTGCGTGAATATCCCGCTTGGTAGTAATATTTTCATTTAAATGCTTTGAAGCTTGCTTCCAATGCTTATTAAAAAAATAAGCTATGACAAAATTAAGAAAGATTATTGAAAATGCTGCGGGTATAGATATTGGCAGCCAAAAAGTATTTGTCGCTATAGAAGAAGCACAAGTAAAAAGTTTTGAAACCTTTACCTCTTCTTACAATGAGTTGGTGAAATATCTAAGAGAACATCACATTACCCATGTAGCTATGGAGGCAACAGGAGTTTATTGGATTACCTTGTATGATATACTTGAGCAATCAGGCTTTGATGTTTATTTAGTAAATCCAGCCGATAGCAAAAACTTACCTGGAAGAAAAACAGATGTTCAGGACTGCCAATGGATAAAAGAATTATTTTCGATGGGATTACTAAGGAAAAGTTTTGTGCCTAAAGATTTTATTAGAGAACTTAGGTGTTATACGCGATTGAGAGAGGATAAAATACAAACAGCAGCCATGCATATTAACCATATGCAAAAAGCAATGACACTAATGAATATTCGATTACCAGAAGTGTTGTCGCAAATTCATGGTTCAAGCGGAATGGCAATGATAGAAGCTATATTAAAAGGAGAACGAGATGAAAACAAACTACTATTGCTTTGCCATACTTCACTAAAGAAAAGCAAATCTGAAAAAATAATAGAAGCATTAAAAGGGAACTATAAGCAGGAATATTTATTTGAATTACAGATAGCTTATGATGGTTATATGTTTTATCAAAATCAAATAGCAACCTGCGATAAGAAGATAGAAATTCTTTTAAAGCAAGTGGCCCAAGATAAAGAATATGATAAGCAAAAGATAAAAGAACATCGGATAAAACCCATCCGGCATAACAAACCAATGGTATTAGATTTACACGAAAATCTATTAAAGCTTAATAATGTAAATGCAACTTCATTGCCCGGGATAACAGATTATACATTTTTAAGATTAACAGCAGAATTAGGAACTGATTTAAGTCAGTGGCCTTCGGAGAAAAATTTTACATCATGGTTAGGATTATCACCAGGTAAACATCAATCTGGTAAGATCAATAAAAGAAGTAAGAAGAAATCAGTAACAAGGGCAGGGCAGATATTTAAACAAGCAGCGCAAACAATATTGTTGAGTAAAAATATAGCTCTGGGAGATTTTGCTAGAAGGCTAAGAGCTAAACGTGGTCCAGCTATCGCAATAAAAGCTACGGCAAGAAAATTAGCTGAACTTTATTATAAACTATTCATGAAAGGATTGGCTTATGTGGAGCATGGATTAAAGTTTTATCAAGATAAACAAAGAGCTAAACTAATGCACTTTTTGAAAAAGAAAGCTCAAGAATTAAATTTGCAACTCGTTGAAAATTAAACCTTTCAAATTAACGTCATTGGTAGG